>SIAD01000001.1 GCA_009691915.1 Phycisphaerales bacterium
ACCGCCCTTGTTGGAGCACTGTCCTACCCAAAGTGTGAATGCGCCGTGTGTGTATCGCTACAGGCTGTACACGAATTGCACGAAGCGAAACACCCTAAGGGAACAACCGCGCTATGCTCAAGTGCGTTTGGGTGACTAAGGGAAGACTTTCAAATGACAGCGGGTAGTTCAACTGCCCTTCCATGCCGAATGTCGAGGGTTCGAATCCCTTCGCCCGCTTTCCTCAGTGAACTCCCGTTCTAGGCAGAGACGCCTCTGTTGCGAGGTGTTTCTGCGGAGAACTCGAGAGATGCGCGCGCCTAGTAAATCGGGACCGACGGGTCGATGTCCGTCGACCAGAGTTGGATCCCACCCGCAAGACTGCGGACATCGTCGAACCCGGCCTGCCTTAGAAACTGCGTCACCTGCAGGCTTCGCACCCCATGATGGCAGTGCACGACGACCCGGGATGTCTCGTACTTTCGGAGCGCGCTCAGCCGATCGGCCAGAGACTGCATGGGGACATGGATCGATCCCTCGATGCGTGCAAGCTCGCGCTCAGCGAGGGTGCGGCAGTCGATGAGGACGAGGTCGGTGCCTGAGCGCCGCAACTGCTGGAACTCTCGGGGGGCGATCTCCCACTCCGGATTGAATGGGTAACCCGCCGGCAGCCCGATGGGCAACCCCTCGGGGCGGGGTGGTGTCTCTCGGGAGTTCGTCATCGCGTGAGCAATCGTAGTTCCGTGGTGTCAGCGTCCACTCTGGGACATGCCGAGAGCGGCCTCTGACGGCGCCGCAGCTGGTCGCTCGACCCATCTCCAGTCGACGATGTTCACTGCGCCCGAGGGTACGACCTCGTACTTTCCCCGCGGTTCCAGTCGCGTCGACCATGGCCACGCGCCTTGAGCCATGTGAACTGGGCTGCCCGCCAGCGAGATCGCAGCCCAGGCGGGCTGCAACGCCCCCTCGACAAACACCGACTCTGATAGCGACTGGCCTTGGAGCGCGGTCGCGGTAGTCGGGTAGATCCCCTCGGTGCGCGAGGTTCCCGAAGACAAGTGCAGATTGCCCCCGTAGGTCGGCTGGACTTCGATCTGTCCCCGGGGAACTTCGACAAGCACTAGATCCCAGCCTCTGCGATCAAGGCCGACAAGCGACGGCGCGTCGACTTCGACCAAAGATGACGCGGGATCCGCCACAAGCGCAGGTATCGCGCCAGGTTCCAATCCGGTAATCCCGTTGGAGCGGTTGCGCGAGTCGGCACATCCGGCAATGCCGCACAGTGCGACGCAAAGTCCGACTGAGGAGAGGGCTGTCCGAACTCTCTGAAACTCACTCATCGATGGTGACTCCGTTGGCGGCGAGCGCGTCCCTGATGATCTCCTGATCGATTCCCCGCCTCGCGAGCGAACCAGCAATGCTGAGCGCGCTCCGAGTACCGCGTCGGAGGATCGTGCGCTTTGCCATCTCTAGTGCCGAGCGACGGGACACGGTGTCGTTGGCGATCCGCCGCGCCTCACGCGAGGCGCGTCGCGCGTCGATCCCGTCGGCTTCCAGGAGCCCGGCTGCGGCCTCTTCGCTTAGTCCCGGGCGGCGACGATTGAGACTCCGCGCGCGAGTCTCTGCGTGGGTGTCGTCGTCGAGCCATCCATCCAAGGAGAGTTCCGCCGCCGTCCTCTCGACGACTGACCTCTCAAATCCCAGAGTCTCGAGCTTCCGCACCATCGTCGCCGTGTTGTGCGAACTCTTTGCCAGCAGCCCGAGCGCTGCCTCCCGCGCCTGCCGATGGGCGACGAATCCTCCGACTCGCTTCTGAACAGCAGCGGTCCACGCCCTTCCCTCGTCGATTCGCAACTCTGTCAATGACTCGCGGGGAAGCCGCGCCACGGCGCGCTTCGAGCCCTCCAGGATGACCTTGACCCATCGCGGGTCGCGCTCATCGGTGACCAACCTGGCGATGCGCCGCGCGGCCGAGGATGGTTTGGTACTGGTCACGAGAGCTGGTCGAGCATGGACTGGATTTCCGAGACGGCGTGCGAGTCCCCCGTCGCTCGCGCTCGGGCGAGGCCAGCGTTCAGAACAGCGACCGCATCCTCGATCCGACCAGCCTGCTCAAGCGCGCGGGCCTTGTGGTAGTAGGCGTAGCAGTAGTCGCCGTCCGACTCGATGGTCCGATCAAACCACGCAAGCGCCTCGTCGATGTTGCCAGCCTTCAAGTACTCCTGCGCCATCCCGTACCGGCAGAACGCGTCCTTCGGATCCTCTTCGAGCATCTTCTGGAGCAGTTCGATCCGCCCTTGGCTCATTGAACGAAAGAGTACCACCGTCGGTAGGCTGCCCCAATGGAATTTGTCAGGCGGTCGTGCGTCCGGGCGTTGCTGAGCGCGAGCGTCATCGCCATCGCGGGTTGCGTCAGTGACTACAAGCCTATTGACCGGACGGACCAACGGCCTGAACGAATCGAAGTAACCCACTCGGTCGGTGGTGCCCATTGGCGCGTCCTCTTCGATGAGGATGTGGTGTACGAGGGTTACGGCCCCAGTCTGTTGGCGCTTGATCCCGAGAGCGGCGACACCATGGACGAACTGCGTTGTATGCCTCTGGGTTCCTCGGGAGCGATTGTGGATCTCGCGCGGTACCGCGATGACCTCGTTGCCGTCCTTGACCGATCGGCGGTCGTGCGTATTGATCGTTCCAATCCCAAGGTCCTCATGGTCACAGAGTCCATCTCAGAAATGGACCTCGGCATCCGCCCTGAGAGCATTTCGGTCGTGGATGGTGGGCTCTTTGTCAGCGGGCTCGGAGGAGTCGTGCGTCTTGACACTGGTGAACGGTTCCTCGCAGGAAGCAAGGTGGTCGGCCGAGTTGCGCCTAGTGCTCACGGTCTTGTCGCAACGCGGCAGGGTGAAATCCTCCGCCTCTCCGACGGCGCCTCGCTAGGGCGAGCCAGCGACCTCCAGCCACTATCGACGGGCGCCGCTGGCACGGGCGCGCTCGCCTTCGTCCTGCAGGGCAGGGACGCCGCGCGGGTCGGCATGCTTGATGCGAACCTTGCGGAGATCTCGGGCGTGGTCGTTGCGGGCGAAGTCGCCCGTGTCCGCGAGATCGGTGACCGCCTGTACGCAGTCACACCGGCGGAGCTCGTGTCGTGGCGGATCGCTTCGCAAGGACTTGATGACGAGCAACACATCCGCGTGAAGGGGGCGCTCGATGTCGATCTCGCCGCGCCCAACACACTCGCGGTCGCAGGGACCTTTGGCCGTGCGTACTACCGAGTTGCGACCGATGTTCGCGGCCCTGGCGACGAGTTCTTCGCTGCCCACCGCGAGCCCGGTCGGCTCGAACGGGTGCTCTCAGACGGCCGCCGGATCATCGCCGGCAGCGACGAGGGCAACTGGCTTTACATGGTCGGGGGCACCTGCGAACCCAGCGACAAGGTGATCCAGAACATCAACCCCCCCAACTCGACCTCGGAGTTCGGGTTTGGCACGGCGACCATCGAGGGTGCGGACGCCGATCCGTACACGATTGAGAGCGCTGCGCGCGTCGTCGTGAAATCTCAGGGCCGTCAGCAGGTCGTACAGATGCCACAGGGAGCGCATGCACGGACACTTGCCAATGTCCGGGATGACCTCTGGGTCGGTCACGATGAAGGGATCGATGTCTGGCGGATGAAAAACGGGTCGCTTGAGCGGGTCGGGCGCATCCGGGTGCAGGGACCAGTCGTCAACATCTACCCGAGGCGTACCAACGACGGGGCGAGTTTCGTGAGCATCTTCGGCGGCATGGGGGTAGTGCTGTGGCGCAAGTACGACCCTGCGTCACCCTCGACTCCGGCCGCGCAGTGAACTCCCGCGGCGGGCCTCGCAGCAGAACTTCTTGCAGATCGAGTCTTCGGCGCACAGATGGCCGCGGGCCTTGCAGACGGCGCGGCCGTGGTCGATGAGTAGGTGGGAGAGCGCACACCACGAGCCGCGGGGGAACAGGGCCATCAGATCGCGCTCAATCTTTACTGGATCGCTGTGACGGGAGAGCCCCATCCGCCGCGACAGACGGCCGACATGGGTGTCGACGACAACGCCGAGGTTGATCCCGAACGCGTTGCCGAGGACGACATTGGCGGTCTTGCGCTGAACGCCACGCAGGGCGACAAGCCCTTCCATCGTGCGCGGGACCTCTCCCCCATGATCGCAGAGGACTGAGCGCATCGACTCGTGGATCGCCCGCGACTTCATCCGCCAGAAGTTGATCGTCTTCACGAATGGCCAGATCGCCTCCGGCGTGGACTGCGCGAACCGTTCGATGGTCGGATACGCCTCGAAGAGCGCCGGGGTTGCCCGATTGACGGCCACATCGGTGGCCTGCGCGGAGAGGATCGTCGCAATCAGAAGTTCATGTGGCGCGGTGAATGTGAGCGCGCAGTTTGAGTGTGGGTAGCGCCGTCTGAGCGCGCTGAGTAGCCGCCGCGCCCGTGCGATCTGCTCGGGAGTCTTCCTGAGAGTGCGCTCCACGAGCCGAAGATATCCTCCGAGAGTGCTGCGGCAGTTCGCGGTCAACCTCCCGCCCCTGGCCGCCACGATTGCGCCCTTGGGGCTTCCGCCTGTCGAGGCCATCGCGGTCATTTCGCAGATGGGGTATCGCGCCGTGCAATGGTCCGCGACGCACGAAGGCATGCGACCGCGAGACATGGACCAGAGTGCTCGCCGGGGATTGGCCTCACACCTGCGTCGCCTAGGCCTCTCGTGCAGCGGGATCGACCTCTTCATTCCATCTGCGCACTTCGCCTCCGCATCGACAGTCGACCGGGCAATGGACGCGGCGGCGCACGCGGCATCGCTGGCTGCGTCGTTGGGGCGGTGTTGCGTGAGCCTCGCCCTTCCAGAACCGACCGAGGAAATCGAAGAGCGGCTGGCGCAGGTGCGCCGGGGACTCAGCGAAGTCGCCGAACGCGAGGGAGTCAGCTTTGCCGACCACTCGCTTGCGGCGGTCTCTCAGGGATCGGCAAGCGCCTACGCCGTGACGCTTGGTGTGGGGGTCGATCCACCGGCACTCCTGGGGGCCGGAGTCGATGTCATCGGCGCTGTTGGTCGTCTCGGCAGTGCGATCGGGTGTGCCCGTGTCAGCGATCTTCTCACGACTGGTCTTCGCGCACCGGCGGGAGACGCCCACGAGGCCCGCCTTGATGTGGATTCGTATGTGGCGGCCCTGGCGGTGATCCCGCTCAGGTCATCACCAGTCGCGGATGCGCGCCAGTGGGGAAACCCGCATGCCGGTCTCGAGTTCACATTGCGTTGCTGGCAGGAAGGAGCGGCGGCATGAGTGTTGTCGGCCATGGCATCGACCTCGTTGAAGTTTCGCGAATCGAGCAGATGCTCAAGGATCACGGCGAGCGGTTTCTAGGGCGCGTCTTCACCCATCACGAACGGGAGTACGCGGCTTCCGGTGGGCGTCAGCAGGGCGAACGGCTCGCCGCTCGATTTGCCGCGAAGGAGGCGGTCTTGAAGGCGATCGGCTGCGGGATGCGTGATGGCATCAACTGGACCGACATCGAAGTGCGCAGTCTGCCCTCGGGTCAACCAACGATCGTGCTCTCGGGCTTCGCAGCCGCGCGCGCGCTCGAGCGCGGAATCGGGGCATGGCATGTGTCGCTGACTCACGCCGGAGGGCGTGCGATGGCGAGTGTCATTGCAAGTTCTCTGCCCTCGTGAGTCAGGTACGATCGAAGCGATGTCCAAGGACTCGATGACTCTGTATGAAGCCCGCCGGTCGAAGGGGAGTGCCTCCGCCACTTCGGTGCTGGCATCGCCAAGGTCACTCAGGTTGCCGGTCGGGATCGTCTTCGTTGCACTTCTGGCAATCGCGGCGATCGCACTGGGCGCGTACCTCGTTGGCCATCGCGCGGGTCAGGCCGAGGGTGAGCGGCGTGCCAGCGATGCGGAGCGTGCGCCCCGCCAAACGATTGACCCGATCGCGTCCCCGGGGCAGCCGCTCGTTGCCCCCCTCCAGCCGAGTCGTTCGCCCGTCGGTCCCGGGACCGCGTCTAGTGGTTCTCCTGGCAACTCTCCACTGGGGCCCCCTCCGACAGGGGATCCACGGCAGGTCGGGACCAATTACTTCGTAGTGGCTGGGGAAATCGCCACCGATCTAGCCGATGAGATGGTCTCCTTCTGTCGTGGCAAGGGGCTTGATGTTGTGGCGATTCCCAGCCATAATGCGCGGTCGCAGGTCATCGCCCTCCCCGGATTTGCCCGGGATGAGCGAGGGACCACTCCCGTGAAGGCACTGGAGGGAAAGATTCGGGCGGTCGGCGCGCAATGGAAGTCGCTCGGTCGCGGTAACGGTGACTTCCACGACTTCTACCCCAAACTCTTCAAAGGTCCGTCATGAGCATCCACGCAAGTCTCAAGTCCAAGTCCGGCGCCCTCAACCAGCATCGCAATGTGCTGACCCGAACCGAGCGGATCGCAAAGTTGATGGAGATCGAGCGATTCAGTTCGAGCGCGAACTCGGCGCTTGGGTTGCCAAAGGTTCGTTCCATCAAGGCTGCCGTCGCGAAGAAGCCGAAGAAGGCTGATGCCGCCGCGACGGTTACTGACGCCGTTGCCGGCGCAGCCAAGCCTGACGCGTCGAAATCTGCTGGTGCGAAGCCGGGCGCGGGCAAGGGCGCCGCAGGCGCCGGCAAGAAGTGATCGATGGGTGTGACTGAGCGCGCCCGAGAGCTCGACTTCGATCGGCTCTTCGCCCGTCGTGCGCTTGCAATCGACGCATCGGGAATTCGCCGCGCGTTCGATCTCGGGGTCACGCTGAAGGATCCGATCAATCTCTCCATTGGGCAGCCGGATTTCCCGGTCGATGAACGGGTGAAGGCGGCCGCCATCAGGGCCATCAAGGAGGACCGTGCCGGGTACTCGTTGACCCAAGGGCTCCCCGATCTTCGCAAGGCGATCTGGGATCACCTGGCGGGGGACATCGGATGGACTTCCGGCGGCGCCGAGGATCTCATCGTCACTGCGGGCACGACCGGAGCTCTTGTGCTTGCGATCTTCTCCATGATCGAAGACGGCGACGAGGTCATCCTCCCCGACCCCTACTTCGTTGCGTATCCGCAGATTGTGAAGATGGCCGCAGGGCGACCGGTACTGTGCAATACCTATCCGGACTTCCGGATGACCGCGAAACGGATCGCACCGCTGATCACTCCGCGCACCAAGGTCGTGGTCATCGACAGCCCGAGTAATCCGTGTGGAGTCGTGCTCTCAGCGCGGGAGCTGGCGGAGATCGTTCAACTCTGCGAAGAGCGGGGGATTCTTCTCATCTCCGATGAGATCTACGACGCGTTCACATTCCCCGAGGCGCTCGAGGCGGGCCGCTGCCCTAGCCCGGCGCGTGCAACGAAGTCCCTGCTTCTCGTACGCGGATTCGGCAAGAGCTACGGCTGCACAGGATGGCGTCTCGGATACGGAGTCGGCCCGAGGGCGCTCATTCAGCGGATGGCGATCCTGCAGCAGTACCTCTTTGTCTGCGCCCCGACCCCGCTTCAGGCAGCCGCGGCCGAGTGCTTTCATGTCGATCTGTCGCCGATCATCGCCCGCTATGTCTGTCGCCGCGACATGGTGGTTGATGGACTCGCCGGTGTCGCCCATGTGACTGCGCCTCAGGGAGCGTTCTATGCCTTCATCGAGATTCCCGCTCGGCTCGGTATGACCGGGACGCAGTTCGTCGAGCGCGCCGCCGAGCACAAATTGATCATCGTCCCCGGCGGCGTGTTCAGTTCGCGCGACACCCACTTCCGGCTGAGTTTCGCAGCACCCGAAGAGAAAATCGCCGCCGGACTCGAAGTCCTACGGCGATTGATGTCATCCTGACGCTTGATCCACCTGCGGCCGCACTGGCCGCACGACTCACGGCTTCTTCTTTTTGGTAGCGGTCGGAGGGGCGTCGGTGGTCGAGGTCAGTTTCCGGTTTGCATTGAATGCATCGTCTGGACCGGGCACCTTTTCGGCTGCGGTCGGAGGCGGCTTCGGCTGGACCTTTGTTGTGCGCGATGAATTGTCGTCGCACGCTACGAGAAGCGAGAGCGAGCCGACGGCTGCGATGAGTGTGAGTATCTTCATGCCAAGAGTGTAGTCCGCGGTGCCCCGTCCGCGCAGAGCTGCCCTTGGTCGGTGACACGCGCGTGACAGCCACATCCCCATGCATGGCTGCACGACAAAAAACCCCCGCGACAAACCAATTGGTCGAGGGGGCGGAGGGGAGAAAGATGTTCGAGGTGGTTCCGGGCCCGCGGCCCTTCTCCACGACAGGTACTTTCGGCAGTCTCTCAGCGAGATCCTCAGTTTTTTTAGACTAGGTGGCGATCCGCGAGGATCAGTGCGGCATCCGGGGGTTCTTCGCCTTGAGCGCGGAAGGACGGGAGGCGTCCTCAGAGTCCTCTAAGACACTAGCGCGCAACTAGTTCTGATTGGGGTGCGCGCAGTGGCTGGGGGGTACTTCAAGGGGGACTGAGCCCACCTCAGACCCGTCCACTGGCCGGGTCGATATCGCGGAGGTACTGCCACGAGTAGAGGCCCGTCGCGTGTCCGTCGCTGAAACGGATCCGTACCGCGTAATTTCCGATGAGTTCCGCATCGAGTGCCTCGAGCGCACCCATGTTCGTGCCCGCAGGGAGCACGGTCAGGGGATTTGATGCCAGGGCTTCCCGCAAGGCGCGGGCTTCGGCCGACGGCGACATCCGCCTAAGGTGCGCTACCGAGTAGGAAGACCGTACACCGTCGCTCCACACGACAGTGAGGCCGTCCTGCCGATGCAGCTCGATGGTTGCCGGCCTGAGTGATTCGTCCACGCGGGCGATGCTAGAGGAGCGTAATGACCCAATCCCGCGCTCACTCCGGAGAGTCGATGATCGACTCATACTGCTTCGAGAAGAACTCGCTGAATTGCCGTCGCATCAGCGTCATTGGCTCCTCGCGCAGTGACCAGAGTCCGCTTCTGGCGAAGCCACCGCGAAGCCATCCCGTGCGGATCGCCCCAAGCTCGGCAGGATCGCTCAGTTGCAGCTCCTTGCCATCGGGCCCGGCGATTGAGGGCATAGCGTCGAAAGCCTCAAGCCACTTCTTGAGTTGTGGGTCGGTCACATCCGCGGCGGTGACGATGGCATCGGTGTGAGGGAATGCCGGGTGTGAGATGATCCGGTGCCATGCGCGGCGCAGGCGGTCGTCCTGATTGATCGCCATAGAGACAAACACAGGCGAGACGAAGTCGCGAAAGTGCGGATTCGCCCCAATGGGCCACTGGTCTTCGAAGGGATTGACCTTGTCGATGAAGCACGATTCGCAGCACTCGTACGCAGCGCGGCGTGCGGGGAGCCGCCTCAGGGAGTACAGGTCAGGGCCGTCATGGCCGCACGCATCGGTGCTGCCCGCGGGAAGCTGCCAGAGCAGTTGGCCGTCCATGGAGAGACAGAACTCGACGAAGTGCTTAGCCATTTCGTAGTTCGGAGCGCCGCGAAGAATGCCTACAGGATCGGCGTCGACCACGCTCTCGCCACGCGGGGTATCGAATGAGAGCCGTGCAATCGAGGGATCGCCGGTCGCGGCCGCCTCGTCCGCGAGCGACTGCACCTGGTACCTCCCGTAGAAGTCGATGGCGATTCCAGTCGCACTCTCGCCGCTACTCACGGTCGTCGGGATGCGGGAGCTCGCGGCGATAATCTGGTTGGAGTTGGCGGCGGCGCGGCGGAGGACTTGCCATCCCTTGGTCCACCCCAGTCGCTGGAGAATCGTCTCAAAGGCAGTGGCCACCGAACCGCTCTGTGAAGGATTCACCAGTGCAACGAATCCGAAGAGTGCCGGGTCGGCGAGGTCCGCCCAGCGAGTCGGTGGTTTAACCCCCAGCGTCCGACAGAGCGTCATGTCTGAGACGATTCCGAATGTGCTCAGTGCTGCGCCGAACCAACGCTTGTCAGGATCGTAGATCGGCTGGCCATCGACCGAGTTCTCTCCATACCACTGAACCAGTTGCTCGTTGGAGAGCCAGTCGCACTCATCGAGAACGCGCGTTGAGGTCTCCGTCGTGCCGTCCTGATGCTTGACGAGTCGCGAGAGCGAATGAAACTCATAGGTTCCGCCGCCGAACAGCACATCCGCGTCGCCTCCGACGGGCGTGCCGTGCCTGAGGTCCGCCTTCGTCTGGGCGATCAGCATCCGTCGGATTTCACTTGTTCCGCCGGGTGTGCTCCACGCCACATGGACTTGGGTGCCGTACTCTCGCTCGTGCCACTTGGAGAACGCCCGGCCGAATTCATACCGGATCTGTTCGTTGTGGGGGGTGATGATGACCAGCGTGTTGGTCGCGGTGGTCGACGGGCTCCCCCGGTACGCGATCACGGGAGTCACAATCAGGACCACGATGGCGACGAGCGACGCGATGACCGCCAGGCGGTTCATGACGCCGCGTGTCCGTCGATCGCACTCGGCGCGACCCCGATGGAGATCTCTTGGGCAAAGCGTGCGGCAGCTCGTGAGACGAGGGTCATCCAGGGCTCTCCCGAACCCTCCGGATAGATCACGCTGCGGCTCGCTGTGATGATCGCCCCTCGGCCATCGGCATTGAAGCAGGGGATCACATCGGCGAGCGAGCCGCCCTGAGCGCCGTAGCCGGGTACGAGGAAAATCTGCTGCGGCATCCGTCGGCGCAGTGCTGCCGCCTCGCGTGACTTGGTAGCACCGACAACTGCGCCGAGGCTGCTGTATCCCCGTGATCCGATGCGCGAAGCCCCCTCTCGCGCGACGAGATCGGCGACAAGTTCCGCGATCGTCGGACCATCCCGTGTCGGTAGCGACTGGAGCGCGTCCGAGCCGGGGTTGGAAGTGCGCACCAGCGCGAACGCACCGGCGCGGACGAGCAGAGGAGCCACGCAGTCCATCCCCAGATATGGGCTCGCCGTTGTCCAGTCTGCGCCGTAATGGCCCACCAGCGCTGCCTCGTAGTGTTCCGCAGAGATTCCGATGTCCCCGCGCTTGGCGTCAAGGATGGTGATGAGCCCCGCATCGGTTGCGGCAGCCATCGACTGCTCGAGGACTCTCAGCCCGTCAGGACCGAATCGCTCGTAGCAAGCCGACTGAAACTTCACGCATGGGACGATCCCGCGGACCGCGGCCACGATGCCGAGGCTGAACGCTTCGATTGCCGCAACTGGCGAACCGGCCAGTTCCCCTGGGAGTTTGGTCAGCACTGGGTCGATCCCGACACACACCGGTGCGCCGACAGCATCTATCGCGTCGAGGAGCCTGTCAGCGGGGTGTGGCCGTTGCACGGTCATTGCGAGTGATCCTAGCGACGGGAGATACCCTCAACCCCAATGGGAGTGACGGCCGCAATCCTCTCCATCGGCGACGAACTCACGCTCGGACAGGTGGGTGAACGCAACGCCCAGTGGATCGCCCAGGAGCTTCTTTCGCTCGGTGTGACCGTCGTCGAGCACCGCACGGTGGCCGACGATCGTGCCGCGATCGCTCGTGCGTTCAGAGAGCTCGCCTGCGGTCGATTCGTAGTCGTCTCCACGGGTGGGCTCGGTCCGACCGACGACGATCTCACGCGCGAGAGCCTCGCCGATGCCTTGGGGGACACGGCACTGGTGGAAGACCCGGAAGCGCGTTGTGCAATCGAGGCCCGTTTCGCGAAGCGGGTCCATCCCATGCCGGCGATCAATCTTCGACAGGCGCTACGCCCGCGGACGGCACGGACTCTCCTCAATGCCCACGGAACGGCCCCCGGATTGGCGGCGACACTCGGTGGAACGCTCATCTACTGCCTCCCGGGGCCTCCGTCGGAGATGTCACCCATGGTCTCTAAGCAGGTCCTTGCGGATATCACCGCTCGGCTTCCGCAGGCCCTTCGTGGAGGTGTGTGCTCGCGAACAATTCACAGTTGCGGACTATCGGAGGCGCTCGCGGCGCAGCGGCTCGGGGGACTGATGGATCGAGGGTGCAACCCGCTCGTCGGGACGACGGCACAGTCCGCAGTGGTCAGCGCACGAGTGCGGGGCTGGGACGAACATGCACACGACGGCTCGGTCGAACGCGTGATCACCGAGATTCAGCGCGCCTGGCATCCGTATGTCTTCGGCGAGGGATCGACGACCTTGTCACAGTCGCTGGGCGATGCGCTCGTAGGTCGCGGTGAACGGATCGCTCTCGCCGAGAGCTGCACCGGCGGCGGTGTGGGCGAGTTTCTCACCAGCTCGCCAGGGGCAAGCAAGTGGTGTGTCGGCGGATGGATCGTCTACTCCAACTGGCTAAAGGAGTCGGCGCTGGGGGTGTCGGAAGAATTGCTAGTGCGCGACGGTGCAGTGAGCGAGTCGGTGGCATGCGCGATGGCCCTCGGCGCGGCAGACCGTGCGGGTGTTCGATACGGCCTCAGCACGACTGGGATTGCGGGTCCGGATGGTGGAAGTCCGGAGAAGCCTGTCGGGACAGTGTGGATCGGTATCGCCGACATGGGAAGCGGAAGAGATCCCGCAGTGCGCGCGCGACGATTCCACTTTCCACAGGATCGCGCGGGCATTCGCGTCGCGACCCAGCGCATCGCCGTGCAATGGGCGAGGCTCTTCGTCGGGGGAATCGCCGATGTTCCGCTCCTCTGGGAAGTTGGGGGACCGCCCAAGGCGTGACACGATGACGACATGAGCACCCGCACCTTCATTGCGCTCGGAGCGAACCTCGGCGACCGCGCGGCCACGATCGACGCAGCGGTTGCGTCACTGGCCGGATCCGACGGAGTGACCATCTCGCGGATGAGTTCGCTCTACGAGACCGAGCCGATCGGTCCCGCCCAGCCCAGGTATCTCAACGCCGTGTGCGAGGCGATGACGACTCTTGACCCTCTCGGACTCCTTGGCCGCCTTCACGAAATCGAGCAGGGGCTTGGACGGCACCGCGAGCGCTCTCAGCGAAACGCGCCACGCACGATCGATCTCGACATTCTGCTCTTCGGAGACGCGTCCCTCGCACTTCCTGGTTTGACAGTCCCCCATCCACGCATGTGTCAACGGGCATTTGTGCTCATTCCGCTGTTGGAAATCAGCCCGGACGAGATTGTCCCCGGGGATGGGATCCCGCTAGCATCGTTTCTTTCGGCCCTCGAAGGGAATCTCGGCGCAGGCGGCGTTGCCATGTGGCGCGCCCGAGCAGAGAGCCTTCGGTGAGCCACGATGGAGATTCGCATGGACACTGTCATGGACACTTGGAAGTCGGCATGCATTGGTTCGGTCGCGGTCTCGATGATGCTCTCTGGTTCGATGGCCTTCGCCCAGGGCGATGGCAAGACCCCGGATGCGCCGTCGGCTACTGCGCCGCCGGCTCCCGCGGACGGCGAGGGGGCTCCGAACTTATTAGACATGCTCCCGAAGATGCCGCTCAATGCGGAGTCTTTCGATGCCGCGGACAAGTCCCCCGAGGCGATTACCAAGGGTATTAGTCTGATGGATCAAGTAGCCGCCGCGTACAAGGCCGCACCGCTGATGACAGACACGGTCGCTTGGTCGCTCAATGTTCCCGGGGGTGGAGAGCAGAAGGATTCGTTGTCGGTGATCATCGGCGCAGGGCAGGATCTTGAAGTCACGATGTTGGGAGCAAGGCTCGTCAGCGTTGGCGGCAAAGTTTACTTTGTGTCCCTAGACTCGGAGGACAAGTTCGTTGAGGTTCCCCTTGACGGCACCGTCGTCAACACACTTCGCAACCACTTCGACGGCCTTGAGTTGCCGTTGCCGCATCTTGACTACCGCGCCGGGATGGCGCCGGGGAAGGCCGCCGAGGCATTCAGTTTCGGCGGATCCCACGGTGGAACCGTGGTCGGGTACCGCCAGAAGGACGGGGTCGATCAGGTTCTCATCGGTGAGACCGCCAACGATCTGCTGCTCAACATCAATCCGGCGTCGAAGTTCGTTACATCCATGAAACTTGCGCTGTCCCTGCCGGGCATGCCGGAAGGAGTCCGATTCGCGGTCGATTTCACACTGGATCCCAGGGTGCCCGAGGCGCTCTCGACACCGATCGCCTTCGACCCCGGGACCCGCAAGGCGGTCAAGTCGCTGGATGAACTTGCAGCGGACCTCCCGCAGTCGATTCAGGCTGGTGCGGTGGCTCCCGCATTCTCACTACAGGATCTTGATGGCAAGACCGTGACGCTCGCAGAGTTCCAGGGCAAGGTTGTCGTCGTTGACTTCTGGGCCACATGGTGCGGCCCATGCCGCAAAGGGCTCCCCGCGATCAATGACCTGGCGAAGTGGGTTGCCGAGACGAAGCAGCCGGCCGTTGTGCTGGGGATCAATGTCTGGGAGCGCGGCGAGAACCCGGCCGAGAAGTCGCGGGCGTATTGGACGAAGCAGGCATTCGTGTTCCCCACCCTTCTGGATCACTCGGGTGAAGTCGTCAAGCGCTACGGATTCGACGGGATTCCCGCGACCGTTGTCATTGGTCCTGACGGCATGGTGGCTACCGTCCACACGGGCTTTGACCCCCAGGGCAATCTGACCGAGGTCCTGAAGGCCGAGGTCCTGAAGGCGCTCGGTTCTAAGGGCTGAGCGGTCCGCGCAACGCAAGTCAAGTGAGGCGCGTGACCGGAAGCGACGACACATTCTTCGTCGTTGACGGTCACGCGCAGTTTTTTCGTGCCTACTACGCCATCCGGGGAGGGATGACCAGTCCGACGACTAACGAGCCGACGCAGATGGCATTCGGTTTCGTCGGAATGATGATCCGTCTGATCCGCGAGCGCCAACCGGCGCATCTTGTCCTCGTGATCGACCGCGCAGGCGACCGAGAGACATTTCGCTCCGACCTCTACCCCGAGTACAAGGCGCACCGCCCGCCCGCGCCGCTCGACTTCCATGGTCAGGTGGAACGGTGTCTCGAGTTCGTTCGGCTTCTGGGAATCCCGGTGTACGCCGTCGAGCGCGTGGAAGCGGACGATGTGATTGCCACGATTGCACGGCGAGTCCGCAGGGAGCGGCCCGAATTCAGGGTCCGAATCGTGTCGCGGGACAAGGATCTATCTCAGCTTGTCGATTCGCACACGACCCTCTTCGACCCCCAGACGGGAACCGATCTCGGTCCGGAAGAGCTCTTCGAGACCAAGGGGGTCCGTGCTGACCAGGTCGCGGACATGCTCGCGCTGATGGGGGATGCCGTCGACAATGTGCCCGGTGTTGCCGGAATCGGCCCCAAGACCGCCGCGCAGCTCATCACTACCTACGGCTCGCTCGATGGCGTTCTGGCGAATCTCGCGTCGCTTACTCCCAAGCGCCGGGAGGCCATCGAGGCGGCGCGGGGAACGCTGGCGATGTCACGCCAGCTCGTGGCGCTCAAGGAAGACTGCGAGATCGACCTCTCGTACGAAACAACCCGCGTTGACTTGTCGCGCGCCAAGCTCCCCGAACTTCTCGCGCTTCTGGCGACGCTCGGATTCGGGCGATTGCGAAGCGAGGTCGAAGCGGTCGTCCGCGGGACGCGGTCAAGGCCAGAAGTCGAAGTCTCTGGCGCGCGTGAGGGGAGTGCTCCTGTTCGCGCTCCTGTTCGCAAGCCGACACTACGCCATGACGACTTCGCCGACGCGCCGCTCTTTGCCCCTCGGCAAAGCGCGGACTCGATCGCCGTAGCGTCCGCGGCGATCGCGGCGTCCCATCCGGTTTTCGCCGCCAAGTACCAGTGCGTGAGGACTCCCGAGGCGATTGCGGCCCTACTCCTGGAGGCACGCGCGGCCGCATCCGCTGGAGCCCGGATCGCGTTTGACACTGAAACCGACTCCCTCAACACCGTCGTCGCACGGCTGTGCGGCATCAGCTTCTCATGGGCAAAGGGCACCGGGGCCTACATCCCGGTACGCTCGCCCGAATCGGCGGCCCACTGCTCCATTGACGAGGTGCTCGGACTCCTGAGGCCCTTCTTCGAGGATGCCTCAGTCGCAAAGGTCGCGCACAACGCGAAATTCGACCTTCAGGTCCTCAGGCGACACGGAATCATGGTCTTGGGTCTTGTGGGGGATTCGATGATCGCTTCCTATGTTCACGACTCGACGCGGATCAGTCACTCGCTCGACTCGCTCGCGCAGTCACACCTCGGATACACCCCAGTCCCGATCAAGGATCTCATAGGAACAGGCGACTTTCAGCGGACTTTCGACCAGGTGCCGCTCCGTGAGGCCTCGCTCTACGCCGCGGAAGATGCGGACATCGCCCATCGCCTCGACGCGCTCCTCGGCGACATCGTTGATCAGGAGGGGCTCGGGACGCTCTACCACGAGATCGAAGTCCCGCTCATCGAAGTCCTCGCGGACATGGAGTTCAACGGGATTCTGGTCGATCGCCCTGAGCTCGAGTCGCAGTGTGCCCGGCTCAGTCGGGAGACCGATACCTACCGCAACGAACTCGTCGCCAGTGCCCCGCATCCATTCAACCCCGATAGCCCTAAGCAACTCGCCGCCGTGCTGTTCAACTCGCCCGAGTCCAATCCGCCTGGCCTTGGCCTCAAGTCCCCACGGCGCGGTAGTTCGGCACCGAGCACGAATGTTGTGGTCCTCGAGCGGCTCGCGGCGGACCCCGCGACCACGACCGATATTCCGGCGAGGATGATCGAGTACCGACGGTTGCGGAAGCTGGTGGGTACTTACCTCGTGGCACTGCGTGAGGCGATCGAACCGACTACTCAGCGCATACACGCGTCCTTCCACCAGACGGGAACTGCGACCGGGCGACTTTCATCGAGCGACCCGAACATGCAGAACATCCCGATCCGCAGCGAGTTGGGACGGGAGATCCGCCGTGCCTTCATTGCGCCCCCGGGTTACCGGCTGGTGGCCTGCGATTACTCGCAGATAGAACTTCGGATCCTCGCCCACCTCGCCGATGATCCCGCGATGATCTCGGCCTTTCAGGCTGACATCGACATCCATACGGCGGTGGCCGCACAGGTCCACGGGATCGATCCGTCGCGCGTCACACCGGCGCAGCGCAGTGGCGCCAAGATGGTCAACTTTGGAATCGTCTACGGGATCACGCCGTATGGTCTGGCGCAGAGGCTGGGGGCTGGCACGACACCTCAGCGAGCCAAGGAGATCATCGACTCGTATCGCGAGCGCTACTCGAAAATCGACGCGTTTCTTGCCCGCTGCGTCGCGCAGGCCAGAAACCATGGATTCGTTTCGACGATGATGGGTCGTCGCCGAAGTGTTCCGCAGATCAATTCGCCAAATCCTGGGGAGCGAGCACTGGGGGAGCGCATTGCGATCAACACGGTAGTGCAGGGGACTGCTGCCGACCTCATCAAGATGGCCATGATCGCCATCTACCGTGACATGCACGACGCCGTTCCGGGAATGCGCCTCCTCCTGCAGATCCACGACGAACTTGTCTTTGAAGTTCCCGAGGCGCTCGTGCCCGGTGCCACGGCCTGGATTCAGGCTCGCATGGCGGCGGTGGCGTGTCTCAAGGTTCCGCTCACTTCGCAGGCCGCAAGCGGTGCGAATTGGTACGACGCCAAGTGATCGTGATGGGTTGGTTGACGCGCGGCCGCGCTTCGCTACGATTCACCGCCCGAAACCGCAAAGCGGTCTCGGAACTGGCCTTTGGGGCGGTAGCTCAATTGGTTAGAGTACCGGCTTGTCACGCCGGTGGTTGCGGGTTCGATTCCCGTCCGCCTCGTTCGACCCTCGCGCAAGCGAGGGTTGTTTTTTGGGTGACTCAGGGTGATTCAGGGTGATTCATGGTGATTCATGGTGACTCAGGGTGACGAAGCGCGCCACTTGATGTTGCACCCGATGGACGGCAACTGCCGCGCCTGAGGCGCACGACCCGCCAGCACGGCATCAACGGCCGCCGAAAGGTCCGATCCCGTGACTGGGATTCCATTGCCGGGGCGGCTCGGGCAGAACTGCCCCCGATAGACGAGGTCGTGAGCGGCATCGTAGAGGAAGAAGTCCGGCGTGCAGGCCGCATCGAACGCTCGGGCTACCGACTGGTCGCTGTCATGGAGGTACGGAAAAGTCCACCCCTGCGCCTTCGCTGTCCGCGCCATCGGCTCGGGCCCATCAGCCGGATGGGTTGTCGGGTCGTTCGAGCAGATCCCCACGACCCCGACTCCTCGCTTGGCGAGGTCATCCGCGAGAGGCCCGAGCGCGCTCTGGATGTGAACGACATACGGGCAGTGGTTGCAGATGAACATGACGAGGAGAGGTTGTCCCGCGAAGTCGGCGAGACGAACCCGGCGCGATGAGACGACATCAACCAACGCAAAGGGCGGGCACCGTGTGCCCAGCGCGGTCATCATGGAAGGGGTCAAAGCCATGACAGGTTTCTTCGCGGGGCGTTGCGCATCCAACGAGCAGCGACGATGATGCATGGTATCCCATGTCCGAACCACGCCACGACGAGGAGGAACGCGACGAGGATCCCTCCGATGATGACATCGTGCGGTTCTCGCGGGCTTCCACTCGCCCGTGCCAGGAGTGTGGCCAGGATGTCTCGGAGGACTCGGACATCTGCCCCAAGTGCCGCGCCTTCCAGTTGGACGAACACTCCGGTGATGCCCGCGCTCGAGGGTCCGCCACGCGCTCCCTTCGATTCGCCGTCGTGATTGCCGTGATCGCGACTGCCCTCGCGCTGAGCGGTCTCCTCATGGTGTTTGCCAGGTAGCCGTGCTCCGCGCCCGCGCGGCCCTCGGGTTAGCATTCGCGAATGGACCGAGGATCATCCCGCCTGTTTTCAGCAAGCTGCCTCGCGCTCGTTGTCACGGCGATGAGTTTTGCGCTGCGTGGAGGCGCGACCGGGGCCTGGGTCAGCGAGTTCAGTCTCTCCAACGAACAGGTCGGGTGGATCAATGGCACCGCATTCTGGGGGTTTACCCTCGCGATGGTCTTCGGCGGTCCGCTGTGCGACACCCTTGGCCTCGGGAGGATCATCCGCTTCGCGTTCGTGGGCCATCTGGCGGGAATCCTGCTCACCATCTTCGCGTGGGACTATTGGAGCCTCTATGCCGGGACACTGCTGTTCGGGATCGCCAACGGCTCGGTCGAAGCAGCCTGCAATCCACTCGTCGCCGCTCTCTACCCACTAGACAAGACCACGCGGCTCAACAAGTTTCATGTTTGGTTTCCCGGCGGAATCGTCATCGGTGGTCTGGTGGCCTTCGGGCTGAGCAAGGCGGGATTCGGGTGGAAGATTCAGTTCGCCACCATGCTGATACCGCTGGCCGCGTACGCCATGCTGTTCTTCGGGCAGTCCTTTCCGCGCACTGAGCGGGTGACGATGGGTGTCTCGACCAGAGACATGTTCACCAACTGTCTCCATCCGCTCTTCCTCCTCATGGTCGGGTGCATGCTCCTGACCGCCGCCAGCGAGCTCGGGCCTGGTCAGTGGATCCCCAACATCCTTGAGAATGCCGGCGTTTCGGGAGTGCTGGTGCTGGTGTGGATCAATGGGCTCATGGCATTCGGGCGGATGTTCGCCGGTCCGTTCGTTCACCGGCTGAAGCCGATGGGGATGCTTCTGGCCAGCGCCGTGCTGAGTGCGGTAGGGCTCTTCTTGCTCAGCCGATCAAGTGGCGCAACACTCTTCGTTGCGGCCACCGTGTTCGCGTTCGGGGTCTGCTTCTTCTGGCCCACGATGCTCGGGTATGTGAATGAACGGTTCCCGAAGACGGGAGCGTTGGGACTCGCGGTGATGGGCGGTGCCGGAATGCTCAGCGTGAGTTTCGTCCTGCCCCTCATCGGCCGCAGTTATGACGCGGGAATTGCCGCGGGACTACCCGTAGGAGTGACTCGCGAAGTTCTGAGCACGGCACCAGCGGGGAGTGAATTCGCCTCCACTTGGATGGGGGTTCAGGCAACGGCTGGGCTCGGAGCGCTGGGCGAAGTCGCGTGGCTTCCCGTCATCCTCGTCTTGATCTTTGCAGCGATGCTTGTGCTGGGAGGTCGGGGTGCGAACCCCGGCGCAGCGCGCTAGTAGGCCTTGGCCTCGGCGCCCCCGGTCGCCGCACTCTACGGAAAATGCCCCCTGAAGGACTTGAACCTTCGACCCGCTGATTAAGAGTCAGCTGCTCTACCAACTGAGCTAAGGAGGCGGCTAAGGGCAGGGAGTATAGCGACGCAGTTGAGCGACGACCGGATTCACTTCTTCCCACAGCACGCTTTGAACTTCTTGCCCGAGCCGCACGGACACGGTTCATTGCGGCCGACAGCCAAGCGTGTTCCTTCAGGCACCGAAGGCGTTCGAAGTTGACTCATCGCCGCCGCACCTGCCGCGACCGCCGCCGCTGCCACCCCCTGTGGAGCACCCGCGCGCTCGGCGATGGCGATGTCGAGGTCCTGCTCGGTTGCGGGGATTTGTGCGGCGATGGGTGTCGCAAGGGGGGCCACCGAAGAGTCGGTTGGGGATGCGGGAGCCTCCAAGCCTGCGGCAATTGCCTGTGTCGAAGTGGTCGTGACTGGGGGCGTCGCCCCTGGAGGCGGCCGCATCGGCTGCGGCGACAGCTTTCCCTTGAACACTAGATCTGTGACCCGTTCACTGACTCTCGAAAGCATTTCCGCAAAGTTGCGCGATGACTCCTTCTTGAACTCGATCCTCGGGTCCTTCTGGCTGAACGAGCGGAACGAGATCGAGTCTCTCGTCTGATCCATGGTGTGCAGGTGGTCCTTCCATGACTGGTCGAGGATCTGGAGGAGCACAAAGCGCTCGAATTGCTCAAGCTCCTCACGCATCACTCGGGGGAATCGTTGGTTGAGATACGCCTCGGGGTCGTCTCTGAGCAGAGTGCGCTCATCCGCAGCCGGGCGAAGGAACAGAGTGCGAAGAAGCCACTCTTCCAAGGCCGAAGCAAGCGCAGCCTTCGGATCCGACGGCGCCGGGGAGGCCTCCGCGACCTCGGTACGCAACGAAGTCAGCAGTCGGGAGATGCGATCGGCGATGCGTGGCGCGTCCCAGCGGGAAGCTTCCTGGACGAGCAGGCGCCTGAGTTCCGCGGGGTCCGTCGCGGGGAGTGCGTTTGGCTGCCACTCCAACTCGTAGCGTCCTCGGGCCCATCCGCAGAACTGAGTCAGTGCCGCCTGGGGGTAGGTCTGAATGTTTGCGTTGGTGAACTCGATGGCGAAGTCGATCGGGTAGTGGATTTCCCGCTGGCGGTACGCGGCCCGGACTGCGGTCTGCAGCGTTGCCGTGGCGTCAGCGATTTCCCGTACCCCGTCGAGCGTCGCAGGGTCAAGCGGACGCCCAAGCATTCCACCCGCCCAATTGAGGAGGTCCTTGGCACCGTAGCCGGGTTCGAGGTACGGCTCGACGGGGAAGAGGTCGATCGCCTCAAACCGCGCCTGCGCTGCCGCCTCAATGCGGCGGATGACCCCCGTGCGCCCCTCGGAGTCGATGATCTCCGGTGTCACAGTGGCACCGTACGAAGACTGCGCCCACGCGATGACACCATTTCGGTCCCAGTCGGACTCGTCACCATCTTCGGGCAGGTATTCGCCGATCGTGATGTTGATCTGAGCCGAGGCCTCTTCGACCGTATCGGTCGAGATCGTCTTCAGGATCTGCTCGCGGTCCTTGCCCTTGAATCGGTCGGCCTCGACCATCACGCCGAACGCTTCGAAGACCCACTGGGAGATGCATCCGGGCACATGCCCCGGAGAGAGATAGGTGTGCGCGGCATCGGCCACCGCATCGTCGATGTACCCAAGGACAACCTCCTTGATGCCCTTGCCCTCAAGAATCGGCTGGCGCCGCCCGTAGAACGCCCGCCGCTGGACCTCCATCGGTTCGTCATACTCAAGGATCGTTTTGCGGATTTGGAAGTTCCGCTCCTCCACCTTGCGCTGGGCGCGCTCGACGGCGCGGCTGAGCATCGGCGCTTCGAGCGCATCTCCTTCCTTCATGCCCATGGTGCTGAGCACATTGAGGGTCGTGCGTCCGGCGAACATCTTCATGAGATCGTCGTCGAGGGCGAGGTAGAAGCGCGAGTGGCCGCTGTCGCCTTGGCGACCCGACCGCCCACGCAGCTGGTTGTCGATGCGGCGACTCTCGTGGCGTTCGGTTCCAACGACATGGAGGCCGCCGAGATCCTCGGTCGATTGGATGAACCGGAGGCGATGGACGCTCCAGCCGGCGCGGTCAAGCTCCGCTTCGATCTGAAGGTTGGATAGACCCTTGACCTTCTTCTCCGCGATGCCGCTCGCGTCCGAGACCCAGTGCTCGAGCAGCGCGCGCCGCACGGAGGCATCGTCCATCGAGTCAAGAGCTGCGCGATCCGTACCAAGAAAACGGGTGGCGAGATGGCGATGAACCATCGCCATGCACTTCTCCTCGCCCAGGGCCGCGTCCGCCGCCTTGGGGGCGAGGTTTCGCCGTTTCCAGTGTTCGATGAGGTCTGTCGCCGATGTGCGCACGAGCTTGATGTCGGTTCCGCGGCCAGCCATGTTGGTTGCGATCATCACAGCGCCGAGTTGGCCCGCTCCCGCAATGATCTCTGCCTCCCGCTCGTGCTGTTTCGCGTTGAGCACTTCGTGCCTGATCCCGCTCTTCTCTGTCAGCAGCCGGCTGAGCATTTCGCTCTTCTCGACGCTTGTCGTGCCCACCAGCACCGGTGCCCCAGAGTCGTGGATTCGTGCGATTTCCTCGACGATTCGCTCCCACTTGTCCTTCTGGGAGATGAACACCAGGTCCTGCTGGTCGACTCGGATGGTCGCCACATTGGTTGGAATCGATACGACCGTCAGGCGGTAGATCTCGAAAAACTCCGTCGCCTCGGTGTCCGCGGTGCCGGTCATGCCAGCGAGGCGCTTATACAGCTTGTAGAAGTTCTGAATGGTGATCGTCGCCATCGTCTGCGTCTCTTCCTTGATCCGCACCGCCTCCTTCGCCTCCACTGCCTGGTGGAGCCCGTCCGACCACTGTCGACCGACCATCTTGCGACCGGTGTTCTGGTCGACGATGACGACACCCATCTGGCCGTCGTCGTCGGGCGCAATGACATAGTCGCGGTCTCGCTGATAGACGGTGTGAGCGCGCACCGATTGTTCCAACAGATGGGGGAGGTCCATGTTCTCCCCGACATAGAACGATCCGATCTTCGCCTCCTTCTGTGACTCCTCGATGCCATCATGGGTAAGGGTCGCCCGCTTCTTGTCCATTTCCAACTCGAAGTACTGGGTGAACTTGTCGCGCTCGCGTTCAAGGGAGGGGAGTTTGCGGCGCGCCTCCTCGAGGCGCTGCTTGATGGCGGGAACTGCCGACTTTTCACGGGCGTTGCGGATGTCTCCTTCGGCACCGGCGATGGCCGCCCGACACTGCTGGAACCGATCGTCACCGGCTTGCCACTCCCTTTGGCGCCCGACAAGGTGGCGTGCAAGCCGATCGGCCAGTTCGTAGCGTGGCTGGCGGTTGTGCGCGGGTCCGGAGATGATCAACGGGGTCCTCGCCTCATCGATCAGCGTCGAGTCGACCTCGTCGACGATGGCGTAGTCCCGGCGCTTCTGGACCTGATCCTGCGCGCGCAGCTTCATGTTGTCGCGGAGGTAGTCGAACCCGAATTCGCTAGTGGTTCCGTAGACGACATCGCACAGGTACGCGTTCACTTTGTCCGCGTGCGGCTGCATATGCATGGGATGGATGCATCCCACTCGGAGGCCGAGTGCGCGGTGGAACGGAAAGGTCCAGTCACGGTCGCGCTGCACGAGATAGTCGTTGACGGTCACGACATGAACCTGCTTGTTGTCGCAGGCGGCGAGGTAGCAGGCCAGCGGGGCCACGATGGTCTTGCCTTCGCCGGTCTTCATTTCCGCGATGCGCCCCTCGCTGAGGACGATTCCGCCGATGAGCTGGACATCGAATGGGCGCGCGCGGAAGGGGGGCTTGCTCTGAGGAAGCAGCTCACGCACCGCGGCGTACACGGACACTGGAATGTCGACGAACTGCCAGGCTTCAATCGGACCGCGGCACCCCAGAAGTTCTCCCACTGGTTCGCGAGGGCTGGTCGCATCCATGACCGCCTTCGTCTCGAGATACGCGGCCCGCGCGGCTTCAGGAAGCTCGTTCGGATCGAACCCCAGCGCAGGGTTGAAGGCGTTGCGAATCCCCACCCCACGATCCATCGCCTCCCGCGCCACCGCGAAGATCTCGGGGATCATGTCATAGGGGCGTTCGCCATCAGCGATCCGCTTTCGGAACACCGGAGTCATCGCCATGAGCTCGGGATCGGTCATGGCGGCGCACTTCGCCTCGAGGTCGTTGACCTTGTCAACGATTCGCAGGTAGCGACGGACCATTCGCTGGTTGTGTGTACCGAAGGTCTTGCGGACGAAAAAGTCGAGGACGGGAATGGGCATTGGTTGCTTTCCGAGGAGGCGCGGCTCCTCAGGGGAGGCCGTCACGCGGGATTGTCTGCTGGGATCGACGCACTATCAACGCGCCCGAAGGGCGCGCGCGATTCAGAGACGCGTCGATGGTGGAGGCGCGGCACCAAGGCAGAGTGTGATCGCGCGGAGATGCCACGCGAATCCTGCAGCACCACGGTCCGTCGGAATCGATCGGCCTGGTGAAGTCGCCCGGGCGCGTTGAGCAAGAATCGAACCATGCTCCGTCACGAGTCCCCCGTAACTCGAACAGCCGTCAATGCAGACGCAGGCCTGAGTCGCGCCGAGGCGGCCACCCGCCGTGAACGCCAGCGGTGCGCAGAGCGCCGCGACGGTGACGAGGAGGGTGACCAGCGTAGGTGGGAGCATTGCGAGCAAGTCCGCTATTGTGGCACCCGTTTCGCCAGTGTGCAAGCGGACTCGGTAGGCTGCCCCTGCGCGCTGGGGCGGTAGCTCAGCGGTCCAGAGCCCCTGACTCATAATCGGCGAGACCCGGGTTCGAATCCCGGCCGCCCCACTGCGCGTTCACTGCCTGAGTACCCTCACGACCATGCCCGATCGGATCACGCGCGCGCTGGCGATGCTTCGCCATCGGCGACAGAAGGGGCTGATTCCGTTCATCACTGGGGGATTCCCGACGCTTTCGGTCACCACCGACGCCATCGTCGCTATCGCCGAGGCCGGGGCGACGGCCATCGAAGTTGGCATCCCATTCAGTGATCCGATCGCCGATGGACCGGTCATCGCCCAGAGCATGCACCACGCACTCGTGGCAGGGGTCGACACGGCGGCCGTTCTCGACGCAGTGCGCGCAGCGAGAAAGCGAACCGAAGTTCCCATGGCGGCAATGGTGAGCTCGTCGATCGTGTGGAGGGTCGGTCCGGACAACTTCCTTGCGAGCATCGCCGCAGCGGGCTTTGACGGTCTCGTGGTCCCGGACATCGACCTTGCCCAGGCACCGAGCCTCGCCGCACTCTGTGATGCGCGCTCTCTGGCCCTCGGACTTCTGGTGGCACAGACCACGCCGGCAGCGCGGATCGCGGAGATCACTCGGTCCTGCCGCGGATTCGTGTACCTCCTCGCACGGGCTGGACTCACGGGCGAACGCGACGGACTTCCTGAGATTCCTGAGATCGCCGAGGCGGTGGCGCGAGTTCGCCAGTGCACTCAACTGCCCGTCGCCGCTGGCTTCGGACTCGCCTCGGCCGCGCAGGTCGCGGCTGTGGCGGCCCATGCCGACGCAGCCATCGTGGGAAGCGCGTATGTGCGGCGGATGGCTCTCGCGCGGCCGGTTGAGGAAGCGGCCGAGTTCACACGCCTGCTCGTCGGTGTGCTGGCTGAACTCAATACCGGCGCATGACACCGATGACGACTCCCTGAATCGTGCACTCTGTCACGATGATCGGTTCAAATTCAGGATTCGCCGGTTGCAGGCGAATGGTGCCGTTCTTCTGAAGAAAGTAGGTCTTTAGAGTCGTCTCACCGTCGGCGAGAAGCGCGACGACCCGTTCGCCATTGCGCGCCGTTTGCCGTCTCTCCACAATCACATAGTCGCCGCTCAAGATCCCCTCGTCACGCATCGACTCTCCCTCGACCTGCAACGCAAACATGTCCCCGCGCCGCGCGGTCGTCCGACCGCCGAAGATCTCCTCCAGCCGGAGTTTCTCGTCCTGCGCACACTTCTCGATAGGCATCCCGGCGGCAATTCGCCCGAGCAGCGGGAGGACGAGTCCAGTTCCCTCATCGGGGCGGACGGCGTCCTCAACCTCCGACAAAGAGCGAGCCTTCTTCGGATTGCGCCTCAGTGCGCCCTTTTCGACGAGGGCTTCGACATGCTCGAAGACGGTCACTTTGCTCACCTCGAGCGCGTCGGCGATCTCCTGCATCGTGGGCGAGTAGCCGTGCGCCACTCGAAACTTGCGTACATAATCGAAGATCCGCATTTGCTTGGGTGTCAGGTTCATAGTGTGAGTCGCTCCGTGGAAGTGTGAGTGGGTGGTTGTTCGATCTCGTTCTGGCTCTCTTGCGATGCGCCAGCGCGGCGGCAGGAGTGACCGCGCGGATGCCACGCGGCTCCTGCACGGTGTGCCCGACGAGGCGCGCTCCGATCCCGATGGCGCGTTCGATCCAGTCGATCGGTTCGGGGAAGTGCGGGCACGGGTCGGTTGAGGAGCCGGCGAGCAGGACGAGCGTTCCGCTGGAATCCGCAACGATCCGAGAGACGAAATCACCTCCAGGACCGAGATGCACGAGCGGTTCGCAGGCTGTTGATCGGATGGTCATGGGGGTTCTTTCGGCAGTTGGGGTCGCTAGCGGGTAGTTTTGTTCGGTGAATGTTAGCCGTACAGGTGTACGGTGTCAAGCCGATTGGGGCAGTTCTCTACGATTGCTTCCAATGTCCGACGCCTGTCTGCCGCACACCGCCCCTGCGAGCCTTGGAACGCGTGTTCGGGAAGCGTTTCAGCTCGACTGGACCTACCGCTTTCTGAATCACGGGTCATTTGGAGCCGTACCGAGAATCGTTGAGGAGGCAGCGTGCCAGTGGAGACAGCGGCTCGAAGCGCGGCCGATCGCGATGGTCGGGAGGGAGATGGCTGGGCTCCTTGGCGAAGTCAGGGGGCGTATCGGGGGCTATCTCGGATGCGCTCCGGAGCGAATCGGTCTCGTGACCAATGCGACCTCCGGGGTCGGCTCAGTCCTTGCGAGCATCCAGTGGGCACCCGGGGATCGGATTCTCCTCACAAATCACGGCTACAACGCGGTGCGGCAGGCGGTTCATCGGGCCAGCGAGCGATGGGGAGTCGAGTGTTCGATCACCGACATCCCGCTCTCCATCGGTGGCGACGGCGATGTCGCGGATGCGATCATCCGCGCGATCGACCCACGAACCCGGCTGGTCATCGTCGACCATGTCACCAGTCCGACGGCACTAGTTTTTCCCGTGGCCGCGATCGCCGCCGAGTGTCGTCGGCGGGGGATCCTGTGCCTAGTCGACGGCGCGCACGCCCCGGGGATGCTGCCTCTTCAGATCGACGCTATCGACGCCGACTGGTACACGGGGAACCTGCACAAATGGGTCTGCGCTCCCAAGGGATCGGGCGTGCTGGTGGCGTCTGAGCGGACCAGCGTGTGGACCCATCCTGAGACCACGAGCCACTTCCATGGCAGCGGATTCGTTGATGAGTTTGCTTGGCAGGGGACGCGGGATTTCGCCAGCTGGCTGGCGATTCCTGCAGCAATCGACTTTGTCGAAGGAGTGGTTCCCGGTGGTGCGATGAGCCACAATCGAGCACTCGCGCTGTGGGCGTCAGCGCGCATGGCGGACGCATTCGGTTCAGAGGTCATCGGACCGGGTGATGGCTCGATGACGGGTTCGATGGCGAGCATTCCACTGCCCCGTGTGCTGGAGGACCGTTGGCCCTCGGCTCAGGAGTTTCAGGCCAGACTGTACGACCAACACAGGATCGAAGTCCCGATCATCGAATTCGGCGGACGGTGGCATGTGCGCATTTCAGCGCAGGTCTACAACCTAGCGGAGGACTACTTGGCGCTGGAGGCGGCGGTGTTGGCGGAAGCGAGCTGAGCCTGCTTGAACGGCACATACTCGCCGTTGAACCACTCCCACCACTTCTTCATGTCCCAACCCATATCCGCAGTGGACTGCCCCCAGTCGCGCGATGTAAGCGCCACGAGCGATTGGTGCGCGTCGGTACGGTAGGTGTACACGGTCGCGTCCTGCACGCGCATGAGCACCCCGGTCTGCAGACTCCCCATGACCGGCTGGAACGCTCCCGCGCCGTCGCCGACAACCGCGACGACATTGGCGATGTAGTTCGTGCGAGTGCCTTGGGCGATCCACGCCAGGTCGCCGGTGTCCTTCTTCTCATCCGCCGTGACCTGCGCGAAGATGAGTGAGGGGATGACCGCGAACGCATCGACCTTTCCGGCGAGAATTCCCGCCTGATTGACAACGACATGCCGACTGTCGCGCAGGCCGAGTTCGATCATGGCGATCACCTCATCGCAGACAGGGCGTGCGATTCGCCGCGACGCCTCGTGGCGCATCGTCGGCTCGCTACTGCGGATGGAGATCTTGGCGAGCATCGCCTGACCCAGTGGACCTTGGGTCGCCAGATGATCGAGCATCGCCAGTCGGATATCGTCCTTCTCGTCCTCCATCGCATCCCAGAGAGGCTGCCACGATGCAGGATCTTGCCAGCGGGAAATCATTCCGATGTTGTCGCGGCGGACAGTTCCCCTTCGAACGCCGAAGTGCGAACGCACGAAGTCGGTGGTGCTTCGTTCGTACCCGCTCTGCGAAGCGCCCGCAGGCGATTGGCTCTGAAGGATGGACGGATCGACGGCATAGGGGATGCCGCCGGTGGCGGGGATCGGCGTGACAAGAGAGGTCGGGATGGTTCCACCGGCCTGCACGGCTGCAGTAATCAGCATCGAGGCTACGAGCCGAAGGATCATCCCTCTACGATAGCCGCCATGGATGGCAGTTCTCCTCCCGCCCCGGCCGATTCCCTCCCCGAACCACGCGAGATCCACGCTCGATTGGGTACGGAGGCGTTTTGGCGGATCGCTCGGGCCTTTTACAGCAGAATCGAGCGGGACCAACTCCTGAGACCGATCTTTCCGGCGAGTCTTGAGGAGCCAATCCGCAATCAGGCGGAGTTTCTGATCCAGTACTTCGGAGGACCCGAGTACTACTCCCAGCGGCAGGGGCACCCACGGTTGCGGATGCGCCACGCGAAGTTTGTAATCGGCGTGGCCCAGCGCAACGCCTGGGTTGACTGCATGCGCGGCGCGCTCATGGACGCGGAGATTCCGGTTCAGGAGCGCACGGTCATGGAGCGATACTTTGCGAACACCGCGACTTTCCTCATGAACTCCGACGGCGAGTGAGTGTCACTTCCCGGGAACAGTGGCGCCGACCATCAAGTCCTTCCGACCGATCGAGGCCATCACCTTTTCAGCCTCGACGCGCGTCGGCCAGGCGCCGATTCGAACGGCAAAGAGTTTCTCCCCCTTGGCGGTTGATATCTCATCGATGTGCGCCTCGGGCGCATGTGATCGTGCGAGATCGGTTGTGAGTGCGGTGGCGCGCTTCTGGGCCGCGGCAAGGGTCGTGTAGCTCCCCGCTCTCACTGTAAATGACTTGCCGGAAGGTTGCGGCGATGCGCGCGCGGCCACCTCTGACCGTGGAACGCTCTTTGAGGGCGGTGTCTGTGTCGGTTGGGCCACGGCAGCAGGAGAGGGTGTTCTTGCGAGCGCGACCGCGCGTGCACGCTCGGCGTAACGCGTCGCCGACGCAGCATCGTCTGGACTCTTGGCCCGCGAAAACGCCTCGGCGGCGGCGTCGAACTCTTTCGCGGCTTCACTCGCTGAGCCGCGCGCGAGCATCACATCTCCGAGGATGACAAGCCCCTGCGCGCGCAGTTGAGGATCTGTGGAATCCGCTGCGGCACGGGCGAAGGCCTGCGCCCGGTCCAGGCGGCCGAGCCGATACGAGCTCATCGCGGCCAGTACTTCGGCCTTGTCAGTGGCGAGCGGTCCTGCTTCGCGCATCGCGGCTTCGCTGTCGGTGAGTGCGCGTTCGTACTTCCCCTCCTCGTAGCGCGAAATGGCACTCGACAGATCGCTCGCCTTGGGCGCACCTTGACACGACGAGATGAGCGGAATCGTCGCGACTACGAGCCACCAACACTTTGAGGGCAAACTGCCGCGCGAGAATCTCCCGATGCATCCTTGCATGCGGCTATCGTAATGGTTCGGCGTTCCCGACGGCAGTCCATGAAGCTCCTCACCACGATTCAGCGCCGCATTCTCTTGAGACCATGGCGCACCGCGGTCATCGATGACCAGCGATCGTGGCGGGCCATTGAGATTCAGATCGTCGCCTGGCACCTCGCCCGTGAGATCGAGGCGACTTCACAGGCACAGCACATCGGGATCATGCTGCCAACCTCCGGTCTGTTTCCGGCCGCCGCGATCGCCGGATGGATGCTCGGACGCACCATCGTCCCATTGAACTACCTGCTCTCCAAGACGGACCTCTCCTATGTCTGTCGGGATGCCGGTCTCGACGCTTGCGTGACCGTTGGTCCGATGCTCGAATTCACCGGAGGTCTGCCGGAATTCGTGCGACCGATCCGGATGGACTCCATGAAATTCTCGGGGATTCCGCCGATTCGTCGTTCCCAGCGCCGCGCGGAGAGCGACCTTGCAGTACTCCTGTACACCTCCGGGACGAGCGGGAAGCCCAAGGGAGTGATGCTCACCGCAGGCAATCTCAGGGCGAACATTGAGCAGGTCGTCGATCGGGCGAGGTTTTCTCGAGCCGACACGATGCTCGGCGTACTTCCTCAGTTCCACTCCTTCGGTCTCACCGTCCTCACTCTGCTCCCACTGGCCGTCGGATGCAAGGTCGTTTACACGGCGCGGTTTGTCCCTCGCAGGATCGTGGCACTGGCCCGCCAGCACCGCCCGACTGTGCTGGTCGCAATCCCGTCGATGTACGGCGCCCTCCGGCTCGTCAAGGAGGCCTCGGCTGAGGACCTCGCCAGTCTGCGGTTTGTCGTCAGCGGCGGGGAGCCGCTGCCCCAAGCGGTCTCGGATGGTTTCCATGAGCGTTTCGGACTCAGAATCAGCGAGGGATATGGGCTCACGGAGACTGCTCCGGCCACGAACTGGTGCCTCCCTGGCGAGTGGCGTCGCGGAAGCGTCGGACGCGCGCTGATTGGCATCGACGAGCGCATCGTCGCCCCCGACGGGCGCGACTTGCCACAGGGCGAAGACGGGGAGATCCGCATCACGGGCCCCAATGTGATGTCGGGCTACTGGAACCTTCCCGATGAGTCTCGCGCTGCGTTCGATGAACGCGGATACTTTCGAACTGGGGACATGGGTCGTTTCGACCACGATGGCCATCTCTTCATCACCGGGCGCATCAAAGAGATGCTCATCATCGGCGGAGAGAATGTGTTTCCACGGGAAATCGAAGAAGTCCTTGATCGCCACGAGATCGTGAAGGCCAGCGCAGTGATCGGTGTGCACGACGAGTCGCGCGGGGAGCTCCCGGTGGCGTTCGTGGAACTCAAGGAGGGATGCGTCTTCGATGAGCGGGCGCTGCGTTCGTGGTGTCGGGATCATCTTGCGCAGTTCAAGGTCCCGCGCGAGATTCGTCTCTGTGAGGCGCTGCCGCGAAACCCGACCGGGAAAATTCTTCGCAGGGCGCTGGCCGAAGAGCTCGCGGCAAAGAGCGCGAGCGACCGTCCCTCCTAGGGGCAGTCACCCCATCCGGAGAGGATCGCCGTCAGGTCGAAACCATCGACCATTCCGCTCCCGTCGATGTCACCCTGGCCGGGAAGTCCCCAGCCAGAGAGGACGACCGAAAGATCGATCCCATCAACCGTCTCGTCCAGATTGAGGTCGGCGAGACATGGCGGGCATGGGGGAAGAGTCGACGACACAAGGAGCGCTCCCGAACCTGCCTGGGATCCTGCAGATGCCACACGGATGAGGTATCTCGTCCCACAGACGGCGGGGAACGAGATGGTCGACGAGTTGCTGTTTGCCGAACACTGTGGATTGTCGTCGTCGCACGCCACCGGCGCGCTGTCACAGAGAGTCTCGTAGGCGAGAAGCACGGTGTCGATCGATCCAGGCGCGCAGGTGGAGACGGTGATCGTTCCCTCGACTTCTGAGAGAGCGAACCAGACATCGGCTCCGACCGAGGTCCCCCCGAGAGTCAGGCACCCCGATGGCACTGCTTGAGTGGACGGGGTTGCCCCAGCAAGCGAGTAACTTTGGCTGCCAAGCCCGATCGGGCGCGGTGTCTGACAGGAGTCGTTCAGAGGAGGAGTCGGATTGCACAGGGTGAGCGCCCTCTCGACGCAGAGTTCATCCCACGACTTCTCGCAGCACAATGGGTCGACGGCGCAGACCTGGCTGCAGCATGCCGGAGTGTCGCAGCCCGGCTCAAGGTGAGGCCCGTAGCAATCGCCGCCGGTTCCGCACGGGTCGGTGCACTGGTCGTTCCATGAAACCTGCAGCACATAGCGTTGAAACGATCCACACTGTTCGGGGAACTCCTCAGGAGTCGGAAATGTCCCGCGCGCAACGATCGCGTACCACGCTCCCGGTTGGACGCAGAGGGTCTGCACGGACGGAACGCACCCGTCGATCTGGGCGTGGATGGGTGCGCTTGCAAGCGGCGCGCATGGATCGGTGACCAGTGCCAAGAATGCCGGGGCCTTGGCGGCGAAACTCAGTGTGACCCGTGCGAGAAGGTCGTCGTTGGGGTCGGTGACCACGACTCGGTAGGCATCGATGTCGAGTGTCTCGGGGTTTACCCACTGGAGTTTCCCGCAGAGGATCGAGCCGTTGCCCAAAGACTGGAGCGCCGGATTCGGCACGCCCGCGAGGCAGGGGGGATTGGCCTGTTCGCCACACAATTCGGACTCCGCCAGAGAACTCGAGGGACAGACGGGATCGCACTGCGAGGAGCAGCCATTGGCCGCAAGAGTCACGCACTGGGTATCCCAGCCAACGCTGCAGCAGGTCGGGATCGCCGTGCAGACATACTCGCAGCATGTGGCATCGGAGCAGGATGGGGTCGCATGAACCTGATCGCACGGCCCCGACGATGGCTGTCCACAGGGGACAGGGGGTGGTGTCGTGCACAGCGACGGGGCGATCACATACGCGCAGTAGGCATCCCAGTTGGCGATGCAGCAGAACGCGTCGAAGGCACAGACGAGCTCGCAGCAGGTCGCGTCGGCGCACCCGGGGGTTGAGTGCGGCAAGGTGCAGGATCCAGTTGCGCCATCCGGGCACAACGGCGGCGTCTGGCCCTGCGCGGCATCAGCGGCCACCAAGATGGTTGTGGCGAGCAGGACACAACGGATGGTTCTGAAGATGGGGGAATACATGGGGACTCGACTAACCGTACGAACTGGGACGAAGGAGGTTACGGGCAGTCGGCCCAGTTTCAAAAAGAAAACCCCCCGACCTTGCGGCCGGGGGGTGCAATCACCAGATCAATACTCGGTCGGGATTATGGGCAGGCGCCCCAACCCGACAGGAGGACGGTCATATCGAGACCGTCTGTCGTGCCGTCATCATTGACATCGCCGCCGGCGCCGCCCCAGTTGGAGAGGATCACCGTCATGTCGAGACCGTCGCGGAAGCCGTCGTTGTTGAAGTCGGCCGCGCAGGCAGGAGCGCAGGGGCTCCCACCGACGACGGAGACATTCAGCGTGCCGGCCCCGAGTGGGGTCCCAGCGACATAGCCACCGATGGCGAGGATGTAACTCTGATCGCAGACCAGGTCCGCCTCCATGATGGAGGTGTAGGAACTGCAACCAGCTCCGTCATCGTTGCACGCCACGACGCTCGTCACTTCGCAGGTGGTCTGCAGTGACAGGCGGGTGTCGTGGGTTGCGGCGTTACAGGTCGAGAAGACATAGTGTCCGCTCTCTGCCGGCGTGAAGGAGTAGAAGACGCAGTTCCAGTTCGTGTCGCTTCCGAACGGGCCCATGTCGCAGAGTCCGGCGTAATCGAGATCAACTGTCGCGCCAGCGCGGCTGAAGGCGTTGCTGCCGACAACCAACGGGAGCGGGTTGGCGCAGACTAGACCACTGCCACCACCACCGCCGCCGCCGGCGACCGAGATGGTCATGGTGCCTGTGCCGAAGTTGCCGGCTCCGTAGCCGCCGAGACGGATCGTGTAGGCCGTGCCCGAGGTGCACGCAAGCGTGGTCTCGGACGCGAGGCCGCAGGCACCCGAGGCGGCGTCATCATTGCAGGCCAGTGGCACGAATTCGCCGCAGGCAGAGTAGATGTCGATGCGGGTATCCCAGGTCGCCGAGCAGAGCGAGAAGAGATAACTCTGTGTCGCTGGCGCGGTGAAGGTGTACCAGACATCGTTGTAGAACCCGGCTCCGAAGGTACCGCACGAGGCGTCCGTCGGATTTGGTCCGTCGGTCGTCGAATTTGCGGTGTCGAACGGATTGTTGCCCACGACCGCGACGCCTGCATTGGCGCAGTCATCGTTCTCGGGACCCTGAGGAGCGCCCTGAGTGATATTCAACTCGGTCGCGCCAGTCGCACCGTTGAATCCGCCGACGCGGATGATGTAGGTGAACCCGTCGAACAAGTCAGCCGCTAGGAACGAGGTAAATGCCGGACAGCCTGGGCCGTCGTCGTTGCAGAAGAGCATGACGCCGCCCGCATCCGGGCAGCCGTCCCAGACTTCGATGCCCGTATCAAACGGTGCGCTCGAATCGCAGGTCTGGAGTGTGTAGCCGTCGGCCACAGTTGGTGTGAAGCTGAAGAAGACATCCTTGCTGAATGTCACTCCGCCGAACCCGCAGGTGGCCTCGCCATAGCTCGTATTCGCGTTCGTGTTGTCGAACGAGTTGGAGCCAAGGTTGGCGACTACAGCCTCGGCACATGTGTCGCCCGCAGGGGGGACAAAGGCGCAGGGGATCGACGAGATGGTCAGCGTGTATTCGCCTCCGAGTGTGCCGCCGCAGGGGAACTCGGCGAACATGCTCGGGAGAGCGACCACATAGTAGCTACCAGGCCCGAGGCAGTACGGGGCAGCGACGCTCGGGCAGGTGCCCGCGCTCGCTGTACCGAGTATTGTGCAGGAGACCGCATCCACGAGCGCGCAGAACGACGGGATGTAGCTGTGCAGGGTAAGAGACACTTCAGTGCCTTCCGTGGTCGTGAAGCCGTACCAATCGGTATCGCGCATCGCGGTGGAGGCCCAGAAGGTTCCGCCGATGGTGTTGTTGGTCGTCGTCGGCTCGTTGAGTCCGCCGCCATTGCACCCACCGTTGGAGTCTCCGCCGCAGAGCTCGAGCTCTGCCTGAGCGAAACTGGGGAGTGTGCACTGACCAGCACCGCAGGATGCGCACGTTGCGACAGCTAGGTCAGCGCAGAGCTGATCCCACTCGGTTTCGCAGCAGTACGTGTCGCTCGCACACACCGTCGTGCAGCACTCCGTATCCATGCAGCCCACCGTGTCTGGATTGGCAACGCAGCAGTCGCCACCAGCACCGCATCCGCCGCCGCCGCCACCGCAGATGCCGCACATCGTGCCCGCTTGGTTAGCGCAGAGTTGATCCCACTCGGTCGCGCAGCAGTAGGGATCCGCAGCGCACACCGTGTCGCAGCAGGCCTGATCGTTGCAGCACACGGTGTTGGGGTTGGCAACGCAGCAATCGCCGCCGCCGCCGCCACCGCCACCACCGCCTACGGAGATGTTGAAGGTTCCTGGTCCGCCGACGGTGGTCGCGCTGTACACGCCGACGGCGATTTTGTAGGTCGTCCCGGCAGTCGCCGAGAAGGTCATGATGCTTGAGAACGCGGCGCATCCCGCGGCGTCATCGTTGCATGCGACGACCGACGCTACCGTGCAGTTCGTCTGCGCGGAGAGGCGCGAGTCAACGCCGCCAGCCGTGTTGCAGGTCGAGACTGTGTAGGTGTCGGTGGTTCCCGCTGTCCAAGTGAACCAGACCGCTTTGTAGTTGATGTCAGTTCCGAATGGCCCCATGTCGCAGAGACCTGTGTAGTTCGGCGAATCGGTCGCGCCGGCATTGTTGTAGGCATTGACGCCATCAAAGGCGGCGACGGCGGACGCGCAGGTAGCGCCTCCCTGGGCAAAGGCGCCCATACTGGTACAGGCCGCGAGCACTCCGCCCGCGACGAATTTGATAGTGTCAAGACGCATCAGTTTCTCCTTGAAGAATCGGTGGTGATTGCAATCGCCGTCGAGCCTGGTCGTCTCCTGTTTCGGTTCTCTGTGCATCATGCTTCAGTGAATCGAGAGAGATCGCCGCCTGCTCGGAGCAGACAATGCGCCGAGCTAGTGGAACATAACGCTTATTCCCATTTGTTCAACCAGAAAACAAATTTTGGGTTGCTTGTTAAAGAGTCGTGCGCGGTCAATCGGTGCTGCTGCCCTCTAGCACGACGGTAGAACACCGTCCAATAATAGTCTTGCCTATTCGCAATCCTGTTAGTTCTACTCCTGTTGGCACGACAAAGATGACTCGAAGCTTGTGCTCCCCCGACGAAGGCTGACTGGGTAGGTCGGAGAGCCTCGAGATTGGGCGGCTTGGATCGAAGGCGAGTTCGACATCTCCCGGGCGATCCAACACCCAGCCGATCGGTTTGTAAGCCTTCCCCCTCGAGTCCACGAGTTCGAGGGGTTGGTCGCGGCCGATCGCTTTGTACGCGGCTAGGCCATCACCATAAATGTCGATGCCACCGAGGCGTCGCGAAGCATCGAGAAGCACGATCTCGGTGCCCGGCGTGTGGTGGAAGCCGCGGATTCGCTGAGAGCGCGACACGCTCATAGTCGCGCCCTTCTTGTAGGTCCCCTTGCCACCGCTGACGAAGTGGGCACCATCCCGGTTGGTCGTGTGGGTCATCGGCGGAAGGATGTTTGTATTGAGCTGCGCCGGCATAATTGAATTCTTGACCATGACGAAGTTCGAGATATCAGCGACAAATCCGCCTTCGGGAGCGGTGTCGTCCTGGGGAGCGCTGCCGACCTCTTCGGCTTCGCCGAGAATGCTCCCGATGTCTCCCTGAACGCTTGTGGGCAGTGCAAACCGTACGCCCTTCAGCTGGAGAAACCTCGGGGCCCCACCGTTGGCGAATGCGGGGAACACCAGCACGATGCGTGCGTCCTGTTCGCCGGGAACACTGCTGGCGTAATTGCTCATGTCGTCGAACTTGTAGGTTGCCCGTTCACCATTGGGGTTTGGCTGATTGAACTGCGTCGGGAAAGCAACTTCCGGGCGCTTGCCATCGGATAGAAGCCGCGCCTGGGCGGCCGAGAGAATGAACTGCTCGCCACCATCGAATGCGCCGGAGTCGACGGAGAACTCGATGGCGAATGCCCCCTTCGATCCGTCCTTCGCGCTGAAGTTGGCATCCGTAGTAAGTACGCCGACAGTAACTGACTCGGGCGAAACTGCCGACTGTCCGTCCCCGTCGAAGAATGTGTCGCGGTGAAGGCTGAGGGCAGTGCCGGCCAATTGGGGGTAATACTCGGCGAGCGGCGTCGGACGAAACGGAGAGAGCGCGCCGCGCGACAAGGTCGCGTAGAACCCTTCGGTGATCTCTGCGGCGGGAATCCAGAGTTTCATGACCTCAGAGGGAAGTCCGTAGTTCTGACCCGTGCGAGCCCAGCCGACGAACCCCATGATCTCGACGGGTGCCTGAATGAACCCGCAGGCGATCATGGTCATTCCCATCGTCAGCACACCTGCCCACAGACCGACCAGGCCACCCAGGATATTGTTCACAATCTCGGGGAACTTGACATTGTTGGGAGCGAGCCGGTCGGTGATCAGCCGCAGGATGAACAGTGAACCGACGAACAGAAGACCCAGTGTCAAACCCCAGCTGTAGTTGTCGAACTTGTTTCCCTTGAGCAGGAATCCGGTGACCAGAGGCTCCCAGAATGCCAACGCTATCGCGCCAGCCGCGATGACACACAGACAGTGAAGAATGCTGCTGAACAGTCCTTGGTTGGCCCACCAATAGCCGATCAAGAGGATCAGGCCGATGACGATTATGTTGAGGACTGATTCCATGGAGGTCAGCGAGAGGAGATCATGCGTTCTTGGGGCGCGGCGGCGAGGACGGGGTGCTGGGAGCCGCGGGTTTCGCACTCGTAGACGGCGCCTTCGCGGCGGTCTTCGGCGCGAACACCCGGGCAACCTCTTCGAGGCTCGTCTCTCCCGAGCGCACCTTGACGAGGCCGCAGTCCTGGGCTGACGGAGCCCGGAAGGCACGGCGCATTGCGGTGTACGCGCCCGCGACATCGCCGGCCGCGAGGATCTCAGCGCAGCGCGCGTCCACGCGAAGCACTTCGAACAGCCCGGTCGCTCCCGAGAAGCCGCTTCCCTGACACGCCGAGCAGTCAACGACTTCGTTCTTGAACTGCACCTTTCCGCTGGCTCGAAAGAGCTGCAGCGGCTTGCCGTCGGACACTCCAAGCCGCTTTGCCTGGTCGGGTGTCGCCTGATAGGGCTGTCGGCACTCTGTGCAGAGCGTACGGGCGAGTCGCTGTGAGACAACCAAACGAAGCCGTGATGCCGCTGCCTTCGGATCTCCGACCGCCTTCAAATAGGTCGCCAAGGCCGCCTGGGCGCTGTCCGTGGCGATCAGTCCGTAGAACAGCGCTCCGGCGTTGTTGGGGTTTACGAGAACCTCGCCCGTGCCGGGATCAGTGATCTCCGAAGACATCACGATGTCGGGTCCCCGGCGCACCACTGTCTGGAGTTTGCCCGCGAAATCGGCTGAAGGCTCCGCAGGATCCCACTCGAGGTGATCGACTCCTTCGAGCTTCCGCTCGACGACGCGCTCGAGCGTCTTGATGTTGTTGGTGTACGAGTCGTGACGACTGAGCAGCGTGTATCCGAGGGTTGTCAGGCCATTCCCAGGCGCAGCAGCCACGAGAACGACTCCATCGCGCACATCGGTGAGCCCCTGCGTGATGGCCTCGACTTGCTGTGGCAAGAGTCCGAGCTTGTCAACGGTGCGCGTGAGCTGGCGATCTCGTTCAATCTCCAAGCGCAGGAACTGGCCGGCACTTGCCCCCCACGCAGTCAGAGTCAGATTCACCTTGCCTCCGCCGACATCCATGCGGATCGGGGCACGGCCCTTCTTGCGGCGGTCCTTGGTGTCGAGACCAGCGGCGCTCTTGAGATAGTCGATCATTCGAGCAGCGAGTTCCGCACCTACGACCGCCCGGGGCACCCTGACCGAATCAATGATCATGGCGCTGGCGTGGCCAGTCGGGCCTGGCGCAAGGTCGATGCGCGACGCACGGCGCGGAAGCGCGGAGAGGATCAACTGTTCGCACGCCAGATGAACATCGAAGAGCGGGTTGTCCTTCCCCGGCGGAGTCTGTCGGTTTCCCTTGGCATCAGCAAACGAGGCCGTCACCTCGCCGAAGGCTTTGGCGGCTCGCTTCTGCGCGGTGTAGGCGGCCCACTTCCCGGCGAAGAGATCAAACCGCTTTCCCTCGGGGACTTTCGGGTCGCGGTACTTCCAGTACCCGTAGGCAACCCCCATGTAAAGAAGCACCATCAGTGGCCAGCCAACCCAGAACAGGGGAATGAAGAAAACAGTGGCCAGCCCAAGAATGAGCGCGCCAACCGTCGCCGCGTTCCACGCCTTCTCGTTGAGGTGGTAGTAGCGGACATCCTTGTCGATCACTGACGAAATGAGCCACGCGTAGGGGGCGGCGGTCAGGACGATGAGGAAGGGCTTGTAGAACGAGAGAAGGTGGACCGCCACAGCGTTGTCGGCGAGGAATGAACCCGCGGGGGCGAACATCTCGATTGCGCTGGCCATCGCTGCTCAGGTGATGCCCTTGAGGCGCATCTTGAGCTCTTCCGGGCGCGGGGTTGCTTCGATGGCGACGCGCTGGTGCACCATTTCGCTCTCGACGAGTTCGACGAGCGCGGAGGTGAAGTCGAGCATGCCCTCGTCCTTGCTGCCCTTGATGACCTCGAGCAGATCCCCCTCGCGCCCGTCGAGGATGTACTTCTGGACGGCCGGAGTGTTGAGAAGGATCTCAAGTGCGGGCACGCGCGCGATCTCCGGCTTCAGGGTAGGGAGGAGTTTCTGATAGATGATCCCACGCAAGTTGTACGCCAGCAACTTGCGGATCTGGTCGCGCTCGTTTTGTGGGAAGAGGTCATAGATTCGGCCAAAGGTCTGCCACGCACTGGAGGCGTGAATGGTGCCGAACACAAGGTGACCGGTCTCGGCCGCGCGCACGGCGGCCTCGAAGGTTTCGTAGTCGCGCATCTCGCCCACGAGGCAGATGTCGGGGTTCTCCCGCACCAGAGCGCGCAACGCATCATTGAAGTTCGTGCAGTCGATGCCGATCTCCCGCTGGTTGATCGTCGCCTTGACATCCGTGAAGATGTATTCGATCGGGTCCTCGATCGTGACGATGTGCACCTTCTTGCGCTCATTGACATACTGAATCATGGCGGCGATCGATGTCGACTTGCCGCTACCGGTGACGCCGGAGAAGAGAATGAGCCCCTGTGCCATCATGGCGATGTCCCCGAGGCTTTGGCGGAGCCCGAGTTCCTCGAAGGTCTTGATCTTGCTGGTGATCAGTCTCGCCGCGACCGCTGGGCGGCCTCTGGCCATGAAGAGATTGACGCGGAACCGTCGTCCGTGGTCGAAGTCAAAGGCGAAGTCCATCGAGCCGTTGCGCCGAAAGTGGTCGAGCTGGTTGGGGTCGAGGATGTCCTTGGCCACCTGGAACATCAGTTCCTCAGAGATCGGCGGGGTCGCCAAGTCCCTGAGTGCCCCTCGATGGCGCACCCTGGGCGGAAGGCCGGACTTCACGATGAGATCGCTTCCCTCAATCTTGATGATGGCCGCCAGCCACGAGTTCCACGCCTTGCGCCCATCTCCGGGTTGGGTGCCGCGTGTGTCCGTGGCGACGGGAGTCAGGAGTTCGCTGCGTATTTCGCTCAAGAATGGGTCCTGCCGCGGGTCGCGTGGGAGATTTGGGAGGCTAGCACGGAGCGGGGAGGATCGGGGCGGGTGATTTGACGGAAACGCCGTGCGGAAGGATCATCCCCCAATGGAACACAAGTTCGCACGCGAGGGTGTCACATTCGACGATGTCCTCCTCCTTCCGAGGATGAGTTCGATTGTCCCGGACCTCGCCGACACCGCCACGAAGCTGACTCGGACGATCTCCATCGGCCTGCCGCTGGTCTCGGCCCCCATGGACACGGTGACCGAGTCGACTCTCGCGCGGGCGCTCGCTCAGGAGGGGGGTATCGGCATCATCCACAAGAACATGACCCCGCAGCAGCAGGCGAGCGAGGTCGCCAAGGTCAAGCGAAGCGAGAACGGGATCATCGTCGATCCTGTCACGCTGAGCCCTCATGATTCCATCGACCGCGCCCTCGCCATGATGGCCGAGCAGGGTGTCAGCGGTTTCCCGGTCACCGATGACGGGTCGCGGCGGGGGCGACTCGTCGGGATCCTCACTCGTCGAGACATGAAGTTCGTCGCGAAGGCGAAGGGGCTCACGAAAGTCGGTGATGCCATGACCAGCCGGAACCTCGTGACGGGGAAGATTCAGACATCGCTCGCGGATGCGGAAGCGACGATGATCGGGGCTCGTGTCGAAAAGCTTCCGCTGATCGATGAACACGGGTGCCTTGCCGGGCTCGTGACGATGCGCGACATCGACAACACGCGGCGTTTTCCGCGCGCTTGCCGGGACTCGCGAGGGAGGCTGCGGGTGGGGGCTTCCGTCGGGGTCGCCCAGTACGAGAGGATCGAGGCGCTGATCGCCGCCGAAGTCGATGTGATCGTCATCGACACCGCCCACGGCCACAGCCAGAATGTGCTCGAGACGCTCGCACAGGTAAAGAAGCGCTACGCAATCCAGGTGATCGCCGGGAACGTGGGGACCGCCGATGGGGCGAAGGCGCTTATCGATGCGGGGGCGGACGCGATCAAGGTCGGGATCGGACCGGGATCGATCTGCACGACACGGGTCGTCACCGGCGTCGGAGTTCCGCAGGTCACAGCGATCATGCAGGCGGTCGAGGAGGGCGAGAAGGCAGGGATCCCGGTCATCGCCGACGGCGGGATCCGGCTCTCGGGCGACATCGCCAAGGCCATTGCCGCAGGGGCCCACTGTGTCATGCTCGGCGGCCTCTTCGCCGGGCTCGACGAGAGCCCTGGGGAACTGGTGCTGCACAGCAATCGCCGCTTCAAGGCCTACCGGGGAATGGGAAGCGAAGGGGCTATGGTTGCCGGAAGCGCCGACCGCTACGGTCAGGGTGGATCGCTAAAGTTTGTGCCCGAAGGCGTCGAGGGGCGAGTGCCATACCGGGGATCGCTTGCGGACTTTGTCTATCAGATGATCGGCGGCCTCAAGAGCGCGATGGGCTACTGCGGGTGCGCAACCATCGAAGAGTTCAGGCGCGAATCACGGTTCATTCGGGTGACCGCGGCGACGGTTGTCGAGAACCATCCTCACAACATCCAGATTACGAAAGAGAGTCCGAATTACTCGCGGGGGCCTGTCGGAGAGTGAGGGCGGTCCCCGGCGACACCAGGCGCCAAGTGCCGGCGACAGGAATCGAACCTGCACGAGGTGTGAGCCCCAATGGATTTTGAGTCCATCGCGTCTGCCAGTTCCGCCACGCCGGCGTGAACCAGCCAAGGGTATCACCCCTGGGGTATCGTGCCCTCGTTGCACACCTCGCTTGAATGCGCCACCAGGGTGGCACTGGTCGTACTGATCGCGGCGAGTACAGCCGTGGCGTTGGGAGCCACCGATGCCAGCCCGCTCTGCGTTCCAGGCGCGGGCGCACCCAACGGCGGGGACCTGTCGATGTTCCACCCAGCGAGTCCACCGGCGGCAGAGATCCGGGAGGTGGCGTGGCTCGTCCTAGGGATCTGTGCGGGAATTCTGGTGATTGTTGAGGGTGCGCTCATCTGGTCGGTGTGCAAGTACCGCAGGCGCGCGGGAGTCGAGGGAGAGCCGCGGCAGGTGTTCGGCAGCAATCCAATCGAGATCGCATGGACGGTCATTCCCATCATCATCGTCTTTGTGCTGGCGCTGACAACCGTCAGAACGATCGGCGAAGTGCAGCTGACCAAGCCTCCCGAGGGGGCGCTTGAAGTCGATGTGATCGGCCATCAGTGGTGGTGGGAGTACCGGCTCAAGAACCACCACCGCGAAGGGTCGATTGTCACAGCCAACGAGCTGGTCGTGCCCATGGGGCGGCCCGTCTGGCTGCGGCTTGAGTCGGCCGATGTGATTCACTCGTGGTGGGTGCCACGGCTCAACGGAAAGACCGATGTGATTCCGGGTCACACCGGGGCCACCTGGTTTCGAGCCGACGAGCAAGGCACCTTTCTGGGGCAGTGCGCGGAGTACTGCGGGACGCAGCACGCAAACATGCTGCTGCGAGTGACGGCGGTCGATCCACAAGCGTTTGATGCGTGGTGCGCTGTGCAAGGGAGCGCTCCTGTGAATGATCCATCGGTCGCCCAGGGACGCGACATCTTTCTCGGGCTGGCCTGCGCCAACTGTCACGCGATTGACGGGCTCTGCGACGGCGCCTTTGGTCCGAACCTCACTCACCTCATGACGCGTGAGACGCTCGGTGCGGGAGTGGCCCCGATGGATGCGCGAAGCCTTCGAGCGTGGGTCGCTGATCCCCAGACTCTCAAGCCCGGGTGCAACATGCCGAGTCTGAAGCTCGACGATTCACAACTCGACCATGTGGTCGCGTTCCTGACAACACTCAAGTGATCCCATGACGACGGCTCCGAACTCCCATCCGCACGCATCGAACGGCTCATCTCCGTGGACAGCCGTCCTGCACGAGTGGGCGGTCACGGTCGACCACAAGCGCCTCGCGATCATGTACATCGCCTTTGGTCTCATCTTCTTTTTGGTAGCGGGGGTCGAGGCCGCGCTCATGCGCGCGCAGCTGGCGCAGGCGGCGGGAACCGTCATCGATCCCGACACTTTCAATCAGCTGTTCACCATGCACGGCACGACGATGGTCTTCCTCGTGGGTATGCCGATCCTGCTGGGATTCGGCAACTATCTCATTCCCCTGATGGTGGGAGCGCGGGACATGGCGTTCCCGCGGCTCAACGCGTTCGGACTCTGGCTCTTCGTGTTCGGCGCCCTGCTCCTCTACTACTCGTACATCGGCGCCCAGGGGCTGTATGGCGAATCGTTCGCCCCGGATGTGGGGTGGTTCGCCTACGCGCCATTGACAAGCAAGACTTTCTCGCCGGGCAATTCGACCGACTATTGGATCCTCGGCATCATGGTCAGTGGCTTCGGGTCGATCATGACGGCTATCAATCTCGTGGCCACGATTCTGTGCATGCGCTGTCCCGGAATGACGCTTATGCGGCTGCCATTGATGTGCTGGATGATGCTGGTGGTCGCCATCCTGGTGCTGGTCGCGGTTCCGGTGCTTACCGCAGCGCAGGCAATGCTCCTTCTGGATCGATTCCTGGGGGCGCATTTCTTCGACACGCAGGGGGGAGGTTCGGCCATTCTCTGGCAGCATGTCTTCTGGTTCTTCGGGCACCCCGAGGTTTACATACTCGTGTTGCCGGCGTTCGGATTCCTGAACGAGATCATTCCGGTGTTCAGCCGCAAGGTGGTGTTCGGATACGCGCTCATGGTGGCGGCGACGGTGGCGATCGCGTTCATCTCGTTGAGCGTGTGGGCGCACCACATGTTCGCGCTCGGGCTGGCGCCGGAAGTGAACTCATTCTTTGCGGCGATGACATTCGTCATCGCTGTGCCGACCGGGATCAAGATCTTCACCTGGCTGGGCACGATGGTCGGCGGGCAGATCCACCTCGTGACCGCGATGCGATTCTCAATCGCCTTCATCGCACTGTTCACATTTGGAGGGCTGACTGGGATCATGCTTGCGGTCGTTCCCTTTGACTGGCAACTCTCCGACAGTTACTTCGTCGTGGGCCACTTCCACTTCGTGCTCTTCGGCGGGACGGTCTTCGGGATCTTCGCGGCGATCTTTTACTGGTTCCCCAAGGTGACGGGACGGATGCTCGACGAACGCCTCGGAGTTTGGTTCTTCTGGCTCATCGTTGCCGGGTTCTTTCTGACCTTCTTCCCCATGCACATCTCCGGAATCCTCGGCATGCCCCGCAGGATCTACATGTACCAGCCCGGGCGAGGACTCGAACTCTGGAACATGCTCTCGTCGGCGGGGGTCATCCTGCAGGCACTGGGCATGCTCGTCTTTGTGTGGAATGTGATCCGCTCGCTGCGCTGGGGCGAGCGAGCCTCGAACAATCCTTGGAACGCATGGACTCTCGAGTGGGCGACGACGAGCCCTCCGCCGCCTTGGAACTTCGACCAGGTCCCGACGGTCGGTTCGGCGCGCCCCCTGTGGGACGCAGCCAACCCGCACGACCCCGACTCCGAGCATGAGGAGCATGCATGAGCAGCGCGCCTCACACAACGGTGGCGACGGGCGGGGACGGAGTCTGGCGGCCCGCGCGCGGGTCAGTGGGGATGCTCTGCCTCATCGCCGCGGAGTCATGCATCTTTCTAACCTTCGTCGTCGCCTACCTCTTCTACATCGGCCAGAGCGCAACAGGGCCGCAGCCACGGGAGGTGTTGGAACTTCCGATGGTGATCGTCAATTCGATCGCGCTCATTTCGAGTTCGATCACGGTGGTGGCGAGCGTGAGGGCCCTTGAGGCGGGGCGCATGCCGCAGTTCAAGGGGTGGCTCCTGGCAACCATAGCTCTGGGCGGATGGTTCGTCGTCGGGACCGGCCTTGAATGGAGTTCGCTCATGGCGAGCGATCACCTTTACATCGGGACCAACCTATTCGGCACGACCTTCTACTCGCTGGTGGGGCTGCATCTCCTTCATGTGATCGTGGGGCTCGCGCTGCTCGGGAGTGTTCTGGTGTGTGGTGTGCGCGGCAAGGTGGGACGATCACACGCCCACGCCTTCGACATGATCTCCTGGTACTGGCACTTCGTGGACGCGGTATGGGTCATTGTGTTCACGACTGTCTATGTGGTGGGTCGTTGAGGCGCGTGCAATGAGCGAAGTTCCCTACCAGAGCGGGATTCCCGAACCGACCTCCGGGCCGCTGGTGACGGCACTGGGCACGGCGCTCCTTGCCGCCGGACTTGTGACGAATCTCTGGGTGATGATGGGGGGCGCTGTAATCGGCGTCTGCGGTCTCGTAGTGTGGTTCCGTGGGGTCTTCCCCTACGAACAGCTGGAGGAGATTCCGAAGGAGATCCGCTCGAAGGTTGCGCCGAACTACGCGATGGCTCGTCCGGGGGCGGCCGCGCCGCGAAGCGTCTATCCCGAGGCGGTGCCGCCGTACAGTTCGGGAATCATCGGCGGCCTGCTCGGGGGCATCGCGATGGCAGCGGTCGCGAGCGCTTGGGGTCTCGTGATGCACGGCAGCGTCTGGCTTCCGATCAATCTTCTGGCTGGCGCGGTGATGCCAAGCGTCGGAGAGGCGAGCGAAGCGTCGCTGTCGCTCTTCAACCCCGAGTGGTTCGCGACGGCCTGCATGATCCATGTCGTTCTCTCCGTGTCAGTAGGGACGCTCTACACGATCACGCTTCCCATCGTGCCCAGGTGGCCGATTACCGCAGGCGCGGTCATGGTGCCCATCATTGCGACAGGGCTGGTCTGGGCGTGCCTGTCGATTGTGAATCCGGCGCTCGACCGTCACATCTCGTGGTGGTGGTTCGTCGCCAGCCAGTTCGCATTCGGTGTTGTGTGCGGCTGGTGGGTCGGTGGTCGAACCCCCGTGTCCGTGCGTGCTGGCGGATCGCTCGCGGATAGGCTCCACATCCACCGAGGAGGCCCGCGATGACCCCCTTGTTCAGCGCGCTCAGCTCGGTCATCGCACGACGGTGGCTGGCATCGGTTGCGCTGCTCGTCTCCGGCGTCGCATGCGATCGGCTTCCTGGGGCGCCGAGTTCGTCGAGCGCGCCACCCAGGGGATCCCCTCAGTGGACTCTTGCGACCTTCGACACTCACTGCCGCGGATGCCACTCCATGGCCGACGAGGGAGCGTCGATTCCATTGATGGATCGCTCGTACTGGACCTTTGCGTCTGACGCGCATGTGATCGACGCGACGACGAATGGTCAGGGTGGCTTGATGCCGGCATTCCTCGACGAGAATGGAGGGCCTTTCACCGCCGACGAAATCGCCGCTCTCGCGCGCGGCATGCGCACGCAGTGGGGGGGCTCGGTTGCAGGGTCGATTGCGGCGACCTACACGGCTGGGAATGCCGTCGCAGGCGGCCTAGTGTTTGCCCAGAGTTGCGGGAGTTGTCACGGCCCAACTGGCACTGCGGGGAGCCTTCTGGATCCGAGTTATCTGAGACTCGTGAGCGACCAGGGTCTCTGGGCATCGACGCTTGCGGGACGCAAGGCACTCGGGATGCCAGCGTGGAATGAGCCGATGCCGGGACGGCCAAGTGGCCTAACTCCCGGCGAGGCAGCCGATGTAGTCTCGTGGATCGCGTCGCAGCGGCCCGGGGGTAGAGGAGGCGCGCCATGAGTGAAGGACCAGGCCACACAGGATGCGAGGGGTGTGGCTGCACTGGCGGCGGTTCTTCTGGGAATCGGCGCGCGGCGCGTAGAGGTTTCATGTTCAAACTTGGCGGCGGCCTCATGGGTGTGGGCGCGCTGCTGTCGGCACTACCCGTCATCGGCTTCGTGCTGGGACCGGTGAGACGCACGCAGAAGAATCAGTGGGTGGCACTTGGAGCGCTCGCGAAGTTTCCACCGGGAGCGACGAGGTTTGCAACCTACATGAATCCGATCCAGCAACCCACCGACGGTGAGTCCATCAAGACCGCGTGCTGGGTCAGGTGCATTTCAGAGGGTAAGTATCAGGTGTTTGCCATCAACTGCGCGCATCTTGGGTGCCCGGTGAGATGGTTCGAGCAGTCGAAGCTCTTCCTCTGTCCCTGCCATGGCGGGGCGTACTACGAGGATGGGTCGAGAGCCGCAGGTCCGCCGCCGCGCGGCCTCTTCGAGTACGAGTGGAAGGTCGAGCAAGGCGCACTCCTCATCGATGCCGGCCGTCTCCCCGGCATGGAGGATTCGACATGAGATTCCTCGCGGGCGCTCTCGCCTGGCTCGAGTCGAGGTCGGGACTCGGCGCCTTCATCAAGCCACTCATGTCTCACCATGTTCCTCGCAGTGCGACATGGTGGTATGTCTTTGGCAGTGCGACGCTGATGTTCTTTGTCATTCAGGTCGTGACTGGGGTGTGTCTCGGAACGATGTATGCGCCCAGCGCGGCCGAGGCGTGGCAAAGTCTCAGATACATCGACAAGGAAGTGCCTGCAGGATGGATGATCCGTGCACTCCACGGATGGTCGAGCAACGCGATGGTCGTCATGATGGCGATCCACATGCTGCAGGTCTTTCTGCACGCGTCCTACAAGTATCCCCGTGAACTCAACTGGATCACCGGCGTCTGCCTGCTGCTGGTGGTTCTCGCGCTTGCCTTCACTGGTCAAGTCATGCGCTGGGATCAGGATGCGTACTGGGGACTCGGGATCGGCGCGTCGATCACCGACCGGATTCCGGTCTTCGGCAGTCAGATCCGCGACCTCCTTCTGGGTGGACCGATCATTGGTGGAGAGACGCTCAATCGTTTCTACGCGCTCCATGTGTTCATTCTTCCAGGTGCCGCCATCGCTCTCGTCGGGCTGCACATGGCGCTCATCATGCGTCACGGGATCAGCGAGATGCCGCGTCCCGGGGCTCCGGTCCGGCCTGCTTCCTACAAGAAGGAGTACGAGGAGCGCATGGCACGCGACGGCGTTCCATTCCATCCCGATGCCTCGCAACGGGACATGATCTTCTGCGGCGTGTGCTTGATCGCCTTGGTCGTTGTCGCAGCCATCTACGGCCCGTTTGGACCGGGGGGCGAGCCGGACCCGACGCTCATCGACACGAATCCGAGACCGGACTACCCGTTCATGTGGCTCTTCGGAGCGGTCAGCCTCCTGCCGCCCGCGTCGGAGACTTTCGTGATGCTCGTCACGCCGGGGGTCATCGTGCTCGCGCTCTTCCTGGTGCCGTTCCTCGGAAACGCCGGAGAGCGTGCGCCGAGCAGGCGTCCGGTGATGGTGCTCGCGGCGGCGTTCGCGGTGATTGCGATTGCCTCGCTGACATGGGAGGGACTCGCGAGTCGATGGTCGCCTGTAATGAACGGCTGGTCGGCGCTACCGACCCCCGCGCAGTTTGTCCGGGGGCGGACCCCACTTGAGATGCAGGGTGCTGTTGTGTTTCAGTTTGCCCAATGCCGGAATTGCCACGCCCTCGGGGGCTCGGGCGGGCAGCGCGGACCGGCACTCGACGATGTGGCAACACGGTTCACCCCGGAGCAGCTCACGCGGCAGGTTCAGCAGGGGGGTGGCAACATGCCGGCCTACGGCAAGAACCTTTCCCGCGCGCAGATGGATGCGATCGTCGGGTTCCTCTCAACTCTCACTCCCTCGTACGAAACACCAGCAGCTATTCCGGGTGCGATGCTGCCTCTCCCGATCAGCTCGGCCGAACCCGCGCCGCGGTAGAGCAGGCTCACCATGTTTGACGCCTGGTCATTCGACCCGTGGCTTCTCGGGGGCGTCGCGGCCATTGCGTTCATCTACGCCCGCGGGGCGAGGCGATTCGTCGGGAGGGTCTCGGGGTTCCCATGGTGGCGACCTTGGTGTTTCGGGGCGGGAATTGTGGTGCTCGTCGTCGCGCTGGCGTCGCCGCTCGATGCCCTTGGGCATCTCCTTCTCTATGTGCACATGGCGCAGCACTGGCTACTCATCATGGTGGTGGCACCGCTGATTCTCTTGGGAGCTCCGGGGATTCCGGTCCTGCGTGGACTGCCCGAGGTCATTCGGCGCGATGCACTCGGACCGTTTCTCGCGAGCCGCAAGGTGCGCCGAGTCTTTGCGGGGCTCGTCCATCCTGTCACCGGATGGACCGCGATGGCGCTGGCGACCTGGCTCTGGCACTGGCCCCCGCTCTATGGCGCGGCCCTTGAGTCTCCTGCGATTCATCGTCTTGAACACGCCAGTTTCCTCGTCGGTGCGATGCTGTTCTGGTGGCCAGTCATTTCTCCCTGGCCTTGGAGGAGACGATGGCCCAGGATCGCGCTCGTCGGCTACCTCCTCGCCGCCGATGTGCAGAACACGATCTTCTGCGCCATCCTGACTTTCTCGGGCAGTGTGCTCTACCCGAGCTACGCCGCGACGAGTCCCGCCATGGGGTGGGACGCGCTCAGGGACCAGCATGTTGCGGGGGCGCTCATGTGGACTGCCGGGCAGGTGGTGGTGCTTCCGACTGCGATGTGGCTGGTGATCGGCGCACTCAAGGGGGAGAGGCGATCAGCGAGACGAGAGCGCGGCGTGTACGCGGGATTTCGAGTCCGGGTACCGCGGGCGCGCAGGCACTTCGACCTCCTTCGTGTCCTGTTGATTGGCCGCGCGCTGCGCAATCGAACCGTTCGTGGATCTATTCGATGGATTCTGGTCGCGTGCGCAGCGATCGTTGTCGTCGACGGGTGTCTCGGTCCCGTCGATGCGCCGTCAAACATTGCCGGGACGATTCCGTGGACCCACTGGCGCGGTGTGATCGTCGTCGCACTTCTCCTTGGGGGGAACTTTCTGTGCATGTCATGCCCCTTGATGGCGCCGAGAAATCTGCTGCGCCGATGGATCACGCCGCGATGGCAGTGGCCTCAGAAGCTGCGCAACAAATGGCTCGTCGCCGGTCTCGTCGTCGTCTGGCTCGTGACATACGAGGCGTTCGACCTCTGGTCGAGCCCGTTGGCGACGGCCTGGATCATCATCGGATACTTCGTGGCCGCCGCCCTTGTCGATTCGATTTTCCGGGGGGCGAGCTTCTGCAAGTGGGTCTGTCCGATCGGGCAGTTGCACATGTCCATGAGCCTCGTCTCGCCACTTTCGGTGTCAGTCAAGCAACCGGGAGTTTGCGCCAGTTGCACCACCCACGAGTGCATCAAGGGAGTGGAACTCCGTGTAAACGGGTCCGTGCCTAGCCCAGGGCGCATGGCCATCCCGGGATGCGAGTTGGATCTCTACCAACCGGCGAAGCGGGGGAACATGGACTGCACCTTCTGCCTCGACTGCGTCGATGCCTGCCCTCATGGCAATGTCGGGATCGTCACCCAGAAGCTGCGACGCGGCCTCGCGTCGCGCCAGTGGGGATCGTCGATCGGGCGGATCGTGTCGCGCACCGACGCCAGCACACTCCTGGCGATTCTGACATTCGGCGCCTTCGCCAATGCGCTTGGCATGACGGCTCCATGGCTGGGTCTAGCCGACTCGATTGCCGCAGACGGACATTCGCTCTGGTTCGTCGAGACTGTACTGTCGCTTCTGGCGATCATCGTGGCCCCAGCCGCTCTGATGCTGGCGGCATCGATCGCGAGCATGCGTGTCGGCGGCGCGGTGATGCGCGAAGCGTTCTGCACGGGGGCGCACGGGCTTGTTCCGCTGGGAGCGGCCATGTGGGCGTCGCACTGGATCTTCCACCTCTCTTCAGGGTGGGCTACGGCACTCCCCGCAGTGCAGCGCGCTGCTGGCGATCTCGGCGTCTTGTGGCTCGGTGAACCAGACTGGGCGGCGTCCTGTTGCGGGCCTCTTCCACCGTGGCTTCAACCGATCGAATTGATGGTGCTGCAGGCGGGGCTTCTTGTGTCGTGCTGGATGCTCTGGCGCAGCGCTCTTGGAAGCGGTCGCGCAGGCAGCATCCGGCGGGTCGTGCCATGGTGGATCCTCGCAACTGGTCTCTTCGCGCTGGGAACATGGATCGTGCTCCAACCCATGCAGATGAGAGGCACGGCGATGCCATGATGTCCATGCTCGTTCGGATCGCAATCGCGGCTGCGCTCTCGCTTGGCGCCTTCGCGGCTCAAGCGAGCGGCGACGGTGGGGCGGTCGTGTGCCGAAGCCGTGTGGGCGAGTGCGAGGTCGTCGTACTCGTCAGTCCCGTTCCCCCTTCGGCGGGCCCTGTGACCCTTTCATTTCTTGTGACGCGCGACGGCCGCGTTGACGACTCAACTCCGATTGTGGTGACTGCGACTGGTCCGCTTGGCGAGTCTCGCGTCGTTGAAGTCGGCGCTCCCGGCGACGGCGATCGGTTCTCCCGATCTGCGGTCATGGCGATGAGCAGTGAGGGTCTATGGCGCGTCCAAGCAACCCTTGGTGGAGGGAAGGAAGGGGCAATCGGGTTTGAGATTCTCGTCGCGCGCGCCCCGCCGCCGTGGCACTCGCTCCTGCCGTGGATGTTTCTCTGGATTCCCATCGGCATCGTGATCATCCTTCGCGAGCGGCTTGTGCTTCACCGGGTGCAAACACCTAGGCTGGGCGCGTGACTACGGGCTCCCAGAAGACACAGGCCGATCTCACGCGCGATGAACTCGCGGCGCTGTACCGGATCGACGAGTTCGAGTCGCTGGCGAAGTCCCGCCTGAGCGAGATGGCCTATGCATACTTTGCCGGCGGCTCGGGGCGCGAACGAACGCTCACCCGTAATCAAGAGGCCTGGGAAGCGATCTCAGTCTGGTATCGCGTGATGGTCGATGTGTCGTCGCGTTCGATGGCAACAACGCTCTTCAATGAACCATTGCGGGTGCCACTTCTGGCCGCACCGACGGCACTGCACAAGATGGCGCATCCCGAGGGTGAGTGTGCGACGAGGCGCGCGTGCTCGACTGCGGGCATAGGTATGGTGCTCTCCAGCCTCTCGACGACCTCGGTGGAAGAAGTATGCGCCGCGGCGACAGGGCCGGTCTATCTTCAGCTCTACCTCGGACGCGATCGGGGACTCCTGAAGGAACTAGTGCTGCGTGCCCAGAATGCAGGCTGCGTCGGGTTTCAGTTGACCGTCGACTCGCCGATCTGGGGGCTGCGCTCGCGCGAGATGAGGACGGGATTCAGGATCCCGGAAGGGCTTGAGATCGCGAATCTCAAGCGCCCGGGCGCCGAGGTGGATCGCGATCACTCTGGCGTCGGAATCTGCAGTGCGCTGGGGTGGACGATTTCGCCGAGTGTGTCGTGGAAGGATCTCGAGTGGCTTTGTGAACAGACACCGCTGCCGGTGCTCGCCAAGGGAGTGTGCCGGGCCGATGACGCGCTGACTGCGCTTCGAGCCGGTGCTCGCGGGATCGTCGTCAGCAATCACGGCGGTCGGCAACTTGATGGTGCACCGCCGACTGCCGAGGTACTCCCGCGCATCGCGGAGGCGGTGGCGCATCGCGTTCCCGTGATCGTCGATGGCGGCATCCGCAGCGGGGTCGACATCTTCCGAGCACTGGCACTGGGGGCGACCGCGGTGCAAGTCGGTCGGCCGATCCTGTGGGGGCTTTCGGTGGCGGGGGAGGCGGGAGTCGCGCGGGTCATCGAGATCCTCGCCGGTGATCTCGACCGAACGATGGCGCTTTCGGGATGCCCGTCGGTTAGTGCCATCACGAGGGATCTCCTCGGACCGGGTCGATAGGGCGTTGCCTCGCCATGTGTGTGTGGAAGGGGATCTTGCAAAAATTGCCTCGTGCGAATACCCTAACAAAGACCGAACACACTGACCATGCGCTGTATTCCAGACGAACTCAGAGAGCGTGTTGCCGCGCTTGCGGCTCCGCATGCGGAGATGCGTGTGCGTGGTGTCGGCGGCACTGCGGATGGATCCATTGCACACCTCGGTCTCGGTGCCGTTCATGAATGGCTTGCAGTCGATGATGGCGAAACGCCAATTCCACGCGACCTCTGGCTCGTGCCGCATGGATTTCTCGTTGCGCTTGTCTGGGAGATGTTCCTGGCGCACGCTGCGCATCCGCCGTCGCCTCTAGGTGTGTCACATGCGCCAGGTGCGCCAGACACTCGTGTTGCATGGATCGGTCGGCGTGTCTGGCCCGCCCCGCGCGCGATGCTCGACGAGTCTGGTTCGCGCGCGCTCCTAGCGCGGTCGCTCTTCATCGATGCGCGCCCACAGACTTGCGAACGAAAGCATCGTCTCTGGGCCGCTGAACAGGCGCTCGCCTGCGATGGGGTGTCGGCAGTCATCTGGGATGCAGAGGGGTTCGACATGGTCGCGAGTCGGCGTACACAACTGGCCGCCGCGCGATCGCGCGATCGCCCTGCGGTGCTCGCGCTCGCCGTGCGTCCGTGGCGCGAACGCGCGACGCTGACGGCCGCAGCTTCGCGGTGGGCGGTCCATCCCTGTGCAGGCGTGTGCGATGGCGGGAACGCCCACGGGATGTCAGGCGATGCACCAGCATGGCGCGCGGAACTCCTGCGCGGGCGCGGCGCGGCACTGGCTGGATCTGCGCACATGGTGCGCCGCGCGACATGGTCGTGGAGTGCAGGATGAACGGCGGCATGCAAGGCATGCGATTCATGCGATGCACGCAATTCATGGCCATCTGTCTGCCTCGATGGAGCGCAGACTGTGCGCGGCGCGACGCGATCCGCGCCGGACGCCGCCTGCCTCAATCTGCGGCGACGCTCGGCAGCCTTGTCATCATCATCATCCGCCTCGAGCGCGGGATGCGCATCGTTGCGGCATGCTGCCCGAACGCATCGCGCGCCGGAGTGCGTCCGGGACTCTCGCTCGTGCACGCCCGCGCCCTCTGCCCGGGGCCGAAGCTCGAGGTCGAGGAGCGCCCCGAACACGAGCGTGCGCTCCTTCAGGCGTGTGCGATCTGGTGCCAGCGGTACTCACCGATCACCGCCATCGAGTCGACGCCAGATTCGACGCTAGGTTCGACGCTAGGTTCGACGCTAGGTTCGACGCTAGGTTCGACGCTAGGGCCGCCTGTGATCGTCGTCGACATTTCAGGATGCCAGCGGATCTATCCATGCGATGCGACCCTGCGCGCACGCGTGGTTGACGAGCTGGCGCGGCTCGGTTTCGTCGCGCGCGTGGCGAGTGCGATGACCGCAGCGGGCGCGGTGGCCCTCGCCTGCGACGGCTCCCGCCGCGGCGACCCTAGGCAGACGAGAAGTGAATCCGCCGCGCTTGCCGCCTGCTCGCTGCGCGCTCTGCGCATCGCCCCCGAGGCTATCGACGCGCTCGCGCTCGTCAATGTTCACACGATCGGCGAGCTCGCAGCACTCCCGCGCGCCAGCGTTGTCTCGCGTTATGGCGAGAGGACGCTGCGCCGCCTGGGCGAAGCACTCGGCGAGGTCGCAGAGTTCATTGTCCCCATCCGCACGCTGCCCCCTCCCTCATGCGAGCGCGTTTTCGACGGGCCGGTCACCAATCTCGAGTCGATTCGTCTGGCGGTCGAGGGACTCGTCGAAGACCTCTGCGCGCAGCTCGACGAGCGCGACCGGGGCGGACGCGAGTTCGAACTGACCGCCATCTGCGCCGACGCGGAGTCGCAGGTCCATCGCTTGACACTTGGGTCGCCGAGCGCCCGCGCACGCCACATCGTCGCCATGCTCGCGCCACGCCTCGAACGCCTCCCGATGGGCATGGGCGTTGAGTCGATCCGTCTCGCGGTCCTGCGCATGGGTCGCCTCGGGCCCAGCGAAGGACTCTCCGAGTGGGCCGATACGGTGATCGCGCGTCTGGGCCCGGCCAGCGTCATGCGCGCCGGATTTGCCGAGAACCACCACCCCGACCGTGCCGTGACGTGGCTCACGGTCGCGCGGTGCGGGCTCGTTCCGAGGAGAGTCTTGCGGCAGGCGTCCGCCCGCGGGATCTTGAACGCCCCCCGCGCCGTGTGTGCCTGGCGCCCCTCATCGATGATCGACGGCGCCGAGTGCGTAGTCGTCGACGCGCCGCATGCGTCGTCTATCCGCTGGCGATCGCGCGAGATAGCCATCGCTTCATGGAGCGGTCCGGAGCGGATCGCTTCGCCGTGGGATCGCGCCGCAAGCACCGACTACTGGCGTGTGTGCACGGCAACGGGGCGCTGGCTCTGGCTGCGCCGCCGCGGCGACGAGTGGTCGGTCGCGGGCATCTGGAGCTGAGCGGTGCCGATGACGCACGAACCGAACTCTCCCGCCTACGCAGAGCTCGATGCGATGAGCAATTTCTCCTTCCTCGAGGGTGGAAGCCATCCCGAGGAGATCGTTGAGCGCGCAGCGGATCTCGGTCTGACCGCGATCGGGTTGGCTGATCGGGGGACGATGTCGGGGATGGTCCGCGCCCATGGCGCGGCGAAGGAGCGGGGGATCCCACTCCTGGTCGGAGGGAGGCTGGATCTTCTTCTCGACCCATCCGGGCGTGTCGGCGCGAAGGACACGGAGTGTGACGCGCTCGACTCCATCGAAGTGATCGCCTACGCGACCGACCGCGCCTCCTATGGGAACCTCTGTCGCGCGATCACCCAGGGGAGGATGCGCACCGAGGCGCACGACACCGATGGCATCGCCGAGCGCACCCAGTGGCATCTCCCGCTGCACGACTTCCTCGCGCTCTCGGGTGGTCTTGAACTTCTTGTCGTTGCTCCCCGGGGAGCGCGTCTCCTCTCGCCGAGGCTTGTCGAAGTGCTCACGGGGATCGCCCGACGCGCCCCCGGGCGTACCTGGCTCGTTGTCGCACGCGTGGGTGAGGCCGAGGAGAACCTGTTCATCGCCCAGTGCGGATGGCTCTCGCGCGAGTGTGGTGTCCCGCTGGTCGCCGCGCAGGGGGTCCGCTTCCACGATCCCGCGCGGCGCCGTCTCCATGATGTCCTGACCGCGATCCGCTGCGGAACAACTGTCGCTGCCGTCGGGTTCGCCGCACTTCCCAACGCCGAGCGCCATCTCCGCGATGGCACCGCTATGCACGCGCGATGGCGCGAATACCCCGAGGCACTCGCGCACACGCTGGAGATCGCTCGGCGCTGCTCGGGCTTCTCTCTGTCGCAGCTGCGCTACCGCTATCCGAGGGAGAGTGCCACCGAGGGGATCCCCGCTATCGCATCGCTGCGCCTTCGCGCGCTCGCAGGCGCCGCCGAGCGATATCCATCGGGGGTCCCCGATGGTGTCCGCGCGCAGCTCGAAGGTGAACTCGCCATCATCAAGGAACTTGAGTATGAGCCATATTTCCTCACCGTCCACGACATCGTCCGCTTCGCGCGTTCCCGTGGAATTCTCTGTCAGGGGCGTGGCGCCGCTGCCAACAGCGTCGTGTGTTACTGCCTGGGCGTAACCGCGGTCGATCCCGCGCGGTTCAATCTTCTCTTCGAGCGGTTCGTCAGCCGAGAGCGGCAGGAGCCTCCCGACATCGACATCGACTTCGAGCATGAGCGGCGCGAAGAGGTAATCCAGTTCATCTACGAGCGGTACGGTCGCCACCGGGCGGCGATCTGCGCTGCAGTGATCTGCTTCCGCAGACGGCTGGCCGTGCGCGAAACGGCGAAGGCGCTCGGGTTCTCGCTGGACGCGGTCGACCGCCTAGCCCACGGTCTCTCGTCGCATCCCTGCGACGACGAGGTGCGCGGTCTGGGCTTCGATCCCGCCAGTCCGGTGATGCGTGCTCTCCTCGAACTCTCCCAGGAGATTGAGGGATTTCCCCGCCACCTCTCGCAGCACACGGGAGGGTTCGTCGTCACCGAGGATCCGCTGTGCGAGATGGTGCCCATCCGCGATGCCTCGATGGATGGCCGCACGATGATCGAGTGGGACAAGGACGACATCGACGCGATCGGGATGCTGAAGATCGACATCCTCGCCCTCGGGATGCTCACCTGCATCCGCAAGGCGCTCGATCTGGCGGGCATGTCGGCTGTACCCGGCGGCGGGTCGCTGACCCGCGAACTCGCGCTGCACACGATTCCTGCGGAGGATCCGGCGACCTACGAGATGGTCTGCGCCGCCGACACGGTCGGGGTATTTCAGATCGAGAGCCGCGCGCAGATGGCGATGCTGCCGAGGCTTCGCCCGAAGAACTTCTACGACCTCGTCATCGAGGTGGCTCTCGTACGGCCAGGACCGATCCAGGGGGATATGGTCCATCCCTACCTGCGCCGCCGCGCGGGGGAGGAGGAGGTCGAGTACCCCAACGAGGCGGTGCGCCGGATCCTTGAACGGACCCTAGGCATCCCGCTGTTCCAGGAGCAGGCGATGTCCGTGGCGATGGTCGCCGCCGGATTTTCGGCGGGGGAGGCGGATCAGTTGCGCCGCTCAATCGCCTCATGGAAGCGCAGCGGCAAACTCGTCGAGTCCTTCCGCGAGCGGCTCGAACAGGGGATGCTCTCGCGCGGCTACTCGCTCACTTTCGCGCAACAGGTCTTCCGGCAACTCCACGGCTTCGCCAGTTATGGCTTCCCCGAGAGTCACGCGGCGAGCTTCGCGCTTCTGGTGTACGCCTCCGCGTGGCTCAAGCGCCATCGTCCCGCCGCGTTCACGGCGGCTCTTCTCAACAGCCAGCCGATGGGCTTCTATGGTCCCTCGCAGTTGGTGCAGGATGCAACCCGGCACGGAGTGGAAGTGCGCGGCATCGATGTCAGTGCGAGCCGGTGGGACTGCACCCTGGAGGGGCCACCAGACGCCCTCGCGCTGCGTCTGGGCATGCGCATGGTGCGCGGACTCACCAAAGAGGACGCGCAGGCGATCGTCGCGGCGATGGTGCGTCGTGGTCGGTGCGACTCGGTCGAGGATCTGTGGCGCGAGAGTGGCGCATCGATCGCGGGGATCCGTCGCCTTGCCTGCGCGGACGCGTTCCAGTCGATGGGTCTCAAGAGGCAGGGAGCGATCTGGCAGGCGCAGCGGCTTCGCAGTGTCGTGGTGCGCGGTCGTGTCGCGGAGGATGCGCCGCTGTTTACGGCACCCGGTCTCCCGGACACGACCGACCGGCTCCCGCCCATGAGCCACTGCGCGCAGGTCGAGGCGGACTACCACCACAACGGTCTTTCCCTCAAGGGTCATCCGATGGAGTTCGTCAGGCAGAGCCTTGCACGGCAGGGGATCGCCCGCTGCGGAGAGATCGCCGACGATGGAGCATTCGTTCAGGGGGCGCGAACGGCGGTAGCGGGAATCGTCCTCCTGAGGCAGCGGCCATCGACGGCGAAGGGGATCGTCTTCATCACGCTTGAGGACGAGTCGGGCACGGCCAACCTGATCGTGCGTCCGAAGGTGTGGGAGCGCAACCGGGCAGTCGGGCGAACCGCGTCAGCGCTTGTGGCCCACGGCACCGTCCAGCGCCGACACGAGTCGACACATCTCATCGTGGGTCGCCTTGCGCGTCTTTCCCTCGCGGGGGCGGCGGGCTAGTTCCCGCCGCGGCCGCGGTTGAGAAGGGTCGTCTTGACGAGAATGTCCGTCGGTCCCTGCCCCGGCTGATCGAGCCGGGTCTGAAGCCGGCAGAGCGCCGCGTACGACGCAGTCCGTCCAGCATCGGCCGCACTGGGCGAGTAGATCATGAGCTCGTGCGTGATCGGCACACGGTCCTTGAAGTCGTGGTCGGTCCCGAATCCCTTCCATGGTCTTGTGACCTGGGTCTGCGGCGAGATGCCGCCTCTGATTTCCTGAGGGTCGAAGGGAACCCAACCGATGTCCGGCAGAAACACCTCGCCCCACATCGACAGCTCGTGGGAGGCATTGGGCTGCCCGGAGTGGCCCGAGCGGGAGAGGCCGATGGTCGGGCGCGCAGGAAAACCGGCGGCGCGTAGGTACGCCAGACACAGACAGGTGAGATCGGCGGGGCCTCCCACCTGAGAGGCGAGTGCTCGCCCAGCTCCCCACACGAAGATGCCGCGCTTGAGCACACCGGTCATTCCTCCCTCTTCGTGGTCGGCGTTGCGCAGTGCTCGCGTCGCAATGCGGATCACTTCCTTGGCCGCGTAGACAGGAGCAATGTCGGCCGGGAGACTCGCTCTCAGCCGTTCCACAGGCTGAACAATCTCGGGGATTGCTGACTCGATCCCCTGCGATGGCGTACGCCAACGCTCGACTTCTGCGGGCCACGCTGCAGGCCACGGGATCGTTGCCGCAGCCGGCTCATCGAGTTCACACGACCAGGACTCGACCGTCCACACGAGTTCCGCCTGGACTCGCTCCTCGATCTTCGTGGCCAAGGGGATCACCGCCCGCGAGTCCCCGGCACGATTCTGAGCGACGGTGAGCCCCTCCTTCGCGGGAGGAAACGGGGCCATGTCGACGAGCGCCTGTGCACGGAATGACTGCGGGTCGACGATTGACCAGGTGTCGAGGAGGGTCACCGGAATCAGCAGCGCCTCAGCCGAGTCGTCGGGCTTTGCGATTGCTGGCAGATGGAGCTGGAGGGCGATTTCCCATCGCCTCGACGAGAGCCGCCTCAGTGGCGCCACTGGAGGCCGCCCTTCAGGAGGAGGCGCGACTCCAGTCTCCACGATCGACTGCGCCTGTGCGCTTGCGCTGAGCGATGCGGTCGCGAGGGCAACCACCACGATCACGAGACCCGCACGGATCACTGCAGGAGATCCAGCGGCTTGGCAGTAAACATCGTGTAAAGGGTTCCGAAGAACTCCGCGAGAACGAGGTTGAGGAGGATGATCGCCAGGAAGCTGGCCACGAACGCGTTGGTCGCGGCGCGTCCGACTCCGGCCGCTCCCGCTGAACAGGTAAACCCCTTGTAGCAGGAGATGAATCCGATCGCTCCGCCAAACGCGACTGACTTGAGCAGGCCTGAGATCGGATCCCACCAGTCGACGACATGGGCCGTGAAGTACCAGTAGTCGACGCTGGCGACGCCGTAGATCCGCACGGTGACAAACCACGCTCCCCACGCGCCCAATAGATCCGAGTAAATCGTCAGAAGCGGCGTCATCACAATGCAAGCGACCACCCTGGGTGCAACGAGAATTCGCAGCGGGTCCGCGTCCATCGCGCGCATCGCATCGAGCTGCTCGGTGACCGCCATCGTGCCCAGCTCCGCCGCAAGCGCCCCCCCGACTCGTCCCGCCACCATCACGGCGGCGAGCACGGGACCGATCTGCTTTGTCACCGAGATATTGATGATGCCGCCGAGCCTCGACTCCTGGCCGAGCGCGGCGAACTGGTCGTACCCCTCGAGGGCGAGGATCATCCCGATGAACGCCCCCGTGATCGCGACGACGGGAATCGAAGCCACACCGATGGAATAGAACTGCGGCCCCAGAAGCGACCACTTGAGACACCGCATGGGGTGGGTGGCGAATCGCGTCAGCACAGCGAGAAGGAAGGTCACAAACCTTCCAAAACCCGAGACATTCTCATAGACCAGCCACCCGACTCGGGCGACCAGCGGGAGCGCAGCGGTCACTTCATTACGGTATCAGGCGGATGCCGAAGGGGGGGATTCAGTCGCAGGGACCCCAGTTGGCGAGGACATATGTGAGGTCGAGGCCGTCGACACTTCCATCGACATTGATGTCCGGACCGCTTGCGGCGGTGCCCCAGGCGGCGAGGATCGCCGTGAGGTCGACGCCATCGACGAAGGAGTTGAAGTCGAGGTCGCCCAAGCAGGGGACCGCGCAGTGGTGGTTGGCAACGCCAGGCGTGTCGTCATGCGCGGCAACGAGATCGAACGGTCCGATGTTCCAGCAGCCGGTGTTTTCGCACCGCCAGATATGCCCTGGGACATAGGTGCCGTCGGGACCGATCGTGTTGGTCCCGTAGAACCACTCGGTTCCAGTCGGAGGAATTGTGGTGGTCTTGATTAGGGCGATCGAATCGAGAAGTTCGGTCCACGGCGTGGCATCCAAGGTGCCGTTGTTGTCAATGTCAAGATCCAAGGCATCGGCGCCGGTGAACCCGCGCACCAGCATGAAGGTGACATTGTCGGAGTTCTCGAAGTTGAGGGGATTCGTCCCTCCAAGGACGAGATCGATGTTCGCGAGCCCCTGGGTGAAGGTCGCCTCGGAGACGGAGAAGTGGCCGTCGGCGGGGACCGTTTGCCCCGCGAGGCTCACGACCGCCTCAATGACGCCGCTGGCTGCCGCGCCGTCTCCGATCACGAAGACAGTCAAGTCGGCGAGTGAAGTTCCGGGGGTTCCCAGCAGTTCGAACCACTCGTCGGTGTCGGTGCCGGTGTGATCGATGCGGATCTCGCTGAAGCTGACGACGCCGCGATTGCAGGAGGAACTACCAGTATGGTTGCACTGGGCAACGGCGGCGGCAACACACTCCGCATCCCACCCGATCGAGCAGCAGATCGGGTCGGTAGTACAGATCAGCGCGCAGCAGATCGAGTCGGAGCAGTAGGGGTTGGCATGTGCCTCGGTGCAGGCACCGGCGGTCGCTTCGCCGCACTCAAGCACCGGACCGGAATTGCATGCACGGTTGTCCGCGCCCGGCGTGTCACTCCCCGCATGCTGATCAAACCCGCCGATTTCCCATACACCGCTAGGTACGCAGCGGTAGACCATTCCCGGGGTGTAAACGGTGTCCGGGCCGACCGTCGAGGCGTAGGTGCAGGTCGTATCGAGGCCAATGATGGTCACAGAATCAACGACCGAAGCCCACGGAGCAGGAGCGTCGAATGTGCAGTCGTTGTCGGCATCGACATCGCCTCCCTGAAGACCGGTGAATCCGGTCACCAGCATGTGGGTGACATTGTCACTGTTTTCGAAGCCCAGGGGATCGGTTCCCGTGATGATGTAGTCGGGAACTGAGAGCGAGTAGGTCAGCTCGGCGATCACAACATAACCGGATGCTCCGATGACGACGCCTGTGAGCGGGACCACACACTCGATCTCGCCCGCGACATCCGGCGTAGCAACCGAACTGTCGTCGCCGATGACGATGTAGGTGTAGCCGCTGAGATCAGTGCCGGGAATTCCCTGAAGTTCGAAGTACTCGTCAGAATCGTTGCCGGGCATGTCGATGCGGATTTCGGAGAGTCGGACCGACGAGCCGCTACCGCATGTGGGGTTGTCGGTACCGGGCGTGTCACCACCAGCAGCGGGGTCGGAGTTTCCTAAGCGCCACCCAGCCGAGTCCGCGCACCGCCACGCATGGGAGGGGCTCGTTGCACCATCTGGACCAACCGTACTCGTTGAGTAGACAAAGTCTGCCGTCACTCCATCGGGAGCCGCAGTGGCGATGAGCGCGACCGAGCTCAGTACCGAACTCCAAGGACTCGAGTCAAGAGCGCCGTCATCATTCGTGTCGAGATCCATCCCGTCGCTACCGGTGAATCCAGCGACGAGGAGAATCGTCACATTGTCGGTGTTCTCGAGATTGATCGCCGCGATCTGATCGGGGACGCCCATCGAATACGAAGCCTCCGCTACGACAAAGATTCCCGACGCGCCGATCGACCCTTCGAGTGCCACTACCGCTTCGATCATCCCGTTCTGTGCTGGCGGTGCCGCAGCGTCATCGTCGCCGATCACAACCAGGAATAGCCCGGCCAGCGGTGTCCCCGCAGCTCCACGGATCTCCACATACTCGTTGAGATCAACGCCAGGCTGGTCGACGCGGACTTCATTGACGGCAACCTGAGCCTGCGCGGCCACGCTTAGAATGACCGCAGCGCCGAGAGTGTGGAACGGCCGAATCATTCGGTCAGACATTGCTTTCTCCTATTGGAAACTTCGACGCTGAAGCCGCAGAGCGCGGCGTATCCCAAAGGTAACCCCACGGAGGCTGTTTTCAAGCCTCACGCGGGTTTTTTGGTGGATAAGGCCTAATTTCACATCCCCTGAACGATCCGCGGAAGCCGGATCGGCAGGGTCACTTCGTCGGTTCGTTGTCGAGGACCTTTGCTCCTGCGGCAGGGGTAAGTGCCGCGGGGACGATCAAGGTCTCGGAAACACCAGCCGTCGCAGGAGAAAGAGCGCCTCTGGGGATGAAGTACCTGGTCAGGTACATCTCGACGCGGCGATTCTGCGCTGAACCACTGGCACCATTGTCGACAACCGGGCGGAACTCGCCATATCCGGCGACCATGAATCGGTTCGCATCGACGCCATCGCGCACGAGGGCATCGCGGACACCGATGGCCCGGTGTGCCGAGAGGTGCATGTTGCTCGGATGCTGAGCAGCCGATCGATTGATCGGCACATTGTCGGTGTGCCCGACGACCACGACCTCAAGGTCCGACGCTGCAGCGGAGTCGAGGATCGGCGCCAGCTGCTTGAGTGCTGCGATGGCGCTCGCCTTCAGTCCGGCGCTTCCGGAGTCGAAGGTGAAGTCAGACGAGAAGCGGATCATCCCGCGCTTCTCATCGAACGACAGGATCTCCGGATACTGGGCCGCGAGCGAACTGAGCGCGGCATTCACTTCGGCCGGCAGTGGACCGCCATTCAGTGATCCGATCTTCGTCAGCAGCGACTCGTAGTCGGCTAGAAGCTTGTCGACATCGACCGTCTGCCCCTTGCGCAGCGCTTCTAGTGCCTCGAGATCGCCCGAGGCCTGAGCGATCTGTGTGCGCAGTCTGTTTTCGTTTGCGCTGGCGGTCTCGAGCTCGGCCTGAGTCCGCAGCAATTGCTGCTGCTGGCTCCGGTAGGCGAGCTCAAGATCGTTGTACTTGGTCTGTGGGACGCAGCCGACTCCTGCTACGGCGACAAGCGCGAGAAGAGCGGCACGGGGGGACGCGGTCAATGCGTTCATGCAATACCTCCTTGTATTGACGGGGAGTGTACTGCTCCCCGGAAGGAAAACAATCAAGTCTTGGGTATTTCATTGCCGAGCCTAGGATCACACGATGCCCAAGGAGTCTCCCCAGTCGATCAACCTCAAGCGGATGCAGGACTCAGCCGGGCCGTACCCGATCGAGGCCTTCGAGTTTGTCCGTCAAGGACTTGGGCACACCGCCGACCGGGTCCACGGGGACCATGGGGGCGAGGACGGGGCGCAGCAACCATCCGCGGGGGCGCTTGCCGGGATGGATCGCCATGTCACCGGACAGCAACTCTGCCTAGGACTGCTCGAATTCGCCCTTGACCGCTATGGGATGCTCGCCCCAGCGGTCATGGAGCGTTGGAATGTCCAGCGGACTGAGGATTTCGGACGGATCGTGTTCGCCCTCATCGAGGTTGGATTGCTCCACGGCACACCGACGGATCGGCCGGAGGATTTTTTGGGGGTCTACGACTTCGCAGAGGTTTTCTCCCCCGACGCCATGAGGCGACGAGTCCTGGCCGTGAAGGGCTGAGGCTAGGCCCCTGACGCTTCGTCGTTAGCGCTTGGGGCGCTGCTTGAAACGACTCTTCTGGACTCCGCCCACCCCGGCGGGGATCGCGGGGAGGCCTCCTGCACCACCTCCGGCAGCTTGCCCCATTGCCTTCATCCGGCTCATCATCCCCGACACTCCGCCACCTGCGACCTGCTTCATCATCTTCTGCATCATTTCGAACTGCTTGGTCAGCCGCCCGACCTCTGCGGCGTTGGTTCCGCTTCCCTGGGCGATCCGCTTTACGCGACTGCGGTCGAGCACGGAAGGGGTCTCTCGCTCACGGCTGGTCATCGACCGGATCATTCCCTCGATCCGGTCGAATTGCTTCTCGTCGATATCGATGTCTTTGACCATCGAGCCGACACCCGGGAGCATGCCCAGTAGTTGTTTGAGTGGACCCATCCGACGAAGCGATTTCAGCTGGCTCAGAAAGTCGTCCATCGTGAGACGGCCTGCGGCCATCTTGGCGGCGAGTCGCTCGCTCTCTCCGAGGTCAACCTGCTCCTGAGCCTTCTCGACCAGCGCGACGACATCGCCCATCCCTAGGATTCGGCCGGCCATCCGCCGTGGATCGAACTCGTCGAGCCCGTCCCAGTGCTCGCTGGTGCCGACGAACTTGATCGGTGCCCCGGTCACCTTTTTCGCCGAGAGTGCCGCGCCGCCTCGAGTGTCGGAGTCAAGCTTTGTGAGGACGAGCCCGTCGATGGCCAGTCGTGCGTGGAATGCAGCGGCACTCGTGACCGCGTCCTGTCCGGTCATCGCATCGACGACGAGGAGGATCTCGTGGGGCTCGATGGCGCGGTCGATCGCCTGAAGTTCGCTCATCAGGACATCGTCGATGTGCAGGCGGCCGGCGGTGTCGAGGATGAGGACATCGAACCGCTCCTGCCGTGCGCGTGTGAGAGCGCGGCTTGCGACGCCGACGGCGGCGCCCACTGCGGCGCCGTACTCCGCACACTTGTCCGGCTCCCCATGGAACGCAATGCGGCTCGCGGGCGCGGCCTCGGCCGCACCCTCAGCTACCAGGCGGAGCTGTTCGACCGCGGCAGGGCGCTGGAGATCGCAGGCTGCAAGAAGGACGCTCTTTCCCCGCTTGCTGAGCCATGCCGCGATCTTGCCAGCCGTCGTTGTCTTACCCGCTCCCTGGAGACCACAGAGCATCACGACCGTCGGCGCTGGTTCGACGAACACGATCTTCGCCGCGGCGGGGCCCATCAACTCGACGAGGCGAGCGTGGACGATCGCCACCATCTGCTCCTCAGGGCGGATGCTCTTGAGGACATCGGCCCCGAGTGCGTCCGCGACGACCTGCGCGCAGAACTCTTTGATGGTCCCGCGATGGACATCCGCTTCCAGGAGTGCCGTTTCGACCGAAGACATCGCCTCACGGACATTCGACTCGGTGATCCGTCCACGACCGGACAGGGAGCGGAGTGCCAGAGACAGTTTGTCGGTCAGATTCTCAAACATCGGATGGACGATCTTAGTCCTCAGTGCTTGGACGCGAGCCATGCGTGAAGTGTCGCGCTGGGCCACGCGTTGACGCATGAGGCCGCCGTCAGGTGACCCCTCCGAGCCGTCGCCACTCCGTAGCGCAGATTGTCCGCATCCGCCGCACTGTGAATGTCGCAGTCGATGGCGACGAGACATCCCGCGGCGACGGCGCCGTGCACATGCACATCCCGGAGATCGAGCCTCATCCAGTGACTGTTGACTTCAAATGCGGTCGATGACTCCCGAGCTGCCTCGTAGAGTTTCGCCATGTCCGGGGAGAGTCCGTCGCGCCCCTGAATGATTCGTCCGGTGGGATGACCGAGGATGTGCACTAGGGGGTGGCGGATCGCCGCAACGAGTCGCCTCGTCGCCGCCTCGGGATCCTGGCGCAAGGCGGTGTGCGGGCTCGCCACCACGATGTCGAGGCGGGCAAGGGTCTCGTCGTCGTAATCGAGTCGGCCGTCGGCCAGGATGTCCACTTCACTCCCAGCAAGGATTCTGATTCCTCCGACGCGCGCCTCCGCCTCGCGGATCATGCCGATGTGGCGCAGGAGCCGCTCGACGCTGAGCCCGTTGGCCTGGGCGCTCGCGCGGCTGTGATCGGTGACAGCGATAGTGTGGAATCCCCGCGATTTCGCCAGTTGCGCGAGCTCGTCGATAGTGAGCTCACCGTCGCTGGCGGTCGTGTGCGCGTGGAGTTCCGCCTTGATGTCGGAGAGTTCGACGAGCGACGGAGTCGTGTCAAAGGAATCGAGCGCGGATGATTCGCGCAGTTCCGGCGGCCAGAAGGGCAGTTCGAGCGCGCGGTAGATCTCCTCCTCGGTGTGCGCTGAAACAGGCACCGAGGGTGGCTCGCCTCCTGGCTCGGCTTCGACGAACAGCCCGTACTCATTGAGGCGCATGCCTCGCGAGATGGCGCGCTCACGGAGCCTGACATTGTGATCCTTGCTCCCTGTGAAGTAGAGGAGTGCGGCGCCGAATGCCTGGTCCTCGACGACCCGCAGATCGACCTGCAGGCCGTTCTCAAGCTGAACCGACGCGCGTGTCTCTCCCCCTGCCAATACCCGCGCGACACCGGGGAGAGTGACGAAAGCAGTCTGGGCAGCGCCGGGGTCGGTCGAGGCCACGAGGAGATCGAGGTCGCCGACGGTCTCACGGCCGCGCCGTGCGCTTCCCGCGAACTGGGCGCGGATTGTCCCCTTGGCGAGCCTCAGCCTCGCGAGCAGTGACTCGGCCTGTGGGACCGCTTCGCCGAGCCTGTACCGACGGGGGGCGTTGCCGGAGGCGATCCGCGCCTTTACCGCCAAGCGAAGGTTGGCGATCGACTTGGGCCCAAGCCTCGGAATCTCCGCAAGTCGTCCGGCGTCGATCGCCGAATCGAGTTCCTCAAGGCTGGTAATCCCCGCCGACTCCCAAAGGACCTTCACGGTCTTGGGACCGAGCCCCTGGAGAGTCAGTAGTTCCGGGAGGCCGCTTGGAACCTGACCCCTGAGCGTGTCAAGATCGGGAATCCGGCCCAGAGTGACGAGCTCGACGATGTGATTCGCCGTGCTGAGGCCGATTCCGTCGATGGTCTGGAGACGCCCGCGATCCTCCCGCGCCCAAGCCGCCAGGTCGTTGGACTCTCCCTCGCTCGCGCGCGCCGCCCGGCGAAATGCGTTCACCTTGAATCCGTTGGCTCCGGTCAACTCCAGGAGATCCGCGAACTCGAAGAGGGAGGCGGCAATTGACTGATTGGTCGCCAGGGTCGTGTGCCTTGATCAGGAGAAGAGAAGGAAGCGCGACCAGCAGGACTCGAACCTGCAACCCCGAGCTTCGTAGGCTCGTGCTCTATCCAATTGAGCTATGGTCGCGTGAAGGGTCGATCATAGCAGGGCACTCATCGGCTTGCCCCATCACGGGTGCTTGGGAGCGTCCATCGCAGTCGCGACCGCCTTCGTTTGACTGGTGGACTCGCGCGCGGCCGAGAGGATGGATCCAGCAAAGACGCTCATCACGAGAGTCGCTGTGCCACACACGACCGCAGCGAATCGCGGCCACGCGCTGGGCACCACTGTGACCTCGTCCGAACGGGCGGATGGTGGAGCCACCAGCGGCATGATGGCGATCCTGAGGTAGTAGAGAGCGCTCACCGCGCTGTTGAGAACCGCGACCACGACGAGGCTGAACTGCGCGGCCTCAAACGCCGCGATGAACAGGTAGACCTTGGCGACAAAGCCTATGAACGGCGGCATCCCGACGAGTGACGCCTGTGAGAGAGCCAGCATCCACGCCATCAGCGGGTGCTTGACACGCATCCCGGAGATGTCCGCGAAGGAATTCAGTTCCTCGCCCTTTCGTTCGAGTGCCGAGAGAGCCGCGAACGCTGCCGTCGTCATGACGCCATAGGCAAGGAGGTACAGCAGGATGGCATCAATCCCGGCTGCGCTTCCAGCAACGAGGCCGATGACCATGTAACCAGAGTGAGCAATCGAACTGTAGGCCAGCGTTCGCTTGACTGATGTCTGGAGTAGCCCGCCGACATTTCCAAGAGTCATCGTGATGACCGCGACCATCCAGAGAATCGCCGCAATCGGAGTGGGGAGCCCGTCGTAGGCGATGCGAACTCCATCGGCGTCGAGGAAGGAGTGGCCGGACCATCCGACACAGGTCAAGAGAAGAACGAGCGCCACGAATCCGGCGGCTTTGGGGATGAACGCCAGGAACGCCGCGACATGAGTCGGCGCCCCCTCGTAGACATCGGGGGCGTAGAAGTGCATCGGGACGGCGGTGATCTTGAAGCAGAGCCCGAGGATGGCCATCACGAGACCGATGGTGGCGACCGTCGAGATTCCAGTGGTAGCGGACTGGGCCGCGAGAGCGTCGCGGATGGCGATGAGTTCGAGCGATCCCGTAGACCAGTAGAGGAGAGCGAAGCCGTAGAGAAAGATCGCTGTGCTCATGGCTCCGAGGAAGAAGTACTTGACGGAGGCTTCGTGGGGCCGTGTCCCCTGGCCGCCGATGGCCACCATGATGTAGGTTGGAAGGGACACCAGCTCAATGGCGAGGAAGAGCCAGATGAGATCCGTCGCGTTGGCAAGGAGCATCGCCCCCATCACGCTGAACAGGAAGAAGGCATAGAACTCGCCGCGGATGACCCGTTGCGGGTCAAAGGTTCCGCGGCCACAGGCGAAGGTCGCCTCGATTCGTCGATCAACCGTGCCGATGCCGAGGAGGGTGAGGAGCACCGCGACCCCCGCAATCATCGGATCGACAAACCGACCCAACCTAGGGAGGAGGAGGCCGGTGTCGGCCGACCCATCGGCACTCCAGGCAAGTGGGACGACAGCGATCGATGCAAGCAGCGTGATGCAGGTGAGCAGCGGGAGCGATTCGCGTGCCGAGCGGCTGCGCGAGAGACCTCGGATGGCGACAATGACGGCCCCGACGAAGATGACCATCTCCGGAAGCAGGAGCTGGAGCTTGGGGGAGAGTTCGGCGAGTGCCATCATCGGATTCATCGCGACTCCTCCGCGCCCAACTTGTCGCCCGCGGTCGCGCCTGCGGCCACGGCCGGCGGTTCAAGGCGCATAAACCTCTCGACCTGGGCTGGGTAGTTGACGAGCATCCGCTCGGCGCAGGGTGCGATGGCATCGAGCATCGGCTTGGGTTGGAATCCAATCCACAGACACGCGATGGCGATCGGCGCGAGCGTGATGACTTCGCGGAGATTGAGGTCGGCGATCGGCACCGCGGCTAGGTCGTGATGGCCCTCGATGCGTTGGGGTTCTCGGAGGGGACCCCAGACAATTTTTCCCAGAAGAATGAGCAGGTACATGGCGGCGAAGATCAGCCCGAGTGCCGCAACGATCGCGTACCAGGGACCGAGCACACCCGGATACCCGGACTGGGAGTCGTGCTCGGCGAGGAATGTGCCGCCGACGCAGAGGAACTCGCCCACAAATCCATTGAGCCCAGGCAAGCCGACGGAGGCAAGCGTGAAAAACACCATGAAGCACGCCCACACGGGCATGCGCTTGGCAAGCCCCCCGAGAACCTCAGTGTCCTTGGTGTGGTATCGCTCATAGAACATCCCGATGCAGAGAAACAGCGCGCCGGTCGAGAGTCCGTGATTGACCATGTAGAAGATCGCCCCCTCGGCGCCCACCGGATTGAGGGCGAAGAGTCCGAGCATGCAGAGTCCCAGATGCGCCACCGAGGAATAGGCGATCAATTTCTTGGCGTCGGTCTGCACCCAACATATGAGCGAGGCATAAATGATCGCGATGATCGACAGGATCGCCACGACCGACATCAGTTCGACGCCGCCGGCGGGGGCCATGGGGAGCGCGAATCGGTAATTGCCGTAGGTGCCAAGTTTCAGCATCGAAGCCGCGAGGATGACGGACCCGGCAGTCGGTGCCTGATCATGCGCCAGCGGCAGCCAGGTGTGCAGTGGAAAGAGCGGGACCTTGACGGCAAACCCGATCATCAGGGCCGCGAAGATCCAGTACTGCGTCGAGCTCGGCAGGCGCACGCTGGTTGCGGTGAGCGCGTCAATGTCGAAGTTCCACGCGCCGGTCGACAGACGGTGCTCCCACCCGACATACAGAATCGCCGCCAGCATGAACATGGAGCCGAGAAATGTGTAGAGGAACATCTTGATCGCGGCGATGCGGCGTTCCGTGCCTCCGTAGACGGCGATCACGATGGTCATCGGAACGAGGGTGAATTCGTAGCCGATGTAGAAGAGGATCGCGTCCCGTGCCGCGAAGGCGAGGATGATTGATGCGCCCAGGACGAGGAACCATCCGTAGTACTCCTTCACTCGGATGGTGACCGAGGAGAAGGATCCGATGATGCACAGTGGCATAAGGAACGCGGTCAGGAGCGCCATGAGCAGCCCGACGGTGTCGAAGCCCACCGTGAGGCCGAGTCCGGCTCCGGCGATCCATGCCATAGCGTCGGTGCTGGGTGAGTAGCGACCGGTGGTCCACTCGGGGAATTGCCACGCGATGAAGGTCAGCAGGCCGAGCGACGCGAGAGTGCCCGCGAGCGCAATCCAGCGCGCGTTGCGCTCGGGGGCAAAGACGATCGCCACGACGGCGAGAAGCGGAGTCAGGATCGAGAGCCAGATGAGCTGCATATCAGTTGAATCCCCTCATCCAGACCCACATCACCCACGCCAGAATGAGCCCGACCCCGCCGGCCATCGTGACGGCATATCCCTGCAGGACTCCGCTGTAGAGCGGTCGGAAGAGTTTTCCGACGACGATGGGCAGCCGTCCGATGCCGTCCACGATCGCTCCATCGAGAAAGTGCTTGTCGCCGAGACTCAGTATCTGAGCGCCAATCCACATCGGCATGCGGAACATCCCGTGGTAGATCTCGTCGACATACCACTTGTGCTCCATCGCGTCCGGGATCCAACCGACGAGTCGCCGCGACCGCAGCCAGGCAGCGAGCGAGTCGGCCGAGCGCCGTGACCTCAGATGGAAATAAAATGCCACGAGGATTCCACCGATCGACGCACAGGACCCGACGATCGCGAGGCCAGTGTGCGCGTCCATCCCGAGCACCGTGGCGTGGTGGGGGCCGCCTGTCTCACCGAGCATCGGCACGGAGGCCGAGCCCCCGTCGTGGGGAAGGCCCGCTCCATCGGCGGCACTGGAGAGAGCGATCATCTCCTGTACCCAGTTGGGTGCATGGGTCAGCACTTGGCGATAGGACGGGATTCCCGAGGCGATCGCTCCGATCGTCAGAAACAAAAGCACACCCTTGATGCACCAGCGAGGAGCGTGGGGATGCGCCGCGTGCGCGTGGGGATCTCCGGCGGCGTGAGAATCGTGACCACCATCAGAACCCATCTCGTACTTGACCGGTCCGGCACAGACTCGGAACCAGACGCGGAATGTGTAGTACGCGGTGAGCGCGGCGGTGAAGAGTCCGACCCATCCCAGTAGCACGAAGTCCCATCGATCGCTGGACAGTGCGGTCAGAAGGATCGCATCCTTGGAATAGAAGGCCGCTGTGAACGGGACCGCCGCGAGCCAAAGGCAGCCGACGAACATCGTCCAAGAGACGAGGCGCCATCCAGGGATGTGGCGAAGTCCGCTGATCTTCCGAAGGTCGAGTTGGCCCGCGAACCCATGCATCACCGCGCCGGCCGTGAGGAACAGCAGCGCCTTGAAGAAGGCGTGCGTGAAGGTGTGGTAGCACGCGCCAAAGGTCGTGCCCACACCCAGCCCCATGAACATGTACCCCAGTTGCGAGATCGTCGAGTAGGCAAAGACTCGCTTGATGTCGTACTGCATCATTCCGATCGTTGCGGCCAACAGTGCGGTGCCGGTCCCGATCCACGCCACGGTCGCCAGAGCATCTTGGTGAAGTTCGAAGAACGGGAACATGCGCGCGATCAGGTAGACACCTGCCGTGACCATCGTCGCCGCGTGGATCAGTGCGGAGACCGGGGTCGGACCCTCCATCGCGTCGGGGAGCCACACGAATAGCGGGAACTGCGCGCTCTTTCCAAACGCCCCAAGCATCAGGAGGAAGGGGATGACCGAGATGTCCCAGTCGATCTCACTCCGGCCGCCTGCATTCATCGCGGCGAATAGTTCGTCGTAGCGAACGGTTCCATAGTTGGTCCAGAGCATGAATATGCCCAGCGCCAGGCCCAGATCGCCGATGCGGTTGACGATGAACGCCTTCTTGGCCGCGGCCACCGCGCTGGGCCGGTGGTAGTCGTAGCCAACGAGCAGGTAGCTTGCGAGGCCGACCCCCTCCCATCCGAGGTACAGCATCACGAGGTTGTCGCCCATGACCAGCGCGCTCATCGAGAAGAGGAAGATGCTGATGCCGAAGAAGAAGCGCGAGTATCCCGCGCCTGTGTCGGCCTCCATGTATTCGCTGGCGTAGATCGTGATCACCGTTCCGAGTCCGGTGACGAAGAGCATCCAGAAGAGAGTGAGGGAGTCGATGTACAGGGCGCAGTCGGCGACGAAGGACTGGAACTTTCCCCCCGATCCCCAGTGGAAGTTGATCCACTCAAAGATCGGCACCTCGACCGGGCCGGTGTACTCGAAGTACGCCTTCAGGACTAGGGCAAACGACGCGCCCAGCGCGACGATCGTGACAAACGCGGGCAGCTTGGTTCTGCACTTCAGCGCACCGCAGAGAGCGCACACGACCGACGCGGCCAGAGGCAGGAGAATCACCACCCCAAGCCAGGAGAGTTCCGGCGCGTTCATTGCCCGTGGAATGGAGGCGAGCAGCGTCGTCATCCCTGCTCCGGTTGGTCAGGTGGCTCGGGATCGTGCACTCCACGCGGCCCCTCGCCGAGATCGCTCCACGCGTCGGCGCTCAGCGTCTCGCGGCAGCGGTATAGGAGGACCACGAGGCCGAGGGCGAGTGCGGCTTCGGCAGCGGCGACCGTGAGAATGAAGATCACAAAGACCTGTCCCGAGGTGTCCATCAAGTCGCGTGCCGCGGCGACCATCGCCAGCGCGGCTCCCTGAAACATCAGTTCCGTGCAAAGGAACATGATGATCATGTTTCGGCGGCTGAGGAAACCCACCAGCCCAAGCCCGAAGAGGACGGCGCTCACGAGCATCGCAATCGAGATCTCCGGCGGCGATGCCGGCGTGAAGGCGGCGGGGAGCGATCCAGTCACGGGGCGCCACCCGGCGTTGGTTCAGAGGCGCGACCGCGCCCTGCGTGCACTCTCCGCTGTTCGTCGGCGAGTTCCGTCTGTCGGCGCGCGAGGACGACGGCGCCGAGCATCGCCATCAGGAGGATCACTCCTGCCAGTTCGAGACTGACCGGGAACCGCGTGACGAGTGCCATGCCGACCCGAGACGGATTGTCCGGCAGCGCTGATGGTGGCAGTGTGACCAGCGTCGGACTTCCGTCGGTGTGCGTTACTGCGATGCGCGCGGAGTGGTCTGGCAGGATCACCATGATGGGCCGACCGTCCGGGCCTTGCACGGACGCAACTAGCGGGTCGATCCCCTTGGCCCGAGCAAGAAGCAGTCCGGGCATAGCACCGAGATCGCTCCAGGCTTCACGGATAGAGGCTGTCTGGGTCGCTTCGGACTTCGTAGTAGATCGCGGCGAAAAAATGGCCGCTCCCAGCACTGCAACGATGACGAAACCCGCGAACACCGCGCTGGCGGGCTCCCTTGCGATGCGGTCATATCCGACCGCTTCAGCGCCGTGATTCTCATCCGGGGATTGCTGGGCCAGCATCAGCACGAAGAGATAGGTGATGAGGATCGCCCCGGCGTAGACAATCACCAGCGCGAAGGCCACGAACTCGGCACTGAGCAGCACATACATCGCGGCGCCACTGACCACGACAAGAATGAAATAGAGCGCGCAGAAGACAGGCCGCGGATGGGTGATCACCCGGACGGCCGAGGCGACCGAGATGAGCGCGCACAGGACGAATCCCCCCAGCGGCAGCAGGTCGCCCCGCGCCGCGTCAAATGTCTCGGCGGCGAGTGCGAGCATCCACGCCAGTCCCGCAAGCCCTGCCAGCGCAGCCCCGGAACGGGTCACCCCCGAGCGGGGCTTCAGGAGCAGGAGAAGTCCGACCGACGCGACAGCGCAGGCGGCGTAGAAGAGGAATGGCACCATGAACGCGGCGACTCTCCGATCCAAAGCGAAACCCGCCTCATCCTTGAGGCAGGAGGAGCGGGGAAGGTAATCGCTCGCATGGCTTGGCGCAACGCGAATGAACCACGCCCTACCATCCCCCGCGCATGAGCGAATTGCGAAGGATCCTGCCCAACGCGATCACGCTGGGACGACTCGCACTTGCACTCGTCTTCTTCGTCATGATGGCTCGGCTCGAGCCGCATGATGCCGAGGGCCCGGGCGCGGCCTGGTTTGCCGTCGGCGTCTTCGTTGTCGCTGCGCTCAGCGATGTCCTCGATGGATTTCTGGCCCGTCGCTGGAATGTGGTGACCGGTCTTGGGCGCGTTCTCGACCCAGCCGTCGACAAGATCCTGGTCATCGGCGGACTCATCTATCTCGCTTCGGAGCCGCTGGCTCCCACCAGTGGAGTGGCGCCGTGGATGGTTGTTCTGGTCGTGGGCCGCGAGTTCCTTGTGACCAGCATCCGCGCCGTCGTTGAGTCTTCGGGAGGGCGCTTCGGTGCCGACTGGACCGGAAAGTCCAAGATGTTTCTTCAGTGTGTTGCGGTGCCGATCGCACTAGGGCAGTCAGCGATCGAACCGCTGAGCGAATCGCCTCAGTACCGCCTATTGGCCACCTCGGTCATCTGGGCAATGGTCGTCGTGACGGCACTGAGTGTGCTCCCGGCGATTGTCCGCGGGCGGCGCGCGTTGTCTACTTCTGGAGCGAGGCGGTGATAGCGGGAAGCCGCTTTCCACGGGGTATCCGCTGGGGGGCAGCGATGGCCGTTTCGGCGTGTGGGATCGGCTACCTGAGACCAGCGAGCGGCTCGTGGGGATCGCTTCCGCCGGTCGCCATCGTGATCGCCTGCGCCGCCTCTGAGTCGCCGTCGTGGGTTCTCACGGTGACCTTGCTGCTGCTCGTCGTCCTCGGGAGCATCGCGTGCATTCGATTCGGCGCGGAAGCCGAGCGCGGGTTTGGTGCGAAGGATCCGTCGAGTGTTGTCGCCGATGAGGTCGCCGGATGCGCGCTCACTCTCGCAGTCGTCCCGTGGGGGATGATTTCGCCCGACGGAACGGTCGATCTCTTACGGGTCTCATTCGTGGCTGGCGCCGGCTTCGTGGCCTTCCGACTCTTTGATGTGTGGAAACCGGGGATTGTGCGCTCGTTGCAGGATCGAGAGGGTGGGTCGGGGATCCTTCTCGATGACCTCGGCGCAGCGGTTTGCGCGTGGCCTGTTGTCCTTGCGGCTGCCGCGGTGGCGCGGGCGATTTCGACCAATCCCTTCGGACTCTAGAGAGGGCGGACGGTGCGCATATCAACGCGCGCCTCGAAGACGGTTCGCAGATTGCAGAGATACCACCGCCAGCTCTCGGCATCCTCGGCCATCGCCATCAGCGACTGCGTCGTCGAGGCGATCGGTCCCATGCGCAGGACAACTTCCGAGCCTCTCTCGACCGACGGTGTCACGATCCACTCGATGTGGACGAAGTCATCGTCGATCCGTGATGGCCATCGCCAGGTGATCTTGCCGCCCGCGTCAAAGGACTCGATTCCAATCGTCAGCTTTCTCTTGAACTTTCGATCCCAGCCAAGCGTGATTGACCCACCGGTCCTGAGATCGACTTCCGCGGCGACGGGGAACCATCGGATCAGCCCCGCCTCGGTCGTCAGCGCGGCAAAGATTTCCTCTGGGTGGACGGCGATCGACTCGTGAAGGACTGTCCAGATTCCCGTGCCGTCCTGCACCACCATAGAGCGCCTCTCAGACTTCCTCGTGGGCGATGAGATCCGCGTAACTCTCGCGTCTGCGGATTATGGAAATGGTCGAGCCGTCGACGAGAACTTCGGCGGGCAGTGGGTGGCTGTTGTATCGGCTCGCCATTGTCATGCCGTATGCGCCCGCAGTGTAGACCGCCAGTAGATCGCCCCGCGTCACGCTGGGGAGAAGTCGGTCTTCGGCGATGAAGTCGCCTGTCTCGCAAAGCGGGCCGACGACTTCTGTCCGGACGAGCCCTGGCATCACAAGTTCGCGCGCGCGCCGAGTAGGGACCAGCGCCTCGCCGGGGGCCACCGGCCAGACGAAGTGAAACGCTCCGTAATGGCTCGGGCGCAAGAGCGAGTGCATTCCCGCATCGCAGATGGCAAAGGTGCGGTCACCTGACTGCTTCACATACTCGACGCGTGTGAGCAGGATTCCAGCGTTGGCGGCGATAGCGCGACCGGGCTCGAGAACCACCTTGAGCGGAGTGCGACCAGCCGGCTGCGAGGGCTGGACCCGCGGCACGAGAAGAGGCAGGATCGCCGTGGCATACTCCGCCGCCACCGGAGACTGGTCACTCTCGTAGTCGGCGCCGAATCCTCCGCCAAGATCCAGAGTGTCGATGGCGATCCCCCCAATGGCGAGCCTGTCTATGAGCGCGAGTGCCTTCACGACGCTCTCGAGGTACGGATCGGTCGTGTAGACAGGGCTACCGATGTGGAGGTGGATCCCGCGCAGGGACACGAGGGGGTCTGCACCGTAGCGGGCAAAGAATGCCTCGGCACGCTCCAAGTCAACCCCGAACTTGCTCTCGCGCTTTCCAGTGGTCGTATAGCGGTGTGTCTTGGGGTCGACATCGGGGTTCACGCGCAGTGCAGCGCGGGTACTCACACCCAGTTCTTTCGCGATTCGCGCGAGATTCTCAAACTCCATCTCGCTCTCGACATTGAACAGACCGATCCCCTCCTGAAGTGCGAGCTTGATCTCCGCGTCGGACTTGCCTACACCCGCGTAGACGATCTTTGATGGGTCGCACCCCGCGCGGCGCGCTCGCAGGAGCTCTCCGCCCGACACGACATCCATTCCCGAACCCATCGAGACGAGCAGCCTCAGGATCGAGAGGTTGCTGCAGCACTTCACCGAGAAACACAGGAGGGGGCATGCGGGTGCGAATGCCTCCGCGAGCCGACGGTAGTGCTGCTCGAAGGTAGCGCGCGAGTACACATAGCAGGGGGTTCCTGCTTTCTTGGCGACTTCCGCCGCGGGGACCCCCTCGCAGTGGAGGATGCCGCGCCTGTAGTGGAACTCGTCCATGGGAGGAGGAAGGGTAGCGATGGTCAGTCGCGGCTCTTCGCCGGAACTTCGGCGCGAACCTGGACACGGCGCATCTGAAACGCCCATCCCGAGAGGGTGACCGCGCCCAGAAGCAGAAGCCACGCTGCCATGGACTCGGGACATCTGTACGCGCCGGTGAGATTCTCACCAAGCGGCAGACCGCATCCGACCAGTAGCAGCGCACCTACCGCACTGGACGCTCCGGCAAGCGCCCACCGCGAGAACACGACCCCAAGCCCGAAGCCGAGGACCGCACCGCCACCTGCCATTGCCAGAAGGAATGTGCGTGTTGCGCCGGGAACGCTTTGCCATCGCGTACGCACTGCTGTCCATGCGCGCCCACCGACTCCGGCGAGCGCATTCGGACTTCCTCCCGCCTGCTGGGCCTCGCCCAGCGAGGTGCGCGCCAGTTCGAGAAGTCCGCTGCGCGCGACGCGAACGGCGCTCGAGGGGTGTTCCGGTGCAGGAGGGGGGCCTCCACCATCTGCCTGAATAGGAGCCGTCGGCGCGATCCCTCGCTCGATCAGCACGCCCCCGAGGATGAGACCGAGCGAGAGGCCTGCAACGGCGAACGCGACGGCGACCGCGGGGCGTATGAAAAGTGCGGCAAGGGCGGCTCCAGCTACCGCAGCCGACGCGGCACAAAGGGCCGGCGACCACCCCGGGACTAGTGTGTCGTGAAGGATCCCTCCAAGGCACCAGCCAAGCGTTCCACCCGTGAATGCGGCGACGAGTCCGATCAGTCGTACTCCCGCGATGAGCAGGAAAAACCCGAGCAGGGCTAGAAGGCCTAGGACCGCGTTCGTCATCCAACTGCCTTATCGGTCCGGAGGCTCGATACGCTTGCGAGGGATGTTCAGGGTCCTCCTCATCTCAACGGGCGGCACGATCGAAAAGACCTACGACGAATTGGCCGGAGTGCTGGCCAACCATGTCAGTGTTCTCGATGTGATGCTCGCGTCACTGGAACTGCGGGGCATCGAGATCACACGGCTCGGACTGATGAACAAGGACAGCCTCGAGATGACCGCCGCCGACCATGCTCTGATCGCGGACACGGTCGTGGAGCGCGCTGGTGCGTTCGACGGAGTCGTCATTGTGCACGGGACCGATCGGCTGGCTGAGAGCGGTGAGCGGATCCACGCCCGGATGACGGCACCAGATGCGCCCAGGCGACCCGTAGTTCTAACCGGCGCCATGCGTCCCTACGAGATGAGGCGAACGGACGCGGTCCAGAATCTCACGGAGGCATTGACCGCCGTGAAGCTTGTCGGGCCGGGGGTCTATGTCGCGATGCACAACCAGGTGCTTGCGTTTCCGGATGTGCGCAAGGACTCGAAGGCCGGGACCTTCACGAAGTCTGCTTCGCACGGCGCGCACGCGACTTCGCCGCGGTGACAACTGCCCCGCGGCGTCCCTTCAATCCCATCGTCTCCATCACATAGTGGAACATGAGCGGGGCGACGATAGTCGCGTCGCTCTCGACGATGAAGCGGGGGGTCTTCTTGCCGAGTTTCCCCCAGGTGATCTTTTCGTTGGGAGTCGCCCCCGAGTATGAGCCATATGAGGTCGTCGAGTCGCTGATCTGGCAGAAGTATCCCCAGAGGGGAATGGATCTCCGCCCGAGATCCTGATGGAGCATGGGAACGACGCAGATCGGGAAGTCCCCGGCGATTCCGCCGCCAACCTGAAAGAATCCGACGCTCGATTTGGGCGCATGCCCCGAGTACCACGCGGCGAGGCTCGTCATGTACTCGATCCCGCTGCGCACGGTGTGGACACTCCTGATTGAGCCATCGATGACATGTGAGGCGAAGATGTTGCCGGTGGTCGAATCCTCCCACCCCGGGACGACCATCGGAAGGTTCCGCTGCGCCGCAGCGAGGAGCCACGAGTCTTTCGGGTCGATCTGGTAGTGCTTCTTGAGCGCGCCCGAGAGGAGGATCCGGTAGAAGAACTCATGGGGAAAGTAGCGTTCACCCGAACGGTCGGCGCGGGTCCACTCGTCGAGGATCGCCCGTTCGATGCGGCGGATCGCTTCCTCCTCCGGGATGCAGGTGTCCGTCACGCGGTTGAGATGTCGGTTCAGCAGCGACTCTTCATCCGCAGGCGTTAGTTGGCGCCAGTCTGGGATCCGCTCGTAATGGTTGTGCGCGACGAGGTTGTAGACATCCTCCTCGAGGTTCGCCCCGGTGCATGAGATGGCGTGGACGAATCCGCGGCGGATCATCTCCGCGAGTGAGAGGCCCAGTTCCGCCGTGCTCATCGCCCCCGCCAGCGTGACCATCATCGACCCGCCCTTCTTCAGGTGGGTGGCGTACGCCTCGGACGCCTCGACGGCCGTGGCCGCGTTGAAGTGGCGGTAGTGGTGTCGCATGAATTCACGGATTGACATGGGATTCTCCTGATGACGAGCGGCGGTGCATCGTACTTGGCGAGCGGGCATTCCCGCACGCTACGCGCAGGCACGCTAGAGCTTGAGCGCAGCGCCGACTGGCGCGGTCTCAGGACTCTCGCTCGCGGCCGACTCCGACTCATCGACTGCGCTCTGGGCGATTCGGCCACCGGCACCAACCTGCTCGAAGCGAACCGAGACGCGCTTGGACACGCCTCGTTGCGGCATCGTCACACCGTGGAGGCGATGGCACGCCTGCATGGTGCGCTTATGGTGGGTGATGACGATGAAGTGGCACTCGTTGAGGAAGAGCCCGAGGGAGTTGCAGAACCGTTCGACATTTGACTCGTCGAGTGCCGCATCGACCTCGTCGAGGATGCAGAAGGGAGCGGGCTTGCTCTTGAAGATCGCCAGGAGCAGCGCCACGGTGGTCATCGACTTCTCGCCGCCGGAGAGCTGCGCGATGATCCGAGGCTCTTTCCCTGGAGGTTTTGCCCGGATCTCGATTCCGGACTCCAGCCAGTCAACCGTGCCATCTTCCAGCGGCAGGAGATACATGTCGGCGCTTCCACCGCCGAACAGCATGCGGAACATCCCATTGGTGCCGCCGAAGTTCTCCCGGACCGAGTTGAATGTCTCCTCGAACTGCGTTCGGCTGGTGGCATCAAGCTGCTCGACAAGCGCGAGGAGGTGCACGGTGGCGGAGTCAATGTCAGTCAGTTGGCCCGACAGCTCCTGAGTTCGCGTTTCGAGCTCCACCAGCTCCGCGAGGGCATCGAGGTTTACATTTCCAAGGGCCTTGATCTCGTCGCGCAGTTGCTCTGCCTCCAGCGAAGCGCTAGTGCGGTCGGTGAGAACAAATGCCCCGGACTCCCGCTCGGCAAGGTGAGAATCCCAGAGTGTCTCAAGCTCCAACGCCAGTTCTTCACGGGTCTGTGCCACGAGTGCCTCAAGGCGCATGGCTGCCTCGCGGCGCGCCAGCTCGGCCTCGCTCCACGCGCGTTCGGTCTCTGACGCGCGATCGCGCAATTCGCGCAGGGCTTCGCCCGCTCGGTCATTGGCGAGGACAGCTGTCGAAAGTGCTTGGGCAAGGTCGGCAATCCGCAGCGCGATAGCGTCGTGCCGTTGCTGCGCCTTCTGGGCAAGAGCGCGTGCATCCGCGATCGCCTCTTCGAGTGTCTCGACATGCGCTTCCCGCCGGCGCAGGTGATCTTCCGCCGTTGTCCGCTGGCGACGGGACTCCTGCAACGCCGTCTCGGTCAGGGCCACTTCGCGGCGCGCGGCATTGGCAAGGCTTGCAGACTCGCCGAGCGCAACCCGCGCTGCGGAGAGAGCTTCTTGGGCCGTTTCGAGGTCGAGTTGCGAGGCCGCCGCGTGATCGCGTGCGGTTGATGCATTCCCGTTCGCGAGTGCGAGTCCCTCCTCCGAGGCTCGGAGCCGTTCGAGAATAATGGTCTCTTCGTCGCCTGCGGAGACCCCTCGGCGCTCGACATCGGCGAGTTCCATACGCAGCGACTCCTGCTCGCGCTCGATCCGTCGAATGAACTGCTCGGCGCGCTCCAATTGAAAGTCGCACTCAATCACCGTGCGGCGCGCGGATTGGAGGGCGAGATCCCGCTCGCGATGCCGATCCCGTGCCGCCTCCCCGAGCGCGGCGATCCGCGCCGCGTCGGCTTCACACTGCGCGAGTCTCGCATCGGTCGCCTCGATGGTTGCCGCCAGATCCGCGAGCTCCGCCCGTCGGCTGACGGAGCCACCTGATCCGCCCGTCAGTCGCCCGACAGTGACCGTCCCCAGAGTGCCGACCATTTCGCCTGCCAGGGTTACGAAGGTGGCGCCCTCCATCGCTGTCTGCGACAGCAGGAGTGCCGCGTCGAGATCGTCGACCAGCCAAGTGTCATTGAGTAGCGCGTGGACAATCCCCTGAGTTGCTTGGGAAGTTCTTACACACGCCGTCAGGGGTCGCGCGCGAGTGTCTGGCTCCCGGCGTCCTTGAACTGCGCCCTTCGTGACAATCCCCGGCACGAAGGTGATCCGACCGTCAAGGGTGGTGGCAGTCGCGAGCAGCGGACCGCTGGCGAGCGGTCCATCGACGACTAGGCATTCGACCCACGCCCCCAGGGCTGCTTCGACGGCAACCGCATGCAGACGATCCGTTGATACGAAGTCGCCGAGCGCGCCGGTGACACCGGGGTAGTCGACCGAGTTGGCGAGAACCGTCCTGACCGCACCGCCCAGCCCTTCGCGCGCGCTCTCCATCTCCTCGAGGAGCGCGCGACGGCTTGTGTCCCGTGTCCGCGCGTCGCGTTGTTCGCCGATCCGCTGACTGATGGAGACTCCCTCTTCGCCGTACGACTCGACGCTGCTCAGTTCGGCAGCAGCTTCTGCCGCAATGGCCTCGGCCCGAGCGCGCGCATCCTGCCGCTTGGCACCCGCCGCGTCACGCGCCGCAAAGTGCCCTTGAATTTCCTGCTGTTGCGCCCCCTCGCGTGACGCGATCCGCTGCTTCTCCTGAGCGATGGCACCCAGCCGCTCCTCGACGCCGTGGCGGCGCGCGCCCAGCCGCGAGCGCTCTCGTTCCAGTGCCAAGTGCTCCTCGCGCCAGCGCAGATCCGCATCGCGCGAGGCCGACGCTTCAGCCGCCTTGGCCGCGCGTTCCTCGGCCGCGGACGCATTTCGCTCTTCGGCGGCAGCTACCGCCTGGCCCGCCTCCTGCATCACACCCACAAGCGACGCCAGTCGGTCTGCGTGCTGAGCGACCATGAGGTCGAGCGAGCCGATCGCAGCGGCATCCTGCTGAAGTGCCGCGCGGGTCTCTGCAAGCGACTGGTCTGTGAATTCCGCGCGCTGTTGCGCCTGTTTAACAACCGACGCCGCCTCGAGTCGTTCGCGTTCCAGGTCCTGCTGACGGCGCATGACCTCGTCTCGTTCCGCTTCGCGCAGCCGCTTGTCGTGCTCGCCATCTTCGAGGGCCTGAACGAGCGTGCTGCGGGCGGCCTCAGCCTCGGCGACCGCGAGAGCGAGTTCGCTCTGTCGTGCGCGGTGCTCGTGGTAGGTGTCGAAGGCCAGAGCCGATCGCAGGGCGCGGCGTCGCGCATCGAGTTCGGAGAATCGTCTGGCCTTCTCGGCCTGTGAGCGCACGATTCGCAGACGGCGTTCTGCGCCCGACAGTTGCTCGCGCAGCACCACGAGATTCTTCTCTGCCAGCTCAAGCTTGCGCGAGGCCTCTTCCTTGCGCGAGCGGAACTTGGCGACACCCGCCGCCTCTTCGAGGATGGCTCGACGCTGGGCGGGGTTCGCTTCCAGCAACGCGGCGACCTTGCCCTGTTCGATGATCGAGTAGGCGTCGGTGCCGACTCCCGTGTCCATGAAGAGTTCCTTGATGTCGCGCAATCGCACCTTGCGGCCGTTGATCACATACTCCGAGCGCCCGTCGCTATAGAGCCGCCTCGTGACATCGACTTCGTCGGCGTCCACCGGGAGCCTGCGGTGTGCAACCTCTTCGCGGCGGACGATCCGCTCCTCGGGGCCCTCGGGCGGTTCATCGCACACATCGTCCTGTGAAGAGGCAGTCAGCGTCCCGGTGCTGCGTGTCACCCGCGCGTCGAGGACTGGGTTTTCAAAGACCAGTGAGACGCTCGCGCAGCCCATTGGTTTGCGCACGGCGCTCCCCGCAAAGATGACATCGACCATCGCGCTGCTTCGAAGGCTCTTGGCGCTGCGCTCTCCCAGAACCCACTTGATGGCATCTACGACATTGCTCTTGCCGCACCCGTTGGGACCGACGATGCCGATGATCGGCTCGTCGAAACGGAACTCCGTATGGTCCGCGAAGCTCTTGAATCCGTTCAGAACAAGCTTGGAAAGGCGCACTCCGACCTCCTGTCGCAACTCGCGAACTTCCGTCCGTCCGTGGACGGTTGCCTAGCACTGGGCATCGGCATTATCGGGGCACAGTATCGCGTTTTGGTGTCTGGGGCGCAAGAGGGCCGGTGGCGGGTGGTGTTGCACTCGAGTTTGGAGTGAGGCCGGGGACGACGGCGTTCGCGGATCCCGGCGAGCCCGCCGACAGCTGCTGCTCGTCTTCGATGAAGTCTGGTCGCTCGGACCGTTCTTCTTCTTCACCGGCCTTGGCAATGGCCGCGACCAAGCGATCCTGTTCGATCTTGAAGGCGGCGGGAAGGTCACCCCCGACGAACAGGGCGTGAAGGGCTCCGACCGTCTGGCTGAAGGTGAGTCCGATCCCCGGGGCGGGATGGGCCGGATCCATCGAATGCCCTAGGAATCTCGTGAGTTCCGCGGCATTGATACTCACCTTGTCGATGAGGGCGGGGGACCCCTTGGCGGGGCGATAGAAGACCTCGACGGTGTCGCTGAAGGCATCTGCCTTGAACATCAGGTCGCCGTCCCAAGTGCGAAGCGTAAGTGGGACGGTGAGCTTTAGATCCTCTCCAAAGACCGCAATCGCTGGGTCCCCGGTCTGCGATATGTAGACCATCGGGTAGGAGCTGGGGATGGAGTCGATCCTGAACTTCTTGCCCACCATCTGGGACTGGACGATCGGATCCTCCCGCTCCCTAAGGACTTCGTATGCGGCCAGTCTGACATCGACATCCGAGTCGTTTAGGAGGGGTCGGATTCCGAGGTCGATCACCGGATTGATGGGCATCCGCCGCAGCAATTTGATGGCGGGCACCCTTAGTTCGGAGCTCCCGGATCTCGCCAGGTCCAGAAGGTGCGGGACGACGGTTGCGTCCTCAAGTTGCGCTCCTGCCTGCAACGCACTGAAACGCGGTTGTTCTTCCGGGTAGTCATAGAGGGGACGCATCGCGGAGAGACTCTTCTTGCCTAGTGCCTCCCACCGGAGGCTGGCGGCGTTGGCAGCTCCGGGATTGTTGATGACCGCCTTGGCAATCGCCGCCGCCGTCGAGTCGATAGGGCCGACATTGATGGAGGTGTGGCGAAGGAGATTCACAAAGTGTTCGGAGCGATCATGCCAGGAGGGCGGCACGGCGACCTGGATCGCGTCGCCGGACATCCCCTGCGCGGTCTCGCCGCGCTGTCGTTGTTCGCGCGGATAGTTCGAGTTGATCGCGCTGACGATCAATCGCGCGCGGGAGTGGCTGGGCGTCGCCATGACCAGTCGAATGGGCAGGTCCCGATCACAGCTGCCTCCTCCGATGACGCGCCCGCTGAGCCGATTGACATTGGCCGACGCGGATCCGTCGGCGTCGGAGAACGGATTGATGAGGATCGGGCCCTTGGCCTTGGCCATCCCGCGGGCCTCACGACTCCCAACCAGCAAGGCGCCCGGGCGCAGCTCGGTTTGCCAGAGGGAACCGCCCTCGAGGCTTGTGGTCGCGGTGCCGGGGGCCGCATAGACACGCACATCGAACTCCGTGCCCTTGGGGGCTCCCGCGGGCACGATCCCCTCGACGATCACAATGGCGGTGGTCTCGGAATTGAGCAGACCCTCCGGTGACAGCCCCGCAAAGGAAGAGTTCGGTTCTCCGACTCCCGCGCGGCCGAGTTCCTTGAGGATGTACTGACGCACCTCCGCCGGCGCCGTCTTGCTTCCTGTCCCCTTGAGCCCGCCGACCAGACCGTATCCGCGCACGACGACAGACTTGTAGCCGGTCACCACCATCTCACTCGCCACCGTCCCCCGCATGATGGGGTCGACATCCATGGGAATGGATGGGCGAGTGGCCCGCGAGGGCCTGTCCTTGGGATCCGCTCGCTCGATATTCGAGCAGCCAGACACAAGTGAGCTGGCGAGGAGAATGTGGGGAATACAAAATCTCATTGGGTGAGTCGTTCGAAGTGAGCGCTGCAGGATTTGAACCTGCGACATCTGCCATGTAAAGGCAGCGCTCTAGCCGCTGAGCTAAGCGCCCGAACCGGCGAGCATACCGCTGCATGTGTCGTGGACGAGCATCACGATGCCTAGACTGCCCCTGTGGGTCTCCTTGATTCTGTGCGAATCCCCGCCGAGTTACCGATCTTCACGCACGCGCAGGAGATCGTGGCCGCGATCGAATCGCACCCGGTCGTGATCGTGCAGGGGGAGACCGGGTGCGGCAAGACGACACAGCTTCCAAAACTCTGCCTTCAGGCGGGACGGGCGACCACGGGGATGATCGCTCTCACGCAGCCTCGGCGCATCGCGGCCCGTGCCGTCTGCCGGCGGATTGCGGAGGAACTTGCTGTCGAGAGCGGCGGGGTCGTCGCCTATCAGGTGCGCTTTGACGACCGCACGACCAGCGCAACGCGGATCAAGGTCGTGACTGACGGGATCCTGCTCGCGCAGATCCGAACCGACCGTCTTCTCTCGCGTTATGACACCGTGATCATCGACGAAGCGCACGAACGCTCACTGAACATCGATTTCCTGCTCGGGTGTCTCGTCAGGATTCTGAGACGCCGGTCGGATCTCAGAGTGGTGATCGCCAGCGCGACCATCGACTCCCAGCGGTTCTCGCGGCACTTCGGCGACGCCCCGGTCATCGAGATTCCGGGCAGGGCGCATCCCGTGGAAGTTCGCTATGCCCCGGTGGGGCGAGACGATTCGGGGGAGCCGGACATGATCCGAGCGATCTCCGACGCGGTCGTCGAACGCCTGAAGGGGCAGGATGGTGATGGTCTCGTGTTTCTTGCCGGGGAGCGCGAGATCCGCGATGCCCAGACCGCGCTTCAAGGTCGACTGGGGGAGTCGGTGGAGGCGGTGCCGCTCTACTCGCGGCTGAGCGGGCCCGAACAGGATCGCGCGCTCTCGGGGAGTGGTCGTCGCCGAGTGGTGCTGGCGACCAATATCGCGGAGACCTCTCTCACTGTGCCGCGCGTCCGATTCGTCATCGACACCGGGAATGCCCGCGTGCTGCGTTACAGCACTAAGTCGCGGATCCAGCGCATTCCGATCGAACGGATCTCGCGCGCGTCGGCAGCCCAGCGCGCCGGGCGGTGCGGTCGCATCGCCCCTGGGGTCTGCATCCGTCTCTACTCCGAACAGGAGTTCGCCGACTTCCCCCAGTGGCCGCAGCCGGAGATTCAGCGCGTGAGCCTGGCGAGCGTGATCCTGCAGATGTCCTCGATCGGCCTTGGTGCAGTCGCCTCGTTCCCGTTTCTTGACCCTCCCTCGCCAAGAGCAATCGAAGAAGGGCAGGCGACGCTCGTCGAACTCGGCGCGTTCACAAGTTCCTCTCGTTTGACCCGCGAAGGCGCAATGATGGCCCGTCTGCCGGTCGACCCGCGGCTCTCGCGCGTCCTGCTTGAATCGGTCCGAGCACACTGCCTCCCGGAAGCACTGGTGATTGCCTCGGCGCTCTCGTCGATTGACCCGCGCGAACGACCCGCCGCGAAGGCCACCGAGGCCGACATCGCGCACCAGCAGTGGCGTGACACCAGTTCCGATGCAGCGAGCATCCTTCGGCTCTGGTTCGCATGGCGCAAAGCGCGCGAAGATCTTGGTTCAAGCGCACTGAAGCGATGGTGCCGGGAGCGATTCGTCTCTGAGGGCCGTCTTCGAGAGTGGGAAGAGATCCATAGGCAACTTGTCCGGCTCGTCGACGGAGGATGGGAATCGGCCCGGGCGTTGGTCGGCACACCTGCGCGGGAAGGTGCTCCACTCGAGCCGCTGCACCGCTCGATCATGACCGGATTCGTGTCGAGTGTCGCACAGCGCACCGAAGAGGGGGACTATCTGCTGGCGACCGGACACCGTTTCTCACTGCACCCCTCCTCGGCTCTCGCACGGGGTGCTGCCCGTTGGATCGTTGCGGCGGAGATTGTCGATACTGGGCGGCGTGTCGGTCGCACCGCGGTACGAATTCATCCGGACTGGCTCGGTCAGGTCGCGCCGCACCTGCTTACGCGGTCCATCTCAGAGCCTCACTGGGTGGAAACCTCCGGGCAGGCGGCCGCGTGGGAGCGGACTACGCTGGGTGCACTGGTCGTTTCCCCGCGGCGGCGCGTGCCCCTAGGACCGATCAATCCGGCCGCGGCGCGGCAACTTTTCATACAGGGGGCGTTGGTCGAAGAGTGCGTTCCTGGAGTCATCCCGCCGTTCATGGAACGCAATCGAAGGCTGCGAGCAGGACTCGAACAGGAAGAAGCCCGAAAGCGGCGCACGCTGATTGGAGATGATCTTGCGCGCTACTCGTTCTTCGACGCGCGCATCCCAGAGGAGATCCACTCCTGGCCATCGTTCATCCGCTGGCTGGACTCTAGCAAGGGGAGCATCCCGCGCACACTTGAGATGCAGCGCATGGATCTTCTGCGCGACCCGTCGGATCAATCCGAGTCTGCCGCCGAAGGCCTCCTCATGATTGCCGGCAGACCTCGCGATGTCGCGTACATCCACCGACCTGGCGACATCCGTGATGGCGCTTCCATCCGTGTTGCACTCGAGGCCGCATCGCTTCTTGACGAGCGCGCGATCTCATGGGGAGTCCCGGGCTCGCTCGCTCAGTTCTGCGAGGGCATGATCCGCTCCCTCCCTCGCCACATCCGCCAACGGTTGATTCCAGCGAGGGAAGTCGCCGAGGGAGCTGCGGAACGGCTCGCGGATCGCGAGGGGTCCTTCGCGACGAGACTGGCTGAGCAGCTGAACTCCATCGCCCAGACTCGCGTGACCGCCGCCGACTTCGACCTTGCTCGGGTCGAACCTCACCTTCGGATCCTCGTCGAAGTTGTCGATTCAACGGGCGCGATCATTGACTCCGATCGCGATGTCCGAGCTCTCGTCGCGCGGATCAGAGACCGCTCCCTTCGCGCCTTCGCGGCACTTGCGGCATCCTTTGGCGACAGGTATGAGCGGCGCGCGGTCGAACAGTGGACCAATACCAGTCTCCCCAACGAGATTGCCGAGCAGATCCCGGCGCCGGAAGACTGTCCGGTGGCGGTGGTCTATCCAGCCTTGGTCGATGCGCGACGCGGTGCCGATGGACCGTTGCACCTGCGCTGCTTTTCCGATGAACTCTCCGCAACGCTTGCGATGCGCGGAGGCGTCGTCGCCCTCCTCTCGCGGTCGATAGCGCGGGCCGTGATCCATCACGCCCACTACCACCCGAAATGGGAGGAGATCTGTTCACTCGCGTCTGTATCCGGCATCCCTCACACGGAACTCCTTGAGGATCTCCCCGATGCGGTCGCGATCGACTTCGTTGATCGGCTAGAAGTGCTTCCGCGGTCACAGGAAGCGATGGAGCACACAGATGCCTCTATCGGCGAGGGACTGTGGGATCGTTCGGGCGCGTGCCTCGAACGCGTGCATCAGTGCCTCAGTGCGCTCGCCGTGGTGCGTGGCGTTGACCGACGGACGCTAGCGGTGGGATCAGCCAGTGCGCGCTCGTTTGTGACGACCCACGCACCGAGGTCGGTGTCATCCGAAACCGTTCAGCGGGTCTTGGAGCGCGCCCAGAAGATCTTTCCCCCGCACGCGCTGGCTTCGCTCAGTGCGACCCAGCTCGCGCGCGCCCCGCGGCGGCTCGAGGCGCTCGCTTCTCGGATGCGCAAGGTGGTGACCAAGGGCGAGGGGTGGGAGGAGTCGCTCGCCGCTCAGTTCGCCCCGTGGGAGGTGCGCGTCGCCCTGGCGCGTGAGCGCGCCGTGACACGCGATGGGTGGGCTCGTGCCGTCGAATTCGCCGATCTCGTCGAGGAGTTCGCCGTTGCGTTGTGGGCGCAGGAGCTGGGGACGATTCACCCCGTCTCAGAGCAGCGCCTCGAGCCGCTGGCCCGTCAGCTGAATGTCTGGGAGATCCAGCCGTCGTCGGGCCATGCGTAGGGGCGGAATTTCTCCTGGACTCCCGTCTCTTCGCTGTGCAAGAGAGCCCGCATGGGTCCGAGGCGGCTGGCCACTGGTGAGTCGATGAGTGTGCTCGAGTCGGTCGCGCTGATCTGGAAGAGCACGCGCCACTCGAACTCGCGGATCGCGTTGCGATCGAAGGACCGCGCAAGGTTGGTGGCACCGTCGCAGGTGACCTGCACATGGATCCCCAGGGGCGGTCCGTCCTTCAATAGTGCTCCTAGCAATTTGTCGGCAGTCGGTGGGGCATCGGAGGTGCTCGACGAGAACGAGTAGTCATCCTCGTTGCGTCTCAGTGCACGGAACCTGTGGAGTGCGTGGACGAGCACCAGCCAGGTCGGATCCGTAGTTGAGTGTGCCTGCTGTCGCCGCACCGACTCGTGAGTTGCCGCGGCGAGGATCGCTTCTGCGTCGCGGTGGCCGCCGGTCATGGCATCAAGGCCCAGCGCCGAGACCAACGCCGCAAGTCTGCCGAAATCCGGGGAGTCCGGAGGAGTTCCATCCAGGAGAAGGATCCGGCACCGACCCTTGGGAAACCGGGCCGCGAGCGAGACCATCGCCGAGGCAGAGAGCGCCAACGCGGCATCTTCGCGCTGGCCGATGACCATGACATTCGCTCCCGTCTGGCGCGAGAGCACCACAGAGGTTGGGTCCTTGATCGAGATGGCATCGCCGAGCCAGAGCCGAGTGGGTTCCGGCAATGCTGGAAGTTCGCGGCGGCTGCGCGCGGCCATCATCAGGCGGTTCGCGTGCATGTGCGCGGGAGCGTTCCCCTCGAACACGATCATTGTCGGTCGGCGCACGGGAGGCGTCGCAATCTGTTGCCTCCGTACTCGCGCGAGCATGCGGTCTCGTTCCTCGTCGGGGAGCCAGACCACCTGGAACGGATTGTTCCCTTCGATCAGTCCGCCCGAGTCGTTGTAGATCGCGTCGCCGGGGCGCGAGAGGAGCCGACCCGCGAGATTGTCATCCGAGAGAATGAGTTGTGAGTCCGCCTCGTTGCACTGGAGCGCGACTCGCACCGCCATCTGCCCCATCGTCGCGCGTGCGATCGAGTAGGCACCACCCAGCGTCTGCGATCCGAGGATCACATGCATCCCGAAGGCGCGTCCCTGGCGCACGAGGCGATCGAGCAGGAGCGCCGACTCTTCCGAGACCTTGTCATCTTCCGTGAAGAGCTCCTGAAACTCATCAATGATGAGGAGCGTGCGCGGGATGATCTCCGCAGCCTTGCTGCGACGGTATCCCGCGAGATCCTGAACTCCCTGGGCACGAAAGACCTCGCCGCGTCGGCGAAGTTCCGCGTCAAGACCCCGAAGGACGGAGAGACCGAACTCGCGGTCGCTCTCGATCGCCACCACGCGCGCGTGGGGAAGGGCGTTGGTCGCATAGGTCCGGAATTCGACCCCCTTCTTGAAGTCGATCAGCCAGAGTTCGGCTTCGTCGGGACTGAAGCGCAGCGCAAGGTTGGTGATCAGGGCGTGGAAGAGCGTTGACTTGCCCGAGCCGGTCTTGCCTGCGATCAGGGCGTGCTGGCTCGTCCCGGTCCCGAGGTGTATGGCCTGGAGTCTCGTCGCTCCCGAACGCCCGATGGGCACGGTGATTCCTTCGGCGGTCGACTCTGTCCAGACGGCCGAGTCCTCAGGAGCGATCGAGGCAAACGGGACCTCGACTCGCTTCGACGCCCGTGCAGCCGCGCCGATGCGCCGAAGCAGGGCGATCGTCTCGTCTCGTGATGGCGCGGGGGCTGTGGAGAGCGGGAATCGTCCGAGCCACTCGTGATCGACCCAGAAGTGTCCATCGCGCCATGCGAGGTGGAGTCCTCCCGCGCGCATCTCGGCTTCGGTGAGCGGCGCTGGAATGGACTCCGCCACATCGCGCAGGATGAGGGTGAACACACCGCAGCGAGGCCCGCTGTTGATGACACTCGCCAGATGCCTCGCGGCAACTTCGGAGATGTTTGCCGGAAAGTCGCACAGCACCAGAAACCGATAGGGCTCGGCAATCTCTCCTGCCTGCCGGTTGTACTCGTCGAGCGACGCGTATTCGTTCCTCAGGAACTTCTGGATGACAGTCTCCATGTGTTGGCACAGGTCGCCGAGGCGCTGTTCGATGTGCCGCGCATCCGTCCAGATTCGTTCGCCGATGAGGTGTTCCGCATCATCGGTCAGATGCATAAATGCCGCGAATCCCTCGCCGAGGCCGATGGGATCGGCGATGGTGAACCGCGCCAGGCCAGGCGGGATCGCCACCAGTATCCGCAGCATCGCCTCCTGCAGGACGGCGAGTCCCGCCGCGCGTCCGTCGCGCGGAGCATCGATGAAGAGTGAGGCGTCGCGCGGCAAGCTCAGAACAACGGGGAGATGGAAGAGCCGCGCGGCGCCCGCGGGCCATGCCAACTCCGGCTCCGTCGGCAACGCTCCGGGAATCTCGCGGAGATTCACGGTGACCGCCCCCACTTTGGCGGCGCCAGTGAGTGCGGCGCGTCCCAGGAAAGTTCGCCAGGCGGGGTCAGACCAGCGTGCGAAGAGACTCTGGTCGATCGCGAGGAGGGCTTGTGTGTCGTCGACGATCTGGCGCTGGCCGCGATGCCATGCGTCGCGAAGCGCCGTGAGGTGAGTCTGTTCGACACGGGTGATCTCATTGAGTCTCGATTCGTGCCGTCGTGATTCGGCCATAGAGCCGCTGTTGTGCGCCGCATGGGCGGTGGCGCATTCCTGCGTGCATCGGGTCTCCGCCGCTTCGCAGGCGAGGTCGTGCTGCGCCTTGGCACTGGTGCGCAGCGTTCCGGCGTTCTCCGACATCAACTGGATCTTCCTTGCGTAGAGCAGTTCGATCTCTTTCGCCGCTGGATCTATGGAGTGGCGGGCAGCCGCCCGGTCGCGTGTGTGCTGCGCGCGATACTCCGCTTGCAGCGAGGCGCGGCGGGTTTCCGCCTGCGACAAAGCGCGCTTTGAGATCACCGACGCGATGGCCCTTGCCCCGGAGAGGGGCTGGGCGATCCTCGACAAACGGGAGCCCGCCCAGACCCAGCCGACTGAGAGGACTACGAGTGCCACGAGAGCGCCTGCGCCAAGACTGACGGCGACCTCGTTCGTCTCTCGGCTCCACAGAAACCATCCCGCGATTCCCGAGAGTGCGGTGATGGTTACGAACGCGGTCGCGTGCACCAGTCCGACGCGGAGCAGCCGTGCCACCATCTGTCGACGAAGTGCTGCGTTGACCGCTTCGACGAGTCGACCCTGCTCGGCGAGTGCTGCCTGTGGATCGGCATCGACGGATTCTGGAAGATCCTCGCGGACCGACTCGCCGATCGGGCAGGCCACGCGCGCGCGCGCCAGTAGGTCAAGGGCTTCACTGACCTGCCTTGTTACAACCGCGGTCCCTTCGTCAGTGGCCTTCTTGAACGCCTCGAACTGCGCGCTGGGGACCGGCTCCATCGACTCGTACATCGTGTCGGCCGTCCAGGTCTGCTCATCCGACCGCGCCTGCACCTTCTCGACGAGGTTCAGCCGCTCGAGGTCAGTCGCCTGCCGCGCCGCCTTCTCGCTCGTCCCGATTCTCTCCCGTTGCCGTCCCAATCGCATGTCCGCTTCAGCCCTCACACTCTCCAACCCCGCGCGCGCAATGGCGAGCGACCCTTCAAGGGTCAGGGCGATCGCACGCATCCGGTCCGCGTGGAGCGCAGCCTCCGGTTCGCGCGCGTGCTTTGAGAGCGTGCGCAAGGCTTCCTCGGCCTCTAGGCGGCTCTTCGGCGCAGAGAGCACCGTGCAGCAGAGCCGCCGGCCTAGTGCCGCCGCCAGCGATCCTGGCAGATCGGCAGGAAGTGAATCGGATCCGGACACAACACGAGTCTAACGCTCGGCCGCGCGCCCTCATTCTCGGCGGGCGCCGAGACTCACGCGCCGCACTCACGGCGCGCGCGCGCAATCGCCTCGCCGAGTTCGTCGAGTGCCAGCAACGCGATCCGCGCGGCATCGTCGGCCGGATCAACCGCCTCCCGCGTGATTCCCTCGCACGCCTGGTCTCGCCACTCCTGCTGGATCTGAGACCACTGAACATGGAGCACTCGGAGCGTGTCCTTGATCTTTGCCTTGCTGCTTGCATCACCCACGGGGGTCTTCCTCCGGTGTCACTTCGGCACTGCCTCCTCGGCGCATGGAGCGCGCGCCCGGCTCGGGCCCTGCCGCGTCGGGATCGACCGGTAGTGTCAGCCCGATTTCCTCGGTCGATGCACGCTTTCCGGGCTGGGTTGCGAGGTAGGCGTCGACCGCCATCGCCATTCGATTGATTGACGCAATGGCCTTCGGAATCACCGACTCGACATAGTTAGACAACGGACCGAGCCCCGCCCGGAACTGCCCGAGGATTCGCTGGTATTCAATGGCCCAGCGCTTTAGCGCCTTGAGGCAGTGCTGCGCCTCCTCGACCGACTGCTCCGCGCGCCGGACCGCCTTCTTTTCGTCGACGACCGAGGGCGGACGGCCATCGGCGGTCATCTGGATCTGCTTGCGGAAGAGCGCATTGCGGGCGATGGTGAGCTTCTCGCTGCGGAGCCGGAGTTGCCGCTCCCAGTCGGCAGGTCCTGCGCCCTCTAGCCACATCCCGAACCGCTCGGCATCGGACACCGCCTCCTCCAGTGCAGTCGCCAGCGACCTTCCGGTCTTTGCCAGCACCGCCTTGGCCGCCATCAGCATCGCAGTGTCGCGGAGATTGGCCCCTTGGTCCATTGGATGTCACCGCTGACGGAGGTACTCGTCGATTCGATCGGCCTTGCGCATGAGGAAGGGAATGTGTTCTTCGCTGGCCTTCATCAGTCGTTGCAGGACCTTCAGCGTCTGCTCGAACTCTTCCGCGAACTTCTGTTGCTCCTGATCGCGCCAGGTCTGCGCCAGTGTGTTCATCCGCGACGAGATCGTTGAGATTCCCCCCTGCAGGTCCTGATTGAACTTGCGCAGGTCAGCCGCGAATCGTCGGAGCTCGTTGGGATCGACGACGGCCTTGGCCATGGCTGAAGTGTATGGAGATACCCTCGGGTGATGGAGTGCCGCAACCTCGTCGGCGGATCGTGGATTTCTCCTGAGAGTGGCGCGACCTTCGATGTACGGGATCCGGCCACAGGGGAATTGATCGCGAGAGTTCCTCGCGGCGGCGCGGCCGAGGCGCATCGATGCGTCGACGCCGCCGAGCAGGCGCTCCCGGAATGGAGCGCGCGTTCCCCAGCCATGCGTGCCGGCTTCCTCGATCAGGTGTCGAGCGCGCTTCGTCGAGCGCGCACCGAGCTGGCGGCTTTGATCACACGGGAGAGCGGGAAGCCGCTGGCGGAGTCGGCGGCGGAGGTTGACTACTCGGCCGACTACTTCGATTCGGCTGCGGCCGAAGCACGGAACCTTGTCGAGGTGCGGCTCCCGGTGCGTGGGGGAGGCACTCTGAAGCGGGCGATCCCGGAGCCGGTAGGGGTTGTCGCCGCCATCACGCCCTGGAACTTTCCGCTGGCGATGATTGCGCGCAAGACCGCGCCCGCGTTGGCCGCGGGATGCACGCAGGTGGTCAAACCGGCGGAGGCGACTCCGCTGACCGCCCTCACCCTCGCGCAACTCGCAACTGATGCCGGGCTCCCACCGGGGGTTCTCAATGTCATCACGGGAGATCCGCCGTCGATTGCGCGCGCATGGCTCGGTGATGGGAGAGTCCGCAAACTCTCGTTCACCGGATCAACTCGGGTGGGCAAGGAACTCATGCGCTTGGCGGCAGATCAGGTCGTCCGCCTCTCGTTGGAACTCGGTGGGCAGGCACCCTTGATTGTCTTTGGCGACGCGGATCTCGACGCGGCGGTCGCGGCCGCAATTGCGGGGAAGTTCCGTGTCGCAGGGCAGACTTGCATCTGCCCCAATCGGTTCCTGGTGGCGCGCGAGGTTCATGCCGAATTCACTGACCGGCTCGTCCGGGCTGCGACTCGGCTCCCTGTGGGGCCCGGGACTCTCGCGGGAGTTCGAATCGGGCCGCTCATCAATGACGAAGCGGTTACAAAAGTGCGCCGTCATGTGGCGGACGCGATCGACAGGGGAGGAGTCCTTCGCTGCGGGGGCGGAACCGTCCCAGTCGATGGCTGCCTCGACCGGTTCTTCGCGCCCACCGTCATCGACTCGGCCACACCGGAAATGCTCTGCTTCAAGGAAGAGACCTTCGGCCCTGTGGCACCGATCGCGGGCTTTGACAGCATCGATGATGCGGTGACTCTCGCCAACGCGACCGAGTTCGGGCTTGCCGCATACATCTTCACCCGTGACCTGGCATGTGCCGAGCGCGTTGGGGCGAAACTCCGCAGCGGGATCGTGGGAGTGAATACCTGTGCCGTCAGCGATGCCTATGCCCCGTTCGGCGGCTGCCAATGGTCAGGCTTCGGCCGCGAAGGGGGGAGATGGGGGCTCGAGGAATACCTCGCTTGGAAGTATGTCTGTGCAACGAGTTCCTAGCGGTCACTCCTGGATCGGTGGGGCGTCCAGTTCGCTGCCGAGTCCATCCGTCTGCATAAAGCTCGAGAGCCGCTGCCTTCGGACGGGGTGTTGGAGTTTGCGGAGCGCCTTGCTCTCCACCTGTCGAACGCGCTCGCGCGTGACCTTGAAGATGCGTCCCACCTCCTCGAGGGTGTAGGTATAGCCGTCGCCGATTCCGTAGCGGAGCTTGAGGATCTCGCGCTCCCGGTAGGTCAGCGTCTTCAGGACATCGTTGATGCGCGAGCGAAGCATCTCGCTCCCGGCCGTGATGCTTGGTGCCTCCTGCTTCTCGTCTTCGATGAAGTCACCGAAGTGCGAATCCTCGCTCTCACCAACCGGACGGTCGAGTGAAATCGGGTGGCGGGAGATCTTCAGGACACGCTTGACCTCTTCCACGGGCATCTTGGCCTTGGCCGCGATTTCCTCGTGATTTGGCTCGTGACCGAGCTCCTGAAGGAGATGCTTCTGAATGTTGCGCAGCTTCGACATCGTCTCGATCATGTGGACCGGGACGCGGATGGTGCGCGCGTGGTCGGCAATGGCCCTGGTGATCGCCTGCCGGATCCACCAGGTCGCGTAGGTCGAGAACTTGTAGCCACGCTTGTACTCGTACTTGTCAACCGCGCGCATGAGCCCGGTATTTCCCTCCTGGATGATGTCCAGGAATGGAAGACCGCGGTTGCGGTACTTCTTGGCGATCGACACGACGAGCCGCAGATTGCCGCCCGAGAGCGCGCGCTTGGCGAGCTCATGCTCGACGAAGATCCGGCTGATCGCCTTCACGCGCACTGCCAGAAGATCGGGCTTCTCCAGCACAAGATCGCAGAGCCCATCGAGCTCCTCCCGCATCGCCTGAACATCCTCGGGATCAAACCGCTCGGGGGTCGAGTCGGCTCGCGCGATGTCTGCCACGAGCTCCTGGCACTTGCGGTGGAGCGAGTTGAGTTTGCGCATGAGTGGCTGGATTCGGCCGGTGCGCAGGCAGCACTCTTCAAGAAGCGTCGCAACCCGACGGCGATTGGCCCAAATCCTTGACTTGAGCACTTCGCCGCGTTCCGCGGACACTCCGGCGGCATCAATCTGGCGCCACAGGTCCACATTCTGATCGAGCTTGAGGCGGACGGTCTTGAGGTTGTACGGGATGCGCGCCGCGATCCGATCTTTGGCGTTCGACTCCGCGGTCGAAATGCGCATGGTTCGGTCGAAGGGCAGGGTTCCTTCGTGCACCTGCTGAAGGATCTCGACCGCCTGACGCGCGCAGTAGTCGCTTTCAAGGACCATGCGTCGGAAGACATACCGGCTCATCTCGATCTTCTTGGCCAGACGGATCTCCTCTTCGCGTGTCAACAGCGGAATCGAGCCCATCTGGGTGAGGTACATGCGGATCGGGTCGTCGATGCGTACCGGGTTCGGATCGGAGATGGCCAGGTCGAGTGTGCCGAGATCGTCATCGAGGTTGTCGTCGTCGAAGAGCGATGACTCGGTCCCCTTGGCGCCCGCATCCTGCTGGCGCTGCTTGATGCGAGCGGCAGCCACGGCGGCCGCGGCAGCACCGACCAGCGGCCGTGGCGCGGTCGGTGCGGCGGGTACGGTCTGTGTCGAGTCAGGCGCATGCACGCGGCGGGGCTTCTTGTCGGTGTCGCGCTGAAACCGCAGGTCGGTCTGCAACTCGGCCGGGAATGGTCGATGACCGGCGCGGCGCATCTCCGCCTCGTCGATGATCTCGATCTTGAAGTGGCTCAGGAGGACCATCAGTTCGTCGAGTGGATATGGATCGATGAAGTCGTCGGGGAGGCAGGTGTTGAGTTCCTCGTAACTGATCCAGCCGCGGCGTCGGCCGGCCTGAACGAGTGAACGAAGCACGGGGTGAAGTTCCTGAAGGACGAGGCTCATGGTCGAAACTCCTTATTCAAAGCGGGCGAAACCACTTGGGTGAAACCAGTCATTCGATCCGCGCGCGCGAGAACGCTCGCGCTTCCTAGGTTGCCGGAGCCCACGGGGGGATGCTCGGGATCTTGGCGGGCAGTCATTGAGATGGCCGAGGGGCGCAGACCGACCGCGCGGACCTGCTGCAGGCGTTGATCCATCTCCTCGGGGGTTGTAGGACTCGGAGCTTTCGCGAGTCGAATCCGCTGCTGGAGGCGCTCGAGCGCACATGCGGCCATCGACACTCCCTCAAGTGCGGACTCCTCATCAGGGAACCGCTGAGTGCCCAGTCCGAAGAGCTCCGCCGCGATCGCCTTGTGCGCGGGATCCGAGAGCTCGGAGAGAATGCCCTGCATCGTGAACGGTGCCCGCTGACCTCGGCCATCCTCGATCCAGTCGAAGATGGCACCGTAGATCGCCCTCGCAGGCGCATCTTCGATCGAGCCGGGGAGGATGAATTCGGTGAGCGGGGTTCGCTCGGAGTTGGAGTCCACGATCCTCCCTCTAGCGCAGCTCGGCCACGCCAGAAGGATCGAGACGAGGTCTCTCTCCGAGGAGCCGCGAGCAGTGGCGCGCGGAATCTCAAGGGGCGTTGCGGCGTCGGCGGCGGTACGCGGTGTGGCGGCCCGCCTGGTGGCGGCGATTGTGCGCTCAAGTTCGGTGACGGCGATGCCGCTCTCGGTGGCGATGGCGTCGAGCACCAGGATCCGGCGGATTCCGGAGAGTTCTCCGAGTCCGAGCGACGCGAGTTTCGCCAGCATTGCCTCGACGGTGCGCTGCCGCGCGGAGAGGCCCGGGCGTGCTGCGAGCTCCGCCGCGAACCTCTGGACCATGTGTGAGAGGGCATCGGGAGCGTCGGCGATCGCCTGCGCAAACCGATTGCGCCCATCCGCCTCGCGCAGGAGTTCATCGGGGTCCATCCCCTGTGGAAGCGTGCACACCTTCAGATCGACTGGCGCACGGAAGAAGATTTCAAGTGCTCGGTCCGCCGCGCGCTGTCCGGCGGTGTCGCCGTCGAAGAGGAGGACGATGGTGTCGCAGAGCCGCTGAAGAACGCGGGCATGATCTGCGGTCAGGGCCGTTCCCAGAGTCGCCACGACATTCTCAAACCCGGCACCGTGGCAGGCGATGACATCGGTGTACCCCTCGGTGACGATTGCGGTGCGCGACTGGATGATGGCGCGCTTGGCCAGATGAATCCCGTACAGGGACTTGGACTTGTGGAAGAGCGGGCTCTCCGGGCTGTTGAGGTACTTCGGATCGTCCCCTTCCACTATTGATCGCGCGCCGAAGGCGATGCAGCGGCCGAGTTCATCGAAGATCGGGAACATGGCGCGGTTTCTGAAAGCGTCAGCAATCCCGCGGCGCCTAAGAAGCCCCGCCGCCTCGAACGAACCGACGATCGTCTCGGGATCGACTCGGTCCTCACTCAGCGAGGATTGATTGGCGACGATCTTCCCGACATAATCCGCGAGTCCCTGGCCGCTCGCGGGGGAGGCGCCAAGCGCGAATCGCTCGATCATCTCTGGCCCGATACCGCGTGCGGCGTAGGCCGCAGCGACATCGGCGCCCAGTGAACTGTCGGTGAGGCACCGGCGGTAAAAGCGCAACGCCGCCTCGTTGGCACGGCGCAGGGACGAGGGGGAGTCCGCTGCGTCCTGACTGCTCGCACTCTCGCGTCGCGACTGCAACTCGATACCCGCGCGCAGCGCGAGGAACTTGAGTGCCTCGATGAACTCCATGCGGTGGTAGTTCATCATGAAATCGATCGCGTTCCCGCTCGCGCCGCACGCGAAGCAGTTGTAGAAAGCATTGCCCTTGTGAGTCACCACCGCGAACGAAGGCTTGTGATCCTCATGAAAGGGACAGAGCCCGACATGCTCTCGCCCCTTTGGGCGCAGAGCCACCGACTCGGCGATGAGGGCGACGAGATCAGTCAATTCAAGGATTCTGTCGCGGTCCGATGGACCGCCAGTATTGGGGATCATGTTTGAAGCGCCAAACGGGAAACGAAACCGAACACCAAACCGGGTACGAGACGAGAACTCATGCCTACGAACGGAACCGGCAACATGTTCTGGTCGAGACCAGAACGACTCAGCACTGGATCCGTCCGGTGCAATTCCTGCGAACCTCACAACCGCAGGCTCACGGGAAAGCCAGCGAACCCGGCGAACAGCGGAAAACTCACAGCAGCCAATCAACGACCCAGGACTGAAGCGTCACCGAAGCGACGGACCATCCGAGTCAATGTCACCGGGAAACCCGGCCGCGCAGGGAAGTATGTGCTCCGGGATCTGAGCCAGCCATGGCTCAGGCGGTTCCTGAGAGCCTGAAGTCCTCTGCGAACTTCATGATTCTATTCCTTTCTCGCTCCAAGTCAAGGAAATACTTGAAAACAGACTCGCTCTACGAGCCGCCACGGCCGTTTCCGCTCCTGTTGACTTGGACACCGACCATCCGTTCGAGGCGGGGAATCAGGCGCTTGCAGCCAACTTTCGCGTGTACGCGTACTTGCGACGGATGGGTTTGATCACCAAGCCGCTGCGAATGGCGCGCGTAGAAGCGAGAATTCTCGTCGGGGCGCCGTCAATCACGGCGGCGACCCGCTGAAGGTTGGGCTTGAAGGTGCGCTTCGTGATGCTCGTGGTCTTGAGACCGACACCTCCGAGGTACTTCGCCTTTCCGCGAATGGTCATGCGATTGCCCGACTTGGTTCGGGCGCCGGTGAAGTGGCACACTCGTGGCATTGGGTCTCTCCGAAGGGGGTTGGGAAGAGTAGCGAGGAAAGCGCCTCGATGCAAGGGGCTTCTACGGAACTCCCGCGCAATCACTGCGAGAGGTCAGCGGAGCAGAGGCACCTGTCAAGGCTCGTTGCGTCCACCTCGGAGAACCGTCCGACTGAGTGGCTGTCGAGATCGAGCACTCCCCAAACATTGGCTTGGCTCTCGCGGCATGGGACTACGAGTTCACTCTTGTCGCGCGGATCGCAGGCAATGTAGGCCTTCCCTAGGGTGGCGACATCTTCTACGACGACGGCGCGCCCGCTACAAAGTGCCTGCCCACACGCTCCATGGACCCCGATAGGGCTGCACGCGGGTGCATTGCGTCGAGGACCAAGGATCAGCCGCTCCGACTCTGGTGCTTCCGGGTTCGCGATGTAGAAGCCGACCCACGAGAGCCCGCGAGGAGCCAACTGATCCCAGAGCAGGTCGGTCATTCTCCGCATCCGGTCGTAGCGCCCCTCGGCACCGCACATCGCTTGGAGGCAGTGCGCGAGCAATGCGTCCGGGTCTTTGATGATCCCGGGCTGGTCCGTCACGCGCTCATGCGCTCTCTCGGGTCCTTCGTCGCACCAATTCAGGGAGAAGTACGCCAGAGCGCACGGCGGTTTCGTCGACGACATAGGTGATCCCGGCGTTGTCGAGTTCCGGAAGCTGGTACATCAGATCGGTCATCAGTTCATCGACGACGGCTCGGAGCCCGCGCGCGCCTGTTTCGCGCTCTAGAGCACGGTCTGCGATCACATCGAGAGCCCCGGGAGTGAACTCCAGGGAGGTGTTCTCGAGACGGAAGAAGTGCTGGTACTGCTTTACGAGTGCGTTCTTCGGTTCGAGGAGGATCTGGATCATCGCCGCGCGTGTGAGCGGGAAGAGTGGGCAGAGCAACGGAAGCCGACCGATGAGCTCCGGGATCAGGCCGAACTCCAGCAGATCTTCGGGCTGGATCTGGCTGAGCATCGCCGCCTGGTCGGCCGCCCTGTCCGGCAGCGCCGAGGCATCCGACGAGAAGCCGATCCGCCGCTTTCCAAGCCGCTTTCGCACGATGTCGTCGATTCCAACGAACGAGCCGCCGCAGATGAACAGGATGTGTGTGGTGTCAAGCTGGATGTACTGCTGCTCGGGATGCTTGCGCCCGCCCTGTGGCGGGACATTCGCGATGGTCCCCTCAAGCATCTTGAGAAGGGACTGCTGCACACCTTCGCCGGAGACATCCCGCGTGATCGAAACATTCCCGTTCGTCTTGCCGATCTTGTCGATCTCGTCGATGTAGATGATGCCGCGCTGCGCCGCCTCGACATCAAAGTCGGCAGCCTGAAGCAGCTTGAGGAGGAGATTCTCGACATCCTCTCCGACATAGCCGGCCTCGGTGAGTGTGGTGGCATCTCCGATGGCGAAGGGGACATTGAGAATCCTGGCGAGCGTCCGCGCTAGCAGCGTCTTCCCAGTTCCGGTCGGACCCACAAGCAGCACGTTGCTCTTGTCCAGCTCCACTGGCGCATCGGGGTTCTCAATCTGCGTGAGCCTCTTGTGGTGGTTGTGCACCGCCACCGAGAGGGATTTCTTGGCCCGATCCTGATCAATCACATACTGGTCGAGGTATTCCTTGATTTGCCGCGGCGAGGGGATCTGCGTCAGCGCCGGAGCGGCACCCGTGACACGCCGTTTCTCCTGCTTGAAGATGTTCTGGCAGAGTTCTGTGCAGTTGGCGCAGATGTAGACATCATTGGGCCCTTCGACCATCGGGCCGACTTCCCGACTCGTTTTGCCGCAGAAGCTGCAGGTGGTCACCTTGCGGCCTCGGAACCCGGAGTCGGAGCCAGAGGGGCCGCTGCCCGAGTTGCTGGGGCCGTCCGATCCGCCACCGCCCGAGTCGCGGGGCCCGCTGCGCCGATGCGAAGGTCGTGGACCCGTGGCTGGGGGAGAAGGTTTCGAGGGAGGCGTGTCACTCATGTCGCGTGTCCGCTGGTCAGTGTACGCGCCGCACTTCGGCCGGACGGCCTTCGCGGGCCTTTGCCGCCGACGACTGTCGCTTTACCTGAGCAATCATCGCCGACTTCGCAGCCTCAAACTCGGAGTCGGTGATCTCGCCCCCATCGCGCATCTCTCTGAGATCCGCGAGCGTGAATCCGACCGGCGGCGCGCTCTCCGCGCGAAGCCACCGTCTGACCATGTAGATGACGACAACACCCGCGATGACAAATACCAGAATCCAGCCAAGCGCCGTGAAGACATCCATCGACTGCGGTGCCGCCCCCAATGCGGTTCCTCCGACGGCGAGCAGCCTAGGGCAGACTGATCCGGTCACTTCGTGGCCGTCGCCTTTGACGCCTTGGCTTGCGCTTCCTTGTTCCACTCCTCGGCGGGAACATCAGTCAGCGTGGCCTTGGCGATGACGCGGTCCGCGGACTTGTGCTCGCGAATCTGCAGCGCGACTTCTCCAAGGCGGCCATTCTTCTCGAGTTCGGCGCGCAGCGCATCGGGGCGCATGTTGCGCGACCGCGCGATAGCGGCGATGCGCCCATTGACTTCGCCTTCGCTGGCCTCGACGCCGAGAGTCTCGGCAAGTTTCGCGAGAATGAAGAACATCTTGAGGCGTCGACGCGACACTTCCGCGCTGGAGCGGCGCGTCTCCGCAAGACGCGCCTCGACGGTCTGCGGGTCCATTCCGCGGTAGAGCATCTCGAGTTTCTGGCGCTCTATGTCTCGAGCGATCTGTCCCTCGGAGAGGCGCTCGGGGAGGTCGAACGAGGCCTTCTCCGCGAGCAGCTCGAAGACCTGTTCTCTGAGTGCCGATCGCTGTTCCTCATCGCGTCGGCGCTCGAGGACACCCTTGAGGTTCTCCGCCAGGAGCGCGGTGCTCTCGAGCCCGATGGCGGCGGCGATCTCTTCAACGGCGGCAGGGGCGATTCGCTCCGCGCTAGCGATGGTGAATGTGACCGACAGCGGCTGTCCGCGAATCTCCGCGATCTCGTGGCCTTCTGGGCCGGTCAACTCGATGATAACCGTGTCGCCCACCATCTTGCCCTTGATTACCGCTTCGAGACCATCAACGAGCAGTCCCAGGAACGGCCCCTTGCCCTCATCGTCCTCCGCTGGGACGACAGCGAGCGCGGTCTCCGTCTCGAAGATGACCTTGTCGAGACCCTTGGCGCGAACCACCGCCTTGCCCACCATGCGGTCAAGAGCCATGAACGGCCCGTCGATCTTCGCCGGCTTGCCGATCCGGTAGGAGAGACGATGCGTCTCTTCCTCGACATGTTTGTCGAGAATCTCGAGGATGGGCCTTCGGAGTGCCAGCCCCTCCCACTGGGGGAGCGTGAACTCAGGCATCACCTCAACTTCGAGTGCGAGCGCGAACTCCTTGCCGCGGACGAGGTCGGGCTCGGTCGTCCCTGACGCCAGGTCGGGCTGAGAAATCGGTCGAATCTTGTGCGCTTCGAGCGCCTGCTGATACGCCTGCGACACTAGGTGCTGCCTCGCCTCCTGCGCCAAGGCGCTCCCGAATCGCTTCTCAAGGAGCCCCTTGGGCGCATGTCCGCGCCGGAATCCGGGGAGCGAGGCCTGCGATGCAAGGTTCGCCATCGCGCTGTCGAGCTGCTCGTCGACGCGGGCCGATGGGATACTGATCTCGATGCGCTTCAGCGCCGGTCCGGCATCTGTGACCTTGATAGTGTTTTCGGCGGTGGGTGCTGTCGTCATGGTGTTCCTTGGGGGTCGGCGAGTATAGGAAAAGACCCCGGCACTGCGCCGGGGTCGTCGAGTTTCCCAGGGATGGTTATGGTTCAGCGGACCAGCAGCATCGCGGCATAGTCAGGCAGCGGCCAGAGATCCGCTGGGACGACCCTCTCGAGAGCATCGCAGCACTCCCGGACCTTGCTCATCGAACTGAGCACGGCAGTCCGGCAGTGACCGACGCGTTGCTCAAGGTCCGCCACTTGGGAAGCGATAGCCTCGTCGAGGGTCGCCAGCGAATTGCGAAGCGCCGCGACGAGCCGAGCGAGATCGGAAAGCGCGGCCTCACTCTCGGGGCAGGGGATCCCGGCGTGCTGCGTCCCCGATACGGTGTCGGCCAATTCGCCCTGCGTACGCCACCCGGCGGGCAGGACCTGCGTCCACGCCATCTGGGAGAGGGTGCGCCCTTCGATCTGAACGATCTTGCAGTACTGCTCCAACTGGACCTCGTAGCGCGCATGGAGCTCGCGCTTCGAAAGCACTCCGTAGGAGGCGAAGAGTTTCTCGGCCTTTTTCGTGACGAGTGCGGGAAGCGCTTCGGCGGTGGACGGGAAGTTGGGCAGACCGCGCTTCTTGGCCTCCGCGTGCCAATCGCTGGAGTAGCCATTGCCGTCGAAACAGACGCGGCGGTGCTCCTTGACGATGTCCTTCAAGACTGTTCTGACCGCTGCTTCCCGCTTGGCCTGCGTCGCCCCCTTCCCCAATTTCTTCTCGAGTTCGGTGGCGATGGCATCGAAGCTCTGGGCGATCATGGTGTTGAGGACCGTGTTGGGCCAGGCCACCGACTGCGAGGAGCCGACCGCGCGGAATTCGAACTTGTTGCCCGTGAAGGCAAAGGGACTGGTGCGATTGCGGTCGCTGGTGTGACGCGGAATCTGCGGGAGAGTGCGCGCGCCAAGGTCCATCGGCACCGACTTCGCAGAGCGCTTCGACTCTCCGCGCTCGAGCTGGTCGAGGATGTCATCGAGCATCTCGCCCAGATAGATCGACATGATCGCCGGCGGCGCCTCGTTGGCGCCGAGCCGATGGTCATTGTGCGCCGATGCGATGGAGGCGCGAAGGATGTCGGCATGCGTGTCCACCGCGCTGATCACCGCCGCGAGGAAGACCAGAAACTGCATGTTGGTGTGAGTCTCGTCGCGAGGGTCGAAGAGGTTGGCACCAAGATCCGTCGACAGGGACCAGTTGTTGTGCTTGCCCGATCCGTTCACTTTGGCAAATGGCTTCTCGTGCAGAAGGCACTCGAATCCGTGGGTTCGGGCGACGGTGCGCAGTACATGCATGGTGGCCATCTGGTGGTCGACGGCGACATTGGCGAGTTCAAAGGTCGGTGCTATCTCGTACTGCCCCGGCGCTACCTCGTTGTGGCGTGTCTTGACGGGGATTCCGAGCTCGAACAGCCGTTCCTCGCACTCGGTCATATAGGCGATGACCCGCTCGTGAATCGCGCCGAAGTAGTGGTCTTCGAGCTGCTGCCCCTTGGGGGGCTCTGTTCCGATCAGAGTGCGACCACAGACGCAGAGGTCAAGCCGCTTGAGAAAGAGATTGCGGTCGACAAGGAAATACTCCTGCTCGCACCCCAGCGTCGCCATGACATGAGATGTGGTCGTGTCGCCGAGCACCCGCAGCACGCGCAGGGCCTGCTTGGAGACGGCGTCAATCGAACGCAGCAGGGGCGTCTTCTGATCGAGCGCCTCGCCGGTCCACGAGACGAACGCCGTCGGGATGCACAGAGTCTTGTGACCGTTGCTGCTACGGAGGAGGAAGACCGGGCTGGTGGCGTCCCACGCTGTGTATCCGCGCGCTTCGTAGGTGTCACGGATTCCACCGGAGGGGAAACTCGAGGCGTCGGGTTCGCCCTGAATGAGCGCGTCACCGGAGAACTTCTCAATCGCCCCTCCGTCACCCGTGGGTGAAAGGAATGCATCGTGCTTCTCCGCCGTCGCGCCGGTGAGCGGCTGGAACCAGTGGCAGTAGTGCGTGGCCCCGTGCTCGAGCGCCCACTCCTTCATCGCGGAGGCCACAGTGTTGGCGATCGACGGATCCAGCTGCCAGTTGTGGCGCATAGTGCGCTGGAGATTCATGAAGACATCGGGCGGGAGCCGCTTCAGCATCACATCGCCGCTGAAGGTGAGCGACCCGAAGTAGTCAGAGGCCCGAGGGGCGGTGTCGTGTTCCATGGAAAGTGTGTGGGGCTTGTTCATGTTGGTCTCTCGCATCCGTGGTCGGAGGGCGCCGCTGGCCGAGCGGTGCAGCCCCATCTTCGGGGATACGCCACGGCGGCGCAAGGGGTTCAAACGCGTGGGTAAACCGGGGTGTCATCGGCGGGAGGGCGGCTTCATGGCCGATTCGAACCAACCACGACGCCAGAACATGATGCCGAAACCGAGCACGGTGGCCGCCATCAAACCGAGTGCCATGGGGTATCCCAGCGCCCACTGAAGTTCCGGCATGTGCTCGAAGTTCATCCCGTAGATGCTGGCGATGAAGGTGATCGGAATGAAGATGGTCGCGATCATCGTGAGCACCTTGGTCACCTCACCCAGCTTGGCGTTGGCGAGGGCAATGGAAAGCTCCATGAGATCCCCAGCGCAGGCACGGTCCGACTCGAGCATGTCGATGAGACGCATCACATGATCGAGCGCGCTGCGCAGAAAGATCCGATTCTCCATGTCAAAGAAGGACTCCATCGTCATCAGACCCGTGAGCGCGTCACGCATCGGCCAGATGGCCTGCCTCACCCGTGCGAGCTCGTGCTTGAGCTCGCGAATGGCGTACATATCGGGGACCGATCGGCTGTCGACGACTTCGCCCTCGATCTTGTCCACGCGGTTACTGAGCGCGTTGACCAGCGGGAAGTAGTAGTCAATCACGCTGTCGAAGATGGAAAACGCCAGGTACGCAGCGCCCTTGCGCTGCTGCCGACCCTCGCGACTTCGCAGCCTCTGCCGAACCCCATCGAGGCAGTCTCCGCCAGGGCGCTCCTGAATCGTGATCACGAAATCCGGCCCGAGAAAGAGCGCGAGCTGTTCGGTCTCGAAGCTTCCCGCCATCAGTACTGAGTTGTCCTGCAACAAAGGGATCGGCGCGACGACGAACAGCACCGTGTCGAAGGGTTCGACCTTGGCGCGTGGGGTAGGGCGCAGGACATCTTCCAGCGCAAGCAGGTGAAGGCCGAAGTTGCGGCCGAGCTCGGCAAGCGTCTCCCCAGACGGAGTCCCGTCGAAGTTGACCCACAAGAACTTCTGAGTGCCGCGCTGCTGCGCGATCTCGGCAATTGACGCGACCCGTTTCTCAATGAGGTCGCCTGTTCCCCATGCAAACATCTCGATGATCGGCACCGCAACGGCACTACCTGCCGGCTGGGCCAGCGACCCAGGCGCGAGCCCCACGGGATGTACGGAGGTACGCCTGTGGCGGCGGTGGGCCATCACTTCAAGACTACCGTCGGCGCTTCTTGGGCTGATGTCCGGTTTGCTAGCCTTCGCAATCCATCCGCAACGGTCGCCCCGAGGAGCCAATGACACCTTCAAACACGGTCGTGACGCGCTTCGCCCCGAGTCCATCCGGACACCTTCATGTCGGCGGCGCTCGTACGGCTCTCTTCTGCTGGGCATACGCCCGAGGGCGGTCGGGGAAACTCGTCCTGCGCATCGAAGACACGGATCAGAAACGGTCAAGTGACTCCGCGAGCGTCGGATTCGCCAGAGACCTCAAGTGGCTGGGAATTGCCTGGGATGAGGGACCGGAGTTCGAGGGATGCGGTGGAGGACCACATGGTCCGTACTTTCAGTCCGAGCGGTTGGAGACCTATCAGCGGTATCTCGACCAATTGATTGCCTCTGGCGTGGCGTACTACGCATTTGAGAGTCCGCAGGAACTGACCGCGATGCGGGAGGCGGCGAAGGCTCAGAACCGACCATTTCGGTACACGGGGGAAGTGGCGCGGGCGCTGCCACCTGATCGGGTCAGGGCGATGCTCGCTGAAGGCAGACCAGCTGTCGTAAGGTTTCACACGCCGCCGGGGGCGATCACCATCGTCGACGAAGTCCTAGGCACGGCACTCATCCCTGATGGCGAGACGGACGACTTCGTGATCCGCAAGGCCGACGGCTACCCGACCTATCACTTCGCGGTGGTCGTCGACGACGAGCTGATGGGTGTGACCCATGTCCTGCGCGCGCAGGAGCACTTCAACAACACGGCCAAGCACATCGTCCTGCAGGACGCCCTCGGGTTCCGCCGCCCCACCTACGGACACCTGCCGCTCATCTTCAATCCGGACGGGTCGAAGATGTCCAAGCGGGACAAAGACAAGGTGCTGAGGAAGGCGCTCGTTGAGAAGGGGGTGACCGAGCCGCCAACTGCGACAGTCACCAGGCAGCGCTTCACCGCGTGGATGGCCGACAAGACGATGCAGTTGGAACTTGAAGAGACGATGGCGCTCGCCGAGGCGTATCAGGTTGCCCTCCCCGAAATCAATGTCGACGACTTCCGGCGCTCGGGATACCTCCCCGAAGTGCTCTGCAACTTTCTGTCGCTCAATGGATGGAGCCCAGGTGGCGATCTTGAGACATTCGACAACGAGTTCCTGGCCTCTCACTTTGACCTTGACCGAGTCGTGAAGACTCCGGCCAAGTTCGACCGGGCCAAACTGCTGGCCTTCAACCTCCACGCGATCGCATCTATGCCCCGTGAGGAGTTTGTCCGCCGGACCGCGGCGCACGGAGCGGCTTTCCATCCGTCGTTTATGGAACGCTTGAGCAGCGAACAGTTCAGTGGCCTGTGCAATGCGAGCCACGAGCGGAGCAAGACTCTTGACGACTTGTTCCGGACCAATACTTTCATCACGACCGCCGATGACCTTCTCGTCTGGGACTCCAAGGCCACGCGAAAGGTGCTCGAGGGAGGATCCCCCTCAGGGTTCCACCATCTGAAGGCGCTGCGTGAAGTGCTCGTGACGACGGATGACTGGACGGTTGCGGGGCTTGAAGGGGTAATCACACCGTACGCAGTTCGCTCTGCGGAGGGAAACCTGGGCGCGGTGGCGCAGCCTCTCCGAGTGGCGGTCTCGGGATCGACGGTGAGCCCGCCGATCTTTGACACCTTGGCGATCCTGGGCAAGGCGAGTGCGCTGCGACGGATCGATCGATGCCTTGCCCATTCTCCGGCGACGCTCTAGAATGCCTCGCTCGCGGACCGTTGGCGCAGTTGGCTAGCGCGCCTCCATGACACGGAGGAGGTCACTGGTTCGAGCCCAGTACGGTCCACTCGGTCAGCCTGATGTGTTCCCTGTCGTGTTCGTTGGGCCGGGTGCGACTGGCGGACTTGGCGCCGGGGAACCGTTGCTCGCGCTCTCGGGGATGATTTCTGCCTTGATCCTCAGCACTGTGGCGGCGTGGCTTGCGTTGGCTCCTTCCAATGAGAGCGCCATCGCGGCGGCTTGGTCGACGAGCGCGCGTGCTTCCGCGGTCTTCCCCGACTTCATGAGCGCCCGTGCGTGCATTGCCATGGCGACCGCACGAGTGGTGCTGCCCGACGGTTGGAGGCGTGCGAGCATTGCGTCTGCGGCGGCGGCGTTGCGCAGCGCCCCCTCAGTATCGCCGATGTCAAGCTGGATCCAAGCAAGATCGGTCAGCGCGCTCGCCACGGCGAGAGAGTCTCCCGGAAAGAGGCGCTGATTCATCTCAAGGGCCCGCTGGAGTAGTGCGTGAGCCTGCGCGTCGAGTTTCAGCGCATGCTTCGTCCACGCGAGGCTCTTGAACCCCTGGGCAATCGATGGGTCGTCCCCCTTGAGGATCCGCTGGCGGATCAGGAGCGCCTCGGCGAAGAGCGGCTCCGCCTCGCGGTCCTTGCCAAGCGACCGTTCGATGCTCGCGAAATTGTTTAGGGCGATGGCCACATTTAGATTTGCGACCGGATGGATCCTGCGCTGCATGTCGAGCGCCTCCTGCGCGAGAGGTTCTGCCTCTGCCTGGCGGCCTAGGCTCTGCAGCGCACCGACGGTTCCGTTCAAACTGTCGGCCGTATCGGCGTGATCACCGACGAAGAGCGTTCGCCGCATGTCGAGCGCGGCCTGATGAAGCGGGGCTGCCTCACTCCAGCGCCCCCGCGAGTCCACCAACTCGGCGAGGTTGGCGGTGGCGGACGCCACCGAGCGGTGCGGCGAGGGATGAAGCCGCTGGGCCATCGAAAGAGCCTCACGCATCGCCTTCTCCGCGTCGTCGAGCCGACCGCGGGCGCGTTCCACCGCTCCCAACACTGCAAGTGCTTCGACTACTTGGTCCGAGTCGTTTCCGTGCGCCGCGGCGCGCGCGATGTCCAACGCTTCCCGCGCCAGAGGCTCGGCCTCGGTGCTTCTGCCGATCGCGCAGAGGGCCGCAGCCGAGCGCGCGGCGGCCGTGGCGAGCTGGGCATCTTGCTGCGGGCGGAGGGACCGTTCGATAATCAGCGCCTGTGCCAGCATGGGTGCCGCTTCGTTCGGACGGCCGTTGGCCATGAGGAGTGTGCCGATGGTTGCGAGCAGTTCGGCCTTGAGTGCCGGGTTCGCGTCATGAGCACCCCCGGCGAGTTCCGCCCGGGCCCCCTCGAGTGCCTGCACGACGGTCGTGTCCTGTTTGAGAGTGGCGGGGGCGTCCGAGGCCCGCAGAGAGTGCCGAATGAACTCCACGACGCTCAGCGCACTGTCTGTCCTTGCGCGCTCCGCGCTGACAGCTCGTTCTGTGTCGGCTCGTGCCGCAGCCAGTGCATCATCCGAGCCCTTCGCGCCAACCGCGGCCGTGGAGTTGGCCGTCTCGACTTGTGTCGGCGCGGCGGCGACCTCACCGCGCATCGCTGCGACGAGCGCTTCCGCCGTCGCCACCGAATCTATCGCACCAGCGAGCAGCTCTTGAGCTTCCGCAGTCGCCGCGTGAGCCGCCTCGGCTTGCGCCACCGCGTCGGCGAACTCCTTCGCGCGGCCCTGTTGGCCAAGAAGGAATGCTCCGAGGCACGCCCCTGGGGCGAGAATTACCAAGGCGGCGATGGTCCATCGCCATGTCGTTGCGTTGGCAGAGTGCTCTCTGTGGTGATTCAACGGGTTCGTGATTCCTGAGCTCCGAGTCCACGATACTTCACGCACTCCGATTCGTGCCGATATCGTGGAAGCAATGCTTCGCCTGCTTGCATTCTGCGTCGCGGCCTTCGCGGGATCATGCGTCCCCTCCACCCGTCCTCAGTCTGCCCCTGCGTCGACAACCTCGGCGGCCGCGGACAGCATTCATACGCGGATCCCCGCACCCTGGGTCTACCCGGGCGCGACGGTCCCGTGCCCCAAGGTCGCCGGCTGGGTCAGGGGCGAGCCCATCGTTCGCTTCGCTCCGCGGACGATCTATGTCTTTGACTTCTTCTCGACAACTTGCGATCACTGCGAGGAAGTAGGACCGCTCGTGGCTGAACTGGCGCGGATTCATCAGCCTCAGGGAGTGGTGTTCGTGGGAGTGTCTGCAGAGCGGAAGGAGATCATCGCTCAGTGGCTCGCCAGTCCACCGCAGAAGGATGACATCACCTACCGGATTGCGTCGGACCCAGCCCACGCCGCTGATCGGGCGCTCCAGGACGGCACACTCCGCCGCGCGACCCCGATTCTCTTCATTGTCCGTGATGGGATCGTGCAGTGGTATGGCCACCCCAACGAGGCCCAAGCGCCCCTTGAGGCAATCGTCGCAGGAACCTGGGACCCCGCCTCTGTGAAGGACCGCTTCGTCAAGGACGCGCGGATGTTTTCGGCCAAGGCCAAGATCGAGGCCCTCGCGCGCGAGTGTGAAAAGTCTGGTCAGTGGGCTCCGATGTTTGAGCTCCTCGATGCGCTCAACCCGCAGTTTCCCGAGGAACGCACACAGTTTGATGTGCAGCGGTTCGTGATCATGATCGGAATCGCCGGGCAACCCGAGGCGGGATATGTCCTCGGACGAGAAATCGCCTTGCGCAACCCCAGAGACGCAGTGTCACGGCGCGCGATGGCGCGGACGACCGTCAACAGCCCGTTCGCGCGTGTGCGCGACCTTGACTTCGCCCTCGCCATGGCGCTTGAAGCCAACGCGCTGGGTAGGGAAGAGGATCCGCTGGCTCTCGCGGCACTCGCAATGGTTCACTTTGCGCGCGGGAATCGAGAGAAGGCCATCGAGGCACAGGAGAGGGCGATCGAACTCCAGAAGGATCCGGGGCTTCTCACGACCTATCGGGGCGACCTCGAGAAGTACAGGACGCAGCCACCGGGTCCGCTCGAAGTAAAGGCCGCCGCAAGTGCCACGGTGAAATCGCCCTAGTCGGACAGTCAATCCCAGCCGAGCACCCGGCACTCTGGCGTGAACGACTCAGCGCAATTCGCGCTGGAGTCGTGGAATCGTCCTCGCCGCAAGCGGCGGGGCACCGACGAGGAGCGCATCGACGGCGATGTTGTCTCGGCGAAGTTCCGTCAAGAGTTTTCGGGTCTGAGTTTCCAGATTGAAGAGCCATCGTGTGTAGAACTGTTCCAGTTCCTGCCTATTGAATCGGGACATTGGATCCTCGACGCCGCTCTGCGCCACGGCCCATTCGATCAGTCGTACGGGGGTGCCATCGAACCGGTAGAGCTTCACGATGAACTCCGCCCTCTTTCGAAGCGGCAGAAAGGGATCGGCCGCCTCTCCGGGCAGGCTCACCATCAATTCCTCCGGCGTTCTCTTGGAGATTTCCCCGAGCCATCCGCCACCCTTCGCCAGATGAACGGCATCGAGCGTCGGTCGCGCATGCACACTGTCGGCGTGCCCCTGATCGTCGACAACCTCAAGTCCCGCCGCGCTGGCGAGGAATGTCTTCTCCCCGTTGGACGGGAATCTCACCCAGAGCCGAAGGTCGCTCGACCGGTCGCGCGTCACACTTTCGATCTTGGTAATGACACCCGTGCCCCACTCGGGGCGCGACGGATGGCGAACGCGGTCGCCCTTCTTGTAGCTCGTGTCGATCATGCAAGGCCCCGCGCGCCACTCAGAGGTGCGTCGCAGCGAGGACGGCTAGAGTATAGCGGTGGCAGAGCCGTTTTCCATCGCCTTCTTCGGAGATTGCGTGGGAGCCCCGGGGCGGCGGGCACTGCAGTCGGGAATTGCCGCGGCTAGAGCCGCGAGGACGCTTGCGGCCATCGTCGTCAACGGCGAGAATGTAAAGAACGGCTCGGGAATCACTCCCGAGCTCTATCGATCGCTCCGGCAACTTGGGGCGGACGCGGTCACTCTGGGGGATCACGCCTTCCGCGACAACAAGATTTCCGCCGTCCTCGGCGACCCCCTTGAACCCATTCTGAGGCCGGCGAATCTCCCGGCAAAGGCTCCGGGCAAGCGCTGGATTCGGATTCCTGCGTCGAAGACCCTTCCCCGTGATCTCTTCGTCGTGACCGTCCTCGGTCGAGTGTTCATGACATTGCAAGCGGATGACCCCTTCGCCTGCATCGACGGGGTGCTGGCAGCGCTCCCTGAGACGAATCCGCTGGTCATTGTCGAGGCGCATATGGAAGCCACCAGCGAGAAGGCCGCTCTCGCGCATCATCTCGACGGGCGCGTGGCGGCAGTCATTGGAACGCACACCCATGTAGCCACCGCCGACGCCAGAATTCTCCCTCGGGGAACCGCGTTCATTACAGATGTGGGAATGTGCGGACCCCACGCGTCGATCATCGGGCGAAAGGTGGACGGAGTGCTGCGCGCGATGACAACTGGTGTTCACACCGTGTTCGACATGGGGGAAGGGGATGATCGCGCCTGCGGCTGCCTCATCGAGATCGACCCTGCCTCCGCGAAGGCTGTGTCGATCGAGCGCTTCGAGCACCGGCTCGCCTAGGTTCGCGCCGCGACGCGTGCGCGCGCTCTCAGCATGAGGGCCGAAGTAAGGGTTCCCTGTTCCTGTGCGCGCCAGAGGAAGCGGTAGACGATGAAGGTCACGACAACCCCCATCGCGCACCGGACTCCGAAGAGGAGCGTGCCGAAGTCCATCGCCAAACCCGGGAGCGTGGCGATCCTCGGCATCACGAACACGACGACGCCGATGGCGATCGGCGTTCCCAACATGACGCCCGCAAGGCGCAGGTCTCCGATGACGAGCGCCCCGCCTAGCGTCGCCTGAACAACGACCATCACCGTTTCCAGGCATCCGATTCCGTGGCAGCAGTTGAGGGTGATGCAGACGAGCTCACAGATCATGATGGTGATGGCACACTTCGAGGCGTGGGCGAACGCCGCGTCATTGAGAGGAAGGACCTTCTCCCGAAAGAGTGCCCCGAGGCACCGGCGGAGATTTGCGATGACGACGGTTGCCGTGTCGGGTCTCTTAGCAAGTCTGGCAAGGCCACCGAGGGCTCCAAGGTCGGCGGAGACCTGGATGGCGAGGGATCGAAGTGGCGCGAGCGGCGAAGAGTCATGGACACCTGAGAGTTGCTCGCTGAGGGCCGCAACCTGGGCAGTCCGATCATGGAACTCACGGGGGTTGGCGAGCCGGTCGCGCGGTGCGCCCATCCTCGTACACTCGCCCCCTGACAGCGTCTTGGGAGCAGTCGCACGCCATCACGAGAGTCAGGAGTACTTCATGTCCATCACCGTCGGATCGAAGGCCCCGCCATTCAACCTTCCGAGCAAGCCGGGAACTCCAGTCGATGTCGGTCAATTGCTCGGCAAGGAGAAAGTCGTCCTGCTTTTCATCCCCCTCGCCTTCAGCAGCGTGTGCACCGCGGCGATGTGCCACTTCCGCGACACATGGGCCGTCTGGCAAGGCCTCGGATGCAAGGCGTTCGCCATCAGCGTCGACTCGCCGTTTACCGTCGACAAGTTCCGTGAACTCGAGCGCATTCCGTTTCCGGTGCTCAGCGACTTCAACAAGGATGTCTCACGGCTCTACGGCGCGCTGCACGAGGAGTTGATGGGGCTCAAGGGTGTGTCCAAACGATCCGCGTTTGTGATCGATGCCACGGGGGTCGTTCGGTACGCGTCGGTGAGCGACGATCCGAAGATCCAGGTCGACTATGCCGCCATCGAGCAGGCCGTCAGGAAGTGCTGATCTCCGGTGCGCCGAACCCTCCGCCCCCGGGGCTTTCGATGACGAACTGATCGCCTCGCTCAAGGCGAGCGGCCACGATTCCGGGGACTTCTTCAATGCGGCCGTCGGCGCGAACGATCCGCTGCGCGCCGCGCTGGCCGGGCGATCCGCCAGCAAGGCCGTACGGCGACTCCACGCGGTGTTGCGAAAGGAATGAGAGATCGACTCCTTCCAAGAAGCGGATCCTGCGAACGAGACCATCGCCGCCACGGTGGGCTCCCGTGCCTCCAGAGCCACGGCGCACTCGGAACTCCTCGAGTCGCACTGGGTATCGCCGTTCGAGCACTTCCGCGTCAGTGATCCGGGTGTTGCTGATGTGCGTGTGTACGCCGTTCTCTCCAGGGCCGAGCTCGGTCGCTCCGGCGCCACCGGCAATGGTCTCGTAGAAACCAAACCGAGAATCTCCGAACAGCAGATTGTTGATCGTCCCCTGACTGCACGCCGCGAGTCCGAGCGCGCGCCAGAGGAGGTCGACAACTCTCTGACTCGTCTCTGTCTGCCCGATGGCGCAGGCCGGGCAGTCGCTGGGCGGGCCATCGAAGGGTGGCGCGAGGATTGAACCCTGGGGAATGACAAGATCAACCGCATCCATCAGCCCTTCGTTGAGCGGGAAGGCCGGTCCCTCGGGCCCAAGGGACTCACCGACGAGCACCCTGAGCGTGTACATGACCGCCGCGCGAGTAACCGCCAGTGGTGCGTTGAGATTGCCTGGATGCTTCGGTGCCGATCCGGTGAAGTCGATCCGAAGCCGCGCGGGTGAGTGTGTGCGAGCGACCGCGACGGCGAGGACAGTGCCGTCGTCGAGCCGCTCTTCGAATCTTCCGCCCTCGATGACGAGGGCCTCGATGGCCCGCTCGGCCGCGCGAACGGAGGAGTTTCTGAGCCACTGCCTGCAGCGCTCAACTGCGCCGTCCGGAGCTTCCGCGTACACCTGTCGAAGCCGGGTGGCGGCAAGTTCGTTGGCGGCCACCTGCGCGCGCACATCCATGATGTTTTCGTTGACGAGGCGGCTGGGCCACTTGCCTGAGCGAAGGCAGGCATCAAGACGGTCAAAGCGATCAACACCGCGCTCGACAACGAGCGTCGGCTCGATGACGACACCCTCGTCGCTGAGGCGCTTCGCGTCTGGAGGCATCGAGCCCGGTCGCGATCCGCCGATCTCGGCATGGTGGGCCCGATTGGCCGCATACCCCAGAAGCGTGCCGCTTTCTGCATGAATCGCGGTGATCGCTGTGATGTCGGGCAAGTGAGATCCGCCCAACCGGGGATGATTGACGACCAGGACATCGCCGGGCGCCATCGACCGCTCGGCCAGCACGGCACGCACGCACATTCCCAGCGCGCCGAGGTGAATCGGAATATGCGGGGCATTGACGACGAGGAAGGCGTCGGGTCCGAGCAGACCGCACGAGAAGTCCAGTCGATCCTTGATGTTCGCAGAGACAGCTGTGCGACGAAGTTGTTCACCCATGTCTGAGGCGATTGCCGTCAGCCGCGCCGCCACGAGCTCTTCCGTGCTGGCGCCACGCACTTCGGCGCGAGGGGCATCCGCGATTCGCGTGAAGACAAGCGTTCCGTCGGGGGCCGCGCTCGAACGCCAGTGGGGGGGAAGGAATGCCGTGGAGTCTTCGCGTGTGAAGACGAAGGGTCCGAGGATCGACTCGCCGCCGCCGGATTCCGCGGGAGTGGCTTCGCTTGTTGACTGAGGTGCGGTCATCTGGGCCGCCACCCTGACTCGCTCCAGCTCGACGGGTGCTCCGTCCGGCGGTGAGTACCCGTACACCGCGCGGTAGGCGGACGCGAAGGCGCGATGCAGTGTGTCGCACAGCCGAGCCGCTTCGGTTCCACTTCGATGAATGTCGACTTCCACCGACTCCTCGTGGCCCAGAAGCCGGAGCATCGCCGTGCATCGCGTGACAGCGCATTGCTGGCGTGGTACGCCAAGTGACTCCATCTCTTCGAGCGCCCGAGTGATCGCCTTCTCGACCAGCAACGAGACAGCGTCGTCCAACCGCACGAGGCATGTTGATGACACGACCCGTCCAAGGGATGCGCGCGAGATCCCTTTGGCACAGAGCAGTCCCGCGTCACGCGGGAAGAGCACTGAAGTGATCCCGATTCGCTCAGCAATCGAGCAGGCATGCAGAGCTCCCGCGCCTCCGAAGGCCACGAGCGCGTGGCTCGCCGGATCGATTCCGAGACGCACCGTGACAGCGCGGAGTGCTGACGCCATCGACTCATCCGCAATTGCGATGAACCCTGCGAGCATCTCGTCTGGGGTCATGGGTCGCGTCGACTGCTTCGAGACCTCGGCATGAAGGACGAGGGCGCAGCGCTGAGCGGCCTCGACATCGACCGGGATGGAGAGTCGAGCCGGGTCGATGCGCCCGAGAAGGAGATTCGCGTCCGTGAGTGTCAGAGGCCCGCCGCCGCCGTAGCACGCTGGGCCCGGATTGCTCCCGGCGCTCGTGGGGCCGACTCGAAGCGAGCGGCCATCGAACCAGAGGATCGAACCGCCTCCTGACGCGACACTCTCGAGAGCGACCGAGGGAGATGCGATCGTCACACCACCGACGGTCGTCTCATCGCGCATCTGGATCGCGCCGTCACAGCGCGCGACATCGGCGCTCGTACCTCCCATGTCGAGGGTGACGCATCTGTCGAACCCGCACGCAGCCGCGATGGCCGCGGCAGCTGCGACGCCACCCGAGGGTCCCGAGAGCAAGCTCTCGCGGGGTTGAAACGCACAGGCGGGCACGAGACCCGCCGTGCTTGTCATCATGAAGACTTCGGCGCCGTCGCTGAGTCCAACCACGGCACCGACGAATGATCCGACCGGGCCCGAGAGCGCCGCATCGACGAGGGCCGCGCGCGCGCGCGGTTCGAATCGCGCGGATGCTCCGCAGCGGTGCGAGGGGGATACCCAGTCGAACAGCCCCTCGGAGCGCAGAATCTCTGCGACCCGTGCTTCCTGGGCGACGCCCTCCGGATGGCGTGGATCTGCATGGATAAACGCGATGGCCGCCGCGGTCGCCCCCGAGGCGCGCGCGAGGCGCGCCGACTCACGAAGCGCATCCAGATCGAGTTCCTCGAGGACCCGCCCGTTTGCATCAATCCGCGCGCGCACCCCGACACTGACACGCTCCAGTGGCGCGGGCTTCGAAGGCGCGCGCGCGAAGATGTCGAGTCGTCGTTGATCGCCGATGAGCAGGAGATCTCCGAGACCCTCGTTGATGAAGAGGGCGGTCGGAGTCGTCCGGCCCTCGAGCAGGGCGTTGGTCCCGCGCGTCGTGCCGATGCGGATTCGACAATCGGACAGCGACCGCCCGGCGCTCCGCCTGAGCGCGAGCCTCACCGCGAAGATCGGCGCTTCCCATGGCGAAGTGAGCGTGACGAGCCACGGCGATGGGGGTTCCCTCGGAATCCCGGGATCACTCAGGGAGCGATCAAGATCGATGGCGATGTGGTCTTCGTCAAGGCGTTCGGCATGAAGCACCCGTGCGGGCGGAGCGCCGCGACTCGAGTTCGCCGTGAATCCCGCAAGAAATGTGCCGATCTCGGCGGCGCCGAGCCCGATGCGAATGCGCACTCGCATCCTCTCACCCGATGCCTCGACAACGGTTCCGCGCACCGCCGACGAACTGAGCACTTTGGCACGGCGCTCTTCGCCTGACCGAGACCGAGCCACGCAGTCGGTGAATGTTCCTCCGGTGTCGACACCGATCTCCCACTGCACACAGCGTGCATCCTCAGCTCCGCGCGGACAAGGGCCCTCCATGCCGCGAAGGTAGTGCACGCGTTGGTGCGCGTGGGTGGACGAGTCTGCATGACCGCTCGACTACCCTTGAATCGATGGGACTGGTGACCGACATCGCCTACGCGGCGGCCGCGCTTCTCACGATGCCGTTCTGGCTCATCTCGTTGTGGCGTCGCGGCAAACTCAGGACCGACTGGCTCGGTCGGCTCGGTCTTCGCGCGCTGCCTCCGACCAGCAAGTCGATCGTTCCTGGGCATAGAAGAGTCCTGATTCATGCCGTATCGGTGGGGGAGGTCAACGCGATCCGGCTTCTGGCGGACGAACTCGGCGCCGAAGGCTCTGGCGTCGATGTCGTCATTACATCAACGACGGACACGGGGCTTGCGCGCGCCCGTGCCTCGCTGGGCGAGCGCCATCAGGTCGTGCGGTTTCCGCTGGACTTCTCATGGGCGATGAAACAACTCCTCGACGCGACGAGACCCGATCTCGTGCTGCTGACGGAACTTGAGGTGTGGCCAAACTTTCTCCGGCAGTGCCGTCGACGGGGGATCCCGGTTGCTGTTGTGAATGGGCGGCTCAGCGAACGCAGTTACCGCCGCAGCGCCCTGTGTCGTCCCGTGCTGACAGGAATGTTTTCGTCATTGGCACGCGTGTGTGCGCAAGATCGCGTGTACGCCGAGCGGTTCGTCGCCATGGGGACACCATCGGCGCGGGTGGTTGTCACAGGCACGATGAAGTGGGACACCGCGGAAGTGGCCGACACGGTTGCGGGGGCGGCGGAACTGGCCCAGGCAATGGGTGTCGACTCCAACCGGAAGCTCATCGTGGCGGGATCGACGGCCCCCGGCGAAGAGGCAATGCTGGCCGAGGCCTGCCCTCCAGGCGTGCAACTCATGTGCGCCCCGCGAAAGCCCGAGTGGTTCGACAGCGCCGCCAAGTCGCTGCCGCAGTGCACGAGGCGAAGCCAGTGCATGAAGGGGGGGAGCCGCACCCACGGCGCAGACCGCTTTCTTCTCGACACGATTGGTGAACTCCGCAAGGCCTATGCAGTCGCGGATCTTGTTGTCATCGGGCGCTCCTTCGGCAATCTCCACGGCTCGGACATGATGGAACCTGCCGCGCTCGGGAAGGCGATCGTCGTCGGACCACAGGTCGGTGACTTTCAGGCGACCGCTGACACGATGGTGGCCGCGAAGGCGATTGTGCAGTGTTCAAAGGACGCGTTGCGCGCGACTCTCGCCGAGTTGATGGCCCTCGACGAGAGGCGGGCGGCCCTCGGCGCCGCCGCGCGTGCAGTTGTCCTGCGCGAGCAGGGGGCGACTTCGCGCCATGTCGCCATGGCCCTGGAACTTCTTGGAAGGACGAGTGGGGCGTGAGTGTTTCGGAAGATCTGATCATCCGCCTCGCCCAGCGGCTCGGTGCCTCGCTGCCCCCGCGCGTGACACTCGGGCCGGGCGATGACATGGCACTGCTTTCACTCCCGGGGAATCAACTGCTCATCGCCGCGGACCAGATCGTCGCGGGCGTTCACTATTCCTTGGAGACGCCGCTGCCGCTGGTGGCGCGCAAGGCGGTCGCACGGAATGTGAGCGATGCCGCGGCGATGGCGGGGATCCCTCTCGCCACGCTCGCCTGTGCCGTGCTTCCGACTTCGATGACGCAGGCTGAGGCTGAACTCCTGCTCGTCTCGCTCGCCGATATCGCCCAGAGTTTCGACTGCCCCCTGATCGGCGGAGACACGACAATTCACACCGATCCTGCCGCGCCCCTCACGCTGTCGGTCACGATCGTGGCGGCTGCGCGCTCCGACGGGATCGTCGTGAGGCGCGACGGCGCGCGCCGAGGCGACTCGATCGTCATCAGCGGAGCCGTGGGGGGATCGTTTGGGGCGGACGGCCTCGGTCGGCACCTCTCATTCACCCCCAGGGTGGTTGAGGCGCAGGAGCTCGTTGACGCGCTCGGGAGAAGTGTTCACGCCATGATTGATCTGAGCGACGGTCTGGGAGTTGACCTTGTGCGAGTGATTGACGCATCGAGTCGCGCGTCCGGCGAACTCCTTGAAGCGCGACTCAACTCTGAAGCAATTCCGCTCAACGCAGGCTGCGTACTGCCGGGATCACTCTCCCACGGCGAGGACTACGAACTGGTCGCCATGATCGCCCCAGGGTGCGAAGCGCCTGCGGGATGGACGCGAATCGGAGTCATCCAGACGCGTGAGGCCGAGAGCGCTCCACGGGTCGTTCTGATCTCGCCGGATGGAGCCATCGACATCTCGTCGCGCGGGTGGATCCATGGAACAGATTGAACTGGCTGACGAGGCGGCCACGGAGGCGCTCGGTGCGCGGCTGGCTGCGACACTCAGAGGCGGAGACCTCCTCGCACTCGATGGCGACCTCGGGAGTGGCAAGACAACGCTTGTCCGTGGCCTGGCGAGAGGGCTCGGCATCGACCCACTCACACTCGCGAGCCCGAGCTTTATCACCATGCAGGAATACACCAAGGGGCGGATCACACTGACCCACATCGACGCGTGGCGCATCAAGCCCAGCGACATCGTGGCGACGCTTGAGTCTCTGGGGTGGGACGAACTCCTCGGTTGCGCCACCCGAGTCGTCGTCGTCGAATGGGCCGCGAAACTGGCTGCGCACCTTCCGCCACAGCGGTTGTCGATCACTCTTCAATATTCAAGCGACGGATCGCGGCGGAGTGTTTCGCTCAGCGATTCTCGTCGCCAACCGTGAGCGAGCGCCCTATGTCTTGGGCGCGTTCGGGCTGACCGCGTAGATCTGAAAGCGATGGCCCACGGGAGTCCAGCCCAACTCCCTGCAGATTCGATTCCTGACTGCGGTCAATTCGGGGCTGTGAAACTCAACCAGCGTGCCGGTCTTCATGCAGACCATGTGATCCCGCGGCTCCTTGCCATATATGAGTTGATAGTGAGCCTGCTTGGAGTCGAACAGTGCCTGCACAATGATGCCAGCCTCCAGAAGCAACGAGATCGTCCGGTAGGAGGTTGCCTTGGAGACCCGGTGGCCGCGCTTGCGAAGTTCGAGGAGCAATTCCTCCGCCTCGAAGAGGCCGTCGCGAGCGATGATCGCATCCAGAACATCCGCCCGTTCGGTCGTGTACTTCAGTCCCTTCGACTTGAGGTACCTGCGGAACACCGAGCACAGCGGGGCCATTTGCTGGCGCATCTCACTCGAAGTCGGCTGGGTTGCACTCATGGGGGAAGGCGAGCGTCAAGCACCGTCACAACACCGAAAGTCCGATAATGGATGTTCTGTAAAATCACCAACCCATCCGGAATCCTCGGAGAACCCGCACAGTTGCGTCCTTGAACTCCATGCCGCTGACTCATGTTGACTCCCAGAGTGGGCCGCTTTCGAGGTTCGTCATGCACGCGCCTGATCGGTCTGCATGGCGACAGTGGCGTGCGAACCAAGGCCGAGGCCGAATGTGCGATGAACTGCTTCCAGAGCCTTGTGTCCATCCGCCTTGTCGATGATGCAGCTGATCTTGATTTCGCTTGTCGTGATGTTGTGAATAGGAATCGAGACCTCGGCGAGCGCGCGAAACATCCGACTTGCGACACCGGCATGAACCTTCATGCCCACTCCGACGGCCGAGACCTTAGCGAGGCCGACCTCGACGGAGAGTTCGCCTTCGCCGAGCTGGGCGAGTGTCCCGGCGACAATTTCTTTCGCGTCACCAAGATCCCCATGTTCGACGGTGAAGGCGATCATGGTGGATTCTCCCTGCTCCGTCTGCATGATGTCGTCAACGACGATGTTGGCAGCAGCCAGCGCCGTGAAGATCCGACCTTGCAGGCCGATGGTGTTGCGGATCTGGCGGATGCTGACGCGCCCAAGGTCTTCCTTGAGGGCGCAGCCGACGACTGCGAGTTCTTCCATGGCTTGGCTCTCCCGTGCGATCATCGTGCCCGGATCGGGCTTCTGACTGTGACGGACATGAATGGGGACACCGAATTTCTCCCCGAAGAGGACGGCGCGCGGGTGCATCACCCCGGCGCCCAGCGTCGCCAGCTCCAGCATTTCCTCGTAGGAAATCCTCGGAAGTCGACACGCCGAACGGACGATCCGTGGATCGGCGGTGTAGACGCCGTCGACATCGGTGTAGATCTCGCAGCAGCCGCCAGTATCCGCGACTCGAAGCGCGGCCGCGATGGCCACCGCCGTCGTATCACTCCCGCCTCGCCCCAGCGTCGTGACTTCGCCGTCATCGGAGATTCCTTGAAACCCCGCGACCACCGGCACTTCACCGCGCGAGAGGAGCCGACCGAGGCGGCCCGATTCAATCCGAGTGATCCGTGACCGTCCATGAACGCCGTCGGTGCGAATCCCCGCCTGCCCACCGGTCAAGCTGGTCGCGGCGCACCCCAACTCGCGCAGGGCCATCGCCATGAGTCCGACCGCGACTTGCTCCCCCGTCGCCATCACCATGTCCAGTTCGCGCCGGTCGGGGATCGGCGAGACGCGCTCGGCGAGCGCGATCAATTCGTCAGTCGTATGCCCCATGGCACTCACGACTACGACCAAATCGAACCCCGCCTCGCGCGCCTTGGCGACTCGTCGCGCGACGCGCATGATCCTCTCTGGATCCCCGACACTCGTGCCGCCGAACTTCTGGACAATCGTGGGCATCACTCACCAGTCTAAGCCGAGGTCTCCGCGGAAACCGCTGCCGCTTCCCGGTCCTTCATCTGGCGATTGATCCGCCGACGGTCCGCCTCGCGGAGGATCTTCTTGCGGATCCGGACCGCGCTCGGGGTGATTTCGACATACTCGTCACCCTCCAGGTACTCAAGGGCCGACTCCAGCGTGAATGGCCTCGGCGCCTTGAGGACGACGGTGGCCTCCTTGCTGGACTCGCGCACATTGGACATCGGCTTGGCCTTCACGACATTCACATGCAGGTCGTTGTCGCGGTTGTGCTCCCCGACGACCATTCCCTCGTAGATCACATCGGCGTTGCTCACAAACATGAATCCGCGCTCGGCGAGATTGAGAAGGGAAAAGGTCGTGGCGGTCCCCGCCTCCACCGCGACCATGACCCCGTTGGACCGCCGCTTGGGGGCAAACCGTACGGGGCGGTAGTCGCTGAAGGAGTGGTGCATGACCGACTCGCCCCCCGTGGCGTTGAGGATCCGTGTTCGCAGTCCGATCAGTCCCCGTGCGGGGATGTCTGCTTCCACATGGGTTCGCGTCCCCCGCATTTCCACCTTGGTGATCTCCGCCCCCCGCTGCCCCAGCAACTCGAGCGCCGGTCCCATCGCGGTTTGGACGACATCGAGAGCCAGCCGCTCGTAGGGCTCGCACTTCACGCCGTCGATCTCCCGTTCGATGACCTCGGGCTTCCCGACGGTGAGTTCGAATCCTTCACGGCGCATCGTCTCCAGCAGCACCCCGAGGTGCAGGAGTCCACGCCCAGAGACATGAAACTCCTCCGTGCTGTCACCGGGTGCGACGCGAAGCGCCACATTGGAGCGCAGTTCCCGTTCAAGCCGCTCGGCGATCTGACGGCTGGTGACGAACTTCCCCTCACGGCCGCCCAGCGGTCCGTCGTTGATCCGAAACACCATGTGCAATGTGGGATCATCGACCCGCACTCGCGTCATTGGAATCGGTCGGTCGAAGGCGCAGACCGTGTCGCCAATCTGGATGTCGGTGATCCCCTCGATGAGGCAGAGGTCGCCAGCCGCGATCGAGTCGGCGGCGACGCGCGAGAGTCCCTCGAACCGCTTCACACCTTGAACTCGTGCTTTCTGCACACTGCCGTCCGCCTTGCACACCGTGACCGGCGAATTCGCGCGCAGGGTCCCCGCGAAAACCCGTCCGATCCCCAGCCGTCCGACATAATCGTTCGAGTCGAGGTTGACAACAAGGAACTGGAGTGACGCTTCTGGATCTCCCGTTGGCGCCGGCACCCGCTCGGCGATCGCCGCGAACAGGTCATCGACTCCACGCGATCGGTCGTCGCGGGTTCGGCTAGCCCAGCCATCGCGTCCTGACGCCCAGACGACCGGAAAGTCGAGGGCAAGGTCGTCGGCACCGAGATCAATGAGCAGATCGAAGACCTCATTGACGACCTCCTGGGGGCGTGCATCGGGCCGGTCGCACTTGTTGACAACGACGATGGGCTTGAGCCCGACCTCCAAGGCCTTCGAGAGAACAAATCGCGTCTGGGGCATTGGTCCCTCCATGGCGTCGATCAGGATCAGGCATCCATCGGCCATGCGCAGCACTCGTTCGACTTCGCCGCCGAAGTCCGCGTGGCCCGGGGTGTCGATGATGTTGACGCGCAGGGACTCGCCCGCGCGTGGTCCGAAGCGGACGGTGTACTCGACGGCGCAGTTCTTCGAGAGGATAGTGATGCCCCGCTCGCGCTCCAGTGGATTCGAGTCAAGCACGCACTCGGCACCAGTCTCCACCTCGCCCGCGGCGCTCGAAGCGCGCAGCATCGCGTCTACAAGTGTGGTCTTTCCGTGATCGACATGCGCGATGATCGCGACATTTCTGAGATTCTGTTGGGCGACGGACATGGGTGGTGGGTAGAGTCTTGCAAGCCTACCTGCGATGGCCTATTTAGCGCCACAGAATCTTCCGTCGCGCCCGACATGGACAAGGATCGGTCTGGCTATTGCCATCGCGGTTCTCTCCGACCTCTTCAGCTTCTTCACAAGCGCGTGGGTGATCACCGAGCCGATCGTCCTGGCGGTCGATGTGGTCACCGCCGCTGCAATCTGGATGGCCCTCGGGTGCCCGGCGATTCTTCTTGTTGCACTCCTAGCTGAGGCGATCCCGGGCGTCGGAATGTTGCCCCTGTGGACGATGGTCGTCCTGATCATCGCATCGACGGGGCGTCTTCCGGGCCGCGGTGGCAACGTGATTGCACCCGTACCGAATCCGACGGATCCCCCGCGGATTCAGAGACCGTAGAGCGGTCGGAGCTTTCCTTCGAGGTGTGCCATGAACGGCTCGGCCGAGAGCGTTGCGCCCGTCACCCGCTGGCAGAGCTCGGCCGACGAGTATCGTCGCCCATGAGCATGGATTCCGGCATTGAGCCAGCGGAGAAGCGGCTCGAACTCCCCACGGGAGTAGCCATCTTCGAGCCCCGGAATCTCACGCCTGGCCGCTTCATGGAACTGCGCGGCGTAGAGCGTCCCAAGCGTGTAGGTCGGGAAGTACCCGAAGGCTCCCATGCTCCAGTGAACATCCTGTAGGCACCCGAGCCGGTCGTTAGGGACCGTGACCCCGAGGTGCTCCTTGATGAGCCGGTTCCATTCCCCTGGGAGCTCCCCGACCGAGAGCGCACCGGACACGAGCCGCCGCTCCAGTTCGAACCGCACCATCACATGAAGGTTGTAGGTCGCCTCGTCGGCATCGACGCGGATCAATCCGGGCTTCACGACATTGGCGGCGCCGTAGAGCTCGTCAACAGAGAAGCGATCGCAGCTAGGCGCAAAGTGACTGCGCATGGCAGTGGTGCACCACTGCCAGAACCCACGCGACCGACCAACCTGGTTCTCCCACATCCGGCTCTGGCTCTCGTGAATGCCCAGTGACACGGCCGTCCCCGAGGGAAGACCGATCTCCCGTTCCGGGAGTCCCTGTTCATACATGCCGTGCCCAGCCTCGTGGATCGAGGATCCGAGCGCGTCGTTGACGCACCGAAGGTCGTAGCGCGTCGTCAAACGCACATCGTGGCAGTGAGTCGATCCGCAGAACGGGTGCGTGCTGGTGTCCAGGCGGCCCCGAGACAGATCGAAGCCGAGGCGCGCGATGACATGCCGCACGAACAGTTGCTGGGTCTCGAGTGGGAGTTCATGGTCGTTGAACTCGTCGGATGGGCGGCGCGAGGCGCCGGCGATCTCGGCGATGAACGCTACGAGCCGCGCCCTGAGCGGCGTGAAGATGGCCGTCACATGAGCGGCAGTGCAGCCTGGTTCGAAGGCATCGGCGAGCGCGTCCCAAGGTTCGCCACCTTCAGGAGTTCCCAGCAGCGCCGCACGATCTCGCGTGAGTGCAACGATATTCGTCAGCCAGGGCTCAAACGCCGGAAAGTCACTATCGCGCCGCGCGCCGATCCACGCTTGCTGGGCATTCGAGACGACCTCGGCGAATTCGGACACATGCTCGACGGGGAGTCGAGTCTCGCGCAGGTAGTCGCGTCGTGCCTCCCGAACATTGGCGGCCTCCATCGATCCCGATTCGATAAACCCGCGATCAGCCTCGAGTTCACCGAGCCAGTCGCCCACGCGCGGGTCGGTCGTGCGTTCGTGCTGCAATCGGGCGAGCAACGCCAGCTGCCGACTGCGATGCTCGATCCCCCGTGGTGGTGCCATGGTCTCCTGATCCCAGGTGAGGACCGCCCCTGTTGAGCGAAGGAGATTGGCCTCGCGCAGCGCCGACGCGAGTTGCCCATAGGCGGGCGGTAGCGGGTGTGGATCGAGCGAACTGAATGCGGCGGCGGCGTTGGTCACCGACCCAAGGTAGCAGCCCCAATGAAGACGCCCCCTCCATCGAGAGGGGGCGTCTGTTCAATTCAGTTTCGCTTGATGCGAGGTCAAGGCACCGCTGGTGTCGGAGACGGAACGGGAATCGCGCTGGCCGCTCCCTTGGATTGGAGCAACTCGGCGATCTTCTTACCCTGCTCGTCGGTGCGTCGTTGAGCGAGATCAAGCGCCGTACGACCCGTCCCGTCCTTGCCGCTGAGATCGGCCTGTGCATCGATGAGCATCTGCACCTTTTCGGTGGTTCCTGAGAGTGCCGCCAGCTGCACCGGCGTGTACCCCTGCTTGTTGGCCATGTTGACATCAGCTCCGGCCACGATGAGCAGTCTCACGCTGTCGGGCTTACCGCTGCGAACCGCGCGCATGAGCGCCGTGTCGCCTGTGACCCCGTCCTTGACATTGAGGTCGGGCTTCTTGGCAAGGATGACAGCGACCGTCTCTGGCTTGCCGATGCCAGCCGCCCAGATGAGTGGAGTGAGGCCGTTGACATCGACTACTCCCACATCCGCCCCCTTGTCGAGCAGCAACTTGACGGTTTCGGCATTGCCGAGCCCGCACGCCCAGGTCAGCGGCGTGCCACCGATCTGATCGCGCGCGGTCACACTGGCGCCTGCGGCAATGAGGCGGCTCGTAGCGTCAACGCTCCCGGTCTCAGCCGCGAGCGTCAGCGGACCCTTGCCCGTGCGATCCTGCGCATTCACATCGGCCTTTGCCTCGATGAGGATGCCGACGATCTCGCCACGGTTCTCGCGCGCGGCCCAGTGAATCGCTGTGCGGCCGGTGTCTGGATCGACCTCATTGACATTGGTTCCCGAGGCGGCGAGCAATTCCTTCACCTTGGCTACATCGCCCTTCTGCGCGGCGCTCACCAGTTGGCTCGAGGGAGCATTCGATGCGGGCCTCGGCGTTGGGGCAGGTGCGTTGGGCGCACCAGTGACCGTGATCGGCCGTTTGATCATCACACTGACGGCGGACGACTTGGGATGGTCGGTGGCAATGGTGAGTTTGATCGCCCGACCCTGCTCCTCCCATTTTGCCCAGTCAATGTGGATGACATGCTCGGCAGAGGACTCAGGACCGGCATCGGTGACGACTGGTGGATTGATCCCCGTGATCTTGAACGCCTGACCGTCGGCGGCGGCGACTACGAGTTTGCCATCGTTGCCCTGGCTTGCGGGATCCTTGGCCGTGCTCTCAATCACGTCGGGAGTGACCGTGACATACGCGGCGACCTCCCCCTCGACTGTCAAGACGAGAGGTGCTGCTCCTTCGATCTGGAAGGTGATCCGCTTGGAAAGATGAATCCCCTGCTTAGGTCCAGGTTTGAGAGTGATCTCCATGTCCGTCGAACCGCCGACTGGAATCGGCTCCTTGGGGGCGTTCGCGGTCGTGCAGCCGCAGCCGGGGACTGCCTTGATGATGGTCACCGGCTTGTCGGAGACATTCCGGATAGTGATCTTCCCAGTCTTCGGAACATCCGCCTGCATCTCACCGAGATTGAGAATCGCGGGCTCAAACACTATCGGTGGCGGGCCCGATGCGACCTGTTGTCCACCGGCCGCGGCGAGCGCCTTGGAGTCGAGAGTGCGGGCTTCCGGCTTCACCGCCCTGATGTCCTGAGCCGAGTCCTTCGTGACCTGGTTTCGCGTCGAGAGCAGGCCGTCAGAGGAGGACGACGCCGGCTTCCTGTTGGTCGTGGGGTTTCCAGCCGGCACACGGTCAGGAGCGCTCTGCAAAGGATGCGGAATCGGAACATCGGCGGGATCCGGGATCGACGGCGGCGCGGCGGGCGCTTGTGAGTAGGCCAGAGGCGCGCAGGCGAGCGAGGCGATCATGAAGGCGGACGCGATGTGGGTCACGAGTGTGGTGGTATTGGATCGATCCATTGCAGAGGTTCCTGATTGAGGCGAGAACGGCTGAGCATATCGGCCGCCGCGCACATGCACAGCGGAATTGAACTATCGGTCATTCGCGGACTGAGTTCACACCGCTCGGCGCGATTCGGTCTGATCGGTGGCAGATAACGCGCTCTCCTCTCTACACTTCCCGTTCCCATGGATCCACTTCCTGCCCACCGTGAGCGTCCCCACATCCGTCCGTTCCTCCCGATCGGCGTTCAAAACGAGGAAAAGAAGGTGTTTGTGGCTCTGCGCGACCCGGCGAACCTTCGCGGAGACGGAAACGCACCGGTCGTTCCTCCGGAAGTTCTGCCCCTGATCGGCCTCCTGCAAGGCGAGGCCTCGCTGGAGGAGATCACGGAAAAGACCGGTGCGCCAAGAGAGTTTCTGGTGCAGTTGGTCTCGGCACTCGACGACGCTGGACTTCTCTGGGGTCCGAACGCGGAGCGACTCGAACGAGAGGCGCTCGATCGGATCCGTTCCGCGCAGGCCTTCCCCATGGGCGCCGCACTCGCTGCGGGCGAGAATCCCGAGGAAGCGACGGCCTCGATCCGGCGGCTGCTCGATGCAGCCGAAGATCCCGAACTCGACGGAGAGTTATTGGGAATCGTCGCCCCTCACCTCGACTACGCGCGCGGCGGACCGACCTACGCGACTGCCTACAAAGCGTGTGTGAAGGAACCCAGAGTGGATCGCATCGTCGTTCTCGGAACCAATCACTTTGGAGTCGGTGACGGCATCGTCATGAGCACGCATGGCTTCTCGAGCCCGTGGGGAGCCTTTCCGGCCGACCATCAAGTGGTCGGCGGGCTCGGACGCGAGCTCGGTGATCGCCTCTTCAAGGACGAGATCGACCACCTTGCCGAACACTCAATCAGCATCCATCTTCCATGGGTTCACACGGTGTTCGGCAGAGTTCCCATCGTCGCGGCGCTCGTCCCCAGTCCCCTTCGTCCGATGATCGCCGATGACGGGGCGCGCGTGTCGTACGACGAGTTCCTGCCCGCCTTGACCGCGGCGATCAAGGCGGCGCCGGGGCGCACACTGGTGATCGCAAGCGCGGATCTGAGCCATGTCGGACCGCAGTTCGGTGACCAGACTCCCGTCGGTGCTGAGATTCGCAAGCAGGTTGAGCGGTATGACCGGGCACTGCTGGCAACCTACCTCGAAGGAAACATGGACTCGTTCCTCACCAAGATCGGCGCGGACCAGAATGCTCAGCGCTGGTGCAGCGTCGGGAACATGACGGCGGCAAAGCTCGTGACCGGGGCGCTGCCGGAACTAGTGCAGTACACGCAGAGCCCCGCGGACGCTGATCCAAACGGTCAGGCCCTCGTGACCTGCGCTGCGATGGGGCTCGTGAGGCTCGACTAGATGGGTGCTCTCGCCTTCCAACGATGATCGCCGTCGTCCAACGGGTTGCTCACGCCAAGGTCACAGTAGGCACCGAAACCGTTGGTGCCATTGACGGCGGGCTTCTCGTGCTTCTTGGAGTTGCCAAGGGCGATGATGCCACTGCGGTCGAGTGGATGGCGCGAAAGATCGCAGCACTGCGGATCTTCGAGGATCAGCAGGGCAAGATGAATCTCGATGTCCGCCAGATTGGCGGGTCGATCCTCCTAGTGAGTCAGTTCACGCTGCTCGGTGACACGAACCGGGGAAATCGACCGGGATTCGCGGGGGCCGAGGAACCATCGTTGGCAGCAACGCGGTGCGATGAGGTGGCCAACGCCATCGCCGCTCAGGGAGTTCCCGTGTCACAGGGCCGATTCGGTCAGTCCATGAGGGTCGAACTCCTCAACGACGGGCCGGTCACTATCGTGCTGGATTCGCTGCGCAACTCTGCGCCTGTCGGGCAGAGCGGATCGGAATAAAAAAAGAGCCCGCCGCTGGCTCAAGGCCGCGACAGGCTCCTCGTGGGGGCTTGTCGGACAGGCGGATCCATCATCCGCTGTCCATCGGTCAGTATCCCATCCAGTTTCCCTTCCTCCTTTGACCGATACGCACACCACCCCATGTGGGTTCCGCAATCTGGAGACACGATCGGGGGCGGGTCCCCTCAGCTCGCCTGCAGGCGTTCGACGACGGCCTTGAGGTCCGACCACACTTCGGACCGGGTCTGCTGTGTGTAGTTGCGCAGGAGGTAGGCCGGATGAAAGGTCGGCATGACTGGAATCGCATCGGCACCGCTCCCCGCAGGCGGGATCCAACTCGTCCATTTCCCCCGCAACTTCGTGATTCCAGTGTCGACATTCAGGAGCAGCTGCGTCGCCGGTCCGCCAAGCGGCACGAGGACCCTTGGTCGAACGATGAGGATTTGCTCAGTCAGGTACGGCCCGCACTTTGCGATTTCATCAGGAAGTGGCGTCCTGTTGTTGGGTGGGCGACACTTGAGGACATTGGCGATGTAGCAGTCTTCGCGGCGGAAACCCATGGCACGGATCATCTCGTCGAGCTTCTGACCGGCCCTTCCCACGAACGGACGGCCCACCTGGTCCTCGGTCTCGCCCGGAGCTTCCCCGACGAAGAAGATTTCAGCAGATGCGCTCCCCTCACCAAAGACAGTTCGGGTGTGAGATCGCGATGCGGTGCAGTGCGGACACTCCGTATCGTGCCGCAGTTGCAGCTCGGCAAGCCGCGACTCCCGGTCGGTGCCACCAGATGGAATCACCCGTTGGATCGGCGCGGACAGGTTTGCTGCAGGCGGCTCCGCGGCCAGTCCAACCACCCACGGGACATCGACGGCCCCCATCAGCATGTCGCACTCAACGAGGCGACGCGCCTGGTCAGCGGGTCTTGGGTCCATCTGGTCGCCCCGGCTCATCGGCCAGTTGGAACATCGACTGCGTCCTCAGGACGAGCCCGCAGTCACTACGCAGATGCCAACTTTGCGCATGGATTTCGGACCGGTACCGTTGCAGATCGACAATGGAGAGATTGGGTTTGTTGGTCGTCGGATCGTTCCACGCGACCATGAGCGACTCGTTCTCCCGACCGTGGACCAGCATTTCCTTGTAGGTGCCCAGATACAGGTGTTCGGCGAGGGTTTCGGTCTGGACCGTCGTCATATAGCTCAGACTCTCCGAGATTGTCTCCTCGTGGTCATGCTCGCCCGCGCAGATCATGTTGGTGGTCAGCCCGCGCTCGGGCAGCCCCTGTGGCTGCTCGGTCACGACCTCGACAACGCATGTGTCCCCCATCTGGTAGCGGCTCGCATGCCCCCCCTTGCAGACCCAGGCTTCCGCTTCAAGTGCGCCGTTTTCAATCCGGCGTCGGCCCTCAATGGCGAAGAACTCCGGGTGGACGGCCTTTCGGTACACGAGCAGCGTATAGGACTGGAGGCTGTTTGACTTCGGTGGGGTCGTCATGGGCGAGTTCGATCGTAGCGATTTATCTCTCAAAGGCAACACTCCTGAGGAGAATCATTCGAGGGCCTAACACCCGCAAAACAGAGAGAGGGCGGACCCTTTCGGATCCGCCCAACGCTGTGGTCGTAAGCCGAATTCTGTTCCCTTGCGGGTGACGGCCATTTCTCTCTGGACCACCGTTGCCGATGGCCTCGAAGCACGCTACCCGTCCTCGACCTGCGGACAGCAGGCGACGGCTGAACCGTCAGAGGACTGCTTGCGCTTGCACGCGGTGGGGTTTGCCCTGCCTGCCCCGTCACCGAGGCAGCGGTGCGCTCTTACCGCACCTTTTCACCCTTGCCGTGGCTTGCGCCAAGGCGGTTTGTTTTCTGTGGCACTGTCCCGAGCATGCGTCAATGCTGGTGGTCGTTAGCCACCACCGTGTCCTGTCGTGTTCGGACTTTCCTCGCTCGGCACTTGACCGAGGGCGACCGTCTGACCACACCCATAGGGTAGCCGTAGACTTCGCGCGTGGCAGAGGACTCGGCGGAACCCTCGGGGAGCAGCGACGGTGCAGGAAGGCGACCGCTGTGTATCTGGCTCGCACGAGAGTGTGCCCCGTGGCTTGTCCAGTCGGTGGCCGCGACGCGGTCCAATGTCCTCGCGGTGGGCGCAGAGGAGCGCGCCCTTCGCACCACCTTCGGCATCGACCCGGTCCACCACAGCGATCTGCGCTCCTTCTGCTCGCTGACCACCGAGTTGCCGATGCTCTTCTGCGGGTTTGGTCAGACCGAGGCCTCCGAGCAGGTTCTCCGCGGTCGGGCGGTGGTGTACACAACGGAACCGTGGATTGTGAGAGGGTCGACGAGTCAATCCGCGGCGTTCGAAGTAGTCCTGCCTGGCATCCCGCCTGATGGGCCATTCGCGAGCGCCACTGAGTCCCTGCGGGAACTCGGAATGCCCACCGCCATGCACACCGAGTCGTTCGGCGAAGTTACGCATGGGTCGATTCTCGCTCGACTCAACGAAGCCGCACGACTGACTTGTGCATGGATGGGGGTTCCCAATCGTGTATCGACGGCGGTTGCCGGCCAGTCGTTCATTCGGCTTGGTGAAGACCGCCCCGACTCAGCGAGCCGCTCCTTTCGACTCTGGAAGGGGACGATTGCTGTCAGCTGCCAGTTCCCCGACGGGCGTGCCGCGTCAATCGTTGCGTCGAACACTCATCCGGTGTGGAGCCGAAGAGCGGTGGCGAACGGAGCGTTCGGCACCATGACTGTCACCGATGATCGGCTGCACTGGATCAGTTCGAGTGGGAGAGTTGTCGAGGGCGGTGACGAACCCATCCGTGCTTGCGCCTCCGAGCCGATCGCCGTGGTGTGCGCCGCGACTCTCATGGGTGGGGAGGCATTCGAGCGCTCGCTTGGGCCGGAGACCCACTCGATCTCAGGCGCACTCGTTGAGGCCGCGTGTCTCAGCGCACTGACAGGCGAACCCGAATCCCCATTGCGGATCGCGAGATTGCTGGTGCGGATCTAGGAAGCTATCTCACGATGTCGGAGATCTTGACTTCGATCACGCCCTGACGATGCCCCTTGTGACGACGCCATCCCTTGCGACGGCTGTACTTGTTCAACACCGTCTTGGGCTGTCGTTTGAGTCCAATGACTTCGGCCGTCACGGACGCCTTGGCGACATACGGGGCGCCGATGGTGGCGGCGGTGCCGTCCTCCTGGCTGATGGCAAGCACGCGCGAAAAAGTCAGCGTCGAGGTGCCCTCGGGAATCTTGCGGAGGTCAACTTCGATCACATCGTCCTTGCGGACCATGATCTGGGTTCCACTGTCTTCGATGATCGCGTACATGGGGGGAGGGACTATACCTGATCACCGCGCTTTCGCCAACGCTCCCAGCGAACCCGCGCCCAGTCGAGCCCCCGCCAGAGCGAGCGTCTCCATCCGTTTGCAGAAGGCGAACCTGAGCCACCGCTGGTCGGGGTCCGCCTGATCATGGAAGGCACTGGCGGGGATCGAGGCGACCCCGGCTTTGACGAGGGTCGATGCCGCCGTCATGTCGTCGGGGAATCCTGCGGCGATGGCATCTGCCAGGATGAAATACGAGCCCTCGGGGTCGACGCACTCAAATCCAGCGCCGCGCAAAATGCTCAGGAGTGCCCCTCGACGCTCGCGGTACTCCCAGCGAAGCTGGGTGAGGTACGCACCGTCGTCGCAGACCGCATCTAGGGCTTCAGCGCAGGCCTGCTGCAGCGGAGTCGGGGCGCAGAATGTAAGGAACTGGTGCGCGCTGCGGATGGCCATCGAGATCGGCGCGGGGGCGACCGCCCAGCCGACCTTCCAGCCGGTCAGGGAAAAGGTCTTTCCAAGACTCCCGAGGATGACCGTGCGCTCGCGCATGCCGGGGAGCGATGCAATCGACGAGTGCTTGCGCGCGAATGTGATCTCGGAGTAGACCTCGTCGGAAAGGACAAGTGCGTCGAACTCGCGAGCTAGGTTCGCAACGACAGCGCACTCGTCGGGGTCAAACATCCGCCCGGTGGGATTGTGCGGGCTGTTGAAGAGAATCGCACGGGTCCTGTTGGAGAAGGCGCTGCGAAGCAGCTCGTCGGTGATGCGGAAGGCCGGACCCGTGAGTCGGACGCGGCGCGCAATCCCCCCCGCCATCGCCACGCACGCCGCGTAGGAGTCGTAGGAGGGATCGATGAGAACGACTTCGTCGCCGGGGTTTAGGAGGCCCAGAAGTACCGCCGCAATCGCTTCGGTACACCCCGCGGTGATGGTGACTTCGCGCTCAGGGTCCACCTCGAAACCCGCACTGTGCGCGCTGTAGCGCGCGATGGCGCGGGTTGCCGAGGGGAGCCCGAAGGAACGGGAGTATTGCCCTTGTCCCTCGTCGATCGCACGCTTCGCTGCCTCCTTGACGAAGCTGGGTCCATCGAAGTCTGGAAACCCCTGCCCGAGGTTCACAGCATTGTGTTCGAGGGCGAGGCGGCTCATTGTCGAGAAGATCGACTCACCAAACGGGGCAAGGCGATCGGAGGTCTGGTGACTTCGATGGTTCATCGCGGCGTTCCCCAGCGGATCTGCGATCATAGGACCTGTGGGAATCCATCCTGTCGCCAACCCGAAGGTGACCTGCCGAGAGCTCTATGGCGATGACTGGTTCGTGGCGTTTGACAAGGAGGCGGGCCGTGTCACCCAGCCGGGTGAGGGACATAAGGACGACAGTCTGCTGAATGGCGTGTTCGCCCTCTCGGGCGCTGCACAGTCGCGGCTTGGAAGCCTCCGCGACTGGGGGCTGCTACATCGCCTCGACAAGGACACCTCCGGCGTCGTGATCATTGCACGGACCAAAGAGGCCTACGACGGCATCCGGGCGCAGTTCGAGGCGCGAAAAGTAGAAAAGACCTACCTCGCGGTCGTGCGCGGGCGACTTCAGGCGCGCGCGGGCACTTGCCGCCACTCATTGCGCGAGGAGCGCCGAGGCGAGATGAAGGTGAGCGTCCTCGTCCAACGAGGCGAAGAGTGTGTCACCCACTGGCGCGTCCTCGCGTCGTCGGGGAATCTGATGGTGGTCGCCTGTGCCATCGAGACGGGAAAGCTCCACCAGATCCGTGCGCATATGGCCTACCTCGGAGCGCCGGTGGAAGGAGATGCCGTCTACCGCTCGCTCCTGCCACCAAACACGAGCAGGCCGCATGCGATCCGTGCCCGCCTGGCACCGTCCCTGCGGCTGCATGCCTGGCGGATTGCATTCGCGCATCCTTCTGATGGACGCAGGATCGAGATCGAGGCGCCGCCACCTCTGCCAATGGTCGATTCGATGAATCTGGCTTCGGGATCAACCTCCGCGTCCGGGGCGCCGGTCAACCGGGCGCTGCGGCGGGAACTCGACGCACTAGGGAGTTCCCGCTGGTGGGTCCGGACGGTGGCGAAGTGACGGCCCCGGCTGCCGCATCAGGATGGATCCGCCGCGCTTCAATCGTCGCGCTCAAGGCGACCATCGCCCTGTTGGTGACAGCGACCGTTGTCGGGGTGACTCTGTGGAACTGGCCGAGCGGGTTCTACAGGATCGCGACATGGCTGGCCAGACAGGGCGCGGGAATCGATCTCGTCTTCATAGATGTTCATGGAGATCCAACCCCCGCGCTTGACCGTGACGACTCGGAGGGCGCTTCTGCGGGCGCCGCCAGCGACCTCACGCCGATTCTTTTTCTGCACGGTTGGGGCACAAGCAAGGAGGCGTGGCTCGCGCAAATGCGCCTCTTCGGGCGCGGACGCCGAGTGATTGCCCCGGATCTGCCTGGGTTCGGAGACCACCCGCTACGGCTTGATCAGGCCGCGCTAGACGGCGACGGGTATGTCGAGTGGATCGAAGCATTCCGGGTGGCGGCGGGTCTTGGGAGGGTGGATGTCGTCGGCGAGTCGATGGGCGGCGCACTCGCGGCGGCGTATGGAGCGAAGCACCCCGAGAGCGTCAGGCGACTCGTCCTCGAGTCGCCCGCCGGAGTTCGACCACCCCATCTGAACGCGTTCATGCAGGAGATCGCAAAGGGGGAGAACCCGCTGCGGATCGCCTCCGAAGAGGACTTCGACCGGGTGATCTCTCTGGTTTTCGCTCAGCCGCCTCCGGTTCCGACCCCAATCAAGCGATACCTCGTCGATCGCGCACAGCAGACCCTGGGACGGCAACAGGAGATGGTCGACACGCTGCGGGGGTTTCTGCTGGAAGGAAACGAGCCGCTCCTGGGTGCAATCCGCGCACCGACACTCGTCATCTACGGCTCCGCCGACCGAGTCACTGATCCGTCGATGCTGGAGGTGTACACCGCCGGGATCAAGGGTTCGACTGGCCTCCTCGTCCCGGGCGCAGGGCATGTCGTCTTCCACGACGCGCCGAGAGAGGTCTACCGCGCGGTGACCGAGTTTCTCAATCGTTGAACTCTGAGTCTCGGGGCGGTCGCTAGAGCCTGGAGATGACAGCCGCTGTGAACTCCGCCGTCGAAAGAGTCCCACCAAGGTCGCGGGTCTTGCAGCCATCCACGAGCGCGCGGTCATAGGCCTGCCTGATCCGGGTGGCGGTCTGAGCAAGGGCCGCGTCGGAGTGCATCTCGGAGAGGTAATTGAGCATCATGACGGCACTCATCGTGATCGCCAAGGGGTTGGCGATTCCCTTACCGGCAATGTCAGGGGCGCTGCCATGTACCGCCTCGAAGACAGCGGCGTGTTCGCCGAGGTTCGCCCCCGGCACGACACCAAGTCCTCCGACGAGCCCCGCACAGAGGTCGCTGAGGACATCGCCGTACAGGTTTTCCATGAGGAGGACATCAAATCTCGTTGGATCCTGCACCAGCTTCATGCAGGCCGCATCGATGATGAGTTCTTCGTACTCGATCTGCGGAAACTTGGCATCGCGCACTTCTCGCGCGCAGCGGATGAAGAGCCCGTCGGAAAGCTTCATGATGTTGGCCTTGTGGAACACCGAGACCTTGCGGCGATTGCGGTGGACTACGTAGCGGAAAGCGAAGTCGGCGATCCGAAGGCACGCATCACGCGTGGCCACCTTCATGCTTGTCACGACTCCATGGGTGATCTCGTTCTCGATGCCCGCATAGAGCCCCTCAGTGTTCTCGCGGACGACGACGATGTCGACTGAGTCAAAGCGGGTCTTGACCCCGGCGAGCGACCGCACCGGCCGCACCGCACCGTAGAGATCGAGCGTCTTGCGAAGAGCCACATTGACCGAAGAGAACCCGCCTCCGACAGGCGTTGTGCATGGCCCCTTGAGCGCGACTCGATGGGTCCGAATTGCGTCCACGGTCGAGGGTGGTAGGAGCTCCTTCTCCCCTGCTTCGAGCGCGGCAATACCAGCCTTCTTCTCGACCCACTCAATCGGCGCGCTCGCGGCTGCGAGGATCGCGCAGGCCGCATGCGCGACTTCGGGACCGATCCCATCGCCAGGAATGAGCACTACGGTGTATGTCATCGGTCGCCAACGATAGCAAAGCCGCGCTTGGCATCAGGAATGGATCGCCGGAGAGCGAGAAATGAAAGTCCCCCGAGACGATTGCCTCGGGGGGCTTGGAGAACTCGCGGTGATTGGCGGTCAGCCCTTGGCTGGAATCGTCAACTTCATGCCGACTTTGATCGCGCTGGGATTTGAGCCGATCGCCGACTTGTTGGCGTCGTATATGCGCTTCCATCCGGAACGGTTTCCGTACAGCTTGTCGGAGATCGACGCCAGGGTCTCTCCCTTGGCGACGACATGTTCGGCCGCTGTCTCCTTCGCCGCCTTGGGGCTTGCGGACGATGCGGTGCGAATCGCAGACGCCGCTTTGGAAGGCAGATTGATCTTCTGGCCAACCTTCAGGTTCGACGCGCTCATGCCCGGATTCGCCTTGACGATCGAATGCCATGCATCGACATCGTGGAACCATTCACCGGCGATGGCGCTCAGGGTGTCACCCGACTTGACAACATAGGTCGTGTAGTCGTCAACTGGTTTGGCCTTGGCTGTTTTGACGACAACCGGGGCGGGCTCGGGAACCACTGGAGCCATCGGTTCTGGAGACACAACTCCCGGGGATCCCATCGGATTGACCGGAGCGTTCCAGGTGAGCGGATCTGGGGAGTTGGTGGGCGGAGCGAATGCTGCTCCGTTCATTCCCATCGTGTCGTTGGAGGCGGTCAAACCTGCTCCAATCCCAGTTGCTGACGGGGGCTCCGGCAGCGCACTGTTGGGAGTCAGCGTCAGTGATGACGCCTCGTCCATCGTGCCGGGATCTCCCGATGCCATCGGGTCCGTGGTCGTGGTTTGGGTCTGGTCGGTGCTGGGTGGTGCGAGGAATCCGTAGTAGATCCCCGCCATCAGAAAGAGCCCGACGACTGAAAAAATGACGATCTTTGCTCCGCGAGTCATTGGTGGACCTCCATGTCCATTGATAGGTGATGAACCGTCCGTGAAAACTAAGCTGGGGTGGGAGATGCCATCCCTTGGGTGCCTGTGCGGGCGAGACCGACTGCAACGCGATCTTCGTGCCGGACAAATGTCATCGGCGCGGCAATCACGACAGAGCTGATCGTTCCCGCGATCAAGCCAACGATGAAAGTGAACGCAAACGGGGCGATCGCCGGACCGCCATAGACATAGAGCACGCCGGCGCTCACCAGGGTCGTACCACCAGTAAGCAGGGTTCGGCTAAAGGTCTGATTGATCGCATCATTGATGTTCTTCCATGAGGCATGAGGGAGTTTCCCCTTGTTCTCGCGGATGCGGTCGAGTATGACGATGGTGTCGTTCAATGAGTATCCAATGATCGTCAAAAGGGCAGCGATTACATTGAGATCGATGCGGAACTCTTCGAGAAGGGTCATCTTTCCAAACTCGGTCCCGGCAACGCGAAGGGTGATCGCAAGGACCCCTAGGCAGACGAGGACATTGAATGAGACCGCCGTGATGGTGGCGACCGAGTACCGGAAGCTCGAGAATCGCAGCCAGATATAAAGGATCATCCCGAACAGACTGACGATGACGGCGACGATGGCGCTGGCGGCGAGGTTCTCGGCGACCCTCGGGCTGAAGGAGTTGACCTGATCCAGACTGAGTTTGGAGGTGAACGCTGCCTGAATCAGTTTCCACTCAGGGACGGCGACGACCCGCTCCCAGGTGGCTGCGTCAACCTTGGTCAGAAGCGCAGTCGGTTCGGTCACCATGACCGCTACGGCCGTCCATCCTTTGGCTGGGTTGGCGGGATCCGCGGGCGTTACCCCAACGACTTGGGTCGGGCGGGAGCTCTGCGACGAGAAGTCGGGCTGCTTGCGCATCCGACCGATCCTCGACTCCGCTTCCTCAATGGTGACAGGAGGTTGCAGGTCCTTGAGGAGAATGACAACCCCCCCGAGGTAGTCCCTTGTAGAGTCTTTCACCGCGGGTTCGCCGATGACCTGCCCCACCGTGTCGGCTCCGACGGCGAAGGTGTACGAGGAACCTTCAGATACCCCGGCGCCGCTGAACTGGACGGGTTTGACCGCATCAAGGCTGTCGGCGAACGCACCCGCGACCGCGTGTACCAGGGGCTCGGTGACGGTCTGGTCGCTGCTGAGGTTCGCCGGATTGGCGACTCGGACCTGGAATCCGGTGGCATAGCCGTCGGGGGTAGTTTCGCCGACGGTCAGCACATTGGCAGATCGGAGTTCGTGCAGCGTCGGGTCTGTCGCGGCATCTCCAAGAGCATGGATCCTTGACTCCACCGTCTCTCGGGACAGGAAGAGTCTTCCGCCCTCCGAAGTCGGCTCGCCACCGACCGCTTTGCGGGTCATCAGGGTCATGGTGACGCCACCGCGGAACTCGGTCTCGAGCATCTCTCGGCCTGCGGACCAGACCAGCCCGAGGCAGACAACGCCGACTGCTGCGGCAGCCGCCCAGAGCGCCCAGCGGATCCTCAGCCAGTCGAAGTTCGGGCGGAGAACCTTCATCATCGAGGGGAAAAGCGTCGGCAGCATGGGGAGCCGCCTCATCCCGCACCAGTTGATGAGGATGGCATACATGATTCTTGTACAGAACAGCGCCGTGAACAGCGTGGTGAGCACACCGATCATCATGGTCAGCGCGAACCCCTTCACCTCCGTCGCTGCCGTCTTGTAGAGGACAACGCAGACAATGAGGTTGGTGACATTGCCGTCGACGATCGCGTTGAACGCACGGGAGAATCCGAGGTCTATCGCCGTCTTCAGAGGCTCCTTGTGATCGATGAGTTCCTCGCGCGCCCGTTCGTAGACGAGCACATTGGCGTCGACCGCCATTCCCACGACGAGGGCGACTCCAGCGAGCCCCGGCAGCGTGAATGATCCATCGACCCCCGCCATGATCCCGAAGATCATGGCAAGGTTGATGGCGATGGCGATGACGGCAATCAGCCCGGCGCCGAGGTAGTAGAAAGTGATCAGGAGGCTGGTGGCGATCGCCGCAATGACAACTGCCCTGAGCCCGCGCTCAAGGTTGTCCTTGCCCAGCGCCGGTCCGAGGATGCTGACGGAGATCGGCTCCGGATGGAGCTTGGCCTCCAGTTCGCCGCCTTGAAGGACGCGGATCAGGTACTGGATCTCGTCGTTTGAAAAGGAACCGGTGACCTGTCCGTTGGTAGTGATCGGCCCCTGCAGAGTCGGTGCCGAGAAGAGCTGGCCGTCAAGGACTATGGCCATCGGACGGCCGATGTTGACGGCCGTCAGTCGTCCCATGTACTGCCCGCCCGAGGGATCGAGCTGGAATGCGACCGCCGCGCGGCCGAGTTCGTCCTGGGTCTGGAAGACATTCTTCATAGACCACTGCCGACCGCCCAGGTGGTCGAGGGTCATGAGATCGGTCACATAGAGGAGGACATGTGGCGTGCCGTCGTAACTCGCCGCCACGAGGTCGCGGGGCTTGAGATAGTCGGTCGGATTTGCCATGAGGGTCTGGATCTCTTCCGGCGACTCCCCCCACTGCTTCGGGTCATTGATAGGGAACCATCGAGCGACCGGCGAGTCAGTGCCGCCGGGACCGCGCTCCGCGAGCTGCGTGCGCAGTTCCTCGGGGTTCACTCCTTCCGGAGCCGCTGCGCTCACGGCAATGTGGAACTCGAGGACGCCAGCGCCCCGGAGAAGGCGCTTGAGATCCTCGGGGTCGTCGTATCCAGTCACCATTGCGGAGTACTTCGCGCCCAGTACAGCCAGCGCGTCAATCTCGCTGGCGTAGTCGGGCTGCAGTGCCTTGAGGCGCACCAGCTCGAGTTCACGCGGGCTATCGTCGGTCTCGGCGGTTCCGTCGGCGGCTGCCTTCGGTCGTCCCTTCTCGTCGCGAGCCTTCGATCTGAGATCGGAGAGCGCGAGCGCGCGGGTGAGTCGCGCCTCGTTGATGTTTGACTCGGCGATCCGGGCCCGGAGCGACTGTTCCTTGACTTCAGCAAGCGCGATCCTCTCCTCGATAGCCGCGAGATCCGCTTGCGAGGCGTTGGCGGTGATCGCCGCCTGATAGTCGGCCCGCCCCGCGATCGCGTCATTGGATGCGCGCTGAAGTTCGTCGAGGGTCAGCCGCCGCGACGCGGGCGCGACCGTTGCTCCAGTCTTCGGCGCTGGCACGAGATTCACAGCACTCGCACCCGCAAGCGCCTGATCGAGTTCTCGGGCCGAAATCGTCATCTGGGCACCAAGCGCCGCCACCTGGGCGCGGAACTCGTCACCCATCGCCCGCACCTCCGGCGACGGAAGAGGCATCACGACTTCAATCCGGTCGAGCCCCTGCGGCTGGAGCGAGATGTCCAGCACCCCCTGCGGATTCACACGGCGCTTCAATGACTCGACGACCTGCACGAGCACCCTCTGCGAGTCCCCCGTCGGTGGCATCGCCACCGAGTACACCATGCTGACGCCGCCACGCAGATCCTTGCCCAGCCGGATGCTCTGGTCGAGCGGAAAGACCTGCCAGACGCAAACCGCGATGACGACCACCGCGAGAATGAGCCGCGGAACGATCTTGATGTTCACGGCTTGGACTCCTGCGGGTCGCGCCCGCTGGAGATGATCTGAACGATCGCGCTCTTGGTGAATGTCATCCGGACATTCGAGTTTTCGTCGACCTTGAGGACGACTGTGTCGCCCTTGATCTCAACTACTGATCCGATGATGCCGCCGGAAGTCTGGACTTCATCGTGCTTCTTCATCGAAGACATCAGTGTCGCGCGCTTCTTCTTCTCGCGCCGTCCGCTCATCACCGAGATGAAGACCATGATGACTAGAAAGGGAATGATGATCCAGATCATTCCGAACGGATCGCCCGCGGGTCTGGCGGCGGCCCCAGCGGGATCGACCGGCGCACCTGTGGTCGGGGAGGTAGTGGCGGCTACTGGCTGTCCTGCCAAAGGCGGCGCGTCCTGAAAGAATCCGATCACGGGTGCGCTGTTCAGAAAGGTGTCACTCATCCGAGGCTCCAGAGGGGTAGTTGATGTGGTCGTGGGCCGGCGTGGCGCTGGCCCAACGGCTGCGTAGGTCAAGCCATGCATCTTCGTCGATTGCACGCCGGATGTCCAGTAGCAGCCGTTGGTACAGGCGGACATTATGCAGCGATACGAGAATCGGGCCGAGCATTTCCTGCGCGAGAAACAGATGCCTGAGATATCCGCGCGAGAACCCTGCGGAGCACGCTTCGCAGTCGCACCCCGGCTCGATCGGGCTTTCGTCGTCCGCATGGACCGCGTTGCGCAGCCGGATCGAACCCCCCTGAGTGAATGCGAATCCGTTGCGGCCATTGCGCGTGGGCAGGACGCAGTCGAACATGTCGATCCCACTCTCTACCGCCATGATGATGTCGCTCGGATACCCGACTCCCATGAGATACCGGGGCTTGGCCAGTGGCAGGAGCGCCGCCGTGTGGCGGACGACCCGCTCGATCGCGTCCGGGCCCTCTCCCACCGCCACTCCGCCGATGGCGTAGCCGGGCAGGTCGAAATTGCATGTGGCCTCGACCGAGGCGCGCCTGAGCTCGAGGTCAGTCCCACCCTGCACAATTCCGAAGAGGGCCTGGTCGTCGCGGGTGTGCGCTCTAATGCATCGCTCGAGCCAGCGAAGCGAGCGGTCTTTCGCCTCAGCCAGTCGAGTGTGCACGACGGTCGTCATGGGGCCGATTGCGGCGGCGGGACAGTCGTCAAACGCCATCGCGATGTCCGATCCAAGGTCCTGCTGAATCTCCATGCTCGACTCGGGCCCCAGATGAACGACAGCTCCGTCTATGAACGACCGGAAGGTGACGCCATCCTCGTCGACTCTGTTGATTTCAGCCATTGAAAACGCCTGGAACCCCCCCGAGTCGGTGAGGATCGGCCCGTCCCAGCGCATGAATGAGTGGACACCGCCCAAAGCCTTGATGCGCCTGTGGCCCGGCCGCAGCAGGAGATGGAAGGCGTTGTTGAGGATGCAGTTGGTCCCGGTGGCGCGGACCTGCGCGGGAGTCAGTCCCTTCATCGCCCCTGCGGTCGCAACCGGCATGAATGCCGGAGTATCAAACGATCCATGGGGAGTCGTGATCCTTCCGTGGCGTCCCCCATGACCGGCAGAAGTGCGGAAGATCTCGAATCGGAGCGGCCCCGCGCCGGAAGAGTTCATGGACCTTCGTTTCGCTGCCTCGTCGCCTCGTGTAGCGCCTGCCGCTCTCGCTGGGTGAGTGACTGGATTCCCTGCGCGCGCACTTTGTCGAGAATCCGGTCGATTTCCTCGACCTCGCCTTGAGTTGACGCTAGCGCACTTCGGGGCGCATGCGCCTTGCCCCCGAAGTGCGCGCTGCTCGGATCGACTCTTCCAAGCAGGTCGAAGAAACTCCTCAGCCGCTCTGGATTGTGAATGAGATACCACCCGGCGAGTGCGCCGCCGACGTGGGCCGCCTCGCCACCCGCGTTCTGCCAGCGAAACAACACGGATGCGATGGCGATTAGTACGAGACCGTAGGCGAGCGTGACCAGTCGCATCGGGATCACGAAGAAGAGCAGCACCTGTGCGTTGGGCATCAAGCGCGCCGCGGCAATGATCACGCCGAACACGCCCGCACTCGCTCCGATCAACGGCATGTCCGGGTCGTTCACAAGGAGTCCGGGGATGGCGACGCGACCGTTGCTCGCCTGATACATCAGGAACCCGCCGAAGTTGAGCATTAGATAGAGCAGTGCGCCGGCGACTCCACACAGCAGGTAGAACGCGGTGAAACGCTTGCTTCCGAGGTACCGCTCCACGATGGGCCCAAAGAAGAAGAGCCCGATCATGTTGAAGATCAGGTGCGTGAGGTCCGCGTGACAGAATTGGAACCCGATCACTCGCCAGACCTGGAGTGCGCTTGTTCCGACACCGGGGATCGACGAATAGAGAGCCGTCGAGGTGGAGAAGTAGAACCACCGTTGGAGAAACGGCATCGACTGCACCGTATTGACGGCGATCATTTCGGGATCGCTGTTGGTCCTCAACGCGAAGACAGCCTGCTCTCCGCCGAGGCTCCGAGATGGATCCTGATCAATCGTCGAGAGGCTGGTGACGATGGTTCCGTCCAGCACCCGGCGCTGGATCTCGTCGGGAATCCCCGGCTGCCAGGAGGATCCGACGACCACCCATTGCCTGGGTAGGAACCCGTCGAGCACAAACACCGCGACACAGATGGCGACCAACCATGTGGTTGCGCTCCACCCGAACCCCGCGCGGCTTCGCGCTGCGCTGGTCGGTTCCCTCCAATACTCGCGGTCGTGAGAACCCATCGCCCAAGGCTACCGAGGTCCGGGCCGCGTCGCCGCGAGATGCGTAGCGGTCACCGAGGCATGAGCCGCCAGAGGGAGTAGGCGGCGATTGACTTTCCGTCAGCGACCTCACCCGAGACGATCATCGCCTCGAACTCGGATGCCGTTCGCAGGACGACTTCGATCCGTTCGTCGCTCTGATGGCGAAGCGCACATGGGGATAGACCGGTGGCGACGAAGGCATGCATGAGTTCGTCGGTGAACCCTGGTGATGTGTAGAACTTTCCCAACGGTTCGATGCGCGCGGCTGAGAATCCCGTCTCTTCCTCGAGTTCGCGCCGCGCGGCCTCCTCTGGACACTCGCCTGGCTCGAGTTTTCCCGCGCAGAACTCGACCATCCATCTCCCGGTGGCGATGCGGAAATTTCGGATCGTCACCAGCGACCCATCGTCGAGCACTCCGAGGACGCAGACGGCACCGGGGTGCCTCACAATCTCGCGCTTCGCCTCGCCACCGCCGCGGAGCGGCACGGTCAGCCGTTCGACCACAAACACCGCGCCGCGAAGGACTATCTCCGACCCTTCACTAGACATCGAGCGGCGATCATAGGATGGCGGAAATGGGCGAGCTGGCCGACATGCGGGTAGTCAACCTCTGGAAGCGCTTCGCGCGGGAGGAAGTTCTCAAGGGAGTGACTCTCGACTTTGCGAAGGGGCAGATCACCGTGGTGCTTGGCCCCTCGGGGTGCGGCAAGAGCATCCTCTTGAAGCACCTCGTCGGCCTTCTGCGCCCCGACCGGGGAGAGGTATGGTTCGGACCTACCCGGATCGACGCCATGCCGGAGCGGGAACTGGGGATTGTCCGGCGCCAGATCGGCTTTCTGTTCCAGCAAAGTGCGCTCTTTGACTCGCTCTCGGTGCGCGAGAACATTGCCTTTCCCCTACGCGAACATGGGCTTGAGGATGAGGGGCGGATCGAGGCACGGATCATGCGTGTGCTCAGCCTCGTCGGGCTTGAGGAGACTCGGGACCAGATGCCGTCCGAACTCTCCGGCGGGCAGCGAAAGCGCGTGGCGCTTGCGCGCGCCGTGGTGCTAGAGCCGCGCGTCGTGCTGTACGACGAGCCGACAACCGGGCTCGACCCGATCCGGGCCGAGGTCATCAACGAACTGATCCTCAAACTTGCGGACGCGCTGGGGGTCACGAGCATCGTCGTGACGCACGACCTGGTGAGTGCTTTCCGGATCGCCGACCGAATGGTGCTCCTCCACGGCGGAAGAGTGGCACTCGAGGGGACTCCAGCGGAGTTCAAGGCGACCACCGATCCCGTGGCTGGCCAATTCCTGCGCGGGGAAGTGAGCGCGGAGGAACTGGCGAAAATCCGTCGACATGGGGATCATGTGGGGGCCGAGCGACCATGAAGGAGAGCACACGCAACTTCGCCACCGGGATCGTGTCGATCATCGCCTTTGCCGGCTTGGCTTTTCTGCTGCTTCTGTTCGGCGACCTCGACATGGTCAGTACGGGCACCTACCGGATCGTCGTCGAGGCCAATGACGCGATCGGGCTTAGAGCCGGAAGCCGGGTCTCGCTCGCGGGCGTCCCCATCGGCGAGGTTGATGGTGTTGTCGTGCGGCTCGATCCGCAACAACCTGTGCGAATCGTTGCCTCGATCGACAATGCGGTAGACATTCCCGCAGGTGTCGCGGCCACAGTCGCGACGAGCCTCCTCGGCGGGACTTCGCGGCTCGACCTCGTCATGCCGCCGGACTACGCCGTCGGGGGGATGACTCTTCCCCATGATGGGAGCGCGGTGCTCATCGCGAACCTCGAGGGGCTTGAGGCTAAGTTCGCGCGGGTCCTTTCCGAGAAACTCGGAGGTATGGACGCGGCCATGAAGGCGATCGAAGCGGCGGCCAAGGACGCTCAGAGATGGCTCGGAGACGAACAATTGCTCGCCGATGCGCGCAGCGCAGTCTGGAAGGCCAACACGCTGATCGAGCAGGCCACCAATGCGCTCGTGGCAGTCACTGAGTCGGCGCATGCCTTTCAGTCCGACTCGAAGCAGCTTCTCGCGTCGATGCAGCCCGTATTCGATCAACTGTCAAAGACTCTGGCACAGGTCGAACTGCTCACTACTGACGCGCGCAAGGGTCAGGGGACGATCGGCCAGCTCATGAGCAACCCGGATCTCTACAACGCCCTTGTCGATAGCGCGAAGCGGCTGAAGGCGACGCTCGCTGAAGTCGAGATCCTCATGCAGAAAGTTCGCGCCGAGGGGCTTGGGGTCAAGTTCTAGAGGACAATCCTGTAGCGCACAAAACTGGCGGCGCCGCGAATGCTCGCAGCGCCGCCAGTGGATTCACAGTCGTCTGTTCTTGAGACGGTCAAGTCATGGAGTGACGACGATGACCTCGACGCGGCGACTCTTCGCTTTCGTGTCGAGCGGCATGTCGGCCCCGAAACTAGATAGCGAGACAGACTTGCCGTCAACTCCCTTCGAGATCAGGTACTCGCGCACCGCATAGGCGCGGTCGAAACCGAGGTAGTAGTTGTCCTTGAATTTCGAGAACTTGATGGGATCGGTGTCGGTGAACCCGGCAACACGAATGACCCGTCCCGCGTAGTTGTCCTTGAGCACAGCCGCCACATTGTCGAGCGACTTCTTGGCACCGTTCTTGAGTGACTCCTTGCCCGAGTCGAAGAGAACATCTCCCTCGATCGACACATGGATCTCGTTGCCGTTGGCGGTGACCGACACGCCCTCGATATTGGCGAAGGCGCCGGTGTCCGCTTCGGTGGCGAGTGCTGCCTGCGACTCCTGAGCCTCCGCTGCCGCTGCACGAGCGAGCGCTGCATCCCTGTCCCGCGTCGCCTGTTCAAGCGCGGTGTGGGCCTGAGACAACTGTGTCTTGAGCGTGTCGTTCTCGCTCAGGAGTGTGCCGTTTTGTTTCTGGGCTGAGCCGTCGCATCCAGCGATGAGCGCGATGACTGTGATGCTACCTGCGACAAACCATGTCTTCTTCATCTGAGAGTCCTTTCTCCGAAGTGCGTTGTCCTTCCGGACGATCCGAAAGATGCCGTATTTGAGCAGGTCGGATGGGCTGTTGTAAAGAGCGTGGCGCAGGAATAAGTCCAGGGAACAGCAATCGTCCGGCGTCGTGGAACGCCGGGCGCAGGAGGACGAGAGCCACGATCGCGAGCGCGAGATGGGGGCCGTATGGGAGTTCCCTGCGAATCGTGCGGCCGCGCAGCCTCCCGACGAACCCGCTGAATCCAATCCATGCCAGTCCAGAGAATGGCGCAATGAAGAATGCGGCAACCGGGTCGACCCAGCCAAGGACCGCCCCTGCGGCCCCCACGAGGTGGACATCACCCATCCCCATCGCTTCGACTCCCTTGGCAAGCGTCGCAATGATGCGAACCGCCCAGACAACGCCGCACCCGACGAGGTATCCAAGTACGGACCCACAAAGTCCTTGAATGGCAGATGGGGGGACTTCGGGAAGACCCCGCGTTGCGAACCACCCGATGAGGGCACCCAGCACGATGGGCAGCAGAAACGCACACTCATGCCGCATCTCCCGCCGGGCGTGCGGGTACTGCGCGAGGGTCTCCCCGTCCTTGACATACTCGGAATAGTCCTTGAATGACCGCTTCAGGACGCCGATGGCGAGGAGTGCGTTGGCGCAGAGGACACCAGCCCCACCCCCCAGTGCGAATCCGACTCCCCCCCACCCGATCGCCGGAAGCGGCCAACGGGCGACCGCGGCATCGGAGGAGACGCTCCCCTCGACCGTCCAGGCGACGATCCCCACGAGGGTCGCTGTCAGAGTGACCTCCATCGGGATCGTGAATGTGCGGATGTCGGTGATTGTCGCCGCCACCAGCGACGCAATGAGAACAAGAAGGGCGATGAATGCCGGGGATGCGCCGAGAATCCCTTGCGCCTGGAACCAGGATGCGCCTCCCCGGCCCCACCAACCACCGGGATCGACCGCGAAGTCGACCCAATATGCGGCGGCGAACAGCACCGCCATCAGGAGTTCGATGACCGGGTACTGCAGCGAGATGCTCGAGCCACAGCTCCAGCATCGTCCGCGGCTGATCGCCCAGCCGATGATCGGTAGGTTTTCATGCACCCGGAGCCTGCGCCCGCAAGCGGTGCAACGGCTGGGCGGATTGATAATGCTCATCCCCATGGGGAGGCGGTACGCAACGACATTAGCGAAACTGCCAACGCAGGCTCCGAGCGCAGCGACAAAGGCGAGGGCCATGAGGTGCGGTGCCGAGATCGCGAGCCAATCAACCATCGGTGCGCTTTGCCAGATCCGTCGCGGTGATCCGCTCGATCTCCGTCCGCGCACTCTCGAGGATATCCCGACAGCGCCTCACGAGGGCCGCCCCCCGCCGATACTGACGCACGCTCTCCTCGAGCGGAACATTCCCCCCTTCGATGCGCGCGACTATTCCCTCGAGTTCGGCGATGGCCGCTTCGTAGGAGAGGCTTGATGGCTCGGCGAGCGTGCCCACTTCGCCCTCATCCAGGATCTTTTTCGCTGCCGCCATGAGGGGAGTCTAGTGAGTGCGAGGATCGATCAACGCGAGTCTGGATTGCTGTGTTGTTGGGTGGTGCCTTCGACGACGCTGGCAATCTCGCCCCGTGCAAGGATGGTGCGCAGCCGATCGCCAGTGGTCGCGTCCGCGGCGTTTCGCAGGGTATTTCCCGACCGATCGAGCGTAATCGAGTACCCGCGCTCGAGAACCGCCAGCGGCCCGATGGCTTCGAGCGTCCGTTCGACGCTAGTGACTCTGGCGGCGACGACCTCAAGTGCGCGTGCGGCTCCACGGCCTAGACGCATCGCGAACTGTGCGAGTAGCGACAGCCGGACTTCGATCCCGGTGGCGGGGTCCAAGAGGGCGCGGCTTCGAGATGCGACCTCGATGCGTGAGTGCGCCCGTACCGCATGATGCTCCCACGCACGGATGAGCCTGTGCGCAAGGGAGTCGAGCTCTTCCGACAATGCCGCGCGACTTGCGAGAGTTTCAGTGACTGCTCGCGATGGCGTCGGCGCACGCAGGTCGGCGACGAGGTCGGCGATGGTGGTGTCGCTCTCGTGGCCGATCCCGGTCACGATCGGAGTCCGCATGGCGAGGATGGCGTCGGCGACGACCCGCTCGTTGAAGGCCCAGAGGTCTTCAAGGCTTCCGCCACCTCGGACGAGGAGCACGAGGTCGATCCGAAGACCGGACGCTGCCGCATCGATCGCGGCGAGCGCGGCAGCGATCCCCGGAGCCGCGTCCCGACCCTGCACCCGCACATCAACAAGAATGATCCGCGCCGCAGGGAATGTCTGAGCCGCGGCCTGAAGGCAGTCGGCTTCCGCGGCGCTGTTTGCGCTGGTCACAATGGCCACCCCCATGGGGATCGCAGGGATAGGCACCTTCCGGGCCGGATCGAAGTACCCGAGGCCGCGGAGTTCTTCGCACAGCGCCCGGTACTTCGCGTCGAGACTGCCGGCGCCAATGGGCTCGATCGTCGAACACTGAAGTTGCGTCCGTCCCTGGGGCGGATAGTGTGTGACCTGCGCCGCGACGACGACCGCAGATCCATCCTTGGGTGCACACTTGGAGCGCGCGGCGTCGCTTCGGAACAGAACGCAGTCGATGCGGGACTCGGAATCCTTGAGCGAGAAGTACCAGTGGCCGCTGACGCATCGAGAGTTCGAGACCTCTCCGCGCACCAGGACCCGGCCCACGGAGCCTTCGAGCGCGCGCCGAATCAGTTGAGAGAGGGCCGAGACTTCCAGAATCGGTTCCTCTTGCGCTAGGCCTAGCTGCGGTTCGTTGGGGCGTTGGGCCACGGGGCTATCGTAGGTGCGTGGCCGACCCGACTTCCGAAGCACCACTCGATCTCAAGTCGCCGCTGGGAAACATCAACGGCGTCGGAGCGCGGACGGCCACGGCGCTGGCGCGTCTCGGTCTCCGCACAGTCGGTGATCTCCTGAAGCATCTTCCGATTCGGTACGAAACTGAGATGCCAGAGGAAGCGGTCGCCGAAGCCACGCGCCGCACCTCACTCGACGACACCGCAGTCACACGAACTGTCCGCGGGGAAATCCTCAAGATTCGAGTGGTGCCGGGGCGGCGACCTCGTCTCGAGGCACTCCTCAGCGACGAGAGCGGCACGATCCGCCTCGTCTGGTTCAACTCGTCGTGGCTTGCCCGCAAGATTCATCCGGGAATGCGGGGGCTTGCGCAGGGGCGAGCGAAGGTCCGTTCCGGGTACCTCGAGATGGTCAATCCGAAGTGGGAGGAGATCCAGGATCTCGAAGAGCCTCGGCCGACTTCCCTTCGGCTGAGGCCGATCTACTCGGCGTCGGAGGAGCTCTCGTCACCGACGATCGAGCGAATCGTCGACGGAGTGCTTCCCGCGGCACTCGTCTCGATTATCGATCTCCTGCCGCCGGAGCTAGTCACGCGCCGGTCGCTTGTCACGCTTGGAGAGGCGTACCGGATGGTTCACCGACCGGCCACTGCGGCGGATGCAGAGCGAGGGAGGTTGCGCCTCGCCTACGACGAGTTGCTGATGCTTCAGCTGGCGATGGCGATGCGCCGCTGGCAGGTCCGCAACAGGATGCGCGCCGCAGAGCTGCCCGTCTCAGCGGCAATCCATGAGCGGATCACCGCACGGCTGCCATTCAGGTTGACACCTGCCCAGTCGGCGGCGTGCGCCGAGATCAAAGCGGACATTGCGCGGGCGATCCCGATGAATCGACTCCTACAGGGAGATGTCGGCTCGGGGAAGACCGCCGTCAGCGTCTATGCGATGCTTGCGGCGGTTGCCCACGGACATCAAGCCGCGATCGTCGCGCCGACCGAGATTCTGGCGCAGCAGCATCTGGCGACCGTCGAGTCGATCCTCGCGGGGAGCAAGGTGCGGATCGCGGGATTCACGGGGGCGCTAAGGACCGCCGATCGAGCGATGGTCCTGGCCGGACTCGAGTCCGGAGGGTTCGACATCGTCATCGGCACCCACGCCCTGCTCTCCCATGAAGTCCGATTCAAGAGCCTCGCGGTCGCGGTGATCGATGAACAGCACCGGTTCGGGGTCGAGCAGCGCGCCGCCCTGCGTGGCAAGGGCGGAGTTGGTCTTACGGTGCCTCACACGCTGGTCATGACGGCCACGCCGATCCCGAGGACGCTGGCGCTGTCCTTCTTCGGAGATCTCGATATCAGCAGCCTCAAGGGGAGACTTCCCGGACGGTCTGCCCCCACTACTCGAGTCCTGCCCAGCGAGCGACGCGGTGAGGTCTACGAGTGGGTCCGCACGAAACTCGTTGCGGGCGAGCAGGCATTCATTGTGGTGCCGGCAATTGACGAGAGTGCCCGTGGGCTCGCTGATGTCTCCTCCCATGCGGAGTTTCTTGAGCGCGGACCCCTCGAGGGATTCCGCATCGGACGACTGCACGGTCAACTGAGTTCCCGCGAGCGTGAAGAGGTCATGGAGGCATTCCGCTCTGGCTCGCTCGACGCGATGGTCGCGACGATCATGATCGAAGTCGGCCTTGACATTCCAAACGCGACGATGATGGTTGTTGAGCACGCCGAACAGTTCGGCCTCTCGCAGCTCCACCAGCTGCGGGGGCGTGTCGGACGGGGCGGAAAGCCTGGGGAGTGTGTCTTCCTGGGGGATCCCACCACCGAGGTCGCCACGACACGGCTCAACGCGCTCGCACGGACGAGCGACGGCTTCGAGATTTCGGAGCTCGACCTTTCGCTGCGCGGGCCTGGCGAGTTCTTCGGCTCGCGCCAGTCGGGGCTCCCCGAGTTGCGCGTCGCTGACCTCGCGCGCGATCTCCCGCTCCTCATGGAAGCACGCGCTGATGCCGAGGCGTGGATCGGTCAATCGGGCGACCTCACGGCACTAAGCGATGCGCCGCTACGGAGGAAGGTGCTCGGGCTCTACGGCAATGCCCTCGGCATCAGCGACATCGGTTAGGCTTGGGTTCATGCACGCGCCAAGCTTCGCATCGCCTTCTGGCGCGTCCGGCATCGAAATCCATGGGCTCGAGTTTGCCTATCCAAGCGGCTTCCGTCTAGTGGTCGATTCGCTGACTATCGCTCGTGGAGAACAGGTGCTTCTGGCGGGGAGTTCAGGCAGCGGCAAGTCGACGCTCCTACATCTGGCGGCAGGGATTGAGCGGTCTGTGCGCGGATCGGTCTTCATCGAAGGCACGGACATTCTGGCTCTTTCCGGAGCATCGAGGGACCTCTTTCGAGGTCGTCGCATCGGGATGATCTTCCAGACATTCAACCTCCTTCACGGGTTCACGGCCATCGAAAATGTCATGATGCCGCTGATGCTCTCAGGGTTCAGCGCCTCGGAGCAGCGATCTCGCGCTCGTGATGCGCTCTCGCGACTGGGGATCGAGCGCCACGAGGCGAGCGTCGATGCACTCAGCGTCGGCCAGCAGCAACGGGTCGCTGTAGCCCGGGCGATTGCCGGGGGCCCCGCGGTCGTCCTTGCCGACGAACCGACCGCCAGTCTTGATGCCGTGAATGCCTCGGCCGCGATCGACCTCATCAAGGAGGCAGCGCACAACGCAGGTGCGTCGCTCATCCTCACGAGCCACGATCCCGCCATGCGCAGCCGCTTCGAGCGAGTCGTTGATGTGAGCCGGTACGCGAGCAGCGGAGCGACTCGATGAATGACATGAGGATCGTCATCAGGAGCCTGCGGGAACGATCGCTCGCAAGCACGGTGACCGTCGGCATGGTTGCCGTTGCGGTGGCGCTGCTGCTCGTACTGCTCTCGATGAGGCAGGCGGCGTCCGACGCGTTCCGGCGCGGAACCGGCAATGTCCATCTCCTGGTCAGCGCCGACGCGAGTCCGCTGGTCGCGGTGCTCAACGGACTCTTCTACGCCAACGCCCCCGCCAATCCGATCACCTACGCCAAGTTCAGCGAGATTCGTGACAGCTTCCCATGGCTGTGGGCGATCCCAACGCAACTTGGAGACTCCTACCGAGGGAGTCCGGTTCTGGCCGCGCCCAACTCGTTCCTCGCGGACTTCGAGCCATCGGCGGGACAGCCGTTCGCCTTCGCCAGGGGTCGGGCAGTCGCCAAGGAGTTCGAGGTCGTGGCGGGGAGCGTCGCGGCTAGCGAGCATGGGCTCGAGATCGGCCAGAGAATTGCCATGACCCACGGGGCTGGTGCCGCCAGCGTCGGCGGCCATGAGCACACGGATCATCCCTATGAAGTTGTGGGAATCCTGGCGTCGACCGGCTCCGCCCACGACCGTGCGCTCTTCACAAACCTTGAGAGTTCATGGATCATCCACGCCGAAGATCGGCGCGAGCGCGCCGCGCCCGAGGAACACGACGGGGCCCACCACCGCGGCCATGACCATGAACATGAGCATGTCGATGCAGCGGACCTGACCGACGAGGACCGGCTCGTGACGGGAATCCTTCTCAGGATCCCGACTCGTCCCGGCAGCGACGCGTCCGCGTCGCTCGCCTCGCAGTTCGACAGACTTCGGCGGGATACTTCGATCACGGTCGCCCAGCCTGCCCAGCAGATCGGTCGCCTCATGGCGATTGTCGGTGACATCGACTGGCTCTTTATCGCGATGGGTGTGGTCGTCCTCGCGTCCAGTGCGCTCAGCATCCTTCTCGCGATGATCTCATCGATGGAACTGCGGCGACGACAAGTGGCGATTCTCCGGGTGCTCGGCGCGAGTGCCTGGCGGGTCTTCGCGCTTGCGGTCACGGAGAGCACAGCGATCGGGATCGCGGGTGCGGTCGCTGGATGCGCGATCGCTATCGTGGGGTGCTCGCTGGCAAGCACAATGCTCGAGGGCAGGATTGGAATCTCACTCTCTAGCGGAGTCGATCCGAGGAGCTGCGCCGAGGTTGCCATCGGAGCGGTGGTTCTCTGCGCATTTGCGGGGGTGATCCCTGCGGTGAAGGCCTACCGAACCACCATTGCGGATCATCTGCGGCCGATCGCATAGGCTTGGAAACTGAAATCGAGTGCGCGCCTTCTGGACCACCATCCTGATCCTTGCCGCAGCCGGGATCGCCGTCCTCCTTGCTACTCGGGGGACCGAGACTCCGACCCCGGTCGTTGCCGATGCTCCGTGCGCCGTGCCATCCAATGGCGCGCAAGCGACGCCGCCGCAGAGTATGGAGATGCCGAGCGGTGCAGCCACGGTTGTTGCGCCTCCTGTCGAGAGTCCGCCCACCGGCGCGTCGCTCGCCCTGGGACTCAACGAGACGATTCCCGGGGCCTCCGTGCGCCCCGGCACACTCGTCATGAAGGGCGGGGAAATCTTTGCCGACGGAAAGTTCTCGATCCGTGGCCATGGAACCAAGGAGTCCCCATACGACATCTCCTGGGATCTCCTCATGAGTGCTTCGGACACATTCATTCCGAGGCTCGGCGAAAAGCAGATTCCCCAGCGCATTGCTCTCCTCAACAACGCGCATGTGAGGGTCTCGGGATTTATCGCGTTTCCGCTGGTTGCGACCGAGGCCAGTGAATGCCTCGTGATGCTCAATCAATGGGACGGCTGTTGCATCGGTGTCCCTCCGTCTCCCTACGACGCGGTTGAGGTCAAACTGATACTCCCCGCAGACAACTCGCGGCGGCACCTGGTCCGCGTCGGGACCATCGATGGAGTCTTCCACATCGACCCCTATGTCGTCGAGCGCTGGCTCGTCGGCCTGTACACCATGGATTCTGCCACGCTCTCGACGGAGATGTGACTCATGATGACCACGCTGCTCCTGGCCCTCTCGCTCACTCAGGCTGCGCCGACTCCCGCAGCAGCCCTCGAGTCGATGCGCGCGATCGTCGCCTCGGATCCGGCGCGCTGCGCCATCAGAAAGATCGGGTCGTCGTGGTCGGGCGCGCCGATCGAGGTGTTAGTGATTTCGGAGAACGCCGCGACGGCCGACGAGCGCCCTGCGGTCCTCGTCGTCGCGGGGATCGACGCGGAGCGGCCTTCTTCCGTCGCAGTGGCGGTCGAGGCGGCGCGCAAACTTCTCGCTACACCGGAGGAACTGAAGGGGCGCACCTACTACATCGTCCCCTGCGCGAATCCGGATGCGCTGCTGGACACGGCGAAACGCGCTCCAGCCAACAGCGCCCGCAATGGACGCGCCGTCGACGAGGACCGCGACCGAAGAGCCGACGAGGATCCGCCGCGCGACATCGACGGCGACGGGCGCATCCTCGTGATGCGGCGGATTTCGCCCGGTGCCGATGATCCGCCGACTCACCTGCCTGATCCAGCCGACCCGCGGCTGATGCGCTCGCCCGACGCAGCCAAGGATCTGCGCGCCACTCACTCGATGTCCATCGAGGGGCTCGACTCCGACGGCGACGGGCTCGTCGCCGAGGATGCCATCGGAGGTGTCGATTTCGATCGCAACTTTCCCCATCGTTGGAAGGAGTTCGACCCCTCCGCCGGGGCCTATCCACTGAGTGAACCTGAGACGATGGCTCTCGCACGGTTCGTGATCGATCATCCGCGAATCGTGGCCGCGGTCGTGGCCTCCCGGTGGGACAACATGGTTGTGATGCCCGACTCCAAGGCGAAGGACATCACCGGCAAGTCCCCGATGACGCTCCACGGCGACGATCAGCCGTTGTGGGAGGAACTCGGGCGAATCTGGAAGGAACGATCAGGGCAGACACGAGCGCAGGAGTGGGATCCATCGGGATCGCTGGCGCTCTGGCTCTATGTTCACCGCGGCATTCCGACCTGTGCGACGCAACTCTGGGGTCGACCAGATCCATCACCGCTTCCGCCGCCACCCGTACCCGCAGCACCAGAGTCCGCGCCACCCGTACCTGCACCACCCGCGCCTCCCAAGGCTGCCGACGAGGAGTCTCTCCAGTGGCTCCTTGTCAGCGACCGCGACCAAGGCGGTCGCGGATTTGTCCCATGGGCGCCGTTTGATCACCCGACACTTGGGAAGGTTGAGATAGGCGGATTCGCGCCAGGATTCCGCACCGACCCTCCGGCATCCGAGATCGACCGACTCGCCAAGGCGCTAGCCGGGATCGCCTCGACCCTCGCAAACCGGCGACCACGCTGCGAGTTCGCCAATGTCTCAGCGCGACAAGTCACACCCGGACTTATCGAGATCGAATGCGAAGTCGTCAACACCGGATGGCTCCCGACAGCGACCGCCATGGGCCGGATGAACAAGACGCCGCCGCCGATCGTTGTGCGCATCTCCGCTCCCAAGGAGTGCCTCGAGAGCGGCCGGCGAGTGACCATCATCGACGGTCTCGCCGGTGCCGGTGGGCGACAGAGATTCAAGTGGCTCGTCCGCGCGCAACCCGGAGAACGCCTCGTCATTGAGTCTCGTTGGAAGCCACAGGGAACGACGCGGGTGTCAATCATTGACGGCGCGGTTCAGCCCACGATGGAGGTAGTGCCATGAAGCGGAGTGTGTTCCGATTCGCGTTCGTCGCCTTTGCCGTGATGGCGGCGGCAACGCCAGCGTCCTACGCCCAGCAGCGACTACCGGGCAAGGTGGACATCGCGTGGAACCGCTTCTACGACTATGAGGAGATTGTGGGGATGGCGCGCTCTCTCGTCGGCGCGTATCCGAACCTCCTCTCGCTCGAAGAGGTTGGTAAGTCGGCACAGGGGCGACCTATGCTGGTCATCACACTCAACAACCCAGCGACCGGAGCGGCGGCGACCAAACCCGCGATGTGGATCGACGGGAACATCCACGGCAACGAGATCCAGGCCAGTGAGACGGTCATGTATTCGATCGACTATCTCTGTCGCGGCTATGGGGTCGTTCCCGCGCTGACTTCCCTCATCGACGAGTGCGCCTTCTACTTCGGTCCGTCACTCAATCCGGACGGACGGGCCAACTGGTTCCGGAACCAGAACAATCCCCACTCCTCTCGGACGGGGATGGTTCCGACCGACGATGACCGCGACGGAACGGCCGACGAAGACGGCCCTGACGATCTCGACTCCGACGGATCGATCGGTCACATGTGGCGCAAGGATCCCAACGGAACCCATCGGCGCAATCCGCGCGACCCCAGAATCCTCGAGCCGGTCCCGACGGAACCGCGGCCGGACGGAACCATCGAGCGCGGCGAGTGGTCGCGCGCCGGTTCCGAGGGAATCGACAACGACGGCGACGGGATGATCAACGAGGATGGCCCCGGTGGATACGACATGAATCGCAACTGGCCGGGCGACTGGCAGCCCGAGTATGTCCAGGGCGGTGCCGGCGATTATCCCCTCTGCTATCCCGAGACGAAGTGCATCGCTGACTGGGTGCTCAAGCATCCCAATATCGCCGCCGGACAGAGCTACCACAACGCGGGGGGAATGATTCTGCGCGGACCCGGTGCGGACTACCGTGAACCGATCTACGACCGTTCAGACATCGCCGTGTACGACTCGATCTCGCAGGTCGGGGCCGAAATGCTCCCCTTCTACCGCCCGATGGTCGTGTACAAGGATCTGTATACGGTCCATGGAGGGTCGATCGACTGGATTGCCGAGTCGCTTGGCATCATCAGCTTTACCAACGAACTCTGGTCTGACAAGAGAGTCCTTCAGAGCGGTGCCGAGCCGGATCCGGAGCAGGAGCTTCGTTGGCGCGATCGCATGCTCTTCGGGCAGACGATGTCCGATTGGCGCGAACTCACTCATCCCGAATACGGCACGATCCTCGTGGGCGGCGGCACGAAGTGGTCGAGCCGGATTCCCCCGAACTTCATGCTCGAGGAGGAGGCGCACCGCAACTTCGCCTTCACCATGTTTCACGCGCAGCAGATGCCCAGTCTCAGGTTCCAGTCTGTGCGTGTCAAGCCGATGGGGACTGATCTCTGGGAAGTGACGGTCGAAGTGAACAATCAGCGGCGCATTCCGACGCGGACCGCCCGCGCGACAGCGATGAAGATCGGCCTTCCGGATGTGCTGTCTCTGACGGGTGTCGCCGCGGAAGTGGTCGCCGCAGGACGGTTGCAGAACCGCCACGCCACCGCGTTCGAGCCCGTACGGAAGAACCCGCAGTCGCTGCAGTTGGACGGCGGGATTCCCGGCCTCGGAACCGAATCGTTCCGTTTCATGGTTCACGGGAAGGCAAACGCCCAGCTGCGTCTTCGTCTTGAAGGGGAGAAGTTCAAGGCGATCGAGCAGATCGTGACGCTCACGCCTACGCCGTGAGCGCAAGCGGTTCTGAGCCTGCATTCGACATTGCCGTTGTCGGCGCCGGGGCCGCCGGATTATTCGCGGCGATTCATGCGGCACGCTCTCGACCGGGCCTGCGAGTCGTTGCACTCGACCGTGCACGAACGCTGGGAGCGAAGATCCTCGTCGCCGGCGGTGGGCGCTGCAATGTGACTCACTACGCCGTCACCGAACGCGACTTCTGTGGGGGTTCGCCGTCCGTTGTCCGCCGAGTCCTCCACCGCTTCCCGGTGAGTGACACGGTGGAGTTCTTCCAACGAGAAGGCGTTGAACTAAAGCGCGAAGAGACCGGGAAACTGTTCCCGGTGTCGGACAAGGCTCGATCAATCCTCGACGCACTCCTCGGTGCTGCAAGTGCGCTGGGCGTTGAAGTCCGTCATCCCTGGATTGTGGACTCCATCGCGCGCGGGAGTGAGCCGGGGTCTGCCTTCGTCATTCAGTCCGCTGCCGCATCAGTGCGCGCCGGGCGAGTCATTCTCGCCACCGGGGGCAAGAGCCTCCCCAAGTCGGGATCGGATGGAAGCGGATATGCACTCGCCCAGGGGTTTGGCCATTCGTTGACCCAGCTCATCGAACCGGCGCTCGTCCCGCTCACCCTTCCTGCTGGGCACTGGATCACCACCCTCAGCGGTGTCGCCATCCCGGCCCGCCTGCGCATCGTCGGCGCGGGATCGGCGCGCAGTCCGGACATTGAGGGGGCGGTTCTCTGCACACACTTCGGGCTGAGCGGTCCGGCGATCCTCGATATGAGCCGCCACTGGATCCATGCGCATGCCGGAACTTCCAGTGCTCGCCTCCGCATCAACTGGATTCCGTCTCAGACACCCGACTCGCTCCACGGTCTCCTCACGGCGGCGAAGGGGCAGAGCATTCTCTCGGTGCTACGCGGTTTGCTACCGGAACGATTCCTGCGCGCGGCGTGCGCCCACGCCGGAGTCGAACCTACAAGCGGAGTGCAGCAAGTGTCCAGGAGTCAGCGGGCCATGCTGGTGTCAGTGCTGTCGGCCTGCGAAATCGAACCGACAGGAACCCGCGGATTCGTGGCCGCCGAGACCACCGCTGGCGGGGTCCCGCTGGCGGAGATTGATCCCGAGACGATGGAGAGCACACGGTGCCATGGGCTCTTTTTCTGCGGCGAAATCCTTGATGTGGACGGCCGGATCGGAGGGTTCAGTTTCCAGTGGGCGTGGTCGAGCGCCTTCGTCGCCGGGTGCGCTGCGGCGCGCTTGACCCAGTCCCCTACGAAAGCGTGAATCCCCGCATCCGCAGGGCGACCTCGCGCACGATCGCCGCAACCTCTACCGGATCGGCGGCCGAGCACTGTCGTGACTCCACTGCGCGGTAGAGATCCGCAATGGCCCAGGCCTTGGTCGAATCGCTGATTCCATCGCGAGGGATGAGGTGCGCGTGCAGGTGCTTTGCCCCCTCCCCGAACATCACGACATAGATGCGCGGAATCTTCAGCGCATCGCGGATCGCCCTCATGGCTCCCCCGAGGGCACGGGAAAATTCGCGCTCCTCCGTGGGGTCGAGGTCGGCAACCCCTCCGATATGTCGGATACTGTCGAGAAGAAACCACCCGGGCATCGGGGCAGGATGGGCGTGATGCCTGAGCAGCCACCGGTCCGATCTCCACGCGAGGCGTGCGGTGGTGGCCATCTCGCCGAGTCCTAATGCTGCATGCTCAGCGCACACCGCGCAGGGTTCGGTCACTTCGTTCCCTTGGGGCCGCCATCCTTCAGGTACTTGCTGGCGACCGCCCGCTCAAGATCGACATTGCAGATGTTGGCAAGCGTGCAGAGCCACGCAAGACAGTCTGCGAACTCTTCGTCGAGGTTTTCCTGCTCGGGCTCACCCGCATCATGCTTGGCGATCGCGTGGGCCAGTTCCCCGAACTCCTCCGCGAACCACACAAAGGTCTTGGAGGCGCCTCGCGCGCAATCGGTGGCTCCGTACCGCTGGGCAATGTGCAACTGAAATGCGGCGAGTTCCATCCCCGGAGCCTATCCAGCAGTCACGCGGTCATGGGGTCATGGGGGTGGCTGCGCGTCACCACACTGGCACGGTCCCCAGTGGCCGATGCAGTAGGACATGTCGAGGCCATCGACCACGAGGTTGCCGTCGTAGTCGGCGACGAAGTCGTCGGGAGCCGTGCCACCCCAGTGAGAGAAGAACTTGGCGAGGTCCAGACCGTCGACGACGCCATCTCCAGTCAGATCCCACGCGCAGCCGATCGTGTCGATCGGGTAGGAGAACGCCGCTCCCTGCTGGGGCCCACTGGGACCCGGCGCGCGTGGCGCCGAGATCAATATCTCTGCGACCCCGACTCGAATCGCCGTTCCGAAACTTGCGTCCGGCGTCGAGGCAGTCGACGGTGGCGCGTACTCGGTGTTCTGGGTCCAGGTCGCGCAGGTCGCTGCGTCGGTGGAGTAGATGTAGACGCTGCCCCGACTGGGAACCTGGCTAGTGCCGGATCCGACATCGACGCCCGGCGCTCCGACGGCCGCTCGATCGCTCCAGATTCCGGCGGACGCGCCGAAGAGATCACCGCTCTGCGCATCGGACGCGACTAGCGAAGCCTCCCACTCATACTGCTCGGACAGTAGATCCCTGGCGTAGATGTACGCCGCCCCGGCGTTTGGCATCGAGGCGACCTTACGATTCGGTGCCCCGATAATCAGCCTTCCCTGCTGCGCGTCGATCGAGGTGCCGAACTGGTCGTAGCTCTCGGGCGCCACCGCAACAATTCGCTGAGTCAGTGTCCACTCGCCCCACACTGGGTCGCTGGCCAGTGTGACTGGGGCGGGATCCGCCTCTGAGGAGCGGCGAAAGACATACACGGCACCCTGACTGGCCGTCACGGGGCTGGCGCGCTTCGCACCCACGAGGAGATACTTCCCCTCCATGCGAACCGATGTCCCGAAGAGCGCCCCGGCCGTCGAGAGTGCGGTCTCACCCAGGAGAACTGGCATCTCAATGTTGGCCTTCAAGGTCCAGACCCCCGCCTCAAACTCCCAGATAGTGACTGATCCGCTGTCGATGCGCGAGCCTCCGGTGGGGATTGGAATGTCGTCCGTCGCGGCGCCAATGGCGAGAGTGTGGCGCGAAGTGCCATCACCGAACACCTCGCGCTGGACGCTGAGCGCAGCCCCGAAGAGGTCGTTCGACCTCGGGTTAGGATGGGCCAGAAAGACTGGTGATCCCCAGGATCCGGATTCCCAACGCCAGGCGAAGACTCCGCCCGCCTGGAGCTGGTTCGGCAGAGGCAGTGCTTCGACAATGATGTCGACCCCGGGCGCGCCTGCTACCACCATGTCGCTAACCATGTCGACGGCTGTGCCAGTGAAGTCGTTGGCATGCCCCAAGAGCACCACGAGATTCGTTTCCAGGATGTAGCCGTCTCCGCCACGGCGGTACACCGCGGCCGAGCCCTGGGCATTGTGCGTCACTCCATCAAGTGTGAATGGCCGCTGCGGAGATCCCACGAGAACCTTGTCCTCGTGGAAGGCGATCGACGCGCCAAAGCGGTCGTCCGCGCCGCCGCCGCTCGGGGGGACGAACACGAACGACGGATCAGGGGATTGTCCCGCCTGCGCGCGCACCACGGAGACAGCAGCAAGCGCGATCATCACGACTGCGGACCCGACGCCGATGGTGGAACCTCTCTGTGTCAGCAAACCATGCACCTCGGAAGAACCATACGGTTCATTCGGCGATTTTGCCAGACCGGAAAGGCAAAAAACAACCGAAAAGTACCAGGACTGTCAACGTCCTCGGTGCGGCTCGAACGCACAACCTTTGCCTTCGGAGGGCAACGCTCTATCCAATTGAGCTACGAGGACCTCTTCTGACCGAGTCTAGCAGCCCCGCAAGAAGTCCCCAGTGAACCCACCCGTTAGCCTCCCTCCATGGCGCCCGCAGCAAACGCGACTTCGCAGAAGAGGTCGAACTGGGGCATCGCGGCGATCACCTTTCTCAATTCGCTCGCGACCGGAGTCCTCTGGAATGGTCTCGGATTTGTCACTGACAGGCAGTTCCACTACACGCAGACCGAAACTTTCCTCCTCTTCATCGCTACGGGTGGCGTCTACACGATCGCGGCGATGTACTCAGGGTCCCTTGTGCGTCGGCTCGGGCACCATACGAGCCCGCGACGAATCATGGCGTGGTTGTTCGGTGTCCAGATCGTCGTCGCTCCCGCGGTCTACTTCGGCCAATCGAGCCTGGGTCTGGTCGTCGTCGCCGTCGTGACGAGCGTCACAGGAGCCCTTCTCTGGCCCATCGTTGAGGCGTATGTGGCTGCCGGCCGCTCTCCCGACTCGGCTCGCCGAGCAATTGGCAGATGGTGCCTCGTGTGGATGGGGTCGGTCGCTTTGGTGCTCGTCCTCATGGCACCCCTGACCAACTCCGACGGACGGCTGACCACGAAGTTGGCGCTTGCGGCCATTGCCCCGATGAGTCTCCTGTCGCTGATCTGCCTCCGGTTTGTTGCGAAGCGCCCTGCCGCCCACTGCGAAGGGCATGAAGTTGCGCCGGCGGCGTACACCATGCACCTGCGCAGTGCGCGGATTCTGCTTCCGGCCTCCTATCTCCTCGTCGGAGCGCTGAGCCCGCTCATGCCGTACCTGCTCGACCGGCTCGATCTTCCGCTGTCGGCGCAGACTCCGCTGACGGCGATCTGGCTGACTGCTCGGCTCGTGGTCGTTGCGGTCCTCGCCCATGTCTGGTTCTGGCACGGACGGTGGGGTGCGCTCTTGTGCGGCGCGCTCTGCTTGGCAGGTGGGTTCGCGCTCGTCGTTGCCGTGCCCAGTGTTCCCACCGTCATTGCGGGCCTCGCCCTCTTTGGCGCGGGGCATGGAGTCATCTACTACGCCGCGCTCTATTACGCGCTGCGGGTTGGCAACACCGAGGTCGATGCAGGGTCGACGCACGAGGCGCTCATCGGTCTGGGTTATGTCGTCGGGCCCGCGGCGGGACTCGCAGGCACGCTCCTAGGCGGCGGCGGCTGGACCGTTGGAATCATCTGGTTGATTCTCGCGCTCGTGGCGATCCCCGCCTGCCAACCTTGGGTCACCCAGAGGCGCACGGCGAGAGTGCTGCAGAGAGCGCCCGATCAATCCCGGGCTGGGTGAAGACGAACCCTGATGACACAAGGGCTCGCGGGCGGACGAACTGTCCTGACAAGAGCAGCTCCTCACCCATCTGCCCCAGCATGAGTCGGACAACCGCGGCGGGCATTGGGAGAATGGCCTTGCGCCGGAGCGCGTGCGCCAAGGCGACTGCGAACTCTCGCTGAGTGATCTCTTGCGGTGCGACAGCGTTGATGCCGCCGCGCAACTCAGAGTGATCCACGGCCCAGGAGATGGCGCCGACGGCATCGTCGATGTGGATCCACGGGAATCCCTGGGCGCCGCCGCCGAGCGGTCCACCGAGCCCAAAGAGAAACGGCAGCCGAAGCATTGCCAGGACGCCGCCTCTGGCACTGAGAACGACCCCGAACCGCAACTGCACGCTCCGGGTGCCGAACGACTCCGCACGGTGCGCTTCGGTCTCCCAGGCTTCGGCAACTTCAGCGAGAAATCCGCGCCCGACGGGAGCTCCCTCGTCGAGGGACCGCACAGACGAGTTGCCGTAGTAGCCGGCCCCCGACGCGCACACGAGGGTCTTGGGCGGCCGACTCAATCTCGCCAACGCCCCCAGGAGACTGCGCGTGGAGGCGACACGACTAGTGAGAATCAGCGCCTTGCGCGCTCGAGTCCAGCGCCGTTGTGCAATTGACGCCCCCGCGAGGTGGACCACCGCATCGAATCCTTCGAGGGCCGATGCGTCCCACGCTCCGGATGGGTTCCACTGGAGTTGCCCATCCGACTCGGCCCCTCCGCGGACCAGCCGCACCACCCGAGAGGCTGAGCTATCGAGCCTGGCGCAGAGTGCGCTCCCAACGAGCCCGCTCGCTCCTGTCACAGCGACCTGCAATCCAGCGCACGGCGTTGTCGTAGTGGTTCTCTCGTGAACCGGCGGCGCGCTCATGCGAGCACTCTATCGCCGTGATCGGTTGATCATCCTCCACATAGGTTGGGCTATGCTGAAGAGATGGCACACGCCACAAGCACCCAGGACCTTGTAAGTCGTCGGCTCGCGGAGTCGCAGAGGGCACTGGCCGCGCTCGGCTCGATGCGCGAAAGCCTTGTGGAGTTGACCCAGGTGGTCCGCGACAGTGTGGAGGCGGGCAGGCTCACTATGACCTGCGGCAACGGGGGAAGTGCTGCCGAGGCGATGCACCTCGCCGAAGAACTCATCGGTCGATACCGATCCAATCGCGCGCCGATCGCTGCTATCTGCCTCAATTCCGATCCAACCGCGATCACCTGTATCGCCAATGACTTCGGATTTGACGAGGTGTTTGCGCGGCAGGTCGATGCACTTGGTTCGGACGGCGCGCTGCTCATCGTCTTCTCGACCTCTGGCCGCAGCCCGAACATTCTGCGTGCACTCGAACAGGCCCGCAGCCGCGGAATGCGGTCGGTCGGCCTCCTCGGAGGTGATGGAGGACCCGCCGCCTCGATGTGCGACCACGCCATCGTCGTTCGGGGGGTCGATTCCGCGGCCGTGCAGGAGGCGCATCAGGTGATTCTGCATCTTCTGTGCGAGGCCCTCGAGCCTGCGTAGCGTCCCGACACCGCTGGCGCCGAGCGCTCGGAACTCGGCGCGCGAAGAACCCCACGAGAACTCCTCCTCATGATCCAGACGCTTCGCGCCATCGCCTTCGCGTACGCCTGCCGACTCGCCGTTCCGATCTGGGTCCTTGCGGGTGCCTGCTTCAAACTCGTTGAACGCAATCCCAAGCTCCTTCCATCGCCCGTCCTCGATACGGTCCGCGGCCTCGACGGCGCGTTCGGCTCTTCGGGAGTTGCATGGCTCGACCTCTCGATGCGGATCATTATTCTGGGGGAATTCGCGCTTGTCGCGATCATGCTGACGATGCCCCGTCTGGCGCGCATGGCCGCGATCATTACGCTTTCTATTTTCTGCCTGATCCTCCTCGTCGTGATAGTGCCTGCCTTCAATGACGGCGGGATCGAGGGGGCGATCAAGGGATCCTGCGGCTGTTTCGGCACGGGAGGGCCAAACCCGCTGGCGATGCTCGTCATCGATGGGATGCTTCTGTTCTTCGCCCTTGCCGCCAAGCGCTCAGTGAGGGCGATGCCGACGGGTGCGTTCTTCGGGCTTCCGGCGGCCGCGTGTCTCGTCGCCCTGGGACTCTCAGCAATCTGGCTCACTCCGAGGCGCGCCGACATAGATCTCACGCCCAATGAAGCGGACACCGCATCGACTGCTCACACCGTGGCCGCAACGACCGAGTCGGGATGGCCTGGGCTGCCCGCGCAGGCAGCCCCCTACTACATCCCCGAGTTTTCGTCGTGGATCGGCGCCCGCCTCGACTCACAGGAGATGGCGAGGCTCATGACGCCCGAGCCTCCGGCCTCGCTCAATCAGGGAACATGGTTCGTCCTCTTCTACCGGATGGATTGTGAACACTGCCACGAGCTCATGCAGGCGCGGTTCACTGGTCCCCTGGATGTGCCGATTCTCGCGATCGCGATCCCCGACACTGATCCTGCGGCTCACCTGGAGATGCCGTGCGAGGTGTGTCAGTTGCGCACGCTGGTCAAGGGACCGGAGTATGTTCTGACCACGCCAGTACTCATGCGAGTTGAGAATGGCGTGGTCACTCGCCTTGCGACCGATCCCGAAGATCACGACGCCATCGAACGCTGCATGAAACCTTGACCCGGACTGCGATGCTCACCTTCACCAATCGACTGCTCATTCCGATCCTCCTTCTGGCGACCGTCGGGCACTGGCACACCCATGGACTTGACTCGTTCCCGCAGTGGATGGGGAATCTCGCGCGTCGCGGAGGGATCGAGGAACTCTCCGTCGCGCGGATCGCCATGGGCGTGATGGCAGCCGCCGCGTTCACGCTGCTCTTGTGCGGGACGAAACGCCGGCCGGGACTTGCCCAGGCGGTGGCTGTCATCTACGCCTTCGGATGCGTTGCGACGATTGCATCACTGATGGCTCAACCAGCCAGTCAGGGCTCAGGACTTGCTCCAGTGGCACTGACTGCGCTCGGGCTCGGCATCTCTCTCGCCGCCTACACCCTCGTGGCAAAGTCTCCACGCCAGGAGCATGCCCCCAGCCGCTTCGGCGGATTCTGGATCGGCACGGCAGTCGCCGCAATCTGGGTCGGTTCGATCGCCGTGAGTGCCCGTCTTGATCTCGCCCCTCGCTCTGCGACGCTCGCCCCCCAAGCCGGCACCGACTCGATCGTGCTCGATCACATTCAGTGGCAGGGGCGCACGATTCCCGATACTGGTCTCTCCCGCCTCGTCCCGATGCTCACCCCCAATACGCTCGAAGGCCGCTCGATCGTGATCCTCTACAACCGCGAGTGCAGCCACTGCCGCGAGGTGTTCGAGCAGTACCTGTCGAACCCAATTCCGGACACGCGCGTGATTGCCATCGAGATCCCTCCCAATCCCGGCTCAGTGCCCCTGTCGGGCGACGATCTTGGAGAGATGCCCTGTGGCGGATGCGAGCGGATGACACTGCCCCAAGGGAAGTCTTACATCATCAAACCCCCCACCGTGCTCGTCGTGCTCGAAGGGCGCGTGATCTGCACGACCGACACTGACTTCAAGGCGTGTTTGGAGAATCTCCCGCCCCTGCCACCGCCCGCCTCGACCCAGATCGCGCCGCCCGTGCCGTGATTGCCGTCCGTGTCAGGCGGACCTGCTTGGCGCGCACCTCGATCGTCACACCATGGCCGCTGAACTTCCTCGGGCTCGTCCCCCGGCCGCACGCGGCAGATACCGCTTTTCGCACGAGCATCGGCGAGGCGTCGATCCCCCGGATCTCAGCGGCTCGCTGGAGAAGTGCGCGGCTTAGTGTCGCCCCGTGACGACGCATTTGCGCGCGATCGATGAACTCTCCCGTCCATCCCTGTCTCCTTGCGATCCGCCCCAGCGCCCAGTGACCGCAGCGCGCGTCGTCGCAGGCCCGCGCGGCGTGTACGGCGATCGTGCTCCATCGTGCCAGAAGTGGCGGGATGACGCGGGCGCGCAGGTGTCCGCGTACGGTGGCTTCGTTGGCGTTCGATTCGTCGCGCACGAACGACACGCCGCAGGAGTCGCATAGTCCCTCCAGCTCGGCCCGATTGCGATCGAGAAGCGGTCTTACAACGCGCACCTCACGGACATGAATCCCCCGACGGATCCAGGGGATCCCGGCGAGTCCACGCGCCGAGACGCCGCGCCCTAGGCGCATGAGCAGCGTTTCGAGCACATCGTCGGCGTGATGCCCCAGTAGGACCCATGGCAGTCCGCTTCTTTGTGCCGCCTGCTCAATCGCCTCGTGCCGAAGCGCGCGGGCACGCGCTGCAAGACCCGCGTGGTCCCGACCGGGGTGGACATGAAGCACTTCCAGGGGCACACTGAGCTGGCGGCAGACTGCCTCGCAGACGAGCGCATCGGCATCAGCCGACGAGCGCAGGTGATGGTGGACATGGACTGCACCGACGAGAGCGTTGGGGCGCTCCCGTCGAGCGATGGCTACCGCGAGCAGAAGCAGTGCGGTCGAGTCGGGGCCGCCGCTCAGTGCGACGGTCATGCCGGTGGACTCGGGACGCCTGCAGCGCGCGGCAAGGTTCGCCGCGCACGCCGCCGCCAGCGGATGCCGACCTGCTTTCAGGAGAATCGTGGCACCCGCTGCGCGCTTCACAAGATCATGCTACGGCGGCTCGCATTCGCGTCTGCCGTGACGGTTGCGTGCACCTCGGGGATGCGAGTGCGCATCGCACCATCCGTTCGACGGCGAACGGATCATCGGCGGTTGCATCCGCGCCGATTTCCTCGGCTAGTCCCGGGGCACGGGCGAAGACTCCTCCGCCGCACACGATTGGAAGGTGTGGAGTGGCGCCGATCGTGCGGATTGTGTCGATCAGCATCCGTATGCGCGGGGCGTCGGACGCGGCTGCGGCGAACACCACGAGCGCATCCGGGCGCCGTGACGACACCTCCGACAGGATCTCGTCGTTGGCGACCCCACCGCCCGCGAAAAGTACTTCGTAGCCGCTGGATTCGAGAATATCGGCGCACAATTGTCCGGCCATGTCTTCGCTCTCGTTGGGCCCACAGACACATACCAGCCGTCGCCCGTTGCGGGGTGCCTGTTCGTAGAGAGCCTGCGTCTGGTCAATGAGCATGCGAAGAATTCGCGTGGCGTACTGGTACGCCAGTGAGGTCAGTTGATCCTGTCTCCACATGCGGAAGACCGTCTGCATCGTCGGCCAGTAGAGATCGGTGGACAAGGCCATCGCACCGATCCCATGCATCTGCGCCTGATCGATGAACAGTCGTGTGGCGACGCGGTCGCCGCTGACACAGAGTTGCAGGAGTCGTTCGAGGACGAGTTCGGTGTTGAAGGGCTTCTTGGTCATGGAGTGTTGATCGACTGCGCTGTACCAAACCCGCACACCTCACCCCGACACGCGTGATTCGCGCGTTATCTGACACGGATCTGTTCCCTTATCGGGCACCGCGGAACTGGCGCCTGCGAGTGCCGTCGCTCACAGTCTCTATAGGATCAGGACTTGGCTTCAGAGACCCCGACGACACCGCCCCCCGCCTGGGATTCCGAGCGACTCTCCCGCGACCCCCACAAGGACAGTGAAAAGGCTGAGCGGGTGCAGGCAATGTTCTCGGCCATCGCTCACGCATACGACCTCAACAACCGAGTGCACTCCATGGGGCTCGACCAGGCGTGGCGGCGTCGGGCGGTGGCGGAATCTGGTCCTGTCGAAGGGGCCGATGTGCTCGATGCCGCGTGCGGAACGGGCGACCTTGCCGCGCATTACGCACGGGCGGGCGCACGGTCGGTCGTCGGACTCGACTACACCAAGGCGATGCTTGAGGTCGCCCGCACCAAGGCACTTCGCGAAGGGGGCGCGGTCGGAGCGATCCGTTTCGTCGAAGGCGATGCCCTCAGACTTCCCTACTCCGACGCTGCGTTCGACATCGTGTCGATCGCCTTCGGGATCAGAAATGTCACCGATCCGGTGATGGCGATCTCGCAGTTTCGGCGGGTGCTGAGGCCCAGTGGACGGCTGGCGATCTTGGAGTTCTCCCGGCCGAGATCGGTGCTGGTTCGGGCGGCGCACGGGCTCTACACCAGGCGAATCATGCCATGGACCGCCTCCTGGCTTGCCGCTGATCGGTCGGGCGCCTACCGGTACCTGCCGCGGTCGGTGGAGACCTTTCTCGACGCGGCGCAACTTGCTGATTCGCTGCGCGAGTGCGGATTTGCCACCGTTGCTCAGCACCGGCTCGCCTTCGGGACCTGCACACTGACCATCGGAAGAATTGCATCGGCCTGAACGATCGCTATACTCGACGCCGATGATTTTCGACGCAATGACGCGGGTCTGGCACTCGCCTGAGCAGCTCGGCTTCGAACTCACCGACGCGGTGCGCGCCTTGTCGGGTCGCCCTGGGGAAATCGATGGCACGGTGGGAGCACACGCGCGCGCCCTCGAATGCGTCGGTGCCGCGCTGGTCCACGGATTCCGTTCCTATGCGCTGCAGGCCGTCGTTCCTCCGGAGATCGTGGCATCGATGGTTCGGCGCCAGCCCCATCGTCTCGTCGGCATCGCGGGGATCGATCCAATGTCCCCTTCCTGGAGCGAAGACCTCGACAAGGCGGAGGCCTTAGGCCTCGCCGGAGTGAACATATCTCCGTCGGCGCAGGGTTTTCATCCAACGCATTCCAACGCGATGCGGCTCTTTGACCGCTGCGTCCAGAGTGGACTTCCAGTATTCGCGAGCCGCCCCGGCTGCATGACCGCGTCGATGGTGCTCGAGTACGACCGACCCACGCCCTGGGACGAGGTCGCGCGCTCGTTCCCGAAACTCAACATCGTGCTTGGGCAGTTCGGGTTCCCCTGGATCGACGAGACGATCGCCTTGCTCTCCAAGCACCCCCGCATCTACACCGAGACCAGCGGCATCGCATCCCAACCGTGGCGTCTCTATACGACGCTCCTGCTGGCATACGAGGCCGGTGTACTCGACAAGGTCTTCTTCGGCAGCGGGTTCCCATTTGGCAACCCGGCCTCCGCGGTCGAAGCGATCTACTCGCTCAACTCCTACGCGTTGGGCACACACCTTCCCTCGATCCCGCGTGCGTCGCTTCGATCGATCGTCGAGCGCAACCCGGTGGTCACGCTCGCGATGAAGGTCCCGATGGCCTGTGGCTCCTCCTCGCCGACCCCAGTGACCCCAGTGCGCAGTGATGTCCGAGGAACTGCGCCGACGCCGTGGCGTTGATCGTGGGTCGGCAGTCATGGTCAGTGTGTGTTGCGGTAGTCGGGGCGATCGCCTGTTATTGCGCAGGGTGCGGCGTTAGCGCTCCCGATCGCCTCGAAGTCACGAGTTTGGGGGAAACACCACGGACCCTGCGCGCGGATCTTGGTACGGGGACTTATTCGCAGGAACTCGCCAATACATCGTTCGTACTTTCCGACTTGACTCTCGAGCAACTCGAACACGGTGGAGAGATGAACGGTCATGTTCTCCATGTGAACCTGCTCTGGATCCCCAAGGCGGGCAAGACGGCGATGGATCCGCAGGCAACCAATACCAGCCTCCGGCTCGTCATCTTCTCGGGCAAGGAGATGGGCATTTATGGCGGCGGCGGATTCGCCTGGCCGCGCGGCGAACCCCTTGATCTCGAATTCGGAATCGACATCGTTGGCTCCAGCATCACGCTGCTCGCATCGACGAAGGGTTTTCACGACCTTCTGAGCCCAGCCGAGTTGACGGGGCGCCTTTCCTCACGATTCGACGAGGACCTTACACGGCGTATGCGACGCACGGCGAGTCAGGTCGTGAGCAACGCGTTGAAGAAGGTGGAGTGGGTCGGCCCACGACTGGAGTCGCTAGAACAGGAGGTGAGCGAAGGATCCCTCCTCGTCGCCCACCCACCGGTCAACGCGAAAGAACTCGTCGCGCGATCTCCGACATGTTCGCCATGGTCTGAGTGACCTCCGAGGTCGGTTCGGGCAGCGCCTCGAGCCGCGCAAGAGACAGTTCTGAGTATTCCCAGTTTGGTGGATGCTCCGGAGGATGAGAGAGCGCGATCTCGTGGACAATCTCCCAGTTTCTCACCAGCGGATCAAAGAGCATCGCGACTGCACGGGGCGGTTTCGCCACAGGTATTCCGCATTCTTCCACCAGTTCTCGTGCGATCGAGTCTCTCGGGTCTTCCCCTGGCTCGGCGGATCCTCCGGGAGCGAATTCCCAGCACCCGGGATAGGACGCGCATGCCTCGGAACGGCGGCCTAGAAGCACAAGCCCATTCCAATGCGAGACCGCCTTCACACCTAGGCCAATGAATCCGGTTGCGACCACCCGCCGCACCGCACCCATCCGGTAGGTCGTGCGTCCGACATGGATCGATGCTCCTCCGTATCCATTGCGGCTCACGGCAACGACATGCCAGCAAGCGCCATCGACCAAGCGCGGGTTCGCCGACTTCAGTGTGTCCCACGCATCGGCAATCTCTCCCTCGGTGCAACCCGGGACGAACGCCGAGGAGGTATCGATCAATACGGGAGGCCGTCGAAGCCAGATGATCCTGGCGGCGCTGGTGTTCATGCCACCCCGATCAATAGGTCGGGGTCTCGGCCCCGCCCGACCACAACCAGTCGTAGGTCGCTTCCACGCGCTCTGCAAGCTGTCGAAAACCGCCGGCTCAACACCCGTAAATCCTCATGGCAATGACCACGCCAACCGATGAAACAAGCCGAGATGACCCACGAAATGAATGAACCCAACACTCGATCCAACGGCTCCGTCGACCACCTGGTCGAAATGATCGTCGCCCTCAACCCTGGTGCGGACCGGACATGGCTCACCTCGTTCGACGCCTACGACCTGCATCGCTATCTCCAGCATCTCGAGGTGGCGAATGAGCCGCGCGAGACCGCGACGCCGTGGGAGCGGCTCGGAGACACACCCGCAATCGTCAGCCGCGACGCGGCCTGACCCCCACAACCTGCTTCGCCGGGCACACCGCACCGAGAGAGTGCCCCGCTCACCCGTGTGAGTCTCCCGTCCCCTTGCTGGCATTCCTTCTCTGAGCGAGGAATTCTGTCATCCGTCGCTTGAGGACTCTGAGCCTCAGAAGTCCCTGCACCCTCGTCAGCAGCTCGACCTTGTTGACTGGCTTGGAGACGAAGTCGTCGCAGCCGCATTCGACCGCTCGCTCCATGTCCCCCACTTCGTGCAACGCCGTCACCATGACGATGACGGTGTCCTTCGTGTGAGGAGAACTCTTGACATGCTTGCAGACATCAAATCCCGACATGCGCGGCATCATCACATCAAGAAGTACGAGGTCGGGCTGCTCGCGCTCCACCGCGGCAATCGCCTCAGCTCCGTCCTGAGCCGAGAGGATTATGCATGGAAGACTCTCCATGTAGGCCTGGATGAGCTCGAGGTTCTGCAGGTTGTCGTCGACGATCAGAACCTTGGTCTGGCTCAGATCGACATCGCCGACCACACTTGAAGCCTCGTCAGGTCCCTTCAGAGGGGTCGATTCCATGACCCGAGTATAGGGCGGACCCCCTATCGCCTCGCCGACGATGCTCCGTCGCTGATCGCTCTCGCCACCAACTCGATCGGATGGAACGAGTCACGGCGAGTGCATTCGTGAACCTGATGGCGGCAGCTGGTTCCCGGCGCGCAGACGATGGCCTGGGGAGCTCCCTCAAGATGCTTCAGCATGTCTCCTTCGGCGATGGCGCGCGAGAGTGCATGCGTCGAAGCCTCGAGGCCGAAGGCCCCGGCCATGCCGCAGCATCCCGACGGCAGCAGGCGGGCATTCGCGCCGAATATCCGGCGCAGGAGCCGGAGCGAACTCTCGCCGCCCCAGAGCGCCTTCTGGTGGCAGTGCGCGTGGAGAACGATCTCCTCAGAGGTCGGCGCGAAGATGGGACGGCATGGATGGCGATCCCATTCGCGATCGAGCCACTCCTCGACGAGCCACGCGCGCTCTCCGATCCACGACAGGTCAGCAGTACCAATCGACATTCGCAACTCCATCCAATCGTCCTTGATCGCACTCAGGCACGAGGGCTCGAGGCAGAGGATCGCGATGGCCGACTCCCGCCGCGCAAGGGTGCCAAGCCGAAGGGCAGTCGACGCGGCAACCCGCGATGCCTCCGCCAGCATCCCCGACGAGATCGCCGCGCGGCCGCAGCATCCGACATCGGCGAGGACAACTCGATACCCGAATGCTTCGAGCACCTCCACCGCAGCTCGACCAACCGCCGGCTCCGACCACTGCGAGAAGCAGTCCCCGAACAGAATGACTGAGGGGTTGTCCTTGAGCGACTCCGGGTGTCCTGCGGCGGACGCACAGCGCCGCCGCGCCTTGAGCCATCGCCCAAGCGGCGGGCCGATCTTCGGCAGCGACACTCCGGGTGCGAATCCAAGCGCAGCGGCTATCGCTCGGCGCGTCGGATGGAAATCCGCCGCCCACTGGCTAGCCGGCCAGAGTGCCGACGCAAGGCGAGTGGCCTGTCGCACTCGTCCCTTCACCTGCGTGCGCCAGGGAATGGAGCCGCGCTCGTGGAAACCCTGCGCAGTGAATTCGGCCTTGAGTTTCGCGATGTCGACATTGCTTGGGCACTCTGACTTGCACGCCTTGCAGGAGAGACACAGGGCGAGCGTCTCCTGCGTTTCATGGTCACGCCACCTCCCGGTCTGACCGAACTGCCCAGTCACGGCGAGGCGCAGCGCGTTGGCACGACCGCGGGTGGAGTGGCGCTCGTCCCGAAGCGCTCGGTAGGACGGGCACATCGTGGCGCCCTCCGTGAGTCTCCGGCACAGCCCCGCGCCATTGCATTGCTCAAGCGCGTGCAGGAGCCCCTCTTCGCGCTCGTAGCGGTAGAAGGTCGGGATCTGTGGCGCTGCCACGAAGTGCGCATCATCCGGACGCGCTCTCAAGTGGGTGGTCATCATCGCCGGATCGTCGTTGTCGACGAGGTTGCCGGGATTGAGAAGCCCCTTCGGATCAAAGATGTTCTTCACTTGCCTCAGGGCGCTGGCGATCTCAGGGCCCAGAACCCGCGAGAGCAACGGAGTCCGCACACGGCCGTCGCCATGTTCGCCACTTAGTGCGCCCTCGTACTGGACGACTAGATCGGCTACATCGAGAGCAATGGCACGCATGACACTAAGGTCAGCCTCGCTCCCAAGGGCCACGAGCGGGCGGATGTGAAGACACCCGACCGAGGCGTGCGCGTAGTACGCGGCGGTGGTCCCGTGCTTGGCCACGATCGCCCGGAATTCCGCGACGAACCGCGACAATTTGGCAGGATCGACCGCTGTGTCCTCGACAAAAGTGAGCGGCTTTCGAGGCCCAGGAACGGCGTGGAGGAGTGGCTCGCCGGCCCTGCGCAGTCTCCATGCAGCCTCCATGGACTTGGCGTCCGTGTGGCGCGAGATCACGATGCCCGGCAGTGCCCCCGCGAGCAGGTCCATCTTGGACTCTACCTCTTCGACCGTGTCTCCGAAGTACTGGACATACATGACCGCACCCAGAGATCCACTCGGCGGCTTCGGCAGGACCTCGACATCCGCTCGATGGATGCGATTGCGCAACGCCATGGAAATGACCATGTCGTCGACCAGCTCGACGGCACTGGGGTTGGTCGCGATCATCGCCGTCAGAGGAGCGAGCGCTTCGGGCACGGAAGCGAAGGCGGCAATGGCCAGCCCCTTCACACGCGGACGCTTCACGAGCGCCAACTCCGCATTGAGCGTGACGGCCAGGGTTCCCTCCGCCCCACACAGGAGATGCGCCAGATTGACCCGGTCGAATGTTCCCTCTGTCGATGCTCTCAACTGAGACAGCAGGATGTCGAGGTTGTAGCCATCGACATGGCGACGGATCTTTGGAAAGCGTCGGTCGATCTGGGTCGCGATCGGCATGACGATCGCGGCGAGCCGCCTCGTGAGTTCGTGGACAGCGCGATCACGCTGAGCCGCTCCGAGATCGAATCGTCTGCGCGTTCCGTCAGCGAGGAGCGCATCGATTGAGACGAGATTCTCAACGGTGCGGCCGTAGAGAATGGAGTTGGCCCCCGCAGAGTTGTTCCCGATCATCCCGCCCAGGGTGGCATGCGAGGAAGTCGCCACATCGGGGCCGAACATCAGCCCGGAGGGTGCTAGCGCGGCGTTGAGTTGGTCGAGCACCACCCCCGGCTCGACGCTGGCGCACCCCATGGCTGGATCGATGGAGCGAATGGCTCGGCAGTGCGCGCTGAAGTCGACGACGACAGCGCGGTTGATGGTCTGTCCGGCGAGTGCAGTGCCGCCTCCTCGCGGCATGACCGGGACTCCCGCAGAAAGACAGCAGTTCACGGCGGCGACGGCGTCTTCGACATCCTCCGGGATGACGACACCGAGCGGTTCGACCTGATAAATGCTGGCGTCGGTGGCGTAGAGCATCCGGTCATGGTGACCGAATCGCACTTCGCCTCGAACAGTGCGCGTGAGCCTCTCCTGGATCGACGCGGTGCTGGTCACGCGGCAGATGGGTGGAAGTGGGCCCCGTGAAGCGCCTTCAGTCGGGCCATGTAGGCATCTCCGAGGGTGATCCCTCGGCGCTCCATCATCGAGCGCACCGTCTGGTCGAACCGGTCGAAACGGTAGGACTGGGTTCTCTCCTGGGTCAGCCATGCGAATCGCTCGACAAACGCTGGGGGACGAGCCGTGGCGATCATCGCCCCTGTCCCGATGGTCGATCCCGTCGTCAGTGCCACCAGGATGCCCACCTTTGCGTGATCGCCGATCACACCGCCGTAGAACTGGCGGCCCGTCCGCTCATTCCCGCCGGCGGCATCGAGCCGCGTCGCGACTTCCCCATAGGTATTCAGAAGATTGGAATTGCATGCGCCGGCACCGATGTTGACCCATTCGCCGATGAGGGCGTCCCCCAGATGGCCATCGTGTGCCTTGTTCGAGTACGCCTGAAACACGGAGGACCCGACTTCGCCGCCAACCTTGCATGACGGCCCGACAACCGTGCGACCCTTGATGAGCGCACGGTCGATGATCGTCGAGTTCGCAAGGATGGCCGTCGGGCCGCACACGACGGCACCGGGACGGACGGTCGCGCCCTTCCCCAGGAGCACAGGTCCGTCAGTGGTGTCGATCACCGCGCCCGGCAGCACCTCTGCGGTCGGGTCCATCAAGAGCGGACCGTGGCCCAGTCGATGGACTCCCGTTGCGCTCCGGTCGGTCATTTCGCCAGCCCTGCTGAAAGTAGCGATGTCGGCAGGGACACTGTGAGCCAGCCGATCGAGTAGCGCCCACGGAGATCGGACGACAGTCCCAGAGGTCAGCCCCCGCTTCACGACCTTGGCGCTCAGATGCGCTGCGGTCGCACCTCGCTCGAGGCACTTCGCCGCATCGACGCGGGAGAGGCGGGCCATCGCGATTGTGTCATCACCGACGATGATCGCGTCCCCGAGATTCAGCGTCGTCAGATCGGAGAGGCAGTCGAGCGCCCCGTTGATCAGCACGACTTCAGTCGCCCCCTCGGGAATCCTGCCCACCGACACCGGTTCCTGCGCGTACCGCTCCGTCACCACCGCGAGCAGATGGTCCTGTGGAAAGAGCGCGTCAACCCGTCCGAGGACGCAGTGCGTTCGTTCATTGCAGGTGAGTGCGCCGAGCCGTTGATCGAAACTTGCGCGGAGATCGGCCAGCGGCCCGAAGCGCGAACGGCCATCGTCGAAGAGCGCGACCACCGTGCCTGCGGCGTTCATGGGTGCACTCTACTGGCGCGTGATCCTCGCGGAGCCACCCTGGGTTCGCGATCGGCTCAGGAGCGAGGGGAATCCCCAGAGGCCTGCGGTGCGCAGGAGAAGCCAACCGAATGGGATTGCCAAGATCGCCGTCGATACTGCCTGAAAGAACTGTCGCCCGAGCTGCGTGAGTGATGACTCGTCTCCCCAGGGCGCGGGAGAGTCCGGGTACCAAGCACGGATCGTCCACGCCGCGACCCAGACGAGCCCGTCGGCGAGACCCATCACGAGTGTCATTGCTCCGAGAGCCAGCGGATTCCGGCGCACCAAGGTTCCGCGCAACCCGACGACGGCCTGAACGCCAAAGAGGAGGCCTAGCGTGTGGGGACCGACTAGGAAAAGCGGCGATCGCGGACCAGCCATGGATGGCTCCGAGAGGTCCATGAGAACCCCAGAGAGGAGCGCTGCCCAGTTGACTGTCGCCGTGTCGGCATGAATCGCCACGAAGACGACGAGGACGACGAGGAGCCTCGGAGAGACACCCCCCACATCTAGGGCTCCCATGAGCGATGCGTCCGCCACGAGCGCGACAAGTGCCGCCGCAATGAAGATGGGCCACTTCACCGTTGACCCTCCCCGACCTTGATGATCAACGCTCCGATGGTTGAGGCATCGACCGAAGGTTCGACAACCACTTCACCGCGCAGTGGCTGTGCCTCCTTGCGACGGACTTTGATGACCCGTCCCACCCGCATCCCTTGCGCCCCCGGAGGCCACGCAGCATCCGCCACTCGGACAGCGTCGCCCACCGAGACTGGAGAGCCAAGGTCGATGTCCCCGATGAGCACCCCGGATCCATCAGGTGAGAGTTGAACCGCGACCGTCCTGGGCTTTCGGGAACGCTCCTCCGAGACCGGCACGATGATTGAGTCGATCCGCGGAGTTCCTCGCGCAGAGATCGATACGACAAAGCAGCCGATCTCACCGACATCGGGCGCCACACGGCCGACGATCGCATCTCCGCCGACTACCGCAACATCTCCGGACGAGATCCCCTGCCTCTTTCCTGCATTCACCTTGAGAGCGATCCCTCCCGCGGCTTGCGAGCGTGAGAGGACATCCGCTCCCACCAGCCTAACCGGGGTCGATGCGCGGTCTGCGGCGGCCGTCGCCTGAAACTCGGCGAGCCGTCGCTCAAGCTCCGCAACCCGCAGGCGCTCGGCATGCCAGAGACCTCGGAAGTAGTCGCGGTCCTCCGAGATGGATCCGTCAGCCGCCGGGGTTGCTCCGCTCCCTGGTCTCAGCCAGACGCGCAGGGCCGTCGAGCCGTGCGAGAGCGGCGACAGAGGAATCCACAGGACCGACGAGAGGTCGCCCGTGATCGCGGCAATCCATGGCGTTGGGAGAAGCCCCCCTAGCACTACGCAGGTGACAACCAGCGCAATCGGTGGAACTCTTCGCACGCGGCTTCCCTAGGCGACGCGCTGCTAGAACTCCTCGACATCGGACTCGAGAGTCGCCTTGTACTGCTCAAGATTCTCGAGGTACACCGCTGTGCCGCGCGCCACGCAGGTCAGCGGGTCGTCCGCGATCTTGACGACGAGCCCGGTCCGGTCGGCGATCATCCGGTCGATCCCTCGAAGCAGCGCCCCGCCACCGGCGAGGGTGATGCCGTTGTGTGCCAGATCGGGATTGCACAAGTCGGCGGCCAGTTCGGGTTCGGCTTCCCGAAGCGTCTTGACGACCTCATCGCCAATTTTCCGCAACGGTTCGGTGAGCGCCTCGCGCACCTGAACCGAGTTGACTTCGATCTGTCGCGGCAGCCCCGACTGGACATCACGGCCTCTTACCTTCATCGCCAACTCTTCCTGCAGCGGCCACGCACTTCCGATGCGAATCTTGATTTGCTCCGAAGTCTGCTCGCCGACGCGCAGTCCGAGTCTCTCTTCGAGATACTTGATGATCGCCTCGTCGAAGTCGTCACCCGCGACGCGAAGGCTCGACGCCTTGGCGATGTCGGCCAGGCTGAGGATGGCGATTTCAGTCGTTCCGCCACCGATATCGACGACCATCGAAGCCGTGGCTTCATCGAAGGGCAGATTGGCACCGATGGCGGCGGCCATCGGTTCTTCGAGGAGGAAGACTTTGCGCGCACCGGCGCGTTCGGCACTGTCGAGCACGGCCCTCTTCTCAACCGCCGTGATTCCCGATGGAATCGAGATCACGACGCGCGGCCCGAAGATCCTGCTCCGGCCCATCACCTTTTGAATGAAGTACTTGAGCATCGCCTCGGTGATCTCGAAGTCCGAGATGACACCGTCCTTCAAAGGGCGGATCGCCTGAATCGATCCCGGAGTTTTGCCCAGCATCTCTTTGGCGGCAAACCCGACGGCCGTGCCGTTCATGAGGACCTTGTTCGTCCCCTTGCGCACGGCAACGACGGAGGGTTCGTTGAGCACGATCCCCTCACCTCGCACACACACCAAGGTGTTGCACGTCCCTAGGTCAATTCCCATGTCGACGCTGAACCACCCCATCATCTTCTGCAGACCCATCATTGTGTTTCGCCCATAGGTGGCCACCTCCTTGGCCGGATGCGGAAGAGTATTGATCAGTTCGAGGATACCACCGCGAACGGATTGCCTTCGTCGGTCGTGCCCTCAACCCCGTCAAGGTTGTCCACGGCAATCAGCACGCATCCCGCAGCGAGCGCGATGGCCGCGGCAGCGAGAACCGCGGTGTAGATGTCGAGGTCCCCTGATGGTCGATGCGATGTTTGTCGGGTGCCGTCCGCAGCTTTGGCACCGCCGAAGCCGCCCTTGCCTGCCTTCCCGGACACCTTGGCCTTTGCTGAGCGCGCGAACAGCCCCTTCTTCGCAGGCTTCATCGAGGAGGACGAAGGTTCACCGCCATCGGCCTCATCCGAGCCCCCAATGGCCTCGGTGGTCATGGGTGGCTTCGCGGGTGTTGCGCCGGACTTCTTTCCAATTCCGAAGAATGCCATCGAGTGACCTCAGGTTCCTTATGGACGCCTACCGACCCTACCGGCCCTTTCGAGAACTGACGCGCTGGCCGGCGCTGACCGAGCCGCGCCCCGCCGGATCCTCGAGTTCGACAAGTCCGACCGACTTGTTCATGTCGACGGAGGTGATTCGGAGGCGACCGATGAAGCGCGACCCATCACCGATCGTTAGGGTCCAACCGACCCGAACGCCGTCGCGACTGCCTGCATCGATCTCCGCATAGGTCGAGTCGCCGGTGCGCTTCACATCAATGACCCTGGCGACGATACTTCGATCGGCGACTGCCGTAGCGGCCTCGCCGCCCGCGGGGCCAGCTGCCTCCACACCGAACTTGGCGGTGTAGTCACGGACGATCTGATCGGACTTGGTTTGCGCCGACGAGAGCGCGCTCACTTGCTCCTTGAGATCCCCAAGCGCCTCCTGGGCGACGCGCAGGTCACTCTCGCTCTTGCCCATTCGCTGCTCCACATCAATGCGGGTCTTCTCGCAGTCGAGCGCAAGCGTCCGCTGAGTGTCCAGTTCCTCGCTGAGCGTTTTCGTGAGATCAGTCTTCGCCCGGTCGGTCTCGGTCATCACCGAGAGCGTCTGCTCCAGCCCCGAGAGGCGAGCCTTGAACTGTGCGACCTCAGCGTCGAGCGTCTTGATCCGTGTCGCGCTCTGTGCGATTTCGCTCTGCAGCCGAATCCGCTCAGAGTCGAGGTCCTTGATCTGGAGGGCGGTGTCGTTCTCCGACTTCGCACGAAGGGCGCGCTCGGCATCGAGTTCGCCCCTCGCCACCCGCACCGCCGCCTCCTTATCGCTGATCTGTTGCTTCAGCGCACCCTGGTTGCTGCTCTGAACCGCCGCAAGCGGGACTAGCGCGACAGCCAGAAGCGAAACGAGGACAACGAAGACTTTCGTGAGGATGTGCACTTGGATCCTAGGAAATGTTGGGACGGTCAACCGTACGCACGTCTGCCACGGCCAGATCCAAGATTCGGCCTCGACGCGAACGGGGATTATTACACCGCTGCCCTGAGCGTGTCAACGCAGGACACTTCGGCGACAGCATTGCAGAATCCGCGAATATCTACCGGGATGCCCGCAGGTACGCGGCAGCCGCAGTGAGCCTGACCATCGGCGCGGGGTCATCAAGGAGCGGTGTCAGCGCCGTCCGGGCTTGTGGGCCTCCCGCCCACCCAAGCGTCGCGGCGGCCTGTGCTCGAATGGCCGGCGACTGGTCACGAGATGCCATCCCACAGACCTGATAGATGGGCTCGAGGTTTTCTTCGCCAATCCGCGCCAGCGATGCCCCTGCGATCAATCGAACTTCGAGCGGCCTCTCGAGCGGGCCTTTGCCGTTCCAGAGTCCAATGAGGTGGTCGCGAGCCCCACGGTCCTCCGTCTCACCAACCATCTGACAGGCAAGCGCTACGATCTCGCTCTGTTCGCTCGGGGCGAAGAGCGCGGCGCGGATCGGATCGTACTGACGGTAGTCGCCCATCTTGGCCATGGCTTCGGCAGCCTGCAGATCGACAAGGCGCAGTCGCGTGGGATCACCGGTATCGAGCCGGCGACCGACTACCGACTCAACGAGCGGAATTGCACTGGGGTTGCGCAATTCGCCTAGGACGAGGAGCGCATTAGAGCGCGTCTGGGTGTCGTAGCTCATCACCAGTTCGGCCAGAGGCGAAAGATCAACACTTCGGCCAAGGCGCACGAGGGCATACAGCGCTGCAGCGCGCACGGAGGCATTGGGGTCGAGTGCCAAAGGCTCAACGAGCTCGGCGCACTCCTGAAGTTTGCGCTTGCCGACGATCACCGCCGCGGCGAAGCGCACGCCAGGGTTCTCGTCGGCGAGCAACCTACGAAGAACTGGGAGGAGGTCCGTGGGCGAGTGCTCGAGTCCTTCTAGTGCGTGGACTCGATAGATCGGCTGGTCGGTTTGGGATGCCGCCAGGAGAATCGCCATGGCGCGCGTCAGAGCGACGGAGGACTCAATCGACGGCGGCTCCGCCGACTCACTTGGAGCGGCTGCGACGGAGACGACCGCGACCGCGGGCTCCGCGGGAGGCGGCTTTTCGAGGGATACCGCGGGCTCGGCGGGAGGCGGAGCCTCAAGTGCGGCGGTCGCGGCCGCATGGGTGGTCTCGGGCGCTTCAGGAGTCGGGGGTACATGAGGAATCGGGGGAGCCTCCGCGATCTCGGGCGTTTCGGGGGCGCTTGCGCACACGATGGTCGCGTCAGATCTGGGTGGGCGCGAACTCCACGAAGATCCACCAGTGCTGTCGACCACTGCACGACCGCTCTCGAGAGTGCCCTTCGCGCACCCGGGGAATCCAGCTGTTGCCGCGAGCGAGAGCGCCATCACAACGACCGCCTTTGCGCCCCGCGCCGAACGCACTCTTGGCCACATCAGCATCAGGACAGTCAAGGCACACATCACGGGCGATAGTACATCTCCGAAGTGGCCATAGATCGTCTCGCGGCTGTCGAGCCGACACTGAACCACGAATCCCCCACTGGTACGCGCTCCGACGCGCGCGCCACTGAGTGGTCGGCCCGCGCTGTCGAATGCCTCGGATATTCCGGTGTTAGCCGCTCGCACCATCGGCGTCCGCAGTTCAATGCAGCGCCACCTCGCGATGAGCGCATGCTGCTCCCGCCCCGCGTCACTGGACCCAAACCATCCGTCGTTGGAGAGATTGACAATCACCGACGCGCGTCGGACGCCATCACCTCCGTAAACGAGGCGACGGACCACATGAGGCACTGTGTCCTCGAAACATATCGGTGTCGCAATCGGGCATTCGCACTCTACCGTTGTGCTGGAGAACCGCAGCGCGAGCGGATCGCATACCTCCCCCTCATCGAGATCGAAGGTCATTCCTACTGCGCTAACCGAGAGCAATTGCTGCTCAAGCCACTCCCACTTGGAGATGTAGGGCATGGTCTCACCGAACGGCGTGAGAAACGACTTGTCGTACCGCTGCACCGAGCCGTCGGGGACGACGAGGTACGCGCTGTTGTAGTGCCGCGACCAGCTCCAGCGCTCGTCCTCCGGGATGAGGTCGAGATAAGCCGGGCTTCCCAGGAGCATGGGAACACCGGTCAACTCGGCGATCGCCTTCGGAACTTGCGCAAATCGCGCGCCGGGCCACCACCCACCATTGACGAGCGTCGCAATGGTGGCCGGTTCGAGCCCAAAGCCAGGAAGAATCGTCTCTGGCCAGACGGTGAGATCGACTCGGTTTCCGCTGCGGAGCGTCTCCGTCCACAGCGCAATGGTCGAGCGAGCGAACTCGCCGACATCGCGCTCCTGGAGTTCGCGTGGCCAGGCGACAGAATTGCTAACGCTCAGGTTGGGTTGGAACACGAGGATTGCGGGTCCATCGCGGAGATGGCCGGGCATCTCGCGAATCCGCTGCCAACCGTAGATCGCGGCCCCAGCAACCAGCGCGAGAGTGCCAATCGCTGCGACTTGGCGCGCCCGTCGTCCCACCCGACACGATGATCGATCATCGACTCTCTCCAGAAGGTCAACTCCCACGCCAGTCACCGCAACACAGAGCAGCGTGACGAGTGGAACGCCACCGAGATCGGCGATCTGCGCGCATGGGGTATCGATGAGCACCTGCCCGATCAGAAACCACGGATAGCCATCCATCACGACACTTCCCCGGAGCCACTCGATCCCGACAATCACGATCGGCGCGAGCACCGCCCATGGAAGTCGTGCACCGAGGGCGCTCCTTCGGCATCGTCGAAGTGTCCACAGCGCGAGCACCCAGTACGACGCCAGGTAGAAGGCAAGAATCGGATAGCCGATCGCGGCGACTTGAACGAGCCACCACTCAAACCAGAGCCAGAGTGCGAGTGCAGTCAGAAAGAGTGCGGCGACCGTGCGGCGATCAAGGGCAGCCCGCGCCGCGAACAGGACGACTCCCGCGTAGCCGCCGGGGGCCATCCACCACCAACTGACGGGAGGAAAGGCGAGAGCGAAGCAGGCGGCACTGGCAAAGGCCACGATCCACGGGCTCACCGATCGAGGAGCCGGAGTGCGGTCAAATGGATCCCGTCCCACAGCGCGGCTCACCTAGTTGCCTGAGTAGTCGATTATTCGGCTGATTTCGCTGCGGAGATTGGCGCGGTGCACGATCCGATCAACGAAGCCCGCTGCCAACAGGAACTCGCTCGTCTGGAATCCGTCCGGGAGGTCCTGACGGATCGTCTGCTTGATGACCCGTGGACCTGCGAACCCGATGAGTGCCTTCGGCTCGGCGAAGATGACATCACCAAGCATGGCGAAGCTCGCGGTGACCCCGCCCGTCGTGGGGTCCGTGAGTACGGAGATGAACAGGCCGCGTTCATCGTCGAGCCGCGCGAGCGCCGCGCTCGTCTTTGCCATCTGCATCAACGAGAACCCCGACTCCTGCATTCGCGCACCGCCGGAACAGCTGACGATGACCAGTGGCAGTCGATGGTCGATGGCCTGTTCGATCGCACAGGTAACCTTCTCGCCGACCACCGAACCCATCGATCCCGCCAGAAAGGTGAAGTCCAGCGCCGCGATGCATACGCGCCGCCCCTTGATGAAACCTAGCCCCGCCTGAACCCCGTCGTTTTCGCCGGTCTGTCGCTGCGCCTGCTCGATCCGGTCGCGGTACGGCTTCAAGTCGACGAACTGGAGCGGGTCCCTCGGGGCCATGTCCGCGTGGAGTGGCTCGAAAGTCTCGGTATCGAGGAGTTGCCCGACTCGCTGCCTAGCACTGATGCGCATGTGGTGGTCGCATCGCGGACAGACATGGAGATTCTGAGTGAGCGCCTTGCCGAAGAGCGTCTCGGCGCAGGCGGGGCACTGCGTCCAAAGCCCTTCGGGGACTCCGCGCTTGGTCACCGGATTGGGGAGCGTTTCCCAGGTTGGATCTGACACCGTGGGTGTGATCCTAGCGGCGTCGGCGAGGCCGAAGCGAACGGATTGCCTCGGTGCGGTCAGCCGCGCCGAACACGAAGCTGCCGGCCACGAGTGCGTCTCCGCCTGCCGCCAAGCACAGGCGCGCCGTCTCCCTGTTCACGCCTCCGTCAAGTTCGATCCGTTGTGTGGGCGCGATGCGCGCTCGGAGCGCACGCACTTTGGGCAGGGTGCTGCGCAGAAAGGTCTGCCCACCGAAACCCGGGTGCACGCTCATTACGAGAAAGAGATCGGCCCATCGAATCAATCCTTCGAGCGCCCGCCAGGAGGTTTCCGGCTTGATGGCGACTCCCGCTGTGAGACCCTCTCCGCGAATCCGTTCCAGGAGGTTGCGCGGTTTGCGACACGCCTCGACATGAACGGTGATGTGATTTGCTCCCGAGTCAACAAACGCCTCGATGAACATGGCTGGGTCGGAGACCATGAGATGGACATCGATGAAGGAACGGGGCGCCACGCGACGCACCGAAGCACAGACCGCGGGGCCCATCGAGAGATTGGGCACGAAGTGTCCGTCCATCACATCGACATGGATGTAGTCCGCACCGGCGGCAAGCACTGAGCGGATTTCCCGCGCGAGGTGCGCAAAGTCCGCCGATAGGATCGATGGACCGATCAGTGGAGCGTCAAGCGCGCGCCGAAAAAGGGGAAGTGCAGCCACCCCTCGATCACTTGGCGCTGGCGGGAACCGTCTCAGGCGTGCCGGGGTCGGTCGGCACGGCAGCCGCCGTCGGCAGCGAGACCTTGGTCCCCCGCTTGAGTGCGAGTTCGTACGACTCGAGTGTCGCCTTGAGTGCCCCCTTGGCAGCAGGCATCGCGATCCTCACCGCCTTCTTCTGGTTCTCAACCGCCTTGGCGAAATCTCCCTTGGCGTAGAGGACCGAGGCGAGCGTTCCATAGGGCGCGGGATCGCCGCTCGAGGCCGATTTCAGCATCGCGTCGGCGCAGCGGAGCGCAAGATCGTTGTCGTAAGTGGTCACGCGCGGGTCGGAGGAGAGGGTGACCGCCAGATCCCTGAGCGCCCCGGAATCTCCGGCATCCACAAATGCATTCATCATCGTTTCTGCAAGGGATCTGGCGCCCGCCGCGTCTTTCTCGTCCGAGAGCATCACCCGGTACTTCTCGATGGCCACATCGGTGAACACCGATGGATCCAGTGCGATCACCTCGTCAAAGCGCTTGTACGCATCTTTGAAGTTGCGACTCTTGACACTTCGCCGCGCGGCGTCAAGGATCGGTTCCGCCTGCTTGAAAAGGATCGGGTCGTACCGACCGCTCAGAGAGAGTTTGACCGCCCGCGCGAACTCCTCGTCCATCGGGTGCCCGATATAGACGATCTTGTTGTTCTGACCAATCACGAAGGTGCACGGAATCCCGCTCTGTCCTGCGGCCTGCATGAACGCCTGGCTCATCTTCTTCTCAGGATCGATGGCGACGGTGTAGGACATCCGGCCGGACTGCTGGCGGATGAATGGTTCCACCTTGGCGCGGGGCTCATCGGTGATTCCGATCACCTCGAGCCCATTGGCGGAGTTCGCCTGATAGATCTCGTTGATGTGGGGAATCGACTTGCGGCAGGGAGGGCACCAGGTCGCCCAGAACTCGACGACTCGGACCTTCGGCGAGGAACTGAGCTCTCCCTGGACGAACTCGAGCCCATCGATCGCGGGAGCTTCAGAGCCGACCTTCAACTTCGGTGCGTCCTGCGCCGCTACGGGAAGGGCGACGGCGGCGACAGCAATCAACGACAGGACGCGAGTCAGCATGGAAAGATCTCCTCGGGACGAACTATAGCCGCAAAAGGGGGCAGCGCTCGTCATGAGTCGAGTTCGGCCAGGCAGGGAAATTCTCTGCCCTCGAGCATCTCGAGCGATGCGCCGCCTCCGGTGGAGATGTGGCTGAACAAAGCAGCGACTCCGGCCGCCTCGACTGCCGCCGCGGTATCCCCGCCGCCGGCCACGCTTGTCGCGCCCGCCGAAGTCGCACGGGCGATCGCCCTTGCCAATGCGAACGATCCGGCGTCGAATGGCGGTGTCTCAAAGGCACCCACCGGACCATTCCACACGATTGTCTTCGCAGAAGCGACCGTTGCCTCAGCCCGTGCCAGAGATGCCGGGCCGATGTCGAGACCCATCCATCCGTCGTCGATGCCCCCTACCACAACCTTTGTCGGAACCCCCAGGGAGATCGATTGGCCGCATACATGGTCGATTGGAAGATCGATCATCGTCCCGGTCGACGCCGCTCGTGCCAGGATTGCCCGCGCCTCGTCAAGCATTCCATCCTGAACGAGGCTCTTTCCAACAGCGATCCCCCGCGCCTTCAGAAAGGTGTACGCCATCGCGCCGCCAATGAGAATCGTGTCGACACGGCCGCAAAGACTCCTGAGTGCCGCGAGTTTGTCGGAGACCTTCGCACCTCCGATGATCGCTACGAACGGCCGAGCGGGCGCTGCGAGCACTGCCTTGAGGTACTTGATCTCCCGCTCAAGAAGCAGACCAGCGACACAGGGCTTGCCCTCGAGGTGCATCGCTCGCGGAAGCGCCAGCATCGACGCATCCCCTCGGTGCGACGCGCCGAACGCGTCGTTGCAGTAGATGTCGGCGAGTTCGGCAAGAGCCCCCGCGAAGGCACTACCTCCGGCCTTCTCCTCCGCCTCGAACCTGAGGTTCTCAAGGAGGATGGTCTCTCCGGTTCGAAGGGACTTGGCTGCCGCCTTCGCCGCGGGATCCGTCGCGCGCTCTCCGACGACTCGAAGGGAAGCCAGTCTCGGCGAGAGGCCTCTCAGCGCCTGCGCCACAGGCGCGACCGAGTACTTCGGCTCGAACCCCTTTCCCGTCGGTCGCCCAAGATGGCTCGCCATGACGAGGCTGCCACCGCGAGAAAGCACCGACTCGATGGTCGGAAGTGTTAGACGGATTCGGCGATCGTCGGTGATCCGTCCGGCAGCATCCTGCGGAACATTGAAGTCGGCGCGGAGGAAGACCCGTTTCCCCGCCACAAGGACGCTCTCGATTGATCGGGGCATAGGGGCGAAAGGGTACAAATGTTCGCCGTGCAACCGCTGCGAGCGATCCTCATCCTCGGACCCACCGCGAGCGGAAAGAGCGCCCTGGCGATGGCAATCGCCGCTCGCTTGGGGGGCAAGGCGGAGATTGTCAGCGCCGACTCGATGCAGATTTATCGCGGCATGGACATTGGAACCGCGAAGCCCACGCCTCGGGAACAGTCCCAGGTGGCTCATCACATGATCGATCTCGTCGAACCGTCTACCGATGGTTACTCGGTGGAGCGGTGGCGCAGCGAGGCGCTCGCCGCAATCGCGGCACTGAATGCCGATGACAAGTGTGCGATTGTCGTGGGCGGCACGAATCTCTATGTGCAGGCGCTGTTGCTCGGGCTGTTCGAGGGCCCTCCCGCCGACGAGGCACTGCGGGAGGAACTCCGCGCACTTCCGCTTGCCCAGCTGCATGCCACGCTTCATGAGATCGATCCGGAGTCGGCGACGCGGATTCACCCCAATGATCAGCGCAGGCTCATCCGAGCCATCGAAGTAACTCGAGCAACCGGGACCCCGCTCAGCACGCTCCAGTCGCAGTGGAGTTCAGTTCCTCCGACACTCCCTGCGGGATGGGTGTGCGCCGGGCTCCTCCCCGATGCGCCGAGCAACGCACGCGCCATCAACCTTCGAGTGAGGACGATGATGGAGTTGGGATTCCTCGACGAAGTACGCCAACTGCTCGACGTGAGTCCGCTGGGACGGCAGGCCGCCGAGGCGGTGGGCTACCGCGAACTCACCCGCCACCTCACGGGGATGGCCACGATTGAGGGGGCCGTTGAAGACACACAGCGACGCACGCGCGCACTGGCGCGCAGGCAGAGGACATGGTTGAAGCGCTTCGAAAGGATCGAAGGGTCGATCTGGTCGCGAGAAGCCCCTGAGGCCTTACGGGCAGATTCTCTTGCGGCGGCGATTCTGGCGCGACAATGAGCGCCGAAGTGGTGTTCAAGCGACAAACTTGAAGCGTTCGTGATCCCTCACGGACGCTCTTGCCGATGGCTTCAACTTGACAATCGGCCAAATGAACCCATGATGCCACCCTTCAATGGCTAGGAAACCGACCGCGAAACCGTCCGTCCCTAGGGTGCCCAAGGGCGAACCATCCGAGTCTCGCGCGGTTGATCTTGTCATCGTCGAGAGTCCGGCGAAGGCGAAGACCATCGAGAAGTACCTCGGACCTGGGTTCGTCGTGCGCGCCAGCGTCGGCCACATCCGCGACCTTCCCAGCAAGAGCCCCAAGGGAGTGAAGCAGCCGGTCCCCGGGATCGACCTCAACTCCTTCGAGCCCACCTATGTGATCCACGAGGGAAAGTCTTCGACCGTCTCAGAGCTCCGGAGACTCGCCAAGTCCGCGCGCACCGTCTGGTTCGCGACTGATCTTGACCGCGAAGGCGAGGCGATCGCCTGGCACCTCGCCATGGTTCTCGGGATTCCTCCTGATGAAGCCAAGCGAGTCACCTTCGACGCGGTCACCAAGGCCGATGTGCGTGAGGCGTTCGCCCACCCTCACGCGATCAACATGGATCGAGTGAACGCGCAGCAGGCGCGACGGCTGCTCGACAGAATCGTCGGGTATCTCGTCTCGCCCGTGCTGTGGAAGAAAGTCGCGGGAGGGCTCAGCGCGGGACGAGTGCAGAGCCCGGCGACCAGGCTGATCGTCCTCCGCGAGAGGGAGATCGCGGCGTTCACTCCCGACGAATCGTGGGAGATCCACGCGACGATGACCTTGAGTCCAAGCGAGAGTCCGTCGTTGGCGAAGGCCTGGGAGGAATTCAATTCCCGTCGTGATGAGCGCGGGCGGGGACCTCTCGTGCGCGAACGCATGGCGTGGCTCTCTCAGCATGGTTCTATCGAGTGCGAGATGGTGGAAGCGCACGGAAAACCGTTCAAGGTCGAGGCACTCCGCGATTCGTCCGCCGATCTCACGCTGGGTGCGGTCGCGGCGGCCGAAGCCGCGGGACTGCTTGAGGTGTGCGCGGAACGCACCGAGGATCCCTCCGCCCGAGGCCGTGGCAGGCGCACAGTGAAACTTGTCGGGCATCTCGACCCCAAGGCCCGGTACCGCGTCGCCTCGGTCGATACGACCCGCACGCGTTCCAAGCCCTATCCACCATTCATTACCAGCACGCTGCAGCAGGCCGCCTCGGGACGGTTGGGCTTCTCCACCGACCGCGCTATGCGCGTTGCACAGGGCCTCTATGAGGGTGTTGATGTTCCCGGGGAGGGTCGCGTCGGGCTCATCACCTACATGCGAACCGACAGCACTCATCTCTCGACTGAGGCAGTCACCAACGCGCGCACCTTCATCGCCTCGCACTACGGTGCGAAGTACCTACCCGACACGCCTCGCCAGTATTCGTCGAGCAACAAGGCGGCACAGGAGGCCCACGAGGCGATCCGCCCCACCGATCCATCGCGCACACCGGAGTCACTTGCCCGCTCACTCACAGAGGAACAGCTCAAGCTCTACACGCTCGTGTGGCGCAGCTTCGTCGCCTGCCAGATGGTTGATGCCGAGTGGGACGCGACCGCAGTGCGGCTTGTGCGCTCCGATACGCCGACAGGCGCGTGCTTCAAGGCCAACGGCCGGGTGCTGGTCTTTGATGGGTGCTACCGAGCCTCAGGCATCCCGGGTTCGGATTCGGAGCAGACGCTTCCCGCGGTCAAAGTCGACTCCATCGCGGCCCCCTTCTCAATCGAACCTGAACAGAAGTTCTCAAGCCCCCCGCCGAGGTACACCGAAGCGACGCTCGTGAAGACGCTCGAGTCGGCGGGGATCGGCCGCCCATCGACCTATGCCAGCATCATCCGCACAATCCAGGATCGCGAATATGTGGAGCAGGTCGATCGGCGATTTCACGCCACCGACCTTGGGATGGCGGTCAATGACTTCCTCGTGGAGGGGTTCAGCTCGAACTTCGTCGAGATCGATTACACGAAACGGATCGAGGAGGAACTCGACGAAATCGCTCAGGGCAAGGAAGACTGGCGCACAATGCTTCGGCAGACGACGCGCATCCTCGAGCCCCTCATTCAAAGGGCGATGGCTCTACCGCATGCGAAGAGCGTCCTTGATCCTGCACCCTACGCCTGTCCGGTATGCGGCGCGCGCACCGAGTACCGCCTCGGGAAGTCCGGACGGTTCCTCTCCTGCTCTGCCTATCCCGCATGCAAGTTCGCTAATCCGGTCGATCGAGAGGGGCGGCCGCTCGTTCCGGAGAAGCTCGACCTCCTATCGCCAAACGGAGTCCCAATGGTCAAGCGGCACGGGCGGTTCGGCGAGTTCCTAGTCGAAGATCTTCCAAGAACTCCCGCGCCGGCTCGGCGCACGCGCGCAAAGAAGGGGGAGACGGCAGCGCCGAAGCTCAAGGCGACGAAACACCTCATCCTCAACATTGATCGCAAGGGCGGGATCAAGTTCCCCGCAGCTCCCGCGCTCCTGACCGAACTCCCCTGCCCCAAGTGCGGCGCCATGATGAACCTGCGCGATGGGAAGCGAGGCCCGTGGCTCGGGTGCAGTGCATTCCCGCGCTGCCGAGGACGCGAGAGTTTCGGCAAGCTGGACGAGGCGCACCGGAAGTCACTTGAAGTTCAGTTGACGACACAGCTGGCCGGACACACGAGGGTCGTAGTGACGCGACGGGACGGAACGCCGGTGGCCGAGGGCACACCCGTCGAGGCGCTAGCGCTCCCCGATGGCGTTGCCACGCTCGCACTGCATCCGGACTTCGTCGCCCAGCAGGCGCGCTCCGCCACCGCGCACTGACTACTTCATCCGGTCAGCACGCCGCCCCGGCACATAGAAGAGCAACAGCATCACGAAGCAGCCGAGTGCCGCCCACATTGGCACACTAAAGAGCTCGGTGTAATCCGTTACGCCGCCACTCGTCGCGCTGGTGGCAACGCCCGCGGCAATCTTGCTGCCGACGATGATCCCGAATCCGATCATCACCAGATTGAATAGGCTCTGGGCGCTCGCGCGGACATCACCAGTTGTCTCTTCGTCGACGATCAAGAACGCCACGAAGATGAAGCACCCGAAGCAGAATCCGTGCAGGGCGACGCCTGCGACCACGATCGAAACTTCTGGGATCCCTGTCGCCGCCGCAATCGGGGCGTAGTAGGCGAACAGCGCCATCCGCAACGCGTACGCCACGAGACCTGCGCCGAGAAGCGTCTTGCGGCTGAACCTGACCGCAAGCAGCGGCATCGACGCCAGCACCGCGATCTCACAGATCTGTCCGACCGTCATCAGGCCGCCGCCACCCACCCCGAATATGGAGTTGAACAAATCTGCCAGCCCCTCTCCTCCCGACTGCCGTTGCACGGCTCCGAGAAAACTAGAGGTGTGCACAAAGTAGAACTGGTGGATGCAGGAGACAGGAACCGCCAGCATGAAGAGCGTGACGAGTGGTGCGAGTCGGATCTCCGAAATCGCCTCCGCGACGGCACTTGCGCGCTTTCCTGAACTTGGCGGGGTGGCAGGAAGCGAGAGGCAATAGATCCCCATCACGACTCCGAGGAGGCCGCTGAGCCGGAAGGCGTCGGCCATCCCGGCGGCGTGGGCACTGGCGACCATTGCGTCCGCAGCGGCTGGAGATAAGCCTGCCAACTGCTCGGATCCAGGCGTGTGGGCTCGCAGGAGCCACTGCCCGATCGCGATCCCCACGAGGACCCAGCCAACCGTACCCCAGACTCGGATCTTCCCGAAGTCGCGGTCCCGATCCTTTAGGTGATGGAACGAGAGTGAGTTGGTCAGCGACAGAGTGGGCGAGTAGATGATCGAATAAAACAGACTGAACCAGAGGAATCCGCTGTAGGTGGTGATCGAGGCCAGCTGCCAGACAAGGATTCCGCCCACGAGATGGCTGATCGCCAGGTATCGCTCGGTGTTGAAATAGCGGTCGGCGATCTGCCCGGCGATCCATGGCGCAACGACTGCACCGATGGCCCCGACTGCGAACATGTTGCCAATCTGGGCATCCTCGAAGTGGAGGTGATTCTTGAGGTACGGCCAGAGAAGCGGAAGCCACGCTCCCCAGATGGCGTACTGAAGGAGCATCATCACCGACAGACGGGAACGAACCCACGGCGCCGACGGAGCCGACCGCGAAACTGATCCTGTCGTCGCCATGCGCTGAGTCTCCTTGGTCGCGAGGCTATGGAATCGACGATTGTTTGTCGAACGCCTCCCCTACAATGCCTCGATGGTTCCACGCCGATCCACGCGCCGCGTTGTTGTCGGGGACGAGCGTACGGGTCGGGTCACCATCGGGGGCGACTCACCCATCTCAGTTCAGACGATGTGCGCCGGATACACCCACGACATCGACGCCTGCGTTGCGGAAATCAACCGCTACCACGAGGCCGGGGCGGATATGGTGCGGGTCGCCGTCCCCGAACGCAAAGACACGGAGGCGCTCAAGTCGATCATCCCACAGGTGCGTGTGCCTATCGTCGCCGATGTCCACTTTCACTATCAACGGGCGCTGGAGGCGATTGAGGCCGGAGTCCACAAGATCCGTCTCAATCCCGGCAACATCAGCGACCGCGACCAGGTGAATGCCGTCATCGATGCCTGCAAGGACCGGGGCGTTCCGATCCGCGTCGGGGTGAATGAGGGATCGATCATTGAGCGCAAGGACAAGCAGCGGAGGATGGAAGAACTTGGGAAGTATTTCGGTGGTCACCGGGCTGGGCATCTTCTGGCCCTCATGATTGCCAAGCTCGAGGAGTACATCGACATTTTCGAATCTCGGAAATTCGATCAGGTCGTGATCAGTGCCAAGAGCATGGATGCCTCACTGGTGATCGACATCTACACCGAGATCGCCGCGCGCTTCGACTACCCCCTGCACCTCGGTGTGACTCACGCGGGGACTAAGGACTCGGGTGCCATCCGCAGCGTCGTCGCACTGGGCACTCTCATCGCTAACGGGATCGGCGACACCGTGCGGATCTCGTACGCCAGCGACCACATCGACGAGGTGAAGGACGCGCTCGAGATGCTCTACTGCCTGGGAAAGCGCGAGCGCAAGGGAGTCGAACTGATCGCCTGTCCGACCTGCGGCCGAATCCAGGTGGATCTCTTCACGCTCGTCAAGGAGGTGGAACGCACGCTGATGCCGGCACTGAAACTCCCGATCAAAGTCGCGGTCATGGGGTGCATCGTCAACGGCCCGGGCGAGGCGGAGGGGGCGGATGTCGCGGTCTTCGCCGGAGATCGCCGGGGAATCATCTATGTGCAGGGAGTGCGGGTGGCGAATGTCCCCGAAGAGGAAATCCTCGGGAGGCTGCTGGCTGAATGCACGGCGTTCGAGGCGAAGGTCAAAGCGGGGGAAGCTCGTCTGGGAGAGAAGAAGGTGGCGATTGTTCCCCCCGATCCGATCGGGGCTCTCGGGAGCGGACGGGAGAAAATCCGCGCCGGACTCGTCGAGGCAGTCACCATCGGCCGTACATGATCAAGAGGCACACCAGCATGACACGATACCCCCGCCACGCGTTCACGATTGTCGAACTCCTCGTAGTCATCGCCATCATTTCCATCCTCCTCGGACTTCTCGCCACCGGACTCGGCAGCGCCATCATGGGCGGAAAGAAGACCAAGGAACTCAATCGGTTGAAGCAGGTCATGACCGCGTGGACGCTCTACTCGGGCCAATACGAGGACAAGCTCGTTCCAGGTTTCATCGACATGAATGTTCAGGGCGCATGGGGTGTCCACTATCGCAACCACGCGGGTCAGAACCTCGATCCCGGGCTCGCCCAAACCTATGCATGGCGGCTCCTCCCGTTCACGGACTACAACTACGAGGTGCTACTGGGGTATCGCGAGGCCGACGAGGAGGAAGTCGATGACTCCATCTACCAGCCGCAGGAGCCTCCGGTGAACCTCCCCGGAACCTTCGCGGGTGTGGATTCACTCCCCGGCGCGGGCATCGCGCTGCAACCAGCCTTTGGCTACAACGCCTACTACTGCGGGGGCTGGTGGACGACGCAGGCGGGAGTTTCCTCGATGGCCTTCGGCGATGGAACCTGGCAGGATGTCTCGGGCGCGACTGTCCGCGGGCGGCTTGTTGCCCGCACCATGGGCGGGATCTCTAAGCCAAGCGAATTCATCGTTTTCAGCGCGAGTACCTATCTCGATCCCGGCGACTACAACTCGTTCCCGGACCTGCAGCCAGGCGCAGCGTGGTGCGTCCCCCCGCGGCTCGGACCGACGGCGGTTTGGGGAATCGGTGGTGCCATCATGCAGGATGTCGGCGGGATCACATCGATTGGCAGTAATGGGAGCTCGAACCCGATGGCCTTGATCCTTGAACCATCAACGCCCATGGGTGAAGCTGGTTTCCTTCAGGTCGGCTCGACACAGGCGGTGCCGCTTTCTCGTTTTGGCGAGGCGGTTTCGGTCGGGATGGGTGACGGGAGCGTCATGTCGTCAAGCCTGCGCGAACTCTCTGACATCCGGCGCTGGATCCCCTGCGCGCACACTCCCGACTTCGTCCACACGCCCTGAGCAAGAGCGCGAAGGAGCCGCGCTAGGTCGCGGTAGATCACGCTAAGTCGCAAGGTCTCCGGCGAGTGTGATACTCGCGATGGTGACATCGTCGGTGTACTTGGTTCCCTGGGCAAAGTCCTTGAGACACTTCGCCATGCGATCGACATCCTCGGCGCAGGATGTGCTCCCTGCGAGCGCGACCCCCGCGCGCTCTTTTCCGAGCATCTCGCCCGACTCGTTGGTCTGTTCGGCCACACCGTCGCTGAAGAGCACGACACGATCGCCGTGTTCCAGAGCGATCCGGTTCCGTTCGTACTCGAAGTCCTCAACGACTCCGATCGGAACCCCCCCGCTGACCTTCGCGTCCCTGATCTGCCCCTGGGCCCCGACTACGAAGTAGTACCCGTGCCCCGCGTCGAAGAGCGACAGCATGCGCGAAGGTCCGTGGAACTCGGCCAAGGCGAAGGTCGCGAACTGTCCCGACACCGCACGCGCGCCCACAAAGTTCGAGAGATCGACGAGAGCACGATCAAGCACCTGACCTCCCGAGAGGCTCGCGTCGAGGTACGCAGTGATCGCCGCCATGAGCAGCCCGGGGCCGAGACCCTTCCCGCTCACATCGCCCAGGAACACCGCAGTCGACTCCGCGCCCTTGATCGCCTTGACGCCGAAGATGTCGCCCGCGACCACTTCTCCTGGGATGCTGACCATTTTCCACGCGATCGTGCCATTGTTCCCGGCGTCTGCTCCCATCATTCGCTCCTGCACCCGTCGCGCAGAGGCGAGTTCATCGAGCAGGGCCCGCTGGCGCCGCTCTAGGTCGCGGCGCTGCAACTGTGCCAGCGCGAAGCCGCTGAGCCGCGCGAGTGCCTGCGTGAATCCCACCATTCCGTCAATCGCGTCGAGCGAGCGGAACTGGTCGAGGTACAGGAATGCCTCGGGCGTAGTGTCGGCCATGATGGGAATGCACAGCGCACCGTTGACTCCCGTTCCGACAATGCTCTGCGCTGCGCCGAAGGAGGCATCCTCGCTGAGACGGACCGTCTTGCCTTCGCTGGCTGCGCGCAGGAGCGTGCGGCTGATGGGCCGTCGATCCCGCGATGCGTCGGGCCAAGCCCCCAGCACTTCGAGCCGTCCATCCCCCGACATGAACCGGACGAGCAGTGCTCGTTCGCAGCGGGTGCCGTCAACGCACGCACGGGTCAACTCAAGCCCGAGCGCAGCTTCGCTGCTGGCTCCCTGGATCGCCAGCGATGCGCTGATGAGCCCCTCAAGTTGCCGCTCCGCGTCGGTCTTGGCCGGCGCCGCACTGACGACCTGCACCGTATTCATCCCCGTGCCGACATCCGAGGCGTTGACGATTGTTTCCGGAGCGGCACTGCGAGCACCCTGCTCGAAGCGCATCGTCCACGGGCGCAGTGTGAGGCGGTCGGCGTGACGCAGCGGCGTTGGCTGCCGAGACACGAGTGCGACACCGTTGAGCATCGTGCCGTGCCGACTGCCGAGATCGGTGATCGCCCAGGCGCCGTCGTGGAAGATGATCGAGGCGTGCTGGCGCGAGATGGAGGGGTGGTCGAGTCGGATGGTCGCTCCCACTGACCGACCGATGATCGCCCCTTTGCCCGAGGCCGCAAGCTTGATGGACTGCATCGGGCAAGGACCCAATGGGACGATCGAACAGTCTTCGGTCTTGCCGTCGGGCATCAGTTGGAGAATTGCGGGGTGCTCGACAGTGCCGCAGATCGAAGGGACGAGTCGGGATCTCCACCTTGGCGCTCGACTCCAAGCTTGGCACTGGCGATGATCCCCTCCATCACTCCGATGGCCTTGTCGGAGTGGCTTCGGAAGTACATGTAGGGAAAGAGGGAGATGAGCGCGACTACGAGACCGCTCGCCGTCGCCACGAGCGCCTCCGCGATTCCCGCCGAGACGAGTCTCGGGTCACTGAGCGTGTCTTTCCCACCAAGCAATTCGAAGCTGCGAATGATTCCAGAGACCGTTCCGAGAATTCCCAGCATCGGAGCGGCGGTAACGATGGTCGACTGGATGTTGAGGAACCGCTCGAGCCGCGGGCGCTGCCGCTCAACGGAAGCGATGGCGATGGCGTCTGAGGGCCCGTCGAAGGCAAGGTCCGCCGCCACCGCAGCGTATGGGCCATCATCTTCCTTGGCGAGAAGTACGACCGTTTCAGCGTCGTTCATGCGAAGAGCGTTCAGAATCGCGCGCAGCCGGATCCTCGTGCCGCGCGAGGCCATCTTCCGCCAGAACCAGGCTCGCTCGACCGTGAGTGAGACAGACATGATGCTGAGCACGAGCAGCGGCCACATCACCGGGCCGCCTCGTTCCATGAGCAATTCGAAACCGGCAAACAACGAAGTCATGGTGGCGATCATAGTGGGGTGCGCGATCAGGCTGGGGCTACACTCGGCAATCGATGCGATCCTCGTCAACCAGCGAGTCCGAGGTCTTCTCCGCGGCGGTGATGGGCCTGATCGAGGATCGCCTCGCCCGGTTCGTCGCCGACGCGGGATACTCCGGCAATCTCCGGGAAGCCGTGGGATATTCATTGCTTGGCGGCGGTAAGAGGCTGCGGCCCCTCTTGACGATCCGCTGTTGCGAGGCGGTCGGAGCGTCCACGCAGGCCGCACTTGAGGCCGCCTGCGCGGTTGAGATGGTTCACGCGTTCAGCCTCGTCCACGACGACCTCCCCGCCCTCGACAACGACTCAATGCGCCGTGGAAAGCCGACCGCGCATGTCGTGTTCGGCGAGGCAATGGCCATCCTTGCTGGTGACGCGCTGCTGGCGCTGGCGCTCCATGCCGCCTGCTCGAGCCTTCAGGAGCCGGGGCGAATCGCCCATGAGATCACCAACGCGACGAGTGCGATGATTACAGGGCAGGTGCTCGACACGCTCGGGGGATTTGCGCCCGGGCTTGGGCCACGCGAACGCCTTCATGCCATCCACACCCATAAGACCGGTGCCCTCATCCGTTGCTCCTGCCGAATCGGTGCGATCTGCGGCGGAGCCCGCCCCGGTGCGTTTGCGGCCATCGACCACTGGGGGGACTCCATCGGGTTGATGTTTCAGGCCGTCGATGACCTCCTCGATGTGACGCAGTCCGCAGACCATGTGGGAAAGGCAGTGGCGAAGGACGCTGGGGCCGGAAAGCTAACCTACCCTGAGGTCTACGGCCTCGAGGAGACGAGACACGAGATCGCCCGCCTTCGCGCCCAGTCGCTTACGAGCCTCGAGTCTCTTGGTTCCAACGCCGAGCACTTGCTCACGCTCACGGAGTTCCTCGCGGGAAGGACTCGCTGACGGGCTATACTCGTGTGAGGCCGGATCGGACCGACACTCATGACCAACCTTCTCGGCTCAATCCGTTCTCCCGCCAATCTCAAGGCCCTCCCTCCCGCCGACTTGACTCAGGTGTGCGCCGAGATCCGGCACGCGATCTGCGATCAAGTATCCCGTAGCGGAGGCCACCTTGCCCCCAATCTAGGCGTTGTCGAATTGACGGTGGCGATGCACTATGTCTTCGACTTTTCGCATGATCGGCTGCTCTTCGATGTGGGCCACCAGTGTTACACGCACAAGTTGCTGACGGGACGACAGCACCTCCTGCCGAGACTGCGCCAACGCGGCGGTATGTCTGGTTTCCCCGAGCCCCGAGAGTCGCCCTACGACCTGTTTGCGGTCGGGCACGCAGGGACGGCGATTCCAACGGCGGTCGGAATGGCGCGGGGCGACAGCCTCAAGGGTGAGGGATGGTCCCCCGACTGCCAGACGGGCCGCCGCGTTGTCTCGCTGATCGGCGACGCTTCGATCGTCAATGGCGTGGCGATGGAAGGACTGAACAACGCGGGGACGCTGAACCGGCAATTCCTCGTCGTCTTGAATGACAATGGAATGAGCATCGCGAAGCCCCAGGGGGCGGTCGCGGCGTACTTCGACCGGCTCCGGCTCTCTCACACTTACGGTGAGTTCAAACGACGCGCAAAAGAGATGGCCCGTCGCATGCCCGGCGGAGAGTCACTCAAGGATCTCTACCACCGCATGGGGGAGTCATCGAAGGCGTTCATCGCCGAGAATCACTGGTTCGAGCATTTTGGCCTGGTCACCGTCGGCCCCATTGACGGCCATGACCTCCCCACGCTCATCGACTTCCTCAATGAGGCGCGTCACTTCGATCGACCGATGGTGCTCCATGTCAAGACCATCAAGGGGCGCGGCTATGAGTTTGCCGAGCGCGATGCGACCGCGTTCCACTCACCCAGTGCCTTCCGAATCGAGACCTTGGAGAACGAAGGGTGCCGCGTTGAAGTCAAGAAGGGTGGGCGCTCTTTCACCTCGGCTTTCGGCGAGATCATGCACGATCTCATGACGCGTGACTCAAAGGTCGTCGCGTGCACCGCCGCCATGCCCGACGGCACAGGCATCAACAAGGTAATCAACGACTTTCCCGGGCGAGTCATCGATTCGGGCATCTGTGAGAGTCACGCCTTCGACATGATGGCGGGATTCGCCAAGACGGGGTGGAAGCCATTCTTCGCGGTCTATTCAACATTCCTGCAGCGGGCGTTCGACCAGGCGTTTCAGGAGGGGGCACTTCAGGGGCTGCCGATTCGGCTCTGTCTTGATCGAGCAGGACTGGTCGGCGGCGACGGGGCCGTTCACCACGGATTCTGTGACATCGCCCTCTTGGCGACCCTTCCTCACTCGTGCGTCATGGCCGCGATGGACGAACCGAGCCTGCGCGGAGCGATCGATTTCATGGCGAGTTACTCCGACGGAATCTCGAGCGTGCGGTATCCGCGCGACTCGGTGAGCAGCCGATTTGCCCACGAGTCCTGCCCGGAGTTCTCTCTCGGCAAGGCGCGAGCGCTCGTTACGCATTCTCGCCCCGAGGCCGCGATCCTCGCCTTTGGCGTCCTCGCGATCGAAGCGGCGAGTGCACTCGACCTCTTGAATGGAGAGTCCGCGGTCGAGCTCTACGACGCCCGCTTCGCCAAGCCCATCGATGTGGAGTTGCTCGAACGGCTCCTGAAGGCAGGCACGCCGGTCGTAACCGTCGAAGACCACTCGATCCGAGGCGGCTTTGGCGCGTGCGTGCTGGAAGAGTGCAACCGTCGTGGGCTTGACACCCGCCTTGTCACGCGACTGGCCCTTCCCGACAGGTGGATCTACCAGGGGGAGCGCAAGGAGCAATTGGCGGAAGCTGGAATCGATGCCGCCTCGATCGCCAAGTGCATCCGCACGATTCTCGATGAGAGGTCCCGCCGCGAGGATCCGAGCCCGGTCCACGCCGCCGCGAAGTGACCCCGAATGTGGTGCGCGGGTCCCGCGACAGATAGTTCTGAAGAAGGGGGTTTTTTTGGGAGTCCCTTTGGCGTGGGAGTAGGGTGGAGCCATGGCGGACACTTCGGCAGCCCGACGGCAGGAGCTCGGCCGACTCGGAGAGTCCGCGGCCGCCGATCACCTGCAGGCACTCGGGTTTGAACTGCTCGGCAGAAATGTTCGAGTCGGCCGTCATGAGGCGGACCTTGTCATGCGGGATCCCGACGGCCTCACCGTCGTCGTTGTTGAAGTCAAGACGCGCAGTAGCGGAGCCGCTTGGCCGGAAGAGCGGATCGACAAATCGAAACGGCGAAGTCTCTCAGTGATCGCCCTTACGCTCGAGCAACGCTCACGATCCCCCGTCAGGATCGATGCCGCCTCTGTGACAATTGAGGACGGGTGCTCGCCCAGAGTCCGCCACTTCCGTGACGCGGTTCAGGGCTAGGCCTTCGGGAGGTATCGCTCACACGCGATGACGGTCAGCCGACGGGTCATCTGGAGGATGTCGCTGTTGACCCAGCGGTCGCGGAGTTTGTTCAGGTATCGGTACTGCTCCCGACGCCCCCGCTGCTCCACGAGCGCGGCACGGATTCGTGTTTGAAGCATCGGGTTGTAGAGGGTGAGGGGCGCCTGCGTTTCGATCTTCGTCACGCAATACCAGGTGACCGACGAGGGCTTCCGACTGGGCTCAGACAACTGCCCGGCTGGCACGGCTGCGAGCAGACTCTTGATGTCATCGGCTAGAGGGAGCCCCGCAATCCCGGTTGGCGGAAGTTCATACTTCTGCCAGATGCCGCCGTCCGGCAGCGCCATCGCGGCGGCGATCTCCGCGAACGATTCCTTTCGCTCGATGCGCGCCTCGACATCCTTGAGGAGTTCCGACTCCGCCGTCGTCACCCGGAGGCGTCCGATCCAGATAGTCGGCGCCGGATTGAATTGCTTCTCGAATCTCAGGTATTCGCGCTCAATGTCCCGCCAGCTGACGATGGTCCTCGGCTTCACACGACGCCGCAGAAGATCCTGCGCGAGTCCTTCGTCGCGCTTTTGTCTGAGGTACTCCTCCATCGTCATCCCGAACTGGTCCTGCAGCGTCTGGCTCGCCTCAGCGAGGTTTCCACCATATCCCGCGACCGTCTGCTGCTGGATGCTGTCGAGCCACGCGAGGATCCCCAACTGCATGTCGGGGGTGAGCATTCCCTCCGCCTCCGCGATGATGAGTTCGTTGTTGATGTACTGCTCGAATCGCTCCGCCACCAGCTCTCCGATGAGCCGCAGAGCCGTCGCGCGCGGATTCTCGGCGACGATCCTCATGATCCGATCCTCGATCGGCTGGAGGAACTGGCTCGCGTATACCGGTCGCCCATTGATCTGCCCGACAAGGCTCTCGACGGTCCAGCGATCGCCGGGCTTGATGCGGATGTCCTCGGTAACCTCGATCGCCACATCGCGCTCCGAACCATCGGCAGCCTTCTCGATGAGCGAGGTCGTCGTCTTCACCGTCTCCCCGCGCCCTTCCTCCACCGTCTCCGACGAAGTCACCGTCCCTTCCGGCGTGAACACTTCGGACGGCACCTGCACGATGTCGAGCTTCTCGGTTTTGACCGCGCTGAAGTCCGCCGCGGTGATCTCCTGCGCGGTATCGGGTCGGTCGACTAGGGAGACGCATCCATGAAACCAAGGCAGCACTGCGATCGTTGCGTAGAGCGCACACCTGAGAGACGCCATCGGGTCAGTCTAGTGGGCACCTCCTATACTTGGAGTTCAAGGAGCCCCGATGACCCAGCCCAGCGACGGTCCGAGCATCCATGTCGATAGTGATTGGAAGGCGCAAGCCGAAGCGGAGCGGCAACGGCTCGAGAAACTCGATCAGGCGCACGCCCAATCGAGTCCCGCATCCGAGGCGCTGCCGCCGGCCGACTTTCGAAGCATCGTGGGGTTGCTCGCGACCCAGGCCCTAGGCGGGCTCGGCGCCTACGGTGACCCGGAAACCAAACGGGTGGTTGTCGACCTGGCACAAGCTCAGTTTGCGATCGATCTGCTCGGTGTGCTCGAAGGTAAGACCAAGGGGAATCTGAGCACCGAAGAGTCTGCCGAGCTCGGCGCGATTCTTGCGGAACTCAGATCACGGTTTGTGCACTTCTCCAAACTCGTGGCCTCGCAGGGCGCGGCCACGGCCTCCGCGTCAACTCCGCCGGGCGCACCGGCGGGTGCCGCCAGTCACGGGCGTCCCGACCCGGCCAAGCCAAAGATCATCATCCCCGGCTAGGACGCTCTTTGAGCGAGGTCACGGCGCGGTCGTGACCGGTATCAGCGCGGGGGCGTAGACCATCACACAGCTCATTGCGAACTGGACGAGCGCGAGGGAGACTGCGGCTATCCGTAGCGGCACGCGAGCACTCGCCGACGATTCCGTGTCGCCCAGTGCCACCATGATGGGTATGAACGACAGTAGCGCGATGTCGAGATATCTCTCAAAGCACTGTGAGTTCGCGCTCGATGCCGCCAGAAACGCAGCGATGGCTGTCGTCATGATGAGCCCCTGCCTCGCCCCCCCATGCGTCCACACTCGTCCCAGCAGCATCCCCAACGAGGCACCACCGAGTGGTGCTAACAGAAGCAACGCGATCGACCGATGACCCACCGCACCGATGGCGGCGACGGCGCTCCAGAGTGGACCTCCCCAGCGGCCATCTGCGCGGGAGTGATCCGTGGCAACGACCGTGGCCGCTACAAGACCAACGATGGCTCCAATGATGACACAACGCCTCAATAACGCGACACGAAACTCTCCACGGCGGATGAACTCGGCAACAAATGGCGACGACCACAGTGCGACAAGTCCAAGAAAGAAGGCGGGATTCGCTGGGTTGGCGCCCATGTTGTGCTGCTTATGGAAACCTGGTGGAAGGAACCCACCCCACAGCGAGTGGAGCCATGCGACGGTCGCGACGGGGACACCGATGGCGAATCCCCATGAAATCCAGTCGAGTGCGCTCCATCGCCTTGCTGCGGGGCCGTCTCCTGCGGATGACATCCGACCGAACAAGCGCATGCCGTCGATTGCGCCAACAAGAGCCATGGGTCCGACAAGCCACAGGGTTGGTTGGCGCACGAGCACCGCGGCCGCCATCTGGCAACCAGTGAAGAGATGGCGCCGTCCAGGTACACCGTGGGTGAGCATCGTCAAGAGTGCCGTCACCATGAGCCATGCCCCAGCGACATCAGTGGTGATCCACATGCTCCCCGAGAGAAAATACGACGAGCACAAGAGCGGGAGGCTGCATGCGGCGGCCGACCAGCAATCCATCGAGCGCGCGAGCCCGCGAAAGAGCGCGACAATGAGCGCAAGCCCGCAGAGACTCGAGAGGAGTCTAAGCCCCGTCACACTGTGGACTCCGAGGAGGTCAATCGCCGCAAGAATCAGGTGGTACCCGGGGCTCGTAGCCGACGGGTAGTCGCGCAGAAACGACAGGAGGGGTGGTGCTCCCTCTTCACCAGAAAGGCACGCCGCGGCCTGCCGGATCACGACAAGATGGTGACGGTTCTGGTCGGACGCCTCGCTAGTGCGGTCCGATCCCCAGAGGATTACGGGCCAGACGAGCGCCAGAAACACGCCCGCGATGGCCGCGTACCAAGACCATCGGAAACTCGTGGACCTCCGCGACACCATCGCGACTCTAGACCAGAAGGACTCGCTTGAGTATGGCCTCGAACGCCGGCATGTAGAGCGACCCATAGACGCCAATAACGAACACTATCGACGCGCAGGCGACGATGCGATCCGTGCTCAGCGCTGCCAGAGGCGAGTCGCTCAACCCAGCCATCGAGCGCCGATAGAAGCGATGCACGACCACGAGGACCAGCGGGCTCAGAAGGGCGAGACCGAGAGCGCGCGACCCGAAGAGCATGTGGGCATGCGCACTGAGCGTATACATGAGGTACATGAGTACCGTCAGTCCTCCGCTGACGCTCAGAAGCCAGTTGAGTTCAGCAAGATCCCCGTACTCGGCACGCTGACGCCAGAGTGAGCCCTCCTCGCGCTGGGCGGAAGTCAAGTCACAGGTTCGCTTGATGAATCCGAGATATGTCGTCAGGAAGAACACGCACAGCAGCAGCCAGACAGAGACGGGCACCGCGATCGCCACCGCCCCGCCCACGGCGCGCAGGCAGAAGCCCGTCGCGATCGTCGCGACATCGACAAAGGGCACCAGCTTGAGCCCAGCGTTGTAGAGCGCCTGCAGCATCAGATACGCCGCAATCGTCCACACAAACGCGACCGATACGATTGCGGCGATGCCAAGCGAGCCGATAGCAAGCGCGGCTCCGACGACGATGGCAACCGGCGCGGTGATCGCTCCGCTTGCAACCGGGCGGCGCCGCTTTACAGGATGAAGGCGATCCTCCCTCATGTCGAGTGCATCGTTGATCGCATACCAGCCGCTGGCCGCGAGGCAGAACGCCGCGAACGAGAGAGCAACCGCCCAGCCTTTCGACGCCATGTCCTCCGGCCCCGCTCGACCGGCTCCGGGAAGCCAGAACGCCACGGGAACGAGTACGAAGACATTCTTGATCCAGTCACCTGGCCGAAGCAGGCGGAGGATGGACACAATCATTGAGAGATTATCGGCTTGGATCCCTGAGACGCGACACTAATCAGGTGCTCGAGGATCACACTAGTTCGCAGAGCACCGAGTCGGCAACCATCATCCCCCGATCGGACAGCCGGAGGCGTCCATCCGACCGATTGATCAAGCCCGAGGCTTCGGCATGCGCGAGTGCCAACGCTCTCTCCTCCCCACGAATCCCCAAGGCCAGCAATTCTGCGACGCGAGCCTCGGCAATACCCGCAACCAGCCGCAGCCCGAGCATGAATCCCTCGCCCGCGCGCGTGTCTTCGTCGAGGACCTCGACATCTTGGACCGGCGAGGATGGCCCGCTGTTCAGCCAATCAGAGAGCCGGGGCACATTCTTCCATCTCACTCCGTCGGCGTGGGACGAGCCACTGGGACCCAGCGCCCACCAGTCCGCATTCTCCCAGTAGAGGAGATTGTGATGACACTCCCGCCCCGGTCGCGCCCAGTTGCTCACTTCGTAGCGCGAATATCCCGCCTTACCAAGGAGAGCGACTGCCATGAGCGCCTGATCCGCCTCGAGCTCCTCGGGGAGTCGTGTCACCCGACCCTGACGCAGCTTCACCGAGAGCGGTGTGTTGGGTTCATAGACCAGCCCGTACGCGCTCACATGGTCGGGGTTGATCGCGATGGCCCGCTGGAGATCCCGTTCCCACGCTTCGACCGTGCTGCCGGGGATACCGAAGATGAGGTCGAGATTGATCTCGGCAATCCCCGCGCGACGGAGGCACTCAACCGCGCGTGGGACTGAGTCGGGATCGTGATGCCGCTCGAGTGCCTTGAGAAGCGCGCGATCGAAGGACTGCGCTCCGAGACTGACTCGCCCGACACCCGAAGAGACGAGCGCGTCGGCAATTGCGTCATCGACCGTTTCTGGATTGGCCTCGACAGTCCACTCTGCATCCGTAGCAATGGGAAATCGATCGCGGATCGCGCGCAGCGCTCGCCGCAAGAGATCGGCGCCCAGCAGTGTCGGCGTCCCCCCGCCGACAAACACCGTCTCGATGGGGGTCGTCATGCGAACGGCGGCATCCGCGATCTCCTGTTCGAGCCGTGCGACAAACGCCTCGGATCTTCCCTCAAGGTCGACGAACGAATAGAAGTCGCAGTAGTGACACTTGTGGCGGCAGAATGGGACATGGGCGTAGACGGCGCGGATCCTCGGATTCTTCGCAAGGGCGAAGGCCTCCGCCGAGTTCATCACTCCAGAATGAACCGCGCTCCCGTGTGACCCCTGGTGCCATGGCGCGCTCGGAGATCCCGCTACCGTAAGGTCAACCTGTCCGAGACGGCGCATCACCCGAGGCTACCCATCGGGGAAGCAGCGTCGCCGCGCCGCTAGACTCGCCCCGTGACCAATCGATCCGCGCCGCGAAGTCGGAATACCGCTGTCGTCGGACTCCAGTGGGGAGACGAGGGCAAGGGAAAGGTCGTCGACCTGCTCACTGCCGAACACGATGTGATCGTCCGTTACAACGGTGGAGCCAACGCGGGCCACACTGTAGAAGTGGGCGGGGAGCGCTACGCGCTGCACCTGATTCCCTCGGGAATTCTCAATCCCGGCAAGCGCAACATCATCGGCAACGGGGTCGTGGTTGACCCCGAAAAGCTTCTCGAGGAGATCGACACGCTGCGTGCGCGCGGGGTCAGGATCGCCGAGAACCTGCAGGTCTCCGATCGGGCACATGTCGTCATGCCGTACCACAAGGAGCAGGATGCGGCACTCGAGGAGTTCCTCGCTCAGGTTGCCAGCAGCGAACGCGGCTCGCTGGCCATCGGCACAACTCGCCGTGGGATCGGACCCACCTACGCAGACAAGGTGCAGCGCTCGACGGCGATCCGCATGGGCGACCTCCTCGAAGGCGACTACCTGCGCGATCGCCTGCGGGTCATCTGTCGACTGCGCAGCGCGGAACTGAAGGCCCTTGGAGTCAGTGCCGCACCGCTCGATCCCGAACTCCTTGCGACGAGATTCGCTCAGTTGGGGGAGCGACTCAGGCCGCACATCACGGATACGGTGTATGCCCTGCATGATGCGCTTGCCGCGGGCAAGTCTCTCCTCTTCGAGGGCGCCAACGCCTGCCTTCTCGACATCGATCATGGGACCTATCCCTATGTGACCAGCAGCAATTGCTCCTCGCTTGGGATCCCTTCGGGCACCGGTGTTCCGGGTGGGAATATCGGGCGCATTCTCGGGATCATGAAGGCCTATACAAGCCGCGTCGGCGCGGGACCGTTCCCGACGGAACTCCTCGACGAGACAGGCTCCCACATCCGTGAACGCGGACGGGAGTACGGAACGACGACAGGTCGTCCCCGCCGCACCGGATGGCTTGATCTGGTCGCCGTGAAGTACAGCGCGATGGTGTGCGGCGCGACCGGAGTTGCTTGCACTCTCTTCGATGTCTTGACCGGGTTCGACAAGCTCAAGATTTGCACGAAGTACCGGTTGAACGATGGATCGACCACCGACCGCTTCCTCCCCGACGCGCGCACACTCGCGCAGGTGACACCGATCTACGAAACCTTCGAGGGATGGGACGAGGAGATCCGCGAAGTCGCAACTCGGAGCTCGCTCCCTCCGAATGCCGCCAAGTACATAGCGTTCATCGAGGAGTACCTCGGACTCCCCATTGAGATGATCGGCGTCGGCCCCGATCGACGGCACACGCTTGTCAGCGCGTAGTCGCGCTGGCGCGGGTCGCTACTGTTCGCACATAAACAGCGCCAGTTTGACACACGACTCGTCCCAGGCGATTGAGCAGCATTCCGGTTGCATCTTGCCGCAGATGAGTGCGCAGCACGACGCCTGAGTGCAGTACGGAGTTGGGTGTGGCGTGAAGCATGATCCGGTCGTCGGGTCGCCGCACCCGGGCCCATCGCAGACCCGGCACTCGGTGCGGGCGATCTCAGCGCACTGCGTGTCCCACGATATCTCGCAGCAGATCGCCGCCATCGCGCACACGCTGTCGCAGCAGACCAGCACCCTGCAGGATGGCGACAAGTGCGGAATGCAGCAGTCCCCTGCAGTCGCATCGCCGCACTCCGGGGGCGGGCAGGCAGGATCCACCCCGCGGGTGCAGAGCTGCTTGGCGAGGTTCGCGCAGCTGACATCCCATGCCGATTCGCCGCAGTAGGTGTCCTGAGCACACACCAGTGTGCAGCAGGCGAGATCGCGGCAGTTCGGGGTCGCGTGCGCCTCGCAGCACTCTCCCGCGCAGAGGTCGCCGCATGGCTTGATGCATCCGCACTCGTCGATCGCGACTGCTTCCGAGGCGCAAGTCTCATCCCAGGCGAGGTCACAGCAGATGGCGTCAAGCTTGCACACCGCCTCGCAGCAGGCATTCGATCGGCATGCGGGATTTTCGCTGTGCGCCGAGCAGCAGTCACCCGCCAGAGCGTTGCCGCACTCCAGCGCGGATTGGCAGAGAGCTTCCGCCTGAGCCGCTGCCGCGCAGTCGGAGTCCCAGATCGTCTCGCAGCAGAACGAGTCGAGCCTGCAGATCGTGACGCAGCAGATCCCGTTGTTGCATCCGGCGTTGGCATGGCCCGAGAGGCACGAGCCGGACTCGTCGTTCCCGCACCCCCGCGCACAGCGCTGGTATGCGAACTTCACGCAGTCGAAGTCCCACCCCACGGTGCAGCAGTATGGATCCTGCGCACACACCGCAGCGCAACAGTAGCGGTCGCTGCACGAGGGCGAGTCGTGGGGAGTAAGACACCCTTCGTTGCAGGAGTTGCCACAGCCTGGGGCTCCACAGCAGAGCCCACGGGCCAGCGTCGCGCAGTCTTGATCCCAGGTCACCATGCAGCAATTGGCGTCTGAGAAGCACACGGCACTGCCGCAGGCGATGTCCTCGCAGCCGGGGTTCTCATGCGCTTCGACACACGATCCAGTGCACGGCATGTTCCACTCGACATCGGGGCGGCAGTACAGATTCGCCTTGGAGACGCACGAGGCGTCCCACGCCAAGCTGCAACACTCCGGCTCGACGTAGCAGACTGCATTGCAACATGATGCATCAACCGACCCAGGAGTTGGATGCACCTGAAATGGCGAGCCATCGCCGGGGCAGCCACCAACCTCGATGCAAACATACGGGGCGAGTCCGGCACACGTCGCGTCCCACTTGATCCGACAGCAGTCCGGTTGGATACTGCAAACTGCAGTCGAGCACTTGAGGTCTGCGCACCCTGTTTCGGGATGGGCGACCAGGCAGTCGCCACGGCCATGCGCCCCCGTGGGCAACTCGCATCCGATCTGCAACTGCGCGAAGACCATCGCCTCGCCGACGCATATCGCATCCCATTGGACGGTGCAGCAATAGGTGTCGTAAATCTCGCAGATCGTGCCGCAGCACCCCGGATCATCGCATCCCTTCAGGAAACTGGCGACGAAGCAACTGCGCCCGCCCGCTTGGGCGCAGACATCGGACTTGGGGGGACAACTGGCGAGCGCGGCCATCGCACAGTTGGCATCCCAAGTGAACTCGCAGCAGAATGGATCAGTGGCACAGATGATCAGACAGCAGACGGCGTCATCGCAGGCGGGAGACTTGTGCGGCTGGAGGCACGGACCGGCAAACACATCGCCGCATCCCTCGCAGAGTTCATGGACCTCGGCGACGCAGTCAGCGTCCCATCCCGTCGTGCAGCAGGCGGGATCGACCGCACACACATGATCGCAGCACGCCGGATCGGAGCACCCCGGATCGGCGTGCTCGACGAGGCAGTTCCCCGTCGCCCCCTTGCAGACCGGATTCTGGGCGCAGAAGCTCTCGGCCGCGGCCACGCAAGACACGTCCCAGGTCACGCCGCAGCAGTATGGGTCGGAGTTGCAGACCGAGCTGCAGCAGCTCAGTGACGAGCACCCGGGGACTACGTGCACCTCGAAGCATCCACCCGAGGCCCCCCCAGTGCCGCAGGGACACGCGAGGTCGACACAGAACTGGAGTACTTCCGCGACGCACTGCACATCCCAGACAGTCTCGCAGCAGACAGGATCGAGGGAACAGACGGTCTGGCAGCACTTCGCGTCGCGGCAGAATGGCGTTCCGTGACGGAGGCAGCAGTCCTGGGCACTTGGGCTGCCGCATTCGAGTTCCTGACAGAAGAGCTCCGCCCTATCCACGCACACCTGATCCCAGAGTTCCGAGCAGCAATCAGGGTCGACGACACAGACCAGACTGCAGCATTCGGCGTTGTCGCAACTGGGGGTCGTTCCGACTTGGTAGCACCCCGGCAGCGCTGCATTGCCACAGTTGACGCACGCAGAGCGAGCCACGGTCACGCACGCCAGGTCCCACTGGACAGCGCAGCACAGCGGAGCCTGAAGGCAGACGGCTTCGCAGCACTCAAGGGCCGAGCAAAAAGGGGCCCCATGCGCCACGAAACACCCGCCCGTACCCGGAAGGCCACAGGCACCACAGCTTGGACTCGCCAAGTCCACGCAGATCTGATCCCACACAATCGTGCAGCACGGGGGGGAGAGAGTGCATGTGTATTCGCAGCAGTCGCGGTCGGAGCAGAACGGCGTGGCATGCACCTCTGAACAGATTCCTGCCGTCGGTGACCCGCAATAAACGCCGTCCTTGCTTGAGGCATTCGGAGCACCGGGAGTGTCGACCCCGGTCGTCACCACCTGATCGAACGCCGAGAGATACTTGTTGTCGGAGTTCCGGTAGACATGAAATGGCGCCTCAAGTTGCCCGATCCCGGGGTCCACTGGACCGACTTCAAACAGCATCCCGTGGGTGTAGATGCATCCGAGGCCACCCGTCCCTGTCGTGAGCGGGCTCCGGACGGCACTGACTGCGTCCAGCACGACATCCCAAGGGGGAAGCGCGTTGGGCGGCGGCGGCCCAAACACGGGCGTGAACCGGGTGTCGATCTCGCAATTCTGATTGCGGTCGATCGCCTGGTTGACCGCCGGGAAGGCCGCCTTCGCGGTGTAGCCCGTCCCACTGGGACGGCGGTAGACGAGCAACCAGGTTGTGTTGAGATCGTTCTGCTGGAAGAAGGAGATCGGCTGCGGAATCAATTTTGGGAGGACTCCTGGGGGAATCGGCAGTGTGAATGAACTGTCGACGATGAGGGCGAGCCCAACCCCGTCACCCGCCGCAGCAAACTCTGCGCCGCTCAGGTCGATCACGCGCTTGATGATCCCATTGGTGAGTGTGGTCGAGTTGTTTCTCGCGACCATGATCAGGTAGTACCCCGCGTCGAATCTCCGCGAGAATGGGTACTCGGGCGGAAGCTCCAGTGGGACCCGGAACTCCACATACCGCTCCTGCGCCAGTGCGGAAGCGGGTTGCGCACTCCGGAACTCGGAGATGGTGAATGCGGGAATCCGCCCCTTGTTGGCGCCGAGGCCGCCTTGTGTCGTCCCAGCAAACGACACGAGGCGATTGAGCTGGATCTTGTCGTCGTTGTCGAGGATCCCATTGCGATTGATGTCCGCACACGCGGAATAGGTCCCCTGCGCCAACAGTCCATTCCACACCGCGACATCCATCGCGTTGACCTTTTTGTCGTCGTTGAGGTCGCCGAGAAACAGCGCCGGCGCGCAGTACTGGGCGGCAGCATCGTGCGCGGGGACAGCGAGCATGGATAACCCGAAGACTCCCAGCGCGATCATCGCCTGGACGCTTCCCAGCAGACACCGTCGATCTGTGCTCTTTAGACTCATCACGACTCTCTCACAGCTCCTTCAATGCCCGACGATTCGGCGCATCCTAGGGAGGGGTTGCCAGAATCAATCCCGTCCGTCGTGATTCCGCCAAAGGTCCGCTTCCTGTTCGAATAATCAGCGATGGCCTCGCGCAGGTCGGCTGGTCCGAAGTCGGGCCACAAGGTCGGGACAAACCGGATTTCGGCGTAGCTCAGTTGCCACAGGAGGTAGTTGGAGAGCCGTTTCTGACCACCGGTCCTGATGAGAAAGTCCGGATCCGGAAGGTCGTGAGTCGAGAGATTCGCCGCGACAAGTTCTTCGTTGACTGAATCGGGGGACACTTCTCCGCAGGCGACTTGCCGGGCGATTGCCCGCGCAGCATCAGCGATCTCTCCGCGCGATCCGTAGTTGATCGCGAGCGCGAGCGTGATCTTCCTTCCTCCGGCTGTTGCCCGCTCCGCGAAGTCAAACGCGCGCAACACCTCCTCGGGCATCCCGTCGCGGCGGCCGATCCTGCGGATCCGCACACCCATCTCGATCAGGCTCGCATGCTCCTCTGCAAGCTTCTCACAACAGAGCGCCATGAGCGCGTCGATCTCCGGCGCAGGGCGGGTCCAGTTCTCGCTGGAGAACGAGTAGAGGGTCAGAACTTCAACCCCGGCATCGGCGGCGGCGGCAAGTACGGGGCGAATGGCGAGTGCTCCCGCACGATGACCAGCCACACGAGGGAGACCCCGAGATTGAGCCCATCGACCGTTGCCATCCATGATGATGGCGATGTGCCGCGGAGTTAGCCGTGCGCCGTTCATTTCAGTCCAGCACCTTCTCAAACATCAGGATCTTCGGCTCCTCGCCCGGGCGATTGACCAACGAGCGATCAACCACCATGACATAGCGCGACTCTTCCAGAAGCGACGAAGGACTCGTCCCGTCCCACGCCCCGGTGGCCGGATCGGGAGCCACCGCCCTCACCCGCAGATACACGGTAAAGATGTCGCTTCGTGAAGTGACCATGTTGGCGATCCCCTTGAGGAGCGCATTGCGTTCGCTGACATCACCCGCGACGGAAGTCCGCGCGAAGATCGCCGGCTCGATCGCAGGGGTATTGATGAAGTCGTATTGGAGCGCGTCGATGCCCGAGCGCTCGGTCGCGAGCTGCGCGCCGTAGCGACGAAGGCCCCCGCTGCGCCAGCCCAAGCCAGAGTCGGACGGAATCGGAACAGCCAAAGGAGGATGTCCTGTCGGTGGAGTCGAAGACGGAACTGGAGGGTCTTCACTCCCGCGGTACGGATCGCGTCCCGCATATGCGATCGACCAGGACTTGTTCTCGCTCCACGCCGCGCCGGGAACCCACTCCTCCTCCGGGTCTGGTTCCAGTGCAGTGCCCGCATCGGACGGGCGATACTCGCGATCCATCAGCGCCAACTCGCCGACGGAGACAATTCCGCGTTCCCGGCGCATCTGAGGGTGGAATGGGAAGAGCGCGGGCTGCCCGGTCGCGGGCACGAATCCTCGATCGTCATACTTCGGTCCGTCCGGGAAACCGTTCGCGGCCGGTAGCCGGTCGCGGTAGTTCACAATCGTCTCCGGGAGTCGGACGCGCCAAGTCGCCGCCGCGCCTCCGGGAGCCACTTCGACCGTCCCACCGGTGTTGACAGGATCGATGTCGTAACTCAGCTGCTGCATGTGGGGCAATGCCCGCATGACCTCAATCGGCGCCGTGTTGATGTTGACGAGCCCCGGAGTTCCGGTTCCGGCGAATCCACCCGAGAGCCGAAGCCTTCGCTGCTCGGCGACAAGGCGCTCCGCGTCGGTCGTTGTCAAGTTGTTGTCGGCATCGACCATCAAGACCCCCGCACCATCGATGGTGAACCCATCTAGAATCGAGGCCCCTGCTGGCAAGAGAGGCACAAATCCCACGATGCTGAGTACTGCGTCGCGGGAACGATCGTGGAGAAAGTGAGTCGTGTCCCGCTCGTCGGTCGCATCCGCTGTGAACGAGGGGAAGTGGACATTAGGATCAGTATTGGACTTGCGGACCCCGCTTGCGTTGCGGTTGCCGATCATCATTTCGCCGGCGGTCGCATGGGTCTTCCACGCGCCACCATCGAGTTTCATGACCGGGCCCCAGACGGGCACATCGAGGATTTCCGCGACCTGCTCGAAGGCTCCCTCCCGCTGGGTCAGTCGCAGCGGATGCCGATAGAAGTCAAGTGCTAGCGTGGGAACGCCGGCGCCCGTGTCCCCATAGATCTCTGTCGGCGGTAGGGCACCGCCTGGAATGCCGGGCCAACTCGCGCTCGGCGTCATGGGCCATCCGGTGTAGACCCGGTCGACGCCAACGACTTGCGTCCGGAGTGTGAAGTTCGTGGGCTTCCCGCGAACAGAGTTGCCAAACGGAGTCTTGGCGCTCGACATCAGAATCTTGTCGGGTTCGGTCTTGAGTTCCTCTGCCGTGAAGACAATCCCAGGGAATTCGGAGGTGGCTCCCGCCAGCATTCCTACATACTCCGGACCGCCCTTGCCATGCTGCGAGACAACCGGCTTCGAGTTGGAGGCGAAGACGAAGCGCGGCGACCGTTCGTTGGCGGTGATCGCCATGTCTCCATCGACATCGAGAGCCCAGGGACGGCTTGATCTCGCCCAGGTCATCAGGAAATCGTTGCCGCCGATGTCCACTCGCGCGAAGTTCTGAGTCGCGCTGCCGGGATCGGGCGGGACGAACGTCGGAGGCACCATGAATCCGGCGCCGGAACTCGGTCCGGTCGTACCCCCACCGCCCGAAGTCGGATCCGGCGGTGGTTTGAGCACTCGTTCAAGCTCCTCGCGCCATGGGTGGTTGTCGTGCTCCACGCCACCCTGGGCATCCGTCAGCGAGAACTCGTTCTCAAATCGATCGACGACGATGGTCGCGCTCGATGACGGGTTGTACGGGTCGGCGACGAGACGAATGAGGGCGATGTCCGAGTCCTCATGGTTCGCCGACTCGAGTTTGTCGTAGTAGAACTTCGGGTGAAGATCCCAGCGGTTGGACCCCGCCTCCGCCACGCTCTCGCCCCCGGACTGCCTCGACGCGTTGAAGAGAAGCGTGTCGGCATAGACCGTCATGGGATCCTCGAACATGTCGGATCCGGTTCCGCCGGTGGGGAAGAGCTCGTTCACTGGAACCGCCGCAATCTCTGTGACGAGCCGCTGCGGGACGATCGCCCCCGAGGGTGCTCCCGACGGTGTGATCCACGGATGGGTCAGATCGAGCATCGCCATCATCCGCGCCCGGAAGTTCGGATCGTCGTCAAAGGCCTTCGGGATGGCAAAGACCACCGCGCTGCGCGGCCCCTCCTCCGTGGCCGGACCGAGCACTGGCGAGAAACCGTACCCCCAGCGGCCATCGGTGCCCGTCGGCGGCTGCAGGAACTGGAAGGTCTGACCGAACGCCCTCAGCTGAAATGGCCAGAGCTCGATCGGTTCGTTATACGGATTGGCAATCTGCACCGCGAGCACGATGCGCGCGGGGTCCGAGGTCTGCTGGCTGTAACAGACATAGCCGCTGCCGGCCCCGGACACGCCAGGGGGGACCACGCCGGTCTTGGGATACACCACCGCGAAGAACACCTGCACGATGAAGGGGTGCTTCTCCTCGCCGACGAAGCTGTAAGTCGTCGCCCCCTCCTCGATGATGATCCCGCGTTCAGGGTGAAGCGGCGGGTCAGTCGGGACATTGACGCCAGCCTGCAGACGGGGACCGTCCCGTGCCGCAAGGATGTTGGCGGTCCAGCTGGCGCATGCACGCCGAGCCTTGTCGAGGTCGGCGATCTCACTGCCGAAGACGCTCGTGCGAGTGTCAACATCGAGCAACGACCGCTGCAGCACCTTCATGACATCGCGTCCGAAATCATGCTGCGCCATCAGGAACTGCTGGGCGTTCGCGTGGTCATCGAAGAGTTCCCGATTGAGGTCGACCTTGCGGTTCCACGAGAGAAACTGGCTCCGCGCGAGTTCAACATCAGTCTGGTCAACAACGCCGTCGCAGTTACCGTCTCCGGTGTCGGCGCCGGGCTGCGCGGGGAACTGCTTCGCGAGGTCGGGAGTGCCCTGGGGCGGCACGCTGCGCGCTGCTGAGACATCGAGAATTCCATAAGCCGACTGGTAGAGCGGCTTCCACGAACGCACCTGCCCGGCGGTCCACGGGGTCGTGGGGTCGGCCGCGGGAGCTGGCGGCAGGGTCCACAACCACGGAGGCATCAGATCGTTCCGCGCAGCGCTCACGGTCGTGATCTTGCGGCGGTTGTCAAAGAGGAGTTGCCGCGCGTCCAGCTGGTCGAAATATTCACTCGTCTCCTCGCGCGCCATCGACGACCGGAGGAACTGGAAGTTTTGATCTGCGGGAGTAGTGTCCGGGTCAATCGCGCGCTCCAGCCTGGTTCGTAGATAGGGGTTGTTGTGACCAGTGAAGGCACGAAGTTCCAATTCGTCGGCCATCGAGAAGGGGTCGAGCTGCTCTGCGGGAGAGCCGCTCGCGGAGCGCAGCACGGGAACGCCTGCCGCGTTGAAGTACCCATCGACCGCTCCGCCGATCGACATCGCCTTGAAGAACCGAACCCGCTCAAGACCCGATTTGAGGAAGTTCGGAAATGCAGGGTTGGCCGCAGCGATTCCAGTGCTGGCCTCTTTCACGATGCCCAGCTCCCGCAACAGGGTCGGATCGGTGAGGGATCCGGGAATCGTTGCGGTGGTAGTTGGTGCGCCAAACCGCTCGCGTTGAAAATTCACCGACACTCCTGAGTAGGCGGTGCTTCCCGCGGTGTTGAGTGCCGTACTCAGGAATCCGACCTCGTCCGAGTACTGCGGCGACGCGCCGGGAGGCGGGATCACCGCTCCCGTCGAGTTCTGCCGTCCAACGAGTGCCAAGTCTGACGGGGTCGTGCCGCCAGTGGTCGCCGAGTCGCTTCGTGTGGCGATGTTCACATTGAGCAGTGCGCAATTGTCGACGACTGACACTCCCACGAGGTGGCGGACAGAACGGTCAAGAGATGTCGGCGCGAGAAACCAAAAGCTGTCCGTGAACCCATCGCCGTCGGTATCGCACAGCGTCCTCGTGATGATGTTGCGTGGGCTGTCCTTGATGAACTCGTCACCCTTGGGACCAAACCACTTGAGACGGAGGAAGTTCGGCAGCACCATTGACTGATCGCCAAGCGCCTCAGCATGAGCGCTTGAGAACCACCCACCCTGAGGGGCGGCCACGGGGGTAGTACCGAACGCCAACTGCTGGAATGTCAGTGCCGCGTCGCCTTGCGGAGTCGATGGGTTGGGAAATGGTCCCATCGGCGCAGGGGGAACCGCGCCGAGAGTCGTGGGAATCCACAGGGTCGGATCCGGCGGCAGCGAGGGAAGCCACTGTTCGTAGGGGATCTGCAGCCCATACCGGGCAGGCGGTGTCGCAAAGAACTGCGCGGGGTCAACCGGCGCGACCAGTGTGAGCGTGTTCGCCGCGACATTCGAAATGTCTGTGACCAGTCTCCAACCGTTGTTTGACGAAGGGATCCAGGAGAGGTGCGCCCAGTGTGAAAACGCCGGCGATCCCTGAAAGACAACCCGCACCGGCTCGGTGCTGCGGAGCCACCGCGCATCGCCGAAGCCGGGATTCCCGACCGGGTTGCCCTCGAAAGAGCGAATGTCTCCTGCGGGTGACGCGTTGTAGAGATCCGGCCAGTTCGTCCACGGACGAACCTCGTAGGGTGCATAGTTGTAACCATCGACGATGCCGTCGGTCCCGATGGCGAGCGTCGAGTTGCTGAGGGTGTCCAGCGGATCGACCCCGAAGCGGGTCTGCGACCCAGGAATGAACCCACTGCCCTGCACAGGAATGTCCATGGAGGCCGAGAGCCTCGGATACGCACTCGATGCGATCCCCGTGCCGGGGGGAAGGAGCGACGGATCGGTCGGGTTGACCGGCTTCACGAAGAGCGCCTGCGAAATATCATCGGTCACCGCATGCGCGATCGGCCCGACCCGGTCGGTCTGCGCCGCCGCTTGCTGCTGGGCACTCGCTGTCACACGCCCCCCCTGGGTGCGGCTGACAAACGCCGTCGCGATGATGACCAAGAGAACAAGGATCGAGACCACGAGGATCATCGTGCTGCCTCGGCGTGAACACTGTCTCGGACGGTTCGTCGGGTGCATGACTGTGTTCCTTCCTTACGACACAGGCCGCCGTGGTAGTTCGACTATCAATTGCACAGAGCGCCCCTGCTCGAGCCGCTTATCGGGGTCGTGAAGGGTCATGGTGATCCGGATCGCTGTGGGCCACGGGGTAAAGTCCTGATTGGCAACAGGAGCCCCCGAAAGACTGGTGTAAATCGCGGAGTCGCCGTTGAATCCGAAGACCGCCGTGTAAACCGTGACCGGAACAGTGAGTCCGAAGGGCTTGATGACAGGAACGGGCAGCGTCGTCGCGATCCCCTCGATCGCTTCCGGGAGAATGGGCAACTGCACAAAGGCGGGATTCCCACTGCCATCGAGATTGTTGTCTCGATACTCGGTGAGCGTCGTGACCCCGCGCAAGGAGTCGGTCTGGGTGGCAGGGATCTGCGAGTCGGGGAAGCCGAACCATGGCGTCGCGGCCAGTGGCGACGGAGTGAACCCAGGGAAGAGCACGGTGGCGCCACCCAGCGTCAAGAGGGTGCGTCCTGTTCCCGCAGACCATGTCCAATCAACCATGAATCCCGCGCAGTTCGAAGCAAGCGTCGGCGTGGTCAGCATGACATCAGCGCGGTGCATGCTTGGCGATCGTTTCTCGCTGCGCACATAGCCACCCACCTGACCGAATGCCGCGGGCGATCCGAAGAATCCATTGATCGCCCGTTGCCGCCAGGTGAGAGAGCCAATCGGAGCAACGATCCGGCGGAGATCATCGAGATTCATGCTCGTCACATCCACTCGGGAGTTCACGAGATCAGGATTGGGGCTGAGCGCCCCGTCCATGAGTGTCTGATGGAGCGTTGCCTGATCGAACAGGCTGGTCGCCGAGTTGGGGCCGTAGACCGGGGACTGTTGCTGGAACAGCGTCCGCGACCCACCATCGTCGGCCATCAGCACAGCTTGTCGCGCCAGCGACCAGTCCCGCGCCTCGGGCTGGGTTCCATTCGTCTTGCCGGATCCCCCTCCGATCCAGTACTCGTAGTCGAGGCTGGGACCGTCCTGAACCGGGTCGAAACTCCACGGAACCAGCGGACCAGAGTCGAACCCGACTGGATCCGGCCGAAGTGTCTGGGTGGGCCCCTCCGGAACGAGGTCGGGAAGCTGGATACCGTGTCCGTAGAGAATGCGGCTCAGGGCGCTTCGCGCGAGGCCGTTTCCTGGACCGAGGTCCTGCCCTCCGGAAAACCGCACGGAGTCCTGCATGCCCTTGGCAAAGAAGAGGAGCTGGTCGGCGCGAATCACCGCGGTTGCGGCGCGGGAAGGATCAAGAAGTGGCGCCGCCGGGTTGCTTAGCTGGTGGATGTTGTTTCCAACAGCCACGCACTGGATGACGATCATCCCATCGAAGTCAATGCGCGAAATGTCTGTGCGTATCTGCCGTTCGATCGCGCCGGTCTCCTGGAGGACATCCGTGTTCGCTTCGCCGATGCTCGCCACCTTGCTCGCGGTCGAAAAGATCTTGCTGGTGGCGGCGATCACGACCAGCAGCAGGCTCACTGCGACCATCAGTTCGACCATGGTGAAGGCGCGGCGCACCGGATCAGAGCTCCTGCACCGTGGCGTAGACAGGAACGATCGAAACTCCCGCGGCGTCGATTCCCGGGAGGAACCAGATCGCACGGATCGAAGTATTGAGACCGGTTGGAGAGCCATTGGCCCCGAAGCCGAAGAGAGATGGCAGTGCGGGGTGCGAAGGAATCGGGCGCGTGAGCGTCACGGGCCCTTCGCGCGTGTTACGACGACCGCCGATTCCCCGATGGACCGTGCCGTACTGATCGACGATCCACTGCCCTGGGTACTGCCACGATTGCTCGGCGGTGAGATCGACTGGGTTCCCAGTCGCTGCAGCTGCTGTGCCTGGGACGGTCGCGTTGTCGATCGCGGTGTTGGGATTCCCATCAAACCCCCCTGCGGTCCATGGGGCGGCGGGAATGATGGACAGCGGCAACGGCGGTGTCGCCGCGTTGATCGGAACCGCACCCTGCGCCACCGTGTAAGGGCGCGACTCACCACCCGAGACGATCCGGTAGACGAAGATCGCGACCTGAACGCGACCCTCGAACCGTCGGAACATGCAATCCCAGTAGTACGCGGGCTTCTTGAATCCCTGTCCCGCTGTCCCCGGCTGCGGATACGACCGTTCCGACTGCGTAACGACGACGACCGGCACCGTGTCAGCGTGAGTATCGACAGGCAGGAACGGCGAATACTGTGGATCGAAGAGCGAACGGTTGTACGGGAGCCCATAGAGCGCGGCACCCGCACCGCCGCCCGCATCGCCGTCAGGGCTCTCGTTGCCGGCCTTGCTCATATTCACCGCGCTGCCGAGCGATCCACCCATCTGCTTGCTCGAGTAGAGCCCGCTGAAAATGTCGATCGCGCCGAGTTCATTGACCGCCGTGTTCCCGAGGTCGGAGAACAGCGAGCCCGGGCGCTTCCACCGCCAGTCGCCGGGAATCGTTATTCCAAGTGCTAGGGAAGGAACCCCCGTTGGGAGCATCACGAAGTCACTCTGTCCGAAGTCTTCGTAGCCGCCGAACCACTTGGGATCAAGCTTGAGCCGAAGGATGGCCATCGCATTGTCGGCCACGATCGGCCCCATGATGTCGTCGGAGGCCTGGCGCTGTTGCACGATCCCCACCGGAAAGAGCGCAGATATACCGATGATCCCGATCCCGAGAATGAAGACGGCCAAGAGGAGTTCGACGAGTGAAAATGCACGGCGCATGGATGTCATTTGGGAGTCACTCCCGCCACACCCGTAAACCGATTGAAGTGAATGCGATCGGCAAACTGATTGACGAACGCCGTGCGAGCGACATTGAGCGCCTGCCAGTTGCCATAGCCCTGCCAGTCCGATGGAGTTCCCTCCTCGTGCATCCGGTCACTGTCGTAAATGGCGAGAAAGGTCGTGTGATCCCCCAGAGCCTCGTCGTTGAGTTCGTCGAAGGCAAAAAACTTGCCGTTGGATCCCGACGTAGTCGTCCCGATATCCAGCAGGCCATTGCGATTGAAGTCGATCCATGTCCCAACGCTCGAGGTGTCCGTCGCGCTGCTGGTCAGATTGCCGGCTAGCGACGGGTTGCGAGTCCTGACTGAGCCGTCGGGACCGAAGCGCACAACGACCAGACTTCCTCGTTCGGAATTGCGCAACCGCGGCTGGGAGAGCCAGAGCGTGTCCTGTCCGATGTCGTTGATGTCTGTCACCTCCGCTGCCGACCCGGCCACATTGATGCCCGCAGGCAGGAGCCTCGGGGGCAGGCCCTCAACCGGTTCGAACTCCTCAATGAGCAGGTCATCGATGCCCGCCGCAGGCATGACGATGGTCCAGGCCCCAGCCGTCGCGGTTCCGGGGAACCCCACCCGACCCGTCGGTTTGGCGACGATGATCTCTGTCTGCTGCGGCTTCGAGATGTCGTTGATGACCGTCCCGCTGGCATCCTTGATGGTCGCCTGCCGGATCCGGAATCCGACGAGAACCGTTGCGTGGTCGCGTATGGCGATGGCACGGGCCTGACCGAGTGCCGCGAGAACATGGTTGGTTGCCCCCGCGACCCGTGCGTCCTTGGCGACTCGTTGCGCACTCATGGTCACTGTCACCGCCAGCACGGCGATCACTCCGATCACCGCCAGGAGCTCGGCGAGTGTGAATGCACGGGAATTGGCGCGGCGATGGATCATGGCCTCGGCAGTGGCTCGTACGAGAAGATGTTGTCATCCATCGAGGTAAAGTCCCCATCGGGACCGCACGAAATGAAGTACGGCCGACGATTCCGGCAGATGCCAAGCGATGTTTCGTCCTGGGTCCTCACAGTCCCATCGTTGGCGTCGGTTGGGATGGCGGGATTCGCAAGCTCGGCCTTCGTCGCCGGCCGCCCCGGGAAAACGCTGGAGATCCTCCGCCCCCAGGGGTCGATGATCTCGCGCACCTGGGCAGCAGTCGTGGGCATTCGGTTGGGGAGCCAATTCGCCGGCAGCGGATCGCCGATCACGGTGCCCCCGTTGACCGGGACAAACCTGAGTGCCGACGCTGGCACTTTGGCAAGAATCTCCGACGACTCCGAGCCCGCGACGGCGAGTTGTTCGACCATCACGCAGATGATGTAGGCCGAAGTCGCGTTTATCTCGTAGATGTCGTAGGCCACCGTCGGTGTAGTGCCGGTGTAGTCGGGAGTTGCGGCGGGGACGCCCGGAACGGCGCGGCGACCGAAGGTCATTGATCGCCCCATCTGCGACTGCCAGGAATCCATCGCCTGTTCGAGCAGCTTGAAAGTGGTCTCCATCGAACGGCGGTCGTTGGCGGCAAGCACCGCAGAAGTCACTGAGAGCGCGAGCGCCATCAGGATCAGGATCACGCCGATCACCACCACCAGTTCCAGCACCGTGAAGGCTCGTCGCGCGCTCACTTGCCCACCTCCGCGATGTTGTCCTCGTTCAGTCCACCCGCATCGATGCGCACCCCGAAGTCGACACCGCGATCAGGGCCCATCGAGAACAGCGCGAACTCCGCCCCCTGCAGTCCGCGTGATGTCGTTGTGTCGCCATTGCCATCGGCGATCCCGTCGGTCTCCGTTCCGGCCGCAAATCGCTGCGGACGCAGGGCAAAGACATCACCCAGATCCCATCCCATCCCCGGCGCCCCCGCACCGCCTCGTCCGCGCGTGAGTTTCGGGTCCGCGTTGGCGTACCCACGGCGGTAGTAGCGGATCGGCTGCCCCCAGTAATCAACGACGCAGCGGGGCGCGGTCTCGTTGTAGTTGTTGTCTCCCGGCCGTGCAACGATCGGCGCACCGGTCGCCGACACACCCACGACTGCCCCGAAGATCGTGGCGTCCTTGAGTTCGAGGTATGGCCCGAGCACACGCCCCGAAACATTGGAGATGGTCGAGGAGTTGGCGGAGGCACCCTGCGGCAGATTGCGCTGCGCAAGAGTCCCGAGAGGCTGCGTCGGTGCGACCGGAGTCAGGTACGCCCCCCAAGCCCCGTCGCGCAGCGGCGCACGGATTCCGACTGAGGGAATCTCCTTCGATCCCAGCGAGTTGGCGATCGGAGTTCCGACGGCACCGTAGCCATCCTGATCGCGCCCGCCGGGGCCGACGAGGTACTCGACGAGAGAAGTGATCGAGCAGTAGTTCTGGGGCCCGACCTGCTGTGGGAGGTCCGGTCCGCCCAGTACCTGCGGAATGAGAAGATCGCGCAGGTAGCCGGGACTTCCCGCCATCGATCCGCCGCCCGGTGCCAGCCCCAGAACCGGGGGGAGATATCCGATGTCGGTCTTGAACCGGACCAGGGAGTTCGAGATCGACCCCATCAGCGCGCGCGTACTCGTCGCCTGCGCCGCCTTCGCCGAGGACGACAGCACGGTCACGAGAATCCCAACGAGCAGCACGATGACCGCGACGACCACCAGCAGTTCGACCACCGTGAACCCAGGGCGGTGCCGCAGGGAGCTCACTTGCTCTGCCCTCCGGACACACTCTCAATCATTGCGACGAGTGGGAGGAAGAGAGCGAGCACGATCGTGCCGACGATGCCGCCCAGAATGACGACCATGAATGGCTCGAGCAGCGAGAGGAGGCTGGCCACGGCGACATCCACTTCCTCCTCGTAGTTGTCCGCGATCTTCATCAGCATCGCGTCGAGGTCGCCGGTCTCCTCACCGACATCGATCATGTTTACGACGATGGCGTCGCAGACCTTGGACTCACGCAGCGGCTTGGCAAACGACTCTCCTTCACGCACCGAGTCATGGACTTTGGTCAGCGCCTTCTCGAAGACATAGTTTCCCGAAGTGTCGCGCGTAATGAGAATCGCCTCGAGAATCGGTACGCCCGCGGCCACAAGCGTCCCCAGTGTCCGCGTGAAGCGTGCCACCGCCGTCTTGCGAATAAGCATTCCCACCACGGGCAACTTGGTGCGGATGATGTCGGTACCTGCACGCCCGAAGGTGGTCTTGCGGATCACCTTGAAGAAGAAGAAGAAGATCAGCGGCGAGAAGGCGATCCACACCGCGCCCGGGACCTTCTGCCCCTGCTCTTGGCCGGCTACCCACTTGCTAGCGGCGATCAGCCACTTGGTCAATGCCGGAAGCTCGACCTCGAAGTCATTGAAGATTTCCTGGAACTTCGGGATGACGAAGTACATGATGCCGGTCACGATGGCGACGGCGATGGTGATGACCACCGCGGGGTAGATCATCGCGCCGATGATGCGCCGCTTGAGCCGCTGGCCCTTCTCCATGAACTCCGCCAGTCGCTGCATGATGACATCGAGCACGCCGCCGATCTCACCCGCGGCCACCATTTTCACATAGAGGTTGGAGAAGACCTTGGGATGCTGGGCGAATGACTCCGACAGGGACGATCCCGCGCTCACCGACTCGCAGACCTCGCCGAGGACATTCTTCAGCTTGCCGGGTCGCTGCTGGTCCTCGAGAATCTGCAGCGAGCGCAGCAGGGGGAGTCCTGCGTCCTGAAGGGTGGACATCTGCCGAGTGAAGGTGGTCAGCACCTTGCTGCTGACACCACCGATGGAGAGGTTGAACCCCTTCTTTTTCTTGCCGCCCAGGGCGGGTACCTTCTTCTTTCCCTTGGGCGCCCCCTTTCGTTGCTCGCGCACCGAAGTCGGGAAAAGCCCCTGCGCGCGCACCTTGCGGACGGCGTCGTCGCTGGACTCCGCCTCGATCATCCCCTTCTGCGTCTTACCCGCGGCATTGGCCGCTTCGTATGCGTAGTTCGCCATGGATCACTCCTCGGAGATCGTCTCGCGGACGATCTCATCGATGGTGGTCTGCCCCTCATAGAGCGCCAGGAGCCCGGACTCACGCAATGTCCGCATGCCGCGCTTGCGCGACTCGTTGCGCAGCACCGAGGTCGAGGCCTGCTGCATCACCAGCTCGCGCAACTCGTCGTCCATCATCATGATTTCGAAGATGGCCATCCGTGACTTGTAGCCGGACTTGGTGCAGGCCTCGCACCCCCTGCCGCGGAAGAGCTGCCGTCCCTGAACATCGGCGGGGCGAAGCGCGAGTTCCATCAGGTGCTCCTCGCTGGGGACGAACTCCTCCTTGCACGCGGTGCAGATTCGGCGCACCAGCCGCTGCGCGATGATCGCCTCGATGGTCGCGGTGAGCAGGAATGACTCGACCCCGAGATCCAGCAGTCGCAGGATCGAACTGGGGGCATCGTTGGTGTGAAGCGTTGCGAACACAAGATGCCCGGTGAGGCTCGCCTGAATCGCGATCTGCGCCGTCTCAAGGTCGCGGATCTCACCCACGAGGATGATGTCGGGATCCTGGCGGAGGAATGATCGCAGCAGTTTGGCGAAGGTGAGCTCCTGATCGATGTTCACCTGGCACTGCACCATTCCCTCAATGTCGTACTCGACCGGATCCTCCGCCGTCAGGATCTTGGTGTCCACCTTGTTGAGCGCCCCAAGTGCCGCGTACAGGGTCGTGGTCTTTCCCGACCCCGTCGGCCCCGTCACCAAGACGATTCCGTTGGGCTTATTGATGATCAGGCGGACCGTTCGCAGTTCATCGTCGCGAAGGCCGATGCGGTCAAGATCCAGCTGCACCGCCGACCGGTCGAGGACTCGGAGCACGACCGACTCGCCGAACATGGTGGGCAGGACGGCGACGCGAAGGTCGATCGGCTCCGCCGACGCTCCCTCGTAGTTGATACGGCCATCCTGGGGGAGCCGCCGTTCGGCGATGTTCAGCTTGGCAAGGATCTTCACGCGGCTGACGATCGCCATGGCGATGCTCTTTTCGGGGCTCTTCATCTCATAGAGGATGCCGTCGATGCGGTACCGCAACTTGAACTCATCCTCAAATGGTTCGAGGTGGATGTCCGAGGCGCGATTGGCGATCGCCTGCATGAGCATGTTGTTGACGAGGCGGATGACGGCGTTGTCGCTAGCCGCATCCTGCAGCGATGCAAGGTCCACGGAGTCCCCCCGCCCCTGCAGATTCTTGACCGCCTCCGAGCGCTCCACCTCGGAAAAGAGTTCACCCGTGTCGACCTTCCGCGAGTATTCGCGCTTGATCACTTCGTCGATTTCGGCGGCGGGGGCAATCACCACCGTGACCGCGTACCCCGCCATGACATTCATCTTGAGGTTGTCAACCGCCTGAAAGTTCGAAGTGCTGGCGATTGCGACGGTCGCCGTCTTCAGATCCTGATCGACGGCGATGGGGACTACCTTCAGCACATTGGCGGTCTCGGTCGAGATCACCCGGTAGACCTCGGCGGGAACCTTCATGGCCACGATGCTCAGGTACCGGAACCCCCGCTGTCCAGCCAGAGCGACCGCCAAGTCGTGCGAATCGATGAGACCCAGGTCGATCAGCAATTCGCCGAGCTTCTTCTTTATCTTGGTTGGGTCGTTGGCACGGAGTTCAAGTGCCGAGTGCACCTGTTCGCGAGAGACCCGACCAAGCTTGGTCAGAATGCGACCAATCTTTCGACCCTTCAGCTCGGATGGTTGCACTAGCGGTTTGGTGTCTGCCATGGGCATGCCTCCAAACTATACGGCATTACAGGCTGATCTTGATTCAATAATAAGGTTTGTGTTATGACAACTGGTATTCGAGAAGTCAAGGTGATGTTTTCACATCGTCTTCATCCCATTCGGGCCGCCCAATCTTGCCCCCGGCGCGATGGACCTTGTCCCGAAGGGAGCCGGCATCCTTTGCCTTGTCAATCATCTCTTCGGCATCGATTCTACCCTCGGTGTACAGGCGCCAGAGGTGGTCATCGAGGAGCTGCATTCCGAACTTCTTCCCGGTCTGGATTGCCGAGTCGATGCGGAAGGTCTTGTTCTCGCGGATCAGATTGGCGATAGCCGGCGTCACCATCAGGAACTCGTATGCCGCCAGCCGACCCGGCTTGTCCTTGCGGATCAAGAGCACCTGGCTGAGCACGGCGATGAGCGAAGTCGAGAGCTGAACCCGAATCTGCTCTTGCTGGTTGGTCGGGAAGGCATCGATGATGCGATTGATTGTTCCTGCAGCCCCTGTCGTGTGCAGGGTGGCGAAGACCAAGTGGCCCGTCTCGGCGGCGCGAATGGCCGCCTCGATCGTTTCGAGGTCGCGCATTTCACCGACCAGCACGACATCGGGATCCATTCGCAGCACTCGCTTGAGCGCTTCGGTGAACGAAGGAACATCCTCTCCCACTTCCCGCTGGTTGACGATCGACTTCTTGTGGTTGTGGTAGAACTCGATCGGATCCTCGACGGTTACGATGTGCCGTTCGTAGCTCTGGTTTATGAAGTCGATCATCGTCGCCAGCGAAGTCGACTTCCCGCTCCCCGTCGGTCCAGTGACCAGCAGCATCCCCCTCGGTCGCCGGATCAGGTCATAGCAGATTTCGGGCAGCCCGATCTCCTCGAAGGTCATCAGCCGATTGGGAATCTGCCGCATCACCATCGAGACCGCGCCTCGCTGCTTGAAGATGGAGCATCGAAAGCGGGCCAGATTTGAGAAGGCGATGCCAAAATCAGATCCCCCGTTCTCCTGAAGTTCCTGCTGGTTCCGCTCCGGCGCGATCTGCTTCATCAGGGACATCGTGTCCTCGGAGGTGAGTACCTTCGTCGCTAGTGACCGGAGTCGACCGTTCAATCTGAGCGTCGGGGGGCGACCGACCGTGACATGGAGATCCGATGCCCCCTGACGGATGACGGTGTCGAGCAGCCGGTCGATCTGCATCGAACTGGCATCGACCTTGGTACGCGGGGTTTCTTCAGTAGACGACATCGTGGCGACTCCTCTGGTTCAGCGACTCATGAAGCCATATCAGCCTGCGCAAATGTGGCGACTTCCTCACAGGTGGTGAGCCCCTGAAGGACTTTGATCTTTCCGTCCCCCAAGAGGGTCCGCATCCCCGCGCGCACCGCAGCTTCCCGAATCTTACCCACGGTTGCGCGCTGGAATGCGAGGTCTCGGATCTCCGAGTTCATGATCATCATCTCATAGACGCCCTTGCGCCCCTTGTAGCCAATCATTCCGCACTTCGCGCAGCCCACCGGTTTCATCATCGTCCCCCTGGCGATCTCCTCCTGCGTGATTCCGGTAATGCGCGCCCCCTGCGGATCCGGCTGGTCATCGACCGCCTTGCACTCCGGGCAGAGGATCCGTGCCAGGCGCTGGGCCAGCACCGCCTGAATGGAACTGGCCACGAGAAACGGCTTGACTCCCATGTCGATCAAACGGGTGATCGCGCTGGGGGCATCGTTGGTGTGCAGCGTCGAGAACACGAGATGGCCGGTGAGGGCCGCCTGAATGGCAATGTCGGCCACTTCCCGGTCTCGGATCTCACCCACAAGGATGATGTTCGGTGCCTGGCGCAGCATCGACTTGAGAATCACAGGAAAGGTCAGGCCGATGTGCTCACGCACCTGCACCTGATTGATTCCCTTGAAGGAGAACTCGACCGGGTCCTCCGCCGTGATGATCTTTCGGTCCGGTCGGTTCAGGTCGTTGAGCGCCGAATACAGCGTCGTTGTCTTGCCCGAACCGGTCGGGCCGGTGACCAGAAAGATCCCGTTGGGTCTTCGAATGACGCGGTTGAATGCGTCCAGTGTGTCCTGCTGAAGACCGAGGTTGAGCAACCCGATACGCGCCGACTCGGGACGGAGAATTCGCATCACGATCGACTCCCCCCAGTACGCGGGGCAGGCGCTGACGCGGAAGTCGATGTTGGAGCCATCGACTGTGAACTTGATGCGACCGTCCTGTGGAACCCGTCGCTCGGCGATGTTGACTCCCGCCATCAACTTGATTCGAGCTAGGAGGGCGCTCTGCAGCCGCTTGTCGATTCGCTCCATTTCGACGCATGATCCGTCGATGCGGTAGCGCACGAGCACATACTGCTTCATCGGCTCGATGTGGATATCGCTGGACCGCAGCTGGACAGCGTCAATGATGAGCCGATCGACGAGTTTCGTCGCTCCCACCTTCTCGGCCGAATCGGCGCGGTCGGTGTCGACGCTGGCATCGCGCGAGGCATCCGTACTCAAGTCGCGGCTCGTGTCTTTAGACTGGGTTATCGATGCCGTCATGATGCTCTTGCGATTGAGCAGGCTTGGTTCGTCTTTGCCTCCGTCGAGAAACCTCCGGATCTGGCCACGGCTCGTTATGTAGGTCTCGAATTGGCAATTGAGCCGGAACTGGAGAGCGGTCAGGGCCTCGAGGTCCATCGGGTCGTGGATCAGCAGTTTGACCACACTCCCCTTCTTCTCATCCAGCGGGAGGATCAGGTACTTCCGAGTTACATCATCGGGGACCAACTTGCGATTGACACGGTTGGCCCACTCAGGGCGTTCAAGATTGGCAAACTCCATCCCGAATTGCCGCCCGAGTGCCCGCGCGACATCCTCTTCGGTGCAGGCGCCTAGTTCGACGAGTACTTCCCCCGTGCGCTTGCGCGACGCCTTCGCCGCGGACACCGCCTGCTCCACCTGCTCGGGCTTGACGACCCCCGCCTCTCTCAGCAGCTCTCCGATCTTCTTGCGTTCCTTACGAGCCAAGGTCTGCTCCGTCGCTGGGTTCTGTGTGCATGAAGGGCTCGATCCGAGAAGGTCAAATGGTAGCAAGCACTCTCCGCGTTCCGGCGGAAGGCACGCTTCTTGTAGTCTTCGGTTCCGCGCCTCGCGCACTTCACCGCCACGGAGGACTTCACATGCAACTGGGAATGATCGGACTTGGTCGGATGGGAGCGAACATGACGAAGCGCCTGCTTCGAGCAGGTCATCAGGTCGTCGTCTTCGACCGGAGTAGTCAGGCAGTCGCCGACCTCGCGAAAGAGGGAGCAACTGCGTCAACCAGCGCGGCCGACCTTGTCACGAAACTTGCCAGCCCGCGCCATGTCTGGCTGATGATTCCGGCCGCCTTTGTTGATGCCGCGGTCGACGAACTCGCCGGGCTCGTCGCCAAGGGCGACACCATCGTCGATGGCGGAAACTCCTACTACAAGGACGACATCCGGCGGGCGAAGGCACTGGCCGCCAAGGGGATTCACTATGTGGACTGCGGCACCAGCGGTGGCGTCTGGGGACTGGATCGCGGATACTCGCAGATGATCGGAGGGGATTCCGTAGCCGTTTCCCGGCTCGACTCCATCTTCAAGGCTCTTGCGCCGGGCAAGGCGAGCGCACCGCCGACGCCGGGCAGGGTGTCAAAGGGCACGGCCGAAGAGGGGTACCTCCACTGTGGACCACCGGGGGCGGGTCACTTCGTGAAGATGGTTCACAATGGGATCGAGTATGGACTGATGGCGGCCTACGCGGAGGGACTCAATGTGCTCAGACACGCGAACGCTGGTCTGACAACCCGAGTCGTGGACGCCGAGACGACGCCGCTGCGAGAGCCCGGAGACTTTCAGTACGAGTTTGATCTCGCGGAGGTCACGGAGGTGTGGAGGCGAGGCAGCGTCGTCGCTTCATGGTTGCTCGATCTGACCGCCCAGGCCTTTGCCTCCGACCGCACCCTCGAGGCGTACTCCGGGCGTGTCTCCGACTCCGGCGAGGGCCGATGGACCGTCCTGGCCGCGATCGAAGAGGGTGTGCCAGTGCATGTCATCAGCGCGGCGCTCATGGATCGGTTCGAGAGTCGGGGCCAGTCGGAGTTCGCCAACAAGGTCCTCTCGGCAATGCGCATGGGATTCGGTGGTCATCTGGAGAAAGCGGCAGGATCCTGACTCGTGACCACCCACGAACCAGCCGATGCCATGGTGTTCTTTGGCGCCACGGGCGATCTCGCCCACAAGAAGACCTTTGATGCGCTCCACGCACTTGTCAAGCGAGGGACGCTCGACGCTCCGATCGTCGCGGTCGCCAAGAGCGGGATGACCCTCGACCAGCTGAAGGCGCGGGCGCGCGACGGCATCGAGAAGTTCGGCCGGGGAATTGACGAACCATCCTTCGCACGGCTGTGCAGTCGGCTTTCCTATGTCGACGGGGACTACGCCGACCCCGGCACATTCCGTCGTGTCAAGGAGGCGCTCGGTTCCGCGACGCGTCCGCTCCACTATCTGGCGATCCCGCCGGCACTGTTCGGCCCCGTGTCCAAGCACCTAGGCGAGTCGGGGTGCGCAACGGGAGCACGCGTCGTCGTCGAGAAACCATTCGGGCGCGACCGCCGCAGCGCGACGGAACTCAACGGCCTGCTCCACGGGGTCTTCGAAGAGTCCTCAATCTTCCGGATCGACCACTACCTCGGGAAAGAGGCGGTCCAGAACATTCTGTACTTCCGTTTTGCCAACACCTTCCTCGAGCCTGTCTGGAACCGCCACTATGTCCGCCAGATCCAAATCACGATGGCCGAGAACTTCGGAGTCGAGGGTCGCGGAAGTTTCTACGACGCCACCGGGACGCTGCGGGATGTCATTCAGAATCACCTAATGCAGGTCGTCGGGTTCCTCTGCATGGAGGCCCCCAACTGGGAAAACACCGAGCGCACGCGAGATGAACAGGTGAAGCTCTTCCGATCGATCCGAACGCTGGGGGTACCAGACATCGTGCGCGGTCAGTTCACCGGATTCCGAACGGAACCCGGGGTCGCTCCGCAATCGACGACCGAGACCTACGCAGCCGTCCGGCTTCAGATCGACAACTGGCGCTGGCAGGGAGTCCCGATCTTTCTGCGCGCAGGAAAGTGCATGCCGATCACCGCGAGCGAGGTGCGCGTCGAGTTTCATCGACCGCCCCAGGTGGTCTTCCACGAGGCTCTCCCGCCGAGCCGGAACTTCCTTCGGTTCCAGATCAGCCCCCGGATCGAGATCGGTCTCAACGCCGAGGTGAAGGTAGACGGTCCGCAGATGGATGGCACGCAGCTTGAACTCCTGGCGATCGACCAGCAGAGTGATGAAATGACACCCTACGAACGACTGCTGGGCGACGCGCTCCGTGGCGACGGGACGCTGTTCGCACGCGAGGACAGCGTGGACGAGTGCTGGCGAATCGTCGATCCCATTCTTCTGCACCCGAACGGAGTTCGTGAATACGCCCCGGGCACATGGGGACCGGAGTTCGACAACGAGCATGTACTTCCGCCAGGTGGCTGGCATGCACCACGAGTGACCAAGGCGTAGCGCACCCAAACCGCGGCCCGTCTCGGCCACGAGGCCTTCTACGACTGCTGGGTCCCTCGTCTTGCCACCGCCGTCCCTGTGAGGGACTCGGGGACTCCTTGATGAAGGGGGTGAACGAACGAGAGGACCCCCAGTGCCGGGGCCATGAGCACGATCGACTTGAGTGCAGCGCGAAGGAGTGTTCGCCCCACGCCAGCACGCGCGTCGACTGGGATCGCGACGGATCCTTGAACACGCGGTTTCGACTCCGCGCGGATCACCCGCGCTCCCACCAGCCATTTGCCCGGCGACGCGCGCCACACGGCTTCGAAGAGTGCGCACCATGCGCCCGTCGTGCCAAGCATGATCGTGGCCGGCACGCAGCGCGAGAGTTCCGGAGTCCATGACGGCATGGCGAGCAAGGCCTCCACGCGTTCCCCGGTAACAAGGAGGGCGAGAATCGCCCCCGGAACGAGGTCGATCCCCAAGGCGAGTGTTCGGCGCATCATCGAGAGCGGGAGCCAGCCTGCAACGAGATGGCGCCTCGTCTCAATCGGCGGTTTTATGACGAATCCCGCCAGGAGCATCGCGATCGTGGCGCCACCCAGCAAGGGAAGGTGGATCCACTCAAAGGCGCGAGGGATCTCTCTCACCAGAGGAGCCGCCTCGGCGATGGAACCATTCAGCGGATCGATTCGTGCCAGCGTCAGTTCGCCTCGCGGCGCGAGGTGTGCAAGCAGGAACTCGTCGGCGACTCCGAGGACAGTCCATACCGATGCCTGCGGCGGAATCGTCGCGAGGACTCGAACCCCCTGCGGTCCGGCGTAACAGAGTTCGTGCGCACCAGTCGCGGCTCGCCTCACGATCGCGTTGCACGACGCCCCGTCGACCATGAAGAGAAACTCCGTCCCGGCTCCCGGCAGCGTGACTCGATCCCACGACTCCGGCGCACCGATCTGCGCTGACGCGCGCGCGACGAATGCTTCAAGACTCCCTCCGTTGACCCAAGCGATGCCGAGCCGTCGATCACCGCCAGTAACCCATGTCGAGATCCGCGCATGCGCCCCGACCTCGTCTGGGAGTCCTTCGACACTCCACTCCGACACCCCGAGGCGGAACAACTGCGGCGGATCCCCGCTGGCGAGGGCCAACACCGTCGAGCGATCCGCTGCCATGCTTGACGCGCCCGCCGGAAGCAATGCGCTCGGGAGCACATCGAGCCTCCCGAGTGGGGTGTCGTAGTACGCCCCGGAAGAAGGATTGCGATGGGTGGTGAGCGAGTAGACCGGGTTGGAGCGCCCAGTGCCGTCCGGTTCCATCATGATCACGAGTTGGTCACCCGAGGCGGCCAGTGACAGAGGAACTGCCGTCAGCACAGTCGCTTCCCGCACCGCGTTCGAGGGCATGGTCGCAGCGTGGTGCAGGATTCGGCATTGCCCTTGGCGCTCGACGGCAAACCAAACATGACTTCCGGAACTTGCCGCCGTGAGGAGCGAGTCACCAGAGTCGGCGGTCGCCCCCGCAGCGTGCGCGGACACGACGGTGCCTGCCACAAGAGCCGCCAAATGCAGCGCGCCACGATGGGTCACGGCGAGCGATCCTCAATCACTTCGGGCCGCAGGGCGGCCTGGACATCGGTCCATCTGAACAGCTGGGGCTTGATGCGGTCAGCGCCAAACGATGGCGTCTCCGCGGCGAGCGAGACCTTCGCGTCCGGTGGACCGTGACGAACCCCTCGCCCTCGTGTCCACGCCGACACCGTGATACGCGTCGGCACGAGCGGGTGCACCTCAAGGGCTCGCGCGCCTGCCTCGCGAGTGCCGGTGGGCCACTCAAAGGAGTCGAGTTCGCAGGTGGCAATGACCTCACCGAGTTCGTCGAGCCACTCGCACCCGACAGGAAGGAGGCTCTCGCCCCGCACGAACAATCTACGAGACGCCAAAGTGAACTTCCATGCGCCACGAACTTCATCCCAGACCACCGCCCGCACCTCGGTCTCCGCAATCGGAACGAGTCCAAGCGCCTCGAAGAGCCGTGCCGGGGCGACAATCGTCGAGAGCGATCCATCGACCCCATCGTCATCCTTCACGCTGGCAGCCGCATTCCAGGGGCGAAGGATGGCACGCGATGGTCGTTCCTTCGGGAACACTGTCCACCACTCACCGCCACCCCCGCCGATCCAGAGGATTCGCTCCCCCAGCTTGCTGATCCGGAAACTCACTTCCGAGGGAGGGCGCGCGATCAGATCGAAGTCCCCATCATCGAAGTGCGATCCGTCGGAATCGCGCCAGCGAACTTCCGCATGGCCGCGCAGAGCCAGGGTCGAGAGTGCCGCGATCCGCTTGTTCTGCATGGTTGCAAGATCGGCTCCCGTGGGTGCGGCCCCATCCGGGCGCGGGGTCACTTGCGGATTCTGGCACGCCACCATCGCTAACGCGCACCCAAGCCAGAGAATCGCACGGAGTTCCACGCGACCCATCACGCCTAGTCCGGTCGGATCACATCGGAGAGTTGCTCCGCGAGTTCGGCCATCTCCTGATCGCGAATTCCTGGGTTGACGATGCGGAAGGCGGAGGCACCCTCGGGGGCTCCGCGCGGGCGAAACGCCCAGACCTCAGAGCCATCGGAGTGGTCGATGCCATCAAGGCGAAGCACCTTGCGGCGCAGGAGCGCTAGCGCGAGGATCCAGCGGAATGCGCGGCGACGCTGGTCTGAATCATCGCTCATGCGCTGCACCATGTCCATAAGCGTCTCGTCATCGACGAGTTCCTGTCGCCGCTCCCCAGGCTGTGGAGCCGTAGAACGCCAGAAGCAGACCAGCCCGTCGGGTCTCAATCCCGACTCCCACTGGGACAGGGCATAGTCGAGGCGGAGAAGGGCCGGTGTCCCCTCGTCATTGATCCGATCGACGAGCGCTGCAACAAAGGCCGACCGGGGGGTGATCGGATTGCCGGTTGCAGCGCATACCCCGGAGAATCGACCAAGTTCGTAGGTTCCGGCGGTCCCTGCCATCGCGCCATCCTACCGAAGCTCAGTCGATCACTTGGAGAACGGCCCACTGCCGCTTTCCACGGCGCACGAAGGCGTACCGCCCGTGCAGCAAGGAGGCGACGGTGACGAGTGACTCGAGCACCGCTGGTTCGCCATTGACAAGGACTGCCCCGGATTGAAGGAACTCCCGTGCCTCGCGCTTGCTTGAGGCAAGCGATGTCTCGACGAGAACCTCCGCGACCGCCCGTCCCCCAACGGCCAGTTCGGCGCGGCGGACCGAAGCCGTGGGAAGATCCTGTGCCACATCGGCCGCCGATCGCGCGTCCAGCGACCGGACATCGCCGCCAAAGAGCGCCCGGGCGCACTCGTTGGCGCGCGACGCTTCCTCGGCTGAGTGAACCATCGTGGTCATCTCATCGGCCAGAGCACGCTGCGCTCCCCGAGTCGATGGATTCGCCGCGTGGGACGCCTCGAGTTCTTCGATTCGGCCCTTGGGGATGAAGGTGAACCACCGAAGGAACTTGACGGCGTCTTCGTCTGCGGCGTTGAGCCAGAACTGGTGAAACTTGTAGGGACTCGTGCGGTTGGCATTCAAGTAGATCGCGCCAGATTCGGACTTCCCGATCTTCGTCCCGTCTGACTTGGTGACGAGTTGGTTGGTGACCCCGTAGGCCTCGCGCCCTGCGATGCGCCGAATGAGGTCGATCCCCGAACAGATGTTCCCCCATTGATCGGCACCGCCGAGTTGCACGGTGCAGCCCGCCGTCCTGTTGAGATGTAGGAAGTCGTACGCCTGCAGAATCATGTAGCTGAACTCGGTGTAGGAGATCCCGTGCTCACGGCCCTCGAGTCGGCTTGCCACGGAGTCGCGCGCCACCATCTGGTTCACAGAGAAGTGCTTGCCGACATCCCGGAGGAGTTCCACATATCCGAGCTTCATCAGCCAGTCCGCGTTGTCGACGATGCTCGCGGCGTAGCGACCGGAGAACTCCAGCAACCGTTCGAAGGCCGGCCGCTGGCTCTGAATGTTGGCTCGCACCTGATCGAGCCCGAGGAGTTGCCGCTCCGACGACTTGCCGCTTGGATCACCGATGGAACCGGTCGCGCCCCCCATGACGACAAGGGGGCGATGCCGAGCCTGCTGCCAACGCGCCAGAAGTGTGATCGGGAGCAGGTTCCCCACCGTCAACGAGTCGCTCGTCGGGTCGAATCCGCAGTAGGCAACCCTCCCCGGTGTCTCCAGATGGGCTGCGAGTTGTGGTGAAGTGGTCTGGTGGAGCAGCCCGCGCCAGGAGAGATCGCTGAGAAAGTCGCAGTCCATGATCAATCACCCTCGCTCGGGGAGGATGCTTTATAAGAATAGACGCACTGCCACCGCTTGCGCTTTCACGAGACCAACGGTAGCCTACTCGGCTCTCAATTCAGACCGCATTGACTACTTGAGTGCGCCGGATCTTGGCTGAATCGGCACCGCCCCGCGTAGGGGCCACCCAGGTAGGAGGTACAAGACAATGGCCAAGAAGATTCAGAAGCAGTTCAAGATCCTTGCCCCGGGAGGCAAGGCAACCCCGGCTCCGCCGCTCGGTCCCGTTCTGGGTGCCAACGGTGTCAACCCTGGGCAGTTCATCTCCAAGTTCAATGAGGCGACCCGGGAACTTAACGGCCGCATCGTAGGTTGCATCGTCACCGTCTTTGCCGACCGCACCTTTGACCTTGAGATCAAGAGCTCACCAACCTCGGTCCTGATCGCGACGGCCCTCAAGATTGAAAAGGGTTCCGGCAAGCCCAACACCGACAAGGTCGGGCGGTTGACCCAGGCTCAGGTCAGGAAGATCGCTGAGGACAAGATGAAGGATCTCAACGCCGCCAGCATTGAGGCGGCGATGCGCGTCGTGGCTGGAACAGCCCGTTCGATGGGCGTGACGGTGGAGGCGTAACCCATGGCGAAGACACAGCAATCAGATCTCATCGGGCATAGCAAGCGCGTTCGAGGCAATCAGGCGTTGCTGACCACCACCGCCGAGATGGCTCCCGCGGCAGCGGTGAAGGAGCTCAGGAAATTCAAGATGCCGAAGTTCGACCAGACGGTCAATGTGGTCGTGCACCTCGGAATCGATCCCAAGGCAGCTGATCAGGCTCTGCGAGGTGCCGTCAGTTTCCCCAAGGGGGTCGGCAAGACCGCCAAGGTGATCTGCTTCTGCAACTCCGACAAGGCGGCGGCCGCAAAAGCGGCGGGCGCCATTGAAGTCGGCGCCGAGGATCTGGTGGCCAAGATCGAGGGTGGCTGGTCCGACTTCGAAGTCGCGGTGGCGAGCCCCGACCTGATGCGCATTGTCAGCCGTCTGGGAAAGGTGCTCGGACCCAAGGGCCTGATGCCATCCCCCAAGGCAGGCACGGTGACTCAAGATGTCGCCACCGCAGTCCGGGAGTACGCGGCCGGAAAGGTTGAGTACCGCAACGACGACGGTGGCAATGTCCACTGCATCATCGGCAAGATGTCGTTCTCCGACGAAGACCTCGCGGCGAACCTGGAGCACTTCATCGCCCTCATTCACAAGGCCAAGCCAGCCGCGTCCAAGGGTGTGTACATCCGTAAGTGCGCGATCAGCGCCTCGATGACCCCAAGCGTGCTGGTCTCCGCCTGATCCTCCACGCGAAAGGCCTAAGGCAACAACCATGAGCAAGCCAATCAAGAACATGATCGTCGAGGAGTACAGGAAGCGCTTCGCGCAGCTTGAAGGCGCGGTGCTCATTGAGGTCCGCGGTATGGCCGCCACAGCGAACACCAAACTCCGCGCCAAGCTGCGCAAGTCCAATGTGCGTGTGACCGTGATCAAGAACACGCTGGCCAAGCGCGCATTCAAGGGCACCCCGCTGGAGGCGCTTGCGCCCGGCCTCAAAGGACCGCGCGCAGTCGTCTACGGAACAACGAGCGTCGTGACCATCGCCCGCGAACTCGTCGCTAGTGCGAAGGAGAACGACAAGTTGGCTCTGATGGGTGCCTGTATTGACGGCACCTGGTTCGACGGAGCCGAGGGGGTCACCCGCCTCAGCAAGCTCCCCACCCTTGAAGAGGCGCAGGCGCAAACCATCGGGATCATCCTCGCCCCCGCCCGAAGGCTCATGGGAGGCGTTGTCTCGCCCGGCCGCACGGTGCTCGGCGTCGTCAAGGAAGTCCAGACCAAGCTCGAGGCGGGTGACACAATCGCCCGCACGACCCACTGACCCAAGCCACTGAAACCGCCGTCCACTGGTCCCCTCGGGGATGAAATGACGCCGCGTGGCGCCGCCTATGGAAGGCCAACTTTGAAGGAGTCTCGCAATGTCCGACACCAAGACTTTTGAAGCCAAAGTCTCCCAGATGGGCGACTCGATCGCATCGCTCACCCTCAAGGAGGCCGTTGACCTCGCTGAGTACATGAAGGTCACCTACGGAATCGAGCCCGCCGCGGGCGGAGGTGTCATGGTGGCCGCGTCGGCCACCGCAGCCGCGGTCGTGGAAGAGCAGACCGAGTTCACCGTGATCTTGGAAGAGGCCGGTGCGACGAAGATCAGTGTCGTCAAGGTGGTCCGCGAAGTGACCGGGCTCGGACTCAAGGAGTCAAAGGACATGGTCGATGCTGCTCCCAAGGCCATCAAGGAGAACATCTCCAAGGACGATGCGGCCAAGCTCAAGGCATCCCTCGAGGCCGCCGGCGCCAAGGTCACTGTCAAGTAGCACCGTCCGACCGAATGTCCCCCCCCCACCCCTACCCCCACCCACCCGGGCGGGGGTTTTTTGTTCCAACTTTTGGACAAATCATGGGCAATGCCCCCTTGTACAAACCACCGATTCATAGTTACACTTCGGGACTTGGCGCGCGCCCGAGCATCTGTCAGAAAACTTGCGAATCGAACCACGGAGCGACCGGCGTCGGCCCGCTCGGTGGTGTCGGTGATCGCGGGTGCGCTGGGTTGGACTGAGACTTCACAGAGGTGAACATGACCACGAGACCCGTCCGTGACTATTCGAAGCGCGGCGACGCAATTCCCGTCCCCAATCTGACCCGCGTCCAACAGGCCGCGTACGAGCGATTCCTGCAGAAAGATCTGGAGCCCGAGGCGCGCAAGACGCACCTCGGACTGCAGGCGCTCCTGCAGGAGATCTTCCCGATCGAGAGCTATGACGGGCAGATGAAGCTCGAGTTCCTTGCCTACCAGTTCGGCGAGCCGCAGCACACCGAGTCGGAATGTCGAGAGTTGCGACTGACCTACGGTTACCCGTGGCGAGTAAAGATGCGGCTGAAGCGTGAGTCGACCAGCGAGATTCTTGAAGAAGACATCTACCTCGGCGACATCCCGATCATCCTCGGCGGCGGAGAGTTCGTGGTTAACGGATCGGAACGGGTCATCGTCAGCCAGCTGCACCGCTCGCCTGGCGTCGACTTCTCGATCGCGTCCAGCACGGGCGACCGCCCGCTCCACAGCGCGCGCATCATTCCCGAGCGCGGGTCGTGGATCGAACTTGAGGTCACAAAGAAGGATGTGCTGGCGATGCGGATCGACCAGTCAACAAAGCTTGCCGCCACGACCTTCCTGCGCGCCATGGACGAGAAGTTCTCCGACACCGAGAAGATTCTCTCCATGTTCTATGAGATCGAGGATGTCCGCGTGGCGAAGCTCAAGCCGGAGCACTATTCCGCCGAACTGATCATCGATCTGGACACCGGTGAGGAACTCTGCAAGGTTGGCGTGGCTTTCGGTGATAAGGTCGCCACGATTCAGGCGAGCGCGCTCAAGACGGTGCGAGCGATCTGCAATCCTGGGGACCCGCTCATCCTCAATACGCTGGCTGAAGAGAAGCTCGACTTCCTGGCCGACGCGACCGAGCATGAGGCTGCCCTGCTGCGCCTTTACGCCCGCCTCCGTCCCGGCAATCCGCCACAGATCGACAAGGCGCGCGACCTGTTCGCCGAGAAGTTCCTGGACCAGAATCGCTACCGTCTGGGACGGGTGGGACGATTCCGTGTCAATCGAAAGTTTGCCGACGATACCGCCTACAAGCAGGTGGGTGAGACCGCGCAGCACCTGCGGGCCGAGGACTTCCTCGCGGTGATCCGCTACATCGTGGAGCTCCGCCGCCCAGCCGATCCGAACCGGCGTGCGCTGGCCCATGTCGATGACATTGATCATCTGGGGAACCGCCGTCTCCGCACCCTCGATGAATTGGCGACCGAGGAGATGCGCAAGGGCTTCCTGAAACTCAAGCGCACGGTCCAGGAGCGCATGTCGGTCAAGGACCCCTCCGACAACTCCTACAAGATCGCGGATCTCGTCAACTCTAAGTCGATCTCCAGCGCGATCGAGTTCTTCTTCGGCCGCAGCGAACTCTCGCAAGTGGTTGACCAGACAAACCCCCTGTCGATGCTGGTCCACGAGCGTCGGCTCTCGGCCCTCGGTCCCGGCGGACTGAACCGCAAGCGCGCTGGGTTCGAGGTGCGAGATGTACACATCTCGCACTATGGACGGATCTGCCCAATCGAGACACCGGAAGGCGCGAACATCGGTCTGATTGCCAGCCTCGGGATCTACGCCGGAGTTGACGACTACGGATTCCTGCTCACCCCCTATAGACAGATTGACAAGCGCAAGGCGACCGGCAAGGCGATTTTGCTTCGCGCCGACGAGGAACTCAAGAGCGTTCTTGCTCCGAGCGAAACTCTGACGGCCGAAGGGACGATCAACGAGGGTGCGATGTTGCTGCGCAAGGGAGGCGACCTTGTTCTCGGCGACGCCAGCGAAATCCAGTATGTAGATATCAGCCCGAAGCAGACGGTCGGCGTTTCCGCCGCGCTCATCCCCTTCCTCGAACATGATGACGCCAACCGCGCCCTCATGGGATCGAACATGCAACGCCAGGCGGTGCCGCTCATCAAGGTGGATCCGCCGGTCGTGTCAACCGGCATGGAAAAGGTCGTCGGTCGATCGAGCGGAATGATCGTGAAGGCAGAGCGCGCCGGGGTCGTGACCCATGTTGATGCCCAGCGGATCATCATCGAGAACGCCGACGAATACACGCTCAAGAAGTTCGTTGGTCTCAATGAGCGGACCTGCCAGAATCAGAAGCCGGTGGTCCGCGAGGGCCAGCGAGTCAAAGCTGGCGAGATCATCGCCGACGGCGCCAGCACTCTCCAGGGCGAGCTCGCTATCGGAAAGAATGTCCTGGTCGCCTTCAACACCTTTGACGGCTACAACTTTGAGGACGCGATCGTGATCAGCGAGCGCCTCGTGAAGGACGATGCGTTCACCTCGATCCACATCGAGTCCCACCCCGTCGAGATTCGCGAAACCAAACTGGGACGGCAGGAGTTCACGGCCGACATCCCAAATGTCTCGGAAACTGGGCTCGCCAACCTTGACGAACACGGTGTCATCCGCGTCGGCGCCCGCGTCGGTCCCGGCGACATCCTCGTGGGCAAGGTCAGTCCGAAGTCCAAGAGCGAACTCTCCCCCGAAGAGAAGCTCCTCCATGCAATCTTCGGCCGCGCCGGAGAGGATGTGAAGAACGACTCGCTGGAAGTGCCGGCAGGCACCGAGGGTGTGGTCATCGGCGCCAAGCGGTTCAGCCGACGCCAGCACCAGAACGAGGAGCAGAAACGGCAGCTCAAGAAGGACATCGCGGCGTTCGAGCAGATGATGGATGCGAAGGCCATCGAACTCTTCCGCGAGATGTGCACGCAACTGAACCGCGTGACCGGCACGGACATGGTTGACCCGTCCACCCGCCAGCGCGTGGGTGCCAGCGACATCCCGGAGGTCATCCTCGAGCAGATCGATGGGTTCAACGAGAAGTGGATCAAGGGGTCGAAGGAAGCGCTAGAGCAGGCACTGGTCACACACCGCCAGTTCTGGCCGCGCGTTCAACGACTCCTGCGCGAAAGGGAACGCAAGGTCAGCCACATGAAACGGGGCGACGAGCTTCCGTCCGGAGTGCTGGAGATGGTCATCGTGTACCTGGCGACCAAGCGACAACTCTCGGTCGGCGACAAGATGGCCGGGCGTCACGGAAACAAGGGAGTCATCGCCCGCATCGTTCCCGAGGCGGACATGCCATTCCTCGAGGATGGGACTCCAGTCGAGGTCCTCCTCAATCCGCTGGGCGTTCCCAGCAGAATGAATGTCGGCCAGATCCTCGAGACGCATCTTGGATGGGCGGCGAGAGTCCTCGGATTCCAAGCGGTCACCCCCGTCTTCGACGGTGCGACCGAACGCGAGATCTTCGACGCGCTGCGCGAGGCCAACGGTCATGTCAACGCACGCGTCGCCTCGTTCGAAGCCTCGGGTAAGGAACCCGGCACCTCGCGCGAGCTTCTGGCCCTCATGCCTGAGGACGGAAAGGTGCAACTTTACGATGGCCGTACGGGCGAGGCGTTCAACCAGCGCACGACGGTTGGCTATATGTACCTCCTCAAGCTCCACCATCTCGTGGACGACAAGATCCATGCACGGTCGACTGGTCCATACAGCCTGATCACCCAGCAACCGCTGGGTGGCAAGGCGCGAACCGGAGGCCAGCGCTTCGGTGAGATGGAAGTGTGGGCACTCGAGGCCTACGGCGCGGCGTACATCCTGCAGGAACTTCTCACGGTCAAGAGTGACGACATCGAGGGGCGCCAGAAGATCTACGAGTCGATGGTGAAGGGCAACAACACCCTGCAGGCAGGGATGCCTGTTGTCTTCGATGTCCTGTGTCAGGAGATCAAGGGGCTGTGCCTCAATGTGCAGCTCGAGAAGGTCGGAGGCGAGGCGACGGCGCCGGTGATTTGACGGCTGCCCGGGCAGACGGCTCGGGTCGCACATGCTGTTTGGATCAATGACTGAATACTTGAAGGAAGCGTCATGATGAACACGATGGCAGAAAGCGTCTTCGACCGCGTGAACGACTACGGGGCGGTTCGAATCAATCTGGCGAGCCCCAATGACATCCGGAGCTGGAGCTTCGGTGAGGTCAAGAAGCCGGAGACGATCAACTACCGCACCTACCGCCCCGAGCGCGATGGACTGTTCTGCGAGCGGATTTTCGGCCCAGAGCGCGATTACGAGTGCGCCTGCGGCAAGTACAAGGGAACCAAGTACAAGGGGATCATCTGTGACCGCTGCGGCGTCAAGGTCACGCACTCGCGCGTCCGGCGAAAGCGCATGGGGCACATCAACCTTGCGGCCCCCGCCGTCCACATCTGGTTCTTTAAGGCGCTGCCCAGCCGACTGGGAACGCTGCTGGGAATGCGTACGGGCGACATCGAAAAGGTGGTCTACTTTCAGGACTATGTAGTCACCGACCCTGGTTCGGCACCTCTTGAATTCAAGCAGGTTCTCACCGACGACGAGTTCCGCGAGCAGTCGGCGAAATTCCCCGGCAAGTTCACCGCCATGATGGGTGCCGAAGCGATCCGGGAGCTTCTCTCGCCGGCGCATCTGGATCTGCGCGCTCTGGCGGGAGAAATCCGCCAGGAGCTTGCCGACACCAAGAGCAAGCAGAAGGCCAAGGATCTCTCCAAACGGCTCAAGCTTGTCGAGCAGATCCGCGGATCCACCAACGACCCTCAGTGGATGGTTCTGGATGTGATCCCCGTGATCCCGCCCGACCTCCGCCCACTCGTGCTACTGCAGAGCGGGAACTTTGCCACCAGCGATCTCAATGATCTCTATCGGCGCATCATCAACCGGAACAACCGACTCAAGAAGTTGATGGATCTCAACGCCCCCGAGGTCATCATCCGTAATGAGAAGCGCATGCTTCAGCAGGCGGTCGATGCCCTGTTCGACAATGGCCGCTGCCGTCGGCCCGTGCTCGGGTCGAGCAACCGCCCCCTCAAGTCGATCACCGACATGATCAAGGGCAAGCAGGGACGGTTCCGCGAGAACTTGCTCGGCAAGCGCGTCGACTACTCGGCGCGATCGGTCATTGTCGTCGGACCGGAGCTCAAGCTCTGGCAGTGCGGCCTCCCCAAGAAGATCGCGCTCGAACTATTCCAGCCCTTCATCATCCGCAAGCTCAAAGAGCATGGCCTCGCCGACACCATCAAGAGTGCCAAGCGGATGCTCGAGCGGCGAGCCCCTGAGGTCTGGGACATCCTCGAACAGGTCACCAAGAATCATCCTGTGCTGCTCAATCGCGCACCGACCCTTCACCGCATGGGAATCCAGGCGTTTGAGCCGGTGCTCGTCGAGGGGAATGCCATCAAAATTCATCCTCTGGTCTGCGCCGGATACAACGCGGACTTCGACGGCGACCAGATGGCCGTCCATCTTCCTCTCTCGCTCGAGGCTCAGGTCGAAGCGCAGGTGCTCATGATGAGCACGCACAACATCTTCAGCCCGGCCAACGGCAATCCGATCGTCAGCCCGTCGCAGGACATCGTGATGGGTGTCTACTTCCTAACAACTGCACCGATCGAGCCGCCCGTCGACCCGCCCAACCAGCGCTCCAAGGTCCCGTCGTTCGGTTCTGTGCACGAACTGATTTTGGCGCACGATCTGCGCAAGGTCGGGGTCCACGACTGGGTCGATGTCCGGCTGGAACGGTTCTCTGAAGTCGTCGGAGATCAAGCCGACGCTCCCAAGGCAGCTCCCGCCAATCACCGCTTCCGCACGACTGTTGGTCGCGTGATTTTCTCCGAGATCCTCGCGGACGGTATGCCCTTCTACAACTGCGCCCTCGGCAAGAAGGGGGCTGCCCGCGTCATCGACGACACCTTTGCCCGCAAGGGGAAGGCGACGACGATCGAACTCCTCGACGCCCTGAAGGAGACTGGCTTCAAGGCATCTACGACCAGCGGACTCTCTTTCGGCATCACCGACCTGCACATCCCCGAGAACAAGGAAAAGCTGATCAGCGAAACGCAGCGCAAGGTCGACCGCGCTCAATCCAACTACGAGGACGGCAACATCACGGACGACGAGCGGCGCAACCGCGTGCTCGATGCCTGGGCTCAGTGCCGCGATGGCCTGCAGAACATGCTCATCGAGACTCTCAGGACCGACCGGCGCACGAAATGGGCAGGCACCAAGGATGTCGCTGGCAATGTCCCCGGTCTCCCCTCCAAGCCCAGCCCCAGCGCTCGCTATCTCAACCCGGTCTATTTGTTCATGGACTCTGGCGCGCGAGGAAACAAGAGCCAGATGCAGCAGCTCGCCGGAATGCGCGGCCTCATGGCCAAGCCGAGCGGCGAAATCATCGAGACTCCCATCAAGTCGAACTTCCGAGAGGGTCTTTCGGTCATCGAGTACTTCTCTTCGACCCATGGAGCCCGCAAGGGACTCGCCGACACCGCCCTCAAGACCGCCGACTCCGGCTACCTCACGCGCAAGTTGTGCGATGTGGCTCAGAGCGTCGTCGTCATCGAGCACGACTGCGGCCAGACCAGCGGCATCGCCAAAGAGGCGATTTACAAGGGCGAAGAGGTGGATGTTCCGCTGCGCGACATGATTCGCGGACGCACCAGCTGCGAAAATATCGTCGATCCGCGCACCGACCGCGCGATCGTGTCCCGCAACGAGATCATCACGGTCGACAAGGCCCGTGAGATTGAGGCGCTTGGCATCCGCACGGTGTTTGTGCGAAGCCCGCTCACCTGCCAGACCGCGCGAGGGGTCTGCGGTGCCTGCTACGGCATGGATATGTCAACTGGGCAACTCGTGGAAGTAGGATTGGCGGTCGGGATCATCGCCGCAGAGTCGATCGGCGAGCCTGGCACGCAGCTGACGATGCGCACCTTCCACACCGGAGGAATTGCAGTCAGCGCGACCACTGAGAACCAGTGGAAGGTCACGCAGGCCGGCACGATTAAGTACAGCGACTGCGGTGAGGTCAAGGTCACGATTGACCAGAAGCCTCTGTGCATCGCGCTGCGCAAGACGGGCGAAGTGCGCATCCTCGATGCCAAGGGACGGGAGCTCGAGAAGTACAAGGTTCCGTACGGCGCCACCCTGCTGGCCGTCGCCGGCGACGCCGTCAAGAAGGGGCAGTCGGTCATTGAGTGGGACATCCATGTCGCGCCGATCCTTGCCGAAAAGTCGGGAAAGATCCGCTTCCGAGACATCGAAGACGGCGAGACCGTGCGCATTGAACGCAAGGCCAACAAGGAAGAGATGGTCGTCATTGAGCACAAGGGTGAAAAGCACCCGCGGATCACCATCGAAGACGAGGCCGGCAATGTGCTTGACCTCCACCATCTCCCCGCCAAGGCCCATATCGAGGTGAAGGACGGCGCGCCCATCGACGCCGGGCAGCGCATCGCGTTCACCCCCAAGGGTGCCGCGAGAAGTGCCGACATCGTCGGTGGTCTTCCGCGCGTCACTGAGATCTTCGAAGCGCGCATCCCCAAGGATCCTGCAGTTCTGGCCCGAATCTCAGGGCGCGTCGAACTGCTCCCCAACGAGCGCCGCGGCAAGATGACCATCCGCATTCACGCGGAGGGTGCCAAAGAAGAGCTGGTTGAGGATCACTACGCCCTTCAGGGCAAGCGACTCCTTGTCCACACCGGCGATACTGTCGAAGCTGGCGACGCCCTCACCGAGGGGCCGCTCACTCCGAGCGAGATCTTGGCGATCAAGGGTGAGGACGAACTCTATCGGTACATGCTGACCGAAGTGCAGAATGTCTACCGTGCACAGGGAGTGCCCATCAGCGACAAGCACATCGAGGTCGTGCTCCGCCAGATGCTCAGCAAGGTGCGCGTTGTCGAGGTCGGTGACACGGGTCTCCTCCCCAATGATGTCGTGGAGCGCCATGTCTTCCGCAAGGTGAATGAGGATCTGGCCGGCACACTGAAGATCGAAGACGCCGGTGGCACCACGCTGGTCAAGGGAACACTGGTCGCCAAGGACGAGGTGAAACAGGCGAATGCCGAGGCGGAACTCGCGGGTAAGCACATCGCCAAGACCAAGCGAGCCAAGCCGGCGCGCGCCCGCACGCTGCTCCTGGGCATCACCAAGGCGTCGCTTCAGGCGGAGAGCTTCCTCTCGGGAGCAAGCTTCCAAGAGACAACCAAGGTTCTTACGGAGGCCGCGCTCAGGGGTGCCGTCGACAATCTGGTCGGTCTCAAGGAAAATGTGCTGCTTGGGCATCTCATTCCGGCCGGAACTGGGTTCGACACCTATACAGGAATCATTGTGGCGCAGCTCGTCACCGCCCCTGCGGACCCTGACGGAGAAGTCGCCGAAATCGAGGCGGCTGCCCAGGCGGCGGAGGCCTTGGGTGCCGAGCGGGTCGGCGAGGCACCTACCATCAAGCAAGTGGCCACTATGGCCGCTGCCGAGCAGGTTGCCTTCGACGGCAACGACGCATCGGATCACGCCTCCGAAGACGACCAGTAGCCTTGGGATGATGGATGATCCTGTGCGCGATCCCTGGTACCAGGGCGGGTTGCAGTTCTCCTGCACTCAGTGCGGGAACTGCTGCACGGGTGCCCCCGGTGCCGTTTGGTTCACTGAGGAAGAAGGTCGCGCCATGGCCGCGCAAGTATCACTTTCGGAGCAGGAGTTTCTCGATGGGCACACCCGTCTCGTCGGATCCCGACGCTCGCTCAAGGAGATAGAGACCAGCCATGGGTTCGACTGCGCGTTCCTTGATCGTGACTCGGTTCCCGGTAAGGCCTTGTGCCGGATCTATCGCGCAAGGCCATCGCAGTGCCGGACCTGGCCGTTCTGGCCGACCAACTTGAGTTCGAGGCGCGCGTGGGAGCAAGCCAGAGCGGCGACACCGTGCCCTGGGATGGGCGCGGGCGCGCTCGTTAGGGTCGAAGAGATCCGGATCATGCGCGATCAGGATCAACTAGACAACGGATCCGCTCCCTGGTGAGCGACCATGCTCCGTCCAACCACGCCGCTGGATGATCGGACAATTCTCTCGTGGTGGCGTGCCGCCGGTGAGGCGCCCGTTCGCGACGCATTTGAAGCACTCGCGGAGCATGCGGCGACAGTCGCGCAATTCCATCGTCCGATCTGTCTGAGCTCCGGTCGCTGCTGTCGCTTCAAGGACCACGGTCACTCACTGCTGGTCACTGGACTCGAGGCGGCGTGGGTTCTTCGTCGAGTGCGCCGACGGGTCACCGTCGCCGAGACCACCTCGGCGCGCCGCAACGGCGTGTGCGTCCACCTTGTTGAAGGGCAGTGCTCGATTCACGCGACGCGGCCCCTCGGTTGCCGCGCCTACTATTGCGACTCCTCGGGCGGCCCATGGCAAGCGGACCTCGCAGAGAGCCTGCACAACGCGGTTCGGCGGCTCCACGATGACCTGTCGATCGAATATCTCTGCGCAGAGTGGACCTATCTGGTCGAGGCACTTTCGCAGGCAGACGGACGGGGACTTCTTCCGCACGGCCTTACGCCGTAGGATTGGGCCATGCGAGAGTTTGAGCTTCGCGGCGACATCACGCGCGCCGAAATCGAGGGGTACAAGTTCCCCTTGGGAATCGAGCCAGTCTCGCTGCCCGCACCCAAGCAGGGTTTCACCCTCGAATACACGCCGGGGGAGGATGGGGATCCGGATACCTACGCCTTCCATGTCGTGGTCAGCCATGACCGCCTCAAGCCGATCCTCGAAGACGCCTTCGAGCTCCTCCCGGAAGAGGTCGTCCCCATCGTCGAGATCGGCTCGCGCGATGCCTACCGCGCACTTGATGTCTACATCGGAAGTGAGCCAATTCCGACCAGCGAGTTTCTTGAGTCGTGGCGTCAGTTCGAGGCGATTCTTCTTGAGGACGGGTCGATCGGAGCGGGAGGCAATGCCGAAGAACCATTCGTGGAAGTGTTCCTCGATACATGGAAGGGTCTGCTCATCAATGTCCCCATCGGGATGCGCCGTGAAGTGGAGCGGCTTCTTGCGCGTCACGGTCTCCGCGAGGTTCTCGAGACCTGGCCTCAGGATCTTGAGCGATCCCCTGAACCTCCCTCGCAATTGCGCGAAGTGCTGGTTACCGAAGATGACCAGAGCCCTGATCTCGACGAGATTCTCCTTCAGCTGCGCGAGTTCTGGGGGCTCGAACTGGATGTCGACCCCGAGGTCAATGTCGACGAAAGCGGTCGGCGGTTGGGGATGGTTCTCTGGCATGCGATCGTGCTCGCCTCGCGTGAGGGGAAACAGAGCAAGGGGGCGTACCTCACCTTCTGGGCTACCGCGAGCAATCTCTCCGAAATGGAACGGCTCGTCGGTGATTATGTCGATGCGCGCCTTCCGGAGTGGCAGGTCGATGGATTCTTCTCGGTCGACCGCGTGGCCTTCGACGAACGCCCCGACGAACTGTCAGACCTCGTGCCTCGCCGCAGCGAATCTGAAATCCACATCGCCTCGGTTGACGAGTGGTGAAGTGCGCGGGGTGGCGTCGGTTGGCACCCGGTGCCTACGCGCCGAGGTACGCGCTCTGAACCCGCGGATCGCCCAAGAGCGCCGACGCCGGACCGCTAAACGCGATTCTCCCCGTCTCCATCACATAGCCATTGCGTGAAAGCCCCAAGGCGCGCCGGGCGTTCTGTTCGACGAGGAAGATCGTCATTCCCTCACGATTGAGCCGGCTGATTGCCTCAAAGATCCGCGACACGAGGATGGGTGCGATCCCCATGGAGGGCTCATCCATCATCAGGAGGCGTGGCCGACTCATGAGCGAGCGCCCGATGGCGAGCATCTGCTGTTCTCCCCCCGAGAGCGTCCCAGCCAACTGAGACTTGCGCTCTTCCATGACCGGAAAGAGTTCCCAGACATGGCGGAGATCGCGCGCGATGGCATCCGCATCGCGGCGCAAGTACGCCCCCATGCGCAGGTTTTCGAGGACGGTCATCCGGGCGAACACCCGTCGACCCTCCGGCACCTGCACCAGCCCGCGCGCGATGACTTCATCGGGACGAAGCCCTATCAGCGACTCCCCCGCCAGACGGACATCGCCTCGCCGCGGTACAACGACCTGACTGATCGACATCAGCGTCGTACTCTTGCCGGCTCCGTTGGAGCCGATGAGCGAGACGACCTCTCCCTCGTCGACGGTCACGCAGATGCCGCGAAGGACTTCGATGGCCCCGTATCCCGCGTGAAGGTCGACGACTTCCAGCAGCGGCGTGCTCATCCGTTCTCCTCCACTCCGAGGTACGCCTCGATGCACCTAGGATTCGAGCGGATCGCATCGGGAGATCCCTCGGCAATGGTGCGACCATACTGGAGAACATGGATCCGATCGGAGATCCCCATCACCAGCTTCATGTGGTGCTCGATGAGGATGACGGTCGTCCCGCGATCGCGCACCCGGCGGATTAGCGCCATCAGCCCGCCGACTTCGGTCGGATTCATCCCGGCGGCAGGTTCGTCAAGGAGGATGAGCTTCGGTGTGCCTGCGAGCGCGCGCGCGATCTCCAGACGCCGCCGGAATCCATAGGGAAGCGCCCCCGCCGCCTCAAGCGCGCGGTCGGCGAGGCCGACGAATTCGAGCAGTTTCATGGCCTCCGCGTGGAACCGTTCCCGCTCGCGCCGGAATCTCGGCAGCCTGAGTAGTGCGCTGAAAAACCCCGCCCTCATGCGTGCATCCATACCGACGAGCACATTCTGCACGAGGCTCAGTTCGTTGAACAGCCTGATGTTCTGGAAGGTTCGCGCGACACCGGTTCTGGCAATGTGATCCGGAGATCGCCGTGCGCGCGACCAGTTGGTCCATGCCGCGCCCGCTCCGACGAGACCGCCGCACACGAGCGGAAGTGCTCCCCCGAGCCACCCAAGAGTGGCAACCGCCCTGCCAAGATCGGCGAGCGCACTTCCCCATGGGAATGGCTGCTCGTAGATGTAGTTGTCGATCACCGATGCCTGCCAGAGCCTCTCGACATTGACTGTGGCGGCGACTCCTACGCCGACGAGCAAGAACGCCACCAGAAGTTCCACCATGGTCTGCCGGGTCATCGGCGCGACCTGTTCCCTGCCGTCGAGCTCGACATGTCCATGGGTTGGCGGGTGGATCCCCGTCACCGCGTTGAACAGTGTCGTCTTGCCGGCGCCGTTGGGGCCGATCACCGCGAATATCTCCCCTGGTTCGACGGCGAAACTGACATCATGCACCGCGATGATCCCGCCGAATGTCACGCCTACCCCATGAACCTCCATCGCCTTCATACGCGCCCCCGTTCGAGCTTTGGAGGGAGGATTCCGGTTGGTTTGATGCGCACCGCGATCACCAAGGCGAGCCCGAATATGAGGAACTTCCAGTTGTTGGGGGAGAGCATGACATTGCCCTGCGATCCGATTCCGTGGGCGGCCATCCAGGCAGTCGCCTTGGCGAGGACGATTGAATTGAGCCCGACCATCACTAGCGAACCCACCAGCACACCCGCCACGCCACCGATCCCTCCGACGATGATGATGCACAAGGCGAGAATCGACACCTGAAAGTCGTAGTTGTTTGGTTCCCCAGTCGAACTCAACACACTCGCGGAGAGCCCGCCCGCAAACGCGGCGATGGCCGCACCGGTCGCGAAGGCGATCATCTTCGCTCTCTCCACGCGAATCCCCATCGACCGCGAGGCGAGCTCGTCCTCTCGGATGCTGAACCACGCCCGGCCAAGACGCGACCGCTCGAGATTGCGCGCAGCGATGACCGTCAGGGTCAGCAAGGCGAGCAGCAGGTAGTACCAGCTGCGTTCATCGTTGGATGTCCACATCGCCCCACCGATCGAGGGCGCGGGCAAGGGATTGATCCCCTGCATCCCCTTGGTGATCGAATCGAGATTCTTGAGGATGTCCTGCACGATCTCTCCGAATCCCAGCGTCACAATCGCGAGGTAGTCCCCCCGCAGTCCCAGCGTCGGCGCCCCCAGAATGAATCCTGCCAGTGCGCCGATGGGAATCGTGAGCGCGAGTGCCGGCCAGAAACCCAATTGAAACGGATAGATCTCACAGCTGAGGATTCCGAAGGCGTAGGCGCCGATGGCCATGAACGCGGCGATCCCCAGATTCAGCATTCCCGCGTACCCGGTCATCACATTCAACCCCAGGGCGAGAATCGCGTACAGGAATACGGTTCGCACCGCCTCGCTCAAGGCGAGTTCAGCGGGAAGCACCAGATCGACGAGCGGGACGACAGCCGCGATGGCAAGGATGGTGACGATCGGCCCTGGGCGCCAGCGCATCTCAGACCTTTTCCTTCCGAGACGAACCCAGAATCCCACTGGGTCGGAAGATCAGGATCAGCACGAGGATGCAGAAGACGATGGTGTTTGTCCAACGAGTTTCGAGGTACTGGTCACTCATCGCGCGGACGCATCCGATGGTGAGTCCACCGAGCACGGCCCCGGGCAGACTCCCGATGCCGCCGAGCACCGCCGCAGTGAACGCGTCGAGCCCGGCACGGGTGCCCATCTGAAAGCCGATAGTGTTGTTGTACAGCGAGTAGACGACGCTCGCGAACCCTCCAAGGGCACCGCCGATGAAGAAGGTCGCGCCGATCACTCGGTCCACCGGGATCCCCATGAGCGAAGCCGCCACCGGGTCCTGAGCCACGGCGCGCATCGCACGGCCGAGGTTTGTGCGATTGACCATTAGGGTCAGTGCGACCATCAGAGGAATAGTGACCGCGAAGACGAGCGCATCAGCCGGGGTGATCCGAATGAACGACTCTCCCAGCAGATTGACCTGGGGGACAAGCGCGGGAAAGTCCTTGGGGGCTGCAGCCGCCACGCCGCCCGCAAAGACATCCATGGGGAGTCCACCCCAGAACAGCCCGAGATTCATGCAGATGAATGAGCATCCGATCGCGGAGACGAGCAGCGCCAGTTTGGATGACCTGCGGAGTGCGCGGTACGCAACGCGATCCAGTGACCAGTTGAGCGCCCCGCAGAAGAGCGCACTGCCCACAAGCATCGCGGCGACTCCAACCGCCTGGCCGCCCGGGCCCCACGACTCCATCCCCAATACGCCCATCAGCGTCAGAGCGAAGAACGCCCCCAGCATAAAGACATCGCCGTGAGCGAAGTTGATCAACTCGATGATCCCATACACCATCGTGTAGCCGATGGCGATGAGCGCGATGATCATGCCATTGGAGAGGCCGGTGATCAGCTGCTGGACGAGGACTTCGAAGTCAAACATTCGCGGTGGGTCGAAGGCTTCGGCGCTTCACGCGCCCTTGGCAGAGTGAATCGAGACTCAGTCGCCGAGGATCTTTACGAACTCAAACTTGCCGCCGTGCACCGTCTGCCCGCTCATCACAGTGCTGGAGGTGTCGCCATTGGCATCAAAACTCCAGCGGGCCAGCACGCCGTCGAAGTCCTTGGTGGCCGCAATCGCCTCGAGGACACCGGCTCGATCCTTGGTCTTGGCGCGCGCCATGGCCTGCAGGATCACGCGCGCACACTCGTAGCCGTAGGCGGCATATGCCTCCGGATCCGCGCTGTACTTCGTCCGGTACGCCGAGCAGAACTGGGCCCCGCGGCCGGTGAGCTTTTCCGGCGGCAGACCGCCAAATGTGATGAAAGTATTGTCGTTGAGGTTGCCCGCACCGGCCGCGTCGATGAACGCCTGCTCGAAACACCCATCGGGGACCATGTACTTCCCCTTGAAGCCGCCGGAACGGAGATCCTTGGCGATCTGCCCCGCGTTGCTCTGGGTCGTCCCGCCGAAGTAGACGAGATCTGGATTCAACGCCTTGATTTTGGTAACGGTTGATCGGTAGTTCGCAGCCTTGGAGTCAATCCCTTCGAAGCCGACGACCTCGATACCCAGCGACTCAGCCTGCTTCTTGAAAACATCGGCGATCCCCTCCCCGTACAGCTCTCGGTCATGAAGAATGAAAACCTTGTGGATCCCGAGATCTTTCGCCCAGTTGGCTGCCTGAACGCCTTGAAGGTCGTCGGTGGGAACTACCCGGAAATAGTTGATCTTCCCCGACGGTCGATAGACCATCGGCTCGTTGGCCTCGCCCTTCCCCGGCTTGGTAAGTCCGGGATAGGTGTTCGCTGGACTCACCATCACGAGACCAGCTCGATTGAGAATCGGGATCGCCACCTTCGCCGCCCCCGAGTTGAATGTCCCGATATAGGCCACGACCTCCTCATCCTTCGCGGCGGTGTTGGCATTCTGCGCCTCGACCGCGGGATCCCAGTTACCGCGCTGCGGGCTCGCATCGTCCATGTCCTGATACGCAATCGTCCAGCCATCGACCTTCCCTCCGACTTCGTCGATGGCCATCTTGATGCCGTTGACGATGGTCGAAGTTTGGGCGTTCGCGCTCCCGGTACGGGGGAGGCTAGACACGATCTTGAGTGTCCCCTGGGCGGAAGCCGAGTGTGATCCAAGCAGACCGACACATGGAATGAGGATCAGTGTGAGGATGGCGGTGCGCGTGGCATTCATGGCGTGTTCTCCGAGTGTGATGGCTAGGCTATCGGGATTCCCTGCTTCGCATGTGCGAGCGCCCGCTCCCCCATCGCCACGCCGACGATCAGCCCGGCTGCCTCCGCACCTGGATCATGTCCGGCAAACGACTGCACGATCTCGTCCATCCCCCGTGAGATCTGCTGGCGCCACGAAGGATCGGCGGCCATTCGCAGGCACGACGCCACGATCGGTGCTGACGAACCAGAGCATGGGACGAATTCAGGAACCAACTCGCGGCCGGCGAGGATGTTGGGGAGCAGCCGGTACCCCGCCGACAGAACCGCCCGCGCGGCGAGGGCCGCGATGGGACCAGTCCGATAGACACCGATGAGCGGCTTTCTTGCACGAGTCAGATCGAGTGACACCGTCCCCGACACGGCGATTGCAAAGTCACACCAGGCTGCCGCGCGCGAGATCGCCTCGGTGACAAGCGTCGCGCGTGAGCCAAGGCGACCCCCGACGAGTCCCTCGAACCGTCGTCGCACGAGGTCACCCGCCGCACACACCACCGCTTGGGCGTTGGGGTGGGCGCGGGCGATCGCCTGCCAGCACTCCACCAGAAGCTCTGCGTTGCGTTCGACTTCCAGAGTTCGAGACCCCGGTAGGAGCAACACCTTTAGGGCGTCAGCGCTGCCCGTTGGCGGAGCAAACGCACCGAGGTCCTCCGGGTCGGCCGCATTGATGACCGGATGGCCTACGAATGTCGCGGCGACACCCCGACTGCGAAACCACGCCTCCTCAAAGGGAAGAAGGCAGATCACATGATCTGCAATGCGTCGGACTCTGCCAATCCTCCACGGCCCCCACGCCCACAGTTGCGGTGCGACAAGTTGCACGACTGACGCGCCGCAACGCTTCGTCCGCCGGCAGATCGGCAGATTTGCCGCTGGAGAGTCAACACCAATGTGCACGGTCACGCTATTGGAGGCGGCGAAACTCACAATGTCAGCGGCCGTCTTGCGCATGGACAACAGCCGTCCAATCGATGGCACCCCCATCGTCCCATCTTCCGCGGTGCGACAGAGCATCTCGGCCCCTGCGCACGCCATCCGTTCACCCCCCCACGCGACAATTCGCGCGCTGGAATCCCGCGCGCGCAGCGATGCGATCACAGGCGCGGCATGGGCATCGCCCGACGGTTCGAACGCTGTGAAGAGATAGGTCCGCGCGGAGGCGCCCACCTTCGCAGACTAGCACCGCGCGGCGTGCCCGTCCCGTTACCATTCCCGACCCAACCCAACACCCATGCTCAAACGAACTCACTTCTGCGGCGACCTTCGATCCGTACACGCGGGCGAGCGCGCGACCCTGTGCGGATGGATCAACACCTATCGGGAACAGGGCCGGGGTCTCTTTTTCGTCGACCTCCGCGACAAGCAGGGGCTGGCGCAGGTGGTCTTCGGAACCGAAACATGCCCCGCCGAACTACTCGAGGCAGGCCGGACTCTGCGACGGGAGGATGTCGTCGGTGTGACCGGCATGATCCGCGTGCGAACTGGTGGCGCGAACCCCAAGCTCGCCAGTGGTGAAGTTGAACTTCTCGCAGAGAAGCTCGAGGTCTTCAACAAGGCGGAGACGCCGCCAATCCTTCCCGACGAGTATGAGGCGGACAAGATCGGCGAAGAGACGAGGCTCAAGTACCGCTACATCGACCTGCGCCGCCCCAAAATGCAGGGAATCCTGCGCACCCGCTCGCGCATCACCAAGGCGACGCGCGATTTTTTCGCCGCCCACGGCTTCCTGGAGATCGAAACACCACTGCTCATCAAGAGCACCCCGGAGGGAGCGCGCGATTTCGTGGTTCCCAGTCGGCTCCACCCTGGGAGCTGGTATGCCCTCCCCCAGAGCCCCCAGCTCTTCAAACAGATCCTGATGGTCGCCGGGTGCGACCGGTACCTGCAGATCTGCCGGTGCCTGCGCGACGAGGACCCGCGGGCGGATCGACAGGCTGAGTTCAGCCAGATTGATCTCGAGATGAGTTTCGTCGAGCGGGAGGATGTAATCGCCATGATGGGCGGCTATGTCGCCTCACTATGGAAGGAACTATTCGGCGTGGACCTCGGCACCATCCCCACGATGACCTGGGCTACGGCGATGGAGCGCTACGGCATTGATCGGCCCGACACTCGTTTCGAACTCTTCATTGATGACATCAGCCTCATGGCAGCGCGCTGCGACTTCCAAGTCTTTCAACAGGCGCTCGCCTCGCGCAGCCCCGCCGGCCGTTCTGGGGTTGTCAAGTGCATCAGGGTGCCCGGCGGTGCCGACAAGCTCACGCGCAAGATGACCGACGGATACAGCGAGTGGGTCAAGACCTTCCGCGCCGGCGGCGTGCCGGTCGTGAAGTACACGGCGCAGGGATTCGAGTCGGGGATCGCCAAGTTCCTCGGGCCCATCGCCGACGAGTTGGCCGCGCGCCTCTCCCTCGTCCCCGGCGACATGGTGCTCTTCGCCGCGGATACCTGGGAGATCGCCACGAAAGCGCTGGGGGAATTGCGTCTGCGACTCGCGGCCGATCTCAAGCTCATCCCCCCGGGGAAGTGGGAGTTTCTCTGGGTCGTCGACTTCCCGATGTTCGATTGGGACGCCGAGGGGAATCGCTGGGTCGCCCTGCATCACCCGTTCACCAGCCCCAATCCGGATCAATTCGGAATCCTGGAGAGCGACCCGGGCGCGTGCCTCTCTGCGGGGTACGACCTCGTTCTCAATGGAAGCGAGATCGCCGGGGGCTCGATCCGCATCCACCGGATGGATGTCCAGCAGCGGGTTTTCAACCTGATCGGCCTCTCAAACGAGGAGGCCCAGTCCAAGTTCGGATTCCTTCTCAACGCGCTGCGTCACGGGGCACCACCGCACGGCGGAATCGCCTTCGGACTCGACCGCCTCGTCATGCATGTCGTGGGCACCGACAACATCCGCGATGTCATCGCCTTCCCGAAGACCCAGTCGGGCGGTGACCTGATGATCGACGCTCCAAGCCCGATCTCTGACGAGCAGTTGCGGGAACTCAGTGTGCGCACCACCGCCCCGACATCCTGACAGCCCCGACGGACAGATCGCCCCAATCCGCTACGAGACTGGGCGCGATCAGTGAATCCCACGCGAGCCGAGCCACCGTTCACACTCGAGTGCGGCTTGGCATCCCATCCCCGCGGCGGTGACCGCCTGCCGGTAGTGGGCATCGGCGACATCCCCTGCGGCAAACACGCCGTCAACGCTGGTGGCAGACGAACGGGTCGCAAGCGTCACATACCCCTGAGAGTCGAGCGCGACCGCAGCCGAAGATCCGTTGCGAAGGAATTCAGTCGCCGGCGCGTGTCCGATGGCGACAAAGAGCCCGGAGACCGGCAGCGTGCTGCGGCTCCCCGTTGTCGTGTCTTCGAGTTCCACGGCTTCGATCCGCTCCTCGCCGATCACGCTGACCACCCTCTTGTTCCAGTGCGGCACCGAGTTCGACATACCGAGCAGTCGATCCTGCATGGTCTTGGACGCGCGGAAGGAGTCGCGCCGGTGAATCACATGGACCTTCGAGGCGAACTTCGTGAGGTAGGTTGCCTCCTCCATGGCCGTATCCCCGCCGCCGACAACCGCGAGCTCTTTGCCGCGGAAAACTGGTAGTGCGCCGTCGCAGACTGCGCAGGCGCTGACCCCCCCACCCGAGCGCGCCAGACGCATCTCGCCGGGGACTCCCAGCCAATTCGCGACCGCACCGGTCGCGATGATGACGCTATGGGCGCGGACGGTCGCGCCGCCGGCCAGCCTTAGGGTGAACGGGTGCGCTGAGAAATCGCAGGACTCGACATCGTCGTCGATGACCCTTGTTCCAAACCGCTCTGCCTGAGCGCGAAAGTGTTCCATCAACTCCGGACCCGTGATTCCCTTCGGAAATCCGGGGTAGTTTTCCACTTCCGTAGTCAGCATGAGCTGCCCACCTGGCAGCACAGGTGCAGGATCGCTCCGTGGAGTCCCCTGGATGCACAGCGGCTCGAGGTTCGCGCGTGCGCAGTAGATCCCCGCCGTCCATCCGGCGGGCCCTGATCCGATGATGACCACCCGCTCAATGCGCCCGGCGTCGCTCACTTCAGCTCACCCTCTTCGCGAGCCAGTGCCCGCACCGGGGGCCAGATCAGAAGATCGCCCACGGCCGCATCGTTAGAGGTTTCCAGTCCTTGGTCGTCGTCGTTGTCCGCGCCCATGGCCCAGACCATGCATCCGGATGCCCAGATGCGACCCAGCGGTGTCTCGATCGCCTGGCGCTCTGTGCCGAGCGACCGGTACTGAAGCCTTCCGTACTCCTTGTCGTAGGGGTCGAAGTCGAAGCGCTTCTGGAAGAACACCGCGTAGGCGCGCTCTCGATCCTTCGGCCAAGTCTGTTTGAATTCGTTGTAGTAGCCGCAGAGCCCCGCACTCATAATCGTGCCGTTTACTTCGGCAATCAGAACATTGCGCCACGCGAACGCCCGCTCCATGTCGCGGACCATCGCCAGAACCGCCGCGTACTTGATTGGATTTGCTCTCGCGAACTCCGTCGGGGTCTGATGGAGCGCGGTGTAGGGCCTTACCCGCCAACGCCGCCACCAGTCGTCGTAGACATTGAGCAGCTTGTCGTCACTGGCCTCGAGCGATCCGTGCACCTGAGAGACCCGCCGCCACATTTCCTGCGTGTTGAACCGTTGCAGAGCCCCCTCACCGGAATCCTGGCTGCCCACGACCAGAGCAAAGTTTTCGGAGTCAATCGTCGATCCCGTCTTGGGTGAGAGTGCCTGGCGAAGCACCGCCTCGGTGACAATGCGGTCGCCCTCGGGCATCTGAAGGCGCCTCATGCGCTCGTTGTCCGAGGGGCGCAGGAACGAGTACTCCTTCAACGCAACCTTCTTCATGAGATCGACCCCGAGTCCCTTGAGGTAAACCCACATGAAATCGCGGTGGATGGAGAGCGCCTCAGCCAGGTTTTCGAGCGCGAAGAGTTTCTCTTCAAGCATGGACTGTTCGCACGCCTGCCTCAGAACGCGGGCGTAGGCGATGCCGACCCGGAAGGCACCCTCGATGTCCCCCGCTTCACCACGCCGATACATCTCGGCCGTGGCGTATGCGCCGATGGCGCGGATCGCCTTGAAGTAGCCATAGCGGATGCGTGCGATGTCCGCGCCATCACCGATCTCGATAGCCAGCCCGGCCTTGGCAATCGCAGGATCGACGGCGCTGGTGCCGTATCCGAGGCCGAACACGAGCCCGAACTGCGCGTCAACGAGAGCCTTCTCCATCGCCTCATTTGCCTTCGCCCACTCTGCGACCTTGGCCCATCCGTCCATCTTTGGCCAGATGGTCCCCTGATTGAATCCCTCGCCGACTTCAAAGGGCGGCGGTGTCATCGTGAGATATGCCGCCAGAACCGCCGGACCCGAGCGGTTCTTCTGGGTGACATCCTTGAACTGGTTGTTCAGTGCGCGGGCGACCGCCGCATCGTCAGCCACAGCGCCCGGGACGGCGACCCAGAGCGCAACCGCGAGCATCGGAACCCATCGAACAGTGCCTGACATGGGGCATCTCATATGGATTTTCAAGCGTAGCACACTCAATGGCACAGGAGCATCACTACACTCACCGAACCCCGTCGACCGCAACCAATGATCGGAGAAAGACCATGATTGACGGCGTCCCTACAGAAGTGAAGACTGACGAGTTTCGCGGCTGCATGCGCCCGGCAGGCGTTGAAGTGCTCGGGAAGGATGGGCACTCAGTGCTCGTTCAGTCGGGGGCCGGACTCTGCCGTGGGTTCATCGATGAGCAGCACGCAACTGCAGGGGAACTGGTCACCACCCACCGCGATCCCGGATACACAATCGATGGCGTCGTCCACTGCTGCGTCGGAAACATACCGAGGGCGGTTGCGCAGGCACACGAGCTCGAGTGTGCGCCGCTGGGTCTCTGAGCGATGTCCCTCCCACTTCCAGACAAGGTGAATGTCCTCCTCGTCGGATCGGGAGGGCGCGAGCATGCCCTGGCGTGGCGGATCTCCCAATCTAAACACTTCGGAACGCTCTGGGTCGACCGGTATGCCAACGCCGGACTCCTGGAATTCGGCAAGCCCTGCCCTGAAGAGTTCTCCCTGAAGCGACGGTACTACCTCGATCGATGGATGGCCAAAGAGAAGATCGACTTCATCGTCATCGGACCGGAAGGGCCGCTCGCTGAGGGGCTCGTCGATCAGTTTGCAACTCCCACACGCCCAGTCTTTGGACCCACGAAGGCGGCCGCGCGCCTCGAGTGGGACAAGGCGTACGCCAAGTCGATCATGCGGCAGACTTCGGTGCCGACCGCGGAAGGGCGCGTCTGTACGACTCTAAGCGCCGCGCTCGCCTATGTCACCGAGCGCAATGAACCATGCGTAGTCAAGGCCACTGGTCTGTGCGCAGGTAAGGGGGTGACGGTCTGCGGAGACACAAAAGAAGCGATCGCCGCCATCAACCGCTGCATGGCGTCGAGGGAATTCGGCGACGCCGGGGCATCAGTGGTGATCGAAGAGCGCCTCGAGGGACAGGAAGTCTCGGTGTTCGCGCTGGTCGATGGACGAACTATCACCCTTCTTGACACCGTGCAGGACCACAAGCAGGTCGGTGAGGGTGACACGGGCCCCAACACCGGCGGCATGGGCGCTTATTGCCCGACGCCGCTCCTTGATCAGGCCGCGCTCGCGTCAATCGCACATGACATCTTTGTGCCGACGATCGATGGCCTGCGAAGGCAGGGTGTCGATTACCGGGGAGTTCTCTTCGCCGGGATCATGCTGACACACGCCGGTCCAAAGGTTCTTGAATTCAACTGCCGTTTCGGAGACCCCGAGACGCAGGTGCTCATGGCGAGATTCAACGGAGACCTCCTCAAGACCCTCTGGCAGACCGCGACCGGATCCCTTGACGAAGCCGAGTTTTCGTTTGAGCCTCGCTGTGCCTGCTGCGTCGTCGTGTGTGCCCCCGGATATCCCGGTCCAGTTCCGAAGGGTTCAACCGTCTCCGGGCTCGCGCCGCTTCGCGACTGCGACGGATCCGCCGCAAGGCCATACTTCTTTCAGGCCGGGACCCGAGCCACCAAGGATTCTCGCCCGGTGACGAGTGGCGGACGGGTCGTCGGAGCAACCGCCCTTGGAGAGGGACTTGCAGATGCCGCGCTGGCGGCGACAGAGGCGGCCAAACGAATCGTGTTCGATGGTGCGTTCTTTCGTCGTGACATCGGCCACAGGGTGCTCCACTCGCAATCAACCGGTCGATAATTTTGCAATGACCAAATCAATTCGCCCCCTGGCCGCGTACGGATGCTTGAACGGGTCTAGACTCCCGTCCTCAGGATCACCGTTCAGATAAGCCCCAGTTTCGCCAAACAGGTCGCCTCTTTGCGACCTTGGAGTGTTCGACCTCATGCGCCTTCTCTGCATCGTAAGTCTGTGTGTTCTGGTCGCATTCTTCGGCCGTCCCGTCGCGGCGACCGACCGACCCACTTCGCCCACGCCGCAGGGGCGGACACCCGGCAAGAACGCCGACGATCTCTTCATGCCGGTGCACCCGATCCGCGGCACTCCAGAGCACACCGGACGACTCATCGTGATGTTTGCACCAGACGCGGAGTTCCGCGCCAGTCGCGTCGCATCGCCTGATCTCTACAGCGTTCGTGGTTTGGATGTGGGCCCCGCCGCCGGTCTGTGCATGAAGTATGGCGCCACGATCCGGCAGGCGATCAACGCCGATCCTGCGATGCTCGCCGATCTCCGCGCCCGAGCGCAGGCAAAGACGTCCGAGCCCATGCCGGATCTCGCCTCGATGATGTACCTCGAGGGGATTCCTCCAAACTTGCTCCTCAGCGCGGGCCAGGAATTCCTTGGGCTCGGGGAGGTCGCGTGGGTTGAGATCGAGGCGAAGACGGAACTCGCGCAAGGTCTCATGTCCCCGGGAATTTGCGACGCGTGCGGTGATTGCGGCCCCGATGAGCCGCCAGACTGTCGGACGGCCCCTTGCGAGTACCCGCACCCAGGCAGTACTCTAGGCCCGTCCCCCGAGTGTGGTCCGCCGACCGGGAACTGTTTCGACATTACCGACACAGGGGTCTGCGAGAGAGTCCTTGTTATTCGGCCAGGATGCGCTACTTCGTGGGATGAAGTATGCGCGACACTGGCCAATTTGTTTGGCCCATCTGTTTTCGGCGGCCAGGGCCCGTACGACACCTGCCTCCAGTTTCCGACGCTTCCGGTGACGAACGGCTGGCCCGAGTGGGATCCGACTGACGAGTCTGTCCTCCTCCTCAGTTCCCCGTTCATCGAGAGTTCACGAGGCGGCTCCATCAATGCGCAGTGCTGCCGGACGGTCTGCTTCGAGGATGTCACTTGCTGCAATGTCTCGTGGGATCTCAGCTGCACGGCGATCGCGATCGGTCTCTATGACGACTGCTACTCGACCGTCGGCTACACATTCCCCGGCGGCGGTGGAGGCGGCAATCCTCAGACACCGAGCAAACAGTCGGCGTCTCCTCTCTACAGCGCAGCGATGCTCGAAGATCCGCCGCCGCCTGAGGCCCAGCCCGGCAGTGCGGCTCTCGCTCTCTACACGACTGCGGAAAGGGCGCCCGATCCTTACACAGGCCCGAATCCGCCGCCTACTGACCTCGGACCGTTCACGACCTTCGCGTCGGTGACTGGATTCCGAGGAGGCGGACTGGATGTCGCCGCCTTCGCGTCGCTCCTGGCGCAGTTCCCGGGCACGGCAGGTCCCCAGCTTCCGCGAGTGAAGGTTGCCCTCGTGGAACCGTCGGCGTTGGTCAATCACGAAGACCTCATCGACCCGGCGACCGGCCTGTCGAAGGTCACAGTCGAGCCGGGGCAGACACCGCTGGTCATCAACGATCAGCAGTCGCCTCCGCCAGGATTCTCCGGCGCGTTCGCGACTGCTCCCATGCACGGCACCGCCAACCTTGGAATCCTCTTCGCCAACGAGAACGAGTTTGGCGTCACGGGAGTCATTCCCGACGCTGACGCGTACTTCTTTCCAACCGAGTCCTTTGAAGAGCAGGGCCGGACGCTGACGGCGATGACAAACGCTGTGAGTGCGCTAACCGCGCCCACAACGGCCGATCCCAACCCCGGCAATGTCATTGTGATGCCAATCTCGGAAGCAGGACAGCCACTGACGATTAGCGAGTCCCGTGGCTCCGTGATTGCGACGGGACTCGCGCTGGGCGTCAACTTTGTGGTCGCGGCCGGAAATGCAGCACAGGCAATCAACGCGCCCTGGACTGATGCCGGGGACGCGATTGTCGTCGGTGGCTGCTGGCCCGGGTTCCAATCAATCACTGCTCCCGCTGGCAGCACAGTATTCCCTGGTTTGAACTACTGCCGCTCTCCCTTGAGCAATTATACTGGCGCCGGAACGGTTCAGATTTCGGCGTGGGGCGCCGGGGTCTGCACACTCGGCTACGGGGACCTGTTCTGTGGTGCCAACGGCCCGGCATCCACCGATCCGGCTGTGGCCGAATACGAAATCAATCGACTCCGCACCTATACGGCAACATTTGCGGGAACAAGCGCTGCAACCGCGCAGATCGCCGGCGTAGTCGCCCTAGTCCAGGCACTAGCAAAGCAGGTGTATGAGGGGTCGCCATTCGCGCCGGAGAACATGATCGAAATCGTTTCGGACCCGCAGAGCAAGTTCCTACAGTGCGGTCAGCCCGTCCCGACCAGCTTTGCCGTTGGATCGGCCGACCTCGGTGACACGCTTGCTGCCGAGCTCGGGACCACGGCCCTCATCGGAGGTTTTCCCAACCTCGGGCAGATGGGGGTGTCGGCAATCACCGGAGACTTCTACGACGGCAACGGAGCGGTCTTCAAGATCGTGTGCGGCACGCTGATCTCGGGAACTCAGTTCAGCATTCGCAGCGCCGACGACAAGTTTGTGAAAGCGCGCACTGCCCGACCACGCAGCAACTCATCAGGTTCAGGGCTGGGACCGCCCCTCTTGTACCCGCCGAGCCAGCGAATACTCGATGTTCAGGTGACGCGTTCGACTGACCTCCAGTCGCCGGCGGATCTCGCTAGGATTTCGGTAATAGTGCGCGGCCAGACTTCCGGTTTCGGCTCCGCGATGTGCCTTGTGTTCCTCTACAATGGCGCCATGAACCGTTGGCAGTTCTTGCCACCATTTGTGCTGAATCTCACGGCGACAAACAACAACCTTACGTACACACTGGGCGCGTGTGCCAACCCGGCCAATCACTCCTATGTCGGTCCCGCTGGCGTGCAGATGACCTGCCGTGTTGTCGGCGTCCCGTTCGGCGGGCTCGGACAGGCGCAGCTCTGGCTCGATCAAGTGCTGATCAATTACAACTCCCCTGCCATCCCCGTATCGCCACCCTGTCCGTGACCGCCGTGCTCTCAACGACGCCTTGCGCCCACCGATTCTCGATCGGTTCCCTTGACAATCTGCGAGTCAGGCGTATGGTGAAACCATCACCTGCGGGGCGTCGCGGGAAACAATCGGGTCTGGCGAGTTATACTTCCACCCGTTGCGTGATTATTGCCCCTGACCGAACGATGCAGGTTTCCACGAGTCCCAAGACCACCTACCCATGAAGACTGTGCCCTACTCCGCCCTTGCTCTTGCGACGATGGCCATAACAACGCTCTCGATCGCCACCAGTTCCACAGACAAGCGCTTGGCGGCGCGATCCACCCCCGCCGCCGCGGCGCCGCAACTCGGCACAGGCCCGACACTGGGTGCAGCAATCGGCGGGTTGGGACCAAACGGTGCGCAGCTCAATGAACTCAACTACTCCGCTCTCGGTGCCCCCAACCTCACTTCCGATGCTGTCAGGACGCTCAAGGTCGGCGACCATGTGGCGATTCCGCTGCCCGAGGGAGGCGTTCTCGACTTCGTAGTAAGTTGGCGGTCGTGGACTGCGGCCGATGAGCAGCAGGTGCACCTTCGGCAGGGTCTGAGCCCTAACGCGACCTACGGCATCATCTCTCAAGTTGGTCCACGGCTGACAGGGTTCTTCCAGCGGCGCGATGGTGTGGCGTACGCCTTGGTTCCAACGGAGCACGGCTGGTCGCGAGTGACTGAGCGCCCCAACTATGGTGACCTCGAGTGCGGGGTCGATCGGGTCCGGGCGCAGGCTCCTCATGCCAGCGAGGATCGTGTCCATCCCGAGGGAGGACTCGCTGGCGCGGTGACCCCGTGCCCGCCAGAAGTCACGCCGTTCTATGTTCCCCCGGGGCTCAAGAAGGACAGTGGGATCGTCATCGATGTGCTCTTTGTCTTCTCAGTCGATGCCAACGATGAGATCGTGTCGGGCGGACTCACCGCCTACGACCAGGCAGTCATCACCGTGGCTCAGGCCAACCTGGCGCTCAAGAACTCAACTGAGCAAGGGGCAACGGGCTTCGACGGCCAGGATCAGGACAATGAACTCAATCAGAATTGTGGGTATGACGGCCCATACGCCTTCGGCGCCGCTGTCAACGGTGTCATTGACGCGCCTAACGCACCCGATGGCCCGTTCTCGTGCGACAAAGAGGATCCAGCCATGCGCGCGGAGCACCTCGCCAAAGCCGGCGTGAGCCCCGCAGAGGGCGATGTCTGCACGCCGAGAATCAGGCTTGTTGCTGCACTCGTCTGCGATGGTTTCTTCGGCTCAGAAGAGCCCTTTGTCAGTACTGGTCAGGCAGTCGATCTCGCACGCATCGAGGATCCCACCGACGGAATCCTCGACTATGTCCAGCTCTGGCGTGACGCGCTGGGTGCTGATTCCGTCGCTTTGATCGGGAAGGACTACGGATCGGACAGCGCGTTCGTCGGCCTTGCGTCTGTCATGAACGACGCCAATACCTTTCCTCAGGGAATGGCTGGACTCTCGATTCCCGCGAACCCCCATCCCATTGTGGACGAGACAAACCCTGCCGTCGGCCTGGGCGGCACAGGGAGTATCTCGACCTTGCAGGCATTCTCGGAGTCCCCATACTGTCTCCTCGATCTCGAGATCCTCGGAGACTTGACCTACGCGCACGAATTGGGCCACAACTTCGGCTGCCAGCACAACCACGAGAACGGCGCAGAGACGCAGAATGCCCTCTTCCCCGATTCATTTGGTTTCCGTGACGAGGACGCAAAGGGCGGCTTCCGGACCATCATGTCGTACGGCGACCAGTGGACCAGGCTCCCAGGGTTTTCGAACCCCAAAAAGCGCTGGGTCGACTTCGTCGATGCGAACGGCGACCCCATTGCAGACGACACAGATTTTGCAGGCAAGGAGTTCGACTTCAAGTGCTTTGCCATCGACGGCACCGGAACCGGCGCCAACTATGTTGCCTCGAGCGGGGTCCCTACGAACACCTGTACCGTCGAAGGAGACGATGATCCAGCCGAAGCTGCCGCCATGGTCGTCGGACCCAGCGACTCCGTCATTGAAGACAACGCCAAGGAGTCTGCCTACAACGCGCGTTCGATTTCGCAGGTGAAGTTCGACTTTGCCAAGTTCCGGTGCAGCATCTTCGCACCGGTCGATTGCAACAACAATCTCATTGACGACTTCGTCGAGTCACTCGACGGGACGAATGAGGACTGCGATGCGAACGGCATCCCCGACGAGTGCGAAACGGCGGTTGAGGATCCTGGGATCCCCAGCCCGATTGACTGCAATCAGGATCAGATTCCAGACAGTTGCAATATTGCCAACGGCGACAGTCAGGATGTCAACGCCAACGGAATCCCCGACGAGTGCGAGGATTCGACCCTCCTCTTCCGCGAGACATTCGAGAACATCCCGCTTGGGAGCCACGACAGTGAACTGCCCATCTGCAAGGTCGCCCCGGCGACCCTCGCCGAGATCAGGCTGACTGATCCGGAGTTCCCGGAGTACTTCGCGACAATCGAGTCGACCGATTACAGCCCAGACCCGCTCGACACCGCATTCGTGTACTCCGATTTCGTGCCGAGTCTCTTCCAGTACGCGCTGGGAGAAAACGGCAACATGAACCTGAGAGGTGTCCTTGGCCAGGGATTCGGAATGGCGTTCGGCAATCGGGCATTCGGCCAGCGACTCGACTTCAATGCGGAGACCGGCGATTTCTCCTCGGGTAACGGGGTTGTCATCATCAAGCTCGCGCGATCGGCAGCCGAGGCCCGCTTCTATCTCAACGCGGCTGACTTCGCGAGCTACTTCGCGTTCGACCCTCCACTGCCAAATCTCGTGAATCACCCCTACCTCGAAGAGAACATTGTCGTCGTCGATGCGATCAGTGTTGACCCACTCACCGGCGCCGAGACTGTCGTCTCACAGAAGCAGTACGACCTGCGCGGCGTCCAGACACCTGCTGTTCCAAGTGGGTTTGAGTTTGCCATCATTCGAGCCGAGCCGGGAGCACCCGCAATCTCGTTCGACAAGATCATCATTACTGGCGCGTTCATTGCGCTCGACAACCTTTCACTCGACCTCGGACAGGAGTTTGAACCATGCGGCGCGGATATCGCCGGAGGGGATCCTGTGCAGGGACTGCCCACTCCGGATGGCCATGTCCGCGCTGACGATCTCCTCGTGGTGCTGGCGACTTTCGGACTCACCGTCGATCCGGGGAGTCCGCTGACCGGCATTGCCGACATTAATGGTGACGGCTTTGTCGATGCGTTTGATCTCGTCGAGATCTTCTCAGCTTGGGGAACCTGCCCCGGCAGTGGCGTTCCCGGCGGCTGATTCACTCACAAGGACCAAGACACGAGACTCTCATGCTGACTCCATTCCTCATTGCGTCGCAGGCTTTTGTTCTCCAGTCGCTCGCTTCGGGACCCGAGGCCAGCCCGCAGAGACAAGACGCTGTCCTCGTTGTCCATGAAGGCAAATCGCCTTCGGGGGAAGATCTCGTATTCGTGTCGACACCGATCAGCGTTGGCGACGGTGCCCCGGTCTCTCTCGCGGAACTCCGCGACGCGGCGCGGAAGTCGCAGGCGGCGATCCTCCGCGCGGCGACGGAGTTCACCGTCGATGAAACCCTCGGCGGCCGGCCAAAGCACGCGAAGGATGGAAGCGACAGTGGCGGTGGCGACTCATCCGACGGCGGGATCGCGGGAGGCCCGCCGCAATCGGATTTCGACCTCGTCTTTCAGATCAGCTCGACGACTGTCATCCCGAATTCGATCGCCACGCAGTTCTACGCGGCCCTGGCAAGCATCGAGCGGTACTTTGAGTCGCAGATCCTGACGGCGACACAGGTCCGGATTCGGATGGCGTATGTCCAACTCTCCCCTGGACGCCTAGGCATGACCTCGTGCCGGTACGCCGTCAAGCCCATTCCACAAGTCTTTGCCGCGGTCAATGGGCAGCAGCCCAACGACGGCGACGATGTCCAGTCGACTCCCGTGTCAACGACTCTGCCGACTCGCTACAGCGGCATCAGCATCAGTGTCACGCCTGAGGATCGTGTCTATGTCACGCAGGCGCTCCAGAAGGCCTTGGGGATCTATGCGGGATCTGGGCTCGGGGAACTCGCCTATGACGGCGTGATCACCTTGAACAATTCGATCCAGTGGGACTTCGACCCTTCCAATGGACTCATGCAAGGCACGACCTATCTCTACTCGTTTCAGGACGCGATCGTCCGTGAGTTGATGCAGGTGCTGGGCACGGTGGCTGGGGCGGACTTTCTTACCCGCGACTGCACGGTAATGGATTTCTCCCGGTTCCAGCAGGATGTCATCAGCCCAGCGCTCGTGGTAGTCGATCCAGCGACCATGGGTGCCCCACCGCCGTCTTGCTCAGATGTCAATGACGACATGATCGACGCTCTAGTTGGCGGCGGCCACCTCCCGGGGGGGCATGCGCTCGACTACAACCCGGGGCTCAACAAGGACACGATCGCCGCCGCGGCCGCACTGGCCCCGCCAGTGACGGCAATCCAATTGATGACGGCTGTCGGAGGTGGTACAGCACCACCGCCAGAGTTGTACCTCATCTACCAGATGCGTGGACTTCTTGACTCTGCGGGCACCCCACTGACTCCCGAGCAAGGGAACACCTTTGATGACGCGCGCCTTCCGACCACTGTCCCAACGGAGATCACAGCATTCCCCGACGGTGCAACGCAGACGGTGGTGCCAGTCAATGGCGGAGCCCGATGTGCCTTCGTCGACTATCAACGGAGCCCTTACAATTTGGGCGGCATCGTGACTCAGGTGAACTTCTTCGGTGCGTGCCCACGGCTTGTTGCGCGCAACAGCCCCTCGGATGGATCCATCCTGAACTTTCTCCAGGACACGGCGCGTGATCCGGACGATTTCGAGCTGAGGATGTACGACGGAACTCCCATTCGTGGGATCTTTGTGATCCAAGACGAACTTGCCGAACTCTCGACACGGTGCCTCATGGGGCGAACCATGTCGCGCGGGGTCACCTGGTACAGCCGGGATCCTCTGGCGATCCCACCTTACTCAGTCCCGCTGGGGGCCCTCCCGGACTTTCTTACGAAGCGAGAGTGGCTGATCCTCGACTCGATGGGCTGGGCGGTGAACGCCTCTGGCGCGCTGGCGATTGACGCGACCACCGAGTGACTGCAACAACTGGTACCCGCGGGGCGTGCTGCCCCGACCTGCCGCCGCGACTGACATGAGTTGCGGCGGCTTGATTTGGTAGCCTCGCATTCATGCCGTCTACCACGATCATTTGGCTTGCACTTGTCGCTCTCGCCGCTAGTTCCAGCGCACCTCGATTGGCGGCGGCGGGTCTCGATGCCGAACCAAGTCCAGCATTCGTCGAGTGGGACACTTCGCGTGCGGGAATCGCGGCAGAGTGTCAGGGGACGGCATGGATGCCGATTGCTTCCGCTAAGGACCGCGCACTGACCGACGAGGGATTCCAACAAATGGTCAAGGGAATCAAGGCGCAGGAACTGATCGACGCGCCCCTCCAGACCATCACGGTTGTCGGACAGGGCGGCGCTCAGGGAGGCGTCGCTGGCAACGGCTCGGTCATCTTTGTTCTCGCATCGGTCCCCGCCGATGTCGTCATGCCGGTGTTTCAGGCAGTGCAGGCAGTTGCCAACTATCTCCAGGCAACGATTTCGCTGGCCACGAATGTCACGATCAAGGTGCAGTTCCAGAGTCTCGCAGCTCCGACGATCTCTGTCGTGAGCGCGCGAGTCTCTGCCCAGAACCCCTCCCCCACGCTCGCAAGCCTGATCGCCTCGGGCTCGTCGGGAGCGACCCTGGATGACGCACGATTCATGCCGAACCCCCCCGCGCCCTACGGGACCGGCCCGGCGATCAACGGGAAGTGGCGGGTCTTCTATTCAAACATCCAGTCAAACGGGAAGAACCGGTACACCTCGGAGAACCGGCTCTTTTGGACAAACGCCAACCTCCGTGCGGCGTGGATCTATGCGCTGCCAAACCTCTCGTACTTCGACGGGACCATCACCTTCACGACCGATACGACCACGCTCGCGCTCTACGACTTCGACCCATCCGACGGAATCCCCGCTGGCGGCATCTCTTTTCAGGATTGGCTCGTGCGCATGACGGTCGTCAACATGGGGTGGCTCTCGTCCATCCAGGCGAACCTCGCCGGCGACAGCTGCATCCTGGACATGTATCGGTTCCGTAGCGACATTCTCGCGGAGGACACCAACGGAACAGTGGGCTCTCTCCCCACCGACTTCGGGTACCTCACGCAGGAACCCGCCGCCTTCGCCTCAATCTTCGTGGGACTGGACTGTGACGATGTCTCCGAGACCCTGGAGACAGTCATCGACAATGGCGGAACATTCAGCGACTCGAACCTCGGGCTCTTCGCTCCTGACTATAACCCCGGGGGGTATCGGCCGTTTCGCACAGCGCTCGCCCTCAACTCGCCCTTTCCTACAACCGAAGCGCAGGCCGCGTTCGTCTCGTCGAATTACGGTGCTGCGCTCAGTGGTTTTTCTGCCTATGGAACGGCAATCCGCAATCAGTTCGGAGGATCCGGAATCTTCGACGATCAGCAACTGATTCCGCTTCCTCCCATCGCGCTGAGGACTCGCTACCTCGACTACACGATGCCCTCGTATGTCAGCCAGCAGGGATTCTGCTACCTCATCGACTACAACCCCACCTACCCGGGCTACTACGGACGGTTCGTGGTTCGCGGGCTGAACCTCACGCCCGGCGAAGTCATTCTGAACTTCGTGACCGGGCTCAACGGTTCGACCACAGACGACTCGGCTACGGGCGTCGACTTTGAGGTTTCGCTGATCGACGACACCAACGGCGCGGCAGGTTTCCTCGATGCCGACTCGGTCATGGGCCAGGCGGTGATCCCAAATGGAACGACCTACTACCCCACATTCCTGAGCCCGACGGAACTCAAGGTCATCGATTGCCTTGGGTGGGACGTCCCCTGAGTCCGTGCCGCGAGACCCATCGGACTCCATCGTTGGACCGATTGCTACACTCGCTCCAGCTCTGTGTGAGGACAGGTGGCCGAGTGGCTGAAGGCGTCGGTTTGCTAAACCGGTATAGGGGCTTATACCCCTATCGAGAGTTCGAATCTCTCCCTGTCCGTTGCCTGCAGTCGGCGTCGATCGATGGAAGGCCTCCTCGACCAACTTCCTCGGCTCTTCACGGAGCTCGACGCATTTCTTGTTGATCTGGTTCATGCCTCGGGGGGGTGGTCCTACGCGATCCTCTTCCTGATCGTCTTCTGTGAGACAGGCCTCGTGATTACGCCATTCCTCCCCGGGGACAGCCTGCTGTTTGCCGTCGGGGCGATCTGTGCTCGAGGGATAGGTCTAGACCTCTGGACCGCGGCGATCACGATCTTCGTGGCCGCGGTCGTCGGAGACGCGGTCAACTACCACCTCGGACAGTGGATCGGCCCCCGCGCGTTCTCGGGGAATCATCGCTTCCTCAAGGTCGCACATCTCACGCGCACCCGGGACTTCTTTGTGCGTCATGGACCCAAGGCGATCGTTCTGGCGCGGTTCGTCCCCATCGTGCGAACCTTTGCTCCGTTTCTCGCGGGCATCGGGGCGATGGGGTATCGGCGCTTCATGGTCTACAACATCGCGGGCGCGGCACTGTGGGTTGGGGGGCTTGTAGGCGCGGGGGCCGCCTTCGGCGAGATCCCGGTGGTGAAGCGAAACTTTGAAGTCGTCGTCGTCGTGATTGTGATCGTCTCGATCCTCCCCGTGGCCTTCGAGTGGTGGAAGGGACGCCGACTCTCGCGGGCCAAGTAGGATCATCGGCCCATGAAGGTCCATGAGTTTCAGGCGCGAGAGCTCCTCGCCTCTGCCGGAATTCCCGTCCCGAAGAGCACGATGGTGACTTCGGTCGACGCGGCGCACACGGCCGCGACTGGACTGTTCTCGTCTGGGTCCACGATGGTGGTCGTCAAGGCTCAGGTGCACGCGGGAGGGCGCGGAAAGGCGGGATTCGTGAAGGTTGTCAAGAGCGCCGCCGAAGCACGCGCCGCATCGGCGTTCATGCTCGGCAACCGGATGCACAGTCCGCAGACCCCGCCCGAAGGACTTCCCATCACCCGTCTCCTCGTCGCCGATGCTGTCGACATCGTTCATGAGTACTACGCGGCGGTGCTCGTCGACCGCGCCGCAGGGACCAATACGCTCATCACTAGCGCGGAAGGTGGTGTCGAGATCGAACGCGTGGCAGCCACCAACCCGGGAGCAATCCTGAGGGTGGTACTGGACCCCCTTCTCGGCCTCCAACCGTACGAAGCCAGAGCCACCGCGCTGGGCTTGGGATTCAGGGGCGCGGCACTGCCACAGGCAGTCTCGGTCCTGACAAAGCTCGCCCGACTCCAACAGGAGACTGACGCCAGCGTTGTCGAGATCAATCCGCTCGTCCTGACCCCTCCCAGTGCAGCCCATCCCGACGGCGAGGTGCTGGCCATCGATGCCAAGTTCTCTTTCGATGACAGCGCGCTCTTTCGGCATGGAGACATCGCGGCGATGAACGACCCCGCAGAAGAGAACCCTGCGGAAGTACGCGCAAAGGCTCACGGACTGTCGTATGTCGCGCTTGACGGCAACATCGGCTGCCTCGTCAACGGCGCCGGGCTTGCGATGAGCACGATGGACATCGTCAAGCTTCACGGTGGCGAACCGGCCAACTTTCTTGATGTCGGCGGGAGCGCGTCGGAAGCCGCGGTCACCGAGGCATTCAGGATCATTCTCAGCGACTCGCGCGTTGAAGGGGTGCTCGTCAACATCTTCGGCGGGATCATGCAGTGCGACCGGATCGCCCGCGCCATCGTGCAGGCGGCGAGAAACATCGGATTCACGGTTCCCCTTGTGGTCCGTCTCGAGGGGACCAATGTCCGTGAAGCGCAGGAGATTCTCCGTGAGGCGAGCGTAGACATCCCAACGATGGCGACAGCGACCGACCTGGCCGATGCTGCCGCGAAAATTGTCGCGGCGGTCTCGCAGCCATCCCCAAAGCGATGCTGATCCTCTTTGACATTGACGGCACACTCCTGCGGACACAGGGCGCAGGGATCGCAGCGATGCTGAGGGCCGCGCAGGAACTCCACCCAGAGAAGTCGTTCTCCATGGACGGGATCCTGATCTCGGGGCGCCTCGACTCGCTCATCTGGCGCGATCTCATGGGGTCTGCGGGCGTCGATCCCAACGAGTCCAACCACGCGGATTTTCGGGAGTGTTACGGTAGGCATCTTCGTTCCGGGTTCAACGACTCCTGCCGATCGGAGCCTCTGCCTGGGGCTCGTGCGCTCGTAGAGCGGCTTGCCAGTGAACCGGAGATTGCGCTCGGACTCCTGACCGGAAACTACGAACACACCGGGAGGTTGAAGGTCGAACGGGCGGGGATTCCCGTCGAGGTGTTTCAGTTCAACGCTTGGGCGGACGACGGATCCCACCGACGGGATCTACCGCCCATTGCGATGGAGCGCTTTCGGGAGCATTCCGGTGTCGCCTTGAGACCGGGCGAGGTCGTGATCGTCGGCGACACTCCGCTCGACATCGACTGCGCACATGCCAATGGCTGCCAAGTGGTTGCGGTTGCGACCGGTGCTCACGACCTCGATGAACTGCGCAACTTCAGCCCTGATCACCTGCTGGAGAATCTTTCAGACACTGACGCCATCGCTCTGTGGATGACCGGTCGGAATCCCTGATCCGGCCCTCAGGGGTGGGTAGTTTGCTGCCATGCTGGACTTCGGTGGCTGGTGCAGCGACTTCTCGGTGACCCAGCGGATCGCCCTCACGATGGATCTCCCCGGGGCGCGCGAGCCAACGCTCGAACTCTTTGATCGAGTTCGCCGCGAGATTCCCCGCCTGTCGCACATTAGGCGCAGCGGCGATGAGGTCGTCCTCGAATCTGAGGCGGATTCTCCCGACTTCATGTGGCTCGCACTCCGGCGCACTGAGATCCGATCGGGGCATCTCAACCCCGCATCGACTGACGAGGCCTACGCGATTCACCGCACAGTGCTGGAGACGGCGCCGTGGTTCCTATCGCTTACTCCATTGGACTTTGAGTGCGTCGAACTCACCTTCGGCTTGGACATCGAGGTGGAGTCGGACCGCGACAGCGTGGTCTCACACGCGCTGCTTGGGGGCAGTGCGCTCGCCTTGCTCATTGACTCGGAGCAGGAGTCAGCGATCGATGTGCAGCCCTTTGTCGGAATTTCTCTCACCCCCACGAGGGAGTTACAGGCGTCGTTCGAGGTGAAGACAAGGGCGCGCGCCGTCGGCAGCTCGTCTTCGCATCCGGGCCCCATCAGCATCTATGTGACCGTTCGACGAAATGGACCCCTCACGAGTCTCAGCGACCTCCCGACCATCTTTGCCACGCTGTGTGGACATGCCGAGCGACTCTGCGAGGAGCGCGCGATCCCCCACCTCGTGATGCCGATTCGCCAAGCGATTGGGGCCGTCTAGACCGGCTAGTTACGCCGCAAGCAAAGCCGTCGCGCGAACTAAGCGATCTCGACGAACCGCATGATCGCCTTCACATCAGGGATGATCTGGGGGGTCACGCGCAGCGTGAACTTAGCCCCCTTTTCCGCACGGACGCAGCGGGTAGCAGCCATGCGGCTGATCCACATCCGACCACCGCGCTGATTGACTGGGTTGGTTCTGCCGCGCACTCGGGCCACTCGTGACAGCGTCCGCTGGATCGCCGGCTGAAGCCTCATCAGCCGCTCAATTGTCTTGCGGTGGCGAGGCTGCGCAGGAACCTTGATGACGGAGATCGTGACGGTGGTGCCGGGGATGAGGTCAGTCATGGTTGGCTCCCGAAGGGGGTTTGAGAGGCTACCCGCCGCCAGCAACCCGCGCAAGGGCGGCACCGGATGCCTACACGAAGCGATGCTCCGTCGCGCGCGGCGCATAGGCGAGAGTGAGTGCCTGCGTTCCCCGCCGACCATGGCCGTCCCGTATGAGCTGCGTGTATAGAGTCTGCGCCCTGGCGAGGCCGGGAAGATCCAGATTGAGACGCCGAGCTAGGTCAAGCGCAAGTCCTAGGTCCTTGACGAAGTGTTCGACCATGAAACCAGGTTCAAGGTCTCCGCGCAGCACCCTCGGCGCAAGATTGGCGAGTGCCCAGCTCCCCGCCGCCCCGGTTGAGACTGACTCAAGGAGCCGCTGCGCATCTAGCCCTGCCGCTGAAGCGAGTGCAAGCCCCTCGCACATCCCGACCATCGTCGAAGCGATCAGCACTTGATTGACGAGCTTTGCACGCTGTCCCTGACCCGGCCCGCCGTGACGCACAACGGTCTTCCCCATCACCGACAGCAAGGGAAGGATCTCTGCAAATGAGTCCTCGTCGGCCCCGACCATGATCGATAGGGTCGCCTGACGCGCCCCGATGTCTCCCCCGGTTACGGGGGCGTCACATCCCCTGCCGCCCCGTGCGCGCGCCTCCAGATCAATGAGCACGGCGAGTTCAGGCGAGCTGGTGCTCATGTCGACGACGATTCGCGGAGGGTTCTTGGCCGACAGAATCCCGCTAGGACCACGATGGACGGCCTCGACCTCCTCCGGAGTACCAACCATCGCGAATGCGACATCCGTTCCCTCGGCGGCTGCCGCTGGCGAGTCCGCCCACCCGGCTCCGTGGTCGAGGACCCGTTGGGCGCGAGCCTTGGTTCTCGTGTGCACACAGACGCGGTGACCCGCTGCGACCAGATGCCCTGCCATCGCCCCCCCCATCACGCCGGTTCCGATCCACGCCACATTGAAGAGTTTCGCCATCGCGCAAAGGTAGCTGGTTTATCATCCCCTTCCAGCTCCGTACGAACCCGACTCGCTCGGGTGCGTACCTTCAGGATGAATTCCACCATGACGACATCACAACGCGACATTACTGACCTTGAACGACAGGTTCAGGCCGCCAGCCGACCCTTCCGCCACCTTGTCGACCAGATCCAGCGGGTGATGGTCGGGCAGGACGAACTCATAGAGGGACTGCTGTGCAGCCTGCTCATGAACGGCCATGTACTCATCGAGGGAGTCCCCGGGCTCGCCAAGACCACCGCAGTCAGTTGCCTTGCGAAAGGAATCAACACTGGGTTCCGCAGGATTCAATTCACCCCGGATCTCCTGCCGGCTGACCTCATCGGAACACTGATCTACAGGCCCAATACCGGGGAGTTTACTGTCAAGCATGGTCCGATCTTTTCAAACATCATCCTCGCCGACGAGATCAATCGCGCGCCTGCAAAGGTTCAGTCGGCGTTGCTTGAGGCGATGCAGGAGCGCCAAGTCACTATCGGCGACACCACCTACCAGCTCCCGCAGCCGTTCATCGTGCTCGCTACCCAGAACCCGATTGAGCAGGAAGGGACTTACCCGCTGCCGGAGGCGCAGGTCGATCGCTTCGCTATGAAGCTGGTCGTCGGCTACCCGACCATCAAGCAGGAACGGCAGATCCTTGATCGAATGGCTACGACGAAGTCCAACCTCACGGTGGACGCCGTCATGAGCCCTGAGGACATTCTGGCTGCCCGCGCGCTCGTGGATCAGATCTTTATGGATGACCGGATCAAAGATTATGTCGTGGACCTCGTGACCAGTACGCGTGATCCGTCGCGCCACAAAGTGCCGATCCTTGGACTCGTGCAGTTCGGGTGTTCGCCGCGCGCAACGATCTCGCTCACGATGGCTGCGAAGGCAAAGGCATTCCTGGACGGCCGCGGCTATGTCGTACCGCAGGACATCAAGGATGTCGCCCACGCCGTGCTCCGCCACAGGATCGGCCTTTCCTATGAGGCCGAAGCTGAGGAGAAGACGCAGGATGATGTCGTGCAGTCGCTACTCGATCATGTGCCGGTCCCCTGAGCCCACTTCCCGTCACGCGCCGTGCAACGAATGAACCATTGGGAGGAGTGACATGCTCACCAGCGAGATGATCAGGAAGATCCGGCGGATCGAAATCCGCACCTCGCGGGTCGTCCAGGAGGCGGTGGCCGGGCGCTATCTCTCCGCATTCAAGGGTCGGGGGATGGAGTTCGAGGAGGTGCGACCCTACGAAATCGGGGATGACATCAGGACGATTGACTGGAATGTCTCAGCCCGCGCCGGGTCCCCCCATGTCAAACTCTTCCGGGAGGAGCGGGAACTCACGGTGGTTCTCGCGGTGGACCTTTCCGGCTCGCTCTCATTCGGGTCGCGCACGCGACTCAAGCGCGAACTTGTCGCGGAGGTCGCCGCGACGCTGGCCTTCAGCGCGACTCGCAACAACGACAAGGTAGGGCTGCTCCTCTTCTCCGACCGCATCGAACGCCATGTGCCGCCGCGAAAGGGCCGCCGCCATGTGCTGCGCATCGTGCGCGAACTTCTGGCGCACACCCCTGAGGGGCGCGGCACCGCAATTGCCTCGGCCCTTGACGAACTCAATCGGATCCAGAAGCGGCGCGCGGTCGTCTTCGTGATCAGCGACTTCCTGGATGCTGGCTGGGAGCGCCCGATGGCGATCGCTCACAGCCGCCACGATGTGATCCCAGTCCGCATCGATGACCCGCTGGAGCGAGAACTGCCGAGTGTGGGTCTCGTGGAGATGGAGGACCAGGAAACCGGGGAGCTTGTCACCGTTGACACCGGGAGCCGCCGGGTTCGCGAGGCCTACAAGCGACAGGGAGACATGCGCGCCCTCCAGTTCGAACTGGCGTTGCGCCGGATGAGGATCGAGCCGATCTGCGTTCAGACGGGGTGCGATCCGATCGGGCCCATCACGGCGTACTTCCGAAGGCGCGAAGCGCGGAGGAGCCGATGAATCGTGCGGCTTCCGCGCTGATCGCCGCCGCGCTGCTGGCGTCACCCGTGTACCTCGTGGAGGCACAGACGGTTCCTGCGACGACCGCGGCCGACACGGCACCAGTCCCTAGGGCGCGAGGTGCGTACTCGAAGCCCCAGCCAGTGGTGGTCACCGCGTCGGCATCAGGAATCTCCGCAACGCTTTCCGCCCCAGTCGACCAGAGCGAAGTCGGAGTGGCGATCCCGTTCACGCTGACTGTCGTTGCTGCCGAGGGAGTCACACTGACGATGCCGACAATCGGCCCAGCGCTCGGAGGATTCGAGGTGCGGGGAGTTGAGCACAGAACGCTCGGCAATGACGAGGTGCGCACCGAATCCATTCGGTTCCTCGCCACGACCTTTGAAAGCGGGCTTGTGGAGACGGCCCCTATTGAGATCGTCTGGAAGGATGGGAGTGGGGTCGAACAGCGGCTCACCGTCGATGCAACGGCCATCGAGGTGTCGAGCCTCGTCGGCGCAGAGTTCGATCCTGCGATTTACCGCGACATCAAGTCTGCAGTTGACATCGACCTCGGCCAGCCTGTGTGGTTGTGGCTCACGCTGGGGTCGGTGGCGGTGTTGGCCGCGGTGCTCATCGCCCTCAGGGCGCGGCGACGGACACTGGCCGCACGGCGACTGGCCCCACATGAGTGGGCGATTGCTGAACTCGATCGGCTTGAGCGCGACGGGCTTGTCGCGACCGGCGCGCTGCACGCCTATTGGGTGCGCCTCTCTGACATCGTGCGCCACTACATTGAGCGAAGGTTCGAGATCGCCGCCCCCGAGCAGACCACCAAGGAGTTCCTCGCCTCGGTCAGCGATCACCCCATGATCGGTGCCGAGCATCGGCATCTGCTGACCGACTTTCTGCGCGCCGCGGACATGGTCAAGTTCGCGGCTCACCAGCCGGCCCAGTCCGAATGCGCGCGTGGGCTCGAGGCCGCCCGGGGATTTGTGTTGGAGACCACCCCCTCCACCTCGGATCCTGCGCCTCGGCCCATCCATGCGGAGGTTCTCTCATGAACTCCTTCCAGACACTCTCTTGGTGGGCGTTGCCGCTCGTGCTGCTTGGCGTCGTGGCCCTCTGGCGATCCTTCGACTCGCGGAGGCGGTCGACTGTTGCCTTCTCGTCTGCCGCGCTCATCAAGGCAGCGGGAACATCGTGGGTCGTGCGGACTCGCTGGATCATCCCCGCCATGCGCGTGATGGCCATCGCGCTCCTCGCCTTCTGTCTCGCGCGCCCCGTGATCGCCCACCAGCAGACCAAGGTGTTTGTCGAGGGAGCAGCGATCCAACTGGTGGTCGACCGCTCCGGGTCGATGCGGGCACTCGACTTCCAGGTCAAGGGGCAGACGGCGGATCGACTCGCTGCCGTGAAGAGCGTTGCGAATGCGTTCGTGCTTGGGGGTCAGGGACTGGAAGGCCGCCCTAACGACCTCGTCGGTGTCATCACCTTCGCCCGCTTCGCGGACGGCCTCGCGCCTCCAACACTCGACCACGCGTATGTGATCGACGCCCTTGAGAAGGTGCAGCCAGCCAATGACGAGGCCGAGAGCGGCACTGCGATCGGTGATGCTGTTGCGCTGGCCGTCGAACGGATTCGCGACTCGATGAAGCACGCGCACACCGGCGACGGGCGCGATCCCATCAAGAGCGCGGCGATCATTCTCATGACCGATGGCGAAAACAACGCCGGCGAGGTCGATCCCCGAGTCGCAGCTGACCTGGCCGCGAGTTACGGAATCAAGATCTATGCGATCGGTGTGGGGACGCGAGGGATGGCCCCATTCCCAGTGGGAACCGATCCGTTCGGAAGACCGGTGATCCGCAATGTTCCCGTCTCCATCGACGAGGATCTCATGCGGGACATGGCTTCACGCACTGGCGGCGAATACTTCCGAGCGACCGACTCAGCAAGCCTGCTCTCGATCTCGAAACAGATCGACTCGCTCGAGAAGACGACCACCGAACAACGACAGTCTTTCCAGTTCACTGAACTTGCCGTGCAGCCATCACGACTCGGTGGAACCTGGATCCCTCCGCTCCTGGTCGGGGTACTTATCCTGCTTGGGGCGGAGCTGGTGCTCGTTGGAACCCGCTACCGGAGTGCCAACTGAGAGGCCGGATGCGCACATGACGATCGACTTCAACAATCTCGCGGCACTCCACTGGCTCTGGCTCCTCCTCGGCGTGACGGTCCTCTGCGCAATCGCGGTGGCGGCTCGCCGAAGGGCGATCCGGCGATTGGTTGATGCCGTACTGATTCCACGCGTCGCCCCCACGCACTCCACATGGAGGCCCGCCTGTCGTGCGGCGCTCGTCGTCCTCGCGATGACCGCGGTTGTCGCCGCGCTGGCCGATCCACGATGGGGAACACGCTCGGAAGAAGTACGGCGCAGCGGAGTGGACATCATGTTCGTGGTGGATGTCAGCCGATCGATGCTTGCCGAAGATGTCGCCCCAAACCGCCTTGAACGAGCAAAATTGTTCATCGATGATGCCGTCCATGAGATGGGTGGCGATCGAGTCGGCCTCGTCGACTTCGCCGGTGACGCGGCGCTGAGGACACCGTTGACGCTCAACTACGCCGCCCTCATGCAGAGCGTTGCAGGGCTTGAACCCAAGGACGCAGCGCGCGGCGGGTCAATGCTTGGTGATGCCATCACGCGCGCCGCGCAGAGTTTTCCATCGGATGCAACTCAAGGACGGGCCATCGTGGTTCTGACCGATGGCGAAGACATGGGGAGCGATCCCGCAGCCGCGGCAACTGAAGCCTTCAACGACGAAGGGATCCGTGTCATCACCGTCGGGATCGGGGACTCCCGCGATGGGGGACGAATCCCCGTCGATCGAGGCGGGGAGCGCACCTGGCAACTTCACGACGGACAGGAGGTGTGGTCGCGAATGGACCCCACGGTCCTCAGTGAAGTCGCTAAGGCGGGCGGAGGCATCTATGTGGGTGCTGGAACTGCGCACATTGACCTCGCTGGGGTTCTCTCGGGCGCGTTGGCGGATCTGGATCGTGGTCAATTCGAGACGAGTACTGTTGTCAGGACGATCCCGAGGTATGAGTGGCCCGTGGCGATCGCCCTTCTGCTGCTCGTAGGTGAGTGTCTCATCAGCGACCGCCGCACAGTCCGGACACAAGCGGTCATTCCAGGAGGCGCAACATGAGACCCATCGCAATCGCTGCAATCGTTCTTGCACAGGCGGCGCTGGGTGCGGACAGGGTTGCTCCTGCCCCCCCGCCACAGATTGCCAAGCAAGTCGACCTTCGTGCGTTCCGCGAAGCGGCCGCAAAGGCTCGCGCGGCGCTCGATGCCGGGGACTTTGTTGAGGCCTCCGCCGCCTATTCAAAGGCTGCCGAGGCCGATCCATCGAGTGCCCCGGCCTTCTACAACCGAGGCGTCGCGCAGTACCGAGCTGGGACATTTGAACAGGCCGCCGAGTCGTTCGCCGCCTCTGCGCAGCTAGCTGACGCAACCTTGGCCGCCGCCTCGATGTTCAACGAGGGGAATGCGATCTACGCGCAAGCACTCGCACAGATGCCAGAGGGGGCGCCGCCCGAAGCAGCGGCAGCGCCGCAGGCCGACCTTGGCCAGGCCATCGAGCAGGTAAAGAAGGCGCTGACTCATTACAAGGACGCGGCGGCGGCTGATGCAGGCGATGTGGACGCGCGTGTCAACGGCGAAACTGCGTACCGTCTTCTGAAGAAGTTGGAGGAGAAGAAGAAGGAACAGGACGACAAGAAGGAGCAGGAGAAGCAGGAGCAGGAGAAGCAGGATCAGGAGAAGCAGGATCAGCAACCAGAGAACCAGCCACAGGATGGACAACAGGAACAGCCGAAGGATCAGGCGCAAGACGGTGACGATCCGAAGAATCAGGAGAAGTCCCAGAAGAACTCCGATCAGTCGAAGGCCGATGCTCGCGCCAAGAAACCGACTCCCAAGGACGACGCCACGGAGCAGAGTCAGGAGCAGAGTCAGGAGCAGGTCCAGGAAGAGGCGCAACAGAAGGAACAGGATCGCAAACAGGAAGCCGCCGCGGAGGCCCGCGAGGAGGCACCTGCAGATGGCAAGGAAGAACCCAAGGACTCCAAGGCTGGTGAACTCGTCAAGGGAGCGCCCCTCTCGAAGGAACAGGCCGAGAAGATTCTTCAAGGCGTGCGCGATCGGGAGAAGGCTCGTCAGGATGCCAGGGACTCGGCACAGCGGTCGCGCCAAGCACCCGCACAGAAGGACTGGTGAGCACGATGGAACACAGAGGAACGATCATGACCAAACGCTTCGGATGTGACACTAGGCTCGTCCTGACGCTCATCGCGCTCGCCGTTGCGCTCTTCGTGGGCGCACCAGCCCTCGCAGGCGATGTCGAGTTCAAGTTCACGCAGCGCGAAACCTGGGTTGGCAGTCCGGCAGTTCTGACCGTCACAGTTCATGATGGCTCGACGATCGGCGATCCCGTCTGCCCGACCGTGGACGGCCTCGACTTCTCTGTCCAGCCTGGACGACAGACGATGAGCTCGATGCAGTTCATCAACGGGCAGGTCGCACGAGAAAACACGACCACGATGACGGTGTTCGTCACGCCCACCCGCCCCGGCCGTTTCACCGTCCCGCCGATCAGGGTCATGGTCGACGGAACCGACCATGCCAGCCAACCCACCACTATCTCATCGCTGCCATCTACTACGGGCGATCTGCTCAGCGCAGAGGTCGTGGGAGAGCCGTCGACCGCCTGGGTCGGACAGTCGATGAAGGCAATTCTTCGGATCCTCGTGAAGCCCTACCGAAGCCAAGAACATCGCGTGAGCCTGGATGAAGGGGACATGTGGCAGTTCATAGATCTCCAGCGGAGCGAGTTGGGGATTTTCCGCACCCCAATGACTGAGCTCCAACAGCGCGGACAGCGACCAATGGGTCGCGAGGAGCTCGTCGGGGGATCGAGTTACCTCGTCTACGAAGTCGCCGCAGAGTTCACACCCACGACCCCGGGCATCCCCAACTTCGGCGATGTGCGAATCGCGTGGAACTACCCGACGCGCATCACCGAGAACCGGGGCTTCTTCGGCCGCGCGGAGCTGGCCGTCTCAGCGACCAAGCCGATTGCCGCCCATGCCACCGCGCGCGGAATCGATGTCCGCGCGCTGCCTTCGGAGGGTCGGCCCCGCGAGTTCACTGGCGCAATCGGAAACTTTTCGATCGAGGCCTCGGCGAAGCCGCTACGCGTTGGAGTCGGTGACCCGATCACGCTGACCATTGTCGTGAGAGACTTGCAGGGTGCCGACGCGCTCGCTCAATTGCAGCCGCCACTCCTTGACACACCGGAACTTGAGCGTGACTTCCGCATGCCATCCGCGCCACTGGCCGGCACCATTGCGGGCAAGACCAAGACATTCACCCAGACGCTTCGACCTGTGCGGGCGGGGATCGAGTCCATTCCGTCGATCGCATTCGCCTGGTTCGACCCTGCGTCCGGGACCTACCGGAACACGGCCACCGCCTCCATCAGCCTCGAGGTCGTCCCGTCGGAACGGATCTCGACACTGGCGATACTCGGCGTAGGCAATGGTTCCACTCCCCCGGAGCTAACACTGACACCGGCAGGGAGCGGGCTCGTCGCCAACATCGCGCCAACGGCAGCCATGGTCGCCGACGCACGCATGTCTGGCGGAACTCTCGCGACCGCTGCGATCATGGGAGTCCCTCCGCTCCTCTGCGCCGCAGTACTTTTTGTGCGCAGACGCCGCGAGCGCCTCGCCGGGGACAGCGCCTTCGCGCGTGCGAAGGGCGCACGGGCCGAAGCGAAGCGGCACCTCATGAAGGGGGACGCAACGGCGGCACTACTGGGATTCATCGCCGACTCAACCAATACGGCACTGGGAACTCTAACCCGGGCGGACGCACGAGGGTGGGTGGAGCGCGCCGGAGCGAGCGACCTCCTCGTTGAGAAGGTCGATTCCCTGCTGGCCAGTGCCGAACGATCGCGATTCGCCGCCTCTGGGTCCGCTGCCTCCGAGACCGCCGACATCAGCCAAGTGGCCGCGGTCATCAAGGATCTCGGCCGCCTTCAGTGGGCTAGGGCGTGTGAATCGCGGACGGAGACCAATCCATGAATCAGACCGTGAGTCCCATCCGAACCACTCTGCTCGCGACCGCCATGCTTTTCGCGGCGGGCCTCCCGGTCAATGCGCAGGCTCAATCGCTCTCGGAGTCTGAGCGCCTCCAACTCGCGCTCGCCGCACAGAGCGCGTACGACCTGGCCACGAAACTTTCGGCCTCCGAGGCTCCAGAGGCCGCGGCGCTCTTCCGCGAGTCAGCAGCGAAATTCCAGGAGGCAGTCGATGGTGGCGCGGCGAGCGGCGAACTCCAATTCAACCTTGGCAATGCCTTTGTCCAGGCCGGCGATCCCGCCCGCGGCATCGGTAGCTACCTCGAGGCAGAGCGTCTCCTTCCCGGCGACAGCCGAATCGCAACGAATCTCGCTCATGCGCGAAACCTCGTTGGACCGGGAGCGGTACCAAACGCCTCTACCTCCACGCTCGACCGGATCGCCTCGGCGTGGGCGGTCGTGGCCCACAGAACACGGCTCCAGATCGCCTCCGGTGTGTGGATTGCACTGTGGGGGATCGTTGCTGTCGGAATCCTGACGCGCTGGGCGGCAAAGGCTCCATGGCGACTTCTTATCGCCGTGACCTCGACAGTGTGCGCGATCACTGCGGCGACCTTGGGGGTAGATGCCTTGCGAGCGCAACTTGAACCACAGGGCGTCCTCGTGGCGGACGAGGTCATCGCCCGCAAGGGCAACGGCGAGGGATTCGCACCGGCGTTCACCGAAACGCTCACGGCCGGGTCCGAGTTCACGCTCGTGGAGGCGAGGCCAGGGTGGTACTGCATCCGCCTCGGTGACGGTCAGATTGGTTGGGTCCCAAGTTCCGACGCTGTCGTTGCAACTGGGCGTGACCCTAGCGGCAAGTAGCAACGGAGAGGGTGGGATTCGAACCCACGGTGAACACAAGGCCCACACCAGTTTTCGAGACTGGCTCCTTCAACCGCTCGGACACCTCTCCAGGCACCTCCGAGTATCCCGACTGAGGGTCAGTTTGTCCAGTTGCTCAGGACGACGGTCATGTCAAGACCGTTCACGACTCCGTCGTTGTTGATGTCAGCAGGTGTTCCGCCACCAGATGGACCCCAATTGGCTAGTACCTGGGTCATATCGAGTCCATTGACGAACCCGTCGCCGTTGATGTCCCCTGGCGGATTCGACACCTCGCACTGGTCGGCGGTTCCGTTCCCGTTGGAGTCTGCACAGGTCGTGCCTGCACCCTTCCAGACCGCGCCGGAGGCAACCGCATCCGACGCAGTCATGATGAGGCAGAATCCGCTGGGGAAGCAAGACGCGCCCATCGGCATGGGGCAGTTAGCAGTCGCGCAACTCGATCCGTTGCCCTGAAAATTTCCACCTTGCGCGGCGCACGCTGAGGGCGAGACAGGCCCGACGCAACTGCCGTTTGGCAGGCAACACGCTCCAGTAGGGAAGCACACCGTCGACGCGCATGCGCTCCCTTCGGCACCGGGCACACCACCTGCGCCAAGGCATGATGCGTAGGAGAGATTCACACACCCACCGGTCGCCGCGAAACAGCACGCGATATTTCCCTGCGGGAGGCAGATGCTGGAGGTGCAGGTCGTGCCATCTCCGCGGTAGATGCCGGCGGCGGCAGCACAGTCGGCCTGCGATCCGACGGCGCAGTTCGATCCGACGCAGCAGGCTCCCTGCGCGGCGGGACAGTTGACGGGGGTAACGGTTGCGCGAATGACCCAGTCGCCGGAGGGGCGACAGAGCGTCGGAAGTTGCGCAAAGCTCTTCCAGCCTGCTCCGCAACCTAGGGGGCAGGAGACCATCCAGATCCAGTTCTGCGATGCCTGCTGCAGGCCACCCGTGTCGGTGGTGGGGAAGGCATTGCTAGTACTCGGCGGCGCGGTTAAGCAGGGATTCGCCGTCTGATTGTTGTGGTCATCGATGCGGTAGGCGATTGAGAAAGTGTGACTTCCGTTGTCGCTGATGTAGATCTGATCCGGATCCCCTGGATCAACCATGAACTGAACATTGACGCCGTTGGTTCCCGGGGCCAAGACGATATGCGGGACCATTAGGTCGTCGGAGGCGAAGCTGAATATCAGTGTCCCTGTTGCGGGCGTCCCCTCGTAGACGAGGATCGACCACTTGGTTGTCGTCTGCACTGTGGCGGCACTGGTGGCAAAGATCATCTCGGCAAGGTCCAGGCGCGCGGGGAACATCGTCGCAGGAAGGACAAATGATGCCCCTGCCATCTCCTGCTCCGCGAATCCAGCCTGAACGATGAACGATCCGCCTGAGAAGTTGGCACTAGAGTGAGTCCGAACTTCCTGAGGACAGCCTCCTGCGATAGAACCGCTCCCCTGATCGGTGCTTCGGTAGACCCCGGTCAAGGTCGGGATGTCCCGGAATGCGCTGAAGATCGGCCACTGTCGATTCTCGAGTACCAGCGGCACGCCTTCAACGGGGACTGGGACGGAGACGCTGTCGACGCCAAAGCTCGTCGCAGCTGGAACGACCAAGGTCATGCAAGCAAAAACAGTCCTGAGATAAGGCATGGATAGGCTCCTGTGTCGAGATAACCGTCGGGGCAACTGCCCCATCGGGGACTCTTCCTCGAAAGCCTACCCCGCCACGAAGCCGTGGCAAGAAAAGTCTGAAAAAACTCGAAGGAACCCGGAGTTCGCCTACTGAGGGCGCAAACAGGATCACACTGTGGCCCATTGCCCCCCAAAAAAGGCCAAATCTAGTTCTTTCGACTCTTGGCCGGAGCCTTGATCCCCGACCGCTCCCAGTCGATCGAGATCTTGTCGGTCGCAATCTCATCGATGACCACCTCGAAGTCGCTCCGTCCGTTGCGCTCCACCAGCGGCCGTGCGCCGTCAAGGAGCTGCGAGATCCGACGCTGGATCAGTGCTGCAAGCTTGAAGCGTCCACCGACCTTGGCCACGATGTCGTCGCTCTTTAGGATCTCGTTCATGTAGTGGGTCCTCCCAATGGGCAGCCCAATAGCATAACCAATTCGTTGGCAGAGGGCAAGCCCATCGTCTCCCCACTGGGACACCGACTCCTGCGCCGCCTCGCCCACGGCCTGAGGTTGTCCCAGGACTGGCACATGCTGGCACTTGCCAGCGTCATCGGAGTGCTTGTCGGCACTTTGGCGGTGGGTTTCATCAAGTCGATCAACTCGATGGAGGACTGGATCTCTCAGTTCGCGCAGACATCGCCAATCGCCTTCTGGACCGCCGTGGTGCTTCCCATTGCCGGAGCGCTCGTGACGATAGCGGTGTTCCGCCTCTTCCCGAGCTCGTTTCGGGGTCATGGCATCTCGCGGGTCCTGCTGGCGGTTCATCGGCAGCGGTCGAACATTCCCCTTTCGCTGGCTCCCCGACAGTGGCTCGCATCAAGCGCCACGATCGTCTCGGGCGGCTCGGCCGGCCCCGAGGGTCCGATCGTCGCCATCGGTGCTGCCATCGGCAGCGCGATGGCGAACTGGCTCGCTCTCGACGGAACTCGCCGAACCACTTTGCTGGGATGCGGCGCCGCGGCTGGACTGTCCGCGGTGTTCAATGCACCGATTGCGGGTGTGTTCTTCGTGTTGGAAGTCATCCTCCGCGACTTTACGCAGCGCACATTCACGCCCATCGTGATCGCCGCCGTCACCTCGGCGGCAACAGCACAGACGATTCTCCACTCGACGGAGCCACCGTTTGGCATCAACCCAAAATTGTTCGATGACGCGCTGACGCTCGAGCATGTTCCGCTCTATGCCCTGCTCGGTGTCGTCGTTGGAGCGGCGGCCGCGGGATTCGCCTACTGGATGAAGTTCGCGCACCGACTGTTCGATCGCGCCGGAATCCGTACCGCGCTGCGACCGCTAGCGGGCGCAGTGGTACTCGTCGGCCTCGGTGCTGCGGTGTCGTCGATGAGCACGACCGGGGAGTGGGCGATCGTCGCACCCGAGGGAACTACACCGCCCTTCTACGGGACGGGGTACGACTTGATCGAGAGGCTGCTCGAACTGCGCGACGAAGGGCTCATCAGCAGTTCCTTCATCGGTGTGCTCCTCGTGTGGGCTCTCCTCAAGGCGCTCGCAACCGGGGCAACCTTGGGTTCTGGCTCCGCCGGAGGACTCTTCGCCCCCGGGCTGGTCCTCGGCGCGCTGATCGGTGCCAGTTTCAGCGTAGCGACCGCTGCGATCCCGTCCATCCCCGATGTCAGTCCCGTCGCCGCGATCCTCGTCGGCATGGGATCGTTTGTCGCCGCTGGCGCGCACGCCCCACTCGCCGGGGCATTCCTCGTCTACGAACTCTCCCGCTCCTACTCGGTAGTCCTTCCGCTGCTATTGGCCGCCGTACTGGCAACGGTCGTCGCGCGGCTCGTGAACCGGGAGAGCATCTATACGGCGGAACTGGCCGCGTTCAATATCCGACTCGGGACCATCGCCGATCACTCGATCATGCGTCGGACCGCAGTCGCTGAGATCACGCTCGCGAGTGCCGTCGTCGTCACACTGACCGACTCTGCCCAGCACCTGATCGATCTCGGCGAACTGCACAGCGTGCACGACTTCCCCGTGGTCGACGAGCATGGTCGGTATCGGGGCTTTGTATGCGGGAGCGATCTGCGTCAGGCACTCGTCTACCGCGATTCGCTGCGACTCCTGACCGTCAGTGAATTGGAACGGACTGACTTCAATCCGCTCGAACCCGAGGACACCCTCGATACCGCGCTCCAGCGATTCGGAAGGCACGAGACTCCGATGCTGCCAGTCGTCGACCCGCACACGAAGAAAGTGCTCGGTTTGCTGAGCAGGAACCATCTCCTAGCGGTCTACGGCAACGCCCTGGAGGAGGAGTGATCGAGCCGCGCTTGCGATTTCCGTCGGGAGCCCGGCTCTCCGGTGCACGCCAGTTCGCCGCCGTGTTTGCGGCGCGCACGAGACAAGATCTCGGGTGGATCATCATCCATGGTGCGCTCAATGGGACACTTCAAACACGCCTTGGATTGTCCATCGGCGCGCGCGCGGGCAATGCGATCCGGCGCTCCCGGATCAAGCGGCTCGTACGGGAAGCATTCAGGCTCGAACGAATGACGCTTCCGAAGGGTCTTGACCTCGTCGTTTCCGTGCGCGACTCCGGAGATCGTCCGCTCGCCGACTACCGAGCTGTGATCGCGGTACAGGCTGGAGTCGTAGCCCTCAAGCTGGCGGAACGGGATCGTCGCCAGAACCCCCCCAAGGGTGGCAGCGCAGAAGACGCTTGAAGGCAAGCCACGACCCGCGGATTGCCCCGTGGCTCTCGAGCGCCCTGGCGGCGTAGATCGAGCAGGATGGGTGGAACCGGCAGCGTCCGCCGAGGATCGGCGAGAGAATGATCTGGTACGCGCGCACGAGCGCGAGGAATCCGCGGGTGACGAGTGCTGGTCTGGGACCAGTCACGGAGCTTCGACGACGGTATTGACGAGGAGGCCGAGCGGGTCAATCGACACTTCGACCCGATCACCATCGCGGAGATAGACGGGCGGATTCCGAGCATGGCCGACTCCGGCTGGCGATCCGGTGAGGATGATCGTGCCACTGTGAAGCGTCGTCGCGCGCGAGAGTTCGCTCACCAGCCGGCTCACGCTGAAAATCATCTTCGCGGTCGACGCGTCCTGCCTGATCTCTCCGTTGACGCGCGTGACGATGCGCAGCGCCTGCGGATCGGGAACCCTGGAGGCATCGACGGGATCCGTCATGGGGCAGAATGTGTCGAAACTCTTGCCGCGGCTGAACTGCCCGCCCGCCCCCTGGTTCTGCCACCAGCGCGCACTGACATCATTGGCAATCGCGTACCCGGCCACGCAGGCGAGCGCGTCACTCTCGGGAATGTCGAGGCAGTCTCTACCGAGAATCACCGCGAGTTCTCCCTCATAATCGACCTGAGGTCCGCCCTCCCGGCAGATGGTGGGAATCACGATCGTCGCCCCGGAGGGAACAATCGACGCCGGGTTCTTGAAGAACACAACTGGTCGCGTGGGAACTGTGCCGCCCATCTCCGAGGCGTGGTCGGCGTAGTTGCGGCCGATGCAGATGATCGCGGGTGGGCGTGTCATCGGGTCATGCCTTCATGGCGTTACTTGATCTCCGCCGTGGAGCGATTGGCTGCCTCGGCCTCCGCCGCGCGGTTTGCAGCCTCGGCGGCGCGACTCTGCCGGAACACCTCCATCTCGGGAGGTTCGGGAAACACCTGCGGAAATGGCGCCACATTGGAGATCTGGTCCGCAGCGAACTCCGTCTCCAGGGGTCCCTTGACGATGTCGTAGATGAGCCGTCGCTCCGACTCGCTCGCCCGGTTGTAGATCGTCAGGCGGTCGATCAGAGGTTGTGATTGGTCCATGAGCACATTGGCAAAGACATCCTGCACGCTGCTCTTGAGGTTGCCGACAAGATCGGCCATCCGGCGCTCCCCAAACTTGTTGACAAAGTCCGTGTAGCGGTTCCCCTGGAAATAGATGATGAGGTCACGCGCGAACGCCAGCGCGTCCTTGAGGACCTGCGGGCGATCGAGCAGCAGCCCCTCGCGGAACCCCCGCGCCAGCGAGGCGTAGACATCGCTGCGGGCGACATCGGGGGACCCCTCGTACTCGCCGTAGGTCACATTGCGCACAAAGGTGTCCAGTTGCGCCTCGTACTTGTTGTTGGGAATGAGGCCGCCTCGGCCGAACAGCGTGTCCAGCTTGGTGAGAATCGACTGCGCCCCTTCGTAGTCACCCATGCGGTAGAGCTCGCGAACCGCCTGGGACATGTAGTTCTGATAGAAGTCGCAAAACGAGTCGCCGCCACCACCGCGCGTCCCGAAGTGCTTGCGGTAGAGGTCGCCGAAGTACCGATCAATCGACTTGATCCAGCGGGGATCGTTTAGTCGCCCCGGATTGTCGTTGCTGAACGGGTCGAACTGCATGAGCCCAGTGCGCGAGAGTGCCTGCATCGCCTGGATGTTGATCCGATCGTTGTTGAGGACTTTGTAGATGTCTTCGACATTGGTCCAGCGCTTGGCGGCCGTTGTCGCCCCCTTGCGCGCCCAGTAGAAGGCGTGGGATTGCGGATGGCGCCAGTCAAAGGGGCCGAATTCCTTGGTGTACTCCCACATCAGCGCGGGATCCATGTTGTAGGAATCATTGAGGACCTTCTTGCGAAGGAATGGGAGGAAACTTTTGAGGGCCTCCTGCGCCTCCGGGGTCGATAGCGCCGCGTCGAATGTCGCGTACACAGGGTCGTTGCGCAAGTAGGTCTCATCAAGGTGAAGCAACTTTGCATAGCGGCTCGTCTGCACAGCCTGCCAGCGTCCTAGATTGACGAGGAAGTCGCGGTCGAGGCGAAACTGAAACCGCTGATCGAACCCCGACAAGTCGCCAGTGAGCGCGGCCACGAGTGCCTTGACCGAAGGGTCGCGGAGTTCGAGCTCCTCGATGGTGTCCGGCGCGTTCTTGATCTCCTCCAGAAACGCAATGCGATCCTGGTGCGTACCCGGTGGGACCCCGAGGAGGAACTGCCACTCACGCGCAAACTCCCGTTTGTAGTAGAGGTGCGCGTCGTCGGCGACTCCATCGACCTTGTGCGCGAGCCAGAAGGCGAGTTCCTTGTGGAGCGGGAGATCGTTGGGGTTGTAGCGCAGCCCCTCATCGCGCACGAGGTCGATGCCCGCGCGCACCCACTCCCACCGCTCGCTCGGCGTGTCGGTGAGAACAGAGATGTTGTACGCCATGTTGTGGCCCTGAAACGCCCACACCTCGCCGAATCGGGGCTGCAGTTTGGTGATGAGCCGTGCGTCAGCCATCGCCTCGTAGAAGAGTCCCTTCTCCTTCTGGATCCCTGCCTTGATCCAGAGGTAGTCCACGATTATCCCCCGTAGTGCGCCGATCGCCGTCCCGACCGCGATGATGGGCGGCGCACCCTCCAGCGACACATCGGTGTAGCGCAGGGATTTCTCGTCACTGATCCTCAGGATCGCGCCCAGCATCGACCCGCCCAGTGCCACCGCAGTCACCGCGACGGCACAACAGAGCAGTTGGATGGCTCGATCGCGCATCGCTCAGCCGTGCCCGCTGTAGATGGCGATCTCCTTGCGACGAAACGCAAGGAACCCTACCGAGAGCGCGACAGCGCTCCACGCCAATGCCACCTTCCAGAAGGTCGAGAACACATCCATCCAGCTGATCGCCTGTCCATCGACGAGATCGGTGGTCGCCCCGGACTGCGAGAAGGGAGCGAATGCCCAGCGAACGATCTCGGCGATGGCCTTGACGGCGTGCTGAAACGCTCGTGTGGCAAAGTCCGACTCGTCGCGGATGTAGTAGTTGCTGAGGGCCATTCCGAGGAAGGGCGAGAGCGATCCGGAGATGAAGACGGTGAAGGCGAGCAGCACCGCGACTGGAAATGACAGGATGCTGCCCGCGGCCACGCCCAGGGCCGCGATGAACACTAGCTTCGACCAGTCGACGAGCAGCGCTCGCCCGAAATTGCCCTCAAAGGAACCCACCCGATGGAGCACTTCGAAGCCGTCACGATCGAAGTTCATCGACCACGGCCCGGGGTAGAACTGGAGATCGTTGGTGAGACCTCCGTTGACGACCTGCACGCTCAGCGTGCCATCCTCCGCGATCGCCGCGACCGGAATGGGGAAGACATTGCGCTGGACCGGGACATAGTTCACGAGTGCCGGTGGCGCGTCGGCAAAGATGAACAGCACCGGGAAGGTTTCATGCGAGTCATCGCGGCCGATGTGAAACTTGTAACGAAGCACCGGATCCGAACCGGCCGCGCGCGCCTCGGACAGACCATGAAAGACGAAGGTGCGCGCCTTCCCCGCGTCGATCGTGCGCTGCTGTACATCGAATGCCTTCACTTTGTCGTCAGTGAGGTCGCGCCGGACTTCCGACTCAGAGCGCCGCCCCTCCGCGATATCGGCACGGAGCACTGAGTCCTGCTCCACCGCGCGGTTCACCGAGTCTTGAAGGACTAGCGGATCGATCGACTCATAGTCAGGGATCGCCACCGCGCGCGCGACCAGCACCTGATCCTGCAGCGCGGCGGCATCGGCGATATCTACGGCCGGGCGAGTGCGGAGGAACTCAGTGTGCAGGAGCACCGCCGCGCCCCCGACCAAGAGAATGATCGCGTTGAGGATGATGAGGCCGGCGAACTTGCCGAGGAGGTATTGGATCCGTGAGAGCGGCTTGGTCAGAAGCGTCCAGATCTGCCGGTCGCGGATCTCGAAGGAAACCGTGGCGCACGACAGGAACAGCGTGAGACATGCCGCAAAGACGAACAACAGAGTCGTCCCTTTCGAGAGATAGGTCTGCACCTGGTAGCGCAACGGTTCGCGCGCGTCGATCGTCAGGGGGATGAGCGGCAGAATGACCAGCAGGGCGCCCAGGAATCCGAGTGAGATGCGCTGTCGCAGCCCCTCTAGGAGCAGCGTGTGCGCGACGGCGGCGGCGGGAAATGGGAACGCGAGGAGTCTCAGTGCGAGACGAGTGAGCAGGAGAAATGAGAATAGGAGTGCGCCGATTGCGCCCACGGCCACCATCGGGTCGAGAAGTCCGAGCATCCACAGCGGGGCCATCACGCCCCCGCATGCCGCCACGATGAGGACCATCGGGAGAAAGAGCCCGGCCCAGACGGCCGTCACCACCAGCAGTCCGACCCCTGTCGCAATGCCTGTTACTAACCACGGCCTCTCGAGGATCGACGGTGGCGCCCATGTCGGCGCGAGTGTGGCCGCGATCACGGAGGCGACGGCTCGCGCTTCGGACATTCCCCCTGACTCGTCGAAGAACTGCGGTGCCATTGCCTTGACGCGCGCCGATCCGACGGTACGCGGCCCGAGAGTGACCGTGCCCTTCTCCAGGAGCTCGACCGCAACGGGGGTCCGCTGCGCCGCGTTGGCATCGATGAGAACCGCCTCGATTTCACGGCAGAGTCGTTCGTAACTGAAGGATTCCGCGACGAGCGGCCAGGCGCATGCGCCTCCGAGGATCACGACAACCGCTGTGAGGATGACCCGGCCACGCAGTGACGACTCCCACGCGGCGAGGCGCTCGCGCAGCGCGGCGTACTTCCTCACGGGCGGCGCGCCTTGGTCTCATCACTCCCCGGACCCGTGCCACCCACAAGCCCATCGATCATCGACGAGTCGATGTTGCTGGGTGCCGTGGGCGCAGGCGGGGTGGGCGCAGGCGGTTGAGCGGGAGCCGCGCGCGCAAGAAGTTCTCTAACGACATCCGAGGACGGCGTCGGCGAGGTCGGCGCTGTCGTCGAGGCGCGCCCCTTGGCATTGGTCGGATCGGCTGGCCGTTCGAGCTCGGCGATGACCGCCTCGCTGGCCCCCGCCTCAGAATCGCCACCTTGACCCAACAGGAACGCGGCGGTTCCGCCACCGTGGAGCGCGCCGCTCGTCGACGACTGCTCCAGCCGCGCCTTCTCGACGATCTGCATGAAGAGATCCTCAAGCCGCTGGCGCGGCGAGTCGACTCGTTCGATCGCCACCCCCTCTTCGCGGGCAATCAGTTCGTCGATCTTTGTAATCGTCTCGCTTCGGATCCGCGGGATGAAGATGGTGGTTCGATTGGAGTCGGTGAGGAGTTCGTCGGTCGTCCCCTCGGCGCGGATCCTGCCTCCGTAGAGCACCACCATGCGATCACACACACTCTCGACATCGGCCAGGAGGTGCGAAGAGAGCAGGATCGTCTTTCCCCGTCGGCCCAGATCGAGCAATAGATCCTTGACCTGACGGGTGCCGATGGGATCGAGGCCCGAGGTCGGTTCGTCAAGGATCAGGAACTCCGGATCGTTGATGAGAGCCTGGGCCAGACCCAGACGGCGGGCCATCCCCTTAGAGAACTCACCGACTGCGCGGTGCGCCGCCCCCTCGAGGCCGACCATCTCAAGCAATTCGTCCGTCCGGCGGCGCCGCATTGCGCGCGGGATCCCGAACAGCTTGGCGTAATAGTCGAGAGTTTCCCTCGGGTTGAGAAAGCGGTACATGTACGACTCTTCCGGGAGGTACCCGATGCGCGCCTTGAGCGCGACATCGCTGGGATCGCGCCCGAAGACCAGCAGCCGTCCCTTTGTCGGGCGCAGCAACCCGAGGATCATCTTGATCGTCGTGGACTTCCCCGACCCGTTGGGACCGAGCAGACCGAAGATCTCATGCGGGCTGATCTCGAAGGAAATCCCATCAACGGCCCGCGCCTTGGCACGCAGCCAGAAGTCCCCGAAGACCCTCACGAGCCCGGTCGCCTCAACAACCGGCTGGACCCGCGACGCAGTCGAATCCCCCGAGACACCTCTTGTGCCTCGCTGACCGGTCATGGTTCGCTCCTACTCACGGCCGAAGCCCTTCTCCCCCGAGGCATCGAGACGACGCCCTGCCTTGTCGATCATGATGGTTCTGGACCCGAGCTGGAATGACGGCCGATCAAACCCGATCATCTCGGCTTCGCGTTTCTTCTTGGCGAGTTCAGCGTCGCGGCGCGCCTGCATGACTTCCGGGGAGCTCTTGATGTGGATGGCGTACTTGCCCAATCCTGGCGGGACCGAGAATACTTCTGCCCCGACCTGGCTCGTAACTTCACGGACGGCGTCAAGCCAAAGCTTCTGGATGAGTTGGCGTGGATTTTCACGGTAACTCGCAGAGAGGCTCTCAATGCGCTGCGCCTCCTTCCCAAGTGTCGCTTCGAGCGCCGATTGGTAGGCCTTGGCGCGGGCGACGATCATCGAGGCGGAGCCTCCGATGTCGGGCTGATCGAGCCGCTCCCCGATCGTTGCGAGAATCGCATCGGCTTCGGTCTGATCGCCCGCTGTCAGGCGATGCTCATACTCGTCAATCATCGTCAGCACCGCCTGGAAGTTCGGACCCGCCGCGCCGACGAGCTTCGAGTTCGCCTCCTGCCGCGCCCTCTCGACGGCGGTCTTGGCATCCTCGCGCGCAGTCTGCACTCGCCGCAGCGCATTGCGGACGGCCAGCGGTGCCGTGCGTTCGCTCAACACGACCGACACGATCTTCACGCCCAGCCCGAGTCGACCTGCCGATTCCTGCAGGGTGCGTCGGATGTCGGCTTCGGGAGTGTCCCGCTGCTCGAGGAGTTCTGGAAGCGTGTACTGGGCGACGACCTGCACAACCGCACGGCGTAACAGCGTGCGCACCGTCGCGTCGATCCGCTCGGCACCTGCATTTGTGAGCAGCGACACCGGATCCTCGACGGCGTACTCCGCGTTGACGCGTGTATGCACGAGGTCTCCGTCAGCAGTGATGAGCGACCCGTCGCGCCCGGGGCGGATCGGGTTGTTCTCATCCGCAGAGTCAGTGGCCTGCTCGATCGTCATGTCGGATTGAGGAAATGTCGGAAAGAAGGCATTGCCAAGGTCGATCGCACGGCGCTGCCCGAGTGTGTGAAACTCACCGACTGGGTAGGGCCAGAATGGATGGAGTCCTGGCACGAGCGATTCCTCGCCCGGCGCACCCGCAACGCGTCCGAAAACGGTTCGAACGCCGGTGACCCCCTCGACGACCTGCTGGAATCCCGAGAAGAGGAAGGTCACCACGAGGCCGAGGATCGAGATCTGCAGCAGGCGATACGACAGTTTGAGTGCGTCGCCGAGACTCTGGTTGGCCGGATCCATCGCCTCGCGAAGCGAGGCAGTCTCGCTCGACGCCGCCTCAAGTTTCAGACGGGCGCTCTTACCACGCCGCGAGGCGCGCTCTTGCGCCTCGTCGCCTTCGCGGCCTTCAGTCCCATTGCCTTCAGACGCCATCTCAGCGATCCCCTCCGGTCGCCGGTGCCGCGTAGGGCTTGGCGGGCTGCGGGATCGAGCCATCATCGGAGGGGGCTGACAGGTCAAGAAGATGGAACGGGGCGCGATTGAGATCGGTCACAAAGGTCGTCGATCCTGCGAGAGAACCCTTGAGGGCATCGAGCCATGACAGAAAGATCGCTAGCTCCGCGTCTTCCTTCATGATCTGGTAGTACCGCGTCGCTTCCACATTGCCTTTGGCTTCGATCTGGGCGGCCCACTGATCGGCAAAGTTCCGGATCGTGTCAGCCGCGCTCGCGGCTTGGCTCTTGATCGCCTCGGCCTCCGAATGGCCCTTCGACTCCTCAAGGTTCGCAAGCGTCTCCTGCACCGCGGCCATTCGGCGCTGCACTGCAACGGTCGTCTTGGGAGGCAGAACGATTTGAGAAATCCCCACACTAACCGGTTCAATTCCCGCCAGCTTCGTCGACCTAAGATCTGCAAGGATCGCACTCTCGGCATCGGCAATCTTGCTGCCTGTGCCGATCAATTCGCCGAACTGATACTTGCCCACGGCCCGAACGGCTCCCTGAAGTTGGGTCTCCAGTTCCTTGCCAGCCGCCTCAGCAGTTCCGTAGGAGACAAAGAACTGCAGCGGGGCATCCCCCTCGGCGTCCACACGCCACAGGAGATACGCCTGCACCAGCACCTGCTGGCCATCCTTTGTGAGGACCGTCTCAAGCGGGCTCTCAATGAATTGCAGGCGGGTGTCAATGCGCGTGACCTGATCAATGAACAGTGGCGCCTTCAGATGGAGCCCGGCGTCGCGTTCGATGCCCGCGGGCTTGCCGAACCGTGTCAGCACGGCAATCTCGTGGAAGTTGACGGTGTAGGTCGTGTTGAAGAGGATCAGCACCGCCGTGATGGCGATCGCGATGATGATGGGAATGCGTCGAATCACTTGCTCTCCTTCTTCTCGAGGTAATCGCCGAGATTCAATCCGGACTCGGGCTGCTCCATCTGCACATCGAACTCGACTCGAGCTGGGTCGACGGCAAGCACATACTTGATGCGGGCGGCGGCGAGTGCCCTCGTGAGCGTGTTCATGATCGCGCGCTCGCGGTAGAGCCGCGGGGCGACCAGGTACGCGGGAGCTTGTCCGGCTACATCGCTCGCGCTGGCGCGCGACCGCATGAGCATGTCCCAGCGGCGCGCACGGGCCGCACTTATGACGCTGGCGGCGGCGGCCCCCGCGTCGACGAGGGTTCGCTCGATGACCGCGCGCTTGGCTAGAACCACTGGTGCGGAGGCGCCCAACTCTCGTTCGAGTGAGCGCAGCGCACGGATCTCCTCCACAGCCGACAGCGCCGCCTGCGGTGTTCCCACGAGTGTCGACAGAGTCGTGTTCTCGATCCGCCGCGCCTCGTCGACAACCTTCCTCGCGTTCTGCACATCAATCGAGAGTTCCTCGAACATGGCCGCAGCTTCGCCCGCCGGTGGCCGCAGCACTGGGATGAGCACACCCACGACCTCGACCCCAGACCGTCCGCGATCAAATGCCCCTTGGATCCGGTCCTTGAGTTGCCGCACGATCGAGTCGCCGCTGGGTGAGAGCACCTGATCGATGGTCCTCGTGGAGAGCAACTGGCTTGCCTCGCGCATAGCCATCGCCTTGAGGGTCCGCTCGCGCATGTCAAGGGCGCTGGTTCGGGAGCGCGAGTCACTTGTGAAGGTGAGGAAGTCGAGCAGCCCATCTGGCTTGAGTCGGTATTCCAGGACGATGTCCGCATCGACCAGCGCAAACTGACTGGAGACCGGTGATGCGTCAGCGGACTCCGTAGTTCTCGACGCTGGTGGCAGTGGACTGCCGACGCCTGAGTGGGCATTCGCCAGCACGATGAATGGCGAGCGCTCCGGCTCCCCCTGGGCGTCTACCGGCCACAGGTTGATGGCCGATGTCTTGAGGAGCTTCGGTCCCAGAACGAGAGTCCTGATCTGGCCGATGTCGTACCGCTCAACCGTCTCGAATGGCCACGGCCACTTGAAGATGAGCGATCCCTGCGTGACATCGCCCACGATTCGCCCAGCGCGAAGACGAACGGCCTGCTCACCCGGCTCGACAACTAGAACCATCGACATCAATAGAAGGATCGCCACCCCCAAAACCCCGAGGCGAACGACACTGCGCAAGAGGAGCTGGTATCCCCACGAACTCGTGATGTCGAAGCCGAACTGGTAATTGACCGCCTCGTTGATCGTGCGAACGATCGAGTCGGGCGCTGAGGCGAGGCCCAGAAGCTTGGAGTCGAACGCGGGCCGTGGAACCTCGCCCGACCGCCGCGGCCGGTAGAGATTGAGGACGAAATTCATGGCGATTTCCGCAGCGACCAATCCGCCGAAGACTGCTATCCCGTAGGCAATCCCCTCCAGGGCCGCCGGCTTGCGGAACACCTGGAAAACGATCCCTACGGCGATGGCAAGAAGCACAATCGAGATCCCGACCATGGCCCCCGCGCCGCCCCGGAGATTCTGCCAAGCGGGCTGCCTGGACATCCCCGCGACGAAGCGCGAGAAAATAAATGTCAGCAGTGCCCCGGCCAGACAGACGGCGAGTTGCCATCCGGCATGGGTTCCGACGGCAAACTTTGTGGCGTTTCCCTGAGTGTCGTCGAGCCTCGCGAGCCAGGCCAGCGTGGCGTAACAGAAGACGCCCAGCAGCAGCGCGACCGCCAGGCTACTGATGGGCATGAGCCACTGGTGCATGAGGCGGAGACGGTTGGCCGCCGCGAGGCTCGCCTCGCGCTCCCCCTCGAAGACACTTGCCGCGCCCCCACGCTGCGACTCGATCTCGTCATTCTCAAGCGCTTCGATCCGCTCGAGGCGGTGCTGGTGAAAGACGACGGTGAGAGAGAGCCAGACGAGCACGCCAGTGAGGACATAGACCGAGGCGATCAGGATGGAAGTGTCTCCGACCGCACGACCAAAGATCAGAAGGAAGATTCCCAGCGCCGCCTGGAGGAGGAGACCAAAGCCACAGACGCGGGTGGCTTGTTGGTATACGAAGTGGTCCTGGGTCATCGCGGAGGTCGCAGTGCGTCTTCGGAGAGAGATCGGGAATCCTAGAGGCTAGTCGCTGACCGCGCCTCCGGCTCGGGTACGACCTCGGACCATCTCTGGTTCGGTCAGCCCTCCGGAGTGCACCCGAGCCGCTACCCTTGGAATGCCACTCCATGGTCTTCCTTGAGCAGTTCATCGCCATCGCCGGGCACACATTCCTCGAGTGCGTGCGGCAGCCGATCACCCTGATCGTCGTAGTCGCCGCGACTCTGCTGGTCTTCTTGAGCAACCAGTTTGCGGCGTTCACAATGTCGGATGACCAGCGCATGTTTGTCGACCTCGGCCTGTCCACGATCTTCATGGCGGGGGCACTTCTGGCCGCGTTCCTGGCCACCAGCGTGATCGACCGGGAGATCCACAATCGCACCGTGCTCACCGTCGTCTCCAAGCCCGTGGCGCGGGCAACCTTCATCGTGGGCAAGTACGGCGGCGTGCTGCTCGCGCTTCTGGCGGCCATCGCCCTGCCGGCGATGGCCTTCTTCCTCGTGGAAGTTCATGGGGTGATGCAGACTGCCGCGACCCCAGTCGGCTGGCCGTGCGTCATCTTCGGGGTTGCCGCGACAGCTATCACCATCGGCGCGGCCACATGGTGCAATTTCTTCTACGGGAGGAGTTTTGGGGCGGTCGCGATAATGCTCGGCGGTCCTCTGCTGCTGATTGCGTATGCACTGAGCCTTCTCTTTGACCCACAATGGAACCTGATCGAGATCTCAAAGGAGTTCCGTCTGGAACTCTGGGCGGCCGTACTCCTGATGGCGATGGCGCTCGCTGTCCTGACAGCCATCGCCATCGGCGTGAGCACACGGTTCGGTCAGGTCACCACCATAGGGATCACCCTAGGCGCGCTGATCCTTGGGCTGCTCTCCGACTGGATCATTGGCCGCAAGGTCCACGATCTCGAACAATCGGCGGCCGTACGCGAGGCAGCCGGGACCGCGGCCACACTATCTGACCAAGTGCTATTGACCGCCGCTGAGGCGGCCTATTCGGTCGTCCCCAACTTTCAAGTCTTCTGGGTCATCGATGCCGTCAACCAAGGGCAGTCGATCCCGTTGGAGTACACCGTGCGGGTCCTCGGGTACGGGGCGCTGATGGTCACGGCGGCACTGGCGCTGGCGATCGCGCTCTTTCAGCGGCGTGAGGTCGGCTGAGTCTGCCTGCGCACCGACACCGGCGCGTCAGTTCCCCTGCCGCGACTGCATCTCTTTGATCTGCTCTCTCATCTCCTTTATCTCCAGCTCGAGTGCCTCGATCGTTCGCTCAGAGACATTGAGCTCATAGATCATGGCTGGCTTAGCCTTCTTGAACCAGTCGATGATCTTCTGGGTATTGCGGATCCGCGCCTGCAGGAAGCCGATCCCCCCCCCTGAAGTTCCCTCGATATCTCGCTTCTGGATCAGCAGCGGAACTTCGTCGTGCGCTCCCTTGATGAGTTTCTGCCACTTCGACGCGATCTTCTTGCCCGCGTCGTTGACGGCGAATTTCTCCTGATCGTCGACTCCGAGCTCCTTGAAGAGCTGCGCCTCTGTGGCCGCGGTCCCTTCTGAAAAACCCGAGTGCTCGGCGGTCGCGGCGCTGAAGTCCAGATTCTCCGTGTTGCTCGAGAGTTTGAAGGCGTGCTTGTAGTCGTTGTAGAAGGTGACTCGGCCGGTCTTGGGATCCTTGTCGTAGGACAACTCGACGGCCGAATGCACCATCGCCGGGCCGATCTTGGGGTCGCGTCCGCCCATAGCGCACGCCTCGGCGACGCGCGCTTTCCAATCCTCGCGGACCGCAGCAACCTCGGTCTGACCCGAGAGCATGGTGATCGATCCCAGCGCCGCCTCGGGCATGAAGTACATCTCGTCTGCGTGGAGTGCCGTAAAGGCTCCTCCTGAGATGGCCTTCTCGATCCACGCCACGAGTCGATGCTTCTGCTTGATCCGCAGGAGTGACTCGCTGATCTTGTCTCCTTCGATGACGAGTCCGCCATTCGAGTTGACTCGGAGGATGATCACCTGTCCGGGGCCGATGGCATCGGCGATCTTTTCGACCTCCTCCATCTCTTCATGTCGAAGTCCGACGCCGACCATTCCATCGAGCGGCAGCACGAACACCTGCGTCTTCTTCTTCACAGCCGTGTCGCCCGTGACGCTGGTCTTCGCGTCACTCTGCGACGCAGTCCCGGCGGCAGGTTTCTGCGCACTGGCGAAGGGGCATGAGGCCAGCGCGGCCACAGAAGCGACGACAGCAACACGATGGATCATGGTGTTCATGTTGAGTTCGGAGTGACGATGGATCAACCCCCGGTGCCCAGGCCAGGCCCCGCAGGTCCCTTGCCTGATCCGCCCCCTTTAGTCGGCGCCGACTTGCTTAGTCCGCGGATCCTCTCCTTGATCTTCTCGAGCTCGACCTCCAACTGGAGCTTGCCCGCACCGAAGGAGCGCGCACGCATCGCGACGGCCGGGTACTTCTTGAAAGCCGCCAGCACCCTCTCAAGAATCGTCCGTGCCTGGCTGAGGTACTTCTTCTCTTCCTTCCCCGAGGCATTGCCCATCGCCTCCTGGAAGGAGTCGAATGACTTCCGACACTCCTCGAGCGACTTGCGCCATCCGTCGACATACGCGCGGACGAGGGCTTCGCCGTCGGAGGGAATTCGTTGGAACTCGCGGATCCCGCGCTGAAACATGAGATCCTCGAGCATGGCGCCGTCTTCGTCGGCGACCGTCCCGTCGGAAAGGCCGAGTTCTTCCGCGCTCTGCGCCGTGAATCCGGCCACGCGGTCAGCCGCGTTGTCCACGACCCACGCCCCCTTGTCGGTGTCGCTCCACACGATGTCGCGCCCCTTGTAGGTGGCGCTGAGCATCTTCTCCGGCCGCATCATCGCGAGACCGATCACATCGGCGTAGCCGCCAGAGACCAGAAATCCGTTGCAGATCCCGACAAACGCCTCCTGGAACTTTGCTCGAACTTCGGTGTCCTCGACTTGCGTCCGCTCCTGGATGCGGTTGAGTCCCGCAAGGCGCGCGCGTGATGTCATGTACATGTCCGGCCAGTAGAGACCGAGCAACGCGCCGTATCCGACCGCATCGCGGATCACCATCACCTGCTCGGCCCCCGACTGCTTCACCGCCTCCTTGAGCTTGCGCATCCCGTCGCGCATCGAGTCATCTTCGAAGATCCCGCGCTCCGTGGGGTCGTCGCCCATATAGGCAACCTGGTCGACATCCGCCGAGTGGAGGACGTACACGACGATGTCGGGTTTCTTCTCAGCGATGTCGGCGCTGACCTTCTCGTAGACCATGGGATGGATGTCAAGGCCGAACTGCCCCGTGCCGGGGAATCCCATCGGAACCACATAGACGCTCTTGACCCTCTCGCTTTCAGCCGCTGGGACGGCGGCACTGTCCTTCGCAGGCGCCTGCGCGGCAGGCGTCGCAGACCCGGAGGCTGGCTTCCCTGACGACGGCTTCGTCGCCACTGGCTTCGTCGCCACTGGCTTGGTCGCCTTTGGGGTTGATCCAGGCCTGGACTGGGGCTGCTGAGCGACGGCATCGACAGCAAGCACTGCGAGGGCAACCGCGGCGGTGAGAATCAGCGGGGATTTCATGACACCCAGATCATAGTCGGGACCGTCGCAGGATGACCAACGCCGCTTCAACTTTCCCTCGGATTGAGCCTCTCCATGGCGGCGGCCAGCGCCTCTTCTCGAATCGCGAACCTTCCCTCGAGCTGGTCGTCATAGAGCGCATGAAGGAGTCCCTTGAAGTGCGGCCCGGGAATCGCGCCCATCTGGATGAGATCCGTCCCGTTGACAAAGGCGGTCGGCGCGAGACCACCGTGGCAACGATCGAGCTCTTTGACTTCCAGCGCGACTTGAGTACCACACTCCGGTTCCACGGTCGTCAGCACGGCAAGACTCGGCAGAAATGTGCAACGGGACGCAAGTCGCTTGCGTGCGCTGGTGCGCGCGCTTCCCCAACTCGACCGGATGGTCTCGATGGTGTCGAGTGACTCGGCAAGGTCATCGCTCTCGCGGTTGGAAAGCATGAGCGCGCGGCTCCAGTCACCGCCGCCGGATTCTGGAGTTCGCCCTTGACGGTCGAGACGCCATGCCGCCAGGGATGCAAAGAGCGGAACCGACGGTCCAACGCCGGCAAGTCGCGCCAGAGATCCCGTTGAAGAAGGCTCTATGAGACATCCCGCGTCGAGCCGCCAGCGCTCAACGAGTTCGGCCGCGTGCGCCCTCGTGTGGTGGTCCATCATCCTCCTGATCTCGACTCCGATGCGTTCGCGGCTCACCGCCATGAGATCGTGCGCGTAGCGCGTCACTGCCGCCTCTGTCGCCGGATCGATCGAGAGCGAGAAGCGTGCCGCAAAGCGGGCGGCCCTCAGGGTGCGCAGCCGATCCTCGCACATCCGCCGATCGGGATTCTCGATCGCGCGGAGGACGCGCGCCTCGATATCCCGCTTCCCACCGACGAAGTCGATGACTTCCCCCGTCGCAGGATCTTGGAACAGTCCATTGATCGAGAAATCCCGTCTCAGGGCATCGCGCTGTGCATCGCCGAACTCGACCTGTGAGGGGCGACGGCCGTCCGCGTACGCCCCCTCGGTCCGGAAGGTGGCCACTTCAATCGTGCGTCCTCCCAGAGTGACGAGCATGACCCCGAATGATTCGCCCACACCTCGAGAAGATCGAAAAACCGCGCGTATCTCCTCAGGTGTCGCGCTAGTCGCGATGTCATAGTCGGTCGGATCAAGTCCCATGATGCTGTCGCGGACGCAACCGCCCGCGAAGTACGCGACATGCCCCCTGTCGCGCAGACGGCCGGCGACGGCGTACGCCGCCTCGTGTGGCGTCATCACCCGACGGGGACTCTCCGCCCCCGGCGCGTCCGTAGCTCCGCTCATGACAGCCAAGCCTCTGACGCTCCCTCACTCTGACGGCAGCCGGACGCGGCCCCGAGCCGACCGCGACAGTGACGCATCAGCCGCTCGACGCGCAGGCGCAGAGTCTCGAGCCCAGCATCCGGTTCCGAAAGGAGTTGATCGCGCTCCTCCTCCGGGATCGGTTCGCCAATCGCAGCCCAGATCCGTCCGTTCCACTGAGGCCACTTCTGGCCCCTGGGCCAGACCTGGAACGCGCCGTCGATCCCCATGGGCACGATGGCCGCATTCGACTTGCGCAGAAGAAACTCGACGCCTCGGCGGAATGGCTTGACTTCACCATCGACGGAGCGCGTTCCCTCGGGGTAGAGCATTACCGTGCGACCGTGGGCAAGTTCGTCGAGCCCGGTCCTGATCGCGTCCATGTTCCCTCCGCCCTCGCGCACCGAGATGCACCCAACGCGGCGAAGCACGAGTCCGAGCAGCGGATTTCGGAACAGGCTCTCCTTGGCCATCGGGCGCGGCGCGCGGTCCGTCACCGCAATCCCGTGAATCATGGGATCGAGCAGCGACTGGTGATTGGCCACGAAGATGACCGGCCCGGTGTGCGGAATGCGCCAGCGACCCTCGACACGGAAGCGATATCTCCAAGACATCGCCGCTTGACAGGCGCACACGGCGAGGTCCCACTGCGCCACACGCATGATTCCGGCCCCAGGAGCACGGCGCCGATGATCAAGCAGCGCGATCACACCAGTCCCCCGCAGCCGCACCCCACCGCCGAGGCGGGGACGCGGGCGCGGACAACTCGTTCGAGCTCCTCCAGCACTTGCGCAAAGGACAGATCGCTAGTGTCTATGGAGACCGCACCGCTAGGACGCGCGAGCGGCCCATCGCGCCGACCTCGATCAGAGGCGTCGCGCGCCGAGATGTCCGCCATCACCTCATGATCGTTTACACAGAGTCCGTGGCAACGCAACTCCTCCGCGCGCCGATGAGCCCTCACCTCGGGTCGCGCATCGAGCCAGAGTCGCACGGCCGCGTCGGGAAACACAACACTTCCCTGATCGCGCCCCTCGGTGATGAGGCGAGCGTGCTGCGCCGCCACGGCGCGCTGGGCCTCGACCATGCGCGCACGCACGGCAGTGTGCGAGGCCACTTCGGAGACAATCCTGGTCACATCTTCATCACGGATGCGTTCGTGGACATCGCGCGAACCCAGGCGCACGATCGGCGGGCGCGACGAGAAGTCGACCACCAGTTCGCACCGATCCATCTCTGCAACGATGCCGGGCCCGTTCGACGGCGCGATCGCCCGTTCAATCGCCAGCAACGCGACCGCGCGGTACATAGCACCGGTGTCCAGCATGTCGAAGCCGAGCCGCAGCGCGAGCGCTGCGGCCGCTGACGATTTCCCCGTCCCAGCTGGTCCATCGATCGTGATCACGATCCCCGGCTTCATGCCACTGGATCCTCACGGCCAAGCAGCTGCATGAGTCGCTCTCGTGCGCGTTCGATCCCCGCGACCCAGTTGGTCTTGCCCTCCCAGCTGAGGGCGAACTTGTTGGTGTATCCGTAGGACAGCAATCCATCAACGAACGCCGCGATATCCCATGAGGGGTGCTCACCATCCTTTGTGAATCCCGCGACCGAGAGCTCGATGGCCCCCGCGTAGGGAGCGAGCTTGCGCAGAGTCGCGATGCCGTCCCCAGTTGCCTCGGCATGGGCAAAACTCGGCATAGCCCCGATGTGAAATCCGCCGATGCGCTTGATCGACTCCATGAGCTGCATCGGATCCGAGACTGGATCAAGCGTCGGACGAAGAAGAAGGTTGATGTCCTGCGCGTGCGGCGATTGAAGCACACTTCGAACCGCCACGACGGCGCGTTCCTCGTTCTCCGGCTGGGTCTTGGAGCGGATCGCCACCTCGCTGCAGCCCAGCAGTTTCGCCGCTCGCAGAAGCGTCGTGAGCGTCTTTGTTGCGCTGTCGTCGGCTGCCCCGAAGTCGAGCGGCGCGTCCTGCATCAGCGTCAAGCACGGGCAATGCGCGCGATCCGCCTCGTCTCTAAACCGTTCGAGGTGCGCGGCGGTCCGACCACGAATCAGATCGACCGGGACGACGAGCCCGCGCAACTCCATGGTCTCTGCAACAAACTTGGGAATGTCGAAGAGGTCGAGCGGTTCCCCCTTGCGGGGCAGCGGCGTCATCGCACAACCGGCACAGAGAGCGAGAAGGATCTGGTTGCTCATCGAGTGGCGTGCAAGTCCGCCTCGGTGAGGATATCAGGAGGCTATGATTCCCACCCCCCAAGGAGACCCTCTCGATGCCCAGCCCGTCCAACCTCAAGTTCACCGACTCGCACGAGTGGTTCCGCGTGGATCACGAGACGGTTACGGTCGGCATCACCCAGTACGCGGCGAACGAATTGACCGATGTCACCTATGTCCAGATGAAGGCGCCAGGGACCCAGATCGATCCCGGTACGAGCATCGGGGAAGTTGAGAGCGTCAAGACGACAAGCGATGTTTACTCAGTGGTCGGCGGATCGATCGTCGAAGTCAACGACGCCGTCTCGAAGGATGCCTCACTGGTCAATAGTGACCCTTACGGCAAGGGCTGGCTCGTCAAACTCAAGGCGACCGACATCTCGGGGCTCCAGCAATTGATGGACGCCTCGTCGTATGACTCGAAGCACCCAATCCACTGACCCATCGATCAGGGTCAGCGGGCTCCACAAGACCTACTTCCCACGCGGCGCGCGCGCCAGGTTGCGCGCCGTAGAGGCGCTGCGCGGCGTCGACCTCACCATCGACGCCCCCGGGTTCTACGCCGTCATGGGCCGTTCCGGAAGCGGCAAGAGCACGCTGCTGCATCTCCTGGCTGGTCTCGACCGCCCCGACTCCGGGGAGATCTGGGTCGGATCTCAGGCCGTCCATGCGATGCCCGAGCGGGACCTCGTCCTCTACCGGCGCAAGTCAATCGGCATCGTCTTCCAGCAGTTCAATCTGCTGCCCACCTTGGATGCCCTGGGGAACACGATCCTTCCCGGAGTGCTCGATGGTGCCGAGCGCGGCGCGGTCGAGTCCCGCGGTCGCGCGCTGCTCGAGGAACTCGATCTCGGTTCGCGCATGCATCACCGGCCGGAGGCCCTCTCCGGTGGGGAGCAGCAGCGAGTGGCGATCGCCCGCGCGCTTCTGTTTGAACCACGGCTCATCCTCGCCGACGAGCCCACAGGGAGTCTCGACTCCGCCTCCAGCGAGCGACTCTGGAGCTTGCTCGAGTCAATGGCCCGCGCCCGTGGGATCATCGTGCTGATGGTGACGCACGAGAGCGTCGCCGCCGCGCACTGCGACCGGACATTCGTGCTTTCTGACGGACGAGTCTCAGGGGAGTTCAACAGTCATGGGCTCGATGCAGCCAGTCTGGCATCTCGCGCATCTGACCTTGCTCGGTAGGCCGATGCGCTGCGTGCTCGTCGCCGCCGCCATCGCGGTGGCGAGCGCCCTCGTCGTTGCCATGAGCTGCGCGATCGAAACAGCCGTCGACAATGTGCAGGCGCGGATGGAGAAGCTCATCGGGGAGGCAGATGCCCGGGTCATCCATCAACACGGAGCGAACTTCGATCCAGCCATGCTCCAAGACATTCAGTCCTGGGACTCGGTGGCGGCAGCCGCGGGCCGGATCGCTGGCGCGCTCCTCCTTGAGCGCGTAGATGAGAGCGGCCCAACCAGCGGGCGGTCGCATCGTGCAACCGTGCGATTCAGGGGAACCGATCTCGCTCAGGACGCGAGCTTTGCGCAACTCGACTATCGAATCGGGCGCGCCCCGAATGCACCGCTCGAAGTCGGCCTCGACCCATCCGCCGCAGAGGCGCTCGGTGCGTCGGTGGGGACGCGCCTCATGGTCGTTCGGTTCGGCGAGCCGCTGGAACTCATCGTCTCTGGGCTCTACACCCGTCCGACGCTGGGTGCGCTCCAGCGACCGTCAGGCCACATCGCACGCGAGACCCTCGCGCAGGCCGCCGACTCGGATGATGGCGTCGCCATGATTTCCATCGCGCTCGCCAAGGATGTAGATGCCACTGCGTGGGTGGCCGCCCACAAGGATCGCATCCGTTCACCCTTGCTGCTGGAGACGACGACGATGGCCACCAGCGGGCTCGACCGTCCCGCCCGCGTCGGCCGACTCCTTCTGGCGATCTTGACGATGCTCGCCTTCCTGTGCTGCTCGATCATCGTGGCGACGGCTATGACCACCGCGCTCGCGCAGCAGCAACGCGAGCTGGCGATCACGCGGTGCGTCGGCGCTTCAAGATGTCAACTAGTCGCGGGGCAGGTGCTCGCCGGGGCGGCGCTCGGGGGAGCTGCGGGCGCAGTCGGAGTTCCGATTGGTCTCGGACTCGCCCGAGGAGTGGTCTGGTGGTATTCGAGCCTCCTGCCTGAGGGGATGACCCTCGCGTGGCAAGGTGTCGCACTAGCAGTTGCAGGCGCAATCATCGCGGGAACTCTCGGCGCGCTCTGGCCGGCGGTGTCGGCGGCGCGCGTCGATGTCCTCAAGGCCCTCTCGCCCCATGCGAGTCCTACGAGTTCGCGGTCAATCGCCGTGGCGGCGGGCATCTGTGTCGCAGCCGTCGGGGCGCAGGTGGCACTCCTTCTGGTCGCGGACCATGAGGCCCGCTTCTGGGCATATGTCCTCGCCGGCCTTCCACTGCTCCATCTTGGACTGTTCCTGGCGGCGGTCCCAGTCCTGTGGGTCGTTGGGTGCCTCCTCTCAGGCGCACTCGAGAAGCTCCTCGGGCTCCCGCGCTCTCTTCTCAAGACCTCGATCGTCTCGTCCGTGTGGCGGATGGGATTGGTCGCCGGTGCCCTCATGATCGGTGTCGCGATCCTTGTTGGCACATGGACCAGTGGGCGCGCGATCCTCAGCGATGTGACTCAGCGCATCCGGTTTGGTGACGCATTCGCCTTCAAGTCAACCGGATTCTCTTCGGCGGAGAGCGCGAGAATAAGAGCGATTGAAGGGATCGATCAGGTGGCGGCGGTTGGCTATCTCCCTCTGAGAGTAGTGGGAACGCAGGTATTCGGTCTCACGGGAATCGCCCCCGCCAATGTGGTCTGCATCGGCTTCGAAGTGGATCCGTTTCTCGCGATGAATCATCTCGAGTGGGTGGCGGGTGATCCCACCCGAGCCGCCGCGCGCCTCAAGGAGGGCGATGCCATCCTGGTCGCCAGCGAATTCATGGTCGCCAAGGGGATCGGCCCGGGTCAGCACCTCGAACTCGGGAGCGCGGACGACCACAAGTCCTTCGAGGTCGTCGGGGTCGTCGGCGCCGCAGGCCTCGATGTCGCAACGCAATTCTTTGGAATCCGCAGCTTTTACATGGAACATGCGATCAGCTGCGTCTTCATGGACTTCGACGCTGTCGCGAGGCATTTCGGAAGCCGCGAGGCGTTCCTGATGCAGATGTCATTGCCAGCGACGGCGACACGCGACGACGAACGGCGGATTCACAGTGCGATCGAGGCGGCGGCCCCGGGGACGGTCTTCGCCAGCGGTCGTTCAATCCGTAACGAGGTGCTGGACATCGGCCGCGTCGTGATGACGATCTGCAGCTCGATTGCGGGAGGCGCATTGATTCTTGCGTCGCTTGCCTGCGCGACGGTCATCGCTGCAGGAGTGTCCGCGCGCCAGCGCGAATTCGGAATCCTTCAGGCGGTCGGCGCCACGCGAGGGTTGGTCGTGCGCCTCGTGGCGGGCGAGGCAATTGTGATGGGAGTGACCGCCTCGCTGGTGGGGACGGCATTCGGATGGCATCTCGCATGGATGGAGGCGCGCGTCTATCACGATCTCGTCGGTCTCGAACTGCATCCGACCCTCGATCCGACGATCGCGCTCATCGGTGCCGCCACCGTCATCGTCACCGCGCTCCTTGCCTCCGTGCCCTCGATGCGACTCGTCACTCGCCGGAGTCCCAGCGCGCTCCTCACCTCGGCCGCCGCCTAGTCCCGACTACTCTGGGACTCGGCGCAAGCGCACGATGTCCACGCGATTCAGGATCCATAGCCCTTACCAGCCTGCGGGCGACCAGCCCGAGGCGATCGAGCGACTCTGTCAGGGAATCGCGCAGGGACACCCATACCAGACGCTCCTCGGGGCCACCGGCACAGGCAAGACTTTCACGATGGCGAATGTCATCGAGCGGACGCAGCGACCGGCGCTCATTCTGAGCCACAACAAGACGCTCGCGGCGCAACTGTTCGAGGAGATGAAGGCGCTGTTTCCCGAGAACGCGGTGAGTTACTTCGTTTCGTACTACGACTACTTCCAGCCGGAGGCCTACCTCCCCGCGCGCGACATTTACATCGAAAAGGACTCGTCGCGTAATGCGGACCTTGACCGACTGCGCCTGGCGACGACCAGCAACCTTCTCCACCGCGACGACTCGGTGGTGGTTGCAAGCGTCTCATGCATCTACGGCCTCGGCTCTCCCGAGGAGTACGCGAATCGGAGCGCACTGGTTACACGCGGCGCCCCCGTTGACCGCACCGAGCTCCTCATGTCGCTGTGCGCGATGCAGTATTCGCGCAATGATGCGGCCCCGGAACGGGGCAACTACCGGGTTCGCGGCGAGTGCATCGAAGTGTGGCCCGCCTACGCCCAGCATGCGATCCGCATTGATCTCGCTGATGGCGTCGTCGAACGGGTGGAAAGATTCGACTCCCTGACCGGCGAGGGCTTCGGCGAAGAAGACCGCGCGTACATCTTTCCGGCCGTTCACTACATGATGCCCCGGGACCAGCTCGACCGTGCCATCAAGACGATCCGCGAGGAAATGACCGTGCAGGTCGCCGCGCTCCAAGGCCAGGGCAAGCTGCTGGAGGCGCAGCGACTCATGGGTCGAACCCGATACGACCTCGAGATGCTGACGGAAACGGGAACTTGCGCGGGAATAGAAAACTACTCACGCCACATGGAGGGGCGCGACGCCGGCAGCCGGGGCTACTGCCTCCTCGATTACTTCCGCCGAATGCCAGGACGCGCCAGTGACGAGTGGCTCGTGTTCGTCGACGAGAGCCATGTCACACTCCCCCAACTCCGCGGCATGCACGCGGGAGACCGAGCGCGCAAGGAGACGCTGGTGACTCACGGCTTCCGTCTCCCGAGCGCGCTTGACAACCGTCCCCTGATGTTCTCTGAGTGGGAGAGCCTGATCCCGCAGTGCGTCTTCGTAAGCGCGACGCCATCGCGCTTTGAACTCGAGCGCTCCGGTGGATTGGTGGCGGAGCAGATCATTCGTCCGACCGGGCTTCTTGACCCGCCAGTCGAAGTCCGGAGCGCGCGCGAACAGGTCCCCGACATTCTCAGAGAGATCAGCATCGTCGCCCAGCGCGGACTGCGCACGCTCGTGACCGCACTCACCAAGCGGCTCTGCGAAGAGCTCACGCGTTACCTCGACGAGGCGGGGGTGCGAGTGCGTTACTTGCACAGTGATATCGAGACGCTCGAGAGGCTGGAGATTCTCCGCGATCTGCGGGAGGGGGCATTCGATGTTCTGGTGGGAGTGAACCTGCTGCGCGAGGGGCTCGATCTGCCGGAAGTTGCGCTCGTCTGCATCCTTGATGCCGACCGTCAGGGGTTCCTCCGAAGCGAGGCCAGTCTGATCCAGACGATGGGACGGGCAGCGCGCAACTCAGAAAGCCGATGCATCCTCTATGCCGACAGGATGACCCCGGAGATGCAGCGGGCCATCGACGAGATCGGACGACGACGAACAAAGCAGATCGCTCACAATCTGGCCCACGGGATCGTCCCAACGACCGTCGTCAAGAGCCAGCGACGCGCGCTTGAAGGAGAACTTGCCTCGGTGCGCGATCCGACGCCGCGGAAACCCGCGCCCCACAAGATCCTCCGAGCCGAACTGCTCGAGGAACTGGAGTCGGAGATGGCCGAGGCAGCCAAGGCCCTGCAGTTTGAGCGAGCCGCCCACTTGAGGGACGAGGCACTTCGCGTTCGAGCCATGGTTGGGGAGAGCGTCGAGGTCAGCGAGCCTGATCCCTCAGCGACGAAGGATCCTCCTCCCGGGTCTGCCAAGCGCAGGTCTGGTAGACGGTGGAAAAACCGCCGCTAGCGGTGGGCGACCCCGCGCAGCCGGATCCGTTTCGACCGCTCGGCGAGATCGTGATCTGCCCCGCCGGCGTTTGCCACAATCGATGTAGTCGGGGCGGGGATGGATGGCCGCACGACGACGCGCTTGGGGGGGTGCGGCGGGCATGCCAAGATCCGGGCCTGGGTATCGAAAGCAACTGTTGCAGCAGGACTTCGGGGCACTGAGAACTCCGTTCGTGCCCCTCAATTCGGTCAGTTCAAGCCCAGGGATGCACAATTCCCGAATCTATGATGACCACCTTGGGTTGCTGTCGCAGGCTCCCAGCCCGATCCGAGCGTCCCAGCGCATTATTCGAGCACCCATGGCCCCACGCCGACCAACTTCCATTCCTCCGGCAATCCGCATTCGCGGCGCGCGGGAACACAACTTGCGGGGGATCGACATCGACATTCCCCGTGATCGGATGGTTGTCATCACCGGAGTGTCGGGGAGCGGAAAGAGTTCGCTGGCATTCGACACGATCTTCGCCGAGGGGCAGCGCAAGTACATGGAAAGCCTCTCCTCCTACGCGAGGCAGTTCCTCGACCAGATGCACAAGCCGCATGTTGAGTCTGCGGACGGACTCCCCCCCACGATTGCCATCGAGCAGCGGTCTGGCGGCCACTCCCCGCGATCGACCGTCGCCACGACAACTGAGATCTACGACTACCTCCGTCTCCTCTACGCGCGCTGCGGCGATGCCCGCTGCTGGCAAACCGATGAGAAGGGACGCGTGTGCGGCAAGCCCATCAGGGCGACTAGCGCGACCCAGATAGTCGCGTCGATCCTCGAACAATGGGCTGGAAAGCGAGTGATGATCGCCGCCAGCGTCGTGCGCGGGCGAAAGGGGCATCACAAGGAGGCCGCGGAAGAGTTGCAGAAGGCAGGATTCGTGCGCGCGCGGATCGACGGCAAGATTGTTGATCTTCGAGATGCGCTCAAGGGCGGCGGCGAGAATCCGCTCGCTCTGGCGCGCTACGAGGCTCATGACATCGAGGCGATCATTGATCGGCTCGTGCCCAGCGATGACCACCGCCAACGACTGGCAGAGAGCATTGAGACTGGATTGAAGACTGGTTCGGGGGCGGTCACGATCCTGATCGAAGGCGAGGGCAGTGCATGGAACGAGGCTCGGTACAGCGAGCGGTTCGCCTGCCCCGACCACCCCCACTGCTCTCTTGCTGAGATCGAACCACGACTGTTCTCATTCAACTCGCCACACGGGGCGTGCCCGGAGTGCGCGGGGCTGGGGACAGTCGAGGAGTTTGACGGCGCACTGGTCGTTCCCGACCCTTCGCGGACGATGGCCCAGGGACCCATTGAGCCCTGGCGCACCAGCGGCAAGCAACTGTTCCGCTGGTACGGGAGGCTCCTGCGAAAGTTCTGTGCGAAGACCGGGACCGATGTCGAGACACCATTCAACGCGCTCCCCAAAGACACCGCTCGGATGCTGATGCACGGCACCAGCAAGGAGGACACCGCGCGTCTCGGGTACTCCTTTGATGGTGTGCTGCCGAGACTGCGTCGGCGTTACCGCGAAACCGAGAGTGAGTTTGTGCGGGAGCGTCTAGGCGCCTACACCACCAGTGCCCCCTGCCGAGCTTGCCAAGGACAACGGCTTCGACCCGAGGCGCTCGCGGTCGTACTGCACGCTGGGAAGGAGTCGCTCGGAATCAACCAGTTCACTGCACTCTCCATCGAACGCGCGCAGGCGTTGGTCGAGACGCTCGCCTTCTCTCCAGCGCAGTCGATGGTCGCCGAGCCGATCCTAAAGGAAGTGCGCGCGCGCCTCGGGTTCCTGGCATCGGTCGGGCTCGGATACCTCACGCTCGACCGAGGCGCATCGACCCTCTCCGGAGGCGAGGCACAGCGCATTCGGCTGGCCACGCAGGTCGGGTCGGGCCTCGTCGGAGTGTGCTATGTCCTCGACGAACCGACGATCGGACTTCACCAACGCGACAACGAACGGCTCATCGGGACGCTGCGACGGCTCACCTCAATCGGCAACACCGTGCTGGTGGTCGAGCATGACGAAGACACGATCCGCGCCGCCGACCATTTGATCGATGTCGGACCCGGCCCGGGATGCCACGGAGGAATGATCGTTGCCCAGGGGTCGCTCGAGGATGTCTGCGCCGAACCCGCGAGCATCACCGGCCAGTATCTGACGGGCGCGCTCCGAATCGAACTACCGCTTCGGCGGCGCGAGGTGTCGGAGACGAACGCGATCGTTGTTCGCGGTGCGTCGCAGAACAATCTCAAGGGGATCGATGTTGCCTTCCCCATAGGTGGGTTCATCTGTGTCACCGGGGTCTCCGGGAGCGGCAAGAGCACGCTCGTCAGCGACATCCTGTTGCGTGCGGCCCTGCGCCGGGTCGCGACTTCGCGCACAGCCCCGGGGGCGCACACCAGCATCGATGGACTGGACTCCTTCGAACGCGTCGTCGAAGTCGATCAGTCACCCATCGGCAGAACGCCTCGGTCAAATCCGGCGACCTACACCGGAATCTTCGACGAGATCCGCAAGGTCTTCACGAAAGTCCCCGAGGCGAAGATCCGCGGATACGAGCCCGGTCGCTTCTCGTTCAATGTCAAGGGCGGGCGATGCGAAACCTGTCAGGGACAGGGAGTCACGAGAGTCGAAATGCACTTTCTCGCGGATGTCTTCGTCGAGTGCGAGGAGTGTGCGGGCGCGCGCTACAACCGCGAGACCTTGGAGGTCCGCTATCGCGACCGGAGCATCGCGGCGGTTCTCGACATGACCGTCGACGAGGCGGCTGAGTTCTTTGAGGCCCACCGCAGGATCGCCCGCATGCTGGTGTGCTTGCGCGATGTGGGGCTCGGATACATCCAACTTGGACAGGCATCGACCACTCTGTCCGGTGGCGAAGCTCAGCGGATCAAGCTGGCGACGGAGCTTGGCGTGACTTCTCAGGGCACAACGCTTTACATCCTTGATGAGCCCACGACCGGGCTTCATTTCGCGGATGTACACCGGCTGTTGGCGGTTCTCCAGCGACTCACAGCGGCCGGCAACACCCTTGTCGTCATCGAACACAATCTTGATGTCATCAAGTGCGCGGACTGGATCATCGATCTCGGCCCCGAAGGTGGCGACCGCGGAGGCCAGATCATCGCGCGCGGAACACCCGAGGCCCTTGCCGCCGACCCGGCCAGCAGCACCGGGCAGTATCTCAAGCGGCTCCTCGGTGCGACGAGCGCGCTGGGCACGACTACCGCAACGGCAGGTACGAAGGGCCGACGCAAGGAGCGACTAGAATCGCGATGATGGTTCACGCCGACGGAACGATCGCCCTTCGCGTGATGACCATGCCGCGCGACACGAACCATAGCGGGACGGTCTTCGGCGGGGTCATCATGAGCTACATCGACCAGGCGGCGTATGTTCATGCGCGCTCGCTGGGCCTTCACTGCTGGGTCACCGTGATGGTTGAGCGCATCGAGTTCGTCGCCCCGGTCTATGTCGGCGAACTGGTGACGCTCCGCACCGCGACGGAAATCACTGGTCGATCGTCCGCATCCATCCGCGTGACGGTATTCGCCGAGAGATACTCGACCGGCAAGGAAGTCCGAGTGACGCACGCACTCGTCAAGATGGTGGCGCTCGACAGCCTCCGCAAGCCGATCCCATTCTCAACCCCGGCGACTCTCTCCCCGGAGGAGGGCCGGTCGTTGTGAGCACCGCTGCGCGTCCGCGCGCCGCCGCGCTCGTCTCCGGCGGCGGCACGACCGCACTCAACCTGATCGAACAGGATCGCGCGGGAGTGCTGGGCGTATCAGTTTCCCTCGTGATCGCCCATCGAACAGACATCCCCGCCGTCGAACGATGCCGAGAGGCAGGATGTGAGGTTGTCGTTGTCGAAGGACCACCATGCGCGGCGACGAGCGATCGTGTTGATGAACTCCTCGGTCAACGGGCGATCGATCTCGTGCTTCTGGCTGGGTACCTACGCCACTTTCGAGTCGGGCCATGGCGAGGACGGGTGCTCAATATTCATCCCGCGCTCCTGCCTTCGTTTGGAGGCAAGGGAATGCACGGCGATCGAGTGCATGAGGAGGTCTTGGCGTCAGGCGCATCGCGATCGGGATGCACTGTCCACTTCGTCGACGATGAGTACGACCACGGCGAGACAGTTCTAATGCGGGAAGTTTCCGTCGATCCGACAGACACAGTCGCGACACTCTCCGCGCGGGTGCGGGGAATGGAGCGCATCGCCTATCCCGAGGCGATTCGCATGTGGGTGGCTGGTCGGCGGTCGCACGACTCTCCCCTTTGACGAATCGGCAGAGGGACAATCCGTGACGCTCCCGAGGGCCGGGCCGCAGTGCCGGACTACGCTTATAAGCCAATGGGCACCCATGAGTCGGCACTTGGCTTCGTCCGCTGGGCGATGGTGGTCGTGTCTCTAGGTGGAGCGGCCCAGGCGGCAGAACAATCCCAGTCGCGGGCCGAGATTGAGCGAACCGTCGCGCGGCTCCTCGCCTCCGACCGCGCCCCCGAAGCTGCGGCGGTGCTCGAAGAATTCCTCAAGACCAACCCCGCCGACCCCCAGATTCTCTTTGACGCATCGCGAGTGTCTGCGCGCATGGGTGATCCTCGGCGCAGCGCCTCGTACGCGATCGAGGCACTGCGCGCCGGCTGGATGGACGACAAGGCACTCGATGAGCACCCCGACCTCGCCAGTGCCCGCGGGCACGAGTCATGGGAGCAGGTTGTCAAGATCCGGCTGGACCTGCGGGCGACCGGCCCGGCACCCGATCCAGCGCGAGTACCTGGAAGCACCCGCGAGGAGTGCGAGCTCGGTCCCAGCGCCACGGCGAGGACATCGCTCTCGGCGTGGCTCGATCGGTTCGGGGGCGGTCGCTACAGGATCGAGCCTGCGGCGAGACTCAATCTCCTCGTCGCATCGTCGATCGATCGTGAGGGGCTCGACCGAACCTTGGCAATGCTCGCAAAACTCGCCGATGCCCTCACCCAGACCCTGCTTGAGCGCACACCGGAACAGGCGGTTCTGTTAGTCATCGCGACCCCCACTGACGCGCAGGCGTACTTCAAGGATCCCCAACAGGCCGGCCTCTATGAACACCGCCTCCGACAGCTTGTTGTGCGCGACACTGGGTCGACTCTCCGGCATGAGTACACCCACGCGATCCATCATGGCCACATGGAACGGCTCGGCCAGCGCCACCCCCTCTGGATCCAAGAGGCTCTCGCAACCCTCTTCGAGGACTGGGAGAGGGGTCCAAACAACGAAGTCGTCCTGAAGCCGAACCTGCGCACCAACGAGGCCTATGAGTTGGTTCGAAAGCGCAAGGACCTGCCCTGGACCGAGTTCGTCGCGCTTGACGACGCGGCATTCATGACCGCGGCGGTTGATCACTATGCGCAGGCCCGATCGATGCTCCTGTATGCGGCTGAGATGGGGAAACTCCAGGAGTGGTACCGGGCTCTCACCAAGGGCTTTGGGACCGATCCGACGGGACGCCGGGCACTCGAACAGGTGTTTTCCGCACCGATTGGGCGAATCGAGGAGCAGTGGCGGGCCTGGGTCATGGATCGTGGAAAAATCGACGCCACCCTCGCCGATGGGGACGGCGTCATGGGAATCTCGGTCTCCGGGGTTGCAGACGGAGTCCACATCGACAGCGTGCAGGCTGGAGGCCCCGCCCAGCGCGCCGGACTTCGGGAGGGCGATGTGATCGTCCAGATTGACGCAACCGAAATTCGAAGCGCCGGCGATTTTCTCGTGGCCTCGGCACGAAGAAATGCGGGAGAAAGTTTGGCGGTCCGCTTTCGCCGAGGCCAAATCTATGGCACTATTCAGGTAAGGCTGGCATCGGGACATGCGTCACCCTCTTGAACACATCTCAAGCGTCGAGTCACGGCGAGACGCCTCAAGTGCCGACGAGAAGATGGCGATGCCTTCGGACGGTTCTGCATGATCTCGTCGTCGTGCGCAACGATTGTCGCGCGCGCTGAACGAATCCCTGCGGCAGTGTTTGCCGATGCTGAACCCGACGAGCGTCGGCCCTGGAGGATTCATTCATGCTCATCACCATCAGCGCGAAGCACATGGAACTGACAGAGGCGATCACGAAGTACATCACCTCGAAAGTCGGAAAGCTCCCGCGTTTTTTTCGAGGACTTCAGCAGCTCGCGGTCACTGTCGAGAGGATCCCGATGGGGTACCACGTGGAGATCCGCTCGGATGTCGAGCGGCACGCGGACTTCATCTGCAATTTTGAGCACCGGAATCTTTACGCGTGCGTCGATCTCGCGGTCGATCGCGGGGCGCGGCAACTGTCGCATTACAAGGACCGAGTCCGGCATCACCATCGATGATGGACGGGGGTTCACCCCGTCGTTACCATTGATCGTCCGATGAACCTACGAGACATCGTGGTCGCTTCCGCTGTCTTTCCGTCGCTCAAGTCCACTAAACGGGACGCGGTCATCGGCGAACTGGTCGACGGGCTGATTGCGTCGGGGATTCTGGCTGCCACTGATCGCGCGACAGTCATAAGGGACACGCTGGCGCGCGAGCGCAAGGGGTCAACGGGATTCGGACACGGGGTCGCAGTTCCTCACGCCAAGACCGCCCTCGTGAAGCGACCTCACGCGGCGGTCGGGGTGTGCGCCGCCGGAGTCGAGTTCAATTCGCTCGATCGACAGCCGGTCTACTCGGTCGTGTTCCTTCTCAGCCCGCTCTCGGACCCGGAGGCGCATCTCACAGCCATGGAGTCGATCTTCGGCGCGCTCAGCCAGGAGCCATTCCGGCGGTTCATGCGCCAAGCCAAGTGCGTCGAAGACATCACCGGCCTCTTCGATGAAGTGGACGGATCGCGCCAGGCGCGCTGAGATCCACCGTTGGTTCGCGCTCGCGCCATGATCCTCAATCGGCTTGGACTGCACGCGCGTCCCGCCATGAGCTTTGTGCAGTTGGCCAACGCTGAGGCGGCGACAGTCCGGGTGCGACGCGCGGACAACGATGAGTGGATCGATGGCAAGAGCATCATGCAGATGCTCCTGCTGGCGGCGACGGAAGGCACAGTCATCGAGATCGAGTGCGAGGGGAGCGACGAAAACGCGGCGCTTGAGCGCCTCCTTCACCTAGTCATGCGGAAGTTTGACGAGGAGTGAACCCGACTGCGCTCTCGCCGCGATGGGCGAGTGCCCACGCCGCTTCGATCGCACTGCGGACACCGACCCCCGTCGCCGCGCTTGCCGACAACGGAGTGACGCCCCGTTCGCGCACAAAACGAAGAGTCAACGCCTCGATCGCCGCGGCACGGTCGGCCTCGGGGACAAGGTCGAGCTTGTTCAGTACGACGATCTCAGGCTTCCGTGCGAGCTCTTCGCTAAACTCGGCGAGTTCGCGTCGGATCACACGATAGTTGGCCACCGGATCGGATCCATCTTCGGGGGCGATGCTGACCACATGGAGGATCACGCGGGTGCGCTCAATGTGCCGGAGGAAGTCGTGGCCGAGGCCGACCCCCTGCGATGCCCCTTCGATGAGCCCGGGAAGATCCGCCTCCACCAGCCTGCGATCGTCGCTTAGCTCCGCGATCCCCAATTGGGGAGAGAGCGTGGTGAACGGATAGTCCGCGACCTTGGGGTTGGCACGGGTCGAGGCTCTGAGCCAAGTCGACTTACCGGCGTTGGGAAGACCGACGAGACCCACATCCGCGATCAGACGAAGTTCAACCCGCAGCGATCGCTCGACAGCCTCACCCCCCTTGGTGGTCTCCGTCGGAGTCTGGTGCGTCGCGGACTTGAATCGATCATTGCCTATTCCCCCTTCACCGCCACGCGCCAGCACAATGCGCTGCCCGGGCGCGGCGATGTCCGCGACGAGCTCGCCGGACTCAGCATCGAAGATCTGGGATCCCACGGGAAAGGAGATAATGAGATCCGCCGAGGCCTTGCCTGCCTTCTTCTTCTTCAGCCCCGGTTCGCCATCGACCGCAAACCACTGAGGTCGGAACCCAAACTGAACGAGGGTGTCGAGATGGGTGTCAGTAACGGCGATGACATCGCCTCCTTTGCCGCCGTCTCCTCCATCGGGACCACCCTTGGCGTTTCCCTTGACGCGGAGGAAGTGGCAGCAGCCATCGCCCCCCTTGCCCGAGCGGACTGTGATCGATGCAGTGTCGACGAACATGGCATCACGCGGTGCGCAGGCGGGGCGAACACATGTAGCCGCGACGGGCGGTCATCGGCGGAAGCGTCCGACCTGGCGCCTCAGCGGTCAATCGCCAGGCGCGGCGTCGAGGGATCGGCTGGGATGATGTCGACGCAGCGGCCTCGGAATCGAACCGTGCCGTCAGCCAATGCTGTCAGCGTGTAGTCCCGCCCCTGATGCACGAGGTACCCTGGCCGCCACTTGGTGCCGCACTGGCTGACAATCACCGCACCCGCCTGGGTCGCCTGACCGCCGAAGATCTTGATCCCTCGATACTGCGCGTTCGAGTCGCGTCCGTTCTGGGTAGAGCCTTGTCCTTTTTTGTGCGCCATGGCGAGGTGCTCCGAGTGAGGTTCCGTCGAGCACCGGAGGATACCGTGTCACTCGCGCACTGACAAGTGGTCGGGGTGCCGTGCCTTTCCTACCGCATGATCCACTGCTGCAACTCGCACGGGACAGGCTCGGCACCACGCGCCTTGGGGTCTCCTGCGACACGAAAGTCACACTTGAGGCTCTTGTGAAGGTTCTGCGTCTCACCCGACTTGGGGTCGGTCACGGCCTTCATTTCGCTGGAGATCCCTCGCACGAACACATGCAACTCAGTCGCGGTTGCCGGTTCCGCCGGCCACACCACGACCCCCTCCTTGGCGTTGGCCTCTCCCTGATGGATCTCGCCGAGAATCTGGTACTGATCTTCGACCAGCCGATTGCCAAGGAGTGCTTCCACACGCTTGCTGATGATGACCGGGACACTGCGACCCGATCGCAACAGTCGCCCTCCATCATCGAGCATCTCGAACTTCGGCCCCCACCATCGATCCTGACCAGTCCGATTGACCACCTTGTAGGTCAGATACCAGTAGGCGACGCCCGACTCAGGATCCTTGAAGAGCCGCAACTCGCCTAGTTTGAATTCGAGTTGCCACTGCCCCGCCGCCGGTTCGGCGGAGACAGTCTGAGCCGGATCGGTGGGCAGCGGCTCATGCGGCTTGGGCTCCTTCGATGGTGGAGTCTGATCGCCGGAGTTCTGCGCCAGGGAACCAGAGGTCAAAAGCGCGATAGCGACCGATGCGACAAGAGTAAGGCTGGCGCGGGAGACCATTAGACGAGTGTACCGATGGGTACGGGTGCTACGCTCGAATACCGTGACGACCGCTGGCTCCATGCCGCCATCCATCATTGAACCGTCGCCGGGTGATGCGGCGTCGGCGCTGGCGGCGGTGTTCGGGGGATCGTCCGAGCGGGCCCGGCGATTCGCGCGGCTTGGTCGAAGTGATTGCCACCACCTGCTGTTCGCCATGGACCCGATGGGTGGTGCCTTTGCCAACGCCGCGATCCTGAGCCGCTATCCGGGAAGAACAGCGATGCTCCTGGTAACGAGCCCGCGCACGGAGGACGACTTTTCGCACGGCGCGGCGCTCGTGGCCCATGGACTCGCGCGAGCGAGCGAAATGGGTGCCTGGGTCGTGCAGGCACTCGTCGAACCCATGCGTACGCGGGAGCGTGCGATGTTTGAGAAGGGCGGCATGCGCACGATCGGAACGCTGGCCTACCTCGAATTGCAGCACCCGCAGGCCTGCGCGCGCACTCCGCGGGCTCGTGACCCACGAGTGACCATTCGCCCGTGGTCACCCTCGGAGCGAACATTGCTCGAAGGCCTGCTCGAAGAGACCTACATCGACTCGCTCGACTGTCCGGGGCTATCGTCGATGCGGCCGACCTCGGACATCCTCGATGGCCACATGCAGACTGGCAAACTCGATCCTCAACGCTGGCTCATCCTTGAGATCGATGGAGTTCCATCGGGTATCTCCTTGATGAGCGAGATCCCATCGAGTCAGCGCCTTGAGATCGTGTACTTCGGGCTTGCACGGCGCGCTCGCGGTCGGGGGCTCGCGGGTCATCTGCTTGATTCCACGCTTGCTCTGGCGGATGGCTCGCCTGTGACGCTGGCCTGCGACGAAGGCAACGCGCCCGCCATCCGGCTGTACCAGTCACGCGCGTTTTGTGTGCGGCTCCGGCGTACCGCGATGGTCGCCCCCGCAGGTTGCATAGTGGCGGAAGCGATTCCCACGGGTTATCCACTCGGTGCGAATCGCGGTGCACCGACTTCTGCGTGAAATTTTTCTTCGTCGCCAACTGCCGCTGAATCAGGCGCATACGGTGAGGAAGTGTGAACGCCGCGTGCGCGTCAGAAAAAGGGGCTGTTGACCACGTACCTTTCCGCATGTCGCGCGGCATGGACGCGTCGCGATACGGAGTCCACCCGTCCCTCGGCATACTGCTGCGCGGGAGACCCCGATCGTGAAGGGACTCGCCACCAGATGATGATTCTCTGTGGGATCGAACGCTCCGACAACGGGCGCGGGCGGTCGCCTTGGAAGGGCCCTCGATGCCGACCGCGACACAAGATCATGCAGCACAGACGGTTCAGAGAACAACACCCCTCAGGGCCTTCGCCGTGGGGCTGAGCAGCACGATCGGACCACGCAAGTACCAGATGTGGTTCGGCTCAGAGACGCGTTTCAGCTACTCCGAGGGCGCTGTGCGCGTGGAGCCGCCGAGCGTGTTTGCCGGCCAGTGGATTGCGCAACACTACTCGGAGCAACTCGCTGCAACCGCGAAGAGCGTGTTCGGCGAGGAGTGCACAGTAGAAATCGTTGCGGTGACTGTTCCGATCCCGACCGAGCCAGCGACCCAACCACACCCTGGCGCCCGCGAGACCCCCACACCGGCACTCCGCGCCCGTATGGAGAGAACTGGAGCGAGGGCACACGACCACATCGACGGACCATGGCGTTCCTTCGCGGACTTCATCGTCGGAGACTCGAACCGTCTGGCATTTGAGAGCGCACGCCAGATGGCCGAATCAGACAGTCTGTCGACAAAGCTCCTGTTCCTTCATGGATCCTGCGGGGTCGGCAAGACCCATCTCCTTCAGGCGCTCTGTCGGAGGATCCGCGAGAGGCGGCCGGGCGCGAGAGTGCGCTACTCGACCGCTGAACAGTTCACCAACGAGTACATCGCCGCAGTCCGAGAAGGCACCATCGACAGCTATCGCAAACGGATGCGGCGCGTCGAACTCCTCGTCATCGACGATGTCCACTTCTTCGCCAAGAAGACTGCGACGCAATCGGAGTTCCTGCACACCATCGATGCCATAGGGTATTGCGGATCGCGGGTGGTCCTCGCATCCGACGCCCATCCCCGTGAGATCGCCAAGCTGAGTGCCCCACTGGTGAGCCGGTTTCTGGCCGGAATGGTTGTCCATGTCGCCGATCCAGACCGTGTAACGCGGCGGGCGCTTGCCTGCGCCTTTGCCGCGAGGCGTCTCCTTGATCTCAGCGACGATGCACTCGATCTCCTCGTCGATCGCGCGGGGGGAACTGCCCGCGAGATCGAGGGAGCAATCATGACCGTCGCGGCACTGAGCGCCCTGGAACCAGGGAGTGGCCCGGGCAGTCGTCTTGTCGTCGAGCGCTCCCTCGGGCGTCGGGCGATCGGCCCCACCGGACGGCCTGTCCGGGTGGGAGAGATAATGGATGCCGTCTGCGCAACAACCGGGGTCGAGCGAGAGGATCTGGTGGGGCCGGGCAGGCATCGGCGCGTGGTCACGGCCCGGGGACTTGCCGCGCATCTCGCGCGCGAGATGACCACGCACTCCTTCCCGGAGATCGCTGCGGCGCTGGGTCGTTCTACGCACTCGACGGTCCACGCTGCGGCCGCCAGGTTCCGGACGATGATCGACCACGATGAACCGTGCGCGACGAGGGATGAGATTGTCGGCGCGCCGGACCTTGTGGAGCGCGTGCGCCGCGAGATCCTTCGAGCGCGCGCGTGACGCCCGCTCCCGCGTCCCCGTTACACTTCGGAGTGTGCCCCACGCGCCGCGTTCGATCACACGACGACCCCTGTGGCGAGCTGGTTTCCGCGCAGCCTTGGTGGCCACGGCGGCCATCGCCGTCGTCCTGAACAGTTCGCAGGCCCAGTCGACGAGAACCGACCACTTCGACGGGGCCGTGTCCACGCTGCAACGCTGCGTGATTCCAACTGACACGCGCGAGCACCATGCGCTCATCGTGTCGCTGCGGGCTCTTAGAGATCCCGCCCTCCAACCATTCTTCGAGGAGTTGACTCGGTCGACAAACTGGAGTTCGCGCGTCGACGGCATCCTTGGTCTTGCGGAACTTTCGAAGACCAGAGACATCGACCCGCACCTTGTGGAACGGCTGGCGTCGGCTGAGGATCGGTCGACTGCGATCCGCAACGCCGTCGGATTCCGGCTCCTGTCTCCCGCGTCAATCCGTCAACTGCTTCGATTGCCCGACTGGCCAGCGCTCGACCTGGTCGTTCTCAACGCCGAGCTGCACCGTCAGGGGGAGAAGGTCGACGAGGCCGTGCTGAAGGTGACCGCCTCTGACCCATCAGACGAGATTGCGGCACTTGCCTGCGCGCTGCTCATCTCCGGCGACGGCGAGGAGTCATGGAACGCGTTCGAGGCCCGCCTCGCGAGGCGCACCCCCGAAGTGCGCAATCTCGTCCTGCAGGAGATGGCAAAGGCGATCCTTCTCTACGAGATCGAGGAGGCCGTCGTGCCGATGTTGCGACTGGTCGCTGACGACGCGTACACCACGGCAACTCGCATGATGGCCAACGGATCCGCGCTGGCACTCGCCCCTGCGGCCGGCCAGGAGGCGTGGAAGCGCCTCGCCCAGAGTGAGCGGGCGCAGACGGCACTGGTGCGAGCCGGACTGCAGCTGATGTCCCAGACCAAGCCAATCGAACCCGGCCTCGCGTCAGCGATCCGAAATGGAGAGCCGCTGGTCGAGGCGATCGCCGATGCCATCGAGGCAAATGCGTCGGGCGATCAGGAGGCTCTGGCCGCGGCACTGATGGTAGTCATCGACCGCGGAAATCGTCAGAGTGCGGAGTGGGCTGTGCAGCGCGCCGCGGCCCTTCCCAGCGTGCTTGGAGTGCGCGTATGGCGACACCTGCTTGACCGATTCCTGACAGCACCCGACAACTCGCTGGCTCTGGGCGCGGTCGTAGTCGATGCCGCTCGGCGGCTGGCACTCGCTGATCCACCAATCGTCGAGTCGCTCATCCGGGGCGCGGCACGCGAACCACAGGTGCAGGAGATTCTGGTGCTGGCACTATGCGATGCGGCGAGCCCGGAGGCAGCGAAGGTGGCGCGCTCGGTGCGAGGGTCGTTTACACGGCGCGGGGATTCACTCGCCATTCTGGCTATCGCACGGGGTGAACCGACGATCGACCCCGAGACACTCCGTGAGCTGGGGATCATCGGCGCGGGCGGAGGTGATCTCGATCCGACGCTGCTGGTGCAGGCCGCGTGGCTCTTTGCTCGTCACAGCGGCCGCGCCGATCAGGCCTTGGCGCGAGTCAATCCCCAATGAAGTTTGACATTCCCCTGAGCCGTCCCGATGTCACGGAGGAGGACCGCCAGGCTGTTCTCAGGACTCTCCAAGGAACACCACTGTCGATGGGGACGGCCCTCAGCGAACTGGAGGCGACGCTCGCCGCAACTGTCCATCGCACCTACGGGATCGGAGTTACCAGTTCCGGAACGGGGTTGGAGATCGCCCTGCGCGCACTCGGCATCGGCCCGCGCAGCGAGGTCCTGGTCCCTGCCCTCTCGTATTCGTCGAATGTGAATGCCGTGATCGCCGTAGGCGCGACTCCGATCTTTGTCGATTGCGACCCGCGTAGCCTGAACATGCGGATCGTCGATGCGGAAGCGCGCATCACTCCCCAGACGCGCGCGATCATCGGCGTGCCAATCCTCGGCAATCCGACCGGACTCCCGGAACTCATCGCGCTCTGTTCTCGGTATGAAGTCCCAATGATCGAGCACGCCTCGGAGGGTCTCGGCTCGACAATTGGCGATGACAATGTCGGACGGTTCGGCCGACTCAGCGTGTTTGGATTCGGACCCAACCGTCCAATCGGCTGCGGCGAAGGAGGCGCGATCGTCACCAATGACGATCGGCTCATGGCCGCGTGCCGTGCCTTGCGAACGCAGGGGCGAGTCGACCGACAGAGTTTCGCTGGGCAACCGATGGACCTTGGCATGCTCATGGAGTTCTCAGGATTCGGGCTCGACGCGCGCCTGGCGGAGCCACTTGCGGCACTGGCGTTGAGCCAACTCAAGAGACTCGACTCGATCCGCGACGCACGCAACGAGGTCGCCAATGAGTACATCCGCCGCCTCGCGGGTCACCCGTCGCTCATCCTGCCCACCATCCCCGAGAACGCACGGATCTGCTGGCCCCTCTTCTGGGTACGACTAAGCGACCGATTCGGCCCCGAGGATCGAGACGCGGTCATCGCTGGATTGCATCGGCACGACATCGGTGCCGCGAATCACTACCCCCCGGCGCATCTGCTGCCGCATGTGCGTGCCGCATTCGGCACGAAAGAGGGGGATTTCCCCGCCGCCGAGTCAATCGGTGATCGAATGGTGTCTCTACCCATGTTTGCCTCGATGCAGCTTCGTGAAGTCGCCACGGTCTGCCAGGCACTCGATGTCATTCTCTGCGGGCTTGGACACGCCCGGGCCTGAACTGGTCGTGGCGGAAAGCCACCCATGGGATTTGAACCCACGACCTATGCTTTACGAAAGCATCGCTCTACCGCTGAGCTAGGGTGGCGTGTAGTCGGCGGGTACTGACCCGTGGACGCGGCGGAGTGTAGCGCGTTGAAGAAAGTCCCAGACGGACTCGCGAATCACTTTGATGGCGCGATGATCAATGAGACCACATCAGAGGTGGACAGCCCCAAGGCGCCGTGGACTGCTCCGGCGGCATCCGCCGAAGTGCCAGTTGAACCCTGGATCAACCCGCGCAGCGACGCGACCTGACGCGGCAGAAGGAGGTTGCCGAACTTGCGAGCGCTGGTTGCAACCTCACCAAACAGCGCGACCTGCTCGTCACCCGACGCAGAGAGCGCGGCATCCATGAGTGCTCGCTGCGCGTCCTCGGTCGGAATCAATGCGAGCACACCGGAAACCGCCAGCCGCTGCGCGCTTTCGCCCTGATTGAGCGCGGCCACGAGGGTTGACTCCGCATCGCGGACATCAAAGACCGGGCTTCCCGTCTGCGCGACTAGCCGAAGTGCGTCGAGTGCTGCGGTCGAATAGGTGACCCCCTCCGCCTCACTGATCGCGAGCCCACCCGCGGCCCCCACCGCCGAGGCAACTGCCCTGGCAAAGGCTTCTTCAGGGGCGCTGGCGACGAAGATCGCCACCCGGGAGTCGGATTCGTAGTCGGAAGAGAGCCCTGTGGCATCCCCTCCACTCGTGACGACGACCACCGGCGCGGTCGCCGCGGCGCGCGACACCCGCAGCGAACGCACCGCATCGTCGACCGCACCGCGCGCTCCCTGAATGATGATCAGGTCAATCGTCTGACCAGGGGCGACCTTGCCCTCAGCTTCGCTGAATGTGCCGCCGGTCACGACGGCCGCAATACCGAGCGCACTGACGCGCGAGGCGAGTCCCTGACGATCCTCTTCGGTCGAGGCGATCACCGCCCCAATCGAACCGCCAGACTTGACCATTGAGGCGAGGATCGGAATGACTTGCGAGTCAGTGGCAAACCCGACCTGCGGCAGTGCATGCGCGAGGAGGAGCGACGCCTCACAGCGCACGCGCCGATCGGCAAAGGAGAGACACTCGACTACTGGCGAGCGACCGCCGGACGGATCGACCAGACCCGCGGCTGATCCATTCTTCGCAAGCACCGCAAGGACCGCCCGCGCCAGCAGCGGATCGTTGGCGTCGATCGCCATTCCTAGCGCTGTCTGCGCGACGCGCGCCCCAGCGGCGGTCGCGAAGAACTCCGCGCTGTATCGCGTGGACAGGATGGAAGGGTGCGCATCTACCGGCTCCGCCTCACCCTCTTGGGCGTTGGCTGATGGCTCCCCGTGTCCCATGAGAGCGGCAAGAACACCGCGCCTGAGATCCGCGGCCACGAACACCGAGAGTGCCGCGTGCGAACTCGGATCGAGCTCGAGTGCGCGACGCGCGGCGATCACCGCCATCGTCTCGCAGAAGACCGGCGTTGGGATTTCCGTGCCGACGAGGCCGTAGGCGGCGGAGTCCTCCCACACTGGATTGGTGGCGTCGGATGGATAGGGAATCAGTGCGGGGGTCTGGTCGAAGTACCGCCGAGCGAGTGCGGCAAACTGGCTAGACGCACTCTCGGAAGTTCCACCGAGCCGTGCGTAGGCGCGCAGGGCCGCCTGTCGCACATCTTCGGGAGTTCCTGCCTGACTGGCCAGCGCGAAGAGGTACGGCTCGGCCGTCGGGTAGCCGATCTCGCCGAGAATCTCACACATCGCGCGCTGGGTCGAGGCCGCGCTTCCTTCCAAGCCGGCACACAGGGGAGCCACCGCGAGCCGCTTGATATCGACGAGTGTCGCGCGAGCTGCCGCCGCGAGCTTCGGGTTCGCTTGGTCGGCAAGCGCCCTCACGAGAGCGGGCACGGCGTACTCACCCGCTGTCAACAGTCGTCCGCGGGCGACCATCTGCTGTCGCATCGAACCGCCAAGATCCCTCACGGCTGCTTCGATGCGGATGGCATTGCGGCTGGTGGCTCGGGTCCCGGCGAGGATGCGTGACTCGAACTCTGCTACCAGCGGCGCCGCGCCGTCCATTGACCGTCCGCGCGAAAGGGCGCGGTCGAGGCGCTCCTGAAGGCCGCGCTCGTCAACCAGTTGGGCGAGTTGCTCGTCGGTGATCCCCGAGTCAAAGAGCACCTGGATTGAACTGTGCACGAGTTCAGGCTTGGCGATGAGTATGTAGTGAAGCACTGTGTCAAACTGACGGGTCTGATCCGCAGTCGCGGGCTGGATCCCAGCGGGCGGAACGGTCGCTGGCGGGGGCTCCGGCACCGAAAGCTCTTCCGTCCCCGGAGTCTCCTGTGACGCGGCGGTCTCGTCCGTGGGTTCCTCCGCGGGGGCGGGCTGCTTGGGATCGTCTGTTGCGATCATCGCAATGGCTGCCACTGACCCGCACTCGGGTACTGCCCGCGCCACGAACGCCATGGATGAGGTGGCGATGATGCAGGTTGCGGCGAATGCGATGGCGCAAGGCGGGTAGTCGGACACTTGAAGCTGCTCCTATTTGATCGAAGTCTGCGCCCTTGGCACGGGCGGTGGATAGACGGGGAAAAGTATCGCACTCGCGCCATGATTGCAATTGATGGAGCGACATGGGTGGTGGTAGAGTCATGGGCGTGATTGCCCCCCGCCATTCGTGTGGCGGGGCGCGTTCGGGGCGGTTGCACCGCCTTGAGCGCGAGGGAAGGCGGTGAAAATCCGCCGTGGACGCGCCGCCGTAACGGGCGGGGAACAACCGTTCCCCTCCCCTGGACACGATTAGCCACTGGGTTCCGCTTTCGCGGCCTGGGAAGGCAGGTCCAGGTGCCCGAAGTCGGAAGACCTGCCTTCACGATGCGCCGCCCCCTCGCGGCGAGCGGGATTTCCCCGCTCGAAGGGCCAGCGGCGCGAGACCTCTTCCCCCATAGTCCATCCATGTTCCACCGTGTCGCACAAGTGTGCGTCAATGCGTCCGCCGTCGTAGTGGCCACCACCGCGGCGTTCGGCAGCGACTTCGCACATCAAGTCATCTCGTACATCCCCGGCACTGGACCGGTTCCTGGGTACACCGATCCGGCGACTGCGCTCGGAGCACCGGAGCGCGTCACCGGCTATCCGTTCGCGCCCGGGGTCGTGAGCCCATTCAATCCGGCGTACCTCCCTGACGAGATCGTCTCCATCGGCGTCGGCGGATCGCTAACGCTGGCCTTTGATCCTCCGCTTGTGGACGCGCCCGCAAATCCGTTCGGCATCGACTTCATCGTGTTCGGCAATTCGTTCTTTGTGGACCTCGGATACCCCACCGGAGTTGCGGGGCCCATCGTCAGCGATGGCGGCGTCGTCGAGGCAACCGCGGATGGGGTCAACTGGATCGCATTCCCGCAAGGGGAGCCAGACGGATTCCTTCCGACGATGGCCTTTGTTGATGCGGGCCCATACGACGCCGCGGCCGGAGTGATGGCTGCGAATCCGCATCGCCCGGTCGATCCTGCCATCACTCCCGATTCCCTGATCGATGCCACCTACCAGCAACTCGTGACCGCGTATGGCGGAAGTGCCGGCGGCTCGGGGTTCGATCTGGCAGCGGTCGGGCTCGCCCATGCGATCGCTATCCGAATCACTGTCCCTGGCGACTCCGCGACGAATGTCGAGGTGGACGCGGTGGCGCGTGTGTTGAGCGCGTCCTCGGGCGCGGACATCAACCGCGACGGGGCAGTTGATGGCTTTGACCTCGGGCAACTCCTCTCCGCGTTCGGCACTGCCGATGCGGCCTCGGATGTGGATGGCAGCGGCCTTGTCGATGCGAGTGACCTGACCGCCGTCCTTGCGGCGTGGAGTCCATGAACCACCGTCGCGGTGTGTCGCTCATCGAACTGTTGGTCGTCATTGGACTCGTGGCGCTCCTGCTGTCGCTGCTCGTCCCGGGGGTTGGCGCCGCCCGAGAAGGCGCACGCGCCAGCGAGTGCGCCGGTCGATTGAAACAACTCGCCGTTGCCGCGCAGACCTACGCCACGACCTTTCGAGAAGTGTTCCCTCCGGCGATCCTCTACCAGGCAATGTCGGGTGGAGTGCGCACGGTGGCGTGGGACTTTGCGCACTCCCCCGACGGTTCGATTCGCCCGGGTCCTCTCTGGTCGTTCACCGACAATCCCGACCGAGTGCAGCAGTGCCCTTCCTTCGTGGGGCCGAGCACATTCGGCCAAGACCCATTCACTGGATTCAATTACAACACGAGTTTCATCGGCGCAGAAGGATCATTTCCGACGGTAGATGGCGATGGGCGGATCGTGGATGGTTGGGACAGAGCGCGCCGCGGACTTTCTGCGGCGCAACACCGGCGGCCTTCGCAGACCGCACTCTTTGGAGATGGCGGGTGGATCGGAGGAGCGAACAAGTTCATGCGCAGCCCGTCATCGACGGTGGAAATGAACCTCTCACTCACCTACGCCGGTGGACAGGCGTTCCGTCATTGTGGATGCACGAATGTCGCGTGGCTTGATGGGCATGTAAGCGGGGTTTCTCAGCCATGCCGAGGGATGCTTGCCCAGAGCGCGTTGCTGGCCTCGCCCATGGGATGGCCGGATCAGGGATTTCTCAGCGAAGACGACACCGCGTACGACCCTCGGTAGCGGACTCTTGCACGGGCCACCTCAGCGACGACCGAATCGTCGCTCGATGTCCGCGATCGGGATGCGGACACTCGTAGGGCGTCCGTGAGGGCAGTTCGTCGATCGTGCCGTCGAGTTCCGCGCCTCGAGGAGTTGCGCGATCTCTTCCGGGGAGAGTCGATCGCCTCCCTTGACCGCCGCCTTGCAGGCCATCATGTCGAGAACCTCGGCGAGCGCGGACTCTTTCGACTCGGCGTCGGATGCGGTCAGTGCGGTCTGGAGCAGTTCGTCGCTCGCCAGCACTTTGGCCACAAATGCTGCCGGGTCGACCCTGCGTGCCGCCAGGAATCCGGGGAACGCGTGGATCGACAGCGAGCGCGGCCCCGAGGCCGCGAGCTCGATCCCGAGCCGGGCGAAGAGCACACGCAGATCGTCGAGCCGCGCGAGAGCCTCCGGTGGCACCTCGCAGGTTGCTGGAACAAGGAGCTGTTGCGAGAGGAGATCCCCCGAGGTCACTCGCGCGCGTATCTCCTCGAACATGATCCGTTCGTGGAGCGCATGCTGATCGACGATGACGAGATCCCCCCCCTCGGAAAAGATGATCCAGGTGTCGTCGATCTGAAGAAATCTCCCTCCGGCAGATGGGGTTGGCATCAGAGGTGGGGCCTCGCCGACGAGCCCGTGAACCCACGCGTGCGCCGCTGACGGGGCAGGGTCGCGCTGGAACTCTGTGCCCCGAGCAACGATGTTTCCGCGCCATGCTCCCCCGGATTGCCCATCAGAGGCAGGCGGCGCGCCAAGCAACGACACACCAGATACGGCGAGATCCTCGGCGCGCAGCGCCTCAAGCACTGTGCGGTGAACGATCCGGTGCATGGCCGAGGGCTGCCGCCACCGGACCTCCGACTTCTGCGGGTGGACATTCACATCGACGCAACCGGGATCTACATCGAGGAACAGAATGAACACCGGCTGCATCGATGGCTCCGCTAGGCCGCGGTACGCCTCGCGCACGGCGTGAATCAGGGAGCGATCGACGATCGGCCTTCCGTTCACAAAGATCCTTTGAAGTCTGCTGACGGCGCGCATCGAGCTGGGTCGACAGATCAGACCGCCGACGCTGGCGTGGTGTCCCTCTTCAAACTCGGCACTGCGCTCGAGAAGGATCGGTCGCTCTCCCAGCGACTCGCCAAACACTTCTGCGGCACGCTGCGCGCGCCCGGGGCTTGGCGCGAGGTCAATGACCTTCCGACCCGCGCTCTCGAGGCGGAACGCCACGCGCGGGTGGGCGAGCGCGGCATTGAGCACGACCTCCGTGATTCGTGCGGCTTCCGCGGAGTCGCTGCGGAGGAACTTGCGTCGAGCGGGAACATTGTTGAAGAGGCCGCAGACTTCGACGGCGGTTCCCTCCGGGGCACCCGTAGGACGCGCCTCGCCGACTTCGCCGAAGCGGGACTCGATCCTCCACGCCTCCGACGATGCCCGCTGACGGGAGGCGATGGTGACATGAGCAACCGACGCAATCGCGCTGATCGCCTCGCCTCGGAACCCGAATGATGCCAACTGGTTGAGGTCTTCGAAGCGCTCGATCTTGCTGGTGGCGTGCGGAGCCAGGGCTAGAGGGAGGTCGGCGGGAGCAATGCCGACGCCATCATCGACAACTTGAAGCCGTTCCCGCCCTCCGCCCTCGATGCGTACATCAATCCGCCCGGCATCGGCATCAAGTGAGTTCTCGATGAGCTCTTTCGCCGCACTCGCGGGCCGCTCGACGACTTCGCCCGCCGCGATCTGATTGACGAGCGACTGGGACAGGACTCGGATCGCCATCGCGTTCGTATCCTATGAAGATGCTTGACACGGTCGTGATCGGGGATGTTCACGGCTGCGGCGAGGAGCTTGGCAGGATGTTTGCTCGACTGCGGACTTGGGCGAGAGACTGTCAGATCGTCCTCATCGGCGACCTTCTGACGAAGGGCCCGCGGCCCGACCTTGTCATCGAGCACATCCACGCCGAGCGAGACGCCGGACGCCGGATCCGTTTCGTATGCGGCAATCACGAGCAACGGGCGCTGGCGGCGCTCCGCCGGGCCGGGCCCGACGGCGACACGACACGCCTCCCGCCAAAGCTCGCGGCAATGGTTGAGTGTCTCGCCGAGGCTGACATGATCGAGGACGCCATCGTGTTGATGCGCGAAGCGATGAGCTGCATGCGCGTCGGGGGCCGCAACCCCAGATGGAGCGCGATCCATGCGGGCGTTGACCCCGACCTGGGACTCGCGGCGACCCCGAGGAGTGTGATGATGTCGATCAAGGCGGCACCAAACGAGTCCGACTGGTGGTGGCGCTACTCGGGACAGGATGGCCTGCTCATCGTCGGCCACAAGCCACTCTCACGGCCCCTGATTCTTCGCCGCGAAGACGGCCGTCCCGTCGTGGCGGCGATCGACACCGGGTGCGTTTACGGTGGCTACTTGACTGCCTACAAGGTTCACGCTGACAAGACCCTGATGATCCGGAGTCGGCAGCGTCGTCAGTACAACTTCCAGCGCAGGGTCAGCCGGCGGGAGCCCGGAAGCGCATGGCGAGTGGCAGCCGCCGCCCGGGGCCGAACGCTCGTGCGCTGAGTTTGGGGATGATCGGTGCCTGGAAGCGCTTGTAGTGGGCTCGGTCAATCGCCGAAGTCCAACGATTCACGACGGCCAGGTCGAGCGAGAGTTCACGCGCGATCGACTCACTCGATCGCTCTTCGTCGACGAAGAGGCTGACGATGCGGTCGAGGATGTCGTAGGGAGGCAGCGAATCCTGATCGGTCTGATTGGGGCGCAACTCCGCCGATGGCGGTTTGTCGATGCTGGCCTGCGGGATGGGTGCGCGAGGAAGACCCAGCGACGATGAATGCTCATTGATCCAACGGGCGACCGCATAGACCTGCCCCTTGAGAAGGTCTCCAAGCGGCGCCAGTCCTCCGCACATGTCCCCGTAGAGCGTCGCATACCCGACCGCGAGCTCCGACTTATTTCCGGTCGAGAGGACCAGTGCGCCGGTCGCATTCGAGAGTGTCATCAGGGTGATCCCCCGCAGACGGCTCTGAAGGTTTTCATCTGTCAGCCCCTCGACCAGTTCGGCGCGCGACACGGCCGTGCGCAAAGTTTCATACGAGTCCAGAATTGGGATGGAGTCAGGCGTCTTCATTCCCAGCAGCGACGCGCACTCGATTGCGTCGTGAACCGAACCGTGCGAGGAATGCGGTCCAGGCATGGATACCCCACGCACTTGCGCGGGCCCGATCGCGGCGACGGCCAGCGCCGCCACCAAGGCGCTGTCGATTCCACCGGAGAGCCCGAGGAGCACCCGCTCATGGCCGGACTTGCGCACATACCCCTCGATGGCGCACATGATCGCCCGCGCGAGTTCTTCCTCGACGGCCATCGATCCCGCGGAGGTTGATCGGTCTGAGGCTCGCTCCGTGTCGATGACCAGCGAGGCCTCGCGGAATCTGGGCGCGCTGGCGATGACCCCCTCACGATCCACAAGACAGGACCCGCCATCAAACACGAAGTCGTCGTTGGATCCAACCGCGTTGACGCTGAGAATCGCTGCACCTGATTCGCGCGCCCGCTGCGCAAGGAGCTCCAGTCGCCTCGTGTGCTTGAGGGCAAAGAAAGGCGACGCACTCGGCGCCACCACGACCTTCGCCCCACGGGCGACGGTTTCTGCCAGGGGATCCGCCACATACCGGCCCCCTTCCATGACATCGTCGCCGCGCCATAGGTCCTCACAGATGAGGACGCCGACGCGTCCGCTACCAACCTCGATCTCGACGCACTCGTCCCCGGCCGAGAAGTATCTCGACTCGTCGAAAACATCGTAGGAGGGAAGCAATCGCTTCGAATAGATGCGCTCAACGATTCCGTTGCGCAGGATTGCGACGGAATTCGCCGTCGGGCGCGGTCCCCGCCGAGCCGCGGTCGGCAGCCCCACGATGAGGGCCAGCTCTCCCGCACCACGCGAGGCGAGTTCCCGCGCCAATCGGTCGCACGCCCTCTCGCACGCAGCGACGAACCCTTCGCGCAGGAGAATGTCGCGCGGCGGGTATCCGACGAGCGAGAGTTCTGCGGTGACCGCGAGCTCGGCCCCGTCGGCGTGCGCTCGCACCGCCGCATCGAGGATTCGCGCAGCGTTCCCTTCGAGGTCGCCAACGACGGAGTCGAGCTGGATGGCTGCGACGCGCATAGAGAACTCAGCCTCCCTGAATTTCCTTGAGTCCGCCGCGGGCGATGACCTCGATCTCCTTCGCCCGCAGCAGCGTGTAGAGCTCTGACGCGTGGGGACCTCCGCGCACCTCGACTTGGCAGAGGACCTGCACTTTCGAGACATCCGCGTCCCCAAACGCCCGCTCGTGTGACACCTGCTTGATGCTCGCGCCGGTTGACGCGATGGCCGAGGCGAGTTCCGCCAAGCCGCCCGGGCGATCCTTGATTACCGCCAGGAACTGAATGAGCCGCCCTTCGATCGCCAGCCCGTGTTCGATCACCCGCGCGAAAACCGTCGGGTCGATATTTCCGCCGCAGAGAACTAGGACGACACGCATCCCCTCAAGGGGTCGCAGTCGCCCGGCCAGGAACGCAGCCAGTGGAGTCGCCCCAGCTCCCTCGACGACTCCCTTCTCGAGTTCCGCCAGAGCGAGGATCGCCCGCGTGATCGACTCCTCGTCGACCGTCACGACCTGGTCGATCCGTCCGCGCGCGATTTCAAAGCTGGTGGGCCCTACTTCGGGGACGCCGAGACCATCGGCCAGCGAAGGCTGTGCCGATACCCGCACGGGATGTCCGGCCGCGAGGGCGGCAGTCATGCTCGGGCATCGCGCCGACTCGACGCCGATCACCTTGGTCGCGGCGCGGCGTTCACGCGATACAAGACTCACACCAGCGATCAATCCGCCGCCTCCCACGGGAACAACGATGGCGTCCGGCTCCGACACCTGATCGAAGATCTCCAGTGCGCAGGTGCCAGCACCAGAAATGATGGCTGCATCGTTGAATCCGTTGATGTAGGAGAGACTTTCCGCTGCGACGAACTCGTCGGCGCGCTGTCTGGCATCGGCAATATTGTCGCCGTGCAGAACTACCCGCGCACCGTAGTCACGACACCTAACCTGCTTGACGAGCGGCGCGAACTTCGGCATGACGACCGTGATGGGGACCTTGAGGTCCCGCCCGTGGTATGCGAGCGCAAGAGCATGATTCCCAGCACTTGCCGCGACAACACCGCGGGAGCGCTGAGTCGGATTCAGCAGCAGGAGAGCGTTTCGAGCACCTCGCTCCTTGAAGGAGCCGGTGGCCTGTTGATAGTCCAACTTGCACCAGATCTCCGCCTTGCAGATTTCCGACAGGTGCGGGCTGGGCACACACGGGGAGCGCAACACGCCGCCCTCGATGCGCGCTGCCGCCTCGACGACCCTTTCATAGGTGATGGATACCTCGGCCGTCACTCGCCCGCGTTCCTCACCCGATGGGCCCAGCGGCACGAACCGCGTCAGTCATAGTGAACTTCGCGTCGTTGGCGCGGAATTGGGCAGCGAGGTTCTTGGCGGTCGCGTCGTACGCGGCCTTGTCCACCCAGGTGTTGCGCGGGTCAAGAACTTCGTTGGGAACACCAGCCACCACCGTTGGCATGGCGAGGGCAAAGATCGGGTGTTGTCTCCACGCCGATTTCGCCAGAGAGCCATCGAGGATTGCGGTAACGAAGGCGCGTGTCCACGAAAGCTTGAAGCGTGAGCCCGTGCCGTAAGCACCGCCAGTCCATCCCGTGTTGAGCAGCCAGACATCCGAGCGATGCGCGGAGATCCGATCGCGCAGCATCTCGGCATAGCGCATCGGAGGTCGCGGCATGAACGGTCCACCAAAGCAGGCGGAAAAGTTTGGCTGCGGTTCCGTCACACCCGCCTCGGTTCCGGCGAGCTTCGAGGTGTAGCCGTTGAGAAAGTAATACATCGCCTGTTCGTGCGTGAGCTTTGACACTGGAGGCAAGACACCGAATGCGTCGGCGGTCAGGAAGATGACATTCTTGGGGTGACCGGCAACGCTTGGAGTACGGGCGTTGGCGATGTATGACACGGGATAGGTGACCCGTGTGTTCTCCGTCTTGGCAGCGCTGTCGTAGTCGGGCACGCGAGTCGTCGTGTCAACCACCGTGTTCTCAAGAACGCTCCCGAACCGGATAGCGTTCCAGATCTCCGGTTCACCTTCCTTCGAAAGCTTGATGCACTTCGCGTAGCAACCGCCCTCGATGTTGAACACTCCCTTGTCGCTCCATCCGTGCTCGTCGTCGCCAACGAGGTCGCGATGGGGATCCGCGGAGAGAGTTGTCTTCCCGGTTCCGGAGAGTCCGAAGAAGAGCGCCACATTCGAGGGATCCTTCCGGTCCACATTGCAGGAGCAATGCATGGGGAAGGTCTTCATGTCGGGCAGGTCGTAATTCATCGCGTAGAAGATCGACTTCTTGATCTCGCCCGCGTACCTGGTCCCCACGATGAGGACCGTCCGCTTCTCGAGGCTCTGAGCAATGCAGACTGGCCCCTTCGCGCCAAACTTCGCCGGGTCATCGAGTCGGAGACCGCCGGCATCGATAACCGTCCAGTCCTGACGCCACGACGCGAGTTCCGCCGCCGTCGGGTTGATGAAGAGGGTCTTGGCGAAGAGTGAGTGCCACGCTTCCTCGCTGAAGACCGAAACCTTGAGGCGAAAGGCGGGATCCGCCCCCGCGTGGCCGTCAAAGCGGTAGAGGTGCTCGCGGCGCGAGAGATACCCCGTCACGAGCGACTCAAGGGCGTCAAAGTGTGCCGGAGTCATCGGCTGATTGACCTTGCCCCACTCGATGGTGTCGTGGATTCCCGCAGTGTCCTCAAGGAACTTGTCGTTAGGGCTCCTCCCTGTGCGATCCCCCGTGTCGCAAGCCAACGCGCCGTTGGAGGCGAGCCGCCCTTCGCCCCGTTGGAGAGCATGCTCCACCAAGACCGGAACTGCGAGGTTTGAGAGGATCTTCGCTCCGCCAAATGCGTGGCGAGGGTGTGAGTGTGTGGCAGTCATCATTGTCATGGTTTGATCCTCGTGTGTGAGTCGCGGAGGTTACCACGCTGCCGCGTGGACTTTGCACACGGCGCCGCCGTTCACCTAGTATTCCTGCCCCACGTCGGCGGCCGTAGCTCAGTTGGTAGAGCGCCGGGTTGTGATCCTGGATGTCGCGGGTTCAAGTCCCGTCGGTCGCCCTCTCGATCCCCTCACGCCTCTCACGCCCCTCATGCGAATCCACGCGATCCAAGCAGACATCGTCTGGGAAGATCACTCCGCCAATCGGGCGGCGATTCAGCAACTTGTTGAGTCGGCGCTGCCTGAGCCCGGCGACTTTGTCGTGACACCGGAACTCTGCGAAACCGGCTATACGATGGACTCTGTCGCCGCCGCGCGCGATGACTCCGCTCGCTGGGCGTCCGACCTCGCTCGGCAGTACGGCGTTTGGGTTTTCGCTGGAATCGCGCGGCGACACGGAGACGCCATCTCGAATTCGATTACCGTCGCGGCGCCGGACGGGGTTGAACGGGGGTGCTACCGCAAGACCTTTCTCTTCACGCCAGGCCGCGAGCGGCAGCACTACCTGGCTGGTGACGGACCGTGCGTCTTTGACTGTGGGGGTGTCAAAGTCGCTCCGCTGGTCTGTTACGACCTCCGATTTCCCGAACTCTTCCGTCGCGCGGCGATGGACGGGGCAGAAATCTTCACGGTGTCAGCGTGCTGGCCTAGTGTGCGCCGCCTTCACTGGGAGCGCCTCATCCCCGCACGCGCAATCGAGAATCAGGCGTGGGTTATCGCCGCCAACAGTTGCGGCGTCGAGCCCACTGGCACCTGCGCCGGGTCGTCGCGGATCGTCGATGTCGATGGCGCAACCCGCGCCGAGTGCGGCAGTTGCGCGGGAGTCGCCACGCACGAGTTCGATGTCGGTGCAGTCCGCGCTTGGCGCGAAAAATTTCCGGCGCTCATCGACACGCGGCGTGAGTTTCTCGGACTCTGATGCTGGCGCGGAGCCGCGCCCACGCGCCTGCAGTATTGACCACGCCTGGGCACAGCGATTGCCAACTTCAATACTTCTCTCGTTAGTTGACCTTCGTCGTCACGGTCGTAGACTCGCTGGGCGCGCGTCGCTCAGCGATTCGTGCACTTGAGAACGACGAGAAACGATGACTACAGTCGCACCGCGCAGCAGCGTCAGAAGAGCCTCCACTGAAGACACGGTCGCCGCGCGGATTGCCGAAGTTCGGCGCGCATACTTCGCGGTGGCATCCTGCCACGCCCATTGGCGCATCGGCGTCGACACCGTGGTGGCGCTAGCCGGATGCGATCGTCCCCGGTGGAAGAGGCCAGCCGATCTCTGGATGGAAGACCTTCTGGTCGCCGCCGCATGCCTGAAGGGGAATCAGGAGGCGTGGCATCATCTGGAACTCGCCAACTCGTGGCGGTTGCGCGAGGCTGCGCAATTGCGACTCTCGCCGGGGAGATCCGCCATGTTCGTCGCGCGATTCTGGCTCGATCTCAAACGGAACTCGCGCGCAGGAGGCGGGGTGCCATCGCTGACGGACTACTGCGGCGAGGAACTCCTCTCGCGCTGGCTGGTGGCGCGGCTCTTCGCGCGGCTCGAGTGCACATCCAAGTCACCCCGCAGCCACGCAATTCTTGACAGTGCGGAGTCATGGCGTACCCTCCCGCCCGACGCAGCCGAGACGATTCGGGTGCCGACGGCAACTTAGCTCAGTTGGTAGAGCACCGCATTGAAAATGCGGGTGTCCCCGGTTCAAGTCCGGGAGTTGCCATTCACCGAAACTCCGGAGCGGACGGCACGCACATCGAGGCCACCAATCGGGTAGTGAACGGTCAGCGCATCCGAGAGTTCGTGCGTGTCAACCACCACAAAGAGCGCGGCAGTTCCGAGCACGCTGCTGGCGAAGCGCGAGGCCCGCGCCAAGTGCGTCGGCGTGGTAGCCATGACGAGAGTCTCGTGATCCAGGCGCAGCGGGACAACGCGGAATTGCCAGGCTTGGCGGGCACTCACACGCGCAAGGGCCGCCGGATGGACGCGGGCGAAGTCGGCATCGAACGAGGCGGCGAGCGCGCGATACTGATCGACCCATGCCCCTTCCACAAGAGATGGGTCAACTCCGAACATCTCCTCGCAGAGCGCGCCGAATGGTCGGTTCGACTCGAGTTGTGCAGCCAGCACCTCATCGACCTCGCGCTCAGTGAGCAGCCCCTGCGCCACGAGCAGTTCACCAAGCTTGGGAACGCGCGGGGTCGGTGCTGCGTGGGTCGGAGGGCCGTCCAGTGTCATGGGCATACTGGCTCATCGGATGGCCGAAGCCCCGACTTTCGCCAACTTTGGGCAATGCCCGCAATCGGGTCTTTCCTGCAGGTTCGCCGCCGGAGGACCGTCGATGGGCGCTGAAACGATTCCCGAGCCGCTGGAACGACAGGCGCGACGGTGGCTCGCCTCTAGGGACGCGCAGGGCATGGCCCGAACCGCGATCACGCCCAGTTTCTCCGCACTCGTCCGAGCCTCCCAGTCCTCGAAGTGCTCGAATCCCTCATCGGAAACGGGCCCTCCTAGCCGCCGTCGCCGACGATCCGTTGGTGCAGCGGCACACGGCGCGCTGCCTTTGGAGCCGCGCTGGGCCACAGCGTGAGCAGTCCCTCGTGGACGGGGCGACCATCAACAGTACAGCGGCTCCCCATCGCTACCAGGGCATCGAGATGCCTCCGCGCGAGACGCACTCGCAGCGTGCACGACTCTTCTGTGTAGGTGCGCGAGAGGACCTCCGCGCGCGACTCGAGAAAGTCGACTCCGCGACCATCGCGAAGCTCGAGCGCAACGACAGCCTCACGAAGCTCGCCCAGCATGGCCGCCCGCGCAACCTCGGTGAGTTCTGGAATCCCGACCCCCGTGACCGCGGAGATCGCCACAGCGGATGGCTCCGTCGCCCGCCACTGTTCCAGCGAAGTGACCCCAGCGCGCTCGTGGGGCGCGAGGGCGGCCATGCGGTCGATCTTGTTGAGGACGACAATCTGTGGCTGAGTGGCGGCGCCGATGGACTCGAGCACTTCGCGCACCGTCGCCAACTGGGCCGCAGCGCGCGAGTCCGAGGCATCAACCACAACCAGGAGGAGATGCGCGTGCACAGTCTCCTCGAGCGTCGCGCGAAAGCTCGCCACTAGGTGGTGCGGGAGCCGTTGAATGAAGCCGACCGTGTCGGAGAGCATCGCGTCATTGCCGCCACCAAAGCTCCACCGTTCGGTTCGAGTCTGCAGGGTGGCGAAGAGCTGGTCGTTCGCGAATGCGCCGCCGTCGGTCAAGGCATTGAAGAGCGTGCTCTTGCCGGCATTGGTGTAGCCGACGATTCCGATCGTAAAATGCTCGGCGCATCGCGCCTGCACCTCGCGTGCCTTGCGCGCCTGGACCTGCGCAAGTTCGCGCCTTAGCGACACGATCCGCCTAGCCACGAGCCGCCGATCGATCTCCAACTGCTGCTCGCCGGGACCACGCGTACCCACCCCCATGGGGGCGCCACCGGTCACCTGCCCGAGGTGGGACCACATGGCTCGCAGCCGTGGCGCGGTGTACTCGAGCTGTGCGATCTCGACTTGCAACTGAGCCGCCTTCGTCGAGGCCCGGTTGGCGAAGATGTCGAGGATGAGTTCGCTGCGATCGAGCACTTTGCGGGAGATCGCCTTCTCGATGTTGCGCAACTGACTCGGTGTCAGTTCGTGGTCGAAGATGACAGTTCCGGCATCGAGCTCCGCGGCCATCGCCGCGAGCTCCGTCACTTTGCCCTTTCCGAGGCAGGTCCGCACATCAACGCCGCTGCGGTTCTGGATGAGTTCGCCGACTACGCGCACACCCGCCGAGTCGGCAAGCGCACGCAGCTCTTCGAGCGGATCGAGCGCGCCGGAACCCGCGTCCCCGGACGACAGCACGACGGCCGCGAGGATCGCCCGTTCCGCCTGCACCGATCCATCGCCACGACGGCCTGACTCCATCGGCGCGATCCTACGCCGCATGAGCGATACCCTTTGGTGAATGGGCAGGACGATCGTGCTTGGCATCGAGAGCAGCTGCGATGAGACCTCGGCGGCGGTCGTCACCAATGACGATGGCGCGCTTCGGGTCCTCTCCTGCGTCACCACCGGACAGGATGCGCTGCATGAGGAGTATCGAGGGGTCGTCCCGGAGATCGCCAGTCGCGCGCACCTAGAGAACATCCTCCCGGTGATCCGCCGTGCGCTCCGAGACGCCAAGACCCTTCCCATCGAACTCAGCGGAGTTGCCGCCGGGCATCGGCCCGGACTCATTGGATCGCTCCTCGTGGGGACGAGTGCCGCGAAGGCGTTCGCGTGGGGGCTATCGCTGCCGTTTGTCGGGGTCGATCATGTCGTCGCCCACCTCACCGCTGCCCTGCTAGATCGACCACCCATCGAGTGGCCAGCGGTCGGACTCGTCGTATCGGGTGGTCACACGAGCCTGTTCATCATGCGGAGCCCGCTGGATCTCGACCTCGTTGGCGCAACCCTCGATGACGCGGCCGGCGAGGCGTTCGACAAGGCGGCCGCAATCCTCGACCTCGGCTATCCGGGAGGGGCACTCGTCGATGCTGCGGCCGAATCCGGCAACGCGAGATCGATCGATCTGCCGGTTGCCCGTCTCCCAGGCCTCGACTTCTCCTTCAGCGGAGTGAAGACCGCGCTATCGCGTGTCGCGCGCGAGAGCGTGTGGAGCGGACGGCGGAACGATCTGGCCGCCGCGTTCCGTCGCGCCGTCGTCGCACAGATCATCCGCAACCTCAGCGCGGCGATAGATGAACACAACGCCCGCTCGTGCCTGATGGGTGGCGGTGTTGCGGCCAACCGATTGCTGCGCGACGACGCCGCGCGAGTATGCGCGGCGCGGGGGTGTGAACTCCGGGTAGCCGAGCCCCGTTGGTGCACGGACAATGCCGCCATGATCGGCGCGTGCGGTGCCCTCAGGATTGCGGTGGGCGATCGCGACGGATGGGAACTCGCGCCGCAGCCATTGTCCGCGATTGCGCGGGGAGAACGCGGACCACGACGGCTTGGCGCATGACCTATCGCCCTCCTCACATCGATCCCGACTCCATCCTTCTTCCGGGGGCGCACCCCACGCTGCTGGCGATGGCCGACTTCATGCGCGAGTGTGCGCTCACGACCGGTCGCGTCTCCGGACCGGGCGGCCAGCATCGCAACCGTGTGGAAACCGGCGTTTTTCTGACCCACAGACCGACATCGCTCGAAGCGCAGGCGACCGAACGACGCAGCCAAGTCGAGAACCGGCGAGTAGCCATCGACCGACTTCGCCTGAAGCTTGCCGTGCACGCGCGCAGCGTCACCGGGCGCTCGACGCACGACCCGAGCGACCTGTGGAAGTCGCGGCGCTCGGGGCGGATGATTCGAGTCAGCGCCAACCACTGGGACTACCCAGCCATTCTTGCGGAGGCACTGGATGTGATCGTCGCCCACCACTTTGATGTCGCGTCAGCGGCGTCTGTCCTTGGAGTCTCCGCGACCCAGTTGGCAAAGCTTCTAGCGCGTGAGAAAGAGGCTTGGGGATACCTCGCGCGGGGCCGGAAGGCCGCGGGACTCCGACCACTCTCGCTGTGAGCGCCACACCGATCGCAACTACCCTCGTCCCATGACCGCGCCAGCCAATCTCTCGCAGCTCATTGCGCGCGAAATCCCCAGCCTCATCGAGCTGCGACACGATCTTCACGCGCATCCCGAAGTGGGCCTGTGCGAGAAGCGCACTTCAGCACTCGTGATGCGCGAACTCGCCGCATGCGGCATCGAGCACGAAGGCGCACTGGCGGGAGGCACGGGAGTGATCGCGCACATCAGTGGGCGAAACCCTGACGCTGTCGCGCTGCGCTGCGACATTGACGCGCTCCCCATTTCCGAAGAGACGGGCCTGCCCTACACCTCGAGGGTCCAGGGGGTGATGCACGCATGCGGCCACGATGGTCACACGGCAATCATGATCGGCACCGCGCGTGTGCTGGCGGCCATCGCGCGGGAGTCTCTGCCACCCCGTGGGGTCACCATGCTCTTCCAACCGGCAGAAGAGAGTCTCGGTGGGGCAAGTCGGATGATCGACGATGGGTGCCTCGCGGGGCGGCTTGGCCCACCAGTCAGCGAGATCTTCGGGCTGCACGGATGGCCGTGGCTTCCCTTGGGCGCGATCGGCGTCCGCAACGGTCCCCTCCTTGCCGCCGGGGAATTCTTCACGGTCACCATCAAAGGGCGCGGTTCGCACGCGGGATGGCCCCACCTGTCCCACGATGTGATCGTGGCGATGGCGGCGACGATTACATCGCTGCAGACGATCGTCAGCCGATCGACCGATCCATGCGACAGCGTCGTCGTCTCGGTGTGCCGGATCCGGGCTGGGGACGCGCTCAATGTGCTCCCGAAGGATCTTGTCTTCGAGGGGACGATCCGGACCCTTGGAGGCCAGGCGCGAACGCGGACGATGGATCGTTTCAGGGAAGTCATCGACCTCGTCGCACGGGCCCACGAGTGCACGGCAACGATTTCTTTCGATGTCGGCTGTCCGGCCACCGTGAATGATGCGGCCGCAACCGATGCGGTGAGGCGGGCGGCGGCCCAGATGGGCCCTACGACTCTCGTTGAGGTGGTCGAACCATCGATGGGGGGAGAGGACTTTGCGTGGTACGGACAGCAAGTACCCGCTAGTTTTTTCCTCATCGGCCTTCGCCCCCGAGACGAATCGTCCATGCCAGGCCTCCACCATCCCGCGTTTGACTTCAACGATGATGCGATTGCAGTCGGCGTCGAGGCGATGTGCCGCCTCGCCCTCGAGGATCGATGATTCGTGTGCTATCAGTTGGAATCCGCCATCATCGGTGGCATAATTGCGTAGAGTTGGGCTCCCCAACCCCCTCCGACCCCAGCAATGATCATCGCACTCTTCGCTCTCGCTCTGGTTGAGGGAACAGCGCCCTCCGCGCCATCCGTGGCGGCGATACTCCCCGTGGCTCGACCATCCATCGCCCAGGTGGTGCGGACTCCCGCTGCCCTTGTGCGCGCGAGCGATCAACGGGCGATCCCCGACCATCTCCGGGAGTCGGTCGCGGCACTCAGCATTGACGAGGCAGCATGGGCCGCGCTTGCGTCCGAACCGCATGCACTACTAGAGTCGCTCCCACTCGGCCCTTGCGAATCTAGGTCGGTGGTGCTCCACCGCGTCGACCCATTCGCGCACGCGGCCGCCTTGGTAGTCGCGGGAGTCGGACCTGAGGGGCGCGTCGCCGAGCGCACCGTCGCGCCCCCACCGCTCGACTGCTTCGTCGGCACACTGCTCGATGACGATGACTCCCGCGTACTTCTCTCGCGCGGCGAAGGGTTTCTCTCGGGATTTGTCGTTGCAGAGGGGCGCACCTGGGTCATCTCAGGGGGAGGCCCGGGTAGCGAAGGACCACTGGTCTCCTACGCAATGGACAAAGTGCCGCCAGGAACCTTTCCCGTCCACCCTTGGAGCTGCGAGGCGCTTGTCGCCCCCGGCGCTCCGGGCGCGGGGATCCCTGACGGCGGTATCGCGTTCGTCGAACCCTGCCGCGAGGCACGAGTGGCGGTCGAGACGGACGCGGAGTTTCTGAACTTGTTCGGCGGGAACCAAGCATCGGCGATGGGCTATGTCGGGACACTCTTTGCCGCACTCACCGACATCTACTCGCGAGATGTGAACTTCCGGCCGGGGATGTGCTACCTGAGGCTCTGGGAAACACCCACCGACCCCTGGAATGGGACATCGACGAGCGCAACGCTCTATGAGTTCCGCGACTACTGGTACTTCGGAATGTCCATGGTCGAGCGAGATGGTGCCATGTTTCTCTCGGGGCGCGGCCTTGGCGGCGGCGTGGCGTGGCTCAATGCGGGCTGCGGGGAGAATGCCTACGCCGTGGCCGCCAACCTCGCCGGATCCTTTCCATACCCGCTTGTCGACAACAGCGGTGCCAACTGGGACATCTTGGTGGTCGCGCACGAACTGGGACACAACTACGGTGCGCCTCACACCCACAACTACAACCCTCCCGCCGATGGCTGCGGACTGAACCCACAGGATTGCTCCGCCGCCGACACCAACACCGGGACAATCATGAGCTACTGCCACACCTGCAGCGGCGGGATGACAAACATCCAGCTCAGGTTCCACCCGGTCAACATCATTTCCATCGGCGCCTACCTGCATTCGGGGATCTGCCCGTTCACTCCGGCCCAGCAGAACCCCCTGGCCTACCCCGACCGAGTGAGCGCGATTCCGGGTACTTCGCGGGACATCGATGTCCTCGCCAACGATCTCCGATTTAACTGCCAGGCACTCACGCTGTCCGGCGTCACGCAGCCTTCGTTTGGGGGAAGCGCGGTGATAGTCGCCGGAGTCGGCCCCGAGGGACGGGACATCGTGCGGTTCACTCCAACGCCATCGCAGACGGGGACGGTCCCGTTCGCCTACACGATCACCGATTCCGGTGGTGCCAGTCAGATCGGTTCGATCATTGTCGATCTCACTCCCATGCGGCTTCCCGAGAATCCGATCGGTGACACGCCTCAAGTCGCCGTGGACTACTTCGTGCTCGCTAGCCCCAGCGTCCTGCCAGATTTCTCGTCGCTCACTCCCTACCTCGCGACGACGGTGCCGAATGTCAACTACGCATCGACCAGCGGGAACTACGCGACCAGTGGTCGCGCCGATCAGGTGGGCGCGCGCTACACGGGATGGGTGAACATCCCCGCCTCGGGTTCCTGGACCTTCTTCACGAACTCAGATGATGGATCCCGCCTCCTTATTGGCTCGACGCAGGTCGTCTTGAATGACGGTATGCACCCAATGCAGGAGCGAAGCGGGACGATCGAGCTCGCTCAGGGGCGGCACGCGATCACGATGGAGTTCTTCGAGAACGGCGGAGGTGCGGGGATGATCAGCTCGTGGCAAGGGCCATCTGTAACCAAGGCCGCGATTCCCCCGACGGCACTGACCCACGGAGGGGCGGTCAATCGAGCTGACATCAATCATGATGGCACGGTCAACGGACTCGACATCACGACACTCCTCTCAAACTGGGGGACCAGTGATCCCGATGCCGACATCAACCAGGATGGAACGGTCAGCGGCAGCGACCTGACCCTGATCCTCGCGACCTGGACCGGCTGAGACGGTTCGGCTACCCCGCTAGAACCGCGCTCTTCTCACCGATCTTTGCGATCAATTGTTTCCAGCTGGCGTTAAATGAGTCTCGTCCTTCGAGCTGCAGCTCGGCCGCACACTTCTCCAGATCGAGCCCGGCCTTTGACGCCGCAAGAAGCGCCGCCTGCCACGAAGTGTCGGAGGGCGCAAGGACCGCAGTGGCTGATACTCCCTTGACAACTGCCATCAGCGTCTCTTCGGGCATGGTGTTGACGGTGCGAGGCGACAGGAGCGCATCGACATAGAGCGTTGCCTTGAGCGCGGGATCCTTGGTGCTTGTACTCGCGTAGAGGAGCCGCTGGGGACGCGCCCCCGCGGCTTCCAGTGCAAGCCATCGGTCAGACGCATAGAACTCGCAGTAGGCGTGGTAGCACTCGCGGCTCACGGCGATGCCGATGGTGTTGCGCATTTCTAGGGGAAGCTTGGGTGCGGTCTTTTTGTCCCATCGTGACACGAATAAGCTCGCCACGCTCGACACGCATCCGAGCGGCAGTCCCTTCGCGGCGCGGCGCTCGAGTCCTCGAAGGTAGGCCTCGGCGGCCGCGAGGTACTGGCTCTTTGAGAAGAGGAGCGTCACATTGATGCTGATCCCGGCAGCGACGAGTTCTTCGATCGCGGGAATCCCCTCAGCGGTTCCGGGCACCTTGATGAACAGATTGGGGCGCTTTGCGCGCGCATGCAGATCCTTGGCCTGGTCGACTGTCGCCGCTGTGTCATTGGCCAGGAGCGGCGAGACTTCCAATGACACCCACCCATCGATGCCGCCGGTGCGGTCATAGACCCCGCGGAAGAGATCGCACGCCCTCGTGAGATCGGCGAGTGCGCACTCGAAGAAAATCGGTTCGGACTTCATGCCCCGCGCGATCAGCGGGCGGATCTGCTCGTCGTAGTCGGTGCTGCCGTCAATCGCTTTCTCGAAAATCGACGGGTTCGAAGTGAGCCCGACCACGGAGCACTCGCGGATCCACCTCTCGAGTTGTCCCGAGTCAAGGAGCCTCCGGGTGATGTTGTCGAGCCAGATTGACTGGCCAGTCATGGCGACGAGTGCAGTGGGACGCATCAGTTCTCCTCTCGGGCGAAACTCTCCCGCGAGGATACCGGCGGTAGGCGCGGCGGCATTGAGCGGGCGACCCTGGAGACACACTCGATGACAATTGCCGCGGCGGACTCGGCCAGTGCGAGAGTTGCATCGCGCGCGAAGGAAAAGCGCACGGCGCCGTGGGCTTCGTGGCGTGGGATCCCCATCGCTAGCAGCACGGGCGACGGGTCGAGCGATCCCGAGGAGCACGCCGCTCCGGCCGAGGCACAGAGGCCGCTTCGCGAGAGCGCAATGAGGATCGCTTCCGCTTCGAGGTGGGCGAATGCAATGTTCGAAGTACTCCAGATACGCATGCCATCGCGCGCGATCACCCGGGAGCCCGCCACGCCGGCCAGCACGCGCGCCTCGAAGCCATCGCGAACCGCAGCGAGCGCGATCCTGGGTCCCTCGCCCTGCGCCAGCCACTCCACCGAGACGGCGGCGGCCTCACCCATGCCGACGATGCCCGGGACATTCTCGGTGCCCGCGCGCCGCCCGTGCTCCTGAGCGCCGCCAATGATCGTGGCGTGAATCGGTTGCGCAGGCGACGCAACGAGCGCCCCGACCCCCTTCGGGCCGTGAAACTTGTGAGCCGAGAGGCTCAGGAGGTCAATCGGCATCGAGCGCATGAAAGTCGGCTCCTTGCCGACCCACTGGGTTGCGTCGACATGAAATGGAACCCCGTGTCTCCGGCAAACCGCGCCTAGGTCGGCCACATTCTGGATCGACCCGGTCTCATTGTTGGCCCATTGGATTGAGACAACTGCACAATCACCCGTTCCCGCGAGCGCATTCTCGAGCAGTGCGGAATCGAGGATCCCGTTTTCGTCCCCGTCAACCCAGGTGACCATCCCGCCGCGCTTCGCGTGTGCCAGAGCGACTTCGCGCACGGCGCTGTGTTCGTATGGGTCAGTCACGATACGCCTGCGCGCGGGGTCCCCCGCGAGGCATGACGAGATTGCAAGGTTGCACGACTCCGTTCCGCCGGAGGTGAACACCACATTGCGCCCGTCGCTTCCGACGAGGAGGGCGACTTGAACGCGCGCACACTCGACGGCGTGCCGGGCGCGCTCACCGACTCGGTGAAGACTGGACGGGTTCCCCCACTCCTCGCTCAGGGCGCATGTCACGGCCGCCACAACCCGTGGGTCGGGCATGGTCGTGGCGTTGTTGTCGAGATAGATCATGGAGAGTATCCCCTCGGGCGCCTACTCCTCATGCTCCTCATGCTCTGCATGCTCTTCATTCAACCATCAAGTGCGGGCGAGAGGAATCGAACCTCCACGGGTTTTACCCCACAAGAACCTGAATCTTGCGCGTCTGCCAATTCCGCCACGCCCGCTGGGGAGGGAGATTGTAGCAGCCCGAGTCGGTGCGCGCACCTTCTTGCACGCAGCGTCCATGCGCGCGAGCGCGATGGTGGCAGGCACGCTGGCCCCTCGCGCCTGCCACCATCGCTCTTCGCTGTTTGTGGCCGCTTTCGACCGCCTCACTCCTCGCCGCGCGGAGTCCTCGGGGTGATCGCAGCATCTGGATTCGCTTCCCGTTTCGCCAGTACCGCGGTGCGGATCTGCGCAGCGACATCGGCATTCTCGCGGATGAACTGCTTGCTGGCCTCGCGTCCCTGACCCAATCTGATCTGCCCGAAGCTGAACCACGATCCCGCCTTGTCGACGACTCCGTGGCTGACGCCAAGGTCGACAAGATCACCCGATGCGCTGATTCCTTCGTTGAACATGATGTCGAACTCCGCCTCGCGAAATGGCGGGGCGATCTTGTTCTTGACCACCTTGGCGCGAACGCGGTTACCGACATTCTGGTCTCCATCCTTGATCGCGCCGATGCGGCGGATATCGATCCGGATGGTGGAGTAGAACTTGAGCGCTCGGCCGCCGGTGGTCGTCTCCGGGCTCCCGAACATCACGCCGATTTTCTCGCGCAGCTGGTTGATGAAGATCACGATCACCTCGCTCTTGGAGATTGCCCCCGTGAGCTTGCGCATCGCTTGGCTCATGAGCCTCGCGTGCAGGCCGACATGACTGTCCCCCATCTCCCCTTCGATCTCGGCGCGCGGAATCAGCGCGGCGACGGAATCGATCACGATCACATCAATGGCGTTGGAACGAACCAGTAACTCGCAGATCTCAAGCGCCTGTTCCCCCGTGTCCGGCTGCGAGATGAGCATGTCCTCGAGGCGCACCCCGAGGCGCTTGGCCCACGAGGGATCGAGCGCATGTTCCGCGTCGATGAAGGCAGCGTTCCCTCCATGCTTCTGCGCGTTGGCAATCACGGTCAAGGCGAGCGTGGTCTTTCCCGACGACTCCGGCCCGAAGATCTCCACGATGCGACCCTTGGGAAGTCCCCGTCCGCCGAGTGCGAGGTCGAGACTGAGGGTTCCGGTGCCGATCCCAGCGATCTCGGGAAGCTTGTTCCCGACGAAGCGCATGATCGATCCCTTCCCGAACGCCTTCTCGATCTGGGAGACCGCAGCTTCGAGCGCCCGGCTCCGTCCTGCTGCCTCGGCCGCCTTCTCCTTCGAGTCGGACTTCGAGACCGGCGCCGTCGATGCCGCCGGCACTGCCGAACCGACTGCTCCCACCGGCTGTAGCTCAGTGGAACTGGCCTTTGGCTGAAGTGCCGCTGTCGATGTGGTGTTCGTGGCATTCATGACATTCACGACATTCATGACATTCATGCCTACTGTTGTAGCCGCCCTCCCTGATGCTGCCCCCGTCGAGGGGGTGATGATTGGGGACTTTGTTGGAACGCTGTTGCTGACCATTGTGGATTCCTTTCCGCCGAGCGAGTCTGACCAACGCGGTCAGGCTTAGAGAGCCGGGCTCATGATGTTGTTTGGAGTTTGTACGGTATCTGTGTCATCGGCTTTCGTCAACGGTTTGTTCGGTTTTTTTTAGGGTTGATTTGCGACCGATTTCTATGGGTACCCTACCGCCCTTCTAGCCTGTCCCACTAAAATCTTCCACTTTTTCGATCCGATAACGAGAGACTCAAATGTGCCAAATACAAGGCCCACCACCCATATGCCCCGAGTGCGCATCGACCAGCCTCTACCGAACGACAGTCAACTCCGGAGGTGGCTATGCCCCTAACTACCTCCGCGGACTCTCGTCGTCATGGTGGCGGACCGCGGACTTCGACGTTGTTGTCTGTGAGCAGTGCGGATTGACTCGGCTGTTCGCGCCGCAGACAGCGCGCGCGAAACTCGCGCGATCGAGCCACTGGTCACGGTTGGTGACACCAGCGACCTCGCCAAAGGACACTCGGTCTCAATAGTTCGGTGTTGGTGCGCGGAACTGGGTGAGGTCGACCGTCTTGAACCAGTCAATCGTCTTGCGCAATCCCGCTTCAAGTTGAATCGTCGGTTCCCATCCGATGACGCGACGGGCGAGCGTGATGTCCGGACAGCGCTGCTTCGGGTCGTCCTCGGGGAGCGGTTGCGCCACCTCGATCCTCGACGATCCACCAACCAGCGCAACCACACGCTCGGCAAGTTCTCGGATCGTGAACTCCACGGGGTTACCCAGATTCATCGGCCCGGTGAACTCTTCCGGCGTGTCCATCAATCGGACGAGGCCTTCGATGAGATCATCGACGAAGCAGAACGAGCGAGTCTGCTGACCGTCACCGTAGATCGCCAGAGGCTCACCGGCAACCGCCTGCCGAATGAAATTGCTCACAACTCGGCCATCGAAGGGATGCATGCGCGGACCATAGGTGTTGAAGATCCTCGCGACCTTGATTCGACTTCCATGCAGCCTCCGGTAATCGAACATGATCGTCTCGGCCGCCCGTTTCCCTTCGTCGTAGCAGGACCGCGGCCCGATCGTATTGACACAGCCCCGGTAGGACTCCGGCTGCGGATGGACATCAGGATCCCCGTATATCTCGCTCGTGGACGCCTGCAGCACTTTCGCTCCCACGCGCTTCGCAAGCCCCAGTGCGTGCATGGTCCCCAGGACACTCGTCTTCATCGTCTTGATGGGGTTGTACTGATAGTGGCCTGGCGCCGCCGGACACGCCAGGTTGTAGATCTCGTCCACCTCAAACTTGAACCCCTCGGTGACATCATGCCGGACAAACTCGAAGTTCTTGCGACCCAGCAGCTGGGAGATGTTGAGCTTTTGGCTGGTGAAGAGGTTGTCGAGGCAGATCACGTCATGCCCATCCCCGACGAGACGGTCGCAGAGGTGCGAGCCCAGAAATCCCGCGCCGCCAGTCACCAGAATCCGCTTTGCCATTGGCGCGCGAGTCTAGCAACTGCTTCAATGCCCCTATGCCGCGGCGATCACTGCATCGACTGGTCTTTGGCGCGATGACCGGTACCAGCATCGACGCGGTCGATGCGGCGGCGGTGCGTATCCGCGGTCGCGGTCTTGGTGCGCGAGGAGAGTGTCTCGGTGTCAGTTCGGCACCCCTCGGCGATCTCAGGGGGAGACTCCGAGGCGCGCAGCGGCAGGAGCCCATGTCTGCCGGAGAGTTCGCCCGCCTAGCACACGACATCGCCCTCGCGCATCTACCGCCTCTTAGAGACCTCGTCCGCCGTCACGGAACACCCGACCTCGTTGTCGTCCACGGTCAGACGCTCTTTCACGCCCCACCGATCTCGCTCCAACTCATCGATCCGTCGGTCGTGGCGCACGATCTCGGAGTCTCCGTCGCTAGCGGATTGCGCGCGGCAGACCTCGCCGCGGGCGGCCAAGGAGCGCCGATCACGCCGCTTGCTGACTGGATGATGTTCCGCTCGCGCTCGGCGTCCCGCTTCGTCGTCAATCTCGGAGGCTTCGCAAACGCCACGCTCGTGCCATCATGTCGGCCCGGGGCAACGCGCGAAGAGTGGATCGACACAATCCGCGGGTTCGATGTCTGTCTCTGCAATCAACTGCTTGACCACATCGCGCGGACCCGCGCGGGCATGGCGTTTGATGACGGAGGGGCGATGGCGGTCTCGGGAACCGCTGACGCCCAGGTCACCGACGGCTTGGCAGCCGAACTCGATCGCCAGCGCCGAGCCCGCCGTTCCCTCGGCACACGAGACGAACTCGTCGAGTCGCTCTCGCAGTTTGCGCAGCATCTCTCGCCCCGTGACGCCCTCGCAAGCGCGGTGAGCGCTATCGGCGGAACGATCGCCTGTGCTCTCGACGAACTTCTTCCCCCCGCGACGCGCGGCCGCGGATTCCGCGTGCTTCTAGCGGGCGGCGGAGCGCGCAACGCTGCGCTTGCCAGGAGCATCGCCCTCGCTTGCCAGGCGCCTACAACCCCCACCGACTCTCTTGGCGTTCCCATAGAAGCCCGCGAGTCGATGGCGATGGCACTTCTGGGCGCTGCCGCGATCGATGGAGCACCGATCACGCTCGCCCAAGTCACCGGACGAGGCGCCCTGCGATGCGCGGATGCCGCGCTCATCAAACTCCCCGCGTGACCCCGATGCCTTCACCACTCACCGCACTCATCATCGAGGACGAGAACGAGATCGCCGAACTCGTCAAGTTTCATCTCTCGCGCAGCGGCATCGAGGCGGTGATTGCACGCACCGGACGACGCGGACTCGAATTGGCGCGCCACGCACCGCCTGACATCATGGTGCTCGACCTCATGCTCCCCGACCTCGACGGGCTGGAAGTCTGCCGACTAATGCGCGCCGAGGCAGCGACGCGCCAGGTTCCCATCGTGATGCTCACGGCCAAGGGCAGCGAATCCGACATAGTCGCGGGGATCGAACTTGGCGCCGACGACTATGTCACCAAGCCGTTCAGCCCCCGCGTGCTGATGGCTAGGCTCAAGAATGCGATGCGCCACCGCAGTGACAGCGCACCTGACTCGAACAGGGGACCGCTGGCGCGCCTCGGGGGGCGGCTGACGATCGATCACGAGCGCCACCGGGTGACATGCCTCGGTCAGCTGATCGATCTCACGATTACCGAGTACGAGATGCTCGTCACGCTCGCCAAGAGACCCGGGTTCGTCCGCACCCGCGACCAGATCATCAGCTCGGTGCATGGACCGCTCACGGTTCTCTCGCAGCGCACCATCGATGTCCACATCACCGCCATCCGCAAAAAACTCGGAGAACTCGGAGCGGCGATCGAAACCGTCCGCGGCGTCGGCTACCGGTTCCACGATGGCGACTGATTCGACCCGTGCGCCGCCCGGCGCGGCTACCTTCCTCGCATGATTGCCAGTGCCATGCGCATGCAGAGAGCGATGGGGATCACCGCGGCGATCGGCTTCGCCGTGGCAACCATCGCGGCGATCGTTTTCGGACACATCACGGCGATCGCGGCGATGGCCGTGTGCGCAATCGTCGGGGCGAGAACCGCCCGCGCACTAGAACGCGCCCGCATTGATCGGACCTACCAACTGATGGCCCGGATCGGCGATGGCGAACTCGGTGCTACCAACCCGGCCAGCGAGGACGAACTCGAGCTCCGGCTGCAACGCGCCGTCGCGCGCGCGCAGCGGGGGTTCTCCGAGGCACTCGCCCACGCCGAGGCGGAGCGCGACGAAATGCGCTCTCTGCTTGGCGCGATCGATAAGGGACTCCTCTCGCTCGATGCCCACCTCAGAATCCGCAGCGCCAACCCAGTCGCCGAACGCCTCCTTGGACTCCCAGCCTCCTCGTACCGCGGCCGACTCCTCGCAGAAGTGATCCGGCAGAGCGAACTTCTTCGCTTCGTCGAGCGAGCCGCGTCGGGAGACGGCGCGACCACCACAGAGATCGCCATCACCGGCGGGAGCGTCGACAGCCTGCTCGTCGCCGCCGAGCCTCTTCGCGGGCCCGGTGGGCAGCTCAGCGGGGTCTTCGTCGCCTTCGACGACATGACGCGAGTTCGCCGCCTCGAGCAGCTGCGCACCGACTTCGCGGCCAATGTGTCGCACGAGCTGCGCACACCGATCACCAACATCAAGGGTTACCTCGAGACGCTTTTTGAGATCGGCTATGACGATCCGGCGCAGGTCTCCAAATTTCTCGAGATCGTGCAGCGAAACGCCAACCGCCTGGGAGCGCTCGTCGAAGATGTCCTCCTCCTCGCGTTCCTCGAACGACCGGGAGCTGAGCGGCAGGTCTCGTTTGTCCGAGCCCAAGTAAGCGAGGTGGTTCGTGATGCCGTCAGCCAACTGGAAGGAGCTGCCGCTGCCAAGTCGATGGCCCTCGAGATCGAGATCGACCCATCGCTCACCATGCTCGTCGATGGGGCGCTTGTCTCTCAGGCCATGCTCAATCTCATCTCCAACGCCATCAAGTACGCCCCCGCGAACACTTCCATCCGCGTCAGTGCGGCGCTCCAGGACGGCTCCATATCACTCTGCGTCGCCGACGCTGGGCCGGGGATCGACGCCATGCACATCCCACGACTGTTTGAGCGGTTCTACCGGATCGAATCCGACCGCAGCCGCGAACTCGGAGGAACCGGACTCGGCCTCTCCATCGTCAAGCACATTGCGCTTCTGCACGGCGGACGAGTCGATGTCCACTGCCCCTCGGACGGCGGGACGGTCTTTACCCTCGTCCTGCCACGCGGTTCGCGTGAGAATCATCCAGTCTGAACGAAATCTGAACACGCCCGAGCGAGACTCCATGGCATGACGACCATCGCCCCCCGCACATCGGCATTGGGCTCATCCATTCTTGCCGCGCTCGGTCTCGGCACCGCCGTCCTTATCGCAAACTCCGCCCTCGCGCAGGCCACCCCCGCACCTACCGATCTCAAGACACTGAAGGGATCGGTTCGAGTTGATGGCTCCTCCACCGTCTTCCCGGTCATGGAGGCGGTCGCGGAGGAATTCGCCAAGGTGGCGCCCGGAGTCAGGGTCCCGGTGGGCGTCTCGGGCACCGGCGGCGGCTTCAAACGATTCTGCGCCGGCGAGACGGCGATTTCTACCGCATCGAGACCGATCACTCCCAGCGAAGTGCAACTCGCCGCAGCCAACAAGATCGAGTTCATCGAGCTTCCCATTGCCTTCGACGCGGTCTCGATCGTCGTCAATTCGAAGAATGACTGGACGAAAACGGTCTCACGAGAGCAGCTCCAGAAGATCTTCTCCGCCGGTGGTGCTACCCGATGGAAGGAGATCGATCCCACCTGGCCCGACCGTCCGATGAAGGTGTTTTCACCCGGCACCGACTCGGGAACCTTCGACTACTTCAAGGAGGCGGTCATCGGAAAGGATGGCAAGGTGCGCTCGGATGTGAGCGTCTCGGAAGATGACAATGTCCTCGTGCTCGGCGTCGAGGGCGACCGTGACGCGATCGGGTTCTTCGGCCTCGCGTACTTCGAGGAGAACAAGGAGAAACTCCGCGCCGTTCCCGTAATCAGCGCCAGTGGATCTCCAGTAGCGCCGCAAGCTTCGACCGTAAACGACGGCACCTATCCACTCTCACGGCCGCTCTTCCTCTATGTCAATGCCGCGAGCGCAAACAAGGCTGACACTGCGGCGCTCATCGACTTCACCTTCACTAAGGTCGATGATCTGCTCGACGAAGTCGGCTATGTCCCCCTGCCGACCCAACTCCTCGACAGAAGCAAGGCGAACTGGAAGGCCCGCCGCAGGGGATCGCAACTTGTGAAGGACGGCGTGAAGGTCGAGGGAGCGTTCGCATCGGTCTATCACTGAGCGCGTCGCGCCCCCGCGCACAATGGCGCCAGTAGCCTGATCCCCCCACCATGACCTCGTTCGCCGCACGAACCGCTGCCGAAGTCTCCCGGCGGGGGCGACGGCGCCATGCGATGGCACGATCGGTCATGGAAGGGTCGATCGAGTGGTTGCTCTGGCTGTTGACAATGGTGAGCGTCGTGACGACCGTAGCGATCATCGCTGTCTTGGTCTCAGAGTCGGTGCAGTTCTTCACGATGGAGGGGCATCCGGAGATCTCTCCCTGGTCGTTTCTGACGGGGACGGTGTGGAGCCCGCTACTAGGTGCGCGCCCTGAATTCGGTGTGCTGCCGCTAGTCACGGGGACGGTCCTCGTCACCGCGATCGCCGGGCTCGTCGCCATGCCGATCGGTCTCCTCACGGCGGTGTATCTCAGCGAATACGCGTCGGCGAAGACCCGCACCTGCCTCAAGACAGTGCTGGAGATTCTTGCCGGCGTGCCGACCGTCGTCTACGGATTCTTCGCACTCACTTTCATTACGCCGTACCTCCTCCAGCCCCTTTCAGAGTCCTTCGGAACCTATAACGCGATGGGGGCGGGAATCGCGGTCGGCATCATGATCCTTCCCATCGTCTGCTCCCTCTCGGAAGACTCGCTGCGCGCGGTTCCGCAGTCGTTGCGCGACGGCGCTTACGCGCTCGGCTCGACCAAGTTTGATGTCACCGCCAAGGTGGTCGTTCCCGCAGGTCTATCGGGAGTTATCGCGGCGTTTCTCCTCGCGCTCACACGCGCCATCGGCGAGACGATGATCGTCGCGCTCGCTGCGGGCGGGCTGGCGCAGTTGACCGCGAATCCGTCGCAGCAGGTGCAGACGATGACCGCGTACATGGTGCAGATCTTTCTCGGCGACGCCCCCGCCAACGGCATCGAGTACCGCTCGAGCTACGCGGTCGCGATGACGCTCTTTGCGATCACCTTTGCGATGACTGGGACGGGGGCGATCGTCTTGAAGCGCTACCGCGAGGAGTACGAGTGACCATCGGCCACACTATCCCCATCGCCCGGCGGCTCCGCCACGATCGCCTGATGCTGGCGGCGTGCCTCGCCGCGACGACGCTCGCGATTGCGGTCCTCTCCGCGCTGCTCATCTCGATTTTCGTGCAGGGGTTCTCATCACTCGACTGGCACTTTCTCTCGTCCTTTGCCTCTCGCAAGGCGGCCAACGCCGGAATCCTCGCCCCCCTCATGGGCTCCCTCTGGGTCTGCACGATCTGCGGGATGGTCGCGATCCCCGTGGGAATCGCGACGGCGATCTATCTCGAGGAGTACGCCAGACGGTCACGGCTGCGCAGCCTGATCCAACTCAACATCTCCAATCTGTCTGGCGTGCCGAGCATCGTCTACGGGATCCTGGCATTGGCCGCATTCGGGCGCTGCTTCGGAGCGATTTCCAGTGACGATCCGTGGACGCTGGGGAGCCCCGACTCGGTCTTCTTCGTCCAATTCCCTTTCGGCCGTAGCGTGCTTGCCGGCGGGCTGACGCTCGCCCTCGTGATCCTGCCCATCATGATCATCGCCGCGCAGGAGGCGCTGCGCGCGGTGCCGGTGTCGCTTCGCCAGGCTGCACTCGCCTTGGGGTCGACGAAGTGGCAGGTGGTGTGGAAGGTCACGCTTCCGTCAGCACTGCCAACCATGATGACCGGTGCGATCCTCTCCATGAGCCGCGCCATCGGCGAGGCCGCACCGCTGCTTGTCATCGGTGGGGTCTTGCTCCTCTTCAGCGTTCCCGACAACCTGATGAGCGATTTCACCGTCCTGCCGCTGCAGATCTACAACTGGGCGGGGCGGCCGCAGGATGACTTCCACCGGATCGCCGCCGCCGCCATCATCGTGCAACTCGTTCTGCTCCTAGGGTTCAATTCGGTGGCCATCGTGATCCGCCAGAAGCTTCAGCGTCCGCTACAGTCATGATCCGACTCGACGCGAGTGCACCCGTGACCGAGCCATTCCCGACACCATCGACGGCACCCTCGCCCCCCGCGCCCGCGGGCGGTCCGTCGCCCGACCTTCGGGGCGCCGAGGCCGCCCCGACACGGGCCATCGAGATGCGCGCACTCTGCGCGTGGTATGGGAGCCATCAGGTTCTCCACACTGTTGACCTCGACATCACCGCCCACCGCGTGTGCGCCCTTATCGGCCCGTCTGGGTGCGGCAAGAGCACTCTTCTGCGATGGATGAACCGGATGAATGACACTATCGCCTCAGCGCGGGCGTCCGGATCGCTCAACCTCCACGGCCTCGAACTGCTGGATCCCACCCTCGATGTCGTCGATCTGCGCCGGCGGGTGGGAATGGTCTTTCAGAAACCGAATCCATTTCCCAAATCGATCTTCGAGAATGTCGCTTTCGGTCCGAGGCTCCACCGCAGCTACGGCCGCACCGACCTCGAGGAGTTGGTCGAGCAGAGCCTCCGCGCCTCGGCGCTCTGGGATGAGGTCAAGGATCGCCTCCACCACTCGGCTCTGGGGCTCTCAGGTGGCCAGCAGCAGCGTCTCTGCATCGCGCGTGCGATCGCCGTTGATCCGGAGGTTCTCCTGATGGACGAACCCTGCTCGGCGCTCGACCCGCGCTCGACTGCGTCCATCGAGGAACTGATCCGCGAACTTCGCGAAACCTACACCATCGTCATCGTCACCCACAACATGCAGCAGGCTTCGAGAGTCTCCGACACCACCGCGTTCTTCGACGAAGGCCGACTGGTGGAGACCGGAGCCACTGACATTCTCTTCACCGCGCCGCGTGAGCGTCGGACCGAGGACTATGTCTCGGGTCGGTTCGGCTGAATTACGGAGAGTCCCATGGGCGTCAATCTTCAGTCAGACATCATTGAGATCCGCCGCGCACTCCTGGGCATGGGGGCACTCGTCGAGCAGCGTGTGGATGCAGTCGTCGCTGCCATGATCCAGCGGGACCTCCAGGCCGCCGAGGCGGTGCGGGAGGGAGACGACGAGATCGACCAGATGGAAGTTGCCATCGAGGCGCAGTGCATGCGGCTCCTCGCGCTCGCCCACCCGGTGGCCACCGACCTGCGTTTCGTGCTTGCCGTCATCCGGATCAGCGGTGAACTGGAGCGTATTGGCGACCTCGCGCGCGGAATTTCCAAGCGGATCATCAAGCTGGAGCGCGGCGAAGCCTTCGAACTCCCTGCCGCGCTCTTCGATCTGGCGTTCGGTGCGCGCACGATGCTCTGCGATGTTCTCAGCGGACTCACCAACGACGATGCGCACCTCTGCCGTCAGGTGCGCCGTTCGGATCAACGGGTCGACGACCTGCACAAGTGCGTCCTCTCTTGGGCGCGCGAAGAGATCCCGCGCAGCGCACTGGCGGCGGCATCGGCGATCGAAGTCATGAGCATCGCCCAGCGGCTCGAGCGGATCGCTGACTTGGCGGCCCATGTCGCCGACGATGTGGTCTTCCTCCTCGAGGGCCGCGTGGTACGCCACCAGCCTGACTAGCGGCCCGACTTGCACGAATGATCCGCTTCGCTATCATTCCCGACCCGCCATGCACTATCCACACAAGGTCAGCCGCCGAAAGAAGGTTCGCGCCGTCGGGTTTCGCGCCCGGATGAAGACGAGCAAGGGCCGCAAGATCGTCAACCGCCAGCGGCGGGTGGGACGAACCGTCGGCGTGCGTTGACTCGGGCTGGCAGCAACGGCCTGAGTAGTTTGGGTGTCCGAGGGGTGGTTCTCATCGGGATGCGGGGCGCCGGAAAGACAACGGTAGGGAAGGTCGCGGCCACACGGCTCGGCTGCACATTCATCGATCTTGATGATCGGGTCCTCGAGCTGCTCGGCGCCTCGAGCGTCAAGACCGTCTTCGAGGAGTGTGGCGAAGCCGTCTGGCGCGATGGAGAAGCCCGGGCACTGGCCGATACCCTTCGCACGCCCGGAGCGATCGTCGCCGTAGGGGCGGGCGCGCCAGAAGTGGCCCAGTGCGCTGAACTCATCCGCCTAGCCCGAGGCGCTGGGTGGACGATCATTCACCTCGATGCCTCCGAGGAGTCGATCAAGCATCGCATCGGTCGCGCTCTGGGTGATCGATCACCGCTGACGAACCTCGCCCCGTTGGACGAACTCCTTGCGCTCGCTCGTCGCCGCCGGCCGTGCTACGAGTCGCTCGCTGACGCGTCCGTAGATGGGTCGATCGACGGGGTCGAGTCGGTGGCCGATTCGCTGGTACGCCTAGTCATATCGCGTGCCCCCTCGCCCCCAGGCCACTGAATCACGACAGCCGGCTCCTCACCGGCGGCGTAGCCGAGTTCCCGCAGTGCCGCGAGGGCCGCCGCCTGCTCCGCGACCTTCTTGCTCGATCCCCAGCACGACGAGAACCGTCGTCGGCCGATGGAAACAGCCACTTCGAATGCCTTGGCGTGGTCGGGTCCCTGCTCGTCGAGCACTAGATAGGCCGGCACGCCGAGCTGGGTCGACTGCGCGATCTGCTGGAGCACACTCTTGAAGTTCATCTGATGGCCCGTTCGCTCGGTCGCGGCGACATGTGGTCCCACGAAACGCATGATGAATCCGCTGGCAAGCGCCAGGCCGCCGTCGAGGTAGAGCGCCGCGATCATCGACTCGAAGACGGCCGCCGCCACCGATTGCGGGAGGGCGCGCTGCGTCGTGAATCCCTTGCCAACCCCCAGCAGATGGACCAGCCCCGCGTCGTGCGCATACTCCGCACACTTGAGACGGCTCACGAGAAACGACTTGATCTTGGTGAGGTCTCCTTCATCGGAATCCGGGTAGCGCTGATAGAGATGCTCGCATACGACGAACCCGAGCACACTGTCCCCGAGAAACTCCATCCGCTCGTTGGACATCGCCCTCCGTGGGGCGAGCGAAGCATGTGTCAGAGCGCGCTCGATGAGATCCGGGTCAGCGAAGATATGACCGACTGCGCGCTCTACCTCCTGTCGAACACTGTCATCCACGACCCGCACCTCCGAGGGTCGAAGGCACTCGTTCAGCTTTCGCGCGGAAAGAAACCGCTCCCCAGAATGCGCGCCAGTCGGGTCGCATCCTCTGGAGTCTCAAACGATCGAAGCGTCAGGGCCATCCGTCGTGGACCCGGATCACCGTCCTCGTCGTATACGCGGACAATTCGTCCGCGAGCCTTTATGGAGCGAGTCAAGCCCGGTAGATGCATTTCAAGCGCGACTGTCTCCCCCTCTTCGAGTGGATCATCAAGATCAAGCCGCACCCCCGTCACGGAGATGTCATACAGGTGCCCCTCGCGGGCAATCTTTGGTTCGACAATCGTTGCTCCCGATGCTGTCTCAGGCCCATCCGGAGTGACCGTGACGCGAGAATAGCCAAGGACAGGCGCGAACCTGTCCGCAAGCCGTCGATTCTCTCGTACCAACTGCTCCACCTAGTTATTATCGTCCAATTTTGACAGTGACTTGAAACCTGGGCCTCGTACCGACAACGAACAATTCAACGCACTACAGATACGACTATGCCTCTCAAATGCCGCTGCGCCAACAGATTTGTTCTCTGCTACCCTCGATTTGTGCCAGCAATCCATGATTATGCCGGGTCTGGGCCACCCCATAGATGCCAAGGAGAGCCCCCAGAACTGGTTGCGATCATTGGGTATGGAAACCAAGGGAGTGCACACGCCAAAAACATTCGTGACGACGGCACACAGGTTGTGGTGGGCGGCCGGACTGGATCGGACAGTCTTTTGCTCGCGCGGCGCGACGGTTTCGACACCTGTGACGGTCCCGAAGTCGTTCGGGGGGCTGATCTTGTGGTGTTCGCGATCCCCGATTCCGTCCACGGCGCCGTGTGTCCTCGGTACCTGAGGGCCATGCCCGATGGAGCGGTTGCCGGATTCCTTCACGGCTTCTCCGTCTACTTCCGGCAGGTCAGCGTTCCAAAGCGGCTGGGATGCGCGCTAGTTGCGCCCAAGGGGCCCGGCGCGGCGCTGCGGGAGCGATACCAGGAAGGCATGGGGATTCCCTGCCTTCTCGCGATCGCCGAGGGCGGACCCGACCCTGCGAAGACCCGCGCGATCACCTACGGCTGGGCGGACGCCATCGGCTGCGGCCGCGCAGGCATCGTTGAGACCTCTTTCAAGGACGAGGCGGAGACTGATCTCTTTGGTGAGCAGGCGGTGCTCTGCGGTGGCCTCATCGCACTCATCCGCGGCGCCTACGAGACCCTTGTCGATGCGGGCTATCCCCCGCTTCTTGCCTACACCGAGTGCTGCCACGAGGTGAAGCAGATCGCGGATCTGATCTGTGACCAAGGGATCGCGGCGATGACCAAGGCGATTTCCCCCACAGCGAAGTTCGGCGCTCTCGTCGCGTCCGAGCGGATCCTCGACGAACACTTGCGTAGCCACATGCGCGAACTATTAGCGGCTGTGCGGGACGGCTCCTTCGCGGAGCGCCTCGCCAGTGATTCGCGAGACGGATCTCCGCTGCTCGCTGAGTTCGATAGGCGACTCGCCGCACATCCGATGGAAGCCGAGGGCACGGCCCTCCGAGCGATGCTCCCGTGGCTTCGTCGCGCGAAACCGTCGGAGGCGCACGGCTGAAACGCCGATGGGAATCGCCATGACACCTCTGGACGCGATCGTGCTGGGCATCGTCGAGGGGATCACTGAGTACCTCCCTGTCAGTTCGACGGGCCACCTCATTCTCGTTTCCCGACTTCTCGGCCTCGCCACCACCGAAGAGGCGCGCAAGTCGGTCGATACTTTCAACATTGTCGTCCAGGGATCCGCGGTCCTCGCAGTCGCCGGTCTCTACCGGCGCGAGGTACGGGGGATGGTGCGGTCGATCGTGGCCTCCGCGAGGCTTGTGCGGGTTGGAGTCAACCACCGCGAGCATCTCGTGCTTGTGCGCAACCTCGCGGTCTCGTTTCTTCCCGCAGCCGCCCTTGGCCTCATGATCGACGACTGGATCGATGCGCGCTTCTTCAAGGCAGGACCGGTGCTTGCGGCACTCGCGCTGGGTGGGATCCTGATGCTGGCTCTGGCGCCGTGGGTGCGGCAGCGCTCGCGCGTTGCTTCTGAGACGGGGGTCGATGGGTCGACGATCTCGGTTCCTCAGGCGCTCCTCATCGGCTTGCTCCAGTGCCTCGCGCTCTTCCCCGGGACGAGCCGCTCGATGGTGACCATCATCGGCAGCCTTCTTGTGGGGCTTCCGCCACGCGAAGCGGCACGCTATTCATTTCTGCTGGCACTTCCGACACTCGGGGCCGCGTGCGCGTACAAGTCCATCGGGCTCATCAAGACCGGCGGCATGATCGAGTCGCTGGGTGGGTGGACTCCTGTGGTTCTTGGGCTGCTGGCGGCGTTCGTGAGCGCGGTACTGAGCATCAAGTGGCTCGTTGGATTTCTCGGCCGAGGCGGCTTCGCACTCTTCGGGTGGTGGCGCCTCGCTCTGGCCGGTGCCGTGGCACTCGGACTGTGGCAAGGGTGGGTGCCCTTCTGACCCCTATCATCCCGCCGTGAACGCTCAGTACATGCAGGTCGCGCTCGGTCTGCGAAGTCTTGCCATCAAGCTTGCCGTCTTCGTCGTACTCGCCGGAGTCTTCGCGTGGTTCGTGGGCGGGTCGATCTTCCCCGGATCGCAGGTTGTCAACGGCCCAGCCGTCGAGTGGGCGGGAGTCGCGTGGCACCCACAGGTCACCGGCAACGGGCGACACTCCGCGCCAGTCGAGTGGCGCATCTACCGCACCGATGCGAACGGCACGGCCCAGGCGGAGTCGTTCGGAGTTCCGAGCCCGTGGCGGCAGGTGCATGGACCGTACCTGGACAACGATGGACTCTCGTGGAAGATCGAGTCGGATGCCAATGGCACATCGGACTGGTGGCTCGTGTCGATCGATCGCTCAGGGACCGTCACCGTGAAGAAAGCGCCGGAGCATCCCGACATTGTTGGGCTGACACTCGAGGTACTCACTCCGGTCCCGTGAGTTTGGTGCCGTTCTCGCGCAGTGCCGCGAGCAGCGCCGCCTCATCCCAGATCTCGATCCCAAGGGCCTCTGCCTTGTCACGCTTTGAGCCTGCCGCACTCCCAGCGATGACTAGCTGCGTCTTGGCCGAGACGCTGCCGCTGACGTGCGCCCCCTCGCGTTCAAGGATCGCCGTGAGCGTGCGCCGTTCGATCGACTGAAGCGTTCCTGTGAGAACGATGACTCGCCCTCGAAACACCGACGACGCAGCCCTCGCGCCAGAGCCTCGTGCTGAGGCGAACTCGCGGCTCTCAAAGTCGACTCCGGCAGCGCGGAGCCGTCGAACGGTCTCGCGAAGTGCCGGGCTCGCGAAGTCGTGGACGAAGCTCGCTGCAGTGATCGCGCCGATGTCAGGCAGCGCTTCCAGTTCCTCGCTTGTCGCGCGCTCGACAGAGGCGATGTCGGGATAGGCGCGGGCGATGGTCTTGGCGGCCGCAACTCCCATGTGACGAAGGCTGAGAGACGCGAGCACGCGGGAGAGTCCACGGGACTTGGCCTCATTCGCACTGCCGATGATGGCGTCGGCCGTCTTCTCACCAAGACGCCTCAGCGTCACGGTCCCCTTCCGGTCGACGCTCTCTGAAGTCAGCGCGGCGAGGCTCTCACGGTCGAGTGCGAAGAGATCCGCGTAGTGCGACACGAGCCCGGCATCCACCAGTTGGTCGATGATCCGCTCACCGAGTCCCTCGATGGCCATCTGGTCGCGCCCCACGAACCACTTGAGCCGCTCGCGCATCTGGGCAGGACATCCGGGATCGGTGCAGAAGAGTTTGGGACCGTCCTGCACCAGTGCCGATCCGCACGAAGGGCACGCCTCGGGTGGTTCAATCGGAAGCTCCGTTCCCGTGCGCCGGCTGACAACAGGCGCGATCACCTGCGGTATCACCTCCCCCGCCTTCTCCACTTCAACGATGTCCCCAACGCGGATGTCCTTGCGCCTGATCTCTTCGATGTTGTGGAGAGTCGCGTGACTGACTGTTGAGCCTGCAACAACTACAGGCTCCATCGTCGCGCGAGGCGTCATCGTCCCCCCCTTGCCGACTTGCCACTGGACTTCCAGGAGACGGGTAATCCGACGCTCGGCCGGGTACTTGAACGCCACAATCCATCGGGGACTCTTCTCGGTGGTCCCGAGCGACTCCTGCTGGGCGAAGTCATTGACGCGGACAACCATCCCGTCGACGCCGAATCCAAGCGACGCGCGCCGCGCGGCAAACGCGTCAACCGTTGCGACCGCGTGGTCGATGGTGTTGCATTCAACCGTATCCGGGTTGACGGGAATTCCCCACGCCTTCAGCTGTCTGAGAAACTCGATGTGCCCGCTCATCGCCGGGCCGCCGTCACAAGCCCCCCGTCCGTGGGCGAGAAAGGCCAGCCCGCGAGCGGCGACGACCGCCGGGTCGAGGCTCTTGAGTGTCCCCGCCGCCGAGTTGCGCGCATTCGCAAAGAGCGGCTGACCTCGCGCCTCGCGCTCGCTGTTGATCCGCTCAAACTGCGAGTTAGACATGTAGATCTCCCCCCGCACCTCGAGGAGATCCGGTGCTTTGGCGATCGTGGCCCCACGGGAAAGCCGAAGCGGCACCGATCGCATCGCACGGACATTCTCTGTGACGAGATCGCCAGAGGTGCCATCACCTCTCGTCACGGCCGCCACGAGCCGACCCGCTTCGTAGCGGAGGCTGACCGCGACTCCGTCGATCTTGGGGTCCGCGGCCAGCAGGGGCGCCCCGCCGAGTGCCTTCTGACAACGCACGAACCAACTCCGCAGCCCGGCGATGTCATAGGTGTTGTCAATCGACTGCATCGGCCGCATGTGGCGGACCTGCTCGAAGGAGTCGAGAGGTGCACCACCGACACGACGGGTTGGGCTCGTCGGATCGCCGAGCTCCGGATGGGCCGACTCTAGCGCTCCCAAGGCCGCGAGCAACAGGTCGTACTCGCCGTCGGCCATCAGCGGTTCGGCATCACAGTAGTACGCAGTATTGGCGCGGTCGAGAAGTTCGCGCAGTCGGGCGACCTCCTTCGACGCGCTCAGGACCATCGGCCGCTGTCACCCGCGCGCGAGGCGACGCGCCTTGAGCATGGCCTTCGGAGTGCAGTGGAAGGTCGCCTGGCAGCGACCCACCCGGCGCTGCTTCCCCGGCGCGATCCCACGCACCTGCTGGATGACTTCGAGCTCGATGTCGATGTTGAATTCGCGACGCGCGGCGATCAATTCGTCAAGGTCATCGCGGCAGATCACATGGTAGACCGCGGGGCCGACGCACGGTCGGAGAAACCGATAGTTCAGACCCTTGCAGACGACGATGTACTCGCCTCCGCAGCGGGAGAAGAGGTACATGCCGCCTGCCACCTCGCTGTTGCCAAGGAGCGCCGCGCCGGCCATCGCGTTGTACCAATTGCGGTTGATCCGGCGGAACGGAAGGATCGCCACGAACCGATCGGAGCCAAGGCTCTTCATCGTGATCCCCGAACGAAACGCGTAGGGGAGCCAGATGAGCGAACAGACTCGATGCCAGAAGTTGTTCTTGGTCGACAGACGAGAGATGTACGCCTCGCACCGCTCGGCGAAAGTCAATTCCATGTGCTCGGATTTGAGTGCGGTCATCGGAGGGCTAAGGGCGGCGAATGGTAGCATCGGCCATCTGGCGATCAATCCATGGCGAAACTGGGAGTCTGTTCATGGAGCCTCGCGCCGCGGGACCCTCAGGAGATCGCGGCACGCCTCAAGTCGCTTGGCATTCCGAGGGTTCAACTCGCCTTGGTTCCGTGCATGGAGAGCGCGGCGTGGCGCGGCGGAATCGACTTTCTGCGCGGCGAAGGGATCGAGATCTTGAGCGGGATGCTCGCCTTCGCTGGCGAGGACTACACGACGCTTGAGTCGATCGCGCGCACCGGCGGAGTGCGCAGCGACCAGCACTGGGCGCGCAACCTTGATCGGGCACTTTCGATTGCCGATCTGGCCGAGCAGTCCGGGATTCCGCTTGTGACCTTTCACGGCGGATTCCTCCCGCACGGCCGCGACATCGCCGTGCGGGCCTCGATGCTCGATCGCTTGCGCACGGTCGCCGACATCTTTGCCGCTCGCGGTGTCGCCATCGCCCTCGAGACCGGGCAGGAGTCTGCCGCGACCCTGCTGGCGGCGCTTGAAGAACTCGACCGTCCAGGCGTCGGCGTCAACTTTGACCCAGCGAACATGATCCTCTATGGCATGGGAGATCCCGTCGAAGCGATTGAGCAACTGGCTCCGCGACTGCGACAGGTGCACATCAAGGATGCGTGCGCGACCGAAGTGCCAGGCCGCTGGGGCACCGAGGTTCCGGTCGGAGAGGGTCAGGTGCGCTGGCGGGAGTTCCTCGCCCTAGCGCTCGGCGTCGATCTCGTCATCGAGCGCGAATCCGGTTCAGGCTGCAACCAGGACCTCGTGCGCGCGCGCGATCTCGTCCGTGGCCTCGTCCCTACAATCGCGTAGAGATGCCGACCTACCTGTACTGCGTGGTCACCCCCGACGGCGCGGACGCCGAGCAGTTCGAGGTGTTCCAGTCCATCCACGAACCCGCGCTTTCGAAGCATCCGGAGACGGGCCTCCCAGTGCGGCGCCTGCCGGTTGCGAGCCAGATGCAACTTGGGAGCGATGGGCAACGCCTCTCCAACAAGAATCTTGATCGCCTCGGGTTCACCAAGTATGAACGAGCCGGGGACGGAGTATGGGAGAAGAAGGCGGGTCATGGTCCACCAAGCATCAAGCGCGACGATGACTAGCCGCGACGCTGGCTCGACCGCGCTCTGGGGGCTTTTCTGCAGCGCCAGCTGGACATGGTGCATCGGGATGTTCCTCCCCTTCGTGCTTCTCAGGCAGTACGGGTGGGCGGGGTTCCTGATGTTCGCGATCCCCAATGTCATGGGGTGCGCAGCGTTCGGCTATGTCCTTGACCGCGATCGCGCCCGAGCACTTCGGGCTCGGCTTGGGCCGCTTCCCCGAGCATTCTCGATTGTCACTATCGCCTATCAGGCCTACTTCGCGGGTTGGATGCTGCCGGAGGTGTGGCTCGTCGGGGTCATCGGTGTAGGAGTCGCAGTCGGCGCGATGCTGGCGTCACGCTCGATGCTCGCGCTGGCGGGGTTGGTCTCCGTCGTGACGGCGGCGTGCATCCTCTCTGAGTGCCCCCCCAGCCTTCAGGCCCTCGACACGGCGGGATCCTTGCCGTCCACCGACCTCTTCGCACTGGGTGGAGTCATCGCGCTCGGATTCATTGCGTGCCCGTATCTCGACCTCACCTTCCATCGTGCGCTCGAGGAGTCACCGAGCCGCCATGCGTTCGGTGTCTTCGGTGTCGCGTTCGCGCTGATGCTTTTCGGGGTCGCGTCTCTATGGGACGGCACCCTCGAGGGCCCTCGACTCACGCTGGCGCTCGAGGTTCTATGGGCGGTGCAACTCTCATTCACGATCGCCGCGCATGCCCGGGAACTTCTTCGGTCGCAGAGCGCCTCGTCGCGCTCAACCGCGATCGCCATCGCGGCGATCGCTGCGGCGGCCGCGCTCGGAATCGCCATGCGCACCTGGGACTTCCCCGTCCTCGGGTCGGGTGAAGGCGTGTACCTGCGATTCCTCGCGTTCTATGGGCTTGTATTCCCGTTTCTCCTTGTCTTGCGGCTACGGCGAGTACGGCAATGGCTCGTCTGGACGACGATTCTTGCAAGTCTCCCGTTTTACGAGCTCGGATTCATCAGGCACCAGCCGTTCTGGCTGCTCGTTCCGGTCGGCTTGCTTTGTGTCCTCTGGATGGCACCATTGGACAACCCATCGAGGAAGGATCGCTTCGACGCATGACCAATCTTTCGATGAGCCCACTGGACAGGTCGAGGTTCGACGAAGCGGCCGCGCGGCATCTTCTCAATCGTGCCGCCTTCGGGGGGACTTCCAGACAGATTGAGAGGCTCGCCTCGATGGGACTCAACGATGCGGTCGACTACCTCCTCAACTACGAGGGAGTCCCGGAGCTGGCGATCTCGGAGAGCGAGTTCGACCGGGACATCCGCAAGCCGCCCACCACCGCCGAGCGGGAGATGGCGCAGCTGGCCCGCCGCAACAATGACGAGGCCATGCTCGAACAGGTCCAGAAACTCCGCAACGAGCGGGACGGGAAGGACCGCGAGCAGGCCAGGGAAATCCAGAAGTGGTGGCTGAAGCGACTCATCGAGAGCGGGCGGCCTCTTGAAGAGAAGATGACCCTCTTCTGGCACGGCCACTTTGCGACTGGGTACAGGACGATCGAGGACAGCTATCACATGTTCCTCCAGAACCAGCTCTTCCGAAGCCACGCCACCGGAAACTTTGCCGATCTCGTCCTCAGGATCCTGCGGGACTGCGCGATGCTCAAGTACCTCGACAACGACGAGAGCCGAAGGGGGCGCCCCAATGAGAACCTCGCCCGCGAGTTGATGGAACTATTCGTGCTAGGCGAGGGGAACGCCTACACCGAAGAGGACATCAAGGCCGGGGCGCGGGCACTGACTGGATACACATTCGACGACGACTCGTTCCGCTTCAACGAGAGCGGACACGACGACGACCCCAAGACGATTCTCGGACAGACCGGAGCCTGGGACGGCGACGACTTCGCGAGGATCATTCTCTCGCGCAAGGAGTGCTCCGAGTTCATCTGCGGGAAGCTCTATCGATTCTTCGTCAACGACTCGCCAGGTATGCCCTCGAAGCAGGTTGGTCCCGTGGTCAAGGCACTTGCAGCGGAGTTGCGCAAGCAGCAGTACGAACTCAAGCCCGTGCTTCGCATGCTCTTTAGAAGCCAGCACTTTTACGACACCGCGAACCGGGGTTCGGCGATAAAGAGCCCTGTTCAACTGACCGTGCAGACGATCCGCGAGCTGGGAGTACCCCCGCGCGATCTCTCTACGCTCAACTCGGCAACCGACCTCATGGGGCAGAGCCTCTTTATGCCCCCGAGTGTCAAGGGATGGGAGTGCGGCCGTTCGTGGATCAACACGAGCACCCTCTTCGTGCGCCAGAATTTGGCGGTCTATCTCATCACCGGCAAGCGGCCCGATGCCTTTGACTGGGATGAGAGTCTCGCCGAGTGGCCGACCGCGGAACTTGAGGCCGCCATCGCCAAGCGCACAGGTAGCGACGCCTCCAAAGAGTCCGACGCGCTCCTTGACCTCGTCCTCGCGGTCGATGCGTCGCCAGCTAGGCGTGCTCAGTTCACCGCATTCACCAGTACCCTCGGCGGCACACTCAAGGGTCAGCGCCTCGTGAGTGCGCTCTGTCTGGCGACCGCGCTGCCCGAGTACCAGCTCTGCTGAATTCTGGAGACACCATGGACCCAACGACGCCATTTTCGCGCAGAATCTTCCTCCAGCAGGGAGTGACGCTTGCGTCGCTCGTCTCGACGATCCCGTGGTTCCTCCAGCACTCCGCTCTGGGCATGCTCAGTGCGGACTCCCGGGTCTCGAGTCAGGCCGGAGTTCCCGAAGACCGCATCCTCGTCGTCGTGCAGTTGAGCGGTGGTAATGACGGCCTCAATACGGTCATCCCGTACGGCAGCGACGACTACTACCGCGCGCGCACGCAACTTGGAATCGCGGCGCCGGGCAAGGAGAACGGCGCGCTGGAACTGGACCGCACGATCGGCATCGGTCTCCACCCGAACCTCAACGGGTTCAAGGACTTGTATGACGACGGACGGCTCGCAGTGGTCCAGGGCACCGGCTATCCAAATCCCAATCGGTCGCACTTTGCGTCCATGGATATCTGGCACACTGCGAATCGCTCCGGTCGCGGCGACGGTTGGATCGGTCGTTATGTCGACTGCACCTGCAAGGGATCGCCGGCGGCCGACGCTGAAGTTGCGATCGGACGGTCGGCCCCGCTGGCGATGATCGGCACCTTTGCTAAGCCCGTTGCCTTCGAGGACGCACGACTCTTCCAGTGGATGGGGAAGGATCTACCCCCCCACTCGATGGCGGCGCCATACGACCAGATGAATCGAGCCGGTGCGCTCGATGGGGTGGAGCCGGGATCGCAGGCCGCGTTCCTGATGAGGACGGCTCTCGACGCGCAGCTCTCGAGCGATCGAATCCGCGCGGCGATCGCGAGGACGCCGCTGGTTCCGTACCCCGGCACCCGACTTGCTACCCAGATGCGATCGATCGGTGCGATGATCCGTGATGGACTGAAGACTCGCGTGTACTACGCCTCGCAGACCGGATACGACACCCACAGCAATCAGGCTGGTTCGCATGGCAATCTCATGCGCGAACTGTCCGAGGCAGTCTCGGCGTTCCAGGCGGATCTGAAGGCGCAGGGCAATGACACACGGGTCGTCACGATGGTGTTCAGCGAGTTCGGCCGTCGCGTCCGCCAGAATGCGTCGGGTGGCACCGACCACGGAACGGCCGCACCCATGTTCGTCGTGGGTTCCCCCATCAAGGGCGGGCTTCACGGCGCGCATCCGTCGATGACCGACCTTGACAATGGTGACCTCAAGTTCACGACTGATTTCCGCTCGGTGTACGCCACGATTCTCGACAAGTGGATGGGTGCGCCGAGCAACGCGATTCTGGGCGGGTCGTACCCAAACCTCAAGTTCATTCGGGGATAGCAGAACTCCACCCACGGCTCTGGCGCGGCACGGAACGCCCCCCACGACTCCTACAAGGTCGCATTCCACTCGAGTCCGTCCGGGCCCTCGATGCGCATGCCTTCGGGAAGTGCCTCGAGGAATAGTCGGCCGTACTTCTTGCGAACGATGCGCGAATCGAGGACCACGACGCGACCGGTATCGGTGCTTGAGCGCACCAGCCTCCCGAATCCCTGACGGAATCGAATGATCGCCCGCGGCAGCGAATCCTCCATGAATGAATTGCCGCCGCGCGCGTCGATGCGCTCGTGTCGTGCCTGAGTGAGAGGCGCGTCGGGAGGCTCGAACGGAAGGCGTGTGATGATGACATTGCGAAGAGCTCGCCCGCGAACATCGATCCCCTGCCAGAAGCTCGCCACCCCGAAGAGGACGCTGCGTTCATCTTCTCGGAAACGCCTCAGAAGGACCGAGTTGGCCCCACCGCGCCCCTGCACATGAACTGGATGGCCGCGCGCGGCAAGTCCGGACGCGGTCGCGGCGGCCAGTTCTTCCAGCGCTTGCTTGCTTGTGCACAGGACGAATGCTCCGCCATCGGTCGCTTCGATGTGATGAAGGACTCTCTTGGCGATCGCCGCGGTCGCTCCTTCGTCGCGTGGATCCGGAAGGTCCGCCTCGAGGTAGACGCGCACCTGCCGCGCGTAGTCGAACGGACTTCCAAGAACCAGCGTGGTGGCATCAGCGAGCCCGTAGGTCGAGGCGGCCATGCGACAGTCATCCCGCGATGCGGCAAGCGTCCCAGATGTGAGAACGACCGAGATGTCCTGACTGTAGAGATGCTTCTGCAGGAGCGGCCCGACCTCGATCGCCGCGGCCGCCAAGGACAATTCGGGGCGGGATGAGGACCCACGGCCCTTGCGGCTGCCCGACTCCACCCAGTACACGCATCCGGGGATTGACTGCGCGATCACGGCGGCGCAGTCATTGGCGTACCCCGTGGTCCGTTGCGCGTAGGCGTTGACTTCGAAGCCGTCGGCCTCGTCGGCGGCTCGCTCCCGGACCAGTTGCAGGAGTGTTCCGAGCGCGCGCAGCGGGCCGCTTAGGCAGTCTTCGACGATACCGGGCTCGCGGACCCGCACCTCGCTGTCACCGCGTTGAGACTGCCTCCACCGGTAGAGAGACCCGAAGAAGTGGGATGCCGCGTTGCGACACACTTCGACCGCCTGGAGTGCTGAGAGGAGCGTCTCATCTCCTCCCTCCTTCATGGGAATGCTTTGGAGTACGCCTCGGTGCGTCGTGGCGTTCCAGAGGGAGCGCAACATGTGCCCTATGGCGGCCTCGCTCAATCGAGCGCCGAAGTGATCTGCGGCGACCTCCTCCACCGAGTGCGCCTCGTCGAGGATCACATGACCGTAGGCGGGCAGGAATCCGCGCGCACCCGAGGCGCGAAGGGCGAGGTCGCTGAAGAAGAGCGCGTGATTGCAGATGAGAAGTTGCGCCCCCTCCATCCGTCGCCTCGCCGTCTGAAAGAAACACTCGTTGTAGGTGGGGCACTTGCGGCCCATGCAGTTGCCCGCATCCGACCCGACCTGCTCCCAGACCGCGGCAGGTGGATGGACCGGCAGCGACGCGGTAGTCCCGTCGCGTGTGCTGTGCGCCCACTGGTCAAGCTGCTCGAGCGCGTGCCGTTCCGTGTCGCCGCCGAAGAGCCGATCCTGCCGACTCGTGGCGAGTTTGAGCCTTCTCAGCGAGACATAGTTGCTCCGCCCCTTGACGAGGACGGCGGTGAACTCGTCGGGAATCACTGCATTGAGCAGCGGGATGTCGCTGTCGATCAATTGCTCCTGCAGGGGGATCGTGTTTGTGCAGATGACCACCCGCTGCTGGTGCTCGACGACTTGGCGGATCGCTGGAATGAGATACGCGAAGCTCTTGCCGACACCCGTACCAGCCTCGACGATGAGCCTCCCCCGCCGCTCAAGGCAGGCATCGACTGCGCAGGCCATCTCGATCTGCTGCGGGCGAACCTCGAACCCCGGCAGCCGACGGGCAATCGGCCCCGCATCGGAAAGCATCACCTCCGCCGCGAGAGTCATCAACGAAGTCTACGGCCGAGGAGGCAATTGACCGAGGAACTCGATGGTCTAGCCTCGACGGATGCGCACGATTGGTTCATTGATCCTCGCGGGAACCCTGTGCGGGTGCGCGGCGAGCTCGGCGAAAATCGACCCCGCGCGGGCGATCGCGCAGGCGCCGCACCCGAGTGCGCTCAGCATCTTTGACGGCGCGACGGGGTCGCCACTTGACTGGCGCCAAGTCCTCGATCAGGTGGCGCACGCGGACGCGGTCTTTGTCGGTGAAACGCACGACGACGCGACGGCTCACGCGCTCGAACACGCCCTCGTCGATGCGTTCCTCGCCTCGCACCCGTCTGCGGCCGTGAGCATCGAATTCCTCGAACGCGATGACCAGGCGGCGACCGACCAGTACCTCCGGGGCGAGTCGGAACTCGACGCGTTCATCGAGGCAACGAAGAGTCGCCACTGGGCGGGGACTGACACCTGGATCCCGTGGTATCAGCCGATGATCGACTCCGCGAAGAGGAGCAAGGCCCGGGTTATCGCCGCCAATGCCCCCCGCAGGTATGTTTCGAAGGCGCGGACCGAGGGGTATGAGGCGCTCACTGCTCTCCCACCCGACGAGCGCGCGCTATTCGAAGTCGACGAGTCAATCTCCCGCGATGGCGACTGGGAGCGGCTCAAAGCGCTCGTCATTGAGATGCGCGCGGATGGCTCAGGGCACGGGGACTCGCCGTCCGATTCCCCCATAGATGAAGAGATCGACCAGTTCCACCGTGCGCAGCGCGTCTGGGACCGCACGATGGGGCTGAGCGCGGCACGGGCCTATGCCGGGGGAGCGAGGATCATCCATGTCGAAGGGGCGTTTCACATCGGCACGCGCCTCGGAACGGTCGCGCAGTTTGCCGCGGCCACCCCCGGCGCGAAGATCCTGGTCATCGATCTCGTTCCCAGCAACCTCAGGACGCGCGCCCCTGCGACTGGTCCGAGCGCGGACATCGTCGTCCACACAAAGCTCCCCGCTCCGTAAGTCGACTCCCCATTCACCGAGGGCTTCAGAGCCCAACCATCTTGTTCAACGCATCACGACTCTCAGCGATGCCGAAGAGCTTCTCGATCTTCATCATCGCCAGAAGCGCACGGAGATCCTTGTTCGCCCCGTACAGGATGGGCTTGGCCCCCAACGCCGCCGCACCGTTGCGGCAGTTGATGCAGGAGCCGATTCCCATCGAGGACATGAACTGCACCCCAGAGAGGTCAAGGACCATGTACTTGACGGCCTTACCCAACGACTTGAGGTAGGGATCGATGTCGGCGTTCATGATCGGCGCTTCGCGTTGGCCAATGTTTGGCCCCTGCGGCTTGACGATCAGGATCGACCCGTCCCATGTGAACTCAACATGGGTGGTCTTCTTGATGGTTGGTTCTTGCTGGCTGCTCATCGTGGGTCGATCGAAGTTCCGGAGTCTAGCGGCTTGGGTCCCCGTCGTCAGTCGCCGGACGAGACCCACTTGGGATCGACGAGCGCTAGGAGCTCGGCGGATGACCCGAGAAAGTGGTCGGTTTCGACAATCGATTGAGGGTCGCGGATGGAAAGCACGGCAACCGCACCCTTGTTCATGACGACACCCGGTCCATGACAGCCGGTGAGTTCGCTCACGAGCTCGCTGAGCATCGGCTCATGACCGACGATCGCCAACGACTGCTCTGTGCGTTCGGAAAGCAGGCGGCGGACTTCGGCCATCGACGCATCGCTCGAGCACTCGAGCCAGTTGGCGCGCACGGGTGCGGGCCACTTCGCCTCGCGCTCGAGAATCTCCGCTGTCTCCCACGCGCGGACATACCCGCTGGCGAGGACGGCCTCGGGAGCGTCGTACCGCTTGGCGATGACCGCCGCCAGCGCCGCGAACCTGCGCGCCCCTCCCCTAGTCAGAGGGCGCTGAGAGTCGTCATCCCACTCTCGTGTGTCGCGCTCATGCGCCTTGGCGTGTCTGATGACAAAGAGGAGCATCACCCGCTACGGTACCGTGCGAGGCGTGGCGGACTTCCTTCTCGTCAATGCCAGGATCGTGTCGCTCCGGCAGCAGGACAGCGCCGGGCCGCGCCGTGGAGCTGCGCTCCTCGATCTTGGGGTGATTGAGCGAGGGTTCATCCGAGTGAGCGGCTCGACGATTGCCGAGCTCGGCGAGGGAGATCCGCCGGATGGGCTTCACACCCGCGTGATCGATGCGCGCGGCCGTGTTGTGACTCCAGGGTTCGTCGACTGCCACACCCACGCCTGCTTTGAGGGGGAGCGGCTCGACGAGTGGGAGATGAAGGTTGCTGGGCGTTCATACCTCGACATCCAAGCAAGCGGCGGCGGCATCATGGCCTCTGTCATGAGCGTTCGGGGCGCGACCACTGAGTCGCTCACTCAAGGGGTTCTGCGGCGCACGCGCGAGATGGCGCAGTACGGCACGACGACCGTCGAAGTCAAGTCGGGATACGGTCTCGACACCACGACGGAACTCAGGATGCTCGACGCCATCACCGCGGCCGCTCTTGAGAGCCCCCTCAGAATCCTGCCGACTTTTCTCGGGGCCCATGCCAAGGTCTTGGGTGACGACGGATTCGTCGAGCGCACGATCGAAGAGACCCTTCCCCGAGTCGCCTCAGCGTTTCCTGGACTTTCAGCCGATGCCTACTGTGAGACTGGAGCGTGGAGCGTCGAGGAGTGCGTTGGCTATTTCACGAAGGCCAAGTCGCTGGGGTTGGGAGTGCGTGTCCACACCGACCAGTTCAACTCACTGGGAATGATCCCCCGTGCGATCGAGCTCGGTGCTTCAAGCGTCGATCACCTAGAAGCGGCCACGGACGAGGATCTCGCACGCGTCGCCCGAAGCTCGACGATCGCGGTCGGTCTTCCGGCCGCCTCGTTCTGCCTCGCAACGCCTTGCCTGCGCGCTCGAGCGTTCGTCGACATGGGCGGGGCGCTCGCGCTTGCGACAAATGCGAATCCGGGCAGTGCCCCCGTGCGTGCCATGCCTCTCATCATCGCCTTCGCAGTGCGCGAGATGCGGATGCTTCCGGCGGAGGCGCTCGTCGCCTCGACCTGGAACGCTGCGTGTGCGCTCAAGCGAGAGTCCGAGTGCGGCTCACTCGAGAGAGGCAAGTCTGCGGATCTCGTCCTCTGGCCGCATACCGATGAGCGAGCCATCGGCTATGAGATTGCGGGCGCCCTGCCGCTTCTCGTGATGGCGCGCGGGAACGCCGTTGTCCTCGACGAAACTGGCATCCGCTAGGCTCGTCTGCAATGCCTACGACGCGCGAAGTGGAACTGGCTGCGAGCGCGGCTCAATGCGTCATCGCAACCCATCGCGCGTTGTCGGAGTTTCTGCGCGAAGGGCAGACTCTCGCCGAGATCGACGCCTTCGTGGGGAAAACCATCGGGTCACTTGACTGCACCTCCTGTTTCCTCGGCTACCGAACCCGCGGGCATCCCCCATTTCCGAGCCACGCCTGCCTCAGCGTCAACAGTTGCGTCGTCCACGGGACCCACCTCATGAACGAGACACCGATCACCGAGGGGGATCTCATCTCCATCGACATCGGCGTGCGCCATCAGGGCTGGATTGGCGACGCGGCGTGGACATACCTCGTCAAGTCGGGGGACGATCTCTCGAAGGCACTCATGCGCTCGGGCACTGAGAGCCTCCGTCGTGGTGTCGCGGCCATGATGCCGGGGCGACCACTGATCGACTGGGCGCGCGCGGTGCAGCAGTGCGTCGAGGTCGAGCACAAGTTTCACTTGGTGCGGGGACTTGGAGGGCACGGATACGGCACCTCGCTGCATGCGGCGCCATTTGTGTCCAATGTCGTTCCCAGTTATCCGGGAGAGTGGAGCGAGGCCTGGAAGGTGTTCAAGCCGGGAATGCTGATTGCGGTCGAGCCGATGATCGCGGTCTCGACTACGGAGATCGTTTCGGAGGGTTCGGCGTGGCCGATCTACACGGCGGACGGGTCGCTCAGCGTCCACTACGAGGCCGATGTCCTCATTACTGAAGATGGACCGCGCAACCTGACGGAAGGACTCTTCACGCTCCCCGAAATCGTCGGCTAGGGGCGATTTCCGTGGACGCTACGCTCTGCACATGCCGACGCGCCCGATCGCGCTGCTTCTTGAATCGATCCATCCGTGCGCCGACGGAATCCTCTTGGAGGCTGGATTCACGGTCAAGCGCCACGCGGGATCTCTCGCTGGCGATGCGCTTCACTCGGCGCTCGCGGGTGTAACCGTAGTCGGGATCCGGTCGAGAACCGACCTCCCCTGCGCCGCATTCGAGAGGAGCACCACACTCGTCGGAGTGGGTTGTTTCTGTATCGGGACGAATCAAGTCGATCTCGCCTCCGCGGAGACTTCTGGCTGCGCGGTCTTCAATTCCCCCTTCAGCAATACCCGTAGCGTTGCGGAGCTGACCGTTGCGGAGGCGGTCTGCCTCTTCCGCAGGCTGTTCGAGAAGTCCGCTCAGCTCCACGCGGGCCATTGGGACAAGAGTGCCGCCAACGCCCATGAGGCGCGCGGACGCACGCTCGGAGTCGTCGGATACGGTCACATCGGCAGCCAAGTGAGCGTCCTCGCCGAAGCGCTGGGGATGCGTGTGATCTTTCATGACATTGCGCGCAAGCTGCCCATGGGGAACGCGCAGCCGCGACCATCGCTCGACGCGCTCCTTGAGGAGTCCGACTGCGTCACGCTCCATGTCCCGGAAACGCCGCAGACACGGGGGATGATCGGTTCGCGCGAAATCGCTCGCATGAAAAAGGGGGCGATGCTCATCAACAATGCCCGGGGATCGATCGTCGATCTCACCGCGCTTGGTGCGGCACTCTCCTCCGGACACCTCGGCGGCGCGGCCATCGATGTGTTCCCGACTGAACCGTCCGCCTCGGGAGAGGTGTTCGCGTCAGTCCTCCAGTCCTGTCCTTCGGCCATCCTCACCCCACATATCGGGGGCTCGACGGAAGAGGCGCAGGAGACGATTGCCTTGGAAGTCGCCGAGAAGCTCGCCCGATTCTGGGACCGCGGCTCGACGGAAACAAGCGTGAACATTCCGCAGGTCGATCTTCCGGTGCTGCGCGAAGGGCAGTTGCGGATTCTTCATGTCCACCGCAATGTCCCGGGCGTGCTGGGAACAATGCACACGCTCTTGGCACAGGCGGGGATCAACATCAACGCCGAGTACCTCCAGTCGAACCCGCGCACGAGCTATGTGATTCTCGATGTCGAGGCGTTCGACGACCACCGTCTCCTCGACGGAATCGCCGCCATGCCGGCGACAATCCGCATGCGCTGCGTGAAGGGGAACTAGGATCGATCCATGCGCTTTCATGCCGCCATCTCCGCGTCTGCCCTGCTCGCCGTCGCGTGCCTTGCCGTCCCATGCCGCGGGGATCCGCCCGTCACCCCCGCCCGTGCGGTCACCGACACCCTTCACGGCGAGGCGATTGTCGACGAGTACCGGTGGCTCGAGGCACTCGAGAAGGACTCGCCGGAAGTCGCCGCCTGGACCACCCTCCAGATTGACCGCACGAAATCGCTTCTGGGCTCGCTCCCCTGCCACTCGAAACTCGTCTCCGACCTCGGTCCGCTGATGTCGATTGGTTCGATCGGCCTGCCCAAGCGCGAGGGTGGACTCGCCTTCTGGACTCAGCGCGACGGCGCCCAGAATCAGCCGGTGCTCTATGTCGGGGCCGACCCCTCGCTCAGCGGCCTCGGCGACGCGGCGGCTCCCGCTGGACCCGACCGCACACAGAAACGCACGCTCCTCGATGTGAACGCCCTTGATGCCAAGGGGCTCACGAGTCTCGACTGGTGGCAGCCATCACACGACGGTTCGCGCGTCGCCTTCGGCACCTCAAAGTCGGGAAGCGAGATGAGCGTGCTCTGCGTCCTCGAAGTTGCCAGCGGACGATGGCTCGCCGACGAAATCTCCGGCAAGGTGTCATTTGATGGGTGGAGTCCCGAGGGTAATGCCTTCGTCTATTCGAAGCTCTCTGACCCCAAGGATCCCTACTCGCGGGAGATCCGCTGGCACTTGATCGGCACCCACACTCGGCATGACCCGCTCATCGAACGGCAGACTGACCCGAGCGAGATTCCCGGTGCCGCCCTCTCGCGCGACGGTCGCTGGCTCTTCATCGTCAAGAGCCGTGGATGGCAGGCGAGCGACCTCTTCGTAGCGGACTTTGAGCGATGGCAGCGGCTCGGTATGCCAGGCATGGGTCTCGCCTTCGCCACGATCGCCAAGGGGCTCGACGGAAACTTTTTTCCTGTTGCCACGCATGGCAGCACGATGTTCATGCAGACCTCGTTCGAAGCCCCCAAGGGGCGCGTCGTCGCCGTCGACCTCCACTCCCCCGGTTGCGACTCATGGCGCACCGTGATCCCCGCGAGAGTCGACGCGGTGCTCGAGTCGGTCGCCGACGCTGACGGACTCCTGGTCGCGACCTACTCCAAGGATGTCACGACCCGCATCGAGTCCTTCACTCTTGATGGGCGCAGCCGCGGCGAGATCGCGCTCCCCGGGCTTGGCAGTGCGGCGGTCGCAATCGACGAGACCCGTCGCGACGGATTCTTCAGCTACACGAGTTTCAATGAACCGCGGTCGATCTACACCGTGAACTTCGAGTCCGGCACCACCGCGCTGTGGGCCCGTCCCGAACTCCCCATCGATCCGTCACTGGTCGAAGTGCAGCAGGTCTTTGTCGCCAGCAAGGACGGAACACGAGTTCCGATGTTCGTCATCCACAAGAAGGGGCTCGCGCTCTCCGGCCAGGTGCCGACGATCCTCTACGGCTACGGCGGATTCAATGTGTCGCTCGACCCCGCCTTCGACCCGACCAACTGGCCGTGGTACGAGGCGGGCGGCGTCTACGCGGTCGCCAATCTGCGTGGCGGAAGCGAGTACGGCGAAGAGTGGCACAAGGCGGGGATGCTCGGCCGCAAACAGAATGTGTTCGACGACTTCTATGCGTGCGCCCAGTGGCTCATCGATCACAAGGTGACCGACTCCGCCCATCTGGCGATCGAGGGTGGATCGAACGGTGGTCTCCTGACCGGCGTGGCCGTCACCCAACGCCCCGATCTCTTCTGCGCTGCGATCAGCGCGGTGCCGCTTCTTGACATGCTGCGATTCCACGACTTCCTCATCGCCAAGTACTGGGTCCCCGAGTACGGTTCCAGTGCCGACAAGGAGCAGTTCGCGTGGCTGCGCCGGTACAGCCCCTACCACCATGTCGTCAAGGGAACGAAGTATCCAGCGGTCCTCTTCACCGCGGGAGAGAATGACTCGCGCGTCCATCCGCTGCACGCTCGAAAGATGGTGGCACGCATGCAGGCGCTCTCGGCCAACGATGACGCGACCGATCCAATTCTGCTCTGGGTTGACCGCGATGCCGGCCATGGCCAGGGGAAACCGCTCGCGAAGAGGATCGAGGAGCAGGCGGACCAACTCGCTTTCTTCATGTGGCAGACGGGGCTGTGCAGGTAGCGCGGAGTCAACGGCCTAGGGCCGAGTCACACGGGCCGCCCGATAGTCAGGCCGGCGCAATGATCTCGAGTTTCGCAAACTCGGGATAGAGCGTGCGGACTCCTGCGGTCCGAAAGCGGACCAGGAGCGCCCGCCTCCCTTCCAGCGACTCGACTCGGCCGATGCCGAATTGTGCGCTGCGGACGGTCATGCCGACAACAAATGGATGCGCACGCCGCCCCGGCGCCTCGTCGTACTCGATACGGTGCTCTTCGGCCAGCTCATCGAGATGCGCTGGTGGCAGTTCGCGCAGGAATGTGCTTGCGATCGTGCTCATTCGAAGCCCTTGCATCGCTCGTGAGGCAGCGGCGGTCAGGTGCAAGGCCCGTTTGCAGCGGGTGATTCCCACGAAGAGCAACCGGCGTTCTTCCTCGAGGCCCGCGGGCGACCTCGCCGCCCTGGTGTGTGGCAGCAACCCCTCTTCGATCCCGACGATGGCAACCGTGTCGTACTCAAGGCCCTTGGAGGCGTGCAAGGACATGAGTGTGACCGCGCCTCGTTCGGGATCGATGGCGTCGGCATCCGCCACCAGCGCAACCGACTCGAGAAACCCGCGCAGCGCATCGCCGAGCGTCGCGTCGGGGGAATCGGGGCTGAGCTCGGGAAGTTCGTACTGCGCCGCAGCGTTTGCCACCTCCTGCACATTCGCACGACGATCTTCCGCATCTTCGTCATCACTGCCGAGCGCGGCCGCCGCGCGTTCGAGCCCCGCCTCGGCGACGAGCCGCGCCACGAACGCTCCCAGATTGGATGCAGGCTTCACCGCCAGTTCGCTGCGGAACCGGGCGATGACGGTCAGGAGGCCGTCGATGGACTTCACGGTCCGCTTGGCGATCCCGCAAGTGTGAGCGCCAGCCATCGCCTCGGCCAGCGAACAGAGCCGCGTCGTAGCCAGCGAGTGGAGTTTTTCCATCGAGGTCGCCCCGATGCCGCGGTGGGGGACATTCACGATTCGCGCGAGTGCCGTGTCGTCGAGGGGATTGGCAATCGTTCTGAGGTACGCGAGCGTGTCGCGAACTTCACGGCGGTCGAAGAAGGCGGTGCCGCGGGCGATCACATAGGGAATCGCCTTCTGGCGGAGCGCGTCTTCGAGGTTTCGACTGAGCGCATTCATCCGGTAGAGGATGGCCATCTCCTTCCAGGGAACCCCCAAGTCGCGCGACCGTTCGAGCTCGGCGACGACATGCTTCGCTTCCGCTATCTCCTCGGACAATCTCGCAAATCTGGGGCGGATCCCTTCGCCGAGATTTGTCGAGAGATCCTTGTGCCGCCGCTGAGTGTTGTGGCGGATGAGCGCGTCCGCAAGCGCGACGATGTGGCCTGTGGAGCGGAAGTTCTCCCCTAGCGCGATGACCGTGGCGCCAGGGTAGTGCTCCTCGAACTCGAGAATGTTGGAGATGTCCGCCCCGCGCCACGCGTAGATCGACTGGTCCGGGTCGCCGACCACGCAGATCGTCTTGTGCTCGCAGGCGATGGCATGCGCCACCGTGAACTGCGCGTGGTTGGTGTCCTGATACTCATCGACGAGGACCTCCGTGAAACGGCGCTGGAGCTCCGTGCGCACCGCGGGGTCGTTCCGGAGCATGCGCGCGCAGCGCAGCAGCAGGTCGTCGAAATCAAGAGCATTCTGGCGGACGAGACTCCGCTCGTAGTGCACATAGACCTTGGCGATGACCCGCTCCCGGAAATCGCGGGTTGACTCGGTGTAGTCCGCCGCCGTGAGGAGGCGGTTCTTCGCCTCAGAGATAGCGGACGCGATGCCGGCGACGGGCCACTGTGATCGCTCGAGTCCAATCTCCTTCATTGCCCGCTTCAGCGCGCTGTGCGAATCGTCGGAATCGAAGATCGTGAAGTCGGGTCGCAGTGCCGTGCCACCGAGGGCCGCCGCAGGCGACTCCGCCCCGTAGCGTCTCAGTAAGCCCGCAGAGAATGAGTGAAATGTGCTGACCACGAGCCCTCGGCGACCAGGGACCCCCTCGTCCACGAGCGAGTCCACACGCGCCTTCATCTCGCGCGCGGCCTTGTTCGTGAATGTCAGCGCGAGAATGTGCCACGCGGGAACTCCCTGCGCGATCCGGTGGCAGATCCTCCGCGTGATCACCCGCGTTTTCCCCGAGCCCGGCCCCGCGAGAACGAGCAGCGGCCCTCCCTCGTGAGTGACCGCGAGCGATTGCGACTGGGTCAATCCATCGAGCCAGGGTCGCGTCACATCCATGGTCACTGTTGCGAGTCTAGGGACCATTCCGACACCCTCCGACAATGCCTGCACAGGCGCAGCGCTACGACCGTGGACTGCGGAACCCCTGCAAGCTATTGGCGTGCATACCGTTGCCACCAGGAAGGCGCCAATTCCGGAGGTTACCCACATATTGTGATCTCCACTCTTGTCACCACTAGATGTTGGGGTATCGTGAAGCCCGCGTCGGTGGGGCATTGGGTTTCACCAACGCATGTGTGGGTCGTCTGGCTGGGTCATGTGGGCCTTTCCAGACCGTGTGTGAGGAGTACCCGATGGGCATTCTGTGTGACACGCAGATTCGAGAACTCGTCGGAATCGAGCCATTCGAAGAGAGCCGGAAGCGCCAAGGAGTGATCTCCTTCGGAGTATCCAGCTACGGCTACGACGTTCGAGTCGGCACGAGATTCAAGATCTTCACCAATGCGACCTCAGGCGGAGTAGCCGTCGTCGATCCCAAGGCGTTCTCCAGCGATCTCTTCATCTCCATCGACACGACTCAGACAGGCCGCGACCATGTCGTGATTCCTCCTAACTCCTTCGCCCTCGCCGAGACCGTCGAGATCTTCACGGTGCCACGCGATGTTCTGGCGATCTGTGTCGGTAAGTCGACCTACGCCCGATGCGGAATCATCGTGAATGTCACACCGCTCGAACCGGAGTGGCGCGGCAAGGTCACAATCGAGATCTCAAACACCACGCCGCTGCCCGCCAAGATCTACGCCAACGAGGGAATCGCCCAGATGATCTTCCTCAAGGCCGACAAAGTCTGCTCCACCAGTTACGCCGACAAGGGTGGCAAGTATCAGAACCAGCTAGGTCTCACACTCCCCCGAGTCGACGGCTTCTCCCACTCCACCTGAACCCTCCCCCGCACTCGAGGGCGTCCTCCGCGCCGCCCTCCGCACTGTCACGCCTGTTTGCTTTCCGTTCACTCCCGACCAAGATCCCGCAGGACGCTCCCAATGAAGATTGCCCGACGATTCACTCGACCAGACACGGATGTCTATTCAACCTTCGAGTGGTCGACTCGCTCCAGCAAGATCCGAAACCCGGACGGCAGTGTTGTCTTCGCCATGGATGACGCTCAGGTCCCCAAGGAGTGGAGCCAGCTCGCCACCGACATCGTCGTGAGCAAGTACTTCCGCAAGGCTGGAATTCCGCAGATTTCTGCTGACGGCTCCTCGACTACAGGCCCGGAGCGAAGCGTGCGCCAAGTGGTCCACCGGCTCGCGGGATGCTGGCGACACTGGGGAGAGACCCACGGCTACTTCGATGCGACCGAGGATGCACAGGCGTTCTATGACGAGATCGCGCACATGCTTCTCAGCCAGATGGCCGCACCCAACAGTCCCCAGTGGTTCAACACCGGGCTCGCGTGGGCTTACTCGATCAACGGACCTGCGCAGGGTCACTGGATCGCCGATCATCAGACGGGCGATGTGCGCCTCGCCCCCGATTCCTATACCCACCCCCAGCCACATGCCTGCTTCATCCAGGCGGTCCGCGACGACCTTGTCAATGAAGGGGGCATCATGGATCTCTGGACGCGCGAGGCGCGTCTGTTCAAGTACGGCTCGGGGACCGGCACGAACTTCTCCTCGCTGCGCGGAAATGACGAGCCACTCTCCGGCGGCGGAAAGAGTTCGGGGCTGATGAGTTTCCTTCGGATCGGTGACCGAGCGGCCGGTGCAATCAAGTCCGGCGGCACCACTCGGCGCGCGGCGAAGATGTGTTGTCTCGACATCGACCATCCGGATATCGAGGTGTTCATCAACTGGAAGGTCCGAGAGGAGCTCAAGGTTGCCGCGCTCGTCGAAGGGATGAAGAACCTCTCTCCGGAGCAGCGTGCGCTGGCTCAGCGGCTGGGTCTCGCTCTCGATTACGACTTCAACGGCGAGGCGTACTACACGGTTAGCGGACAGAATTCGAACAATTCGGTTCGACTCTCCGATGCCTTCATGGACACGGTCAACTCCGATGGCCCGTGGACGCTCTATCGGCGGATCGACGGTGAACCGGCGAAGTCCCTGCCGGCGCGCGATCTGTGGAGCCAGATCACCGAGGCGGCATGGCACTGCGCGGATCCCGGCATTCAGTACGACTCGACCATCAATGCCTGGCACACCTGTCCCGCGGGCGGACGCATCAATGCCAGCAATCCGTGTAGTGAGTACATGTTCCTCGACAACACGGCGTGCAATCTGGCGTCGATCAATCTGCTCAAGTTCTATGACTCGAGAGCACGCGAGTTTGATCTCGAGGGATACGAGCATGCGATCCACCTCTGGACAATCGTGCTGGAGATCTCGGTGCTCATGGCGGCTTTCCCGTCACGGGAGATTGCGGAACTCTCATGGCGGTATCGCACACTTGGCCTCGGCTACGCCAACCTCGGCGCGATGTTGATGCAGGCGGGCACTCCCTACGACAGCGACGAGGGTCGAGCCCTGTGCGGTGTCATCTCGGCCATTCTCACCGGCCGCTCCTATGCGACGAGCGCACTCCTTGCCTCCGAGCACGGGGCGTTTGAAGGATTCGACGAAAACCAGGAACACATGCTGCGCGTGATCCGCAACCACCGCCGCGCGGCGCATGGTGTGGCGCGTGCAAACGACGAGTACGAGGGACTCCACAAGCGCCCCGTTCCAATCCGCCATGACCTCTTTACCCAGGGGAAGGTCAACATAGCAAACGCCGGCGCGATGCTCACACGCGCAACCTCCTGCTGGGACGAAGCACTCGCACTGGGCGAAGCCTACGGCTACCGAAACGCGCAGGTATCGGTGATCGCACCGACCGGAACGATCGGTCTTCTCATGGACTGCGACACAACCGGCGTCGAGCCCGACTTTGCCCTGGCAAAGTTCAAGAAGCTCGCCGGAGGCGGCTACTTCAAGATCGCCAATCAGTCACTGCGTCCGGCACTCGCCGCGCTTGGCTACCCGCCGAGCGAGACCGACGCCATCGTCACCTATGTGATGGGAACACTGAGTCTGGATACTCCCGTCCCGGGGGGCGATGGCACGGAGATCCCTACTCTGCGCACGCTCCGCAGCGAGTTGGTAGACAAGGGATTCACCGGCGAAGATCTTGTAAAGATCGAGAACGCGCTGCCCACGGTGTTTGAACTCGGGTTCGCGTTCACCGCGTGGACGATCCCCGACGGGATTCTCGCCTCGTTGGGCCTCGACGCCGAGAAGGCGCGTACCGACGCGAAGTTCAACGGACTCCGGACGCTCGGCTTCTCGCGAGCGCAGGTCGAGACCCTCAATCGGATCATCTGCGGAACCCAGACGGTCGAGGGAGCTCCGCACCTCAAGGACGAACACCTGAGCGTCTTTGATTGTGCCAATCGATGCGGGATCATCGGTCAGCGGTTCATCCGCCCCGAGGGACACATCCACATGATGGCCGCCGCGCAGCCCTTCATCTCCGGCGCGATTTCCAAGACCATCAACCTCCCCCATGAGGCGACAGTCGAGGAGATCGGTGCCTGCTACCAGCTCTCATGGGAACTAGCCCTGAAAGCCAACGCCCTCTACCGGGACGGGTGCAAGTTGAGCCAGCCGCTGTCGACGAAGGTCGATGCGTCAGACCACGCGGAACCAGAGGACCTCGAAGGCACCGAAGCCGCCAAGGTGGTCGAACCTCAACTCACGGCGCCGGTGGTCGCACTCGTCGAAACCGTGACGAGAACCGTGGAGATCGAGCGGGTGGTCGAGCGCATTGTCGAACGGATCATCGAACGGCCGATGCGTCGGCGACTCCTTGATACGAGGGCGTCGATCACGCACAAGTTCAATGTGGGTGGCCATGAGGGCTATCTCATCGTCGGTCTCTACGAAGACGACCGCCCCGGCGAACTATTCATCACGATGGCCAAGGAGGGATCGACCATCGGCGGACTCATGGACTCGCTGGGAACAGCCATCAGCGTCGCGCTTCAGTATGGGGTGCCGGTCGAGAGCCTGGTCAACAAGTTTGCGCATCAACGATTCGAACCGATGGGAATGACGACCAACAGCGACATTCCCTTTGCCAAGAGCCTCGTCGACTACATCTTTCGCTGGCTGGGGATGCAGTTCATCGACGGCTATCGGGAGGCGAACTCGCCCAAACGAGTCGCCTCTATCTCTGGGGACGACACTTCCGCTCCGACCGCCACCCACGCCCCGGAGAAACCGGTGTGGAACGGTCCACGATTCTCCTCGGACATCGCGCGGTCGATGCCTCGGGTTACACCGAGTCAGGCGGCCGCACCCTCTGCACCCATCAGTCCGATGGCCGACCTGACTTCGCACTTCGGACCCATCATTGCTGAGCGCGGCGAGCTTCGCCGTGACGGCATGGTGATGCCAAGCGCCCAGGACCAGGCCAACGCTCAGATGATGGGTGACGCTCCGCCCTGCGATGTGTGCGGCGCGATCACCGTTCGCAATGGAACCTGCTACCGCTGCTGGAACTGCGGGCACAGCATGGGATGCAGCTGACCAATGAACAATGAACACAACAACGCACCCGAGGCATCGCACTACTCCGACGGTGCCTCGGGTGCACCAGATATCGCAGTGGATCAGGCCCTGGGAGAATGGTGCGGTAGGCGAGTGAACGGATTTTCCTTGCACTGGCTGGATACGCACGGAAACGGTGAATTCCAGCCCCCTGCCGGCGGGGAGAACCCGGCTGATCCAGGGTGACCGACACCCAGGGCTGACCACTGCGAAGTGTTGCGAGGTTCAGGACGGACCTCGAGAGATTGCCCCCGCCGAAGCGACTGCCTGCCTCGGCGGGGGCTTTTCATTGCGCGACGCCAAGGCGTAGGCTCGCCGCCATGAGAACCGTGTTGCAAGTCATCGTGATCACCGCCCTAAGCGCGTGCAGTGCGACACCCACGCCTTCGTCGATCCATCATGTGGTCTTCCTCAAGCTCAAGGATCCTGGGGAGATCGCCGCGCTCGAACGGTCCTGCAACGAGCTTCTCGTGCCCATTCCAGGAGTCATCGAATACGCCTCCGGACGGCCCGTCGACACCGGTCGCGCCGCGGTCGAACGCGACTACGACATAGCGATCCTCGTCGTCTTTCCCACCGCCGCCGAGTATCAGGCCTACCTCGTCCATCCAAATCACGACGCGCTCGTGAAGGAATGGAAGCCGCGCTTCGCCTCGATGCGAATCTACGACTTCAGTCCCTAGTGCGCCGACCCATCCTTGGCGAGGTGCGACAGCACGGCATCGACTTCATCGGAACTCCCGAGAACGAGCGGCACCCGTTGGTGGAGTTTGCGGGGGTTGATATCCATCGTCGGGGTACTGCCCGAGATCGCCTTGCCTCCGGCCTGCTCGAAGATCATCGCCATTGGATTGGCCTCATAGAGGAGCCGCAGCTTGCCTTCGGGATGCGTGATGGTCGGCGGGTAGAGGAAGACACCCCCGTTGAGAAGGATGCGGTGGGCATCCGCGCACAGGCTCCCGATGTAGCGCGACGAGTATCCGTTGGTATGCGCCCACGCGAGATACGACTGATACCCGCAGGGGAACGAGGCTGTGTACGCCTCGTTGACCGAGTAGACCTTTCGCGCCTTGGGGATCCGCAGCCCGCGCTTCACTAGGAGGAACGACCCGATGAACGGGTCAAGTTCGAAGAGGTCGACGCCCGTACCGGTCGTGATCACGAACGCCGTTGAGGGTCCATAGAGGATGTATCCAGCGGCGACTTGTCGTCGCCCGGGCTGACAGACCGTCCCTTCAGCGCTCTCAATCTGCGGATCGTTGCGGAGGATCGTGAAGATGGTGCCGACCGCCCCGTTGGTGTCAAGTGTGCTCGACCCGTCGAGGGGATCGAAGAGGACACAGTACTTGCCGCCATCGACCCCGCGCCGCAGAATCGTCGGCTGGTCATCCTCCTCGCTGGCGAGCACCGCAATCGACGCACGGGTTCCCAAGCAGCGCATGAGAATCTCGTTGGCGATCACATCCATGCGCTGTTGCGATTCCCCCTGCACATTCGTGGCACCCTGGTCGCCTAGCACTCCTTCGAGCCGGGCACGCCGGACCTGATGGGCGATGGCTTTGCCGGCCAGGGAAATGGCGCTGACGATCCAGGAGAAGTCTCCGGAGGCGCCGGGATGGTGGGTCTCCTCGGCGAGGATGTGGCTCTGGAGCGAGCACAGATTGCTGGTGGATCTCTCGGTGTCCATGGTGGCGGCTCAATGCGGCATTGAACCAGAAACACCGATGGCAGTCCGCCAACAACAACCGCCGCCTCGGCAGGATTTCTCCTGATCGAGGCGGCGGAATCATGCGCTGTCAGATGCGGGGCGTACCCCGCATGTCAGGCGAGATCAGAGTGTCTCGCATCCATTGAAGTTCCCGCAGGGCTGCGCAAACTTCGGGGAATACGCGTGGCAGTACTCGGGGGTTGATCCCTGAGCAAACGCGCTCTTCGAGCCCTTGAACTGGCCCTGCCACGGCGAGGGGTACTTCGCCGTCGAGATCCAGTCCTTGACCAGCTGCGCGACCTGGGCCAGCGTCAGGCTGGTCAGGCTGTTCAGGCCGTTCATGGAACCGATCCCGTAGCTGCCGGCAGCCATCGTGGCGTTGCCGTAGTTGAACGACTGCGTGGTCGGGGTCGCGATCATTTCGATCGAAACGACTGTGCCCGAGCGCAGGACGCTCAGCCGAAGGGTCTCACCGGCCACGAGGCTGGTCATGATCGCGTGGACATTCTTCGCGGTGGCGGGGACGCCGTTCACCGCGAGGATGATGTCATTCACGAAGAGACCACTCTCGCACGCCGCGAGACCTGGAACCACTGCGGTCACGAGGGCCGCGCAAGACGAATCGACTTTGACCGCATGGGCCACGGCTGTCGGCACATTTGTGACGACGAATCCGAACATCCCACGAGGAGCGCCAGCCTTTGCCGCGAATGCGACTGGGGTCTGGACGCGGTCGATCACATGCCGATCGACATCGAGGACGGTGATGACACCGTCGATGCCGAGAATGCACTGATCGCTCGAGATCGGAAGGCCGTTGAGGGTGATGGCCGGAGCCGAACCCTGCACGCCGACGATTTCGAGGTCGAGAATCTCACGCTTCTCCTGCGCGGGGGTGCCGTCGCATGACGGGCATGCGCGCTGGAGGCGCTTCGTGATGCGGTACTCGCCATTGGCATCGAGCTGGACAGTCAGCGAGGTCGTGTGGACCGTGCCGATGCCATTCTGGGTGCTGCAGGTGTTGATCGCGTTGATGGAACCGAGAACATTGACAGGCGCGCAAATTGCGCCGAGGTTGTTGAGTGATGTGAACATGACGAATCCTTTGCTATGAAAAAGACCGCCGCCTTGAACGGGCGCGACGGTCATCTTTGCTGTTGTTGAGGCCGCACAGTGCGGTCTCGATGGTGGTGATACGCCCCCCGACTGGGGGCGGTTCATCGCAGTAGGATCCCCCCTCCACCCCCTGAAAACGAAGGAGAACCGCCTTGCCAACCCCCGTCATCCTCTCAGCCCGGCGAACACCCATCGGAAAGTTTCAGGGTTCCCTGGCCCGCATCGCCAGCCCGCAGTTGGGCGCCTACGCCATCGCCGCGGCGCTGGCCGACTCCGCCGTGGCGCCAGGGGACATCGACGAGTGCATCATGGGGTGCGTCTTGCAGGCGGGAGTCGGACAGAATCCCGCTCGCCAGGCGGGCCTTCGTGCCGGGCTCCCCGACACACTCAGCGCGGTCACTGTCAACAAGGTCTGCGGCTCCGGACTCCAGGCCGTGATGATGGCCGCGCAGTCGATCCGCGCCGGCGACAACCGGTTCGTCGTTGCCGGCGGGTTTGAGAACATGGATCTGGCGCCACATCTCGCCGCGGTGCGCGGGGGTGTGCGGTTTGGGAAGTTCGAGGCGCTCGATCACATGGAACACGACGGCCTCCGGTGCGCCTTTGAGAATTGGGGGATGGGGATGGCTGCTGAGCACATCGCCTCCACACATGGCGTCTCGCGCCTCGAACAGGACGAGGCGAGTGTGCGCAGCCACCAGCGGGCGGCACACGCCACGAAGGAGGGGTGGTACAGGGCAGAGATCGTGCCCCTCTCGGCCGAGCAGATCAAGCAGAAGGCGGGGCTTGAAGTCGACGAGGGAATCCGCGCCGACTCGACCATCGAAGGGCTCGGCAAGCTGAAGGCATCGTTCAAGAGCGACGGGACCGTCACGGCGGCAAACGCTAGCCAGATCTCCTCGGGGGCGGCCGCCCTTGTTGTCGCGTCCGACAGCGCGGCCACATCCGTTGGTGCAAAGCCGCTGGCGCGGATCGTGGGATCCAACACAGTCGGTGTCGCGCCGAAGGATCTGTTCTTCGCACCAGGCCTAGGGATCGAGAAGATCCTCAAGGATCATGGGCTCACCATTGCGGACATCGATCTCTTCGAAGTCAATGAGGCATTCGCCGCGCAGGTCTGTTGCAATGCGAAGTACCTCGATATCCCGTGGGATCGACTCAATGTCGGTGGCGGTGGGATCGCGCTGGGCCACCCCATCGGTGCCAGCGGTGCGCGCATCCTCTGCACGCTGGTGCATCACCTCATGCGTACGGGCGGGCGGCGCGGAATCTGCAGTCTCTGTCTTGGCGGCGGCAACGCGGTGACCATGCTGATCGAACGCGCCTGAGCCACGAAGCCCCCAAGCCGCTCAGCCCCCCGTCACTCGCCCGAGTCTGGTTCGATGCTCGCTGCCTGACCCGCGAGCTTCTTCTGCGCGTAGCGGCGGACCCAAGTCTCCCAACTCTTGCCTTGGGCGGTGTCGCGGCCGCTGAACTCCAGAGAGTCAATCTCCGAATAGGCGATGGTCACTCGTATCTCGCTAGTCGCGGTGAGAATCCTCACGCTCGAGTCAGCGAGCGATGAGCCAAGCCTCCGGTCGAAGAGGTACCCATCAACTCTCCTCCCCGCCTTGGTCGTAATCGTGACATCGCCCCGATAGGAAAACGCCTCATCGAGGGCAGAGCGCAACTGGGACTCGTCGGTCCCGTGGAAGATCGACCCCTGGCTTGGTGTAGTCGCTGCGGCCGGCTCGGTCACGCGGAGTCCCGGGAGGCGGCCGTCGCGCTGCCGTCCTCGATCTGACGGATGAGTTCGGCGATCTCCAGGGCCGCCCGATCAAGACTTGAGTGGCCGGTCACTGCCTCAAGGGCATCAACCCTGCCCTGAGCAGCCGCATGCTCGGCGACTTCGCGCGCGCCCTGCCGTAGCGCCGATTCGACTGCGCGCGCGGCGCAGAGAAGTTCCTTGACCGTGGTGATGTCGGACTGCGATTGAGCCGTTCGCCCCCGTTGTGGAACTTCCGCCACTGATCCAGCCAAACCCCTCGAGTGAGTCATTGTGGCATTCTCGCAGAGCCATCGGTCGCGCGCAAGGGTGTTGGGGCGTACCTTCGAGTCGTGGCCGTTTCCACCAAAAAACAGGTCCTCGTGACGGGTGGGGCGGGCTACATCGGCTCGCACATGACGCTGTGGCTGGCGCGCGCGGGGTTTGCGGTGACAGTCATCGATGACCTCTCGGTAGGTCACGAGGAGGCGATCCGTCGGGTGCGCCGCGCGTGCCCGGAGGCCGAGGTCGAATTCGTCGAGTGCACTGTGCAGGACACTGATGCCGTCGCCGTGCTGCTCAAGGGGCGCGGGATCGACGCGGTGATCCATGCTGCGGGGCTCGCTTGTGTAGGGGAGTCGATGGACCGTCCACTCGACTACTGGATGGTCAATCTCGGGGGAACGCTCTCGCTGCTCGAGGCGATGCGCCGATCGGGATCGTCGCGGCTCGTTTTCAGTTCCACCTGCGCGACCTACGGAACGCCAGGGAGCGCAGACATCCCGATCACGGAGAAGTGCGTTCAACTGCCGATCAATCCCTACGGAGCGTCGAAGCTCGCCTGCGAACGGGCGATCTCGGACTTCCACGCGGGTCAGGCGAGGCGCGGGATTCCCTTCTCATTCGCGTCGCTCAGGTACTTCAATGTGATCGGGTGCGACCCCGACGGTGTGATTGGCGAGGATCACCGACCCGAGACACACCTCGTGCCGTCGTGCCTGCGGGCAGCGCTCGAGTTTCGCGGGCCGGTCGTCATCATGGGAGTTGCGCACGCCACTCCCGATGGCAGCTGCGTGCGCGACTATCTCGATGTCAACGATCTCTGCGAAGCGCACCACGCGGCCTTGGCAGCGCTCGAGGGCCCACGGGTGCTGGCCTCTGGGACTGCCCTTCACTTCAATGTCGGTACTGGGGCCGGGCACTCGGTGCGCGAAGTGATCGCGTGTTGCGAACGAGTGTGCGGGCGGTCGATCCCAATCGAGATCGGGCCGTCGCGCGAGGGAGATCCGCCGATGCTTGTCGCCGACCCATCACTCATCCACCGCACTGTCGGGTGGAAGGCGGGCTCCGTGTCGCTTGAAGAGTCGATTGCCCGTGCGTGGCGGTGGCTAAGAGCGAATCCGCGCGGATATGGCTGAGTAGCGGCTCGGGGGCTAGAACGGAAAACTGACCATGACATACGCCATCACGCTGTTGCGCCCCGGGTTGGTCTCTCCGAGATTGGCGTTAGAGATGTGGTACCAGCGCGCCCCGACCATCAGGCGGGCATCCGGGGAGATGTCGAAGGAGACGCCGCCGCCTGCCTGCGGAGTGAAATTGAAACTTGTTCCCGTCGCCGGGGTTGGCGCCGTTGTGGCGATCAGCCCGCTGCCGAGATCCCCGTAGAGAGACCAGGTCCGCTCCGCGATGAAGTGCCAGCGAAACAGCAAGGTCGCTGCACCGCCCCACACATCGCCGCCTGACTGCGCGATGAAATCACCTTCGACCTCGAGGTCAACCGAGAGGTTTTCGACGACGAACCAACTCACTCCTCCCCCGAACTCGTACTGACTGTCTCCTTCAAGATCACTCATGTACGCGCCGAGGATCTGCCAACGCCATGATCCCTCGGCTCCGAACTTCGGTTTGGCAATTGTTGGCTCTGCGAGCTGCGCAGGACTCTCCTGAGCGGCCGTCACGAGTTGGAGCGGGTCGATTGCTTCAGCGGTGCTTGTTACGACGGCGGGGAGCAGAATCACCCACCACCAACTCACGCCGCGCTGCTGGTCGCCCATCACGCGAGAGTACTAGTCAAGAAAAATCGCCGTCCGATCGCTCCGACACGATCGAACGGCGTTGATTACGACTTCCATGGGAAGCCGCAAAGAAGGCTTAGGGGGTAAAAACAGTATCTTCGCCGAGCCTTCCCAGTCAATGGCGGGACTGCACTTTTTTCTGTAGACCCAACGGGTTGCTGTCGAATGACTTACGCCCTAGTGCGCCAGCGCCAGAGGTCGCTGAAGATCAGTTCGACACCGAGCCCTAGGGCGAGTTCCCAGGAGTGTTTTCCGGGCGCTCCGTTGGTGGCACGGGAACCTCCAACGAGCCCTTGGGGGGTATGGCACCTTCTCCGACAGGTTCGCCAGTCGATGGCGTCGGCGGAGCCCCTCGCGCAGGCGCCTTCGAGTCGCTCCTCGGCGGCTCATCGCCCCGAACTGTCCCCTGCATCTGTCGAGCCCGCACCAGCAGGTCGGCTGGGGACAGGTCGGCAGGCTGAAGCGTGAAGTTCCACTCGACTCGGCTCTCAAGATCCAGGGGCGCGAGCTCTGCGATCAGGTCAGCACCGATGAAGTCCCACACCGGTGCAGTTGCGGTCCCCGAGCCAACCACGGTCTCGTAACCGTCGAGTTTGATCCGCACATCGTATTCGCCGTAGTAAAGAAACTGGACTTCGCAGGGCGTACGCCCGACCTCGCGGTCATTGACATAGACCAGTGCGTCCGCAGGCGTCGAGGCGATGGCGATGGTCCGCCGCACACATCCACCCAGCGATGCGCACACGCCGATGGCGAGCGCGAGCACCGCCAGCTGCCAGCGTCGATTCATGGACGCGATGGTAGCGCCCCCCTACACTCGCTGTGTGCCGCTCCTCGAGACCGTCGGTCTGGTGAAGAGCTACAACGGCCGCCGCGTGGTGGACCAGGTCTCCTTTCGGGTCGACGAGGGGGAAGTGATCGGGTTGCTCGGACGCAACGGGGCCGGAAAGACGACGAGCTTCCGCATGACCATCGGGATGATCACTCCCGAAGCGGGGCATGTTCACTTCGACGGAAAGGATGTAACGGCGCTGCCGATGTACCTACATGCGAGGGCTGGCATGGGCTACCTCTCGCAGGAGCCGAGCGTCTTCCAGCGGCTTAGCGTCGAGGACAACCTGATGGCGATACTGGAGACGAGGTCGCTCACTCGAGCGGCGCAGCGCGACGAGTGTGATCGACTGCTCGAACAGTTCGGCCTGATCCACAAGCGGCGTGAGCAGGCGAGAACCTGCTCGGGAGGCGAGAGGCGGAGGCTTGAGATTGCAAGGGCACTCGTGACCAAGCCGAGGCTCATCCTCCTCGATGAGCCGTTCGCTGCGGTCGACCCCCACACCGTCGAAGACCTTCAGGGAGAAGTCCGTGCGCTGGCCCGCAATGGCATCGGGATTCTCGTCACGGATCACAATGTCCAGCAGACTCTGCGGATCTGCACCCGTGCCTACATCCTCCACGAGGGGAGAAACCTGCGCGAGGGGGATCCCAAGGAGATCATCAACGACCCTGCGGTGCGCGAGGCGTACCTCGCTTCGACCTTCCGCGGCGACGAATTCGGCTGACGCGCGCCGAGAGGCTCAGCCTGTGGGCGCGCCCTCAACCACTACCTTCAGCCGCGCGACCCTTGTCAACGACGCGCAGTCGATCGTGAAGTGCGCACCGCAGGCGAAGAACCGCTCGCCCTCCGCAGGAACTCTTCCGAAGTGCGACAGCGCAAGACCAGCCGCGGTGTCGAAGTCCGCGTCAAGCGGCAGATCAAGCCCCGTGACTTCCGCGAGCTCGGAGAGCGGAACTCGACCGTCGATAGTCCATCCCGAGGTTGCATCGCCCGTGATCGGTGCCGGGGTGTCAGAGGTCGGTTCATGCTCGTCGTAAATCTCTCCGACGATCTCTTCGAGCACATCTTCGATCGTCACCAGACCAGCCGTCCCGCCGAATTCGTCGACCACCATTGCCATATGCACTTCGCTGTGCTGGAAGTCCCGCAGAAGTGCGCTGACGCGCTTGGTCTCGGGGACGCGCAGCGGATGCCTCAGGAGCGGGGCGAGCTTGAACTGCCCCGGGTCAGTCCCGAGGTAGGCGACGAGGTCCTTGACATAAAGCACCCCAAGCGCGTCGTCGAGGCTCCCCTTGTAGACGGGAATGCGCGAGTGTCCGGCGTGAGAAATGACCCGGCGGATCGCCGCTAGGTCGTCCGTGTATTCGATCCCCTCGATCTGGGTGCGCGGGGTCATCACCTCGGACACGACCGTATCACTGAACTCGACCGCGTTGCGCAGGAGTTGCGCGGCGTGGCGGTCGAGGCCGCCCGCGCGCGCGCTGTCCTCGATCGTGTTGAGCAGTTCCCGCTCCGCCTCCTCTGCGGTCGGCAGTGCCCCCAGAAGCCGACATGCGGCCGCATCGACCGCCGACCCGAGCCACAAGACAGGCCTTGTCACCAGGTAAAACACCCTGAGCATCGGCAGCGTTGCGACCACGAGGGCGGGACCGCGATGCCGCGCGACCGCACCTGCAATGACGCTGGTGGCAAGCCATACCAGCGCGGCCGAGATGCAGATCGCGATCGCCAGCTCCTGCCAGATCAGCGGCGAAGGGCCATGGCGTTCGTCGTGAACGATGAGAAGCATCGTGAGCACACATGAGAGCCGCCCGACTGTCCGGAAAATCGCGACCGCGTGCTCGATGGAGTCCCGCCGCTCATCGAGCCAGGGGGCACTCGCGCTCCGGCCGCGAAGACGCAACTTTTCTTCGATCGCGGACTGGCTGGCCTGCATCAGGGACATGCTGACTGCCGAGAGAAACGCCGTGACCGCCAGCAGCGAGACAAAGACCAGGATCAGGACGGGCGTCACGGGGCGTTCCTGCGCTCAGAGTAGACCGGCCCGACGCCGATGGCGACAAGGATCCGGTCCTCTTCCGCATGAATGCGGGCGTGCGACGCCTCCTCGTGATCATTGAATCCCGCGGCGTGAAGGAGGCCATGCAGGGCGTATAGGAGTATCTCGTTCATCGGCGGGTGGCCGAACTCCTTCGCCCGGCGAGCGGCTTCGTCGCAGGAGATGGCGATATCCACTTCGATGGGGCTTGGCGCCACGCTCCACACGAATGTGAGAACATCGGTGGTTCCCGCGACCTTCGAGTGGCGTTCGTGAAGGACGGTCATCTCGGGGTCGTGGACGATGCGGAAGGAGGCACGGGCGAACTGCGCGGGATGCCCCTCAACGGTTGTCAACAGCGGAATCATCCGCGCGACGGCACCTAGGAACGCCCCTTCGTCGATCGGCGACGCGGACACGACCTCGATGGTCGCGGGAGTCGTGCTCACCGTGCCGCGACATGCAGGGGAACGAAGGTGGGTTTGACGCGCCGTTCGAACTCGGAACGGAATTTCGACACGATCGTGCGCACGATCCAGTTGGTCCCGTCGGCGAGACCGCAGATCGTGGTCCCCTCGGAGAGGCCCATGGACGAGGCGACTTCGACCAGAAGGTCGAGATCCGAAGTCGTTGCATCCCCCTGCTCAATGCGCAAGAGCAACTTGTACACCCACCCCGAACCCTCGCGGCAGGGAGTGCACTGACCGCACGACTCGTTCATGAAGAACCGTGCGCAGTTGCGGGCGACCGCGACCATGTCCGTGTCCTCGTCGAAGATCGTGGGGCACGCCGTTCCGAGCCCGAGCACATCGCATGCACGGCCGATGTCGAAGTCCATCGCCGCGTCGAACTGATCGGTACCGAGCACACCCATCGAGACACCGCCGGCAATCGCCCCCTTGAACCGCTTGCCGCCGCGCATCCCGCCACACCAGTCATCGACAAGTGAGCGCAGCGTGGTCCCCAGCGGCACCTCGAAGACGCCGGGGCGGACGACATGTCCGGACACTCCCATCAGCTTCGGACCCCAGGAGGGCATCCCGCCGAAACGGCTCTCGACGCCGATCGACTTCCACCACGCGGTGCCGCGTTCAATGATGGGAGGAACCGCCGCGAGTGTCTCGACATTGTTCACGATGGTCGGGCGCCCGAAGAGTCCCTTGACCGCCGGGAACGGAGGTTTGACGCGGGGCCATCCGCGCTTTCCTTCGAGGGCTTCGAGCAGCCCCGTCTCCTCGCCGCAGATGTACGCGCCAGCACTTCGGTGAAGGTGGCACTCCACGGCGAACTTCGACTTGCCGCGCATGAGTCCCTGCATTCCGAAGATCCCCGCGGCATACGCCTCCTGAATCGCGCGTTCGAGCACACGGGCCTGATGGTGATACTCGCCACGGATGAAGAAGTACGCAACATCGAGCTGGCACGCGTGGCAGGCGATGGCGATTCCCTCGAGCACGAGGTGCGGATCGAAGTCGACTAGCAGTCGGTCCTTGAATGTCCCCGGCTCGGCCTCGTCGCAGTTGACACAGAGGTAGCGGGATCCCACTCCGTCGACCGTGGGAAGGAAAGACCACTTGAGTCCGGCGGGAAATCCTGCACCGCCTCGGCCTCGGAGCACGGCGTCCTTGACAAGCGCGATGACCTGCGTTGGCTCCATGTCGAGCGCGCTCTCGAGCGCCTTGTACCCGCCAGTCGCGACATACTCCTGATAGGTCACGACATGACGGAGGCTCGTGTCACCATGGGGGTAACAGGGAATTCGTTTCGTTAGGACGGGTTCGGGAAGCGTCATGTCGTGGGATCGGCGTGGGGAACTGTGGTGGTTGGATCTCCGACGATCTGGTCGACAACGATCCGGCGGTAGGTGATTCCGTCCACTGTGGCCTCGCGTACCGATGCCCCCACCGTGCGTCCGGGCATCGACGCTTCAGGTCCGCGGACGGTCGTCGCATCAGAACGAGACCCACGCACCGCAGAGAGGATGTGCCCGACACACTGCCCTAGTGATCGGGCAATCCCGACTTCGCTCGCGGAGGGGTCAGCCATGGGCTGTCTTTCCTGAGGCAGCGTCCATCGACTTCACCGCCTCATCAATGAGACGGTCGACCTTTTCTGCAGTTAGGTTCTCATGAAGCGTGTCGTTGAACAACGCCACCGGCGCGGTGTCGCACGACCCCAGACACTCCATCGTGAGGAGTGTGAACTTCCCATCGTCGGTGGTCTCGTGCGGTTCGATCCCGAGCCGTTCCCGTACCCGGTCGAGGATCGTCTGGTGACCGCAGATCTCACAGGCGAATGTGTGGCAGACTCCGATGACGCACTTCCCCAAGCGCTCGGTGGTGTACTCCTCATAGAAGGAGACGGTGTCGAGGACGGCTGAGGGTGGAATCTTTAGAAATCTAGCGATCTCGATCATCGCCTGATAGGGGACATGGCGGTAGGCGTGCTGCACATCGTGCAGGATCGGCATGAGTGCCCCGTGCCTCGTGGCGTAGCGCGGTATTACGACGCGCTCCCATCCCTCGAGCATCTCCTTGGTGCAGTAGGGCTCGGCTCGGGTGGGCACTTTCGCAGTGCCCGATGACTTCGTCTTCCAGGACATCGTGTTCTTCGGGGCTTTGCTAGCGGTCCAATTCCGCCGCGATGATGTTGAGGGATCCGAGCACCGCGACAGCGTCGGCGAGTTGGTGGCCCTCGATGAGCTTGGGAAAGAGTTGGAAGTTGTAGAAAATCGGCGGCCGAACCCGCACTCGCCATGGACAGCGGGTGGCGTCGGCGACGATGTGGTAGCCGAGTTCGCCGTTGGGCCCCTCGATCGCGCCATATGACTCACCCACCGGTGTGCGGAATCCGCGGTTGTGCATGATGAGTTCGAATTGCTGAATCGTCCCCTCGATCGAGCCGTAGACATCACCCTTGGCGGGCAGCGTTTCCTTGCCGTTGCGTGATGAGTTGATCGATCCCTTGGGGATCGCGTCGATCAATTGCCGGATGATCGCAATCGACTGCCGAATCTCTTCCAGCCGTACGAGGTACCGCCCAAGGCAATCCCCGGTCGTGGCAACGGGCACCGTGAACGAGACCGGCTCGGCTCCTTCCCCATCCCAGTTGGCAGCGAAGCAGAGGTAGGGATCATCCTTGCGAACATCGCGGCGGACACCTGAGGCTCGCGCGATCGGCCCGGTCGCTCCCCAGGCGATCGCGTCGGAGGCTGAGATCGCCCCGACTCCCTCAAGACGGTCCACGAAGATTCGATTGCGATTGAGGAGCGTCTCGATGTCCTTGACGGCTGTGGCCAGACGGACATTGATCAGGTCCTTGACCATGCGAATGAAGACTTCGTCGTCGGGGAGATCGCGCCACGCCCCCCCCACGCGCGTCCAGTCTGGATGGAAGCGCTGCCCCGAGACATACTCGATGATGTCGTAGATCCGCTCGCGCTCGTTGAACCCGTAGAGGAACCCGGTGAATGCGCCAAGGTCGAGCCCCGCGGCGCCGACGCAGAGGAGGTGGTTCTGAATGCGCCCGAGTTCCCCCATGATCGTGCGGATCGCGCGGCAGCGCGGAGTCAGCTCGACCTCCATCAGTACCTCGACCGCGTGGTGCCAGGCGATGTCATTGACGATCGGCGAGGCGTAGTCCATCCGGCTGATCGTGCAGACATACTGGTTGTAGTCGTGGTGTTCTCCCAGCTTCTCAAAGCCGGAGTGGAGATAGCCGATGTGCGGCGTTACGCGGGCGATCCGCTCTCCGTCGAGTTCGAGCACCAACCGCAGCGTCGTGTGGGTCGCCGGATGCTGCGGTCCGAAGTTCAGGACCCAGCGATCCGGCGCGTGCACATGGTCCTTGAGATACTCGGTGGTCTCGATGTCTAGCCCGTACGCCTCGTCGGGCTGCAAAGTGAACGGCATGGCTGTGCGAGTATAGGAACTACCCGCGGAACATGGCCCCCATGCGCTTGCCAAGCATGCTGCTGACCGCGACGAGCGTCGCGCCCAGCAGCAGCATCGCCCAGGTTCCCATGGCACTCGCGATCGCGGGTCCGTCACCGAGCCGGTCGTAGAGCGTGTAGATCGCCTTGGTCACGGGGAAGTCCCCCTCGCGCTGCGCCAGCAGCAGCGAGTCGGACACTTCGAGCATCGAGAAGCTGAACGCCAGCAGCGCCCCCGCCATCACATTGGCCATCACCAGCGGAACAACGATTTTGCGGACGATACGCAACGGCTTTGCGCCAGCACTTGCCGCGGCCTCCTCGAGGTCGACTGGAGTCTGCTCAAGTCCGGCGACTGTCGCGCGGACGACATAGGGGAGCCGACGCATGGCGTAGGCGGCGATGAGGAAGGGGAACGGATTGGGATCCGCCCCCATGATGTTGCCGGCGAAGGCGAGCGGTCCCCCCTGCGCGAATGGCCAGGAGAGGCTCATCGAGATGTAGCCGAACGCCAACACCAGCCCCGGAACCGCAATCGGCAGCATGACGAGAACATCGAGGAGCCACCGACCGGGAAGCGTCGTTCGTACGAGAATGCGGGCGGCCGCGATGCCGATGAGGACATCGATAAGGACGGCGCTGCCGGCGAGCACCAGTGAGTTCCTGATCGCACCCGCCGCCAGCGGATGCTGCAGTGCGTTCGTGAAGTTCTCGATGGTGAAGCTCTGGGGGAGGATCGTGTCGTACCAACCCCCGGGAAGGCTGATCGCTGAGAGGATCACGCCGATGTGCGGGATGCATGCCAGAAAGCAGACTCCCCCTAGGAGCGCCCACGCCAGAGTCGTCTCGACGCCGGAGAGTGGTCGCTCCACACGCCTCACGGATGCTTTCGTCGATGCACTCCCACGCGATCGACCCAGCGTGAACTTCCCCAGCAGATACACCCCCGTCGCGATGACAAACATCACGAGCGTGAGCGCGTAGGGTTGCCGAGACGACTCGATCTCCTTTAGTCCGTCGAATATCTGCACGCTCGTGACGGTGCGGAACTGGAACATCAGTGGAGTTCCCAACTCCGTGAAGCTCCACACAAACACGATCGTCGCACCGGCAAAGAACCCCGGCCGAATGAGAGGCAGCGTCACCCGCCGAAAGCGCTGCCACGGGCTGGCGCCGAGATTTCGCGCGGCCTCGTCGAGCGCGGGGTCAATGTTGCTAAGGGAGGCCGCCAGATTCAGCCACAGGATTGGGTAGAGGTGCAGTGCCTCCAGCACGATGATGGCGGACATTCCCCCCTCGGCGAAGAGTTCGAGCGGTTCGTCCAGCACGCCAAGAGCGAGGAGGATCGCATTGAACGATCCTGTCCTTCCCACGATCGCTTCCATCCCGATCGCTCCGACGAATGGCGGAAGGATGAGCGGGGCGAGGAGGAGCACGCTGAACAGACCCTTTCCGAAGAAGGCGCAACGGGAAGTAAGCATCGCGGCCGGGATGGCGATGGCCGAGGCCACGGCCGTCGTGAATGTGGCGATGATCAGCGAGTTCGCCAGTCCACGACGCAGTTGCGGATCCCGAAAGACATCGATCACATGGAAGAGCGTCCATCCCTCGGCATCATGGACGGCCCCGTGGATCGACTGCCAGACGGGGACGACCAGGAACACCGCCACGAACGCCAGGATCCCCGCGTAGCACAGGACATCAATGCCGCGGGTCTTCACGCGATGCGCAGACTAGCGGAGCGATCCCCAAGGCGAAGTCGTCAGGCGGTCCACCCCGAGAGAACATAGGTCAGGTCGATGCCGTCGACGATGCCGTCGGCGTTGATGTCTCCGGCTCCGGTTCCCAGCCAGTTGCTCAGGATGACCGTCATGTCAAGCCCGTCGACGACGCCGTCCTGATTGAGATCGGCGATGGAAAAACTCGGAGCGGGCATGTGCCAGGCGATCGAGAACGGCGGGAGACCGACCATCGACCCGGTTCGCTTGACCTCGATCATGTAGTCGCCCGGGGCGAGGCCCTTGACATACAGGTGCTCGACATTGTCGACCGGCGAGCGGCTGGCGACATTGCCTTGCGTGTAGTGGATGGCCCCCGCCTCTCCTTCGAGGGGCTCCAGCGTGATGCCGTCGGCACCCACTCGGAAGAGCGTGAGGTCGATGTTGGCAACTGTCGGCACCGAAACGGAGTTCGTCTGGGTCCGATGCCAAGACGCGACGACCGAGAGTTCGGAGACCGTCTGCACGACCCGGAACTTCCAGTACCTCGTGGCAGCCACCGCGATCTGCTCGAAGTCCCACCCTGCCGGTGGAACCAGAGTCGTGGCTGCAGCCGAAGTCGCCGCGCCGTTGTGCTCGGCGCCTGTGAGAATCTGATGGCCGCGGTCGATGTTTACGACATCGACTCCATAGGTTGTGTCGAGCGGCTTGACGGTCACTCCCCGAAGGGGCCCGCTGGTCTGTGGGTTGTTTGTCCATCCTGCGCGATGGGTCGCCCCGGCCATCAGCGCGGCCTTGATGACAACGGTCTCGTCCGCATTGGGATTGAGCGAGACGCTCGGATGAGTTGCGGCGGTCTCAAACAGCAGTGCGGCGCACGCACCGACGACGGGGGTTGCCCAACTCGTGGCAGTGCCGGGAGCGACGATCTCGGGCTTCTGCCGTCCCGGCCCGTCGCCTGCTGCGGGAACATCTCCATGCGAATGTCCTCCACTAGTGAGGCCCACCGAGAGGCCGTGATAGCCCATCGCCATCAGCGGATAGGTCACACTTGTCGCGCCGTTGTTGCATCCGACCGTGTAGATCGTGTCATCACGATTCATGGCGAAGTCGGCGCGCCTCAGGATTTCGAGATCGACCGCATTCGGCGTCGGTCCCCCACTCGTGCCGCCAATCCACGAATTGTTGTAGATCTTGAGCGCCGTCGATGGGGGTGTCAACGGTGCCACCGTCGAACCGGCCCCGTAGCGCAGATTCGAATTGATGAAGCTGCTCGCCTCCCAGAGGTAGATGAGGGTGACCCCTCGTGCCACGCTTGTCGTGTTCCCGTAGAGCTGCTGGGCGACGAATGTCGCGTGACTGCTGACCTGCGGCGCTCCGCTCTGCGCTGAAAAAGTCTTTCCGACAAACTCGGCGTTGACCTGGTCCGGCCCGTAGTAGGCCGGGTTCGCGGCGTTGGTACTGGCTTCGACCTGACCGATTCGGATCCCGGCACCGGTCGGAACACCTGTTCCACCGAGCCGAGCCACCAGCGCGTCGTAGCCAATCTCGTCCGCAACAGCTGGAGAGACAATGGCGCACGCGATGCCCGCGATGGAGGCGATAGCGCTCGTGGAAGATAGCGACAGGTATTTCCGGCTCAAGGCAGACCTCACTCCCTACCCTAGCATCCGAGTCCTTGAATTCAAGCCCGGCAAGAGATTTGTCCAGCCTAGGACCCGTCATTTTGGTCCCTGAGACTCTGTCACGCGAACCGTTGGCGTGGCTGAAGGCAAGGGCGAGGGTGGTCGAGGCAGAGAGCGGGTCCCCCGAGTTTGCCGCCGCAATGTCCGTCGCCCAGGGACTCGCGGTGCGGACCTACACGAGGGTCGATCGCGGGCTTCTGGACGCTCTCCCAAAACTCCGAGTCGTCGGGCGCGCCGGAGTCGGGCTCGACAACATCGATCTCGAGGCGTGCGCGCACCGTCGAATCCAGGTCGTCCATACACCGGACGCCAACACACAGGCGGTCGTCGAGTATGTCACGAGCCTCCTATGCTGGTCTTACCGCAGCGTTGAGTTCCTCGATGGTCCCCTCGAACTACCGGCGTGGGAGGCCGTGCGATCGACCCATGTTGCTCCGAGGCAAATGGACGAACTGACTCTCGGTGTTCTGGGCGTCGGACGAGTCGGCACGCGCTTCGCGGCTGTGGCTCGGGCCATCGGACTTCGGGTTCTTTGCAATGACATCGACGAGGCGGCGAGGGCGAGGGCGCCGGGCGCGGAGTGGGTCAGCGCCGACCAACTTTTTCGCGACTCGGATGCCATCACCCTGCACATCGACGGCCGGCCTTCCAACCACGGCGTTGTGAACCGAGACCTCCTCTCAGTGATGCGCTCCGATGCGCTCTTCATCAACACGAGCCGGGGGATGGTCGTAGACCATGAGTCTCTCGCACGGCACCTGCGCGCGAATCCTCGTTCACGGGCGATCCTCGATGTTCATGATCCGGAGCCATTCACCGCGACAAATCCACTGCTGGGACTTCCCAACGCCCATCTGGCAGCGCATCTCGCAAGCCGCACCCGCACAGCGATGACAAACATGAGTTGGGTGGTGCGCGACCTGATCGCAGTGCTGGAAGGGCGCACCCCCGAGTTCCCGGCGTCACCGCGCTGACGGCTAGGCGAACGAGGACGGGCCAGCCGTTGCGAACTCGGAGTCCTTGGCCGTAGCCCCCTCGCCAAAACCCAGCTGCACGAGGTGAGCGCGTGGGCCGTGCGCGACTTTCGCACTCTCCCTAAGCGCGTCCTTGGCGCGCGGACTCGCGTAGGTCGAGAAGATCATCGCCCTGATCGTCGCGACGAGTCCCCCGACCCCGGAGAATGTGTAGTCGACCGCGGTCGGTTCATGCCCGCAGTGCACCATGCAATTCTGGCACTTTGAGTTGCCCGACGCAAGGCCGTACTGCTCCCACGGAGTGAGGTCCATCAGTTCCTTGAAGGTGTCGAAATACCCCTCATTGAGGAGATAGCAGGGCTTCTGCCAACCGAAGAGGTTGTAGGTTGGGTTCCCCCACGGCGTGCACTCGAAGGAGCGCTTGCCCATGAGGAACTCAAGAAAGAGCGCGGACTGGTTGAACCGCCAGCGCCGGCGACCCTCATTTCGGTTGGAGAGAACCATCTCGAAGAGTTCGTGAGTTTTCTGTCGTCTCAGGAAACTCTTCTGATCGGGCGCCTTGTCGTAGGCGTACCCCGGGCTCACCATCATTCCCTCAACCCCAAGATCCATCATCTGATCGAAGAACTCTCGCACCGCAACAGGGTCTGCCCCCTCAAAGAGCGTGGTATTGGTGGTCACACGGAATCCCCGTTTGACGGCGAGCGTGATCCCGGCGACTGCCTTCTGAAAAGTCCCCTCGCGGCAGACGGCGAAGTCGTGGTGCTCCTCGATCCCGTCCATGTGAACGCTGAAGGTGAGGTACTTGCTCGGTTCGAACCAACCCTCCTCTAACTTCTCTTTGAGGAGGAGGGCGTTGGTGCAGAGGTAGATGTACTTGCGACGCTTGACCAGTTGCCGGACGATCTCAGGCATGTCCGGATGGAGCAGAGGCTCCCCGCCCGGGATCGACACCATCGGCGCACCGCACTCATCAACCGCACGCATGCACTCCTCGACGCTCAGATGCCGCTTGAGAATGTGGGCCGGATACTGGATCTTCCCGCACCCCGCACAGGCGAGATTGCACCTCAAGAGGGGTTCCAGCATCAAGACGAGGGGGTAGCGGCGACGCCCACGGACCTTTTGTCCGATGACATAGGTCGCCACGGTAAACATCTGGCTGATTGGTACGGGCATATTCCTTCGAACTCAGGCTGAAGTCTGATCGTAGCAGCGGCGTGCATGGGTGCGAAGCATCAGCCGCGATCGTCAGGGAGCCACTGACGGCCCTCGTCGCGCACTCGGTCCTATCGCTGGCGAGGGCGACGGCCCTTGGCTCGGGAATCACGGCGTGGGAAGAGACGCGCCGCAAGGTGGATCGCACGCCACCAACTCGCCGCTCGGGTAGCCTCAATTCGATGCCTTCGTCACGAGCCGACGACGCTCGAACCGACGAGTCCCTGCTTGAAGCGCACCTCGGGGGAGATCCGGGCGCACTTGAGTCGCTGATTCGTCGCTATCGGAACGAACTGCATGGATTTCTGACGCGATTTCTTGGCTCCTCCGCGGCCGCCGACGATGTCTTTCAGGAGACCTTTCTTCAGGTGCATCTGGCGGGAGCGACCTTCGACGCCACGAGATCCTTCAAGCCTTGGCTCTTCACGATCGCCGCCAACAAGGCGCGCGACTTCCACCGCAAGCGCAAGCGGCGCGCGATGGCGAGTCTCGAAGCTCCGCTGGGAGGAAGCAGCGAGTCGGGGAGCCTTGTCGATCTGCTGCCCTCAGACCAACCCGCGCCGTCGGCGTCGAGCGAACGAGCGGACCAGCAGGTCGAGGTCAAGCGCGCGCTCGACGCCCTGCCCCATCATCAGCGCGAGATCATCCTTCTGGGATATTTCCAGCGGCTCAGTTACCAGCAGATTGCGGAGATGCTCGACATCCCGCTCGGGACCGTCAAGAGCCGAATGCACGCGGCCGTCGCCCTCTTCTCGCAGCGCTGGGGAGACGCGCACAGCGAGGAAGGGGCGCCGTCCGCCTCGCAACGACAGAGCAACAAGGGCGCAACGAGGAATCCATGAATCAATCCGAGACACACGACATTCATCCTGACGACGCCGAGGCCCTTGACTTCCTCGTTGAGAGCGGCTTCGATTCGGCATCGATTGAGCGCATGCCGGAGCGGCTGAGGCCGAGGGCACGGCGGCTCCTTGAGTCGCTCAGGAGGATCGACTCCTATCCCGCTTCAGCCCCGTCCGACACGCTGATCGATGCGACTCTGGCGATCGTTGCTCAGGAGGAGCACCGACGCTCGCAACGCTTCCGCCTCGATGGTCGATCCGGACGGCGATGGAATCTTCCCAACGCAGTCGCGGTAGCGGCAGTCTTCCTCGTCGGCATCGGAGTCCTGTATCCGGTCGCCAATGAAGTGCGCTCGACGAATTCACAAGCGATGTGCGCGAGCGGCCTACGGGGACTTGGAGGCGGGTTCTCCGCCTACGCCGCCGACCACATGGGATCGATGCCGCAGATGGCATCGCTCGCTGGACCTCTCCTCGGCGGCCCGGGGGCGACGAAAGTCGACTCGGGAATCCTGGCCAACGCGCGGCACCTCGAGATGCTCGCGAGCGGCGGGTACTGCGATGCCGGCTGCACGAAGTGCAACGGCGCCCGCGCGCTGTCGTACCGGGTGCCGATGCATGCGCGACACACCCAATTGGCATCGCTGCCGCGAAGCCCGATCGCCGGAGACTCAAACCCGGTTCAGCCGCTGATTCAGCGTGGGGGCACACTGCTCAGCGCCGACATGCGAAGTCAGAACCACGGTCAGCGAGGGCAGAATCTTCTGTACTCAGACGGCAGTACGGCGTGGACAATCAGTCCGGTGATCCGCGCAGGATCGGGAGGACCGGAGGACAACATTTGGGTAATCCAGGGTCGCCGAGATGGTTCTTCCGTTGACTTCAGTCAGCCCTCCGGCGAACTCTGGGATATTTTCCTGGCCAACTGACCGACCATTGGCTTGCGCAGGCCCTGCCGGGGATGTAGCCTTCGCCCCCCACCCGAGAAGGATGTCATGCCCAAGCAGAAGACCCACAAAGGCCTCGCCAAGCGAGTCAAGGTGACCAAGACCGGCAAAGTCCGGTTCTACTCTCCAAACAGCCGCCACCTCAAGAGCAACAAGCGTGGCATCACGGTGCAGTCCTATCGGAAGGGTCGTTTCGCTCGAAGCGGCGACACAAAGATGTACGGCAAGCTCCTCCATCGCGGACTGCTCTCGCAGCAGCAGCATGAGGCGCTCCGCTCGGCAGATGCCGAGACCACTCCAGCCGCAAAGGGCTGATTCACGCACTGCTCGTCGGGCCTGAAAGCCCGTCCTAGTCGGACGGCCCCGCCGAGCGATCCCCGCCACACGGGGAGTCAAGGAGTCTCACATGGCACGCGCACGCAAAGGCGCCGCACGAACGCAAGCCCGCCGCAAACTGCTCCGCGAAGCGCGCGGCTACTTCGGCACAAAGAGCCGTCTCAAGCAGCAGGCCAAGGTCGCGCTCATGCGCGCGGGCCGCAACGCCTGGGCCCATCGCCGCCTTCGTCGGCGCGACTTCCGCAGTCTCTGGATCACTCGCATCACGGCGGCGTGCCGCATGCGGGGAATCCGCTACAGCCAGCTCATTCCCGCGCTGAGTTCTGCCGGCATCCTGCTCAATCGCAAGATGCTCAGTGAGATCGCCATCCACGATCCCGCCACCTTTGACGCTCTGGCCGCCCGAGTGTCGGGGGCTACGCCCGTATCGGCGTCTGCATGACCCAACGCCTCCGTCGCGACCGCGCCTGCCACGAGCACGCCGACGCGACTGGGAGTAGGCGACCTCGCAGTGTGTCGCATACATCGCCGCGCGGGATGGCGCTGGTCGTTTCCAAGAGCCGGCTCGGATGGCTTCTGGCGTCTGGACTCACTTTGGCGTGGGTCTTTCTCGGAGGCCGCCTGACCCTCGACGAGATTCCGCGCGGGTCGATTGCGATCATCAGGTGTGTGGGTCATTCGATGGGACCGCTGGCGTGGATGCTGAGCGCGTTCGGCTTCGGTCTCGCCCTTGTGCGCGGCCTCGGCCTTTCGCGTGCGCTTGGGATCTCCGCCATTCCACATTCCGTCACCCTCGCCATCGGATGCGCGTTGATGCTTCTCATCGATGTCATCGCGGGAACCATGGGAGTGTTCGGCATTGGTGGCGGACAGCTTCCGGCGGCCGCGCTGATCGTCGTCGGATTCATCGGACTGTGGCGGAACTTCGAAGCGCCATGGCTTGCTCGCGCAAGTCCGGAACCGCGTGCGCCATCGTCGGCCCCGTGGCTCGCATGGACGATGGCGCCAGCTATCGCGGCACTCCTGCTCGCGGCGACAAGCGCCCCTGGATGGCTCTGGTCGACCGAGTTCGGGGGCTACGACGCACTCTCCTATCACCTTCAACTCCCTCGAGAGTGGCTCGCGCGTGGGGCGATTGCCACACTCGACTACAACGCCTACTCGTCGTTCCCGTCATTCATGGAGGCGGCCTACCTCCACATAATGGCACTGCGCGGCTCAGCGCACGGAGCGGCACTCGATGCGCAGATTCTCCACTCGCTGATGGCTCTCGCGGCGGCATCGATGACAGGGACGCTTGCGGCATCGATAGTCACCCGCAGTCGCCGCGGAGTTGGCGAAGATCGCACGCGGGACGAGCCGACGCCGTCGACCGTGGCGTGGTGCGCGGCGGCCATCTTTCTCGGAACGCCATGGGTGATCGTGACAGGCTCGCTGGCCTACAACGAGATGCCGATGGCGCTCATGCTGGGCGCACTCCTCTGGCTTGCTCTAGGCAGCGCGACCGCCGACCTGCAAAGGCTGCGTGTGTGGGCGGCGTTCGCGCTCCTTGGAGCGGCTGCGATCGGCGCAAAGCTCTCGGCGGCGGTTCTCGTCGTCGCTCCGGCGGGAGTGCTCTTAGGCCTTTGCGTGTTGCGGGTTCCGACTGCCACAGGTAACCCGCGAACACCGTTGGCGCGCTGCACGAGATTGACGCTCCTGGCCATCGCGGCCTTTCTCTTGATCGCGCTCCTTCTCGCCCCGTGGTGGATCCGCGGAGCGCTAGCCAACGGAAGCCCGTTCTTTCCGCTGTTTGGAGATGGCGGTCTCTCTCCTGAGCGCGCGGCGGTCTTCCATGAGGCCCACGGACCCGGACCGATGTCATCGTGGTGGGCGGCACTTCGCGATCAGTACCTCTTGGCCGGAATTGTCGGAGAGGGACCTCTTGGCGAACCGTGGCGACCGTTCTGGTCGGTGCTTCCATGGATCGGAGGCGCGTGTGGACTCTTGCTGATCGCGTCGAAACCAACTCGCACACCTGCGGCAATGCTCCTGCTCCTCGTTGGTCTGCAAGTCATCGCCTGGCTCCTCCTGACCCATGCCAAGGGGCGCTTTCTTCTTCCGACTGCAGTGCCACTCGCGGTCCTCCCTGCTCTCGTGCTCGGATCTCTCGCTCGACAACGGTTGCTCGGCAAGGCGGCACTCGCAGCCCTCCTCGCGCTCTGGTCGCTTCAGGGGTTTCTGTGCTTTGCAAGCGACGGCCCGACCATCGACGGAAAGGGATCCCCGGCCGCGGGGATCGGGCTCGAAGTCGTCCTCATGGGAGAGGTCCGTGACACGGGTTTGCCCAGCGAACTGGCACGGCTGCCTTCGGGGTCCAGAGTTGCAACGCTCGGAGCCGCGGCGGTCTTCTGGTGGCCGATGATTCCCGGATACTCAACCGTCTGGAACCAAGGGCCGGTCACGCGGGCGATCCATCAGGGAGAGGGAGACGGTGTGGCATCGGTCGCGGCGCTGCGACGGGAGGGATGGACTCATGTCATCATTGATCGCACGATGCTCGCGGTCTGGCAGCGCTCCGCGTGGCTCGATCCCCAATTGACTCCGGCACGGGTCGACTCCCTCGCCTCGGCACTCACCCCAATTGGGCGCTACGGCTCGGTTGAGCTCTACGCTGTGTCCTCGCCAGAGAAAGTGGATCTCCCGTGAACGCCACGAACGACTCCTGCAACTCCGTACGGTGGATCCCCTGCGTACTGCTGGCGTTGCTGGCGGCGTGTGCAGGCACGAATCACCCGAACCATGTGGGAACCAGGCCCCCGACTTCCGTCGCGACTTCGGCGGACCGCGCTGATCAGAAGACCCCACAACGACCGGCGGCGATCTACGAAGGGACTTCGATCTCGCGGGAGGATCTCAGGCCACGCCTCATGGAGATGTCCGGCGGTCAGATCCTCGATGAACTCATACTCGAACATGAACTGGCGCAGGCGCTCGCGGCGCACGCCATCGTGATCAGCCCCGCGGCGATTCACGCCGAGGAGGAAACTGCGCTCGAGGCACTCTCGGCGGACCCCTCACGACGAGAGCAACTGCTTCACTCGCTGCGGGCGGCGCAGGGACTCGGGCCGACTCGGTGGCAAGCGCTGCTTTTTCGCAATGCGGCGCTGCGGGCGCTGGCGCGAGAGGCGAGCGAGATCTCCGAGGAGAACATCAGGCAGGCGTACGACTCGTTGCACGGCCCGAGGCGTTCCTGTCGCCTGATCGTGGTCGCGGACCTCGCTGCGGCCGAGAGGGTGCAAGCGCGGCTCGATTCGGGAGAGAGTTTCTCGGAGGTGGCAGCGATGGCATCGACCGACTCCAGTGCTTCTCGCGGCGGACTTCTCGCGCCGATTGCGCGTCTCGATCCCTCCTACCCGCCAGCCGTTCGTGAGATGCTCTTCGCTCTGGCTCCTGGGGGTCGCTCCGAGTTTCTTCTTCTTGAGAACGGCTACGCCATCATCGAGATGCGCTCGGAAGTTGCCGGCAATGGGGCCGACCCTGCGACAGTTCGCGCCGAGTGCGAGAGGGTGGCGCGGCGCGCGCAGGAACGGGTGGAGATGGACCGTATCGCGCGCGGACTTCTGCGCGGCGTGAACGCGACCATCTTCGACCGCAGCCTTGACGAGTCGTGGAAGCGGCAGCTTGAGTCGCACCGCGAGTGATCGCCTCCACGCGCTAGTGCGTGGGACCAGCGCACTAGGACTTCATAGACGCGAAGCGCCACGCCGCCAGCGGCAAGAGGCAGGCGACCGGCAGGATGACGCCGACCGTCGGCGGGATTCGCTCCAGAGGAACCGCAAGGAGCACCATCGAGGACAGAAGCAAAGGCAACCCGACCGCAGCGCACCGGACACTCTGGGCCAGGAGGTTGGCGGGCTCACGGAGCGCGAAGAACGGAATCGAGATCACCAACATGCAGGTGGCGACCGCCAGCGCACTGAAGCGGCCGACCGCAAAGCGCCGCAGCGCGCCAGGCTCAACCGCGCTCCCCTCTGCGAGCTCGGCGATTTCCCTAAGCGAGAGCATCTGCGCATAGAGGGCGTGATGGCGAAGCTGAAGTGTTCGCGGGTCGAGGTCGGATTCGAGCGTCTCGACCGGCGTATCGACAAAGACTGGAGTTCGCTCGCCGCTGGGATCGCCGCCGGGACGCTGCGGTACTCCGCCTCGGCCCCCTGTGAGCACCCACACGCCGCGCTCCTCATCCCATGAAGCCTTCGACGCCTCGATCCGGCGGGCGACCGAGCCGTCCGGGGTGCGCTCGACGACATACACCCCGAAGAGCGATTTCGTAGCGGGGTCGTAGCGCGCCGCGTGAATGAGCCGTCCACTCGAGTCCGTCGCCAGCGGGATTCCCCAGGTCCTAGCGACGCCGTTCTGTAAGTCCGAATGGTCAACGAGCAGCCGTTCGGCAAGGCGGGGAATCACGAACTCCTGGTTGGCGACCTGCAGGACGCAGAGGAGGAGCATCCCGGCAATGATCGGTGCCACGTTTCTGCGTAGTGAGAGTCCAGAGGCAAGCAGCGCCGTGAACTCGCGGTTGCGGTGCATGGCCGACGCCGTGAACCCCATCGCTCCCATGGCGACCAGCGGCATCATGTACTGATAGAACTGAAAGACTCTCGGACCATGGAACGAGAGGATCAGCGCAAGGACCTCGAAGGTCGATGCTCCGGACGACTTCGGGTCCTTCGCCTGGGCCATGCGGCTGGAGGCATCGACGAACTTGTCCCACTGGATGATGATGTCGATGGAGATCGCAAAGACGAACAGCAGGCAGAAGAGGAGGGCGAAATTCCCTAGGAATCGCAGGAAAATGTGGCGGTCGATGATTCGCATGGAGCCTCGTGGAGCTAGTGACGCGCCATCCGCCTCCATGAGAACCACACCCACGCAAGAAGCAGCGCGTTGCCCGCCCACATGACCGCAACCCCTGATGCCAGCCGATGGCTCTTGATGATCGACTGCCCGGAAGTGATCAGGAGGACATCCACGATTCCGGGAAGGAAGGCGAGGATGTAGATAGTCAGCGGAAGACTGCTCCGGCGCCAGATCGCCAGAACCCCGCCGAGAAGGAGCAGCAGAAACACCCCCGTCGGTTGGGCGAATCGCATGAAGACATGCGACAGGGCCTCATCGCGGACATTGCGCGTGACCACCGCGATCTCATCTACGAATCCCTGAGCGCGCTTGGCATGCGAGCTCAGCGGAGGCACGGTGGCTGAGGCAATCGCGCGCGCGCGTTCCAGAAGCGACGGTTCCGCGCTGGGATCGAGCGCAGGAACCGTGAGCGCGACGACGCGGGGCGGCCAGGGGACGATCCTCTCATCCGAGGCGCGCGGATCGTGCGCCTCCGCCGCATCGAGAACGAGATCCAGCCTGTCCGATGCCGTTGACCCCTGAGTGACTTGAGTCTCCACCAGCGACGCGCCTTTGGCGACGGCCTCTCGCACCACACCCGACGCGTCCGACTCGACGACCGTGAGTCGTTTGGCGGGTGGTAGCGGAATCAGCCCCCGTCCGCCGACCATTGCGTCGCGCACGACATAGGTCCGCGAGGCCTCGGTGCTGACAAGCGTGGCGTGGCCGGTCGCCTCGAGCTGCCGCGCGAGACGGTCGATGGCGAATGCCCCTGAGAGCGCCGCTTCCATGCGCGTTCGAGTGAGCTCAACTGCCGCACTTGCCCCGGGATCGCGCACTGCCCGCAACAGTTCCTCGGCGCCGAAGTAGTTGGGACTGCGCGCCCAGGAGCGGTCGATCACCGTCGGCATCGGCTCGGCGAGGGGGAGGAACGCAACCGCTGAGTCACCCGGACGAAGCACCGTCGCGTCCTTGAACGCGACCTTCACCAGCAGCTCGGACTCAGTCATGTAGAGATCCGCGGAGCCGGCTTTGGCGACGAACTCAGTCTCGAGTTGTCCTGCGGAGTTGACTTCGATCGCGACGACTCCCTCCATGCGGATCCGCTGGTGGATCCCCGAGCCTGGAGCTTCATCGAGGCCGATGCGATCCGCGGAAATGAAGAAATTGCCCGCCCGAAAGGCCTCGCCGGAACGCACCGTGCTGACGAAGACCTGCGCGGCATCCTCGGTGATCACGACATACATGCGTTCGAGGAGGCGTGGGATCGCCGTCTGCACCAGCACGAACATGATCACGGTGAGTGCCACCCCCAGTACCGCGTGCGGCAGGAGAATCGTCCGGTATGAGAGGCCAGACGACACCATCGCCTGAATCTCGTTGTCCGAGGCGAATCGGTGGGTCACAAGCGTCGCCGCAAACCCCGCGGCGAACGGGAGCGCGTACTGGAGCATCGGCACCATCGCAAGCAGGATGTACTTGAGCGTTCCACCCGGCCCGAGCAGATTCTGGCTCAGCGGCTTGATCACCGCGCCAAATGCAATCACCACGACGATGACAATTGTCGTGAGCACCAGTACCTTCAGAAGCTCAGCGAGGATGTGTCGGTGAAGGATCCAGGGCACGGCGAGGCCTCAGCGAAGCCCGTAGTCCTTGAGCTTCCGGTAGAGGGTGCGCTCGCCGATGCCCAGCATCTGCGCGGCGCGTTCGCGGTTCCCCTCCGCCATCGCCAGTGTCTGGCGAATCGCTTCCTTCTCCAACCGCTCGAGGCCGATCCCCGCCAGACTGCGACGGGTCGATCCATTGTCGTCGCTGTCGGAGGAACGGATTTCGTCGGGAATATCTGACAGGTCGATCGAGGGTCCAGTCGCCGCCACAACCATGCGGTGGACGAGATTGATGAGTTCGCGGACATTTCCCGGCCAGTCGTAAGACACCAGCCGCATCATCGCCGGCTCCGTGATCTGAGGGATGGCGCGGTCAAGCTCCCGCGCAAACTTTCCGGCGGCATGCCTGACTAGGAGCGGAATGTCCTCGCGCCGATCCCGTAGGGGCGGAATGTGGATCTCCACTCCCTTGAGCCTGTAGAAGAGATCTTCCCGGAATGCCCCCTTGGCAATCATCCCCTTGAGGTCGCGGTTGGTGGCGCTGATGAACCGCACATCGACGCGCTTGGCATCATTGGATCCGAGACGGACGATCTCCCCCTTCTCCAGGACTCGCAGAAGTTTTGGCTGCATCCCCAGCGGCGTGTCGCCGATCTCGTCGAGAAAGACGCTGCCCCGATCGGCGTACTCGAACACTCCCTCGCGGTCCTTGTCGGCGCCGGTGTACGCCCCCCGGACATGCCCGAAGAGTTGGTCCTCGAGGAGGCTCTCCGCCTGCCCGGCGGCGTTGAACGGGACGAATCGCCGCTCCTTGCGCTTCGAATGGATATGCAGCGCGCTGGCGACGAGTTCCTTACCCGTCCCGCTCTCCCCGGACACCAGCACCGGGATGTTGCTCGGCGCGACCTGCCGGATCGAGGCGATCACCTGCCGGATCGCCGCAGAATCCCCGATGATCCCCTCGAATCCATACGCCGCCTGAACCTGTCCGCGTAGTGCCTGGTTCTGGTGCTTGAGTAGGACCGACTCCGCCGCCCGCTGGACGAGGTTGCGGAACACCACGAGGTCGAGAGGTTTGACGATGAAGTCGTACGCCCCCGTCCGCAGTGCTTCCTTGGCCGTAGGGATGTCACCGTGAGCGGTCACCATTATCGTCGCCGTGTCGGGCTGGGTCCGTGCGACCAACTGCAGAATCTCCATTCCGCTGCGGGATGACTCCATCACGAGGTCGGTGACGACGACATCGAAGTTCCCGTGCTCGAGCTCCTCTTCCGCCGCCTTCTGGCTCTTCACGATCGTGCAGACATGGCCCGGCTTGGACAGCGCATCGGCCATCGTCTCGGCGTGCTCGGGTTCATCGTCGACGATGAGCACTTGGGCTCGTAGTCCTTCCGTGTCGAGCGGCATTCCCGCAGTGTAGAGGGGAGAGTTGGGGCGGAGATTGCAAAGCCCGCCCATTGGGAATGCCGATAAAGTGAACCACCTATGAGCACGCGCATGGATGCGACCGTCTGGTCTGGGCGTCATGTCCACTTCGTCGGAATCGGGGGATGCGGAATGAGCGGACTCGCGCTCATGGTGCGCGCGCGAGGGGCATCGGTCACCGGCAGCGATCAGAGCCAGAGTGAAGTGACTGACTTGCTCACTGCCTCGGGGATCAGCGTGGCAATCGGCACTTCTGCCGACTCGATTGCCACGGGGACCGACCTCGTGGTAGCGAGTGCCGCAGTCCAGGGCGACCATCCGGAAGTGGCTCGGGCGCAGGCAATGGGCATTGAGACGATCTCATACGCCGAGGCGCTCGGACGCTCGCAGGAGGGGCGAACGGCGGTGTCTGTCGCAGGAACACACGGGAAGAGCACGACCGCGGCGCTTCTGGCCCACATACTTGTAGAGAGCGGGCTTGATCCCTCGGTGATCGTCGGGGCCACCTGCCCCCAACTCGGCGGCGGAACGAGAACCGGAGCGGCGATCATCCCGTTGGGCACGCTCAAGGGGAACCCAGGGATCTTCGTGGCCGAGGCCTGCGAGTTCAACCGCTCGTTCCACTGCCACCGGCCGACGATCGCCCTCATCAACAATGTCGAGGAGGACCACCTCGATGTCTACAAGTCACTCGACGAGATCGTGAAGGCCTTCCGCGTCTTCGCCGGGCTGCTCCCAGCGGCCGAGTCGGGCGGACGACTGCTCATCGCCCACGAGGGGGCGCACCGCCGCGCCGTCGCCAGCGGATTGGTGTGCGCCGTCTCGACATTCGGCTGGTCCCCGAGCGCCGAGTACCGGATCGATTATGACCCCGCGACCAACGCGACGAGCGTCTGGCACGCGGGGAAAGAGTTGCTGTCATGGCGATCACGCCTTGTCGGCGAACACAATGCCCTCAATGCTTCGGCAGCAGGGATCCTGGCCCTGTGGCTTGGTGCCGAGCGCGCGCAGGTCGAAGCAGCGATTGCGTCCTTCGCCGGAGTCGATAGGCGGATGCAGTTCCTTGGTGAGTGCGTGGCACCCAGTGGCGCTCGCGTCCGGCTCTACGACGACTATGGCCATCATCCAACCGAGTGTGAGCGCACGCTCGCCGCGTTGCGTGCAGCGGAGAACCCGAGTCGCCTGATCTGCGTCTTCCAGCCCCACCAGCACAGCCGCACGAGGTTCCTGCTCGAGCAGTTCGCGCAATGCTTTTCTAAAGCAGACCTCGTCATCGTGGCACCCATCTACTTCGTCCGTGACAGCGAAGTGGAGCGCACGCTCGTGTGTGCGGCGGATCTCGCAAGACGGCTCGTCGAGGGTGGAACGGATGCCCGCGCAATCGACACCTTCGAGGCAATCGGCGAATTCCTGAACGCTCAGGTGCGTGACGGAGATCTGATCGTCGTGATGGGTGCTGGCCCAGTCTGGAAGGTCGCTCACGCCTTCGCGGCATCGACCCGCGGCGAGTGTGAACCACAGATCCGTCAGCAACGCGCCTCCGCCAGTGCGAGCATCGCGTGATCCGATGAAGGGTGCACTCGCCGCGCGGCCGAGCCTTGTGAGCGACCTCGACATGCGAGTTGAACTCGCCGCGCCGCTGGGTCCGCTGACCTGGTTCCGCGTCGGCGGCTGCGCAGACGCACTCGTCTCGCCGCGCACCGAAGAGGCACTCGCCACTCTGGTGCGTCGCTGCCACGACTCCGGCATCGCGTGCCGAGTCCTCGGGTCGGGAGCGAATCTGCTCGTCGATGACGACGGCATCGATGGGGTCGTCATCAGGCTCGACGAGCCATGCTTCCGCCGCGCCGACTTCGCCAATGCGACTGGCGACGGCGTCGTTCGCGTCGGCGCAGGAACCGATCTCATGGCGCTTGTGCAGCAGTCCGCCCGTGAAGGATTTGACGGACTGGCGCAGCTGGCTGGGATCCCTGCCACACTCGGCGGCGCGATCACCATGAATGCTGGTGGCGCGTATGGGGACACGGCTCAGGCGGTCCACGAAATCGGCCACCTCGGGATGGATGGCGTCGTGCGGACGATCACCGCCAAGCACGCCGGATTCGCCTACCGCCACACGGCGATTCCCGCGGGCGTCGTGCTCTTTGCAGACCTCGCGCTGACCCGGGGAGATCCTGCCGCCATCAGAGAGCGCGTAAAGACCATCTTCAGTTACAAGAAATCCACCCAGCCGATGGCGGACCGCTCGGCGGGGTGCATGTTCAAGAATCCCGTCGACCCTGCCACAGGAAGTCGGCGCAGCGCCGGACACCTGATCGATCAGGCTGGGCTCAAGGGAACGGCCGTCGGCGGCGCCTATGTGAGCCAGATTCACGGCAATTTTATAGCTCTTACCGAAGGCGGATGCACTTCCGATGTGCTCGCGCTGGCGGCTCGGGTACAACTGCGGGTCCTCGAATTCTCGGGGATCCACCTCGAGCGCGAGGTGGTCGTATGGTCCAAACGAGGTGAAGTGCCATGAGCGATGTGAGTGTCCTTGTCCTGATGGGCGGCCCCGATGCCGAGCGCGAGATCAGCCTGCGATCGGGGGCAATGGTCGCCGCCGCGCTCCGGGAGATCGGCGGGTTCACAGTGCACGAGCAGGTGATCGATCGCGTGACCGCGAGTGAACTCGGAACCATGCCGGGGGATGTGATCTTTCCCGTGCTGCACGGCCCCTTCGGCGAAGGTGGTCCTCTGCAGGATGCGATGGAGGCCGATGGCCGTCCCTATGTTGGCAGCAGACCGCGCGCGGCGCGCGTGTCGATGGACAAGATCGCCTCGAAACTCTTTGCGCGGGCGGCGGGAATCCGAACCCCACCGGCGCGGGTCCTCACGGCCGGGGAGCCGTGCGACCTGCCCCTGCCGCTCGTTGTAAAGCCGGTAGACGATGGGTCGAGCGTCGGTGTGCGCCGCTGCTTCACCGAGGAGCAGGTCGCGGCGGCCCGATCCGAACTCGAACCAAGATTCCCGCGGCTCATGGCCGAGCGACTCATAACGGGCCGTGAGATCACCGCCGGTGTCGTCGAACGCGAACTCCTGCCGCTGATCGAAGTCGTCTCCGCCGGTGAGTTTTTCGACTACGACGCCAAGTATGAACGCAGCGACACGCAGTACATCCTCGACCCCGAGCTTCCCGACGCGGTCAAGGAGGAGATCGCTCATGCCTCACGCATGCTGTACGAACGGATCGGCTGTCGTGACCTTGCTCGACTCGATTTCATGGTCGACTCGGACGGAGCGTGGTTCCTTGAGATCAATTCGATGCCTGGTCTGACCGATCACTCGCTCGTCCCCAAGGCGGCCGCACACGCCGGACTCGCCTTCCCGGATATGTGCGCGCGTCTCACCAGACGCTCCATCGCGAGGATGAAGGGAACGCACCGCCGCGGTGCCAAGGCTGCGACCGCACCGATTGCGGGAGAAGACTCGCTGTGAACTTCGTCCGTACACCCGCGGCGGCGTGGGTTCTCGCCCTGGGGACGCTGCTCACTCTGACGATCATCGCGTTCGGATGGTCGGTTCCCGCACTTCGCTCGAGTGCCTCCGCAGGGTCGCACGAGCGCATGGAAGCGTCATTCGTCGGTACCCCCCGCTGGATGACACCCTCCGACCTCGCTCCCATCCAGGAGGTCGCCCTTCGTGAGGCTGGGCCATCGGCGTACGACCGCGCCGGACTCGAACGAGCCCGCGCGGCTCTTGAGGCGAGCGGATGGTTTGACTCCGTCGCGCAGGTGCGCCGAACCAGTTCTTCGAAGATTGAGATCGATGGAACTTTCGCCGAGCCAACCGCGCTCGTCGCCGACCGCGACGGCGATCACCTTGTTGACTCGCGCGGACGGCTGATGCCCCGCTCCTACGCCTTTGGCACGGCTCCGGCCATCACCCGGATCACCGGAGTCTTCCTAAAGCGCCCATCGCGACCCGGCGAAATGTGGCCCGGTGCGGATCTCTTGGCGGGGCTGGAGATGGCGAAGCTCGTGGCCTCTCAACGCTGGCGAGCTCAGATCGCCTCCATAGATGTCAGCTCCTTCCGCGAGTTTCAGACGATCTCACTCACTACCACCGGCGGATGTCGTCTCAACTGGGGTCGGGCACCCGGCGCAGAAGCTGCAGCTGAGGTCCCGGCATCACAGAAACTCCGTTACATCGATCTCCTGCAGAGTCAGCATGGTCGGCTTGATGCCGCCGGGCCGCACTCGATCGATCTCTCGGTCGACTATGTCGGCAGCCGTTGAACCGCCACGCCTCCTCGTGATCGCTGCGGGGGTCTGGTTCGTAGGCGCGCTCGCGCTAGCACTGGGGGCTCGACTTCCGGACTCGACCGCCATGGCGAGCCTCTTCCCTTCCGTACGGCTCTGCCTGATTGCATGCGCCGCAGGAGTGCTCGTCGGCTGGCCGTTGCTGCGGCTCAGCCTGCCATCTCCCGCACGGCCAGTAGCCACGATGGTGATGGATCTCACGACCATCCTGTTCCTGTTTCAGGCGGTGCTCTGGCCGATGCGACTGGCAACTCCGTGGTCAATCGAGCGGACTCTTCTCATTGATCTCGTGGTCGGGTCATCGGGAGTGGCAGTCGGCGGTCTTGTCGCGCTCGGATCGGCGCGCGCCTCTTCGTGGTGGCGCGCTCTCGCCATGGCCGCCTGCCTCGCACTTGCCTCGGGGCTCTTTGTGCAGTTTGGCCTCCCCGGCGGAGTCCCGGAGTTGCTCGCGTCAATGGACTCAAGGGCATCGATGCCCATCGAGGGGGAGTGGGCCTCGTGCTTCACCCAGGTCCTCGCGGCCGCAGCCGTCATCGTGGGAGCATCGCTTGCCTCGGTGGTTCTTGGCTCCGGCGTCGCCCAGCGGCGCGCGACTCTTGCCCGTGACCGCGCCGTGGGATAATCTCGCCGGAGTCTCATGGAATTCGTCACTGCGGCCGACAAGACCCGCCTCGAGAAACAGCTCGCCGAGTACCACGCGCTCGACAAGGTGTTGACGGTGCGAATCGCCGAAGCCCGCGCTCAGGGGGATCTGCGCGAAAACGCCGACTACCACGCCGCACGCGAGGACAAGTCGATGAACAACTCCCGCATCAAGGATCTGGAGGAGCGGCTCCGGTCGATTCAGGTGGTCAACCAGACGGAGTTGCCTACGGACATGGTCTTCCTCGGCGCAACCGTGCGCACCAGGGAGGAGGGATCGGGACGCGTCGAGCTGTACAAGATCGTCTCCAGCCTCTCTGAGGAAGGAGAGTTCGAGTACCGCGAAGTCACAAGCACCAGCCCGATTGGCCAAGCCCTGATGAAGGTCCGGGTCGGTATGACCGTGCGCGTCGACCTACCCCGTGGCGAACGACGGCTGACGGTCGTCGAGATCGTAGTCTGACTCTGTGACGCTACTTATCACCATGGCTACTGGGTCCTCCCTCAGTCCGGAGACTCTCTTCTGGTGGGCGGTGCTCGGAGGTGGGGCAAGTTGGGGCCTATGGGGCATGCTCGTCGAACTTGTCGTCCGGCTCCTGCTCGCCTGCGCCATTGTCATTCGCAAGGGCTCTCGGCCCGCGGTGGCGACGGCGTGGATCTTCGTCGTGCTCGCATTTCCGCTCATCGGAGTCATTGCGTACCTCCTCGTAGGGGAGTCCCACCTTGGGGCTCGTCGGCGACGGCTCCATAAGGAGATCGTGGCCGCATTTGACAAACCTCAATACCACCGTCACGACGATCCGAGGGCGCACGAGATGGCGTTGGATCCGTCGGACATGCAGGTCGCCACTATCGCCGGGAGAATCAGCCATTCTGTACAGCTGGCGGGGAACCAGGCGCGACTCCTGGGCGATGCCACGAGGTCGGCCGACGCGATGATCTCGGACATCGCCCTCGCAAAGTCTTCTGTCCACATGACGACCTACATCTGGCTCGATGACCGGATCGGCGAAGCCTTCGCGCAGGCCCTCATGGACGCAGTCTCGCGAGGCGTCGCCTGCCGAGTCCTGGTTGATGACCATGGCTCGGCGCGTTTCCTTCGCTCCCGGCAGTGCCGACAGATGCGCGCGCGCGGAGTGCGGGTCGTCGCCGCCCTACCGACCCACTACCTGCGCGCACTGTTCCACCGGATCGATGTCCGTAACCACCGCAAGCTGATGGTGGTTGATGGCCACATCGGATGGCTCGGCAGCATGAACATCGCGGCGGCAGAGTTCGCGATCCAACCAAGGTTCGCTCCCTGGGTCGACTGCATGGTGCGCCTCGACGGCCCCGTTGCGCGCGAACTCCAGCTTCTGTTCGCCGAAGACTGGTACCTCGACACCAGCGAGTCGTTGGAGCCGCTACTCAGGGAACAGCCGACCTTTCACAGCGACGGCGTCTGCGCGCAGATCCTCGCGTCGGGGCCCAATTACGACAACGACGCAGTGCGGCGGCTCCTGCTGGCCGCGATCCAGGTCGCCCGCACGGAAATCGTCCTCACGACCCCGTACTTCGTCCCGGACATGGACATGATCAGCGCGATCTGCGTGGCGGCGCAGCGAGGGGTCGGGGTCCGTGTCGTTGTGCCGCGGCGCAACAACAGCCGACTGGTCGCCTTGGCAAGTCGAGGTCGTTACGAGACGCTCCTCAGGGCGGGGGTGTCGATCCACGAGTACACACGGGGACTGCTCCACGCCAAGACGATCACCGTCGATGGTCAATTTGCGATCGTCACTTCGAGCAACCTCGATCGACGGAGCTTCGACATCAATTTCGAGTGCAGCGCCATCCTCTACAACGATGCATTCACCAGCGAGGTCCGACGGCTCCAGCAGTCGTACATAGACGCCAGTGTGAGCGTTTCGCTGGACGCGTGGACGGACCTGCCAATCTTGACTCGATTCAAGCTCAATGTCGCGGCGCTGATTTCGCCGTTGATCTAGCCGCCGCTATTGATCGCCGCTGGGAGGCGGCGAATCCGCATGGCGCGCCCGCGCGTGGCCGTTTCAGTCGTCGTTTCGCCATCGGGCCATGTGACGGTGATTGAAATGGGCGGGTCCACTTCCGCCGCTGGTGCCCCGATGCCAAAGTGCGCGACGGACGACTGATTTGACTGAAACGGCCCACCGCCATGAACCCATCGCGTTTGGACGCGACCATCGCAAGTCAGTTCGATCCGCGCCCCGACGCCGCGACGATTTCCGGCTGTCTTCAAATCGTCAAGGGACACTTCCACCCAGTCGTCTATTGCGTCGTGCCTATTGGCGAGAACCTGGACGGACTCGTTGAGGCCGGTGACGACTGCATCGATGTCGCCATCATGATCAAGGTCGGCGAACACGGCGCTCCGATCGCGCCGAGGCTGGCTGAGCCATGGTTGCGACTCGTCCGCGACGGTCACGAACCGAGCGCCGTCGCGGCGCATCAGCAGCTTTGGCTGCCGATACTCGCTGTTCATCCTCTCAGCGGTGGCCTCGGGATAGACATGGCCGTTGACGACAAAGAGATCTTCGTCCGCGTCGTGGTCGAGGTCCGCAAAGGCAGCGGCCCATCCGCAGAAGGAGCGCGAGGGGACACCGACCCCATAGCGCGAGGAAGCATCATCGAAGAACCCCGGCTTGCCGGACGCAAAGAGTGTGTTCGTGTCATCACTGAAGACCGTGACGAGCACATCGGGGCGTCGATCGGCGTTGACATCGCCGAGTGCGAGCCCCATCGAAGCCTGAGATGCCCCATCGATTGTGGCGGCACATCCCGCGCGCTGTCCGATCTCGCGGAACTTGAGTCCCCCCATGTTCTCGAGAAGAAAGTTTGGCATCGAGTCGTTCCCGACGAAGAGGTCGACTCGACCATCCCCAGTGAAGTCCGCGGCCAGTGCGTTGAGGCCGAAACTCGCAGTGGCCGTGCGGATACCTGACACCTCGCTCACATCCGTGAACAGTCCGCCATCGTTGCGATGAAGTCGGTCCGGCTGGGGCACGAGACCCCGGGGACCGCCGATCACCCCAATCCCACGGAAATGGGCCACGGGAACGGGATGCAACGGATCGAACTCCAGGTAGTTCGTCACATACAGGTCGAGGTCGCCATCACCATCGAAGTCAGCAAGTGCCGCACTCGTTGAGAAGTCCCGATCGCGACCGAATCCCGCCTGCTCAGTCGCATCGACAAACCTTCCGTCTCCAAGGCCGCGATAGAACCGATCCGGTCCGAGGCACGCGACATAGAGATCGTCGAATCCGTCCGAGTCGACATCGCCGACGGCGGATCCGAAACTCCATGCATGATGGTCGAGGCCGCTCGCCGCCGTGGCATCTCGGAACTTCATCGATCCGAGGTTTTCATACAGCCGCGCACCAGGCCCGCAGTTCGGACCGGCGAGTGTCGCGCCGTTGGGGAAGAAGAGATCGAAGTCGCCATCTTGGTCAGAGTCGATGAGCGCGACCCCCCCGCCCTTCACTTCGACGATCTGGGTGCTCGGATCGACACCAGAGGTCGAAGTGAAATCGATCCCGCTCGAGGCGGTCACATCCTCGAATCGAATGGGCGGCGGATCGCCCGCGACCCCGGGCGAGACGAGCAGGACCATCGCCCGCGCAGAGGCAAGAGTCGCAGACATCACGGCACGGCATCCTCCGGAACGCGCCCCGTCCGCTTCAATGCCGCCTGTTGCTTCTCGCGGGCCGCCTCGGCGTCGGCTGGGCGTTCCTTCAGTTCATAGACGCGCGCGAGTTTCCCCCAGACCTCGTAATGATCGGACCAGAGCTGCGACGCCTCCTCGTAGAGCGCGAGCGCATCCTCGACCTTGTCGAGCCGAAGCGCGCAGTCACCAAGCCGTGCTAGCGACTTGGATCGGTCCCGTGCCCCCTCTGGTGTACCCGGCAGCAGTTCGAGCGATCGCTCCAGTGCCTGTTGTGCGTCGGCGATCCGGTCCTCGTCGATTGCGATCACACCGAGCCCGAAGTATGAATCGGCGGCGGACGGAACATGGCCGACGTGCGACTGGAACGCTCGCTTGGCCGCGTCGAGATCCCCGAGGTAATAGCAACTCCACCCGAGGAAGTGATCGACCTGTACCCGGTCGGCGAACTCCTGCCGACTCGCGAGGCTCTCATCTAGCAGCGGTCTCGCCTGCGCGTACCGCTTCTGTTTGAGGACCGCAACGCCCAGAAGGAACTTGGCCCGTGCGCAGTCAGGAGCCTCACGGAGGATGGCGCGCAAGACGATTTCGGCATCGAGAAACTGCCCGGATCGCAGCAGCCTCGCGGCAACCGGTAGATTGGGGTGACCAACGACGGCCGTCACCACTTGGTCGGACGCGATTGCCGAAGTAACCTCTGCGTTGGGTGCAGATGCACCAGTTCCTCCGCACCCCAGACCCGTCACCGCCAGCGCCAGGAGGGCGACCGTTAAGATCGGTCTGTAAACGAGCATCCGGAGGATCCTATTGTGCGAATCCAACTGGAAAGCCTCACTTTCAGGGCTATAGTTGTGTGAGTGGTCCCCGAATCGTGGACAGACTGAAACTCCATTCGGATAAGACCGATATTCTCGACTTGATCGCACCATGAACGGACTCGCGCACCACTCTATCGCCATACTCGTCGTCGCGGCCCTCACCCCGACGGTTGTCGCTCAGACCCCCTCGCTCCAGCCGCGAATGGGAGCAAAGTTGGATGGTCTGACTGCGGATCAAGTAGAGCGCTTTGCGATCGGCAAGGAGTTGTTCAGCCGCCCCATCACGATCGAGGAGGGGCTCGGGCCGATCATGAACAAGACCAACTGCGGGTCTTGCCATGCCAATCCGCCAGGCGGATGGGGAGCGATCTCGGTGACGAGATTCGGCATCGAGAAGAAGGGCACCTTTTACCTCTATCCGGGCGAGACGCAGTCCTTGGCTCAGGCGCTCGCAAACAGTTCATTCTGCGCCGAAGTCGTGCCACCCGGTGCGACCGTGGTCCGGACACGGTTCACGAACAGTTCCATGGCATTCGGCCTCGTCGAGGCGATCCCCGATGCGCAGATCTCGGCCAACGCCGACGACGCCGACGCGAACGAAGATGGGATCAGCGGCCGGGTTCACTGGGTGACGCCGCTTGAGACCCCGGGCGGTCCCTTGCGCGCCGGGCGCTTTGGTTGGAAGGCGCAAGTAGCCACCGTCCTCACATTCTCGGGTGACGCTTCACGCAACGAGATGGGGTTCACGAACCGTCTCTCAAGTGCAGAGAATCCACCCAATGGAGACTTCGCCCGCCTAGTTAGTTGTGACACCGTCGCGGACCCAGAGGATGTGGCGGATGCCCAGGGGTTCCACTTCATCGACCGGGTGACAGACTTCCAGCGCTTTCTCGCACCGCCTCCACAGACCCCCAAGTCCGGGATGGCTGGCGAAGTTCTGTTTGACCAGATCGGCTGCACAAAGTGCCATATTGCCCAGTTCACGACCTCGATTGACCCCTCTTTGGAAGATGCCATCCGCGGGGTGACCATTCGCCCCTACTGCGACTTCCTCCTGCATGACATGGGACTCCTCGCTGACGGCATCAGTGATGGTGCGGCTACCGAAGCGGAGATGCGGACCCCGACCCTCTGGGGAGTTCGCCGCCGGGATCCGATGCTGCACAATGGCGCGGCGGGCGGTGGTTCATTCCCAAGTCGCGTCGCTATCGCGATCGCGGCGCATGGACCCTACGGAGAGGCCGCCGCGAGCGCCGCTGCCTTCGCAGCCCTGTCCAGCGATGGCCAGAGCGCGCTGATTGCATTCCTCAATTCGCTCGGTCGCGCCGAGTTTGACTTGAGCGGCGACAATCTCGTCGACTTCGTCGACTTCCTGGCTTTGAGGCAGTGTCTCGCCCAAGTTGTAACCAACCCCGACGACGGCTGCGCCGTTGCGGATCTCAATCAGGACTCGCTCGTCAACGCCGCAGATGTCGACGGGTTCATCGCGGCCTATGAAGGGACCCACAACGACTGCAATCGCAACGGTGTTCCTGACCTCAAGGACATCGCCTTGGGCACGAGCACTGATTCTAACGATGACGGGGTCCCCGACGACTGCCTCGCCTGTCACGCGGACCTCGACGGCAGCGGATTCGTTGACGCCCTCGACCTCACTCCAGTGCTCTCGGGCTGGGGACTCCCAGGTGCGGGTGACATTGACGGAAGTGGTGCCGCAGATGCCTTGGACCTTGCCATTGTTCTAGCCGCGTGGGGCGACTGCCCCTGACCGAACCAAGACACTCCCCACGAACCCCATGACTACGATGACCGCATCTATGCGAACCGGACTCCCCATCGTCGCCTCACTCCTCTTTGCCACCAGCGCGTCGGCGCAGTGGGTGACCTACGCGAACCAGACTTCGACGCGACTTGTCGCGTCGGCAACCCTCACGGGGCAGGACAACATCGAGAAGGACTTCGCCTTCGCGGACTTCGATCATGACGGTGATACCGACCTCGTCGTGATGCGGAAGTTCCCGGGATCGATCCAGTCCACATGCACTGGATGCGGATTATTCCGTGATCTAATCCTCATGAACGAGAACGGTGTGTTGACCGATCGGACGAGCCTCTACGGCACCGCCACCGACGCGGCCGGCAGCCAGGGGATGATGGACGAAGCCAACGACCGCGATGTCGAAGCCTTTGATGTCAACAACGACGGGTGGGTGGATCTAATCACGGCGACCACCATGTCCGACACCGTCAATGCGATGCTTGGTCAGCCGCGCATCTACCGCAACCTCGGCGCCAACGCCTCCGGCCAGTGGCAGGGATTCAAGTTCGAGGATGCGCGCATCCCGCAGCTCTTTGCCAAGAACGGCACCACCGCGAACCCGCGATTCTGCGACCTTGCGGTGGCCGACTTCAACGGCGACGGATTCGTCGACCTCTACTTCGTCGATTACGACACTCCGGAGACGAGTGGCACGATCTGCATCGACCTGAACAACGACGGCGACACCTCCGACACGGGCGAGTGTCAGGCATCGCCCGCAGAGTCGTCGACCAATGACTACGACAACAAGTTGCTCTACAACTGGGGGAACTCCGGCGGCGGCGGCCCCGGCTACTTCTACGACACCACGACGACGAAGATGACCAGTTCGCAGCTCTCCTGCGCCTTCGGCAACATGTGCATGGCCGGCGATTTTAATGGTGACTCCCTGCAGGACATCATCCGCATCTGCACCCTGACTGGGGGACAGGATGTTGCCGTGCTCACGAACAAAACCGGAGCGGGCGGACCAGGGCAGACCTGGTCGCTCAAGTCGGTCTACGGAGGACTAGCCCCTTACGGCATGAATGTCGCGGACCTCAACAACGACGGCAAGCTCGACTTCATCATCGCCGACGATGGACAGGATCGGTACTGCCTCAACACCGGAAACGCAGCGGACGGGCAGCCCAACTACTCCCTCACAGTGATGTCAGGGAGCCCAAGCGAGTTCGGCAACACCATTTCGGTGGGCGATCTCAACAAGGACGGCCGAACCGACGCCATCATCTGCGACATCGATGCCGACCTCGGGCCCTTCTGTCCGACATCGGGCCGCAGAACGAAGATCTACAAGAACACAGGGACGACTGGTGGACTCTTGGCCGAGGACACGACGATTCTTCCCACCGCCGATCTCTCCAACCTTTTCGATGTCGCGGTCTTTGATGTCAATGGTGACAGCTGGCTCGACCTCGTGACCGGCGGGTGCGCGGGACTTCGCGTCTGGATCAACCAGCCGCCGATTGCCCTCTCGTTTGCGTTCCCCTCGGGGCATCCATCGACGATCATCGCTGGGGCAACAACCGATGTGCCGGTGACGATCTCCGCGCTCATCGGAACGATCCAAGGGGGCTCGGAGACGCTCTTAAGCCGAATCAATTCCGGCCCGTGGTCGACGACCGCGCTTCTCTCAGGCGGCGCGGCTGGCTCCTACATCGCGCGCCTTCCGGCGACGGCGTGCGGAGACTCGTTGAGCTACTACGTCTCAGCCCGTTCGACTTCGAACGGCAATCCGACGGTGACCTCTCCGGCCAATGCACCCACCGGAACCTACTCGACTGACACGGTCACGGGGACCGTAACACTCGCAAACGATGACTTCGAGGCGAGTGCAGGTGGCTGGACGGCAACTGCCGACGCGGCACTCACCGCCGGGGCGTGGCAACGGGGCGATCCCATTGGATCAACCAGCTCAGGCGCTCCGGCGGAACCGACCAACGATCACACGGCCGCTCCCGGCGTCAACTGTTTCGTGACGCAGCTGAGCACCACTGGTCAGGCGGCGAGCGCCCACGATGTCGATGGCGGAAGTGGGTACCTCACCTCGCCCGTCTTTACCAACGGCGGTGCCGATGCGACCATCAGTTACTGGCGCTGGTACTTCTGCTCTTCGACGACCCAGCTCGATGCGTTCGAGACGGCGGTGTCGATCGATGGTGGCCAGTGGATCTATGTCGAGCGGGCGTCCGCGAACACCACCGCGTGGGAGCAGTGCTCCTTCCGACTTGGGCAGTTGGCGACCCCGGGTACGAGCTTCCGGGTGCGCTTCTCCATCGCCGACACCGGAACAGCAAGCACGCTGGAAGCGGGCATCGACGATGTGAGCGTGCTCAAGGACGAGTGCACTAGCGCGCCGAGTTGCCCAGCCGATCTCTCGGGAGATGGAATCGTCGGCGGTCCCGATCTCACGATCATCTTCTCTGGGTGGGGCGGCCCCGGCAACGGGGACATCGACGGCAACGGGACGACCGATGGTCTCGATCTCGGCATCGTGCTCGGCGCGTGGGGCAATTGCCCGTAAACGATTCGGACCGGTCGTGCCCCACTGCTTGTGGTCATCGCCCCGGCAATGGCTGCGTGAGTCGCAGCACGCGATCTATCTCCGCAACCTCGATTATCTCAGTCAGGCCTGATGGCCATCGCACGGTGAGGAGATCGGTCGAAGTGGCCTCGCCGAGACCAAATGTCACTGCCCTCTCGCACTGTGAGAGGTAACTGCGGGTCGGATTGACGAGCCGTCGCTGAAACCTCCCCCCGGCGATTAGCTCAATACGCGCGCCGATGGCAGTCGTGTTCGGGGCAACTCCTGTGAGTTCGACCCGGAGCCAATGGCCGTGCTCGGAGTCGTTGCGCAAGAGGGCCGTCGCTCCTCCCGCCTGGGTCATCACGAGATCCGCATCCCCATCGAGGTCGAAGTCCCCGGTTGCGAGCCCTCGCCCGATGCGCGGCACCGCGAGGGCGCCGATGGCGGCCTTCGGAAGCTCGACGAAGCACGGGGGTCCGTCCTGAGTGTTGACGAAGACCTGCCCCGGCTGCGCGAATGTCTGAGAGAGCTGGAGCCGACCGATCTCGTCCTCGATGTGGCCGTTGGCCTGGGCAAGATCGAGGTCGCCATCACGATCAAGGTCCTCAAGGACGAGCCCGAAGGTCAGTACTCCGCGCGTCGGGGCGGCGAGTCCCTCGATCACGGCGTCATCGGTAAAGACGGAGGTAGCCCCGCGCGAGATGTAGAGCGAATCCGGCTCATTAGCGAAGTTCCCAATGGCGATCGCGAGGTCATCGGCGCGCGGGTCTCGAATCCGAGAACGCAGATATCCGGCATCGATCCCCATCGCGCCTGTAGCCGCGCCGTTGCGGTCGTAGGCGAGGCCGCTCTGAGCCCCGCGCTCGTCAAAGTGACCGTGGCCATCGTTGACAAAGAATCCATTGGCGAGCGTGTCATTGGCGACAACAACATCGAGGTCGCCGTCGAGGTCGGGGTCGATGAAAACGAGGCCAAGCGCCTTACCAACGGGCCGCCCAAGTGACGAACGGGCAGCGAATCCCGCTCCCGCCGTTGCGTCCTCGAAGGTGCCGTCGCCCCTGTTTCGAAGGTAGAGAAGATCGTCCCCCTCGAACCCCGTGGGCGGGCCATAGGCGCGGCCCACACCCGCGAGCCGGAAGTCGACCTTGCGATCGATGTCGGGAGACCACTGCACATAGTTGGCTACGAGAAGGTCGAGGTCGCCATCTTGATCTGCGTCGAAGAACCCCGCGGAGGTTCCCCACCGCAAGTGGTCGCCCTTCGGATCGGCATTCGCCTCCACTGTCGAGTCGGTGAACCGGACCACGCCGCCCTTGGGCGTCTCGTTTCGAAAGAGGCGGTTCTCCCCGACTCCTGTGATGAACAGATCCACTCGGCCATCGCCGTCATAGTCAGCCGCGGCAATCCCCATCGCGTAGATCTGCGTGTCGAGCCCGCACGATGCCGCCTCGTCGAAAGTGATGGCGCTCCCTGGAAGTGCATCGGTGCGGTTCAGAAACAACGCCACTGAGGATCTGCCCGCGAAGGGTGCGGAGGCAAACGGCGCGCCGGTCCACGCAGTGCCTCTGGCTAGCACAATGTCCTGACGACCGTCAGAGTCCGCATCAATGATCGCCACACCCCCCACCAGCGTCTCGGGAAGGAGTTTTTCGCCCGTCGCCCCTGTCAGATGAACAAATCGAACGCCACTCTCGTTGGCGATGTCCGTGAATGGAATCGGCTGCTCGCGCGCGCCACGGTTTTCGCGCGCGGGTTGCTCGTTGATGGGTCCAGGAGCGGTGCGGGGATCGATCGGTGGAGTGCGTGGAATCCGCGCCAGCAGATAGCCCCCCACACCGATGACGACGAGCGCCACAACAACCGCGCCCGAGGTGCGCAAGGCGCGCGAGATCGTTGCTTCGCCGTCACTGTTCACGGGGCGCTCCCGGGTGGACGAACGAACTCGTCGACGCTGTGCTCCGAGCGCCCGGGCCGCTGAAGGTCGTAAATCACGATCGCCTCGGCCGCGTGATTGGCCGCAGCATCGCGCAGGCGCGCGAGATTCACCGCGCGATCGCGAGCGTTGTCGTCTGGTTTGTAACGGGCGTGCTGGCCAAGCGCTTCGTCGGCGAGCACCGTCTCTTCGAGAAACGACGCTGCTTGCCAGAGGAGGTACCACGCCGGCACGCTCTCGGGATCGAGTTCAAGTGCGTGCTGCGCAAGATCGCGCGCTCGCCGCGCAAGTGACGGCCCGTTGGCCTCCGCCCGCGCGCGCTCTAGAAGCACGCTGCCAAGTTCGGTGAGCACGCGGTCATCTTTGCCAAAGTCGAAGCCGCGCTCGGCGGCACCGGGCATCTGGGATGCCACCAGCGCTTCGAGGTCTTCGGTCGCCGCGGTCAGTGCCCCCTGTTGGCGGTTCACCATAGCACTGAACCAGCGGACGCTCCACGCATCTGCAGGCGTCGGAGCGCTCGCCGCCTCGCGCAGTCGCGCCGCTGCGATGTCGAGTCGCCCTTCGCGCAGTGCGGCGCGCGCTCTGCCCAAGGTCCCCTGCACATGGCCAAGGCGTTCGACTTCCGTGAATGCGTGGTCAGCCTGCCGGAGATCGCCCTTGGCCCCTTGTCGCTCCCCCTGGCGGAAGAGGCCAATCGCGTAGTCGTACCAGCGCATCCATGTCTCCGACGGCGCCGCCTGCGAGGTGATCGATAGTGGGACCGCTTTGGCATCAGGCGAATCAACAATTCGGAAGATGACCTCGTCCCAGCCCAGGGTCAGCACGGGGAGATCATTGGCTCGAGCGTCCCCCATGACTTCCCGCCAGATGACCGCATCGAACTTTCGGTATCTGAGCGCAACCTTCACCCGCAACTCGTCCCCACAGTCAGGGGGCACTTCCAGCGCAAAGTGAGTCAGGTCGGCAGATCCTGGAGGCACCTGATTGTTGTAGAGCGTGACGAAGATGTCCTGCGGATTGCGCCGTTCGATCCTCATGCCATTGCGGTCGATCACATAGGCATTGATGAACTTGCTCCACGGATCGACCGCGGCATGCTCGTCGACCCCGCCAAGACGGCCCACCATCCGGTCTCCCGACACCACCTCGACATCAAGCCACACCTCATTGCTGTCGGCAGTGCCCTGGGTGAACTCATGGCCGACTCCGACGTTTCGCACGATGGTTTCGATGAGGTAGCGCTCCCCTCGCACCAGCGCCGGGATCGACGGTCGAAGAGGTGCCGTGAGCGCACCATCAATCTCGCCCCCTTCGCGCACACCGAAGATGTCAACGCGCATCACTCCCGTCGCAAATGCGGCGCACGCGGCAAATGCCTCCTCGTGTCCCGGGAGTTTGGAGAGCAGCGGAACCGCCGTGTTCGCGGCGGCGAAGCGGTGGTCCAGAAGCGCAAGCTCCCCCCCCGCAATGACGGGCTTCGCGGCGGGATCGTCGCTCGGCAGCGGTTGCATGTGGCAGTCACTGCAGCGATCCTTGGCGACGGGCGGGTAGTACCAGCTCTGCGGGGAGACTCCGGACATGCCGCTTAGGCGGAACGAGTCGTAGTGATTCTGACCGCGCAGCCAGCGATAGTCGTTGATGTCCTCAGGCAGAAACACCTTGTGACACGCGCCGCAGAACTCCGAAGTGCGGTGGACTTCCGGCTTGAGAAAGGTCCGCGTGTGAAGCCCCGGCCGTGCTCGGATCAACTGATGATTGATCCATCGAGCCAGAGGATGTGTTGATCCCCCGAACGGATACTCCGCGGGCTGAGAGATCGTGTAGTCGGCGTTTCCTCGCGGCGAATTGACTTTGGATATCGCGTGGCAGGCATTGCAGGTGAGACTGGCCGCGCCCATCGGATCGGAGGCCGCGTCGTAGGAGGGATCGTCCCACTTCGGATCTTCGAATGCTCCGGAGAAGAACGGAACGGGATCGTGGCAGCCAGCACAGAAGCGCGAGTCCTTGACAGAGCCTTCCCGAGCAAAGGCGCGCTCGCGTGTCTCGCGGACGCTGAAGGCGTAGACCGGATTGTTGAAGGAGCTCGCGGCGTGGACCGATCCCGCCCAGGTGGCGTGCGCATCGGCGTGGCACTCGCGACACTCCTCGTTCTGCATGAGACTCGAGGCGGGGATGAAGTTCCCGGTGTCAGTGCGAGCGAGCGAAGGCTCGAAGTAGGCGTCGCCGCGCATCGGTGCGACCTCTTGGGCCTTCCCCGAGAGGGATGAGTGGAGGAATACGCCTGACGCTCCAAGTCCCAACGCTAGTACGGCGACGGCTCCTCCCATGCGCCAGCGGATTCGCGGACCCGCGAGTCGATGAAGGACATACGCCCACACCAGCACGAGAGGTGCAATGAGATGGATCCACCAGAGTGCTTCGCGCGGCAGCAATGCCCGTGCGGAGAGCGCGTACGGGCCGACTTCCGTGCGCATCAGGAAGAGCCCCGTGACAATGATGACAATTCCAGCCGAGAACGCCATGAGTCCGAGCCGCTTCGCGGGTCGGTTCGGTCTCGACAGTGCGCGGCGGGCGTGGGCCACTGCGAGAAGCAGAAACGGCACTGCGACCGCGAGCCCCACCACCACATGCATCAGGAGCATCCAGATCGAAAAGACCGTCTGATGATCTTCTCCGGTCAAACGCGAGGCCAGGGTGACGGTCAGGAGGTACCCCGAGTTGACGATCAGGAACGCGAAGCCGACGATGAGTACGCGCACGACGGCGCGCATGAACGGGGTCAGCACTGGCCTCGCAGAAGTCACAGGGAGCGTGCTCACAGCGAGGCGATGCTAGGCGTTGGGCGTCGTCGCCTCCGCTCAGCGGCCGCCCTGGGTGCGCGTGTTGAATCGCGAGTTCAGTTCTGCGGCCGCCTCAGTAGGCGTCGCTGGCAGCGGCGCGATGGTCGATCCATGGTCGGTCAGTTGATCCATGTCCTTGCACCAACCATGTAGATCAAGGACGAACCATCGACTCCATCCCTCAGCCAGCGAGGGAAGCACCGCGTCAAATGTGAGGTTGATCCCCTCGCCCGAACCGAAGAGCGCGACCGCGCCGTCGGTGCTCGCAACGAGTTCGTGGCAGTCGACATCGGTGGCGGTGTAGTCCCCCTGCTGCATGCGACAGTCCCAGAGGGGCACGCGGTCAGAGGCGTTGTAATCGGGCCGTCGCTGGGGGTTGGTCGTGCGACGGGCAAAGCCGCACGCTACGACGCGGGCGGAGGTGGCCGCGATTGTCCGGACCTCGGCCTCCGGGCATGCTTCGGTGGCGATCAGACGCACCCGATCCACATAGAGTTCGTTGTTTGTTCGAATCCGCAGCGAGCGGCATCCCTCGGGGATGCGCAACGAATCCAGCGGAAAGGCGGCCTCTCTTGGCATCCCCGCTGGATAGCCGAACTCGTGGGCAATCTCGACCCACTCGCCCTTCGCCGGATCGAGCGCGTCGAAGGATGGGGGCGACAGACCCGCCCCCGCCTGCCACATGGCGAAGTTCGTCTGGCAGTATGGGTATTCGATCCAGCCATCCATGAGGAGGACGGGGGCACCCAGCGCGCCGATGATCGGCTCGGCAAACTCAAGAGTGAGCGTCCATTGATCGAGCGTGCGGCCAATGAAGCGCGGGTCGATCGGCCCGGGATCAACGGCGATGCCGTCGCGCTGCATGACCGCAGTCGTTGCCGCAACGGAGGGGCCGCCGCCATGCGCGACCTTCGCGGACTGAGGGAGCATCTCGCCTCGGTAGAACAGCGGCGCACCCGTCGGCTGGGGATCGCCAATTCCCATTCGCTCGTCGAGCGAGAGCGACCACCCCGGTGGCAGGTCGTAGGCCACAAGCGCCACCGCGTCGAGCGCCGTGAACTCTTCCATCGGTTCAGCGACGGAGATCTCGTACCGACCGTTGCGCTCAATGAGTTTGGCTGCATCAATCGACACGCGCTCTCGGGGTCGCGGAGGCGCGTACACCCCATCGAGACCACCGTGGTCATTGCGTGTCACCGAGGCGAGATATCCGAGCCCGCCAACACCGAGGCAGTCGGTCACAAACGCCATGCGAGCGCCGTCCCACGCAAAAATCACCGGGCAGCTGGAGATCTGCCGCTGAGATTCGACGATCACGGTGGGCCCGGGACCGACCGCGCGCTCGGTCTGCACGACACCATCGGGCCAGTCGATGGAAATGAAGTCGATCGTCGTAGCGTCGCCGAGGCCGACGAGGCAGGGGTCTGTGGCGCGGGCCGTGGTGAGTGAGGTTCCCCAGGGCAGGCGGCGCATCGCACTCCAGTGCTGCCCGCTGCGTGCCGCACCGGCAGTTCCGATGCCGCTCGAATTCGTCCGCATCTGCTGCGATGGGTCGATGCGCCCTCGAAAGTCGATGGAGGCCACAGGCGCACGCGCCGGGCCGGGAAGTCGTGCTTGGAGTTGCCATCCCGTCAGCACAAGGCCAATGGAGCCGAGCACCGCAGGCCTGGCGGAGGAGTAGGAGTCCGCTGCGGAATCCTCAAGTCGCATGCGAAACTCTCCGGACTGGTCGTACACCATGACTCTGGGTCTCGGCGACCGAAACGCATCGAACACGATGTCCTTGTACTTCCCGCCGACTAGGAGGCTCGACAGGCCATGGCCGTCGATGTCGGCAACTGCCATCCATTCGATCCGCCCGAAGTACCGCTGGCTGACAACCCGGGGTCCGTCGCGTCCGAACTCCCACACGACGAGGTCTTCGAGCAACTTGGTACCGCGAAAGGCCCACTGGGTCGTAGCGACCATCGGCACTCCGTCCGTGTCTCTCATGAAGGCGAGTGCGTCCATGACAGGTACCGACTCGAACGCTGCGTACTTCGGATCCTGCCGCCACGCCCACAGGCGATCGTTGATGAGGACCAGTGCCCTGGACGCAGCCAGTCGTGTCTTGACTGCGATGATGTCAAGATCGCCGTCGAGGTCTAAGTCCGAGAGTGCGGCTGTGCGGAATCGGTCCTGACTGGACTCGACGAGCGCACGCCGCTCCCACGATCCGTTGGCGAGGTTGTAGAGAATGTGGAGCGAGTAACTGTTGTGCCCAGGACTGTCGGCGGCGCTGACGAGAATGTCGAGGTCTCCGTCGTGATCGAGATCCGCAATCGCCAAGGGAGTGTCGTCGCCATGGGCAGCGGTGCCGAATGACTTCTCGACCCAAGCGCCCCCTGGCCGTTGCTCGACCCAGTGGAGGTTGGGGGCGCTGTCGTGTCCCGGTCGATTGGCGTCCTGAATGATCGCATCAACAAGCCCATCGTTGTTGAGATCCCCCCACTCGAATCTCTCGATGAATCGGTACTTCGACAAGGGATGATCCGGCTCGGCCCGCCACGCCAGATCGCCCGTCGCCAGGAGGACGATCCCCTGCATCCCTTCACTGGAGTTCGCGCGCCAGATGAGATCAGTCTTGCCGTCGTTGTTGAGATCGATCACGGACTCGACACCGGAAGGGCTAAGCCCCGCGGGCCACGCCTCGACAGACAGCGCGGTCCACGGGGCAAGGAGATCTCCCGCGCGCTCCTGGGGAACACAAGGGAGGCTCGGCAACGCCACTGCCGCAAGCGGGCCCATGCGCGTGTACTTGAACTGTGCTAGGGTCGATCGCGGGTTGTTGGACATCGCTTCGAAGTCTGCGAGCAGTGTTTTCGCGTCCTCGGTGCGCCCATCGCGCTCGGCGATTCGCTGAAGTCCGAGGAGAGCGCTTCGGAGGAACGGGTCTAGCTCCTGGGCACGCTCGTACTGTGTGCGCGCCGCGCTCGGATTCCCGGCCAGCTCCTCGCACTGTCCCGCGTAGTAGGCAGCAAAGGCATCGTCGGGCTTCTCCCTCGTGACCTCCCTGAGGAGCGGAAGAGCCTTCGCGCTCTCGCCCAGAAAGAGCTGCGCGATCGCGGTGCAGTACTTCGCCCGCGAGGCGACAAACGGGTCCGAGCACAGAGGCGCGAGCAACTCGATCGCCGTCGTCTGAGAACCCCCGGAGGTTTCGTTCATAACAGCGATCGCTTCATCGAGACGCGCATAGGGATTCGCCGGATCCTCCGCGAGAGCTCGTGCGAACGCTTCGCGCGCCTTGGCGAACTCGAACTGTCCCATCGACGCGGCGCCATCGTTGAGGGCCGCGGATACTGAAGCCGATACTGGGTACTCCTTTGGGCCTTGGTCGTCGCACCCAGGCATGACCAGCATGCCCAGCATGCCCAGCATGCCCAGCATGCCCAGCATGCCCAGCATGCCCAGCATGCCCAGCATGCCCAGCATGACCCGAGGACTCATGCCTGGCCTCGGGCGGCGCGAATCCTCCGATTGTTGGTCTCAATGTCGATCGCACCCTTGGGCGCCGGAGGAAACCTCGTCCCCTGCATGTAGGTGTAGGCCTCGGTCCTGAGGTGGCTTCGCATGTCGTGACCACGACGGCGCTGGCGCTCTTCCCGAAGTGCGCCGATGTCAATCGGCCCCACCACGATCTTCTCGCCCGGGCCGGGATCCGCCTGCGCCAGGATGCGCCCGTCGAAGTCGACGACCATCGAACCGCCCGGCCACGAGAACGGCGGATACGCCGCGACGCTTGCCCCCTGATTCGCGGCGACGACAAACATCGTGTTCTCGGCCGCGCGGGCCCGATTGAACAGCGTCCACCAGTCCATTGGTGGTGTCGCCCCCCAGGGATCCATGTACGCACTCACGCGCACGGCGACCTCGCAGCCATTGAAGGCCAGTTGCCGCGTCGCTTCCGGGAAGAGCCAGTCGTAGCAGATCGCGCACCCGATGTTTCCGATCTCCGTCTTGGCAACTGGGAAGTACGAGGCGGGATCACCGCCGAGGTCATGCGGGGACGCATGGACCTCCCAAGGGATCCACGGATTCACTTTGCGATAGGTGCTCAGGATCCCATCGGGCCCGCACAGGACGCTCGTATTGAAGACGACATCGTCGCGTTCAGGGTGCGCCTCCAGGAATGTTCCTGTCTGAATGAACACGCCGAACTTCCGGCAGGTCCTCACATACGCGTCAGTGTGTTCGTTTGGAAGTTGGACCGCCAGGTGCTTGCGGAGTTCGGGGATTGTCAGATAGATCGGGACGGCGTGAGCAAACTCCGGGAAGGCGAAGAGGCGCACGTCGAAGAATGGTTCGTAGGCCGCGACCGTCGACTCCACCATCCCGCACATGCGTCCCACGCGCGAGGCGATGCCGCTGCGGTCGGTTGGGCAGTCGAAGGCTGTCTGGATGGCGGCCGCGTAGTAACGCATGAGGGCGGGCACGGACGCTTGAATGCGTCTAGTGCGGAATCTCCTTGACGGCATTACGGTTCCACGCCGGAACACGCACGACAATCGGTCCCTTCCCCGTGATTTCGCACTGGCAGGCGAGTCGGCTGTTGCGCTGAATCCCCGGCGCCTCTTCGACGCGATCCTCTTCAGCCTCGCTCGCTTCCGCGACCTCGTTCGTGCCCGTTTCGACATAAATGTGACAGGTGGAGCAGGCGCAGACTCCGCCGCACGCGTGTTCAATGTTGATTCCGTGATCGATCGCCAGCTCGAGGAGCGACTCTCCCTCACCGCCTAAGAGTTCCCACTCCATGCGATCTGTTCCCGTCAGTCCCTCCGGATCTTCGAGAAGGAATCTGACCGCGACGACCGGTGGTCCGTGTTCGTGGCCATCACGCTTCATGTGCATGGCGGAAGTGTATGGATTCCCGACTAGGATGCGGAATCCGATGGCACGCACAGCGCCAGTTCGCGGACTCGCCGATGCGCCGTACTCCGCGTCGAGCCCCGATCCACTCTCGCTGACAAGCGCAGAGTTCATCGTCGCGTGCGCGGCGATCGGACTGTCACGACACGACGCGCTCGGGGGCTATCGTCGATTCCACCGACGAGGCGAACACGCCCCATGGATGGCCCTGCCGCCAACCCCACCGACCCGGCAGCTCGTCGACGATCGGACCCTCAAGTTCCTCCTGAGTGTGGACGAAGGGCTTGAGACGGAGAGCGTCGTGATTCCGATGCCTCATCGCACAGGCCGGTTCAGTAGAACGCTCTGCGTCTCGAGTCAGGTCGGCTGTGCGATGGGTTGCACCTTCTGCGAGACCGGGCAGATGGGGCTGATGCGCTCACTCACCGTGCGCGAGATCGTCCAGCAGCTGCATGTGGCACGGTTCGGCCTCACCCATCCCTTCCCCGACGAGACGAGGACGCCGACAGGCGGCTTCGACATCACCAACATCGTGTTCATGGGGATGGGCGAACCGATGGACAACCTTGATGCGGTCCTGCAGGCGGTTCGGATCCTCTGCGACATGAATGGACCGGCTATCGGCTGCTCGCGGGTGACGATCTCGACTGTCGGTCGCATCGAGGGCATCCGCAGGCTCGGTGAGTTCATCCAGCAGCACGGATTCCGCCGGGTTGGACTGGCGATCAGCCTCAACGCCCCCAACGATGAGATCCGCTCGTCGATCATGCCGATCAACCGGAGCGAGCCGCTCGCCGCGCTTCGACAGGCCATGACTGACTTTCCCAAGCGCCCCACCTCGGCGCTGTGCGCGGAGTATGTCCTCATTCCGGGAGTCAATGATCGGCCCGAGCACGCCGATGAGGTCTGCCAATTCCTTCGCGGGATCCGCTGCTCGCTCAATGTGATCCCCTACAACCCTCGGCGCGAGAGTCCGTGGCCGGCTCCCGCCGATGAGACGGTCGATGCCTTTGTCGCCCGCGCGATCGCCAACGGTCAATTCACCAAGCGGCGACGCACCAAGGGGCGGACAGCGATGGCCGCCTGCGGGCAGCTGGGAAATGAGCGCGTGCGCAAGCGGAAATTTGTGGATCTCTCGACACCTGGCCCCTGAAGAGGAGCCCGACCCTAGACCAGCAGCGTCGCCGGGTTCTCGATGTTCTGCTTGAGGCTCTTCAAGTACTCCGCCGCCATCGCCCCATCGATCACTCGATGGTCGAGGCTCAGGGTCGCGGCCATCTCGTGGCCGACTACGAGCTGGTGACTCCGCACGACCGGCTGTTCCAGTGCCGCCCCACAGGCCAGGATCGCACTGTTGGGCGGATTGATGATCGCCGTAAAGTTGTCGACCCCGAACATTCCGAGATTCGAAATCGTGAAGGTGGCCCCCTTCATGTCCTCGACACTCAGTCCGCGTGTTCTCGCCTTCTCCGCCAGCGCTCTTGTAGTCGAGGCGATTTCACGCAGCCCCTTGAGATCCGCCTGCTGGATGACCCCAACAACGAGGCCGCCGCCGCGTTCCGCCGGAAGCGAAATCGCCACCCCGATGTTCACATCGGCGTGCACGATGATTCGATCACCCGCCCACGAGGCGTTGAAGAACGAGTGTGTTCGCATGGCGAGTGCGCACGCGCGCACCACGAAGTCGTTGACGCTCAGCTTGACCCCCTGCGGCGCGAGCTGCTCGTTCAGCATCGACCTCAGTTCGAGAAGCGGATCCATGTTGAACCGCATCGAGACCTGATAGTGCGGGATCGTTGAAGTGCTCTCGACGAGCCGCCTGGCGATCGCCTGACGCATGCCGCTGACAGCGATTTCCCGCGAGCCTTCGCCCAGCGCGACGACTGGGACGGACAGGAACGACGACCCTGCGGACGCCGTCCGCGCGACGAGTGACCCAGCACCCGGCGTCGGCGCACCGCCCCCCGCGCGCATCCGCGCGGCGGCCGCAATGACATCCTGCCGGACGATCCTCCCGCCGGGTCCGCTGCCCGTGAGGATCGACATCGGAACTCCCATCTCGTCGGCCATGCGGCGTGCCAGCGGGGAAATTCGCACGCGCGCGGAGTCTTGCGCTGGCGAGACGCTGGCACTCCCACTCACCGCCGGGACGGGCCGAGCGTCACTCGCGGTCGTCGTGATGACTTCCGGGGCAGGCGGCGCAGTCGCCTGCGTTGTCACCGGGGGAACGGCAATCTCGGCCGCGGTCGCGCTATCCCCTTCGACCGCAATCATCGCGATCGGCGTTCCCACCGGCACCTGGCGCCCAGCCTCAACCATGATCTTGCTGATGATGCCGTCGTCGTAGACAGGCATTTCCATCGTCGCCTTGTCGGTCTCGATATCGGCGACGACATCCCCCGACGAGACCGCATCCCCCTCCTTCACATTCCAGCGGACGATGGTTCCAGCTTCCATCGTGTCGGACAATCTTGGCATCGTCAGCTGGATTGGCATAGTGCTCGGCGCGCTTCAGGCGCGGTAGAGGCAACTCCTGACCGCCTCGCAGATCCGCCGTGGATTGGGAAGATACTCCTGTTCGAGAGCGTGCGCGTAGGGAGTCGGCACATCCGCCGAGTGAACGCGGTGGACATGATTGTCGAGGTCGTCAAAGCACTCGCGGTGGACCAGCGACGCGACCTCGCTGCCCGGCGAACCGAATGACCAGGACTGATCAACGACGACACACGCGCCAGTACGGCGCACGCTGCTCACAATTGATCCCGCGTCGAGCGGTCGAATCGTCCTCATGTCGAGCACCTCGCAGGACACTCCCTCCTTGGCAAGCGCCTCGGCGGCCTCCAGCGCAAGATGGACCGGTCGACCGAACGCCACGATCGTGCAGTCGTCGCCTCGGCGCGCCACCCGCGCCTGACCGAAGGGAATCAGGTACTCCTCTTCGGGAACTTCGCCCTTCATGCCAAGCAGCCGTTCGCTCTCAAGAAAGAACACCGGGTCGTCGCAACGGATCGCCGTCTTCATGAGCCCCTTGGCGTCGTAGGGATTCGACGGGATAGCCATCGTGAGCCCGGGAACATTCGAATAGAGCCCTTCGACGCTCCAGGAGTGCGTGGAGCCAAGCTGCCCGCCCGCCCCGTCGTTGCCTCGGAAGACAATCGGGCAGCCGAATTGGCCGCCGGACATGTAGAGCATCTTGGGCGCGTTGTTGAGAATCTGATCGGCCGCGACAAGGCTGAACGACCAGGACATGAACTCGACGATGGGACGGAGCCCGAGCATTGCGGCACCGATGGCCATCCCTGCGAATCCGGATTCACTGATCGGCGTGTCGATCACCCGGCGCGGACCGAACTCGTCGAGCATCCCGCGACTCACTTTGTAGGCGCCGTTGTACTGAGCAACCTCTTCGCCCAGAAGCATCACGCGCGTGTCCCGCCGCATCTCCTCGCTCATCGCCTCTCGCAGCGCGTCGCGGAACTCGATCTCTCTCGCGGCGACAGCAGTCACAGAAGATCCGCCTTGGGGTCAAAGGCCTGAAACTGCGGCGCATTCTCCGCCCCTCCGAGCATTTCGGGCTGGCTCGAGCCGGTGTAGGTCCCCCAGCGCTCGATGTAGACATCGCGGTACAGATCGGCAACGGGCGGGGCGGGTGAACTCTCCGACCACTCCATGGCGCCACGAACCTCAGTGCGCACATCGCGCTGCAGCGCCTTGAACTCCTCTTCGGTCATTCCGCGCGCCTCCAAGTGACCCTTGATCGCGCCGATGGGGTCATCCATCTCGTACTGCTCTTCTTCCTCGCGCGTCCGGTACTTGCGCGGGTCGGACATCGAGTGACCCTTGTAGCGGTAGGTGCGCATGTCGACGAAGACCGGCCGACAGGTGGAGCGCACGCGCTCGACGATCGCCTTCATCTCCGCGTAAACCGTCAACACATCCATCCCATCGATGACCAAGCCCTCGTAGCCGTAAGCCGCGGCCTTGGCAGAGATGTTGTGACCCATCGTCGTCCCCCGCGCAATGGCTGTCCCCATCGAGTAGCCGTTGTTCTCGCATACGAAGACGATCGGAAGGTCGAACAGGCCAGCGAGGTTCATCGCTTCGTGGACCGACCCCTGATTCAGCGCACCGTCTCCGAGGAAGGCGAGGGTCACACGGCTCGACCGTCCTCCATTGACAACCTCGTCAAGGTACTTCGTGCCGAAGGCGAGTCCGACTCCCAGCGGGACCTGAGCTCCAACTATCCCGTGGCCGCCGAAGAGGTTGTGGGCGCGATCGAACATGTGCATCGAGCCCCCCTTGCCCTTGGCACAGCCGCCCGCGCGACCGAACATCTCCGCCATGCAGTGGCGCGCCTCCATCCCGCGCGCCAGCGCGTGGCCATGGTCGCGGTAGGCGGTCACAATGGGATCCGTCGCCTCGACCGCAGCGACGCAGCCGACGGCGACCGCCTCCTGACCGATGTACACATGGCAGAAACCGCCGATCTTCTTGTCCTGATAGGCCTGCATGCACCGAAGTTCGAACTCGCGGATGAGCAGCATCTGGCGGAGCCACGCGCGCGCCAAGGCCGCGTCGACTGTCGGATGCTCGTGACGCACGACGCCGCTGGGAGGCGCACCGTGAACATTCATGAACGGCTCGCCGGGCGCCTCGGTCTGTGGTCGGTCTCGGTTGGCCATCGGGGAGCGGTCCAGAGCCCCCTATGTATAGGGGTTCTCGCGCCTTGGAGCAACCTCACACCAGGCAGCAGTTACTGCGGCTGCGCCTTGCCCGCGGCGTGACTACCGGCGAGCCCCGCAAGGTGATCGCGCTCCTGATCGCCGGCGACACGCGCCTTCAAGAGCAGGAGGGCCATCTCCAACTGAGGGTCAAGCCGCTTCGAGATCAGGTCGTTCACATCGGGTCGGACATCGACCGTAGTCAGTCGGAGCTGCGCCTCGTCGAGTGCATCAAGAGCCAGCCGCGTCTCCATGCTCTTCTCACTCTGGGGCGGCGTTATGGTGACGGTCATGTCGGGATTGACCCCCCAGTCGGAACTCGCGGCACGGCGGTGAACCAGTCGCCCCTTCTCCTCCCCCTGCAGCGGCGGAAGGACGTAGTACTGCGTCGTGACCTTGACGGCGGCCTCGCTGGAACCGTCCTGAATCGGCTGCACCGTCTGGACGCTGCCCTTCCCGAAGCTGCGGTCTCCGAGCACCACGGCCGCGCCGTGAACCTGCAGGCTTCCCGAGACAATCTCGCTGGCACTGGCACTTTGACCGTTGACGAGGACAACCAGCGGCAATCCAGCCAGACTCGAGCGCACGCGCTCAGCCGAGAATTCCCCGGTCAGATTGCCGTTGCGATCCTGCACGGAGACGATCTGGCCCTCATCAACGAAGAGATTGACGAAGGAGACGGCGCTCTTGAGGAGACCGCCGGGGTTTCCGCGGATGTCGAGGATGAGCCCATTGAGATTATGTTCGCGCTTCATCTGGCGCACGGCATCCATGAAGTCCGCAAAGCTGTCCTCATTGAAGGAGGTGAGGCGGACATATGCGATCCCAGCGGATGGATCGATCCACCAGTCCCACTCTGGCCTGCCCTTGGCGTCGATGCCTTGCTTCCACCATCCATTCACCGAGCGCATCTTGATCGACTCGCGTTTGAGTGTGAACTCAAATGGCTTCTCGACGCCGTCGCGGCGCACGGTGAGCTTGACTGACTTGCCGACTGGCCCGGTGATGTTGTCGACCGCGCGATTGAGCGTCCAGCCGAGGGTCGACTGATCGTCGACCGCGATGCACTTGTCACTCGGGCGGATGCCGGCCCGTGACGCCGGGGATCCCTCGAGCGGGTTGACGATGACAATCTCGCGCTTGTCGTTGTGACGGATGAGGATTCCGACGCCGACAAAGTTTCCTTCGATCGACTGCTTGAAGCGGCGGAGATTGTCCGGCCAGATGATCTCCGAGTAGTCATCCTCGTACTCCTTGGAGAGCTGCGAGGTGGCGCCTTCACCAAACTCCCGAAGAATCATTTCGTCGGGAAGCTCGACAGACGTAGTGTTGGTGGCCAGGACTTCATTTATCGCCGCGCGATAGGCGGAGGGACCGACCTTGTCGGCGGGAACGGCGTCAATTGATCGGTAGACGCGCTGGACGACCTCCTTGAGTGACGCGACCCGAACCGGATCGGAGAGTCTGGGGAAATTCTCAGACAACTGCGGCGTTTCTAGAAGAAGCATGACCGACTGCAGTCCGCCCAGCATGAGCGGTTTCCACCCAGCGGCGGTCACATGATCGCTGGCCGCCTGCCGGAGTCCCTGCAGGACCAGCCGAGGCGTGATCCCCTCGATCCGCTCCCGCCAGTCATCGGCGAAGAGTTCGTTGTATGGAGGAAACTCCTCATCATCGACAGGAAGCTCCTTGCCTTCGGCGCGAGCGATGCGCTCGAGCCGCTCGACCTGACTCTTACGCATCCGATGGAGTTCTCGCGGCGCGAACTCCGCGATGAGTGTCACCCGTTTGTTGAGATCGTCGAGCGCGCGGTCGAGGGCCTTGAACTCGTCCGTGTCGATGCCGTCGTGGAGTGCCTTGTGCCGAAAGAGAATCTCTTGCGCCAGGAGCAGGTCGCGATCCGCCAGCGCCTTCTCCCGCTCTTCGAGGGCCATCGACTCAAGCGCGACCGCATCGGTTCCGGCGAGCCACTGCCGCCACAACGCGTTGCCCATGAGGAACTTCATGTTGACCGCATGGACAAGTGCAGCCGTGATGTCGCGGTCCTTCATCGCTACCGCGAGGTCCTTCTCGCGCTTGGCGATCTGCGCGAGGCGATCCGCATCGTTGAGGGCACTGCTTGAGCGGTGTGTAGCGATCGCCGTCTCGAGCGCGTGGGCCGCATCGCCCTCCCCCTTCGGTGCGTTCAAAAGGAGCGACTCGACCTTCGCCAGATCGTCGGCGAGCGCCGCGTCCCAAACCCTGTGGCTCCACTGCGAGAGGTCCTCGGCGCCCTGCGGAGCCATCCCGAAAGAGGCTCCCAGCACCGCAGCGATCGCAAGGGCCATCGAGAGTCGCTGGGTCACACAGCCCGGGAAGTCAGTAGGTTGTCGCATGTTTGGTCGAGTGTCCTTGTGTATGGATTGCCACATGACTTTATAGTGTGATACCAATGCCGAGGTTCAACCACTTCCTCGACCTGAGTGCGCCTCGATCTTTGCCCGCGCGCACAATCGGGCGCGCCTTCGGGGGTCGAGTCCTTGCAGCCACCCCCTCGCACCAGAGCCGCTCCGCGTGATTGATCCGATGGAATCCGCAGAATCCCGCTGGAAGTGTGCCACATGCGGCTATGACTTGAGGGGATCCCGCTCAGGAGACTGCCCCGAGTGCGGCACCAAGCGCCGGAAGACCAGCAACCCGACTCCAAGAGACCACCTCGGTGGCACCTACCGGGCGGCCACGACCTTCAGCGAGGTGCGCGCCGCGACCATCGCGACCCTGTTCGTCTGGGGGGGATGCACCCTCCTCCCATGGATCGGCTCGGTGGCATGGGTACTCCTTGCCCTTGCGGGGCTCTGGCGGGCGCTCGCCCTTCGTCGGCTCTGGGGGTCCTCGACTCTCGAAACACTCCTCGCGACGCCAGAGGTGCAGACGCTGCGCTCGAGCGCGTGGGTGGAAGTGGGCCTCGGCGCCGTTGGGTCGGCGCTGACATTTCATACCTCGATGGGTGGCGCGGGCATCGCGGAGATCATCGCCCTCCTCGCTGGACGGCTGGCCTGGGTGTCAGTGGTCGGAGTCAACACATTCCTGATTGCGAGAGTCGGCCTCCGTGTGACGAGAAGCCATCAGGGTGAGGAACCACCGCCGCTCTGGAGCCTTTGCCTCATGGGCACGCTCGTCGCCCCCGTCCTCATGTTCGGTTCGCTCGCTGCCGCGATGGTGAGCGCCTTCTCGGCGGGTCAGATCGATGAGTGGATCGTGACGACTCTGCAACTCGTGTCACTCATCGGATGCGCGGCGGGAATCGTCGGGATCACCGCGTGTGCGTGGGCGCTTTCTGCGGCAGGCCGGGCGATGGCGCGAACGCACCTCGAAGACGAAGCACCATCCCCAGCGAAAATCCGACGACCCCGCAGCGGAGAGCCTCCCGTGGCGCGGCCTCCGGCCATCAGTCCACCGGGTGTAATCCCATTTGCCGACGAAGACGAAGGCGCGTGAAGGCACCTCGATCAGCGCGGCTCGCCTACACGGCGAACGCCCGCTCGGCGAGATCGAGCGCACGCCCGAGCGCGGCCGCCTTGTTCACGCACTCCAGGTATTCCGCACGGGGCTCGCTGTCGAGAACGATTCCGGCCCCAGCCTGCAGGTGATAGCTCCAGGGAGGCTTAACACCACCGACACCGGCGTCCGTGGCGACGGGAACCACGATGGTCCTGAGGGAAATCGCGATGTCCATGTCCCCCTCCCACCCGATGGCACCGAGTCCGCCCGCATACGGGCCGCGCCTCAGTGGTTCCAGCTCATCGATGATCTGGATTGCGCGCACTTTCGGCGCTCCGCTCACCGTCCCGACCGGAAGCGTCGCCCTGAGCGCATCCCAGGAATCCATCCCGAGGCGCAGCCGTCCGGTGATCGTCGAGGAAAGGTGCATCACATGGGAAAACCGTTCGACCTCCATGCACCTTTCGATACGGACAGATCCGTGAACGCACACGCGCGATAGATCATTGCGCCCGAGGTCGACGAGCATGGTGTGTTCCGCCCGCTCCTTGGCGTCCCCGAGAAGTTCCCGCTCGAGGTCGAGATCTTCCTGAGCGGTCCGCCCACGGCGCCTCGTGCCGGCAAGCGGCCGATTGGTCACAACCCCCTCTCGCGTGCGGCAGAGGATCTCCGGACTGGCGGCGACAAGAATGCAGCCGCACGCTTGCAGATACACCTGATAGGGGCTCGGGTTCACGACCCTGAGCGCCCGGTAGACCTCAAATGGATCTACCGCGCTCTCGCGCACGAACCGCTGGCTCAGCACGACCTGAAACGCGTCGCCGGCGCCGATGTATTCACGGGCCCGCTCGACGGCACTTTCGAACCGGGCCTGCCCGGTCGCGCTGTGGCCGGGAGTGCTTGGCGCGGCGGCCGTGTCAATGTCGATCCGCCCCGAGGCGAGTGGGGCGCTAGGTGTCATCAATCGTGCTTCCAATCGGTCGAGCGCGCGACGGCCCGCGGCCTCGGCAGACCCAGTCGAGCTCTTGTCTGGAAGAACCGCACAGACCGCGTAGAGCGACTTCGTTGCATGGTCGAAGACAACCACATCGCGGTAGAGCGCCATGTGCATGTCTGGTAGACGGCGATCGTCATGTGGCGCTTCGGCAAACGAGAGTTTCTCCCACTCGAGCCAGCGGACCGCGTCGAATCCGATGTATCCGACCCATCCGCCGTGGAACGCCCGAGGCAATTCTCCGTGTGCGTTGACTCCGGACCAGGGCTGGATCTCGCGGATGAACGCCAGGGGATCGGCCACAGTCATCTGCCGTTCGCGCGGAATCCCCGACTCGTCATGCTCGATGACACGGACCTCCCGCTCGTGTGCGATCACCTCGAGGACCGGCTGCGCGCCCACCATCGAGTAGCGACCGACCGCCCCGCCCTGCTCGACCGACTCGAAGAGGAAACTTGCCGCCGTGCGCTCGTCCGGGGCGACGAGCCGCCGATAGGCCACGACCGGGGTGAGTTGATCACTCAGGAGCCTCCGCGAGAAGAGTGCGACAGCGCCCGCCATGCGCTCAGCGTATCGCCGGCGTGCGGTGGCAGGCCGCCAGGGCGATGGCGATGGCATCGGCAACATCCGCGGGAGACGGCGGCTCTTCGAGTCCACACAAGGAGGCAACCGCACGCTGGACCTGCCTCTTGGTTGCGTTCCCGTTCCCCGTCACCGCCAGCTTTACGGAGGCGGGAGAAATCTCGTGGATCGCAACGCCCGCTCTCTCGGCTGCGAGAAGCACGATGCCGCGCCCGTGAGCCATCACAATCGCCGTGCGAACATGCTTTGAATGGGCAAAGACCTGCTCAACCGCAACTCGATCGGGTGTCCACTCCGCGAAGACCGCCGCGAGATCCTCGTCGAGTTCCTTGAGCCGCCATGCGAGCGATTTCCGCGCGGAAAGCCGCAGGATCCCGGCATCCAGGATCCTCGCCCGTTGACCGACGCGGTGCTCAAGGCACGCGTACCCGGTCCGTTGAAGGCCTGGGTCGATCCCGAGAATCCGCATGAGGCGATAGTAGCGGTGGCTGCTAAACGCGCACGCGACTCAATGTGCGCGCTGGATGACCAGCACGACCCTCGTGCCCTCACTCGGAATCCGCTGTGTCCACGCCGCCCACTGAGGCACCGCGACATCGACGCGGTCGGGAATGACTTCGTCGAAGGCGATCACTTCGTCGCCGAAGGTCACGAGGCCGACGACTGATCCGGTGAAGTCGGCGACATAGTGTTCGCCCTTGCCCAGCGAAGGAGGATTGGGGCGAACCAGACTCCCCGCGAAGACGAAGTGGTCCTCCGGAAACGACTCGTCCGTCGCATCCTCATCATCGCCTGACTCTCGACGCACCCACCGGGCGAGCGGCTCCTCATGATCCCCGGAGGAATCCGCCCACTTTACACGCAGCGCGAGACGGTCTCCGTGTGGCCTCTCGAGTACTAGGCCGGGCGCCCCACCCGCAGCCGTAGGCTGAGTCTCCATCCAGCGGCCCGGAGCACCGGGTTGAAACCCAGCGGCGAGCATGGCCGCGTGGATCATCCTTGGCGGCACTTCAACCGCAAGCAGGGATTCGTGCTCTCGCGTTCCCGCTTTGCAGACAAGTTGTTCGAGCCACCCGATGCGTGCAGCAACTTGGGCTTCGACTTCGACGCGCGCTCCGAAGGACCCGCTCACTACCGCGACGCCGTCACCGATGTCAAGCCGCGGGACGGTTGCCGTTCTGGTGCACGCGATCATCGCGAGCGCACAGGCCGCCGCACACAACCCGAAACTGACACGGCGGATCATCATCGGAGTGTCCATTGAACCTCGCCATTCTCGCATCGTGCATCCATTCCTGAACTGAGGCGAAACAAAAAAGGCCCGGCGGAGGCAAGCCTCACGCCGAGCCCTTCCGGGGGTTCGTACGCACGCGTGTGCGCATACGAATCATAGGCAACCGCCGCTATATGTCAAACCGCGAATACAATCCGCGCTCCTAGAATTGAGAGTGTCCCACGGTGCAGAAACGCCGTGCCAACGCACAATGTGACCATCATGGAATCCACATCCACTATGCCCTCAATCGCGCAGCGCACAACGCTTAGTCGGTGCGTTCGGATTGCCCTTGGAGCATCTCACGAGATATCCGATGAGCCACACAACACCTTTGCCGGATACCCGTCAACGAACGCCGTGCCACTCTGGAGCGAGTTTCTCGTTGAAATTGAAGGGACTCCCGCAAGTGGTCGCGGATATGTCACTTCCCTTGCCCAGATTGATGCTTCTACTCGTGCCGCCGCTCACGAGACTCTCGGCGGTGAGGCTCATGCGGTCCTAGACGGGAAGAAGCCGCCATTGGCAGTGCTGGCCGCGATGGCCGCCGCCATCGAAAGGCACCTCAACCACCCTGTCGCCCGTCTCTCCTGGCGAGTATCGCCTTATCATCACTACAGTTGGGAGCAATCCATGGCCACCCGGATCAGCATCTCCAGTTGCTTTGAGTTTGCAGCCGCCCATCGCCTCAACGATCCGTCCCTGACCCCTCAGGAGAATCTTGCACTCTTTGGGAAGTGCAATCGCCCAAACGGGCACGGCCACAACTACCGTCTGGAAGTCGCCATCCGCCCCCCTTCGGGTTCAGCCTTTGGGATGGCCGACCTTGAGCGGATCGTCTCAGGAACCATCCTCGACCGTTTCGACCACAGGAATCTCAATGTGGACTGCGAGGAGTTCCGAACACTCAATCCCACCGTTGAACACATCGCTGCGGTCTGCTTCGACCTCCTCAAGCCCCGATTTGCGGCGTCCCAAGTCGATCTCGTGCGGGTGACCGCATGGGAAACCTCCAAGACGAGCGCGACAGTCGAAGTCTGAGGGTCTACGCACCTCAGGTCAGCTCTGGTCGACTCAGGTCAGCTCAGGTCCTCTTCGCCCAGGAGCGTGAACCGCTTCCTCAGGAGGATCTGCCCCGCAAGATGGCAATCGTCGACCGCCAGCGCGACGCAGGGCTCGCTCGCCGCTCGCATCAGCACCGGGTAGACGAATCGGATGTTGAGTTCGGCACCAAGCAGAAAAAGGCAGACCCTCGTCAGCGACTGCCCCTCACCGATCTGGACGATGATGAGATCGAGTTCGCTGAAGGTGTAGCCGTTCTTTCGCAGAAGATGGCGCGCCGCATCGGCGTTGGAGAAGATCATGCGCACAACCGCATGGTCGCTTGAGTCCATGACGCTCAGCGCCGCGACGGTCACGGACGCATCGTCCTCGAAGAGTTTCAGGAGTTCGAGGAGCTTTCCGACCTTGTTGTCGAGGAACACCGCGAACTGGCGGACATACGGCGGGGAGTAGCCCTGCTCAGTGGGGACGGGGATATGGCTCACGGTGTGGACGAAACTGTATCCGCAGCATCGCGCTCACGGAGTCCATGCCGAGAGTATCTCGGTCATGTCGAGCCCATTGCTCGTCCCGTCGCCATTGATGTCCGCCTCCGCCGTCCCCCACGCCGCAAAGAGCGCGGTCAGGTCGAGCCCGCCGATCGTGCCATCGCCGTTGAGGTCGGCGGGATGCGTATCGGGTGCCCAGGGCCCTTGAAAGATGGTGTTCGCGAGGTTCGTAGTGATGGTCAGCGTGACGGCACTGACTCCCGAAGGCAGCGAGTCGGGAGGGATGCTCACCATCTGCGGGCTCATGGCGCACTGATCCATCTTGAGAGACTGCCCGGTCGCAACGAGCCGACCAGAAAAGTCCGACGGGTTTACGGTGTCCGAACTCCCCGACCCGGTCGAAAACCCGGTGAACGAGTAGTCCGTGTGCACGAGGTACTGGCCATCGTTGTAGAAGACCGTGCCGTTGGTGGCGACGGGCGACCCTACCGGCGCCGCCAGTGTGATCCGCAGGTTGGATAGGGCAAGATCCATGTGCTGGCATCCCAGAAACGGGATGCAGAAGAAGTCGAAGCTGTAGACCGCGTTCCCAAGGACGAGGTTGAGTTGCGTGAGATCCGAAGTGGCCCAAGGCGGAAGGTTCGGAGAGAGTGCCATCGAGCACGGCCCCGTCACAGAGACCGTGCGTGTGTCGGTGTCATTGCTCGACCCGAGCGTGGATGTAATGTCGATACGGATCGTGACTGTTGCCGTCGACGATGATGTGGCGATCATGTTGGCAGTGGAAGTCGCGTGAGAAGGCATGGCCGCCCCCATTGCACAGACGATCGACATGGCCAACACCAGACCGACCGACGACATCGAGGTACCCGCGCAGTTGCTCATGGACTCTCCTTCGACTGGTATTGTGACCGAAGATGGCCTCTCGACATCCCCGATCCCGCGGAATTGTGCCATCATTCTTGCTGCTGACCACCATCGTTGGCCTTGCCGCGGGGTGCCCCACGCGGGCAGACGACCCCTCATTCGACTCCCTCGCCGACGAGTACGAGCAGTGGGTGGACTTTTCCTTTCCCGAGGACGCGCTCTCCCACGGACGAACCCCCCCCAGCGACCGTATCACCCAGCCGGGACTGCGCGGCGCGGTGACCAGGCACACCGAGGTGCAGGAGTTCCTCGACAAGATCACTGCGATTGATCGCGTGGCGCTCTCGGAGAACCGCCGCCTCGACTACGACCTCCTTCGGCGCGAACTCGCGCACTCTGTCGAGAGCTTCAAGTTCAAGCGGTGGATGATGCCCGTTCACCAGAGGGGCGGCCCGCAGCAGGATCTCCCGGAGTTTGCACGGATGGTGCCCCTGCGCACCGATGACGACTGGACGATGTACGCCAAGCGACTAACGCGCCTGGGCGCTGCAGTGCGCGATACGCAGGCGATGATGGTGGAGGCGATGAAGGAAGGGCTTGTGCCGCCCAAGGTGGTGCTCGATGGCGTACTTCAACAGTTCGACGCGGTGCTTGGTGGAAACCTCCGCGAGCTCGAAGCCCCGATGGCTTCGATGCCCGGCTCGATCTCGGCTGCTCGCCAGCAGGAACTACGCGACATGGTTCGCGAGTCGGTTCTCGATGCGCTTCTGGCTCTCGGGGAAATGCGGAATTTTCTCGCTTCTGAGTACATCCCCAGGGGGCTCGACTCGATCAGTGTCAGCGACCAGCCCATGGGTGCCGCGTACTACGAGTTCCAGCTGAGGCACTTCACAACCACGAATCTGACAGCGAAGGAAATCCATGCGATCGGAACGAGTGAGGTCGCCCGCATCCACTCGGAGATGCTCGCGGTGATCCGCACCTCCGACTGGTACTTGCAGGATTCCGAGCGCTCGACGCTTTCTGATGACGCCCTGTTCGCCTCGTTCATCGCCTACCTGCGGACCGACCCGCGCTTCTATCACACCTCGGCTCAGGCGCTCCTTGCCGGATACCGAAACATCTGCAAGCGGATCGACGCGCAGCTCCCGGAGTACTTCGGGATCCTCCCGCGCCAGCCCTACGGAGTGCGCGAGATCCCCCGCTTCATGGCCCCCAGCCAAACGACCGCGTACTACCAGTTCGGCTCGATGAAGGCGGGATTCCCGGGATGGTTCTACGCCAATACCTATGCGCTCGATCAGCGACCGACCTACGAGATGATCCCCTTGAGCCTCCATGAGGCGGTTCCCGGTCACCACCTGCAGATCGCGCTCGCCGACGAAGCGCAGGGAATCCGCCAGTTCCGGCGCAGCGTCGACTCGACCGCCTTCGTCGAGGGATGGGCGCTCTACGCGGAGCGGCTCGGGATACCGATGGGACTCTACGAGGATCCCTACGACAACTTCGGACGGCTCCTCTATGAGATGTGGCGCGCATGTCGACTCGTCGTCGATCCGGGAATGCACGCGCTGGGGATGACGAGAGCGCAGGCGATTGCGTTCATGGAGTCGAACACCGCACTCTCGAAGCTCAACATCGAAAGGGAGATCGACCGCTACATCGCGTGGCCTGGTCAGGCGACCGCGTACAAGATCGGCGAACTCGAGATCCGCCGCATCCGAGGCGTGTGCGAGGATCGACTCGGCGCCCAGTTCGACCTGCGCGCCTTCCACGATCACCTGCTCATGGCGGGGCCGCTGCCACTCGACATCCTCGCCGCGCGCATGGACGCTTGGTGCTCCCAGCAGCTCACTCGGAGCCCGTAATCCACGGGTTCGTCGTGCGTTCCCGGCCGATCGAAGTGATGGGTCCGTGCCCGGGATGGACCGCGCAATCGTCCGGGAGTGCCATCAGGACTCGGCGCAGGGAGTCCATGAGGACCGCAGAATCACTCGAGGGAAAGTCGCTGCGCCCGATCGACCCGGCAAAAAGAGTGTCACCGACGATGGCGACTCGCGCGTCAGCGCAGTAGAGCGAGACCGATCCCGGACTGTGCCCCGGAGTGTGGAGCACCCGCCAGCTGGTCGCGCCGATGGTGAGCTCGTCGCCGTCCTCTAGGGTGTGGGTCGGCGGTCGGACCGACACCGGTGGAACCCCTGCGAACGCCGAGAGATTGAGCTGGGGATCACCGAACCACCCGTGCTCGAGGGGATGAGCGTAGATGGGCACTTCGCCGATGGCCTTGATCACCGCCTCAAGACCCATGATGTGATCGAGATGCGCGTGGGTGAAGAGCACCGCCTCGACCGCGATCGCGTTCTCGGCGACGAACTTCAGGAGCACCTCGGGCCTGTCCCCCGGATCGATGATCCACCCCCGCCGCGTCCCCCCTCCATCGAGATACACAAGCCAGCAGTTGGTCTGCCAGTCACCCAGCGCGAATCCCTTGACGCGAAGCTTCGCCACGCGCCCACCATAGCCGCTACCCTGCCATCCATGCTCAAGCGGCGCGTTGAGGACACCGAGGCGAAGCTGATGGAGATGGACGGAGTTGAGGGGGTCCGGATGCGCCTGATGGTTGGCCGCCGCGACGGCGCCCCGACCTTTGCCATGCGTCACTACACGGTGTCCCCCGGCGGATTCACGCCGCGCCACCAGCACAACTACGAGCATGAGGTCATCATCACGGGTGGGGTGGCACAGGTAGAACACGATGGCGAATTTCACACCTGCTCTCCCGGCGACATCCTGATGATCGAACCGAACAAACTCCACCAGTTCAAGAACCAGGGCGCGACCGATCTCACCTTTATCTGCCTCGTCCCAGTCACCTTCGACTGTGGCACGCCGACCCCGGGAAGCTGATCGCGTGGACTGCGCCCGACAGTTGAGCGCCGGTGCCGTTTCTCTTCTCGGCTCTTCGCTCACGATCCTCGCGCTTGCGGCCTGCGACACGATCGGCTCGGACTTCCGCTCGATGGGAGACGTGCTCTCGCCGCCATCGCCTCAGGAGGCGGCTCAGTGGGCGGTCGATACGACCGATCCTGAGAACATGCGGCGCGGGGTCGCCCTCCTCGGAACCTCGACCTTCGGTGGCGTCGATGTCTATGTGAAGCTCTACCGCTTCTACGCCGAAGATGTCAAGGATCCTCTGGTGCAGGCCGCGGCCATCTCTGCACTCGGGCGGTTCGGCGAGAGTGCGGACGCCGTGCTCATTGCTCGAAAGTTGGTGAGCGCGGAGGAGGTCAGGCAAGCCAAGAAACTTCACGGGGGTGAAGGCGTCGACGGGCCATTCCCTGCGCAGGTGCGGCTGGCGAGCGCAATCGCGCTGCAGCGTCTCCACAATCCTTCCGTCACAGAAGCAATGTGGCGAACGCTGCTCGACGAGTCAGCGGAACCGGAGATCAGGATCGAACTCGCCATCGGGCTCGGGCAGTACCCCGAGGATGGCGTCTTCGACGCGCTCGTCACTAGCCTTGACCACTCGGAGCTTGCGGTCAATCTCGCCGCACTCGACAGCCTCCGCGTCATCACCGGAAACGATCGGGGTCTGAGCCGAATCGGGTGGCTCGCGTGGCACTCAGCGACGCCGCCGTCCGAGCACTATCTCGTGCACACGACCTACCTGTACCCGACCTATCAGCGACATCTCGGATTCTGGGATTATGTCGTGTTCTGGGACATCCCGAAGTGGGAATCGCCCGGGTTGCCGAGGGGGATTGCGGGAACCGGAGAGCGCAAGACCCGCGAGGCGCCATCGCCCACGCCGGCGACTGCGCCAGCGCCGGCGCCCCCCTCCGGACTGTGAACTCCATGCGTGAGACTCGCCACGAGAGAGCGGGCGATGTCAATCCATCACACTCGATCGTCAGTCCCGACGATCCACCCGACGCGGTGCTCGCGATGGAGGAGGCGGAGAGCGTCCTCGACGGGACGATCCGCAGCGGCAAGCTGGCTGGCCTCTCGATGTGGAGCGCGATCTGGGCGCTCGCGCTACCGGTGCTGCTCCAGCACACACTCGCCGCGTGCGTCGGACTCGTCGACAAGGTGATCGCAGGCAGCCTTCCGAGTGAGACGGTGGTGAGCGCACTCGACGGCATCGGCATCGGCGCATATGTGGGATGGTTCATCGGGATCGCCATGAGCGGCCTCGGTGTCGGTGCCCAGGCGATCATCGCCCGGGCCATGGGGGCGGGGAAGCCACACGAGGGCGAGGAGGCGTGCGGTCAGTCGATGACTCTGAGCGTCGTGTGGGGAACTCTCGTCGGAGTTGTCCTCTGGTTCGTCGTCGGCCCGCTGGCGGAAATCGCAGGCCTCGACGGACCGGCGAAGGCGTACTGCATCGACTATGTGCGGATCCTCGCGATCGTGATGCCAGCCACCGGGATCATGACCGTCGGCTCGATGTGTCTTCACGGCGCGGGTGAGACCTGGATCCCCGCATGGATCGCCGTTGTAGTCAACATCGTCAACGCCTGCGGCTCGTGGGTGCTATCGGGAGCGCACTACGACGCCGGGTTCGTCTCGATTCCAAATGTCCTCGGAATTGACGGAGCGAAGTGGGGCGTCGTGGGAATCGCGACGGGCACGGCGCTCTCATATCTGGTCGGTGCGGCACTGACCGTTCGCGCGCTGCACTCGGGGGTCAAGGACTTCCACCCCAAGAGACGCCACCTCCGCCCAAGCGCCGCGACTACCTGGCGAATTGCGCGCATCGGCATTCCCAACTTTGCCGAGGGGATCGCTCTGTGGGCCGTCAACCTCTTTGTGATGTTTTTCATCGGCACCGTCGCGTCGATTCAGGCGGCGCAGGGTCGACCAGGAGGCGGACTCGTCGGCGCTCACATGATTGCCGTGCAGTGGGAGGCGTTCTCGTTCCTTCCAGGTTTCGCCATGGGAATCGCCGCCGGGGCGCTCGCGGGGCAGTACATCGGCGCGGGCAGCGTCGCCAGTGCGCGGCGGGCCATCACCGCCTGCACCTTGGTCGGGTGCGCGATCATGGGGGCGCTCGGCGTCGTGTTCATCCTCGCTGCGGAACCGCTCACGCGGGTCATCAGCCGCGAGAGCGTGCATCTGAGAGAGGTGCCGCCGCTGCTGATCACCTGCGGCGTGATTCAGGTCTTTTTCGCTCTCGCCATGGTGATCCGCAACGGTCTGCGGGGAGTCGGTGACACCAAGGCGTGTCTCCTCATCACGGTGGTGTCGAGTTACGCCGTCCGTCTGCCGGCCGCGTGGCTGCTCGGAGTCCACTTCGGGCTTGGCCTATTCGGGATCTGGCTCGGGCTGTGCGGGGAGCTCGTCGTCCGCGGGCTCCTGTTCCTCTGGCGTTTCCGAAGCCACGCCTGGGAGCGCATTCGGGTCTGAGGGAACGCTCGCAACGGGCGAAACGGGAACGAGGGTAGGCGCAGGCATCGACCCGACAATGGTCATGACCATCCAGTACAGCCCGAAAGCTCCGAGAATCATGGTGACCACGCAGGGCATCCAGGAGGCCAGTGCCGATCGCCAGAGGGAGACGCGATGGGCCGCCGAGAGCGCGAATGTCATCGTGTTGGCCATGACCGCCGCGCTGATCCAACTGAGGTAGATCCCAACGCATGGGGGCGCGGACAGGACGAAGGGGCCAGTGCTGTAGAGCGTTATGGCGACAGTCGCTATGAGTGGCCTCTTCACCGGTCCCGTCGCCCGGAGAATGAGGTGTGTGACGCAACCCCAGACAATCGCCGTCGCCACCAGCCCGACGGGGACGAGAAGCAGCGCGCCGGCGTTCACGCCGAGTCCCGCCATCGCAGGTGCGCCGCTGCCTCCTCCGAACATGATCGCCGCCCCGGCCAACACCACGAGCGGCGCGCCGCACGAAAGCGTCGCAACAAACGCATTTATCAGCGCGAGCAGGAGTGCGTCGACAAACCTCGGCTGCTCTGGAAGCGTGCGTCCGACCGTCCGAGGCGCGACGAGAGACTGCCAGACTGTCTTGCGCCACGCGCGGAACCGCCCGATTCGGCGACGGACGGTCCAGAGGTGTTCGTCATCCATCGCATCGGCGCCATCCGTCCCCGGGGCCGGCAGGGCGCGCATGCCACCAAGCGAAATGTCCTTCCCGCATGAGCGACACGGGAACTCGCGGGGGGTCGGCAGACCGCGCTCGTCTGTGCCCGCGTACGCCGTCTCGCAGTGAGGGCAGAGGAACTGGGCCAGACGCGGCCGAAACCGGTACTCCTCAAAACTCCAGATCCGACCGCACTCGGGGCATCTCCCTGGAACCATGTTCCAGAGTTCGTATGAACACTGTCGGCAGCGCATCAGGAGGGCGGACGCACTTTGCGTAGCCGCGAGGCCCGGATTCCGAGTTGCTCGCGATACTTGACGACGGTTCGCCGCGCAAGCGTGACTCCTCGCCCCTTGAGGACCGCGACGATCGACTGGTCGGAAAGTGGGCTCTCCTTCCGCTCGCCATCGACGATCTCCCGCACCATCGCTCTGACTGCCTCCCACGAGATGTCCGTGCCGGAATCGGTCTCTGTGCCGCCGGAAAAGAGCCGCCGGAGTTCATACGACCCGCGCGGAGTGATGAGCCATTTGCCCGCGACGGCGCGACTCACGGTGCTCACATTCATGCGTAGTTCCTTGGCCACCCGCGTCATCGGTAGAGGTTTGAGCGCGCCGCTGCCGGCACCGAGCCACTCATGTTGGCGCACGATCACTTCGTTTACAACCCGCAAGAGCGTCGCCCCGCGCTGTTCGATCGCGTCAATGAACCACTTGGCGCGGCGGATCCCCGTGGCGAGAAGCTCCTTGGTGGCGGCATCGACCCGCGCGCTCTTGGCAAGCCGTGCGTACTCCTCGCTCACCCGTAGGTTGGGAGTGAACCCACTGGCGAGCCGGGCGGAGTACACATCGGTCTCTGCGTCATAGTCGATGATCACATCAGGGCGGATCGCAGGCTCCGCCTCGACGGCAAGCGAGCGCCCAGGCGCGGGATCAAGGTGCCGAAGTGTCTCGCGCGCCGCATCGAGACGCTGAGTCGACCACCCCCGCTTGCGCTCGATCGCCAGATACTTCCCCAACTCGAGTTCATGGAGATCCTGCTCGATGAGGGTGCGCGCATCGAGGAACCTTGTGTCATCGCTGCGTGGCGCCTCGGCGAGGGACTTCGCTGCGAGTTGGAGGAGGAGGCACTCCGTGAGGGTGCGCGCGGCAAGTCCGGTCGGCTCGAGGTGGCCCTGAAGTCGCGCGAGCGCCTCCTCCAGTGTGGCAAGGGTCGGAGAGGACCGTCCAGGAGCGTGCGCCTCGGTCGCCCCCTCGAGGGCAATAGCGTCGAGACCCTTGACGAGCAGCCCGTTCTCACCGACCGACCTGAGGATGAGTCGTCCTGCGGCCATGATGTCTTCGGGCGCTTCACAGAGGGCCCACTGGCCAAGGAGGATCGACTCAAGGCTCTCGCCACGGGACGGGAGATTTGCGAGCAGGAAACTCTTGGCATCCGGTTCGCCGTCGAGACGCACGCGCTCGCGCCAGGATTCACTCAGGTTGTCGTCGTCGGACCGATCGTGGATCACTTCAGCTCGTGCGAGTCGCTCGCCGACAGGCGTCTCTGACGGTCCCGATGATGCCGGGGCCTCACCGTCATCGGTCTCCTCCTCAGGCTCGGGCTCCACCTGTTCGAGCGCGACATTTGATTCGAGTTCCTGATCGATGCGCTCAATCAGCGACTGCAGCGGCATCTGGAGAATCTCCATCGACTGCAGCACACGCGGGGCCAGCTTGAGCTGCTGGCTCAGCCGGTTCTGTGCCTGCTGCGATAGCTCCATGCGCATCGCGGTAATGGTACCCCTCTCGCCACGAAACACGACAACCCGAGCGCGTCAGATGGGTTGACGCAGTGCGATCGCATCCGACAGGGCCGCCCGGTTGGCGAACTCGATCTGCGACCCCGAGGGCAGCCCTCGCGCCAGCCGAGTCACTTGGATCTTCGTCGAGGAGAGAAGTTCCGCGATGTAGAGCCCCGTCGTGTCCCCTTCCATGTCCGGATTGAGCGCGAGCACGACTTCGCTGACTGCCGTGCCGCGTGCATTGCGCGAAGGATCGCTCACGCGCGCCAGAAGATCGCCCGCCGTGATGCTGTCGGGACCGACTCCATCTAGCGGGTCGAGGCGTCCCATGAGCACATGGTAAATCCCACGGAACATCCCGGTCTGCTCCAGATTGACGAGATCCTTGGGCTGCTCGACAACCATGATGACCGACGCGTCGCGGGAGGCATCCGCACAGATCCGGCAGGGTGACTGGTCGGCAATGTTCCAGCAGATTGGGCAGTGGTGTACAGAGGACTTGACCCGCGTGATCGCCTCAGCGAGTGCCCCGGCCTCGTCCTTGCTCGCCTTCAGAACCCAGAATGCCAGCCGTTGCGCGGTCCTGCGCCCGATACCAGGCAGTGTCGCGAAGGCATCAACGAGACGGTTGACGCTGTCGGGGTACGGCCCCTTCTCCGGTTCGACTCTTCGCATCTCAGGATTCCTTCTCGCGGCGCGCGCCGGGCGCATTGAGTGATCCGGGAGCGACCCGTGTCACTGCGGCGTCGAGGAGTTCTGCGACCTGACGGACGAGCGGATGGCGGCGAAGCGCGTCGGCTTCGGCCGCGCTCGGCACCGCGGCGACCGCAGGTGCCACATCCGCGCGCTGCGAACTCTCAGTCAATTTTTTTTTTGCTGGAGCCGGCGGGGCGTCACCGGCCAGGAGCGACGCGGCTTTCGCGAAGTGCTGCCAGAGGCAGGCACGGGCAATGACCGCGTCGAATATCGCCCTCGGGATAGACGATCCACGGATGTTGCGCACGCTCGCATCGCACAGCGCGATGAGATGCACAAGCGCGGGAGCGCTGAACCGCTCGGCGTGCGTCGCGATTCTTTCGCGCGTCTCCTTGGGGAGTTCGACGAGATTCGTCTCAGCACCGCACACGCGCACCAGAAGCGCGTCGTGCAACCGAGCGGCGATCGTGTCAATCGCGTGGTCCGGGGACATCCCTTGAGAGAGCAACTTGGAGGCGGCCTCCAACCCCGCGGCCGGTTCCCCCTGCGCGATGGCCGCGAGAATCGACTCGAGGATCTCTTCGTCGGGAAGCCCGAGCACTTCGCGCGCCAGAGCCGCTGAGATATGCCCCCCCGCCGCGGATGCCAACCGATCAATAAGGCTGAGACCATCACGCATCGACCCATTGGCGAGCCTCGCAACCTGGAGAATCACCGCATCGTCGGCCGACACCCCCTCCTTGAGAAGGACCTCGGTCAGGTGTCGCGCAATCGACGCCGTGGAGATGGCGCGGAAGTCGAACCGCTGGCAGCGGCTCTGAATGGTCGCAGGAACCCGGAACGGCTCCGTCGTGCAGAGAATGAACTTGACATGCGCGGGCGGCTCCTCCATCGTCTTGAGGAGGGCGTTGAACGCGGGCTGCGTCAGCATGTGCACTTCGTCAATGATGTAGATCTTGTAGGGGCTGCGCGCCGGCGACATCCCCGACGCGGCGATGAGATCCCGCGCGTCGTCGATCCCGCGATTCGAGGCGCCGTCAATCTCGATGACATCCATGTCCTCGCCGCGGAGAATCGACTCGCTGATCGCCTCCTTCTGCGAGAGGGAGTCGACCGCATTGAGGGCGCGAGCGAAGATGCGGGCCATTGAGGTCTTTCCGACCCCACGGGTGCCGCAGAACAGATAGGCGTGGGCCGTGCGACCCTGCGCAATCGCGCCCTTGAGCGTTGCCGCGATCGATTCCTGTCCGACAACCTCATCGAATGATCGGCTGCGGTAGCGGCGTGCGAGCACTTGATAGGCCGCAGCCGTCGGGAGCAGACTCGGCTCGGGGGCACTCTCGGGCCGCGTATGTTTGATCGTGGTCTTCGAACTCATGCGAAGGTCACGGGGAGGACGGTCAGGCGACCAGCGGCACGGATGACGACGCTTATGGCTGCTGCCGTCAGGCCCTGACCAGGTTCACGAGACGCCCGCCCATTGGGCCCGACCGTCCTCCTCATGACCTGATCGAATCGTAGCAGCGCCGCCTACACTTGATCGGTGACCAGCCAGCAGGAATCGAGGCGGCCGCGAATCGCGATCGGGCCGTCGGGGAGAGCCGGTCTCGGACCGGGTGCCCGAGGGAGCAGGTCGCTGCTGATGGCCGTTCGGCTGATCTTTGTGGCGCTTCTCGTCGTGATCATCACGGTCACCGTGGCGAGTTCGCGCAGTGTGGAGGAGTTCGGACCACCCACGGTCATCGGCCTCATCATTGCCGCGGTCGGTGTTGGCGCGGTGGTCCTGCTGCTCGATTGGATGACCCCGAACAAGAGCCTCACTTCGATTGCCGTGGTCTATCTGGGGATCTGCGCCGGGCTCGTAGCGGCGGTCGCGCTCGGCGCGCTAATCGACACCGTCGCCGGGGCGTGGGAAATCTCCCGAGGCCCAGCGCAGCTCTATCTCAGCCTTACCAAGATCATTCTCGGGATTGTGCTCTGCTATCTCGCGGTCTCGATCGTCTTGACCACCAAGGAGGACTTCCGACTGGTGATCCCCTATGTCGAGTTCGATCGTCAGCCCGGTTCGATCGCGCCGATTCTGCTCGACAGCTCGACCCTGATCGACGGACGGATCGAGGCGCTCGCTGGGAGCGGGCTTCTGGACGCCCCTCTGGTCGTCCCCAAGTTCGTGCTCGAGGAGCTTCAGGCGCTCTGCGACAGTGACGACCGGCAGAAGCGACAGAAGGGACGGCGAGGGCTCGACCTCGTCGCACGCCTTCAGGAAAACCCCAAGGTCGATGTGCGCATCGAGTCGATCAACCTCGATGGACGAGGCGTCGACAAAATGCTGGTTGAACTCGCGGTGCGCGAACATATGCGCATCGCCACCGGCGACCGCGGCCTCCAGAAGGTGGCGCAGATCAGCGGGGTTACGACGGTCAATCTCAACGAAGTGGCCGACGCGCTGCGACCACTCCTCTTTCCGGGCGAGTCGGTCGTCGCCGAAGTGACCCGTCTGGGCGAGCAGCCCGGTCAGGGAGTCGCGCATCTCCCCGACGGCACGATGGTCGTCTTTGACGGCGCGGCCGACCTGATGCGCACGATTGTTACTGGTACGGTCACCAATGTCCTCCAGACTGCCGGAGGACGGATCATCTTCGCCAAGGCCGATGTGTGCGCCCCAGGAACCACTGAGTCGATTGCCCACGCGGCTACGACCCAGCCCCGCGAGTTGGCGAGGGGGCAGGATCCTCTTGATGCCGACGGACGAGCGGCGCCCCGAACTCCCGCACCAGCCAGCCTCAGGAATCCCCGCCGCAGTTAGAGCCACTTCGATGTCCGCCACCAATTCCAGCCTCGGCGCCAGCTCGCCGATGGGAGATCCCTCGACGCACGAAGTGCTGCTCGTCGGGGGCGGGTTCTCCTCCTCGCATGCGCTGGCACGGCTGCTACGCGGCACGCGGGGAATCTCGGTGGAACTCTGCCAGAGACTGGGTGACGCGGTGGACGAAGCGGTGCGCTGCTGCCCCACTGTCATCGTGATCGACGCCCGTGACCGGATCGGTGATGTGCTCAGCGTGCTCGATCAGTTTCGCAGCAGCCAGGAAGTCGGGGCCGTTCCGCTGGTGATCCTCGCTTGCGCGGCGACAGCCTCCATCCGCGACGAGGCGTTCCTCAAGGGGATCGACGACTTCATCCTCGATCCGGTGACGACCGTCGAGCTCACTTCGCGGCTCAAGACCCACTCCAATGCGTACCTCAACATCGTCAGGCGCAATCGAAGTGTGGCCGCCTACGAGAGCCTGCAGAACGAACTCCGTCACACCAATCGAGCCCTTGACGAGGCGCGACTGCGCCTCAGTGAGCGCGAGGGGGATCCCGGCGAGGCGCATTGGAGACTCCGCGTGAGCGCACTGATGCAGGTGGGGGTCGAGCTCAATCAGATTCACGACTTCCACACGCTGATGGATCGCATCCTGTCGGAGGCGCGCGCGCTCCTCCACGCCGACGCGGGGACGATCTTCCTGCGCGAAGGTGACTACCTCAGGTTCGCGTTCTTCCACAATGAGTCGCTGGCGCGGCGCACCGAGACCGGCGAGACACCGCATGTCTCCAGTTTCCGCCTGCCCATTACCGACCGGAGCATTGCGGGATGGGTCTGCCTGACCGGCCAGCCGCTGCACATTCCTGACTGTTACACCATCCCGCCCGATGCCCCTTACCGGTTCGAGTCATCCTTCGATCAGTTGCTCGGGTATCGCACTTCGGCCGTCATCGCGATGCCCCTCAAGAACCAGTCGGGACGGATTCTCGGGGTCATCGAGATCATCAACCCGATTGCCAAGGATGGGTCACCGCGGGAGGTGTTTTCCGAAGGGGACATCCGGCTCCTTGAACACTTCGCCAATGTCGCCACCGTCGCGCTCGAGCGGGCGCGGCTCAACGACAGTGTGATCCTTCGGATGATCCGCATGGCGGAAATCCGCGACCCCGCCGAAACCGGCCGGCATGTCGAGCGCGTCGCGGGATACTCCGCGATCGTCTTCGAGGAGTGGTCGCGCCTGCGAGGGCTGGAGGGACCATCCTTTGAGCGGCAGCGCGATCGCCTGCGAAACGCCGCCAAACTCCACGACATTGGGAAGATCGGCGTCCCCGACACCATCCTCAAGAAGCCTGGTCGGCTCACGCCGGAGGAGTTCGAGATCGTCAAGCGCCACGCGGAGATCGGGGCGGACCTGTTCCTCCATGACCCTAGTGACTTCGACGAGGCGGCGCGCGAAGTGTCCCTGCTCCACCACGAGAGGTGGGATGGATCCGGGTACCCGGGAATCCTCGAGAACGGGCAGCGCCGTGGCCGCCGCGGCGAGGAGACGCCGCTCTTTGCAAGGATCGTCGGCTTGGCGGATGTCTTCGACGCGCTCAGTTCGTCCCGCTGCTACAAGGAATCGTGGCCCGAGGACAAGGTGCTCGAACTGATTAGAGGAGAGGCGGGGCGCCAATTCGATCCAGAGCTTGTTGAGATCCTGCTCGACCGGATCGGCGCGATTCGCGCGGTCCGCGATCTCCTGCCGGAACTTCCCAAGGCATGAGCGGTGAATCATTGGTGCTGGCGATCGCCGGGGCCATGCTGATCGCACCCCACGCAGTCGCTGAACGATTCGTGTTCTATGAAATCGCGATGGGATGCGAAGTGCGCATCGAAGTGGTGGCCAAGACTGCGGTCGAGGCGGTGAGAATCGCCCGTTCGGGATTCGACCGGATCCGTGCGCTCGATGAAACACTCTCAGACTTCGTTTCGTCGAGCGAACTCAGGCGGCTGGTGCTGGCCGCCAGGCGACCCGAGCCGATCTCGCCGGATCTCGCACTCGCGCTCTCGTGGTCCCTTCGCGCCGCGGCGGCAACAGATGGCGCCTTCGATGCCTCCGCCGGGGCGATCTCAAAGTGCTGGCGCGACGCCCGACTCACGGATTCGCTCCCCAGCGACGCGGCCCTCGCCGAAGCCGTACGGCACTCGGGGTGGCGGCATCTCACCCTGACTCTCGAGCCGCCACAGGTCGAAGTCGATTGCGACGGACTCTCCTTCGACTTAGGCGCTCTGGGCAAGGGGCTCGCCGCCGACGAAGCGTGTCAGGCGATTGCGCGCGCAGGGTGTGAGCAGTCGCTCGTCGCCATTGCGGGAGACATCGCGTGTGGGACGGCTCCGCCTTGGGGGCGTGGGTGGTTGATTCAGGTTGAGACTGGCCTTGCGGGGGATCGGCCCACGACGCTCTGCCTTGTGAACGCCTGCGTGTCGACCAGCGGCGACCAGTCGCAGCGACTTGATCGTGGTTCGGTGCGACACTCCCACATCTTCGACCCGCGCACTGGGCGCGCACTCACCGACGCCATCGCGGTGACCGTGGTCTCGGCACGCGGCGCTGTCGCCGACGCCCTGTCAACCGCGATCTCGGTTGATCCCGTGGGGGTCCTTGCCCGTCAAGATGAAATCGCGGCGCGGCTTGCACCATTCGAAGCGCGAATCGTGCGCTGGGCGTCGGGGACTAACGCGACGCCAAGTGTCGAAACCACCTCAGGCTGGGATCGGCTCACACCTTTGGCGCTTGGCCCGGCATTGCCACCGGTGCCTGGGGGAGTGGCCCCAGGTTCAGCGACGGCGGCATCAAGTTCAACGGATCGTTGAGCGCGTCGATCCACGCAACCTCGGCTCCGGTGTACGCGGCCATCCGGCCCATGATCGCGGTCATGGTGCTTGCGGCGACCTGCGCCGTCTCGTTCAGCGGCGTCGAGTCGATGATCGCCTTCTGCAGGTCGATGTGCTCCTGCACATACGGATTGTTGTTGGGTCCCTTGAATGTCCACGCCACCGGTCCCGAAATCCGCGCTGATCCCGGCGAGAGGCGTGCAGTCCCCTTCGTTCCGTAAATGACCTCTTCGACGCGCCCTGCAGTCCCGTCCTGCTGGCGCGCCATGCTCATCGCGAATCTCTCGACGATCGCCCCGGTCTCGTTTGAGAGACTTGGATACTCGAAGTCCACCGCGAAGTGGTCAAAGACATGACCGAAACTCCCGGGATCGATCCGCACCTGGCGCCCCCCCACCGCGACGCACCGCGCCGGATGCGTTCCCATCGCCCAGTTGGCAATGTCAATGTTGTGAACATGCTGTTCAACGATGTGATCCCCCGAGAGCCATGTGTGGTAGAGCCAGTTGCGGACCTGATTCTCAACATCGCTCTTCATGGGGTCGCGCTCCACATGCCAGAGGCTGCCCATGTTCCAGAACACACGGGCGGCCATGACCTGGCCGATCGCACCATCCTTGATCCGCTGCATCGCTTCGAGATATGACCACTCATGACGGCGCTGCGTCCCGGCGGCGACTCGCAGCCCCTTTGCGTCCACTTCCGCAGCCGTCGCGAACATCGTGCGGATGCCGGTCGGATCGACAGCGACCGGTTTCTCGATGAATGCGTTGCGACCGGCGGCTACCGCCGCCGCGAAGTGCACCGGGCGGAACCCCGGTGGGGTCGCGAGGATCACATAGTCGCACGGCACGGCGATGACCCCTTGATAGGCATCGAACCCGGTGAAGCACTGCGCCGCGGGGACTTTCGCCCGGTCGCCGAAGGATGCAAGACCGGTGTGCGCCGCCTCGATCCTGTCAGGAAAGAGATCGCCGAAAGCCACAAGGCGCGCGTCGGGCGACGCTTCGAGCGCGTTCCCCGCCGCGCCTCGCCCTCGGCCACCGCAGCCAATGAGGCCAACGCGGATCTCGCGGCGTCCGCGCGCCGCGGAGTGCCGCGCGCTCAGAGCATTCACGCTGGCGAGAGCCGTCGGGACGGCCGCGAGGGCCAGCGCGCCGCCGGTTGCGGCCGCCACGAATGAGCGCCGTGAGATGCCTGTCATATCGACAACCCATGCTGTCCAGGTCGCGGCGCCTTGCGTATCGGCAGTGGATCCGAGAGCGATTCAGGGCACAGCACCTCGTGCGAGGCGACCGCGTCGTCCCACGACAGCCGCTGCCCGGAGTACGCGGACATCCGTCCCATGATCGCCATCATGCATGAGTCGGCCATGAACTCTCCTTCGTTGACGGGTCGTCCATCGCGCACGGCCTTGAACAGTGTGTTGTGTTCGACCTGATACATGTCCGGTGTAGGGCCATCCTTCGGATACGACCAGATCGTTTGGCCGGAGTAATCCTTGATCCAGTGGGTCGGTCCCCACCCGTTGACCGAGGCGTATCCCTTGGTGCCGTTGATCCAGTCATCGTTGAGATTGAAGCAGTTGGGCTGCTGCCTGGTCATGAGGACTGCGCGCGGCCCGTGCTCATACTCCCAGGTGCAAGTGAAGTTGTCGTAGATGTCGCCGCGCTCGGGGATCTCTTCGCGACAGAACCGGCTGCCGATGGCGGTGCAGCGCGTGGGGTGTCTCCCGCCGAAGGCCCAGTTGATCTTGTCGACGCTGTGAACGGCCTGCTCAACAAGATGGTCACCAGAGAGCCAGTTGAAGTGCTGCCAGTTTCGCAGTTGGAATTCGAGGTCCGACCAGCCGGGCTGGCGCGAATGGGTTCCAAGCGGCCCCGTGAGATATGTCGCGTGCACTGAGACCACTTCGCCCATGCGGCCGCCGAGGATCTCCCCGTAGATCGCCCTCTCCGGAGACGAACTCCGCCAGCAGAATCCGCTGACGAGAGAGAGCCCCTTCGCCCGCGCGACCTTGGCACTCGCCAGCACTGAGCGGTATCCCGGGGCATCGACGCAGACCGGCTTCTCGCAGAAGATGTGCTTGCCGGCGGCGACTGCCTTGGCGAGCTGCTCCGGGCGGAATCCCGGCGTCGAACAGAGGAGCACGACATCAACGAGAGGCAGAACCTGATCAATCGAGTCCACCCCGACAAACTGCCGCTCAGCAGGCACATCGATTCGATCCTTCACCGGTTCCTTCATGAGGTGCGAGAGGCTTGACTCAATGCGGTCCTTGAAGGCGTCGCCCATTGCGACGAGCACGACTCCCTGATCGGCGTTGAGTGCCTGGAGCGCGGCGCCTGTCCCACGCCCCCCGCATCCGACAAGACCGATCCGGATCCGCTCGTCGGCGCGGGCAATGCCCCACGCCGGGAATGGGGCGATGGCCGCGCCGACCCCGAGGAGCGCGGCGGACTTGATGAATGTGCGACGCGAGTCTGACATTTCGTGCATGGCTACTCCTTCGTGACTGGGGGGGCTGGCGCAGGTTCAGGCGCAGGTGCGGGTGCAGGTTCAGGCGCAGGTGCGGGTGCGCTCGCGGGCGCGGGCCCGTCGCAGACAATTCGGAATCCGATCCATCCCGCGTCAGCGAGCCACCACTGGCTCCGAGGAAGCTGCGGGTCGCTCATGTTCCAGTTGGGCGTGTCCTCTTCGATGGCCGCGCATCCGATCTCGTTCTTGCCATCGCGGTAGGAGCCGCCCATCACCGATCCCGTGCCGTCTGGCTCGACGCACCACTCGGAGAGATTGCCGTAGAGGTCGCAGAGTCCTTGGGCGTCGGGCTTCTTCGAGCCGACCTTATGCGTCGTGCCTTCACTGGTGTCGTCAAACCACGCGTGGTCGGCGGTACTCGCTGGCGTGACCTTCGCACCCTCGCAGGTAAGTGTCCACTCGGCGACTGTCGGAAGTCGGTAGGGCCGCCCTGTTTTCGCACTGATCCAGACGCAGAACGCCTTGGCGTTCGCAAAGCTGATCGAGTTCGCTGGCCATCCCGCATGCCCGAATCCCCGGTCGGTGGCGATGTACGGTTTCGTAGGTCGCGTGACCGCATCGGCCGCGGGCGGATCACTCACGCCATCCTTCTTATCGAAGCCGTATACGCAGACATCAAGAACTTCCCACGGAATCTCGGTTCGGCTCATCCAGATCTGGGAGCCCCCGGGAAGTGGCGCGACCGGAACCATCGCAATCGAGAGTGCGGTTCCCTTAATCGGCTGGGAAAATGGCGTGGGCTGATCCTGTGGCGTCTGTGCAGAGGCCGCTGAGACTGCTGCAGCCCCCGAAATGAGCCAGATTCGCGTCGACTTTCTCATTGCGATGTTGGCAAGTCTAGCGATTGGTGCAACAATCTATGTCGAGGCCCCATGATCACTACGACAGCCCTCGCGGCTGGATTCGCACTGTCCGTCGCTCCATCTCCCGAGTCACTCACCTTCGCGGGACCCGGTGGTCGCACCATCGAACTGCAACTTGAACGGTTCGCCCTCGTCGGAGTTGAGTCACTCAGTGCGACCGTCGAGCACGGCCGAGAGATGACGCGGCCAATGGATCCGAATCGCGTCCGTCTCTACAAGGCCTCGGAGGTCGAAAGCTCGGCGACCGGCTTCGTCGCCTTCGCTCCCACGGGCGCGATCGGGTGGCTCGACAGCGATCACGGGCGGCTCGTCCTCGAAGGAGTCGGCGATCCAACTCGCCCAGGGCTGCGCCCGGGACCTTGGCGATGGGAACACGAAGGACCTGGCGGTGCGCCTCCAATCGAGGAAGTGTGCGCAGTGCTCGGGCATCCGGGCAACGATGGTGGAGTCGCCGGATCGGTCGGCCCCTCCATGCCGCAGCTGACGCGTCTTGTCGAACTCGCCGCCGACCTCGACTACGAGTTTGTCTCCATCTTTCCCTCAGCGGGAGCAGCCTCCGACTACGCCACTGCCCTCTACGGCGCAGTGAGCTGCATCCTCGAGCGCGACTGTGGTGTGCGGCTTCGACTCTCGTACATCCGCCTCTTCACGACTCCGGACGATCTCTATAACCAGGAGAATCCCCTCTACCCGTTCCGCGACGAGTGGGAGACGAACCAGACCGCGGTCCAGCGCGATCTGGCGCAACTTCTCACGGGGCGGCGCAACCTTCCCTACGGCGGCGTGGCCTGGCTCAACGCGGCGTGCACCAACTACGGTTATTCCGTCTCGGGGTACATGATCGGTTCGTTCGCTCACTCGACCCAGACCAACCCCGGCAACTGGGATCTGATCGTCACGACTCACGAACTGGGCCACAATGTCGGGACGCTTCACACCCACGACTACGGGGTCGATTCCTGCGCGTCCGGCAGTGTGCAGCGCGGGACGATCATGAGCTACTGCCATGTCGTCTCCGGCGCGACCGCCAACGTCGACCTCCGCATGCACAGGATCACTGGTGATGCCGTCAAGCAGTATCTCTGGGGACCCGCGGCCCCTTGCCTTGCCATCGATTGCAACTCAAATGGCCTCGCAGACGCCGACGAAATCGCGGCAGGCGCGCTCGCGGATACCAACAGTGATGGCATCGCCGACCTCTGCCAGGACTGCGACTCCGATGGGATTCTCGATCCCGTCGAACTCGCCGAGGGCGCGCCCGACATCGACCTCGACGGCGTCCCCGATCAATGCCAGCGCGACTGCAACCTGAACCTCTTGCCCGATGGCTATGAGATTACTGTGGCCATGGCACAGGACCTCGATGGAAACTCCACCATCGACTCGTGCGACGCGGACTGCGACGGTAACGGCACCGCCGATGGAGTCGACCTCATCGTCGATGTCTCGCGCGACCTCGACCGCGATGGGCGGATCGACTCCTGCGAGGACTGCGACGGCAACGGAGTCCCCGACCCCAGTGATCTTGCGGGCGCGCTGGGGCTCTGGACCATCCAGAAGGCTCCTGCGCTGCTGGTCGAACTTGACGGGAGAAGTGGCGTGCGCCGGCGCGCTATCGATCTCGCCGCCCTAGGAATCCAGCAGGTCTCAGCCATCGAGACAACGCCCACAGGCATGGTGCTTCTCGCCGCTACTGGCGACGCGGGGCCGATGCTTCTCGAATTTGACCGCGCGAGTTCGACCCTTCGCACGGTCGTTGCCGCGGGCGCGGGATTCCCGCTGGCGGCGAAGCTGCGCGTTGCCGGGCTCGGCGCGGGAGCGGCCCCAAGCGTTGATGCTCTCTCGACCTCCGCCGACAAGATCACCCGATGGCGCCTCGATACCGGCGCGCTCGTCATGACGACCCAAAACCTTCCGGCCTCCGCCGTTCCCATCTCGTTCGCCCGCAGCGGCGACTCCTTCTTCATCTTGAACGCCGACGGCACGATTCGCCGAAGCCCCGGAGCGGGCTATCCGACGCTGCCCTTCGGTGCGCTGCCAGTAGGCGCTGATCCAACCGACCTCGTGGCACTTCCCGACGGGCGGGTGCTGGTCACGGACCGTGCCAGCGACTCAATCCAGGCGTTCTCGCTGGGCGGCGCGCTCCTGGGACGGTTCGACTTCGGCCCCAATCCCAGCAGCTCCGTCGCGCTGACCGACCCGACCGCGCTCGTACTCGCCGACCAGGGCGCAGTTGTCTTCGCCCTTGCCTCGGGCGCCAGTGCGGCGGTTCACGGTTTCCGGATCTCGGATGGGTACTACCTGCGCACTTACCGCATCTACCGCGTCGATGCGATCGGCTCCGATGGCTTCGCGCAGGTCGGGCCTTCGGCGCTGGACACCGACATGAACTTCGAACTCGACTCCTGCGAGGCCGGGAATCCCGCAGACATCAATCACGATGGCATCGTCGATGGTCTCGACTTGTCTGCGCTCCTCTCGGCCTGGGGATCGTCAGATGCGAACGCCGACATCGACGACAACGGGGTTGTCTCGGGGTCGGATCTCACGCAGGTTCTCTCGGCGTGGGGTTCGTAGCAGGCGCTCTTCCTAGCAGGCGCTCAACCCCAGTCGGAGAAGAGCACCGTCAAGTCAGCGCCATTGACCGTTCCATCGCCGTTCAAATCGCCGCCGGGACCTGCTGAGCCCCACTGAGAGAGGATCAGTGTGAGGTCCGTGCCATCAACAACGCCGTCGCCGTTGATATCTGCAGGCCGCGGTGCTTCGCAGTCGTAGCCGAAGACTCGAAGGTCATCGACTCCGGCCTCGACGATGCTTCCCGCATCGAGGTCTCGTGCCTGGAAGCGAAGACACATCGAGCTGGTGGCGGCCATGAAGTCGGCGATCCGGTAGCGATGCTCCACCCATGCGTTGGGATTCGTATTGACGAGTTCAACCTGTGACCAGGTCGTGCCGCCATTGTTCGACATGAGAATCGGCATCGAGTCGAGGTTCGGGGCGCTTCCCTGATTGTTCGAGTACCAGACCTGCACGCCTACAACGGGATCGGACACCGAAGTCGCGTTGAAGCTCGGGGTCGTCAAGGTCGTTACGCCGCCGTCAACATCGCTATAGCCGACCGACTGCCCAGCCACATGCTGGCCGGTGACCCAGCACATCGTGCCCGCGAGCGTTGCGTCGTTCTCGGGCTGCGCCGCCGTTCCGATCGGATCGACGAGGGTCCACACGCCAACCGCGGCCGCGGTGTCGCCAGTCGCGCCTACCGTCCAGCCGTTTGTGCCGGTCTCCATAGAGTCGGCAAAGCCGTTGAGCTCGCCATACGACACGCTGGCGGACTTGAAGCCGCTCGCGGGATCCCGCACCACCGTCCCCGAGGCAAGCGTGAACTGCACCGCGAAGTTGACAGTCGACGGACACGACAACGCCGGGAACTGCGCGTTCCAGAGACCCGCGCCATTTGGCGACAGCGGCACCATCTGGTCGGCACCACCGTTGTTGAATACGAGCTTTGCGCCACCAGCGGCAATCGACTGCCCCGCGGCGAGCTGGCTCGACACCGCGAAAGATCCGCCCACGGGGTTGACTCGCGCGGGGAGTCCGTTGGGATAACCAATCGTCAGCGGATTTTCTCCGATCGTCCAGACGAACAGGCCACTCTGGATGTCGCTGCCGACAACCGTTCCGCTGGGGAAGTACGGGTAGTTGCTCCAGAGCCCCGCGTATCCGATGGCATTCTCGCTCGGATAGGTGTCAAACCATGCGCGCTCAACAGGTGCGGTACGAGCCGTGATGTCATAGATGCGCAGCCCGGACTTGTAATTGCTCGCGTACAGGTCATTCCCCTTGATGTAGAGGTTGTGATCGACGCTCACCTGGCCGTTGGTGTAGGTCGCCGCCAGAAACGGCGCAGCGAGATTGCTGATGTCGATGATCCGCGTCGTGCAGAGGATGCCGAAGTTCGCCTCGTCGATTTCGTCGTTGATGTAGGCGTACCTGAGGTCGGGGGAGATCCAGACCTGATGGCAGTAGGCGGCATTGGGATAGGTCGCGCGCCCGATCACGACGATGTTCCCCTTTTCGGTGATATCGATAATGTCCATTCCGGTGTCGGTGTAGCCGGTATTGAGTCCGCCGCAGGCGAAGAAGATCTCGCGGCCTTCATATGGCCCGGTCGTCCAGTTGAAGACCGCGCCGTCGTGTGTGTACTTGGCACTCCACGAAGTCACATAGGCAGGGAGAGCTGGATTCGCCAGGGAATAGACCCGCACCCCGTTGGACCCTCCACCCATCCGATAGAGGTAGCCGGTCTGCTGGTTGATGATCATGGTGTGCGTCGCCGCGCTTCCACCCGTCGTGACCGTTCCGAGATCAGCGATGTTTCCGTTGTCGATGTCCGCGAGATCAAAGATCTGGATCCCGCCGCCGCCCTCGCTGACGCTGTAGCAGTAGTGCTGGTAGGTCTTCATGTTCCGCCACATGCTGTCGCCGGCGGAGGCGGGCTTGGGCATGAACTTCGTGAGCGTGGACGCGGCAGGAGTGGTGACTTCGACAAACGCCACGCCGTTGGACATTCCGAGGATCGCGTACTCGCGGCCACTCGGGCTGACATATCCCCAAGCGTCCGACGCGCTGGTCGCGGCGGCACTGATTGCGGTTACGGGAAACCACGCCTTCAGCTGGATGCCCGACGCGGGGAAGGTCGTTCCCGCGACCCCGCCCTCGGCTTCGCGCCAGATCGGACCAACGAACACTGGCAACTGTTCCTTGGGATCATCCTCATGGGCGAGTGCTGCACACACGACGAGGCAGCCGAGCGAGAGCGCAGCGATCAACCTGATATGGGGAGTGCCCTTCTGCATGTTGGAACTGTACTCCGCAGGGCACGGCAATCCACCCCCGCGAGGCCAAAAACTGGGGGGTGTTGGTGCGTCCGCACTACTTGGGATGGGTCGTCCAGGGGTCAGCGAGCCACTTCCGGGGGGGGTCGGTGCCGTCGAGCGACCGAAGGAACGCGGCAAGATCCGCCATTTCCTCGGCGGAAAAATCCCGCCGCCTGAGGACTGACTCCCGATGATGGTCCATCGTGACCGCCCCTTCGAGGGTCGAATAGAAGCGCAGGACCTCCTCGAGCGAGGCGAATTGCCCCTGATGGAAGTACGGTGCGGTCCGCGCGACATTGCGAAGAGCGGGCGTCCGGAATGCTCCCCACTGGTCCTCGTGCGCCACAAGCGCATCGACGACGCGGGCGCGCTCCGAGTCGGGGTTGTCGGCGAATGAGCCACTCGAACGAAACGGGCTCGACTTGAGTGGCGCGATCGCCCCGTACCTTCCTGGATCGGAAATGAGATCGCCCCGGGGCGCGGCGCCGAGTGCATGGAACTCGCCGTCGCTCAGAAGTGGCCCGACATGACACTGCCAGCAGAGTCCGCGGCTTGTGAATGTGTCGAGGCCACGCTGCGCGCTCGGAGAAAACCCATCGTTCTCAACGAGGTCGAGCCGTCGCGGCGACCCCTTCGCGCGCCACAACTCCACCCAGCGGTCGAACGCGCTCGGCCCTGTCACGAGACGGCGCTCATAGGCGGCGATCGCCTTGCCGATGTTGGCGATCGCCAAGTCGACCTGACCCGGAGTGAGTGGCGGCGCGCCGAGCGGACCAAAAATGCTCTCGTACTGAACCGCAAGCTGTGGCGAAGTGCGGACGCGCTCGACGACTGCTGCGAGCGATCCACCCATTTCGCGGGGATGAGAGAACGGACCGTGAGATTGGCTCCACAGTGAGTCGAACCTGCCATCCCAGTTGAACCAGGTCTGGTGGGCGACATCAAGGAGTGTGGGCGCATTGCGAATTCCGCGCGCAAGCCCCTGAGTGACCGTGAGTCCGTCAGTGAAGGCTCGCTCCGGCTGATGGCAGGTTGCGCATGAGATCTCTCCGTTGGCCGAAAACGCCGTGTCAAAGAAGAGCCACTGGCCGAGCTTCGCGGCTGGAAGAGCATCCGCGAAACGGTTCGACGGGTCGGGGCCAAGCGCGCCAGGCAAGCCCATCGCCTCAACGCGCTCAATCTGCGCCGCACCGAGTTCGACGCCGGAACGGTCGGACTCGGGCTTCGTGGGCTCGATGCGCGGCGCACTCGGGGCACACGAAAGCGCAAGGAGCGCCACGGGAAGCAGTCGGATCAATACATCCCGATGTCCCATTGGGTTCTCTCGATAGTGGTTCCGTCATCGATGTCGACATCGACCTCCCACTTGCCGCTCATGTGGAAGAGCATCCCTTCGGCGCGCAGGCTGCCATCGGATCTGCGGATGACTGTCGGCGCGACATTCATCCCATGATGGTGTTCTGGCATATGCGCGTCGACGCCGACGGCGAAGGGCACGTCTGCGGGGGTGCGGGTCGAAGCGATCTTGAGTTCGATGGTGAATCGTTTTCTCGCCTCTGGGAGCTGAATGGGATCCGAGTCTCTGAGAAGCCGCCACTCGATGCGCCATGAACCATCGTTGCTTGTGACGGTCTGCCAGTGAGCGGCTAGGTCCTGGGGCTGGGCCCCAAGCGACATGACGCAGAGTGCCAACGCGAGCGCAGGCACGATCTTCGCGCGCGCCGTCATGACGGCCCTCCCTGCGCGGGGGGCGCCGCTGGCGGAGGCGGTGCCGGCTTCCGTGTGCGAACGCGCAGCACATCGTCTGCGGTGCGTGCGCGGGTATAGGTGCGACCGAGGCTGAAGGTCATCTCCCATACGAGCTTCGGATCGAACCGCTGGGCGCGGTGGTTGCCGCTGTCGACGACATAGACATCGCCTCCGGGCCCGACTGCAAGCGCACTCGGCAGCCAGAACTCCCCGTCGGCAACTCCGCGCGATCCGACGAGTCGCTGCGATCCATCGCTGAGGAGTTCGATGACGGCATCCCCCCAGTCATCAACGACGAGCCATCGCCCATCGCCTGCGGCAGCGATCGCGCGCGCGCGAAGCACGCCCATCAACGGACGAACGCCCGCGGGAGTCCAGCCTGCTGCCGTGCGCGTGAATGTCGCGACCGCTGCTGGATCGTCGAGGAGGACAGCGACCGTCCCCGACGAATCCGCCGCGATCGCTGAGGGCCGGGCGAGCGTGTCGGGTAGCGGGAGAGGCGCAGTCGATGCGGTTCGCAGCGACTCATCGAGCGTGACGACGGTTGGGCCGCTCTCAGACAGTGCGAGGATCTCCCCCGTGGGAGCATGGGTGAGGCCGACGATGGACGCTCCCTCGGGAAGCCCGAGTCGGTCGTAGGGACGGGTCTTGACGAGCTTCGCCATGAATGGCTCGAAGATCAGATCCTTGGGTGGCTCGGTCAATTGCCAGAGTGCCAACCGACGGTTCACCCCGTCGGCCACCAACAGCCGCAGCCCGCCGTCGAGTGCGAGCATCGCGTCGATGGAGCCAAACTCGTGGGGCTTCGTCCCCGACGAGCCGATGCTCGTCACATGAATCGGTTGTCCGCGCGAGAGGTCGAAGACAACGACGCTGCACGACTCCGGGTCTTGAAGAAAGAGCCGCTGGCCATCGCGCGAGGCCGCGGCGCCGAAGTGGCTCTGCACTCCCTCCAGTTTGGGAAGTACCAGCCGAAGGTCGGCGGGCTCAGGGCCGAGTTCAACCGAATACGCCTGAACGCGCCGCTCGAAGGGTTCGCATACGACTGCAAGCGGCCCGGACTTCGCCCCCATCGAAACGCTCGCGGCAACGGCAACGGCGACGGGATAGTGAACCGCTCCCTCGCCTCCACGAGGCTGCACCGCGTGCTGCCCGTAGGCGAGCTGCCCCTTGCCCGCGGCGTCATGTCGTGCCACGCGATGGTTGAACTGATCGGCGACGAAGATCCACCCGCCCGCAGACGCTAGACCCTGCGGGCTGTTGAAGAACCCAGGAAACGCGCCGCGACCACCCCACGAACCTACAACCCGTGGGCGCGCCTTACCCGAGCCATCGCCGAGGTCGAGAATGATCACCTTGCTCTGGGTGCGCGCCGTGACCGCGAGCAGGCCGTGACCGATGAACGCGAGTCCCGAAGGGGCGAGAGCGGTGGCCGCGCCAGCTGCATGCGTTGCCGTGTCTATGCGCGCGAGCTCGACGCCCAAAGTCGATAGCACGATGATCGCACCCGTCGAAGCGTCGATGACCGCAGCGATTCCTGTGGCGGGAGTGCCCCACTCCCCCGTGGCGATCGCCGTCGGAAGTCCGACCGCTGCCTCAGGGGCGAAAGGGCCGATCCACTCGCCCGCTTGGGAGAAGCGGTCGAGGCGTCCGCGGCGGGAATCCGCCACCAGGAAACTGCCATCACCCATGAACGCGACGGCCGACGGAGACGCCATCGCCTCACCGCCCACGGTGGAAGTTCGCCACAGAACTCTTCCATCGCTCGCCGAGAGCCCGATCACTTCTCCGGCGGCGTCGGCGACCGCGACCGTCCCCGATGGCGCGATCGCGCATCCGACAGGCGCGCGGAGCATCTCCGACTGCCAGCGGAATGGGCCTGCAAGTTCGCTCGAACTGGGAAGAAGCGTCGGAACTTCCTGCTGCGGGGAGCCCGAAGAAACCAGCAGCAGCACCGAGAACGAGAGTGCGATCACGCGTCCAATAGTAGTGCGCTAGAGTGCGTCGCATGCTCGCGCTCGCCGCACTCTGGCCGCTCGGCACCGCGCCGTTCGTCGGGCTGCTCGTGGCGATCGCCGTGCTTCCGCTCTCCAAGGCGACCGCCTCCTGGTGGCACTCGAATGTGAACAAGGGAGTGGTCGCGGCCGTTTGCGCCCTCCTCACCTGCATCTATCTCCTGATGACGGAGACTCCGTCCGTAGTCGCGGGCACGCTCCAACACACGCTGCTCGACGACTACATCCCCTTCATCGTGCTGCTCGGGTCTCTCTACATCGTGGCGGGTGGGATCGCGATCCGCGGGGAGTTCACGGCGACCACCTGCACCAACACCGTAATCCTCGCGTGCGGGACGCTGCTGGCGAGTGTCCTCGGAACGACCGGCGCGAGCGTCCTCCTGATCCGCGTGCTCCTTCAGACCAATCAGAAGCGAACGCGAGTCGCCCACACCGTCGTGTTCTTCATCTTTCTTGTCTCCAATGTGGGCGGGACGCTGCTCCCCATCGGGGATCCGCCGCTCTTTCTCGGGTACCTGCGGGGCGTCCCATTCTTCTGGACACTCTCGCTGTGGAAGCCGTGGCTCTTCACATCCGGCTCGCTGCTTCTCATCTACTTTGTGATCGACTCCTGGATGGCGAGACGGGAGTCGCCCGCGACCCATGTGCGCGCGGTGCCGACGAGACCGGCGATCAGCGCGCTCGGACTCTCGAATGTTGTCTGGCTCGGGGGAATCTTGGCGAGTGTCGTCGTGCTCGTCCCCGGGCGACTTCTGCCGGGCACGCTCATCGAGATCCCCCAGTTCGCCCGCGAGGCGGCGATGTGTCTGTTCGCGCTCGCGAGTCTTGCCACAACGCGCTCAGCGGTGCGTGCGATGAATGAATTCGCCTGGGGGCCGATTGTCGAAGTCGCCTGCCTCTTCGCCGGAATCTTCGTCACCATGCAGGTGCCGCTTGCGGTGCTCGCCGAGCGAGGAGCGTCGTTGGGCCTCTCGTCGCCTGTCCAGTACTTCTGGGCGACAGGCGGTCTCTCGGGCGTCCTCGACAACGCGCCGACCTATCTCGTGTTCCTGACGACCGCCGCGACAGTCCCAATTGCGCCCGGCGCGGCGACAGTGGCGCTCGCGGGCGGAACCAAAGTCGCCGAAGGACTTCTCGCGGCGGTGTCGCTGGGTGCCGTCTTCATGGGGGCGATCACCTACATCGGAAACGGTCCGAACTTCATGGTGAAGGCGATGGCCGAGCAATCCGGCGTCAGGATGCCGAGTTTCTTCGGCTACATGGGATGGGCGTTCGCCATCCTCATCCCCCTGTTTGTCGCGGTGTCGGCGATCTTCTTCTAGCGCGTTTCTGGCGCGGCGGCGGGCGCGACAGTCTTGGGCGCGGCGGCGTCATCGCGCTTCATCATCGCGTAGATGACGCTCTGCACCACGACCGACTCGCCGATGAGCCGACCGACGCGCTCTCCCGCTTCTCTTAGGGAGCGGATCTTGCCTGCATCAAACTCTCCTTCGAAGTCGTTGAGCGAGTTCTCGATGCCGAGCATCATCGACGCGATCACCGCCCACTCGTGACGGGTGTCCGGCCAGTACTTGTTCGAGCGCAGTGCCTCGACCGGCACATTGAGCCGCCAGCCTTCGGGGGTTTCGACCATCATGAGAATTCCGCCGAACGCCGGTTCGTCGTCGATGAGAATCGCTGCGGTCCCGTCGCCGAGATCTTCCGCGGTCATGCGCGTGCGCTGCTCCACGAGAAAGCCAAGCGGATCCCCCAGCACCTGCTTGGCGACCTCGCGGAAGTCGAATCCGAACTCTTCCGCGGTGTCTAGTCCTGCATCGACTGCCTTCACCCCCTCGTCGGCGAGATCCTTCGGGAATCGCGCCTTGATCTTCTTTGATACCCGCCAGAGTTGCGCGAGCATGTCGCTCGCCTTGTCCTTCACATTGCCGATCGCGCTTGCTTCGGTGACGCCATCGTCGAAGGTGACATCGCGGGCCTTGATTTCGAGGAGGTACGGCAGTCCCTCGGGGTGCCCCTCGACGATCATCGCAGCCATCGCGTCGAGTGTCTTGGTAGGGGTGCTGGTATCGGGGCCATCCTTCGAGCAGGCGCCAAGCACCAGCGCCGAGCAAAGGCACGCCATCTGGGGCAGGGAGCGGATGAAGCCGGTTGCCGAGGGGCGCACGAGCTAATCTTATGCTGCGATGATGGTGATGCTCAATGGCCGAAGTCAATCGCTCCCTGACGGATGCACCGTCATCGAGGCGGTCGATCTGGCGAGGAAGGCGGCGGCGAGTGGCGACGCCGAGAGCGCGACGGGCGTCCCCACTACGACGGGCGTCCCCACTACGCCCCGCGTCCCCACTACGACGGGCGTCCCCACTACGACGGGCGTCCCCACTACGACGGGCGTCCCCACTACGACGGGCGTCCCCACTACGCCCCGCGTCCCCTGTGCCGTCGAGATCAACCAGCGGCTCATCCCCTACGCCGCGCACCACACCGAGATTGTCCGCGAGGGGGATCGCATCGAGATTGTCACACTCGTGGGAGGAGGGTGAGATGGCCCCCGGCACGCCGACCCCCCTGTCCACTCCCACGCAGATTCCCGCACTGAAGGTCGGCTCCTTCACGCTGCACAATCGACTGATCGTCGGGACGGGCAAGTACTCGTCGCTCGATCTCATGACGAACGCGCTGGCCGCGTGTGACGCCGATGTCGTGACAGTCGCCGTCCGGCGCGAACGGCTCGTCGATGCCTCGGGGCGGTCGCTCCTCGACGCACTCGACCTCGATCGACTAACGATTCTCCCCAACACCGCCGGGTGTTTCACCGCACCCGACGCCGTGCGGGTGGCGCGCCTAGGGCGCGATCTCCTCCAGCAACTTGGGAACGCGGGCGCACGATGGGTCAAGCTCGAAGTACTCGGAGACACGCGCACGCTCATGCCCGACCCCGTCGGGACGCTCGAAGCGTGCCGCGAGCTCATCGCCGACGGCTTCGAAGTGCTCTGTTACACCAGCGACGATCCTGTCACGGCCGCGCGCCTTCGCGATGCGGGTGCGACAAGCGTGATGCCTGCGGGGAGTCCCATCGGATCAGGCCGCGGGATCTGCAATCCCAGTGCGATCTCGATCATCCTCGAAATGCTCAAGGACCCGGTCCATGGCGGCGCGCGGGACTTTCCCGTGATCGTCGACGCTGGCGTCGGTACGCCGAGCGATGTCGCCCAGGCGATGGAACTTGGCGCCGATGGCGTGCTGCTCAATACTGGAATCGCCCACGCGCAGGACCCGGTCAGCATGGCACTCGCGATGAAACTCGCCTGCGATGCCGGGTACCTCGGCGCGCGTGCCGGGCGCATCGAGCGGCGTCGCTACGGCTCGGCGTCGAGTCCGTGGGAAGGCGCCGTCTCAGTCATCCCGGGCGAGTAGCGCGCCGCGAGGCCAGAAAGTTGCCGAGAAGCCGCGGGCCATCGACACTCAGAAAACTCTCCGGGTGAAACTGCACGCCGTCCATCGGAGCACTCCCTGAAGGCCCCTTCCAGCGAAGGCCCATCACCTCGCCTCGATCGGTCCACGCGCTCACTTCAAAGTCCGCGCCGACGGAGTCGCGCTCGACGATCAGCGAGTGGTAGCGGGTCGCCACCATCGGATTGGGCAGGCCCGCGAAGACCCCCTTCCCGTCGTGGTGGATGGGCGAAGTCTTGCCGTGGACGGGAATGTCGTTGCGCACGACGCGCATGCCGTGAATGTCGCCGATGGTCTGGTGGCCAAGGCACACCCCAAGAATTGGGATCGCCCCGCGAAACTCGCCGATCAGATCGGCGCTTACGCCGCTTTCCTTCGGGGTACACGGCCCCGGTGAGATGACGAGGAACTCTGGTGCAAGGGCGCGGGCCTCTGCGACCGAGATCGCGTCGTTGCGCAGGACCCTCACTTCGAGCGTGCGGTCAAGCACGCCGAACGCCTGCACGAGGTTCCAGGTGAAGGAGTCGTAGTTGTCGATGAGGAGGAGCATCGCCTGCGCGAGGATAGGACCCTCGCTCGCCGCGCGCCGCGCTTCTCGACTTCGGGAAACATTGTGCCCTAATTAGGCCGAATGTTTCCCGAAGTTGGGGGGGGAGGCTGGGGGACCAACGAAAAACCCCGCGCTAAGGCGGGGCCTTTCACCGGGTATCACCGGCTCTCGCCGGATGTCAATCAAAGTGGAGTGGATGAGGATCGAACTCACAACCTCTTGAATGCGATTCAAGCGCTCTCCCAATTGAGCTACCACCCCAAATGGGATGGGGAGTATAGCGCGATCGTGACGCGGTCGCGGAGCACCCAGATGTAGGCTCGTGTGCAGCGTGAGCGGGAGCCAAGTGACATCCGATAGTGGCGTTGCGGCCTTGCCCTCCGCGTCACCTGCACCCAACCGCGACACACCCGCCATGCGGCAGCATTCGCGCTGCAAAGCGCAGCATCCTGGGTGCATCCTCTTCTTCCGCATGGGGGACTTCTACGAGATGTTCGATGAGGATGCCGTACGCGCGCACCGACTCCTAGGGATCACTCTCACCGAGCGCACCAGCGGAATCCCCATGGCGGGAGTCCCCTTCCACGCGGCCGAGGGATACCTCAAGCGACTCGTCGACGCGGGCGAGCGGGTCGCTGTCTGCGAACAGATGCAGGACCCGCGCGATGCCAAGGGGGTCGTCGAGCGAGCGGTGGTGCGAGTGGTCACGCCTGGAACGCGCGTCGACGAGTCGCTTCTAGAATCTGGAAGGAGCAACGAGATCGCCGCGGTCGTCCTCTTGGGCTCGGGAGGCTCGGCCAGCGCGATTCCGCCGCGCGCGGCCATCGCGCTGGTAGAACTCTCAACGGGATCCTTCACCGTGATCCCCTGCGACGAAGCCTCGCTGGCGGACGAGATTGCCCGGGTATCACCGGCGGAAATCGTCGTGGCGCAGGGGGCGACTCTCGCCAGCGGCATCCCACTGGCGACCATTGCCAAGCAGCTGCGAATCGCCATCACCGAGCGTCCGCCGTGGACGCTCGGTCTCGAGGACGCCACCAACACGCTGCGCAGGCACTTTGGTGTCGCGTCGGCCAAGCCGTGGGGGCTTGACGCCGCGGGCACTTCAGCCTCGGGCGCCCTGCTCTCGTACCTCATTGAGACTCAGTCGGGTGTCGCCGCCGATGGCGCCTCCGGCACCACTCCTGGTCTGCGCACCTTGGCGCACCTCACGCCACCCAAGGTCATTTCCCGCGCCGACTCGGTCATCCTCGACGAGTGGACGATCCGCGCCCTCGAGCTCGAGCGCACTTCGCTCGCGGGATCGACTGATGGCTCCCTTCTCGCGATGCTCTCGCGCACGAGGACTCCGATGGGCCGGAGGCTCCTCAGGCAGTGGCTCCTGTACCCGCTGCGCGACCGTTCAGCGATCGAAGCGCGCCAACGCTCGGTCGCGGCGCTCGTCAACGACGCATCCCTGCGCGAGTCGCTCGCCACAGTCCTAGCACGCGTCCAGGATGTCGCGCGAATTCACGCGCGCGTGGCCATGCGCCGCGCCTCGGGGCGCGATCTCGTGGCCCTTGGCCGCTCGCTGGCGTCCGCGGCAACCGCCCTCGAACTCCTCGATGGCATCGACGCCTTCGCCGCCCACCGACAGCAGATCGCCTCCGTCTCAACGGGGCTTTCACCGCTGGGTAGGCGCATCGTTGGCTGCTGCATCGACGACCCTCCGGCCCACCTGCGCGATGGCGGCCTCTGGCGCGACGGAACGGACGCCCAACTCGACCACACGCGCTCTCTGCAGCGCGACGCGGGGGTCTGGCTCGCGCAGTACCAGGCCGATCTTGTGCGCGAGACTGGGATCGACTCGCTGCGCACTGGGTACAACCGGGTGTTCGGCTACTACATCGAGGTGACTCACACGCACACCGCGAGGGTCCCCATCTCGTTCACGCGGCGGCAGACGCTGCGCAACGCCGAGCGTTACATCACTCCCGAACTCAAGGCGTTCGAGGACAGGGTTCTCTCGGCCGAGCGACTCTCAATCGAGCGCGAGCGGCAGCTCTTTGAGGAGCTTCTCGAATCGGTCGCCGCCGAGGCCGAGCCGATCGCGTCGCTCGCCCGGACCCTCGCCGAGCTCGACTGCCTCGCTTCCTTTGCCGAAGTCGCGATGCGTCACGGCTATGTGCGGCCCACGATTCTTGATGAACCCTCACTCACCATCGTCGAAGGAAGGCATCCGGTCCTTGATGTCGCGCTCGCGGGCCGCTTCGTCCCCAACGACTGCGCGCTCGGGGGCAGGGCGTCCCCGTCTCCACACGCATCCCTCGCCCTCGTCACCGGCCCCAATATGGCGGGCAAGTCGACCTATATCCGGCAAAACGCGCTGATCGCCATCATGGCCCTCGCCGGAAGTTTCGTCCCGGCGAAGAGCGCCGCCATTGGCCTCTGCGACCGGATCTTCGCGCGCATCGGCGCAGGCGACGAACTTCACTCGGGGAGATCGACTTTCATGGTGGAGATGACCGAGACAGCCGCGATCCTCCACAACGCGACGACCAGCAGCCTCGTCATCCTCGACGAACTTGGGCGCGGGACGAGCACTTTGGACGGACTCAGTCTCGCGTGGGCGATCACCGAAGCGCTCGCCGAGCGCGGCGCGCGCACCCTCTTTGCGACTCACTACCACGAGCTCACGGCGATTGCCGACCGGCTCAAGGCCGTCACCAACCTTCATGTCGCCGTGCGCGAGTGGAAGGACGAAGTGATCTTCCTGCACCGCATCGAGACTGGTCGGGCCGATCGCTCCTACGGGATCCATGTGGCGAGACTCGCGGGCATTCCACGCGGAGTCGTCGATCGCGCCAGCGAAGTCCTTGACACGCTGGCCGTGCACGCCGGCGACCCTGCCAAGGGCGCGCCACACCAGCCCACACTCTTCGACCCCCCCGCCGCTGACTCGAAGGCGAAGGCCCTCGCCGACGAGATCGCCGCACTTGACATGGATCGCCTCACGCCCCTTTCGGCATTCGACCTGCTGCGCAGACTGCGCGACTCGTTGCGGTCGTAGGTGCTGCCTCGACTGCGTCTAGACGCTCAGGGTGCGGGGCGGGACAAGTTGCCAGCGGCAGCCGAGGGCTATCCTGGCGGCCGTGGCGCCACCCGGGTCACCATATGCATACTTCGACTCGTCGATCGAGTCATTCATCTCCGCGAGCATGAACGAAGTCGTGGGGCGGCTGACTCTGGGCAGTCGATTCGGTGTGGAGCGGGATCAACTCCGCGCCTGGGAGGCGGAGATAGAGATTCTTCGTGTGTCGCTGAATGGCCTGAGTGGACACATCTACATCGAATTCGAAGTGCCACGAATCGGGTCGAGAGCTGACACCGTTCTCCTGATTGGCGGCACTGTGTTGGTTGTTGAGTTCAAAGTCGGGATGTCAGAGTTCGCGCGCGGCGCTCTCGACCAGGTGTGGGACTACGCCCTTGACTTGAAGAACTTTCACGCCGGCAGCCGCGGTGCTCGGATCGTTCCCATATTCGTTGCTACGGACGCGCCGGACACTCCCCTTGCGCATCACACCCCACGCGATGACGGTGTGTTTGATCCGATTCAGTGCAACGCGGCAGGGTTGCGCGCCGTGATCGATGCGCTGGAACCACACTCTGGACTTCCCGCGCTTGATCCGCAAGCTTGGGGAAACGCGGCCTATAGACCAACGCCCACGATTGTCGAAGCAGCTCAGCGTTTCTACCGCGAACACACCGTCGACGCGATCAGGGGCTGTGATGCGGGGCAGAAGAATCTGGCCCGCACGTCGGAGTGCGTCAATGCACTGATCGAACACACAAGGGCCCATGGCCAGAAGGCAATCGCCTTTGTCACCGGCGTGCCGGGCGCTGGCAAGACTCTGGTGGGGATCAAGATTGCGTCAGAGGGTCGCGTGCACTCCCACGCCGATCCCACTCAAGCTGTCTACCTTTCCGGGAACGGACCTCTCGTGGCAGTTCTCAGGGAGGCCCTGATTCGGGACGGCCGCGCGCGCTTTGTGGGAAGGGGTGTCCAGTCTCACATGGCGAATGTCCGCCAAGAGGTCAAGCTCTTTATCCAGAATGTCCACCACTTCCGCGATGAAGGGCTGAGACAGGCCAACCGCGCACCAAACGAACATGTGGTGATCTTTGATGAAGCGCAGCGGGCCTGGAACCGTGAGATGACTGAGTCGTTCATGAAACGCAAGAAGGGGATCCCTCACTTCGACAAGTCGGAGCCGGAGTTCCTCCTCTCGTGCATGGACAGAAACCCTGACTGGGCGATGGTGATCTGTCTGGTGGGCGGTGGTCAAGAGATCAATCGCGGCGAAGCAGGAATCGGGGCGTGGATCGACGCGGTGATCGCTCAGTTTCCCCGCTGGAAGGTGTACGCCTCTCCTGAGTTGCACGACTCGGAGTATGCCGCGGGGAATGCGCTTGCACAGTTGGGGCGCCATGCGCACTTCTCCAGCAAACCTGACCTTCACCTGGCGGTCAGCATGAGATCATTCCGCGCCGAGCAGCTTTCGGCCTTCGTGAAGGCGCTGCTTGACCTCGATGCGGCTTCGGCGCGGAGCACACTCAAACAGCTGACGAAGTATCCCCTGGTCCTCAGTCGCGACTTGGCGGCCGCGAAGAGGTGGATCCGGTCCCAGGCGAGAGGAACGGAGCGCTATGGATTGGTGGCTTCTTCGGAGGCGCAGCGGCTGAGGCCCCACGCGATTGATGTGCGCGTCGAAATCGATCCCGTCCACTACTTCCTCAACGATCGTGCCGATGTTCGGTCCAGTTGCTTCATGGAGGATGCAGCCACGGAGTTTCAGATTCAGGGGCTGGAGCTTGATTGGGCCTGCGTCACCTGGGATGCCGACTTGCGCCACTCAGGGGGGCGTTGGTCGCATCACTCTTTCCGAGGGCACCGCTGGGAGTCGATCCGTAAGGCAGAACGACAGCAGTATCTGAAGAACGCCTACCGAGTGCTGCTCACCCGCGCGCGACAAGGCATGGTTGTGTTTGTCCCCAATGGCGAGTCGAGCGACGAGACCAGATCACACGAGTTCTACGACGAGACCTATCAGTATCTGCGCGGTCTTGGCATCCCCGAGCTCACCGACTAGTTCGTGTCGACGGCCGGTGTGATTCCTGGCTCGTTGCGGCGAGCGGCCACGCTTTCGTCATCTCACCCCTCGATGTACTTGTTGCGTACGCCGGGAGATGTGCCGCCTCGATGCGAGCTCCCAGGCCGTAACGGACAGTCCGGGGAAACCTGCCGACCTTGGGAATGATCCACTTCAGGAGATCGCTCGCCAAAATCACAGCCGCCGGTTCAGAGGGTTGCGCATCTGCCATTTTTCCAAAATTTTTTTGCTTTGGTTCTACAGCCTCGGAAGGCAGCCTCAGGAAAACAGCCTCGCAGCCGAAAATGGAAGAGGAAAAAGAGAAAAGGAAATCAAGGAGTCCTGGCGACACGGAGCCCGA
>SIAD01000015.1 GCA_009691915.1 Phycisphaerales bacterium
TTCCACGGTTGAGCCGTGGGATTTCACAACAGGCCTGAAGATCCGCCTACGCACGCTTTAAGCCCAGTGATTCCGATTAACGCTCGAGCCCTCTGTATTACCGCGGCTGCTGGCACAGAGTTAGCCGGCTCTTCCTTTGAGGCTGGTCATGTATTCCTAACCTCTGACAGCAGTTTACACCCCAAAGGGCTTCATCCTGCACGCGGCATTACCCCGTCACGCTTTCGCGCATTGCGGAAGATTCGTTACTGCAGCCTCCCGTAGGAGTCCGAACAGTGTCTCAGTTTCGATGTGGCAGGCCGTGCTCTCACACCTGCTACCCGTCTTAGGCTTGGTGAGCCATTACCCCACCAACTACCTGATAGGACATTCCCCGCTCCCGAGGCGGTAAACCTTTGATCTTGCGACCACATCGAGTATTACCCAGAATTTCTTCTGGCTATCCTCGACCTCGGGGTACATAGGAATGTATTCCTCACCCTTGCGCCGCTCAGTCAGCATTGCTGCTGCTTCGCTCGACTTGCATGTTTTAGCTATGCCGCCAGCGTTCAATCTGAGCCAGGATCAAACTCTTCAATTGATTTTTTCGGACTTGCGTCCGAGACTTCTAAAGAAGGTTGCCTGGCGACCTGTCATGAATGACAGGTCGGTCGACTTCATCGGTCCGAACCAATGCCGGTCGCTGGCGCGACCGGTTTTTCTAAACATCCTTGCCATGCCTGACACCTTGCGGTGCCTGGCAGGAAAGGTCTCTTCGGAATGACCATTCACTTGGACATCACAGAGGATGTTCAGATTCCCCCGCTGTGGCGGGAGAAACTTTTTCCGCACTCCCGCAACCCTATGAAGGTTGAAGAAGGCGGCCACATCCTCGCGGCGATCCAACTGCTAAATTGTCAAAGAACATCAAGAATAGCCCTGTAACCAAGGCGATTCAGGCCTGCTCCGTTTGAGCTGGGCCGAGCAGTCTACAGGGAGTCGAGGGCTTGTCAACCGATGAGCCTCAGTCGACACACCGTCCACAATTGGGTCGATTTGGCCCTGTTTCCCTGTGTTTGGCGACGCGGTCCTATCTCACAAGTTGAGTCCTGCCAGTTTCTTAGGCCACGGCGGCGACCGCGACGACAATCACCGATCCGACCCGTTCCTGCCTGAGTGCCGCGACGGCCTGTTCCGCGGTCGATCCGGTCGTCAGCACATCATCGACGACGATGATCGCACCAGGAGTCTCCTGTCGAAGCCACTGTCGCCTTGGATGGATCCGCATGCTACGAGTGCGCCGCTCCCTACCCGAAAGGAGCGCCTGCGCAGGACCGGGGTCGTGTCGGAGGAGACGAAGCAGCGGAAGCCGCGTGGACCTTGAGAAACTCCGTGCGATCGCCCGCGCGTGGTCGATCCCGCGCTCGACGCGCCGAGCCAGCGGCATTGGAACCGATGTCACGGCCGCGCACCGCGCCACATCGCCGCGCGCACATGCCCTCGCGTACTGCTGCGCGAGGGCATGCCCAATGTCGTGTGCGAGACGAAGGTCTGCGCCGAACTTGATACGCAGCACTGCATCGCGCAGTGCTCCGCCATGCTGACCGAGGCGAATCGTTGCCGAACGCTCGAGGCGGATGCCCGCGCACCGTGCGCAGCAGATCAACGGTCCAAGGATCTCGCTGGCCCGGTCCGGCGCGAGTGGAGTCGACGCTCCACAGCGAAGGCACCACGCACCTAGTTCGTCAGGAACCGGCAGATCCACACTCGTCAGTGCGATCGTTCCAAACACTTGGCGTTCGGCGATCAACAGTGACTGGAAGAGTCGACGCGCGAAGTCCACGACCCGCGACGCTAACGCTGCGCCGAGATCCGCTCGGTTACATGCCGAAACTTCTACCGGTGCGCGGGTCAACGCCCTGGCGTGGCCATGCGTCGGAGAACGGTCTGAAGAATCCCGCCGTTTCGGTAGTAGTCGCATTCAACAGGCGTATCGATGCGGCAGAGAGCCTGGAATTGAACCTTCTCGCCCGACGCCCTGGTGGCGCACACATCGATCATCTGCCGCGGCTTGATCTGCGCGGGAACTTCAATGTCGAATGTCTCGTCGCCGACGATGCCCAGCGACTTCGCTGTCTCCCCGGACTTGAAGGTCAGCGGCAGGACTCCCATGCCGACGAGATTGGACCGATGGATGCGCTCGAAGCTTTCCACAATCGCCGCGCGCACGCCAAGGAGGTAGACCCCCTTCGCGGCCCAGTCGCGCGAGGACCCCATTCCGTAGTCCTTTCCGGCGATCACCACCAGCGGAACTCGCGCCTTCGCGTAATTCTCGGCGGCATCGAAAATCGGCTTGACCGTGCCGTCGGTGAAGTCGGTAGTCACGCCGCCCATCGTGCCAGGCGCGAGTTCGTTCTTGATGCGCGTGTTGGCAAAGGTGCCACGGGTCATCACGCGGTCGTTGCCTCGGCGGCTTCCGTAACTATTGAACATCGAGACCGGAACACCGTGCGCCTGCAGGTACTTGCCCGCAGGTCCGTCCGTCTTGATGCTTCCCGCAGGCGAGATATGGTCGGTAGTCACGCTGTCACCGAGCTTGGCGAGGCATCTCGCGCCCTTGATTGGCGCAGTTGCGGCAGGCTCGCTCAGCGTCATCGAGGCAAAGAACGGCGGTTCCTGGATGTAAGTCGACTTCGGGTTCCACTGATACATGGCGCCGCCGAGGGAGGGAATCGATTGCCACTGCGCGCTCCCCAGAAAGACATCGGCGTACTGCGTCCGGAACTGATCACCCGTGACATTATTCGCGACGGCCGCATCGACCTCCGCCTCGCTGGGCCAGATCTCCCGGAGAAACACGGGCGTTCCCGCGCCCGAGATGCCCAGTGGTTCGGTTGCCAGATCTATATCGACCGTCCCGGCGATGGCGTAGGCGACAACAAGCGCGGGACTCGCCAGATAGTTCGCCCTCACATCAGGGTGAACGCGCGCCTCGAAGTTGCGATTGCCAGAGAGCACGCTCGCGACCACCAGATCATTGTCCTTCACCGCGTGTTCGATCGCCTCCGGAAGTGGCCCGCTGTTTCCAATGCAGGTCGTGCAGCCGTAGCCGACGATGTTGAACCCGAGATGCTCGAGCGACTCGAGAGTTCCTGACTTGCGCAGGTAGTCGGTCACGACCTTGGATCCGGGAGCGAGCGAGGACTTCACCCACGGCTTGCGCATGAGGCCCAGCGCACACGCCCTCTTCGCCAGCAGCCCTGCGCCGAGCATCACGCTCGGGTTGCTCGTGTTTGTGCAGCTGGTGATCGCCGCGATGACGACCGCTCCGTGCTTGAGGACGAATTCACTTCCGTCACTCATGACCGCGACGCCGTCGTCAGAGACCATGGTGGCCGTAGCCGCGTGCGTTGCAGTCGCACCCGCCCGAAGCTTGGGCAGGGCAACCTTCCAAGTCTTCTTCATCGCGCGCAACTCGACCCGGTCCTGCGGGCGCGAGGGACCGGCGAGGCTTGACACAATCGTCGACTGGTCGAGTTCGATCACCGACGAGTAGGCGACCGCACGCGAGTCATCGCGCCAGAGCCCTTGGACCCTGGCGTATTTCTCTACGGTCCTGACAAGATCCTCGCTGCGGCCCGACAGGCGCAGGTACGCGAGCGTCTGATCGTCGATCGGGAAGTAGCCGCAGGTCGCCCCGTACTCGGGGGCCATGTTCGCGATCGTCGCGCGATTGGCCAGCGGCATGTGCGCGAGTCCTTCACCGAAGAATTCGACGAACTTGTTGACGACACCATACGCGCGCAGCATCTCGGTGACCCGCAGAACGAGATCCGTGGCCGTCGTCCCCTCGGGGAGTCGTCCCGTCAGTTTGACCCCGACCACCTCGGGAATAAGCATGTAGATCGGCTGCCCGAGCATCACTGCCTCGGCCTCGATGCCGCCAACACCCCAGCCCAGCACGCCGAGCCCGTTGATCATCGTCGTGTGGCTGTCTGTTCCAACAAGACTGTCGGGATAGAGCAGCCCATCGCACTCCCACACGACCTTTGCTAGATACTCGAGATTCACCTGATGGACGATCCCGGTCCCCGGCGGTACGACTCTGAAGTTGGCGAGTGCCTCCTGCCCCCACTTGAGAAACTCATACCGCTCACCGTTGCGCTCGAACTCCTTCTCATTGTTGATAGTAAGCGCGACGGCACTGGCGTATGCGTCGACCTGAACCGAGTGGTCGATCACGAGATCGCACGGCACCAGCGGATTGACCCGCGCCGGATCGCCGCCGAGGCGCTTCATGGCACCGCGCATGGCGGCGAAGTCGACGACGCATGGAACGCCCGTGAAATCCTGCAGAACGACGCGCCCAGGCATGAAGGGGATTTCCGTGTTGCTGGGCGTCGCTGGGTCGTAGTTGGCGATGGCCTTCACATGGTCGGCGGTGTAGACACGACCGTCCTGATTGCGCAGAACGCTCTCAAGAAGAACCTTGATCGAACAGGGCAGGCGATCGATGTCGCCGACGGACCGAAGTGCGTCGAGCCGATAAACCGCCCGCTCGCCGAGCGGCGTCGCGAGCGTCGCCCTGGCCTTGAAGTAATCGTTGCTCGTCACGGCAGTATCTCCTCAGGTCTTTCAGCCGCGCGCCGCGCGGGCATCCGATTCTAGTGAGGCGTGGCGGGAGGAGCGGACACCGGTGGCACCGCGCGTTCGAACGACTCCGCCTTGAAGAAGTTGGCGCGGCGCATCAGCGCAAGCCCTGCAGCCATGCGCGTCGGAAACTGCACGATGCGGGTGTTATAGCCCGTGGCGACGCCGTTGAATTCATCGCGGGCAAGGGCGATCCGATGCTCACTCTCACTGAGTTCCTCCTGAAGCCGCATGAAGGCTTCTCCAGCTCGGAGGTCCGGGTAGTGTTCGACGAGCGCGCGGATGACGGGCAGTGCTGGCTGTGCCCGTCCCGAGGCGGACCCGCGGTTCTCCAGAGCAGCCTGCGCCCGGAGAAATGCGATGTACTTCTGGATTGTCGCTTCGTAATCGCGCAATGCGGCGGCGCACCGGACGAGATTTCGGATCAGATCGGCACGGCGTTTGAGCTGGACATCGATGTTCGAGGAGGCGCGAACGACTCGATTGCGCAGATCGATTAGCTCGTTGTAGGTCGAGACAAACCACGCCCCGGCAAAGATCCCGAAGTAGCCGAGAAGTCCGCCGACAACTGTCCATGGAACACCTGGCGCGCCCGGACGATAAAAGAAGGTCGCTTCAACAAAAAAGAGTCCGAGCATGCACAGCGCGCCAAGGATCAGGAGTCCCCATCCCCATGCCCCGTGCCCCGACGCGACCGCGCCTTCCGTTCGCGTCGAGATGAGAAACATGCGTGCGCGTGCGCCGGAGGTGGCACTCCCGGGGCGCCCGCCGCTGGCGATCTCGCACGCCACCACATCAGCGCGCTCGCGTGCGTAGCCGACAACATAGAGAGGTACGCCAATGGTTATCCCCTCCTCCGAGAAGGTGCGAATCCCGTCCGATCCGGGAACCATTGTCCGCGGCCCTTTGTCGTAATACAACGGAGCATCCTGGCCGACTCGCTCCTCGAATGTTGGCTGATTGTCGATCTGAGCGCCGTCGGTGTGGACGAGGATCCGTCCTGTTGGATCTTCAACTTCAAGGAGTGCCTCTTCAGATCCACTGGCCACCGTGCTCGCGCCGCTATAGGTCTCGGTGTGATGTGACACATTGCCCTTGGAGTCAGTTCGCCTCACCTGCCGGGTGCGCGTCCAGTGTTCTCTAACACCCCAGGAGTAGCGCACACAGGGCGCGCCACTGAGGAACCCAGTCACAGGTTGGGGCGAGGTAGCCACCCCCTTGATCTCAACATCCCCCACAAATACGCCGGCAATTGGCGTCGTTGGCATGGTGTGCAGGATCGCGCGCTTCCGGAACTGTCTGAGTCCCAGCCACAGGAACAGCAGCGCGAAGAACACGCTCGCCGCACCCACGACGAACGCAATCTCGTTCAGCGGTCCATCGGGTGCAAACTCCCCGCGCTGTCCGATCAACTCAGTCACGATGTCCCCGAGAGGCGGCGGACGCGCATCATGAAGTTGACCTTGATGCTGGAGTGCAGCCCGTAGACGATGGCGCAGTACACGATCGCCGCGCCGAGTGACCCGCCAATCAGTGCCAGTCGACGACCTACAGGTGATTCGAGGCTTCCTTCGATCATTTCTGGATCGACCGCAGCAAGGACCAGATTGAGAGGAATGGCCGCATTGACTATCGCGCCAAAGTACGGCACCGAACTCGATGCCATGCCACACAGTCCTGTCGGGAGTGCGATCGCCAGCGCTACTCCGGTGGCCGCCACAACCGATCCGATGGTGCCCCTCGATCTGACCGACCAGTCAAGTCCGATCATCACGCAAAGAGCCACGAAGCTCGACAGCACGATCGGCAAAGCAATCGCGGTCTCGGGAAGAATGAAGGGAACATTCACGGTCCCCGTGCCCACGGTCGCTGGCAGAAGCATCGAGGCACCAGAGCCGAACCCTCCCGTCAATACGAAGATGGCAGCCATGGCGAGAGTGATCGAGGGCACTGCGATCAACGGCAGGAGATACAGGACGAGCCCACGCAGCTTCCCCGAGATGTACGCCCCTGGCTGGATCGGCGTCGTCAGGAGAATGTCGAGTGACTTGTCCTCCCGTTCGCGGCTGACGGCCGTCGCGCTCATGTTGAGCGCCGCAAGGACAACGATCAGTACTTCGGCACCGAGGATCGCCGCGAGCGCGAGGCGAGCCTGATCGAGGCTCAGCGTTCCGGAGCGCGTCAGCAGCAACACGCCCAGCGCAACCGACAGGGCTACTGCGACGAAGATCCAGCGTGCCGCACGGGTCGCCGCGGTCTGCCCACGCAGGTTGATCTCGCGCCATGCGACCGGGTTGTGGCCGACATGGTGAGGAGCGCGCCCGCTGGCCCCCTTCGCCCGCCGAGATGCGCCGACGAGTGCGACACCGAGCCATCTCACCCGCAGTGTGGAGTAGACGATGAAACCAAGCGAGAGCAGCGCGAAGGAGAGCAGCTGGGTCGCCACTGGCGCGCCGAACCATGCGCGCACCGGCCACCAATGACCCGTCCCGGCATACTCGCGGGGGATGTAGGTGTTGGGCTCGAGAAGTGCTTCCAGCGTGAGAAACGGGTTGACGGGTGTCATAGCGGTCGTGAAGACCGCCACGCTGCCGATGGCGATTGGCGCTCTGAGGGCTCGGTCGATGGCGAGAGTCGCAAACACATAGAGGAGGATCGCGGTGTAGAAGGTGAAGACGGCGCGTCTCCCCGCCGACCTGGTCGCGCTCAGTGTGATGGCGATTGACCCCATGAGAAGCGCACTGGCGGCAGCGATTGCGTAGCTCTCGATGATCGCTGATCCAGGGACGCCGCCAAAGAGTTGCGTCACTGCGAAGAGTGGGAAAGTGCTGATGAGCAGTGCAAAGACGAAGAAGAGCCGACCGAAGAGATTTCCGAGGACGATCTGGAGCGAACTCAGCGGGCTCGTGACGATCACATCCCAGGTCTGCGAATTGGATTCCTGCGCGATCGCGCCCCCGAGGAAGACCGGGGCGAGGATGCAGATCAGCGCCACCTGCCCGTAGCTGACGATCGCGAACGCCGATGCCCCTCTCTGCGCGAGGTCGCGGAGCGTCGCCCCTGATCCCAGCAGTGCGATCAGGAGAATGAGCACCATGACGGCGAGATATCCAGATCGAACAAGCAGGTGCCTAGTTCGCCTCGACCCCCCCTGCACGATCCGTACGGCGATCGGATTGAGCGGCAGCACCCTCAGAAGTCGGTCAACCACGGGGGCCATCACCACGCGATTCTAACTGCGTCAATTGCGTGCCCGGAAGGCGAGGGCTACGATGCCGCCGCCGCCGTGACATTCGACGGCGATTCTGACCGACTCGCAGGCGCCGTGCCTGGAGGCGGATGACCGGGATCTCCCCCGGCGGGCCCGCTCGGACCCGAATAGATCCAACATGACTGACCAGACTGGACTTGTAGAACTCACTTTCGTCGAGACGCTGATCATCGCGGCGGCGCTGCTGGTCGGCCTCGTGGGGGGCGGGTTGGTGATCGGGCTCCTCACCGGCCGAAGTCTGCGACGGGCCAAGGAGCTTGCCAACGAGATGATCCGCTCCGCCGAAGTAGTCGCCAGCGACAAGGCAAAGGACATCCAGCTGACGGCCGAGCGCGACGCCGCTTCCCGACGCACCGAAGTCGACCGGGAGGTGAAGGCGGCCCTTCAGAGTGTGCAGGAGAGCCAGGTCCGAAGCCAGAAGGTGCAGGAGACGCTCGAGCGGAAGTTCGAACAGATCGAGCAGCGCGAGGAGCGCACCCGCCAACGAGAGGATGAGGCGAGGGGGAAGGTGGTGGAACTCGAGGCCGAACGCACCGCGGTCGCGCGAGAGCGCGAACAGGCATCGCGGCGGCTCTCGGAGATCGCCGGCCTCTCCCGCGACGAAGCGCGCGAGATCTTCCTCGAAGATGTCCGCGCGAACAGCGCGCACGAAGCGGCCACGGTCGAGCAGAAGATCATTGCCGAGGCGGAGGCGAGAGCGACCGAGCGATCCCGGGAGATCACACTCATGGCGATCCAGCGCTATGCCGCCGATGTGGTGAGCGAGTCCACGATCAAGACTGTCAAGATTCCCAGCGAAGATATGAAGGGGCGAATCATTGGACGCGAGGGGCGCAATATCAAGGCGATCGAGAAACTCACCGGCGTCGACATCCTGGTCGATGACACGCCGGGCATCATCAGCGTCTCTTGCTTTGATCGTGTGCGACAGGCGATCGCCGCCGAGACCCTGCAGCGACTTGTCGCCGATGGACGAGTGCATCCCACGCGGGTCGAAGAGGTCGTCGAGCAGGTCCGTCGCGACATCACCCAGCGCGTTGTCCAGGCAGGAACGGAGGCCGCGCTGGAGGCGGACATTCGAAACCTCAATCCGAAAATCATTGAGGCGATGGGCAAGCTGTCGTTTCGAACGAGCTTTGGACAGAATGTGCTCAAACACTCGTTGGAGGTCGCGTTCCTCAGCCAGCTGATAGCCGACCAGCTCGGACTTGATGGCGCGATCGCGCGGCGCGCGGGCTTCCTACATGACATCGGCAAGGCGATGGACCATGAGTCAGAGGGCGGCCATCCCGCGATCGGCATGGAGTTCGCCGCGCGTCACGGAGAGAAGAACCAGGCCGTCCTCAACGCGATCGGCGGACACCACAGCGACATTCCGAGTTCGACTCCGTACACACCGATCGTGATGGCGGCTGACGCGCTCTCCGGCGCCAGACCGGGCGCGCGACGCGAGTCGATGGAGCTGTACATCAAGCGGCTCGAACAGCTGGAGGCGATCGCCTACGAGCAACCTAATGTCACCGAGGCCTTCGCCGTGCAGGCAGGACGGGAAGTAAGAGTGATCGTCAATGCGGGGAAGGTCGATGACGCTACGACCCACATGATCGCCTCGGCAATCGCCAGAAGAGTCGAGCAGGAGATGACATTCCCCGGCGAAATCAAGGTCTCAGTTCTGCGCGAAGTCCGAGCGGAAGCGACGGCGAGGTAGGCTCGGCGCACTGAAGGAGGTTCTGGTGAGCGACGATCCCAATTCTGACCCGGCCCAAGGTGACGCTCCCCCGCGCTACAGTTCGGCTCCTACGGGCGAAGTGCAGTTGAGCGCGCTCGAACTCGAGCAGGCCCGAACGAGGAAGATCACCGCCGGTGTATTGGCCATCGTCCTTGGATGCCTCGGGATTCACAAGTTCTTTCTGGGCTACAACGGAGCCGGGTTGATCATGCTCGGCGTCACCATCGTCGGATTCGTCGCTTCGTTCTGCCTGTGTGTTCCCGGTCTTGGCGCATATGCCATGGCACTTGTTGGTTTGATCGAGGGAATCATCTATCTCTCCAAGCCCGATGACCAGTTCTATCGCGCGTACATGGCCGGTCGGCGTTCCTGGTTCTAGGCGTTGCAGACGATTGCTGAGATTCGGGCGATGCTCGAGATGCGCGGTATCCGCCCGCGCCATCGTCTGGGGCAGAACTTCCTTCACGATCAGAACCAGATACGGCGGCTCGTCGCGCGCGCCGGAGTCGCCCGCGGCGACTTGGTGCTGGAGGTCGGACCCGGGACTGGCGCGCTCACCGAGGCACTCGTCGAAGCTGGTGCGACAGTCGTCGCGTGTGAGATCGACCCGGAGATGGTGGCAATCCTCTCCGAGCGCGTGGTCGCTCGCCATGCGGGCCAGGTACGGGTTGTCCTCGGCGACTGCCTCGACGGAAAGCACTCGCTCTCGGCCGCGCTGACTGAGGCGCTCGCGCGCGAGTTCACCGGTCGGCCGTTCCGTCTTGTTGCGAATCTCCCCTACCAAGCCGCGACGCCGCTCATGATCCTGCTGCTCACAACGCGGCCCGACTGCACCGGCCAGTTCGTGACCATTCAACGCGAGGTCGCGGACCGGATTGTTGCGACGCCCGGCTCGCGCGATTATGGTGCGATCTCGGTCTACGCCTTGCTCCTTGCCCGCTGCGAGATCTTTGGGGAGCTCGCGCCATCATGCTTCTGGCCGGCCCCTGAAGTGACGAGCGCGATGCTCTCCATCGAGCGGAGGCCCGACGCGCCCGCCATGGACTTCCGCGCGCTTGGATTGTTCCTCCACACGCTCTTCTCGAAGCGTCGCAAACAGATCGGGACGATCCTCGGCCGCGAAACCGTGTGGCCAGACGGTGTCCTCCCGGCAATGCGTCCCGAGCAACTCTCACCGAATCAGATCGTCGCGCTGATGATGGTCACCGCGGCGCGAACGACGCGTTGACTTCCCGAGAAGCGCCGCGGCGGTCCTCGATGACCCACGCGACCGCCCTCTTGAAGATCCGCAACCCAAGGGGCTCGTGACGGCGGACACTCGGGTCAAGTCGCGTCCATCTGGGATGCTGCGTCCATCGCGTGTAGCGCTCGGGATGCGGCATGAGCCCGAAGATCAGTCCCGAGGGATCACAAATCCCCGCGATGGCCTGTGCGGAGCCGTTGAAGTTCTCGTCACGGGAGTATCGGATCGCCACCTGGCCTGCTGCTTCGAGCCGTTCGATGACGGCACTCGGCGCAGAAAAGCACCCTTCGCCGTGGGCGCTCGGTAGAACATCGTCGGGAGGGTCGCAGGCGATCCCGCGTGTCCATACGCAGACCGTGTCGCGGGGAATCTCGACCCTGGTCCAACGGTCGGCGAATCTCCCGGTGACATTTGTCGCCAGCGCGACTGTCGGGCGCGCGGCGTCCGCAGGCCACGGGTCGCCAGCGTGCTCCGGTCCCGGCAAGAGTCCCGCCTGCACCGCAATCTGGAATCCGTTGCAGGGACAGAACATCGGAACGCCTCGTTCGACGGCTTCGTGCAGCGCCCCATAGAGGGACTTCGCGACGAGTGCCCCCATGATCCGGCCGGCCGCGATGTCGTCGCCGAAACTGAATCCACCCGGGAGTCCGATGAGGTCGTACCCGGCGATGCGCCCCGGCTCGCGCGCCAGGGTCCGCAGGAGTTCTGTAGTCGGATCCGCACCGGCCGCGGTGAATGCGTGGCCAAGTTCGAGATCGCAGTTGATCCCCGGCGCAGTAATGATGAGGGCTCGGGGTCGGGGGATGCTCATGCGATCGACACTCTCGGGATCACGCTACCAACCAGCATCGCCCGAAGCCCACGCCGCGCGCAACGATTCCAAAGACTCGCTCGCCACCTCGTGGTCGCCGTGGCACGCCGAAAGTGCGCGTTCCGCCTGCGTGTGCCCGATTGTTGCATGGGGTACGCCGGACTGCGCGAGCACGGAGAGCAGTGCTGCGACATCCCCGTGTCGCACTTCGAGGATATACCTCGATGGGTCTTCACCAAAGCTGATTGCGTAGGGATTGAATGGCTCGTCGTGCATCGCCTCTCCAGTTCGCGGGACCTTCGCAAGGTCGATGCGAGCGCCGACTCCGCCGGCGAATGCCATCTCGGCGAGCGCGACTAGGAGCCCTCCCTCGCTGCAGTCGTGCGCGCTCCGCACCAGGCCAGACGCGATCGCACGGGCGACTGCGGCTGCACACTGCGGTCCGACGACGAGGTCTACGACCGGCAGCGGGAGGGCGGCATCGTCGAGTCCGGACACGAGGGACCAGTGCGATCCGCCGAGTCGACCAGAAGTCGCTCCCACAAGGACGATCGAGTTTCCGGGCTGCTTGAGATCCATCGTGCATGCCTTCTCGATATTCCCGACGATCCCGAACCCACTGATGAGAAGTGTCGGTGGGATTTGGATCGTTCGACCATCGTCGGTGACGAACTGATTGTTGAGGCTGTCTTTGCCGGAAATGAAGGGTGCGCGGTAGGCCTTTGCGCCGTCGTAGCACGCCCAAGCCGCGCGAACCAGTGCACCGAGATTGCGCGGGTCCCTGCACGATGGCCAACAGAAATTGTCGAGGATCGCAATGCGCGATGGATCCGCCCCGACGCACACGAGATTTCGCACGCACTCGTCGATGGCGGCGAGACCCATCACATACGGGTCGCGCGCAAGCGCTGTCGCTAGGCCGCAACCGATGGCGAGACCACGAGAACTCCCTGCAACGGGTGCGATGACTGCCGCATCGCCGGGTCCGCCTTCTCCCACACCGACGAGCGGCTTGATGACCGATGCCCCCTGCACTTCATGGTCGTACTGGCGGATGATCCATGACTTCGAGGCGATGTTGGGGTGCGCGAGAAGCGCTCGGACTGCCTCGCCAATCGAACGGGACACCGTGGGTGGGGCGGGCGCGCGAGTGCTAATGTGTGACGTTCTGGCAACGGCCGCGGCCCACGCCGGATCCCAGACCGCATCTCGCACAGGGGTCGGGATTCCCGAGTGCATGAATGTCGTGTCGAGCCTGCCCACCTCGGTGCCATGCCACCGCAGGATGATGCTGTGGTCGGGCGTCCCGAACACGCCGAGTTCGCACATCTCGACGCTGTGGTCCGCGCAGATCGCGCGCAGGAGCGTGATGTTCGACTGAGGCACGGCGAGCGTCATTCGCTCCTGCGCCTCGCTGATCCAGACTTCCGTCGGCGAGAGCCCGTCGTACTTCACCGGGGCCCGATCGAGGTGCACTTCGGCGCCGAGAGAAGCGCCCATCTCCCCCACCGCGCTTGAGAATCCACCCGCCCCACAGTCGGTCATTGCGTTGTAGAGGCATCCCGTCGGATGGTCGCGCGCGGCGAGTACCGCGTCGAGCGCTGACTTCTCGGTGATCGCGTTGCCGATCTGCACGGCGTGACTGAATTCGTCGGCGTGCGTGTCGGTCAGCTCCGCGCTCGAAAAGGTCGCGCCGTGGATCCCGTCGCGGCCCGTGCGGCCGCCGATGGCAACTATGAGATCCCCATCCTTCACACGCCCATGCGTCCGAGTGCGCGGCATCAGACCCACGCACCCCGCAAACACGAGGGGATTCCCGATGTACCGTTCGTCAAACCAGACCGTGCCGTTGAGGGTCGGAATCCCCATTCGGTTTCCATAGTCGCGGATCCCTGCGACGACCTGCGATAGCACTCGTTTGGGGGCGAGGCAGCCCCGAGGGACATCGCTCGTGTCCGAGTGTGCCACGCAGAAGACATCGGTCGAGGCGATCGGTTTCGCTCCCAGCCCCGTCCCGATCACATCGCGGATACATCCGCCAATTCCCGTTGCTGCGCCTCCGTAGGGCTCGATCGCACTCGGGTGATTGTGAGTTTCGACCTTGAAGCAGACCGCGTGTGTGTCGTCGAAGGCAATCACCCCTGAGTTGTCCACGAACACGGAAAGGCACCAGTCGATGGGTTCGGCTCCGGTCGTCACGCCCGGCCCGACGAGGATCGGTGCCTCACCCATGAGTTCGTGCGTCGCTGCGGCGACCGTTGACTTGAGCAGACCTCCGATGAGCACAACGCCTCCATCCTCGGTGTCGTGCCATGGTCTCTCGTGGGTCCCGCAGCGCGACCCTGAGTACCGGATCCTCGACTTGAGAGTCTTGTGGACGCAATGTTCGCTCCAGGTCTGTGCCAGCGTCTCGAGTTCGATCTCCCGGGGCTCACGCCCGATCCGTCGGTACTCCGCCTGAATCGCCTTCATCTCCTCGCGCGAGAGAAAGAGGTGCGCCTCGCGCGAGAGTCGATCGAGTTCCTCGTCCTGAAGAGCCGAGATCGGAACCTCGCGGATGGCGGGCGTGTAGGAGTGACCATGCGGAAACGACTCGGGGTGATACGGGCCGTCGATGATCGCGTGAATCACGCTGTTGGCCGCGTGCGCCTCCACAATCGCTCGTGCCTGACCGTTGGAAACTCCCAAGAAGTCGAATCGGGATCCAGTGCGCACGATGACCTCTTCCCCGAGGGTCGCCTTGACGGTCATGCGCACGCTTTCCGCGGCAGGGTCCATCACACCCGGGAGCGGATGAACCTCGATGGTCGCGTCGACCGGGGCGCACGGCTCATGTCCGGTGGTCGCACCAGTGTGTCGCCGCCAAGACCACACCTGTGTCACTGGGTCGCACAGCAACTCTCGGGCGAGTCGATTGCAGGTTCCCGTAGTGAGCGACCCCTCGATGAGATAGACGCTTGAATGCGAGACGCGCGCGGGTGCGAGGAGTCCCGCCGCGCGGGCTAGCGACGCGCCCTTTGGGTCGAGTGAGCCTGCGGCACCGCGCACCTCGAATCGGACGATCTCTCCCGCTGCCAGCGTCGTCATTGAGCCGATACTAGCGATTCCGCCTGGGAAAACCGTCAGAACAGAAGCTGCATCTGCGCGCGGAGGACGAACTCGTCGGTCTGAGAGACGCGCCACCCTGTCGCCGGCACGGCGTACGAGGGATACACGGGTGTGATGCTCCAGCCCATATCCGCGGTGAACTTGACATCCTGTCCATCGATGTACCAGTTGGACCCGATCGTCACGAGATCCATGTGATGCTGCTCGAAGATGTAGTTCGCCAGGATCGTGTTCTGAACCACCGAGTTCCCGGAGTTTGAGGCGGTCGTGTGCATGTACTCGTAGCGGCCAAAGACTTCCCACTTGGGCGCGAGATAGTAGGAACCCTGCACCACGAATCCTAAAGCGTTCACATTTCCGGCCTCTCCGAATGTCTGCTGGTTGACATTGTTGACGAAGTAGGCGGCGTTCGAGTCAACATAGTTGTAGTACGCGCTTGCGAAGAGAGACGCGCCACCAAACTGCCAGGTGAAGTCTGTCGTGACTCCTAGCCAAGTGTTCTTGCTGTTGCCGGTCACGGATCCGGGTCCCTGGGTCAGAGAGAGAACTTTGGTCGGATCGGTCTGCTGCGCATTGATCGCCACGCCCCAGAGCCACCCGGGTTCCGTGCCATCGGGGCTCGTGAACTGGTCGAACTGCGACCAGCCGCCCTCGCCCTTCCAGTCGAACCGCGTCGTCATTCCCCAGATGACATTCTGCTGATACCACGGAGAATTGAGCGGCTGCGAACCAACAACCTGGGCGGGACCGACGATGTTGTCCATCCCGCCATCGTTGAGCGAGAATCGCCAGCGCGCTTCATTAGTCAGCCACTCGAGTTCGACGCCTTGCGTGTAGCCCATTCCATAGTGAAGCGAAACCAGTGAGCGGTCCACCGCCATCTGGTACTGCTCGAGCACCAGGAACTCACGGCCGTACGGGGCGCGATACTGACCCATGCGAACTGACCAGTCGTCGGTCATGTTGATCCGTACCCAAGCATCAAGCAACTGGATGCCGCCCGATGTGGAACCGGTCACGAACGACGGCAGCGGCGTGTTGAGCGTGATCGGCGACTGATTCTGAGCAACTTGGATGCCGGAGTTCTGATTCTGTGTGAAGACCCCCTTCACCATGTACTGAATGTCGGGACTGATGACATGGCCCTGGGCCCAGAGCTCGACATTCTGAAGGTCGAACCCGTACCGCGTCGGAACAGGATCCCAGGTGACTCTGGCGTTCGGGTCGATCTGTGATGGGCTGACATACTGGCCCTTCTGCGCGCTCATCACAAATCGAGTCTGAACAAGCCCGCCAACCTCCAACCGAAATCGGTTGTCCGCGCTGGCGAGGAAGAACCCGTTGTCCCAGCCTGCGGTCGCGCCGGATCCTTGCAGCGATGTACGCGTCGCGCTGTCGGTGAGGATGTCCTCGACGAGTTCGCGCACTTCGGCGGCTCGCTCTTCGGTCAGCCATTGATCGCCCGCCTGAGCCTTCAGTTCAACGACTTGACCCTGAAGGTCGGTGTTGCGCTTCTCAAGGGCTTCCAGCCGTCGAGCCATATCGTCAATCTGACGACTGGTCGCGTCCTGAGTGACCTGTGGCGCCACCGCGCTTCCCGGCACGACCGCCTGCCCAAGAATCGATCCGCTGACGATCGCGGCTGCGATTGACGACGAGGCAAGGATCATCTGTCGAGAAGTCTAGCATCACGCTTGGCGGACGCCACATCCCATGTAGTTGCAATGAAAAAGGGCCGACCCTTTCGGATCGGCCCCTTGCGTCTCTATCAGGTCGGGCGGAGATCGCTCCGTCCGACAGTCAAATCCTGGTCAAACCTGGTTCTAGATCAGAACGCCAACTGGAGTTGGGTGATGATGTTGAACTGGTCCTTGGCGGCCGTGTTGTTGTCGGGCAGGTAGCCGGCACCAGTGAGGTTTATATTACCTCCTACATCAGTCAGCGAGATGCCGAACTGCGTCGTCCACTTGACATTGGATCCGGCATAGACATTCACGCCGAAGGTGACGAAGTTGTTGACATCGGTCACAACCGTGCCGGTGGTGGGGTTCACCGCGCCATTTTTCACATCCACCCACTCCCAGCGGCCGAAGCCCTCGAGAGTGTCGGTGAAGCGGTAGCCACCCTGCAAGACCATGCCGTAACTGTTGTACTTGGTGACAGGTCCGGCCGGTGTGTTCTCGGCGCCGTAGTTGGCGCCGACTAATGCCGCGCTGACGCTCATGCCACCAGACTTGTAGGTCGCATCAAGAGTCCAATCGAGAGCCCCAGTGGTTGTGGGCTGAGCACCAGCGGCGGGGACGGAGGCGCCGTAAACCGGCGAACTAACAGACGGATACCAAGCACCCGTCGCGGTTCCGCCACGGTTGTTGTAGTACTGAGCTGCAGCACCGACCATGAAGCCGGCCTCGTCGCTCTTCGCGGAACTCTCGGAGTCAAACTGGCCCCAAGCACCCATCGCCTTGAACTCAAAGCGTCCGGCAAGGGAGATGCTGTTGTTCCCATCTCCCGCCCAGTTACCGTTCTGAACGCGAGGGCCGTTGTTGTACGAACCGGTCGCGCGGAACTGGTCGCTCAGATAACTCGCCGCCACACCCTGGGTGTAGCCACCCGAGAAGTAGTAGTCGACAACCGAACGCTCAGCCGTGAGCTGGGCGCCGTCATTGCGAAGCGACTCAGCCATGAATGGGGACTTGAACTGTCCGATCTTCACACTGAAACCGTTGCCGAAGTCCTTGGCACCCCAGGCATCCTGAAGCACCATGGCGCTAGCGACCGGCGTATAAGGATCGACCGTCGATCCATAGTTGAATCGGGCCGAATAGGTCCAGCTCGGATCAACGACATTGCCGGAGAAGGCCATTCCTGTGCGGCGGTTCTCGAAACCCCAGGTCGTGTTGGACACCTGAGCAGTACCGGCACTGTTGGCAGCCTGATGGTTGTAGGTGAAGCGGGCCTGTGCGAGGAAGCTGGCGTTCAGCTTGAAGTTTCCGTCGGCACTTGAGACGAAGAACCCGTTGTTGTAGCCCGAGGTCGCCGCCGTGCCCTGAAGGCTGGTGCGGGTCTCGGAATCGGCCAGAACATCCTTGACGAGGGACTTGATCTCGGCGGCGCGCTCCTCGGTGAGCCACTTGTCGCCATTCTGGGACTTGAGGGTGGCAACCTCGGCCTTGAGCTGAGCGATCTCGCTCATGGCATCGGTTCCCTGAGCGGACACGCCTGTGATGGCGAGACCACTCGCGAGAATTCCAACATACTTGGTGAGAGTCATTATTCCTGTGCTCCTGTATTGGGTTTCACCGTTCTTGATTCGAGACGCGATTGGTGAACCTTGGTTGACATCCAGGAACGGCTGCCCCCGCCACGATGACGAGGACCGACCTGGACTTTTCAGGTATCGACCATTTCTGGGCGAAATCTGAAAGCGCGACTATAGGGGGGTCCCACGGATCTGTCCAACCGTTGAGCTGGCAGCCATGGGCAGGCTGCCATGTTTTGCCAAAAAAACGCTTGCGGCAGGGCAAAAACACGGTTATTGGCCCGAAAATTGACGCCATTGTGCATTACTTGTCACTCATCGACCCCGCCAATTCGACGCAGATACCCACGAGGGCCCGCTCTGAATCTGGTGCGCTGCCAGACTTCATTCGGAAGTCGCCTTGGATCGCAGCGTGGAGAGACGCAGCAGCTCTGGCCACTCCGAGCCGCCTAGCGCGGGAGAGGATTACGCCTGTCGAGGCGCCCCAGAGGCGCAGTTCCTTGGATATCTGTCCGTCACTTGCGCCGGATTGCGCAAGGCATGCAGCCGCGTGGATCTTGCGCGCCAAGTCGATCGCCGACCAGCTGATCATCACCTCGGGAGCCCGTGACACCCGCAGAAGGTCCACTACTTTTGCCGCTGTTTCCCTCGGAATTCCCGTCAGAATGGCTTCCTGGATCTCCCATGCCTGCTCCTCGCGACTGGCACCGACAAGGTCTATAACCGTGCCCCGATCGATTGCGGCTCTCCCGGATACCCCGACCGCCACGGCGAGTTTCCCGAGTTCCGAGTCGAGCCGCGCCAGATCAGTTCCGACCATATCCACCAGAATCGCCGCGGCCGCCGAGTCGATTGGAACTCTGTGCTGCTTCTCGCTTCGCCCGATGCACCACTTGACGGCTTCGGCTGGACCAGGCGCCTCGCACTTGAGCGCAATCCCGACCTTCGCCACCAACTTGTCGAAGTTTCCAGGTCGCCAATTCTGCGTTCGCAGTAATAAAGTGGCCTCCTTCATAGGGGCGTCGGCGTACCGCTCCATTGCGCGCCGGCGCTCCTCGACCGCGAAGAACGCATCGGCGCTGTCGAGAGTCACGAGTTTGTGCGATGCCATCAGTCCGTATGAGCGAAGTTCATCGAGCACGACTGCCAACTGAGCCGTAGTGCCATCGAAGGTGAACTCGTCAACGGCGCCGTGCTTCTCCTCGAGTGCCTCCCGAAGCCGACGCGTCCACTCAAGGCGCAGGAACGAGTCCTTCCCGTGGAGGAGCACGATCCGATGCTCTGCGCGTGGGCCGTGCGCGGTCACAGCGGCATCGTACGGCGCACCGCGATGGGCATTCACCCTATCCTTGCGCCCCCTATGCAGACTCCAACCGATCCGTACGGCCTCGGCGCGCTGGGCGAGATGCCCGCAACGGGGGAGACGCTTTCCGCCGCGGGAGTTCCCATCAGCCCGAGGCTGTCCTCGAACTACCAGCGCACACGCGAGATGACCATTGACGAGCTGCTGCTTGAGAATCGCGTGGTGTTCCTCGTGGGAGAGATCAATCATGCCTCGTCCGCACGAGTGATGATGCAGATGCTGTGGCTCGAGAGCCAGAAGCGCGGACAGGACATCAACTTCTATATCAACAGCCCCGGGGGTGCGGTGGATGACACGCTGGCGATCTACGACACGATGCAATTCATCAGCAGCGAGGTCGCGACAACCTGCATCGGACGCGCCTACTCGGGCGGCGCGGTGCTCCTCTGCAGCGGCCATCCCGGAAAGCGGACGATTCTGCCGCACGCGAAGGTGATGATCCATCAGCCCTATGGCGGGGTAACCGGTCAGACCACGGACATCCAGATTCAAGCCGACCAGATCATCAAGACCAAGCGACTTCTCAACGAGATCATCGCACGACACTGCAAGCAGACCTTCGAGCAGGTGGCCAAGGACGGCGAACGCGACAAGTACTTCGACGCGCCTGAAGCGAAGGCGTACGGGCTCGTCGACGAGGTTGCCTCGTTCCCCGACAAGAGCAAGAAGTAGATCCGGACGCGCAGCGACCATTTCTGCCTGTGATGCCAATGACCCTGCTCGAAGACGACCCGATCCTGGTGCCCCATGTGATTGACTCGACCGGTCGCACGGAGCGCGAGTACGACATCGTCTCGCGATTGCTGGCTGACCGCATCGTGATGTGCTCGGGGGAAGTCGAGTCGGAGATGGCTAATGCGATCGTGGCGCAGCTGCTGTATCTGGCGCACACCGATTCGACCGCGCCCGCGAGCATCTACATCAATGGCGAGGGTGGCAGCGTCAGCGACGGACTGGCGATCATCGACACGATGCGCGTGATGCCGTATCCGCTGGCAACCTACATCGTCGGCAGCGCGCCAAGCATGATGAGCGTGATCGCCTGCTGCGGCACGAAGGGACAACGATTCGCGCTGCCGCACGCGTGGAACCTGATGCATCAGGGGCGGTACCTCGACTTGATCGAGGGCCAGGCCACTGATCTCGAAATCGAGGCGCGACACATGCTGCGCCTTGAGGAGCAATGCAACCTGCTCTATTCCGAGGCGACTGGCAAGAGTGTCGAGCAGATCGGCCGCGACTGCGACCGTGACCTGTGGCTCAACGCTCCCGAGATGCTCGCCTACGGCCTCATCGACCGGGTCATTGACCGACTGCCCGTCCCCGCACTCTGCAAGTATTGAACCTAAGGATTGAACCCAAGGACCGAACCATGAGCATCATCCCCATCGTCATCGAAAAAACTGGCCGCGGCGAGCGCGCGTATGACATCTATTCCCGCCTCCTCAACGACCGAGTCATCTTCGTCGGCGGGCAGGTCTCCGACGCGATGGCCAACCTGGTCGTCGCCCAGCTGCTCTTTCTGGCCAATGACAATCCAAAAGCGGAACTGTCGCTGTATGTGAACTGCCCCGGCGGCAGCGTGACCGCAGGGCTGGGAATCGTGGACACCATTCGATTCATCCCCTGCCCTGTGGCGACCTACATCATCGGACAGGCCGCAAGCATGGGCAGCGTCATCGCGTGCTGTGGAACCAAGGGGCGACGGTTCGCGCTGCCCAACGCCGAGAACCTGATGCACCAGCCACTCCTTGGCGGCGTGCTGGAAGGGCAGGCCACGGATCTCGAGATCGAGGCTAGGCACATCCTCAGACTGCGCGACCAGATCTACGGAATCTACGCGGCGCAGACGGGTCAAACACGAGAACGCATCGCCGACGACTGTGAGCGGAACAAGTGGCTCAGCGCACCCGAGATGCTGTCGTACGGACTCGTCGACGGAGTGCTCGACAAGCTCCAGCCGAAGCCAGCGTGAACCCGGCGGCGCCGGGGGCGGGGATCGATTGTGGCGCGCTCGGAGAGCCGAACACCCACGCATCGTGGGCGCCGCTGAAGAGCGCACGGTCGGTCGCGCCGAACATCGCCCACTCCCAGGACCCGCTGTCGCGCACCCAGAAGTGCCAGTAGTTCTTGATCGGCCAGAGGTCGCCGGTTCCGTAGTCGCTGTCGCCGTCGATTGACACGCCAGTGAGAAGGATCCCCCACGAGTAGGTGTCGTACTGGAGCGAGAGATTGCCGAGGGCGGCATCGATGTCGACCAGAGTGTTCCAACTCGAATACGCCGAGCCATCCCAGTGGATGTTGAAGAGATATCCATCGCCGTCCTCCTGGTCGATCTGCACAGACGCGGCGCTGGGACCGGTGCCGATCTCATAAGTGGCGATGAGCGCGCCGTGCGATGCCCCGGCAATCGATGCGGAGACTGAACTGGCGAACACTGCCGAGCGAACGCTCACGACGAATGTTGGAAGGGACATGGGTTTTCCTTGGGATGGGCCCTGGCGGCATTCACGGTGACGCGATCGCTGCGGGATTGCACCGCAATCCTCCAACTCGAAACGCATCGGCGAACTTCACCGACCAACGGAGTCTAACCACGCGCGACACCACTAGGATGCCACCATGGCGGAGTCGCAGAACGCAACGATTGAGCAGCACGCGGTCCGCTTCCAGAGAGATTTCAATCGGGTGCGCACAGAAGTTCAGAAGGCTGTCGTGGGCCACAAGGAAGTCGTTGATGGGGTCCTCGTAGCGCTCTTCGCCAACGGCCACGCGCTCATCGAGGGAGTGCCGGGCTTGGGCAAGACCCTGCTGGTTCGATCGCTCTCTCAGGCGCTGTCGCTAAATTTCAATCGCATCCAATTCACGCCTGACCTCATGCCGGCGGATGTCACAGGCACGACGATCGTCGTCGAGAGTGCCACTGGCAGGGACTTTCAGTTCCGCAAGGGTCCGGTGTTCACGCAGATTCTCTTGGCCGACGAAATCAATCGCGCGACGCCGAAGACTCAGTCGTCGCTGCTGGAAGCGATGCAGGAGCGAAGTGTCACGGTCGGCGGCGTGACCCATGTGCTGGACAAGCCGTTCCTAGTGATGGCGACTCAGAACCCGATCGAGCAGGAAGGGACTTATCCCCTGCCCGAGGCGCAGCTCGATCGGTTCTTCTTCAAGCTTCAGGTCGGGTACTCGACGCGCGAGGACCTCGCCGAGATTCTGAATCGGACGACGGCCGGCGACCCTCCGGCGATCGAGCGGGTTCTCGATGGGCCGACGACACTCTCCCATCAGAAGCTCGTTCGCCATGTGCGCATTGCGCCGCATGTGCAGGACTACGCGGTGCGGCTCGTGCTCTCGACCCATCCCCAGGGACAGTTCGCGACACCGCTGACCAATCGGTACCTGCGGTTCGGCGCGAGCCCGCGCGCGGCGCAGACTCTAGCGCTTGGTGCCAAGGTGCACGCGCTGCTGGATGGACGGGGCAGTGTCTCGGTCGACGACATAAAGAAGTGCGCTCTTCCTGCGCTGCGGCATCGCGTCCTCCTGAACTTCGAAGGGGAGGCCGAAGGAGTCAACCCTGATTCCATCATCCAGAACGCCCTCGAGACCCTCCCCGCCGACGCCCGAGTCCCGGTCTAGGAGATTCTGTCGTTTCTTCCATGAGTCGCTTGCCGAGGGGGGAGTGATATTGGACCTTCCTTCCAGAAGGAGGAGGCACATGGAAGCACGGGATCTGGGAAGCGCAGCAGGGTCACACACCGTTCGGGTTGTCGGATGGGCGTCGCGGATGCGTTTGGGAACGCGGGAGGAGGGAGGCGATCAGGGATTCTGCGCCGACCTCGATGCGGACCCGAGCGAACGCGTGTCCTGCGTGGGACGCGCTGGCGAGTGTCGAGATTTCGCCGACCGCGCCGACGCCGCATCGAATGTGGCGCGCGAAGTGCTTGGGGTCGTGAGGTCGATGCTCTCGCGAACCGAAGCTGCGGATGCCAGAATTCGTGTCGAAATCGATCCGATGGCGGCGATCCTCCCTGGTGGGCCGGTTGGGACGATCCTCTATGGGATGCTCAGGCGCGCAGTCGATGCACGGGCGCGCGCCTCGGCGCACGGCGATTACGGCGCAGAATCCGCGGAGATCGCGCTCTGTGTGCGATTGGATGGGGGCTGGTTGCGGCTTCATGTGCTCGACTCGGTTGGGGAGTGGTCTGGCGAGATTGCGACCGCGGCGATGGGGCTTTCGTCGGCGACCGCCCAATCTCTGGGGGGTGCGCTCGAGATTTCGAGTGTCCCCTTTGGACCGGGAACGCTGCTTTCTGCTGCAATCCCAGCATCCCGACTCGCGTATAATGCAGAGGACGCGGCCTGAACCGACGCTTCGATCAAGGCGTATCCAAAGGAAGATGATGTCAATCAATCGACTCTCGGTGGTGGTGGCACTCGCGCTCGTCGCGAGCTCTCAATCGTTCGCACAGCAAGCGAAGGATCGTTCTATCGCTGCGGGGCGAGAGGCGAGCGCTGGCCGGGACTCGCGAGGCGGTCAGTCCAGTCTTGGTGTCGGTGCCGATGCGGCGGGTTGGCAGGTTCCTGCTGACATTCTGCGGGCGGTCCCGGCAACGGCCAGTGATGGATACGGCAGTGCCTGCGCGATGAACGAGACCGGCACCATTCTTGTGGTCGGCGCATCCGATACCACGGTGGGTGGTGCGGCCGCGGTGGGTGCGATCCATATCTACACACTGAACAACGCCGGAGACTGGACGCACATCCAGAAGATTGAGCGCCCCGCTGCCTACAGCGCGAACCTCGCGTCAGTCACGGCGCCATCCCTCTCGTTATTCGGTTGGTCTGTGGCCATCAGCGGCGACACGATTGTCGTTGGTGCTCCCATCGTTTCACCGCCGGGGGGCCAGGCGTTCGAGGGTCGTGTGTATGTGTTCCAACGAAGCGCACCCGCCCCGGATGGCGACGGACTCTGGGGTTTCGAAGTGACCGCCGGCGAAGAGGGCGAGCAACTGACATTCCGCGCGGCGAACACGATCCTCAAGCCATCCGATCCCGAGATAATCGGGTACTTCGGCGGGTCGGTGGCGGTTGATGTCGTCGCTGCCAATGACACCCGCATCGCCGTAGGCAGTCCGTTCCGAGGCGCTGCGAACCAGGGAGGCGTCTATCTCTTCGAAGGATCAGGGACCGCATTCACGCAGAAGCCGATCCTTCTCAACGATGATGTCGTCGGTCAGGACAACTTCGGCACAAAACTGGCTATTGACGGATCGCTGCTGGTCGTCGGCGCGCAGCTGGCCGACTCAGACGATCTCATCAACGCTGGATCCGCGTATATCTATCGACGCGCAGGCAATGGGGTCTGGCCGGCCGCTCCGGAAGCGACCCTGCTTCCAGAGAACGCCGCGAAGGATGATGGCTTCGGGAGTTCTGTGTCGATTGTGGGCTCGACTGTCGCCGTTGGGGCTCCAGGCACCGATCGTGCTGATTCCGACGGGACCACAAGCACCAACAACGGATCCGCGTACCTCTACCGGCACAACGGACTGCAGTGGGTTCAGGAGGCGGAGGTGTTCGCGCGCGAGGCCAATGGCAGCAACGCCTTCGGATTCTCCGTGGCTCTGGCCGATGGCGGCGACCAACTGTTCGTCGGCGCTCCCGGATACGAAACGACCCTCGTGAATGCGGGAGCGGGATTCTGGTTTCAGCGAGGTGTCGGAGACTGGCCGCTGGAGATCGTTGATCTCTGGACGCCAAATGCGGGAACGAGCCAAGCGGTCGGAGAACAGACCGCCGTGAGCCGCGATGGACTGAAGGCGGTCCTTGGAAGCAGGAACAACGCGACACCGACTCTGATCGTCAACCGCATGTTCGCGTGGGAGTACAGCGCGGATGCACTGCCGGTCCCCGCGCCCGAAGGCACACCTGCGACTCCTGCTGCGCCTGGCGCCGGCGGCCACCCGCCCGGAACGACAACCACGCAAACTCCGCCAGGCGGCATCACGCCGACGCCTGGCACATTCGGCGGCAGTAGCGCTGCGACTCCCGCGATGCCGACGATCGAAGAGTGGGGAGTGGTGCGAGCATCCGTGATCGCGGTCGACCGCGCGAACTCGCGCCTCATGATCATCTTCACCGATGGCAATGGGCAGTTGGAGACCAACGGAAAGTCAAAGCACTTCCTGGCATCCTTCGACCCAACCTGGGAAGTGCTCGGGCTCGGCGATGTGAACGGCGATGGCTCTTCGGACATCCTCTTCCATGTCCCTGCAACACGGAAAGTGAAGGCGATGATCCGCGTCGGCAAGACGATCCAGGATATTGTGACGATCGGCACGACTACGGTCGGCGATCGATTCATGGGAATCAGCGACTGGATCAATGGTGGATTTGACGGCCCCGCATTCCTTCGAGCCGACGGCACGAGCGCCGTCTTTTGGGTCGTTCAGGGTGGCGCGGTGTCGAGCAACATCGACTGGACGCTTGGTGAAGGGGACTGGACCTTCCGGATGGCGCAGATGACCGCAGATGAGAATCCCGACCTACTGGTGCGCGACGCGACGGATGGACGGATGTTCCAAGTCCAGCCCAGCAGCGCTGGCGCGACGCTGAAGGAGATCAAGGCGCCTGACGCGAGCTACACCTTTGCCTCTGCGCAGGATCTCGACCGGGACGGGTCCACCGACTTCATGTGGGAGGACGATGGCGGAGTACTCCAACTCCAGTTCTTCAACTCCGATGGCAGCCTGCGATTCGGCACGGCCTGGGACTCGGGACTTGGAGGATGGCGCATCGACCCGGCTGCGAACTTTGCGCAGGGTGGCAATGGCGTCCTGTTTTCCAAGAGCGACGGAACCGTGCTGGTTCTCACCATCCGGTTCGAGCCGTACGACACGCTGCCGGCCGGGCGGGGAGCGATCCGCGTCGACTACGCGCGCGTCATTGGCGAGTTTGACGCGGGCTACCAGATCCTCGGTCCCGCCGACGAGCCCTGATCGCTCTCTGGGAGCCCACGAAGTCCGGGTTAACGCGCTCTGAGGAGAGTGGACTTGTAGCATCGAAAGGTGATGGATTGGCCGCTGCGCGATGGAGCGATCGTGGCACTGGTGTGCGCTGCGGTGTCGTGGATACTTGTTCGGATCACGCGGCGGATTGCCGCACGGCGCGGGTGGACGGCCCCGGTTCGAGCGGATCGTTGGCATTCCGAGGCCACCGCCCTCTTCGGCGGAGTGGGGATCATCGGGGGTCTCCTGATTGGAATCGGATTTGGCCGCGGTCTGTTCGAGGGATTCCGTGACGCGACCAGCGCCAACGGCGACCTCGCCCTCGCCGTAGTCGCCGGAGCCGTGTTGAGCGCGGGGATCGGGCTCTTGGATGACATCGTTCACTTCCGAGCCGCGACGAAACTCGCTGCGCAGGTTGGATGCGCCTGCGCATTCCTGTGGGCGTGCGGTGGCGTCGAGATCATCGGGAACCCCGCCGTCGACACCGCCGTGGGCGTCGTGTGGATCGTGGCGATGATGAACGCCGTCAACATGCTCGACAACATGGATGGTGTCGCGGCAAGTGCGTCGACGATTGCGCTTCTGGGGATCGGTGTGGCATCCTCCGTGGCGGCGCCTGGTTCGTTTGTCGCGGTCGTGGCGCTTGCTGGGGCAGGGGCGACTGCAGGATTTCTCGCGCAAAACCTGCCGCGTGCGAAGGTCTTCATGGGAGACAGCGGATCCCTGATGCTTGGATTCCTGATCGCGGCGCTGGCCTTGGTGTGGGCGAGGCCCATTGACCCGGGCAGCGGCACGCTGTCCATGGCGCAGGGGTGGATGGCGACCGCGCTTGCGGCCGTTGGCTTCGGCTTCGCGCCGCTCACTGACCTGGTGGTCGTCTCGATCACTCGAGTGAGGAAAGGACAGAGTCCGATGACCGGTGGGCGCGATCACACGACGCACCGACTCGCTCAGAGAGGATGGACGGGGCGCGGAATCGTCGCGGCGGTCGCGACGACGAGCGCGATTGCGGCTACGGTGGCGACACTGTCGGCGTTGGGAACGGTCGCAATGGCGGTGGCCCTCGGGGTGCTTGTCCTCGGGCTCCTTGGGTTGGCGGGGAGTCTGATGCGCATGGCAATTGGCATGGACAATGCCGCGCGTCTCGCGCGCGCCGACACGGCGCACCGTCGAGAGGCCTACGAGCCGTTCGTCAAAGTGGCCATAGATGTCGCGCTCATCGCGGCGGCGATGAACCTTGGGTATCTCGTACGCTGGGAGTGGACGATTCCTCCTGAACTCACCAACTCGGTCGGCTGGAGCCTGCCGGTGGTGATCGCCTGCTGCGTGAGCGCCAACTCCTTGGCCGGAACCTACTGGAGGCGGTGGCGCCGCGCTTCGTGGCGCGAGGTCGGAGTCTCGCTGGCGGCGACCCTTGCGGGCAGTGCGCTCTCAGTTGTCGCAGTCGCCGCGCTCTGGAGCCCGGAACGACTCTTCTCGCGCGTGGCGATGGCACTCTTTGTCGTCGCGTATCCCGTGTTGTCGCTGGTGGTCATGGGTACCTTTCGCGCACGATGGCGCTGAAATCTCTGGTAACTGGTGGCGCGGGGTTCATCGGCAGCCATCTGTGTGAGGCACTTGTGGCGCGCGGAGACGAGGTCGTCGCGCTTGACAACCTGTCCACCGGCGCGCGCGCCAATCTGGAGACGATCGCCGATCATCCGCGGTTCCAGTTGATTGAGGGGGACATCCTCAACGAACGGACGGTCGAAGGGGCCGTAGCGGGCATGGACCGGGTCTATCACCTCGCCGCTGCGGTCGGCGTGAAACTGGTCATGGAGCGGGCGATCTCGACAATTGTCACGAACACGCGCGGAACGGAGAATGTTCTAGAGGCGTGCGCGGCGACGAAGGCCCGCGTACTCATCGCCAGCAGCTCCGAGGTGTATGGAAAGATGGGGGAATCGCAGGCGCGACCGCTGGCTGAAGACGATGACTGGCGTCTTGGCTCGACGAGCACGAGGCGATGGTCCTATGCCTGCACCAAGGCGATCGACGAGTTCCTTGCGCTCGCCTATCGCGATGAACGGGGGCTCGAGGTGGTGATCGTCCGGCTGTTCAACACGGTCGGATCTAGACAGAGCGCCAACTACGGGATGGTTCTACCCGCGTTCGTGAAGGCCGCGCGCGAGGGGCGCGACCTCGTTGTGCACGGCGACGGGACGCAGACGCGGTGCTTCAACTATGTGACAGACACGGTCGAGGCGATCCTGCGGCTGATGGAGGCGCCAGCTGCAGTCGGTCAGGTCGTAAATGTTGGGGGCGACCGGGAACTCAGCATCAATGATCTCGCCTCGCGGGTCATTGCGAGGGCGCGGGCCTCGGTCAAGGTTCGGCACATTCCCTACGCGACAGCGTACGGACGCGGATTCGAGGACATGGAACGGCGGACGCCCGACCTATCGAAACTGCGTCGGCTGATCGGCGAGACGCGCTGCCGGACGATCGATGAGATCATTGGCCAGGTGTGGTGAGTTGGAGGCGGAGGCAATGGCGTTACCGCTAGGATGCCACCGCGCCGCACGCCCGTGGAGGCGACAAATCCCATGAACACTCTTGTTGCTGCACTCGTCATTGCACTGTTGGGGCCGGATGTCGAGTCGAAGCCAATAGCCCCTCCCCCGCCCGAGCCACAGGCTGCCGCGACGGTGCCGGCTGCCGCGACGGTGCCGGCTGCCGCGACGGTGCCGGCTGCCGCGACGGTGCCGGCTGCCGCGACGGTCCCAGCACCGCCGATCCCGGAGGTGGATGCGTTCGGATACGACGCATTCCAGTCGTCCTCTGGGGCGATCACAGGCGGGCCGATCGATGACCAGTATCTCCTGAGCCCCCGCGACGAGGTCGTGATTTCGATCTGGGGGGCCATGAGTGAAACGCTGAACCTTGTGGTGAGCGATCAGGGGTTTCTAGAACTTCCAGAAGACGCCGGACGAATCCAGACCAACGGAGTGACCCTGCGGGAGTTGCAGCCACTGGTCGTTCGGGCGTTGTCGCAGATCTACGCGGGGTACATCAATTCGTTGGATGAGTCCAAGTCCACTGCCTTCGTCGATGTCCGCCTTGGAAAGATCCAACCGCTCCTTGTGTATGTGGTTGGCGAAGTCAACAAGCCCGGGGCCCACGCGGTGAGTGCGGCGGTAGCGAATGTCATCAATGTGCTCACCAATGCTGGAGGCGTTCGGGCGACGGGAACGCTGCGTGAAGTAAAGATCCGCCGAAACGACGGCAAGGTCGATACCGTCGACCTCTACCGCTTCCTCCAAACCGGCGAGATCGACTTCAAGGAGATCCGGCTCCAGCCCGGCGACTATGTCATCGTGCCGCTCAAGAACAAGTCAGTGAGGGTGAGCGGCGAGGTGCGTCGACCGACGAGCTACGAGCTTGTGGGGAGCGAGGGCATGCGAGAACTTCTGGCGCTGGCGGGCGGAACGACGCCTGACGCGTACCTCAAGCAGGCGCAGTTGCGACGGATCATCCCAAGTGTCGGTGAGACATTCCTCGACCTTGACCTTGAGGCGATCCTCGGCAAGCCCGAAGGAAACTTCCCGCTCGCCGACAAGGATCTCCTGACGATCGGGAAGAGCGTCCAGGTGAGGAAGCCGATAGTGTCGATCCGCGGTGAGGGGATCACGAGGCCGGGAACTTACGAGTGGACCCCAGGAATGCAGCTCTCGGGCCTGATTGCCAAGGGTGAAGGGCTCCGTGAGCATGCGTACCTCGAGCGCGCTGATCTCATCCGCACCGAGGATGACTTCACGAAGAGTCTGACAATTTTCCCGCTTGCCGGGCTCTATGAGAAGGACCCGTCGGGAGATATCGTCCGCACGGCGACCAGCGAACTTGACTTCCCTCTGCGCGAGATGGATGAGGTTCTAGTCCAGTCAGGTTGGGGGATGGGCGGCAATGACAAGAGCGTGACGCTGAGCGGACATGTCAAGGAAACGGGATCGACAGTGCTCGCCACGGGAATGACCTTGTACGACCTGATCTTCACGCGCGGCGGCTTCCAGGACTCCGCCTTCGCCAATGGCACATACATGGATCTTGCGCATATCACGCGAAGAGTCCCGGGCACGATCCGTACACGGCTCATCGCCTTTGACCTCGGCGCTCTCCTCAGAAAGGATGCGAGCACAAACATGCCGCTTGAGGACGGCGACGAAGTACGGGTCTACTCGTTCGAGGACTTGACGACCGCGGCAACAGTGCGAGTCGAAGGGCTTGTGCGCAAGGGAGGAACATTCCCGTTCTCGCAGGGGATCACTTTGGAGGATCTCGTAGTGATGGCTGGAGGGCTCGTCCCGCAGGCGGTCAGACCCGAGGCGGTGATCGCACGGCGGACCGGTGGCGGAACAGAGTCTGACCTGACGGCGACCATCGTGGTGGCGATTGGTCCGTCGGGCACCACGAGTCCAATGCGAACGCCGCTCTTCGTCGATGACCGAGTCACAGTCCGCCATCAGGTCGGATGGGATCCCCTGTCGGTGGCGACACTCGGAGGTCAAGTCATCTACCCGGGCAGCTACCCGCTCAGCCGCACGGGGACACGGATCTCGGAACTCGTAACGCTTGGGGGTGGACTTGCGGTCAATGCGTATCCCCTGGGAGCTGTGCTGCGACGAGGCGCAGATCTTGGCCTCATCAATGAGTCAGAACAGTCCGAGGCGACGATATTGACGATCGACCTGCCAGCGGCACTCGCTTCGCCAGCAGGACCAGAAGACCTGCTCCTGCTCGATGGTGACCGCCTCTTCATTCCAGAGAACCCCGGCTCAGTGGGGGTAACCGGCGCTGTGAAGCGCCCACTTGTCCTCCAATTCCGCGAGGGGATGCTCCTCTCCGATGCCATTGCCCTCTGCGGCGGTCTGCTGATCAAAGCCGACCTGACCAGAGTGACGGTGCAGGCGCCCAGCGGCGCAACGCGACTTGTCGGCGAGGACGAGAATCCTGTCCTCGTAGCTGGCAGCGTCGTCGAAGTACCTCTGCAGCGCGAGAGTGAACGGATGCGAACGGTCGAGATCAAGGGATCGGTCGCCAAGCCCGCGATCGTCCAGTTCACGGACGACGCAACGCTCGGGTACTACATCGCGCTCTGCGGCGGATTCACGGCGCAGGCGGACCTCGACAAGATCGTCGTGATTCACCCGGACGGTCTGCTGGTGGCGAGTGAGAAGGGCGTGGCGTTCAATCCGATCGTGCCGCCAGGCAGCATCGTCGTCGTGACGGCCCGTCCCACCTCCGAGGCGAAGTGATGGAGACGACTCAGCCGCCGCCCGATTCCGATGACACCCTGCGCGAACCAGACCCCATCCGACTTCTGGCACTCGTCAATGTGCTGCTGAAACACCGTTGGTGGATCGTGGGGCTGACTGTGCTTGCCCTCACCCTCGGTGTGGTGTTTGCGCTGGTCGCTTCGGAGAGTTGGACCTCGACCGCGAAGTTCCTCCCGACGCAGTCCGCGGGGATCATTGGTCGCATGAGTGAGATGGTCGGCGGTGCATCGATTGAGAGTCATACCGATGGCGCATCCTCGTCCGATTACTACATCGCGCTCGTGCAGAGTCAGGCGTTCCTTTCGACGCTCGCCGCCCATCCCTTCGACGATGGGCCTACCGGGAAGCGGCCACTGTTTGAGATCATGGAGGCAATCGGCAAGACGCCCCGCGAACAGACACTCAGGGCCGCAGAGTCGCTATCGAAGTCCGTGACGATCGTGGCATCGAAGACGACTTGTGCGCCCAACGCGCCTCGACTCGTCACCCTGAGCGTCGTGGCGGGTTCGCCCACGCTTGCCGCCGCCATTGCACAGGAGGTTCTCGCCCAGATTCAGAAGCACAATTTCGATGTGCGCGGCTCAAAGGCAAAGCAGAACCGCGAGTTTGTCGCCGGTCAGCTCAAGGGGGCTGACGAACTCCTACAGAAGGCCACCGACGCTCTTGCCCTGTTCTCGTCGCGGAACCGAAAGATAGCGACGCCAAGCCTTCACGCTGAGCATGACAAACTCTCGCGAGCCGTGCGAGTACAGGAAGAGGTCTTCGTCACGCTCATGAAACAGTTCGAACTTGCCAAGATTGAAGAGCAGGAGAGCCGGGAGGCCATCGAGATCATCCAACCGCCCGAGCCCCCACTGACTCGGACGAGCCCGAAGCGCACACAGACCGTGCTGCTGGCGGGTTTCCTCGGAGTGTTTGAGTCCTGCGTCGGGGTGATCGTGATCGAGCGAATCCGCAGTGCAGACCCCCATTCCGAGGATGCGAAGGAGTTCAGGTCTCAGGTCGGTCGGACGGTGGATGACCTGCGCCGACTGGTGCTTCTTGGCCCGCGGGCGAAGTAGCTTCGGCACGGGATTCCGCTGGCGATGCTGGCTGAACTCACCAGCGGGATCCCACCGAGCTCCGCGCCTGCGAGGCGGGTTGTGCCTGCCGGAATGCGCACCGCAAACATCTCGCCGAGTGCCTTGAGGACATCAGGCTGCGTGCTGAACAGATACTTGTCGAGGTAGTAGGAACTCGTGCGCCCGCTGCGGAGCGTGAAAGGACCCACGAAGCAGTGCCACCGAAGAAATGCGTTGCGCGACGGCCGCTGTGTTCATGATTCGATCCTACTGCGCGCGAGCCGGAGTGGCCTTGACCCGCGCAAAGGTGCGCAACTCCTGCAGACACCGCGGGAGTGACACCAGCCCGAGCGGCACGACGATGACAAGGTCTACCGCGCGGTTGATGAGATCGGCCGCAAGTCCCATGTCCGTCGGCCACGCAGCGAGCGCGGGCCCGGCCAACCCAATCGCCCACTCGCGAATCCCCAGGCCGCTCCCGACAAACGGAACCATTCCCGCAAGGAGTCCGATGCACGCCGCGGTGGCGGCGCCCTCCAGTGAGAGTTCGACCCCGACGAGCGAAAAGACTGCCCAGTAACGGACGATCCACGCAAGCGCATCCAGCCACCGCCAGAATGCTGCCTCCGCATAGGCCTTCCACCAAGGGTCACCCCGAACGACACACGCGAGGCCGAGGAGAATGGGTGCTCCGAGCATCACTGAGCCGATCTGCCGCGAGCCCAGCCACCCGACGCACACGGCCGAAAGTGCGAGCCACACGATGGACCACCCGCAGATCGCTGCGGCTTCGACGACGGCCAGCACCGAGCGCCGCACCGGAATCCCGCACACCGCCTGCTGGTACGCGATCCTCCCCACCAGTCCGGGGCGCAGCGGTGCGTAATTGAGAAGCGTCGATGCCGCCACGAGCCGCTGCATCTGGAGGAACCCGACGATTCCATGCCGACGCATCAGCGCATAGAAGAGGCCGCCCGACAGAACGACATTGGCGAGCGCGGCCACAAGTGCGGCCGCGACGCACTGCCACGCCGGCTGTGCGAGCGCGGTCTTCAGGTGCTCGATCGCCGGTGCGCTGCGGACGATCGCCGCGAGCGCAGCCACGACTAGCAGGATGCCGAGTATGAACCCGAGAATCCGTACGAATCGCCTGTGAGGCGCGCTAGCGGATGAGCCCGTGGCTCTCATTTTTGACTGCCGGATCCGCCCGAACCCTCCTTGCCCACCTGATTCGCGGCGTCCCGAGTTCCGCCGACCGACTCCTGCTTCGCGCCTCGCATTTTCTCCTCGGCGCGCGCCGCCTCTCGCAGAAACCTCGCCTGGACAACAAGTGCCGCGAACATCCCAAACTCGTCGCCGCTGCGCACCGCCGCCGCCAGCTGGGGGTCATCCGTCGTTTTGCAGTAGTTCAGGAGATACGAGGCGCGCACATCCCCTGAGGTCGTGGCTCGAACTTGGGTCAGGACTCCCGACATCTCCGCGAGTCCGGTCGGCGTAGTCATCACGACCCACGACTGCGCGTCCACAGGAAGTTTTCCATAGCCCTCTGAGATCGCCTGCCAGGCCGGCTGGATCGACTCTTCGGCGATGAGCTTGTCTCTGAGCGCGAAGGCCAGGAGCACGAGGTTCACCATGTCCTCGTCGGTGGCAGCGCTCGATGCGGACGCGATCGCTGCAGCGACCCATTCGGGAGTCACGCGAACTCCCTCGATTTCCACGCCTTGAGGGTCGGGTTCGACCCCGAATGGACCGACCTTGAAAAGTCCGACTCCTCCCACGAAGTTCGCGGCCCCACGGAACTCGACAATGGCTCCGCCCACTGGCCTAAGCGCGGCCCGGTACCCCACGCCGGTCCATCCAAAGTTCCACCTCATTGACATCGACTCGCCTGGACTCAATTCGATCGCGCGATCGAACGGGATAATGTCGGGAGTCATCCGATCGATGACCAGCGCTCCAGGCATGAGGACTCGCGGCTGGAGGAGAACATGCTCCTTGATAGGCCCCTGCGGCGTGACCGCCAGCGTCATGTGGCTCACATTCCTCAGCGTCAGCGTGTACCAGATCGGATCGAACGGCTTCGTCGTGCGGTGTTCCGGATCGACTGCCAGAGTCATCACTGGAAGCTCATGTGTGAGGTACCGTTCCATCAGCGAAGGGATCGAGGCCACTACGCCATCGAGCCGAGCGACGAACTCCGACGGCGGGAGCGGCTGGCCGATGATGGATCGGAGTTCATGCGCTGCCAGAAGACCGATGACGGTGCCTCGTTGCGCCACGGCCAACGCGAGATACTGACGAGCCGCGCCCTTCGGGTCGCCGGCGACTGCAAGGGCCTTGGCCGCTCCAAACAGGATCGCCGGCGACTGGGAGCGGACCTTTGCAAATCGATCACGCGCTTCGGGACCAAGGCCGGAATTGAGCGCGCTCCACGCCTCGAACTGCTCTGCCGTGTCATCACCTCGGCCCAGGTTCTTCGCTTCAGTTAGGGCTTGATCGATAGTCTTCTTGTCGCCGCCAAGAAGCGCTGCGGTGGTCGCGGCGTCGAGAAGGTCGGCGTAGTTTCTGGCGGCTGCACCGAGATCGTCCTGGGTTGCGAGCCCGCGGGTCTGCCGTTGCTGCTTGAGTCGCGCCTCGGACTGCTGCCTATCCACCACGGTCGATACGACCTCGGTGACGGCACGGGCCCGGTCCGCGTCTTGCGTGACCGTACGCAAGGTCGCCTCAATCGTCTTGAGCAGCGTCGACACCGGACCATGAACTGTCGCCGCCTCCTCGGTTGTCAGCCCTGGATTCATGGCTGCCACAAGATCTGCGAACGCATTCCGATTGTCTGAAAGACGGCGGTCGACGACGCGAAGCGCGTCCTGCACCCGACCCGCTCCCCAAAGTGCCAGTGCCAACTCTCCGGTCATCAGGTCGATCACTTCGATGTACGCATCCTGCGCCTTGGCGCAGTCGAGTGCAAGGCCGCATACTCGGACAGCCGCGTCAGAGGCGCCCTCCTGCATGAGCTGCGCGCTGAGGCGGCTCCACAACCGCGCCTCGGTTGGGTTGGCCATGGCGGCAGTAACGAGGAGCTCGCACTCGGCGACCGGATCATTGACGCGCTGGGCAATGAATCCCGCCGCAGTCTCCGCAGCAGCCGGGAACGCCGGAGAAAGCACCAGTGCCCTCTCAAGGTTTCTTGCGAATGCGTCGGTATCGCCGATTCGCGCTTGCAGGAGGGCGAGGTCGTATGTGAGTCGCGAACCCACGGCCGTACCAACGACTTTGAGTGCCTCTGGTGTTGTGAACGCCTCATACGCTTTGACTCGATCGGGGGCGGTCTCGCGTCGCTCAATCTCGCCTACAACCCTGCGGAGACGCATCACTTCGTCCTCGGGACAGAGCGTGGAGAGCCGAGCTATCGCCTCCCGTGACACCTCGTCGGCCTTCGGAAGCATCGGCGCGGCAAGCGAGCTGATTGCCAACACCATCCGCCAGCGCTCAGGATTATCGGGGCACATGAGCGCGGATCGTCGGCTCATGTAGATGGCTGCCTCGATCTCGATAGGGAGGATGTCGGTGGGCGACAACATCATGACCGCCTCTCGGAGGATCGCGTCGGCGAACCTGACTCTGCCACCTTCTGCGGCAGTCAGGGCAGGCGGCGTCGGAGGTGCAGTGCCTTGCGGTGCCCACAGGCACGCCATCACGACATTCGCCAGCATCCCCAAAGTGTAGCCCGCCGCTACTATGACTGGTTCGAATGGCCCCGCAGAAACTGCCAATCTGTGCCGTCTTTGCTGCGCTAGTCGCCTCGACGACGGCAGCTCAGACGGGCGTCACGCTCTCCGATCGGTCGCTCAAGTCCCCGACCATGGACGCGAGCTCGAAGCAGGAAGCGGCGGCGTTCGTTCAGGCCGCCGCGACACTCCTGCGTAGCGATGACCCATCCCAAGTTCGCAAAGGTCGGGAGATGTACGTGAAGACCTTTGCCCGTCCGGAGATCAGCCCCGCCTACCGGACTGCCTTCGCGGCGATCGCGCTCCCGAGTCTGAAGGAAGTCGTGGCCACAGAAGGTGCGTTGCAGGGCATCAATGCGATCGAGTCAATCAAGGTTTTCAACAGCCCTGACGCGCTGACAGCCCTGACCGAGCAGGCCTCGCCAATGAAGCAGAAGTCCCCGTCATTGCGGCTGGTCGCGACCAGTGGCCTCGCGCCGGCGATCAGGAGTACTGACCTGAATACCGCTCAAGCAGACTCAATTGTCAAGGCGATCGCCAGTTACATCGACAAGGAGACTGACTGGATGGTGCTCGCCTACGAGATCCAGGCGCTTGAAGTCATGTCGACTTCTGCGCGGACCTCGCGAGAGGGACAGGGAACCGCGCGCGTCCTCGAGGCCAGTGCGATCAATGCCCTCGTCGCGAAGATCCGCAAGGGAACTGCGGCACCAGAGATGATCCAGGTCGTCAACCGATCGCTTGCGCTGGTTCTCTCCGACCAGCTCGGCGCGTCCGATGCGACAGCCATGGCAGCATTCAAGAAGTCGCTGGAGCCCACCTTCTCGGCATTGGAGTATCTCGGCAAGTCGCCGCCAGCCGAGGGTGATCCCGCGCTGTTTACTCAGGCCGCTCGGCTTGCAGACACGCTGCAGAAGACTCGACTGGACTCTAAGCCTGGAGCGCCCCGGGATCGCGGCGCCGGCACTGCGAAGGCTCCGGGTACACGCTAGAGGAACTCCGGCTCCACCGGTGGATTCGACGCCGTGCGTACTCTGCGCACGATGCGATGGATCGCGGTTTCGGCACTCGTCGTTGCCCTTCTTCTGGCGATCACTACCTGTGATCGCTCCGCCGAGCGCGCGGAGATCGTCTTCTCCAGTGCCGATGTCTTCACACTTGATGCCCAGCGCATGAGTTACATGCAGGACCTTCGCGTCGCACGGGCCATTTACGAAGGTCTGTGCTCGGCGGATGCCGACACTAATGAACCGACTCCCGGAGTCGCCACGCGATGGGAGGTCTCGCCCGACGGACTCTCCTGGACATTTCATCTTCGAAGCGACGCTCAGTGGTCCACGGGCGACGCGCTGACGAGCCATGACTTCAAAGAGTCATGGCGACGGCTCCTGCTTCCCGACATCGCTGCCGACTACGCCGGCCTCCTCTTTGCGGTCCGTGGCGCACAGGAGTTCTTCTCTTGGCGCACACACGCGCTTGCCGAGTACGCGAAGGGTCCTCAGCGCAACTCGGTGCAGGCGCAGGCACTCTGGAAGGAAACGACGCGGAAGTTCGACGAACTCGTCGGCATCTCGACACCGGACCTCCACACACTCGTCGTTCATCTCAATGCCCCTGTTCCATACTGGACCGATCTCTGCGCGTTTCCGACACTTGGCCCGCTTCATCAGCCGACGCTTGAACAGTTCATGCGGATCGACCCCGACTCAGCCCAAGTCTCATGGGACCCGGGTTGGACAAAGCCCGGGACGATCGTCACCAACGGCCCGCTACAGCTGGTTGAATGGAAGTACAAGCGGGGAATGAGACTCGAGCCCAACCCGCGCTATCGGGGGGATCACGCGGTGCCGGGTCAGAGCATCTCGATCGTGCCGATCGAGGACGCGAACACCGCAGTCCTCGCCTACGAATCGGGGGCGATCGACTGGGTGAGCGACCTCACTGCGGACTTTCGCGCCGACCTGGCGGAGGCATCGCGACGATGGCTCGATCGGCATCGTGATCAGTATGAAAGGCTCATTGAGAGTGGTCTTTCCGTCGACGACGCACTCGCGTCGCTACCCGAGCCCGATCGATCGCTGGGCGAGCGACGCGATGTTCACGCCTTGAGCGCGTTCGGAACGGATTTCTGGAGTTTCAATTGCCGCAGCACACTGGCCGATGGCCGACCGAATCCATTTTCAGACCGACGGGTCCGTCGCGCCTTCGCGCTCGCCATCGACAAGCAGACACTCACATCGCGGGTGACCCGCCTGAACGAACCGGTCGCCACCACGCTCGTGCCGCGGGGATCGATACCCGGATACACCTCCCCGACGGGCTTGTCCTACGACCTCGCGATGGCGCGCGCCGAATTCGCGGCGGCAGGATGGATCGACCGCACTGGGGATGGACTCGTGGAAGACACCTCCGGCGAACCCTTCCCGGTCGTGGACATGCTCTACATGACAGGGAATCCGCGAGTCAAGAATATCGCCATCGCGCTCGCGGCGATGTGGCGCGACGGGCTCGGCGTGCAGTGCGAACTGCGATCAAAGGATGGAAAGTTCGCCAAGGAGGATCTCAGGCGCGGCAACTTCATGGTTGGCCGAGGCGGGTGGTACGGGGACTACGCCGATCCGACGACATTTCTCGACCTTTCCAAGACTGGCAACGGCAACAACGACCGGGGGTTTTCGTCCGCCGCGTTTGACACGCTGCTCGAGTCCGCCGCCGTCGAGGTCGATGAGGCGCGGCGCATGGCGATTCTCTCGGAGGCTGAGCGGATGCTTGTCGAGGACGAGATGCCGATCCTCCCGCTGTGTCAGTATGTCACGCTCTATATGTATGACCCGGCCGAGGTGCGTGGACTCGCCCGACATCCGAGGCTGAGCCAGCCGCTGTGGCGGCTTCACCGCCGCGTAGATTCGCCTGTCGGAGCGGCACCTTGATCGCACTCGTCATCCGCAGGCTCCTGCAATTGCCGCTGGTTCTGGCCACCGTCCTTGCGGTCACCTTCGCGCTTGTCTGGCTGATTCCCGGCAATCCGATGGAGAACGAGGGTCGACAGCCGCCGCCGGAGATTGCCGCGGCCATGGCCCGGCAGTACGCGCTGGACAGTCCCGTCTCCTTCTTCGGCAGCTATCTCGCACGAGTGTCCGGCGCTGGGTGGGTCCTCGGTTGGCACGATCGTCCATTCGATCTGGGACCAAGCCTGCGCCATCCGGACTGGACCGTCAACGAAATCATCGCCGCAGGTTTTCCAGTCTCCGCCAGCCTCGGGCTTGGCGCGATGGCGATCGCGCTGGTCATCGGCACCGTTGCGGGACTCATCGGCGGACTGCGACCCGGATCATGGGCAGACGCCGCGACACAAGGGGTCGCGCTCGTCGGAATCAGTCTGCCTTCATTCGTGGTCGGAAGCCTCTTCCTTGTGTTGTTCGCGGCGAAACTGCGGATGTTCCCGATCGCTGGGTGGGGAAGCCTGTCGCACGCGATCCTGCCGATGGTTGTGCTCTCACTGCCCTTTGCGGCGTACATCGCGCGACTCCTGCGCTTCGGTCTCGTGGAGCAGATGTCGACCGACCATCTGCGCACCGCGCGGGCCAAGGGGCTCTCCCGTGCTCAGGCGGCATGGCGTCACGCGCTCAAGAACGCATTCCTTCCCGTGCTCTCTTACTTGGGGCCGGCGACTGCCGCGGCGATGACCGGGTCGTTCGTCGTCGAGAAAGTGTTCGCGATTCCTGGTCTCGGCCGTCACTTCGTCGAGGCGGTCCTAGGCAAGGACATCACGCTCGTCATGGGAGTGGTGCTGGTCTACGCCACCCTGCTCGTTGTTCTCAATCTCGCCGTAGACCTGCTCTATGCATGGATCGACCCGCGGATCGAACTGGCGGGTTCGGCGCAACCACGGAGGTAGACTTCACTCAATGTCCCGAGAATTCACCGGTGCGCGCCTCGTGACTTGTGCCATCACCGCCGGGACTCTCATGATGACCGGCTGCATGGGCGCTCTCTCGGCCGAGGGTACGAACCGTCTTGAGATCGAACCCCGCCAGTACACCACGGCGTTCGATGCCGCGGCAGGCGCGGCCCGCCAGTTGGGATACGAGATCGAGGTTGTTGATCGTTCCAATGGAATCATCGAGACACGGCCACGCCATGCTGGTAGTGCTGCCGAGCCATGGCGGATCGACAATGACGGCCCCAGCGAGGTTGGGGCTAACACGGTCGCCCATCGGCGTCGCAAGATCCGCATCGAGTTCACCCCCGTTGGCGCGACGCTCGATCAAGCCGAGCCAGACCCTGTACTCCGCGGGCCAGCGATTCCCGGCAGCACCTTCGCGCAGGAGCGATTCGATCTTCAGACCTGCACGACCCTGATTGAAATGCGCGTGTGGGTCTACCTCGAACGATCGTTCCGCGAGGGAGTAAAGCCGAGTTCCTACTCCGGTTCTCTGGCGTCGTATTGGTCGAATCCGCTGAGCGTGGCCCCCGCGGGTAATCCTGACGGCCCAATCCGCGATAATGCGCAATGGACCCCCGTGGGACGGGATCCGGCCTACGAGCGAACCCTCGCCGGGAAAGTGGCAGCGGCGCTTGCCGCCGCTCGGGGTGTCGAAAGGGCGGTCGAACCCGCCAAGGATCCGCCACCGGCACCGCCGCCAGTCGGATAACCGCGCTCTCCGTACCTCCATCTTTTTTCTTCACCAATTGACTTTTTTGCTGCTGACCGCACCTTAGATAGGTCAAGGACTTGTTCCGAGACACCCAAATGAAGGATCCACGAACCGTGAACTCCCGGCCTGCTCTTGTCCATCGAGCGGCTTCTTTCGCCATCGGCTCTCTGGTCGCATTCAGCCAAGTCGCCGTCGCTGGCACGGGAGATCAAGTGCAGGTCCCGGCAACCCCCACGGACTTCTTGATGCCGGGGACGCAGCCCAACGTCGACAGCATTGCGTTTGAGCCTGTCCAACATTCGAACAACTGTTCATACTGCCACGGCGGTTATGACGAAATCGGCTCGCCATTCGACACCTGGGTGGCGAGCATGATGGCGCAGTCAGCGCGCGATCCTGTCTGGCACGCGGCGCTGACAATCGCCAACCGGGATGTCGCCAGCGTCGGTGAACTCTGCATCCGCTGCCATGCACCGGGAGCCTGGCTGGCCGGCCACGGCGCGACCGGAGACCTGACGCAGTTCGCATCCGAAGACTTTGACGGCATCAACTGCCACTTCTGTCATCGCACGGCGAATCCGGTTGCGGGGCCGTTGAGTGCTGTCGGCTATCCCAACAACTCTGACCTCACTCCCGATCCGGAAGTCCTCGATCCGCTGATCGCCGCCGGAGATCTCCCCGCGCCTCGTCAGGGGAACGCGACCTTCGTCGTCGATCCTCACGATGTGCGCCGCGGACCGTTCAGCGATGTGCCGATGAACTTCCATGGCGAACCCGAACTCATCTACTCGCCGTACCACTCGGACTCGTCGCAATGCGGAACCTGCCACGATGTGAGCAACCCCGCCTACTCGACAGGACCCGATGGTCTCCTCCACCTCAATCCGCTTGGCGCAGAGCATCCCTCGATGAATCCCGAAGACATGTTTCCCGAGCAGCGCACTTACTCGGAGTGGCTCAACAGCACCTTTGCGACCACGGGAGTCTCCTTCCCCGACAACCGCTTCGGCGGCAACCACGCTACGGGGGTCATGAAGACCTGTCAGGATTGCCATATGCCCGACCAACTGGCTGGCGGCTGCGTGTTCTACGACGGGAATCCCAAGACGGAACGACCCGATGTCCCGCAGCACTCGTTCCTCGGATCCAACACCTGGGTGATCCGCGCGATCGCAACCCAGATGGGTGACGACGCGGAGTTCTTCGGCCTGACACCGAGCCGAGTCGATGCCTCGGTTGCGCGCAATGTCCAGATGCTGAAGGACGCTTCGGACATGGAGTTGTCGCAGTCGGGCAGCCAGGTTCAGGTCACCATCATCAACCAGACCGGCCACAAACTACCGACTGGATATCCCGAGGGCCGGCAGGCGTGGGTCAATGTGAGGTTCTTTGATGGTTCGGGAACCCTGATCTCGGAGATCGGCGGCTACGACTATGTCACCGCGACGCTCGACACCACTGGGACCAAGATCTACCACACTCGGCAGGTCATCAGCGAGGATATTGCCGCAGCGACGCATCTTCCTGCGGGATCGCTCTCGCATCTCGCGCTCTCCAACCTCGTCGAGTTCGACAATCGCATCCCGCCACGAGGCTTCACCAACGCGGCGTTTGAAGCCGTTGGATCCGAACCGGTCGGCTACTCCTATCCGGATGGGCAGTACTGGGACACGACCAGTTACACGATCCCCGCAGGTGCAGCGAGCGCCACGGCGAACTTCTACTACCAGACCTCGACGCGCGAGTACATGGAGTTTCTGCGCGACAACACAAATGATGGCACCGGCCCGACGGCGTACTCCCTGTGGGTGCAGCACGGCCGTAGCGCTCCGGTCGTGATGGACTCTGCAACGATCCCACTTTCAGCATCGAATCCCGCCGATCTTAATGCGGATGGTCAGGTAAACGGCCTCGACATGACGATCCTGTTCGCCAACTGGGGCGGTTCTGGGCAGGGGGACATCGATGGCAGTGGTCTAGTCGACGCCGTCGACCTCACCTCGCTCTTGGCAAACTGGAACTGAGTCCGTCGCGCCCGGCGCACGAACTCAGACGGCACCAAGCGGCTTGGGCAGCGGGTCGGGATAGGTCTCGCTGTAGTCGTCCATCGCTGCCGTGACCACCTGCGCCGCGCGGTCGAAACCGTAGACATCGCGGATCGTGCTCGCATTGGCTTCGCCGATCCTCAATTTGTAGGTTGAGAAGTAATGCTGGAGCCGCTCGATGACCACGGGCGGAATGTCGGCAAGGTCGCGCGCGGCATCCCACACGGGATCGCCTGTGAGCACGGCGATGATCTTGTCGTCCGCTTCCCCCGAGTCGAGCATCTGAAGCCCGCCCACGACACGCACATCGATGACGATGTCGCTCTTGTCGATGGGGCGCTCGGAGAGGACGCAGATGTCCAGCGGGTCGCCGTCGGCTCGCTTCGCATGCGGGCTCAGCGCCGCGACGCGCGAGCCGCACAGCGTGCGGGGAATGAACCCGTACAGCATCGGCGGAGTCGAACTGGTGCGCTGGGGCCGGTCCACCCGCAGGTAGCCGGAGACCTTGTCGACTTCATACTTCACGAGATCGAACGGAGTGATTTCTATGAAGGCCTGAACGATCCCCGGAGGATCCGAGCCGCATCGCAGGCCATGCCAGGGGTGGGGACGGTTGAGGTGGTATCGGATGGGCTCCATGATGATGGGAGAGCCTAGCGGGCTGCGGCTACCGGCTTCGGCCCGAGTGTGCCGACAAGATTCTCGACCGCAGCTCTCAGCTGGCGATCGTTCGAAGATGCCTCATCCTGAGGGGTCTGCTCTACGAGGATGTCAGGGACTGCGCCGTGCAGTTCCATGTCGGTGCCGTCGGGGAGATACCAGCCGCGAGTCGGCATTCTAATGGTGGTTCCGTCGAGAAGCGATGCGGAACCAGTCGAAATCACCCCTCCGTAGGTGGGCATTCCGACTAGGGTTCCGCGGCGCAGGGTCTTGAACGCGTGCGCGACGATCTCGGCATTCGAGAAACTCTTCTCGTTGCAGAGCATGTTGACCGGTCCGGCGAACCGTTGAATGAACAGACGATCCTGGGGATAGCCGTCGTGGTGGGTCGGGTCCGACCCGCGCGGCACGGTGTACGCATGCACGGGAGCGCAGATCGACGCGAGGAGTCGGTCGGCCGTCCAGCCACCTCCGTTGTTACGGACATCGATCACGAGTCCTTCCTTGCCATCGCAGGCTGCGTAGAGATCGCGCTCGAACTCGTCGAGTGATTCCTGCCCCATCCCCTCGATGTGGACATAGCCGAGTCGGCCGCCAGACCACTCGTCGACAAGCCGCGCGTTGCGCTCCTGGGTGGCGCGATATCCGAGTCGGCTGATCGCGCCATCGCTCACGGGGATGATGGCAGTCTCAAATGAGAGGACACCGCGGTCGGGAGTCGCTCGCTCGACGGAGAAGACAACCTCACGACCGAGTGTTCCCTCCATCCGCGACGAGAGCGTGTCGGAGGGGAGAATCGGTGTGAAGTCGACCGCCGTGATGACATCGCCCTCCCGAAGCGCAGTCTTGGCGATGGCTGCGGGCGACTCGGGGGTGATCTTGTCGATGCGCAGTCCCGTCGGCGTCGAGCTGACTTCGACGCCGATTCGGCCCTGCGGCAGGACGGTTCTTCCGGGAGTTGCCGGACTCCGAATCCCGAGATGGCTCGCGTTGAGTTCCCCGAGGAGGCGGTTGGCGACATGGTCGAACTCCGATGCCGTGCGCGCGTGGGTCGCAAGTTCTCCGTAGCGCGCGCCCAGCGACTCCCAGTCGAGTCCCTTCATCGAGGGGTGGTAGAAGTTCTCGCCCATCAGTCGGACTGCCTCGGCAAATTTTTCTTCGACGAGCGCCGCGCGGTCGACGGCGATCGAGGCATCGACTTCGATTGTGTTGCTGGTGTCTGACTTGCTCGAGCCATCCCCCGATGACGCCGTCGACCCGCCGCCGGTGGTCGGGGTCAGCTGCCCCTTCCCGGAGCTGAGCGTAATCAGCTTGTCGCCAGTGAGGGTGATCCCCTGCACGCTCACGCGGGGTCCTAGTTTTTTCTGCCCGGTTCCATCCCAGCCGATGACGAAGAGCCCGCCGTCGGACGGGTCGGTGCCTGTGCCGATGCCTGTGAAGTAGAGCTTGTCGCCGGCGGGGGCGATCTGGAGATTCCCTTCATTGCCGGGAAGCTGCGTCACGCGACGAACTCTGCGATAGGCGTCGCCAAGTGCGAGGGTCGGCGCGGTGGCAGGCGCGTCGTCCATCTCGGCCTTCTCTGACTTCTCCGGTTTCTCGGCGGTCTCGGTCTTGTCCGCGGTCTCGGTTGAACTGTCCTTGGCACTGGAAGCGCCCAGCGGCTTGCGCTTCTTGACCGTCTCAGTCGCATCCTTGAAGTACTTCTCGAGCTCGAACTTGGCCATGCCGTCGAGCGACTTGTCGAGAAAGACACACCAGACATCCTGTTCTTCGTTGGTCCGCTCTGAGACAAAGGCGAGGATCCGACCGTCCGCGGACCATCGCGGGGAGTGGTCGTTGTCCGGATGGCGGGTTACATTGACCGCCGGTGCTGAGTGGTCTGCGGGAACCACAAAGATGTCGCTGTTGAAATCGCGGTCGGTCATCGTGTAGGCGAACCATCGTCCGTCGGGACTCCAGCGCAGTTCGGTGTCGGGACTCCATCCTTCAGCGACGGTATGAACCTCCTTGGTCGCGAGGTCCATGGACATGATCGTGCCCCGCCCACGGCGGAACGCTAGGCGCTTGCCGTCGGACGACGGCGTTGGCTGACGGTCATTGAATGGCCCTTCGACCAGCGACTTCGTCTCGAAGCGGATCGCCTGGCTCCACCGCTCACTCTTGGGAGGCGCCTTCGCCTTGGGACGCGCCTTCGGCTTGGATTCTTCAGGCGCAGGCGCTGCGGCTGGTGGTTCGACAGGTGCGGGCGCGTCAATCACAGGTTCTGCTGGTGGCGGCTCGAGCACCTTCGCCGTGTCCGCAACTTCCGCGCGGGTCGTCGCGACCGAAGCGACCATGATCGACTCGCCGCCGTCCTGATCGCTGGTGAAGTACAGCGTCTCCCCATCGGGACTCCACGCAATCTCGTGTTCGCGTGCGATCGCGGAGGTCACTCGGCGCGCGGCAATCTTTCCCTCAATCGGTTTGATCCATAGATCACCAAACGCCACGATGGCGGCGCTCTTGCCATCTGGGTTGAGGGCTACCTCGGTCGCCGCGGAGGAGAGCGCACGAACCTCCTGCTGATCGATGGTGTCGTCAGGCGCAGTGAACGAAAGCGCCACAGGTTGCGCGCCCGCCACATCGAGATCGAGTCGGTAGAGCCTGTCCCAGACGGTGAAAAATGCGCGGCGTCCGTCGCCACTCACCGACAAGTCCTTCACATCTGCGTTCTCGAACCCAGTGAGTCTGCGCGCGGGCGCGAATGGCTTCGCATCCTGAACAAAGACATTGACTGTCGCGAGATCACGATCTGAGAGGAAGAGGAAGGAATTGTCGTTCCGCCAGCGACCCCACCCGTCGTTCCCGTCGTGCTCTGTGAGCCGCTGGAACTGGGCATCCGGGTTCGCTTTGGGGTCATACAGCCAGACATCGCAGTCGTCGCTGCCGCGATAGCCGCGACGGGCCCAGTCGCTTCCGCCCCGTTCGAAGAGGTAGCGCGATCCATCAGGCGATGGCACCGCCCCAATTCCGAACGCATCGTGTCGGCGAATCGGTTCGCCGCCCGAGAGCGGCACGAAGTACGGGCGCGCCGCCCTGAAGAAGTTGTACTCGGGAGTGCCGAAGAACTCGAGTGCCGTCTCGCCGGTGGGAGTCTTGCCGAATCCCGAAAGCGAGAGTGCCTCGTCAGTGTTGGTCACGCGCTTCAGCGACTGGCCGTTCGAGTCGATCAGGTAGAGATTGCGCCCACCGTCGCGCGTGCTCTCGAAGGCGATCATCGATCCGTCGGGACTCCACGCGCTGCGTGCCTCGTCCGCCGGATGGCTTGTCAGGCGCGTTGCGGCGCCGCCCGTTCCCGGAGCCTTCCAGAGATCGCCGCGCCAGGTGAAGGTGACCCACTGTCCATCGGGACTCGCGGCGGGAAGTCGAGGTAGGTCGATTTCGGAAGCGAATGCAAACGATGCGAATTGAAGAGTGACGCCGAGGCAGATCATCCGACAAGCACGGCAAGAGAGGCTCTTCTTCATGCCACCACTTTAACCCATATTCAATGCGAATCACTGCTACTGGGACGATGTCGACACAACAGGTTGCGCGCCTCTTTCGCTGCACAGCACGACGAGAAGATTGGCGATCAACGATGCTTTTTGCGCGCTGGTCATTTCGACTGTCTTTTTTTCTTCCAATCTTGCAAGCGCCAACT
>SIAD01000028.1 GCA_009691915.1 Phycisphaerales bacterium
ACCTTGACTTGCACCAACAAGTGCCGCCATCACCACCACCCCAACCAACATCAGCACGATATTGCGACCGGAATTGGTCATGCTTCGAATGGTATCGCGCGCAGGTGAGCAGTCTCAGCCAGCGTGCGCCGTGCGCCTATGGTTTGAATGTGATCTTCTGCCACGCAAGTACGCCTACCAGTAGCAGAACATCTGCGAGCAGGCCAGCACCGATCCCCCATGATGACTGCGTGCGAAAGTGTGCACTAGCCAGGGTGTATGCCTGCTCTGCTTGCTCGTATGCGTGCCATGCTTCCCCAGCAACTATCCACCAAGAAATGCAGAACACCACCACCAGCCCTGACCTTCCCCCTGAAACCATACCAGCCGAGACTTTAGTGTTCGGCGCAATTCAGGAGGTCAGGCCTGGCCGCAATCGACGCACAACGAACGAGCCCTGCAAACGCAGGGCTTTTCGCATGATTCTTGAGACACCTATCAAAGCGGGCGAAGGGATTCGAACCCTCGACATTCGGCATGGAAGGCCGACGCTCTACCACTGAGCTACGCCCGCGCGTGAGGTCGAGAAGCATACCTAGCCACCACGGCCGTCGACTCCTCAACCGGCGACAAGCAGTCGCTCGACATACTTGATGTCGTGCGTCGCCTGCGTGAACAGCGGCTCCTGAAGGAGCCGCTGGTAGAGGGGAATTGTCGTGTGGATCGGCCCGACCTTGAATTCTCCCAGTGCCCCCAGCGAGCGCCTGATGCACGCCTCTCGGTCGGTGGCGTGCACGATGAGCTTCCCGATCATCGAGTCATAGTTGGGAGGCACGCGGTAGCCGACGCGCGCGTGGGTGTCGAGCCGGATCCCCGGCCCGCCTGGCACCACCCATGTCTCGATGATCCCAGCCTGAGGCATGAAGTTGCGCGCCGGATCCTCGGCATTGATACGAAACTCCATCGCGTGACCATTGATCCGGATGTCCGACTGTTGATAGGGGAGCTTCTCCCCTGCGGCGACGCGAATCCCGGTCTGCACGATGTCGACTCCGGTGATCGCTTCGGAAATCGGGTGTTCGACCTGCACACGGGTATTCACTTCCAGCATGTAGAAGTTCTGCTGCTTGTCCATCAGGAACTCGACGGTAGCGGCGCCCGAATAATTGGCGCGCCGGATCAACTCGGCGGCCGACTCGCAGACTTTCTCGCGCCGCGCGGGATCGACGCCAGGAGCCGGAGCCTCTTCGATCAGTTTCTGATGGCGACGCTGGCTCGAGCAATCTCTCTCGTACAGGTGGATCGCGTTGCCATGCTTGTCGCCCAGGGTCTGCACCTCAAAGTGGCGCGCGGATTCGAGGTATTTCTCGACATACACCATGGGGTTGCCAAACGCGGCCTGCGCCTCCTGCCTCGCCTGCTCGATCCCCGAACGCAATGACTTCTCGTCCGTTGCGATGCGCATGCCCCGCCCTCCCCCGCCGCCCGAAGCCTTGACGATGACGGGGAAGCCGATCTCGGTCGCCACGGCGACTGCTTCATCGACATCCTCGATCCCTCCATCACTGCCAGGGAAGATGGGAGTGCCCGCCTTCTTGGCGAGTCGCCGGCAGTTGACCTTGTCGCCCAGCATCGACATGGCCTCGGGGCTCGGACCGATGAACTCGAATCCGGAGTCACGGCAGACCTCGGCGAAGTGCGCGTTCTCGGAGAGGAACCCGTAGCCCGGATGGATGGCATCGGCGTGACCGATCTCGGCCGCAGCAATGATGCGCTCAATGCGAAGGTACGAGTCCTTAGATGGGCCCGGACCGATGCAGATCGACTGCGATGCCTGTTCGAGCCATGGCCCTCCCTCGTCGGCACTCGAGTACACGCAGATGGTCTCGATCCCCAGCTCGCGGCAGGCGCGGATGATGCGCAGCGCGATCTCCCCGCGATTGGCGATCAGGACTCTCTTGAACATGCCCAGCGCTCCTCAGGATGGGCGAACTAGAAACAGTTTGGTCCCGAACTCGACGGCATTCCCGCTCTGCACAAGCATTCTCACGATCGTCCCCGACCGCTCGGCCTTGATCTCGTTGAAGATCTTCATCGCCTCGATGAGACACACGACGGTCTCCGAGTCCACCGAGGCACCGACGGAAGTGAAGGGTGGCTTGTCGGGTCCAGCCGAGGCGTAAAAGGTTCCCACCATCGGACTCTCGATCGCCACGAGGTCGGCATCGAGTTCGGGTGCTGCCGCGACGGCGGCGCGTCCCTTCGCGCTTCTCGGCTGTGCTGAGCCCGTAGTTGGCGCCGCGCTCGCCCCCGGTGCTGACTGCCCCGCGTGCGAGGCAGGGTGGATGATCTGCGGCGGCGAACACGCCGTCTGCCGCCTCAGAGAGGCCTGTTCGTCCTTGTCCTTCAGGTCGAGTTCCGTCAGGTCGTTCTCAACCATCAGCCGGACGAGTTCCTTCAGCTTTCGTATGTCCATCATCGAATCGCCAAGCCTAGCACAACTCACAAATCGTGACAATTCACAGCACGATCGCCGCGGATCGACTCCGGATTGTCGATCGTTGAGACTGTTGATCAGTACGGTGTTGCGAGCGAGCGAGGCCGACCAAGGACCTCCGCGAGCACAACCGCGCGTCGGAGTTCTTTACGGAGGATTCGCTGCCGGATCCGTACGGGAGCCTTGCCGTGAGGTTCCACACTTGGCACAGGCCGCTTCGTATGACTCGCATGAGCGGTCTCGCCTCGCCGTTGCAGCACACCCTCGCGAATCGCGCGGACTGTGCTCGCGAGCTGCGCAGCGGTTGCCTCGCCCTCTGACACACGCAACTCGGAGGTGTGGCTCGGAGAGTGACTTCGCAGTGCCTCGACGACCGCCGCAAAGAGCGGAGCCGCCCTCGGCTCGCGCATGAGGCGAGGAGTCGGGGGCAGAGGCCCAGCAGTCCCGCGCCGAAGTGGCTCGATCGGGATGGCGCGGATGGAGGGTGTTTGGCGAGGCTTCGGAACCTTTGTGACCCCCGCAGCCTCCGCGTCCCTCTTCACCTTCGCCTGGTGCGCAGCGATCGCCTTGAATATAAAGACGATCGTTGCGACGATGGCCATCTGCCACATGGGTTGAATCCTATCGTCCCAGCGAAAGCCCCTGAGGCCCTCGGACGAAGTCGCAGTGAAAGGTCTGTGCGAGCCGCTCAGGGGTGAACACCGACGCGGGGGTTCCGTTGGCGACGAGCTCGCCGCCTTCGAGCCAGAGCACCTGATCGGCGACCTTGTCGACAAGCGGTAGATCGTGCATCGCCAGAACGACGAGGGCGCCATCTCGGGCGCGCGCCTTGAGAATGCCGACGACACGCATCGTCTCTCCGGGATCCAGATTCGACAGCGGCTCGTCGAGCGCTAGGAGTCCGCGCGCCTCGTGCTGCGCCAGCGCGCGGGCGACCACACAGCGCTGGCGTTCGCCTGCGGAAAGTTCGTGGTAGGGGCGATCATGCAAGGCACCAAGTCCGATTTCTTCAATCACCTTCTGGACCAACCCATCGAGCCCACCTTCGCGCCTTCGAGTCGCTGCCCCGAGGCTGACCATCTCCCGAACCGAGAGATCGATCGAAAGACCCGGGTTCTGCGCGACATAGGCAACTTGTCGGGCACGCACTCGCGCACTGATCCGAGCCATCTCGATCCCTCGCCACTCAATCCTTCCTTCACTAGGCCGAGTAAGACCGGCCACAGCGCGCAACAGCGTCGTCTTGCCGCCGCCGTTTCGCCCCACGAGCGCCACCATCTGCCCCGATGACACCTCGCAGGAGATGCGTCTGAGCGCGGGGCGTCTTCCGAAGAAGTGGCTCACCTCCCGGATCGTCAGCATGACCACCCTCCCGTGCGCACTCGCGAGCGTCGCATGATCGAGAGGAACACCGGTCCACCGAGAAGTGCCGTCAACACGCCGATCGGCAATCGACCCGCGCCAAAGTCGATCCCCTGCCGCAGGGCATCCGCCCAGACGAGAATCGCGGCGCCTGCCAACGGGCTGGCCACAGCAAGGGCGCCATGACGCGATCCCATCAGTCCCCTCGCGAGATGCGGAGCGACAAAGCCGACAAACGCAATGGGGCCACACAGTGCGACGCTCGCTGCCGCCAACGCACCCGCGCCCGTGAAGAGCACAATTCGGAGGCGTCCGAGCGATACGCCGAGACTCGTCGCCTCGTCATCCGTGGTACTGGCCGCGTCGAGTTCATCCCCGAGTCTCGTCGCCACGACCGCGCAGAGGGCAACGAGGGCGACGGCAACCCACACGAGTGGCCAGTCCGGAATCTCGGGAACCTGCCCCATGAACCAAGTCCACGAGTCCCCGCGAGTCGACGGCGGCATCAGCGACTGAACCAGAAGCGTCAGTGCGCCGCAGATGGTCGAGATGACCGTCCCCGCGAGAATGAGCGTAAGCGGATCGAGAACTCCCGATCGTCGCCCCAGCGCCGCAACGATGGCAAGTACGGCGAGTGCGCCGACTGTTCCAGCCAGCGAGTTCGCGAGCCACGCGAGACCGATTGCCGCGATGGCACCGCTGAACCAGGCCGCGATCGTTGTCGCGAGTCCGGCTCCCGCAGAAAGGCCGAGGATGAAGGGGGCGGCGAGTGGGTTTCTGAGGAGCGCCTGCAGGAGCAGCCCGCTGAGCCCAAGGCACATTCCCGCAGCCGCCGCGGATGCGATCGCCCCAACGCGCAGCGGTGCAATTGTTTCCGAGGGAAGCCCGAAGGTGAGCGCGCCATCGGGGCCCGCATGTCCGACGAGCAGCCTCGCCGCGCATCCCACGAGCAGGAGCGCCGCCAGCCCGGCAATCGCCAGTGCTCTTCGCCCGTTCACTGAGCCGCCTTCACAAGTGCTGCGCGCAGCGATGAGAGTCCCTCGATCATGCCTCCTCCAGGCTGAAGGAGCGACGGCGCATCGACAGGGACACGCCGCGCGGACGGCACGAGGCGAAGGAGCCGTTCCGACGCGCCATCGGCGTGGCGCCCGAGCAGCACAACCGTGTCGGGTGCAATGGCGACGATTGACTCCCACGACAGCGCGGGATAGCCCTCGCGTCTCAGCGCATTCTCCACCGTGTAGGCCGCGAGCGCGTCCGCGAGATAGGTGCCCGTACCGAAGGCAAGAGGATCGGAACTCTCGGTACTGGTGAGAAGGATCAGCGTTCGCCCGAGCTTCGAGGCGGGTTCAATGGGAGCGAGCGCGCGGTCGAACGCCGCAAGCAGGCGTAGGGAAGACTCCTCGTACTGTGCCAGCTCCCCATCAGACTCTCCCTCGCAGAGGGCCGAAGGAAGCGCGACCACCATGGCTCGCACATCGCTCAGGGAGTCGAGGTGGAACTCTTCAAGCCGCCATCCTCGATCAGTCGCCAACTGGCGCAGCGAGTCGGGCATTCCCTGCACCGCCGGCTGCACCAGCACCACTGAGGGTCGGGCTTCGACGAGTCGTTCGGCGTCAAGGTCGAGGAGCGATCCCACAACGACAACTTCCCGTGGGACCTGGCACCACGGCGTCCGACCCACCAGCCGCTCTTGGGCCCCGAGAGCGACGACCGTGGCGGTGATTCCGGGCGACAGCGACGCAATCCGCGTCCCTCCAGGTGCTTGCTCCGTTCGCGCTGTCCCGTGGCGATCGGGAGTCGACGATTCGCATCCAACCAACGCCAACGCGCATACAACGGCCGCGGCGGCGCGACGGGTCACTCGGCCTGTGCGGCGACGGCAACTCACTGCCGATACAGTAGTGGATCTCATGAGCATGAGGTCGTTCATGGATCGGATCTTCTTCCGCCAAAGGACTCCGTCGGCGATTGAAGTCATCGCCCAACCGGTGCCGTCGAGCGATCATCACGAACTTTCCATCCGGGACCAAGCGAATCACGACAACGGCACTGCAGCGCTCGATGCGTTCCGAGATCAGCTCTCGCTGCAGGCGGAGTCGCAGCGGCAGTTGAGCTCGCTCCTTGAGACCATTGGCGACACGACCGCTCGGAGCCGTCAGCGCGATCAGGCATTCGAACGCGGTATGACTCATCTGGCCGAGGACTCGGCCCGGCAAGTGCAGATTCTTGGACTCGTCCAGCAGCAGCTTGACCTCAACCACGAAGTCAGTCTGCGGGTGGCTGACAGCATCAAGGAGACGGCGAGCGCGCTGACGACCTTTGCGACAACCAGCGATCGGCAGGCGAAGGCCATTGAACTGCTCGCGACCAGCACTCAAGCGCGGGTCAAGCAAGCCGACCGCCTCGAACGGGCGCTTCAGTTCTGGATGGCCGTCATCGCCGTGATCTGCCTGCTCGCGCTGATCTATGCGTTGTGGGCCGCGTCGCGCGGTCCCGTTGTGATCGCGATGCCGATGCCGACACCGATCGCGGCGCCATCCGCAGTACCGACACCAACGCCGGCTGCGACACCACTCCCGGTGCCCCCAACTTCCGTGGAAACACCCAGCACTCCGCCGGGCTAGGCCGGCTGGGTCCGGACATCGCCCGGCTCGGGGGCATGGATCTGCCCGCGCACAAGGCGCGCATAGACATCGCAGCGCAACAGCAGTTCCTGATGGGATCCACTGTCAACGATGCGACCGCGATCCATCACCACGATGCGATCGGCCGAGAGCATGGTCGAGAGTCGGTGTGCGACCGCGATCACCGTGCGTTCGCGCCCAAACTCCGCGATGGCCTGCGCGATCTGAGCCTCGCTCTCAGCATCGATCTGGCTCGTCGCCTCGTCGAGTAGAAGGATCGAGGGATCTCGGATCACTGCGCGGGCAATCGCGAGCCGCTGCCTCTGCCCTCCGGACAGCGACGCCCCCTGCTCGGAGACTTCCGCGTCGTATCCCCCCGGCAACGCGCCGATGAAGGCATCCGCGTGCGCGCGCCGAGCTGCGTCGGCGACTTGCGGCCGTGTCGCGCCCGGGATGCCAAGGGCGATGTTCTGGGCAATCGTTCCGCGCACGATGATCGACTCCTGAGTCACGAAGCCGACCTGCTGGCGCAGACTGCGCAATTGAACCGAGGCGATGTCGGCTCCGTCGACGAGAACCCGTCCCGAGTCCGGTACTACCAGCCGCGCCAGCACCGAGAGCAGCGTCGTCTTCCCGCACCCGTTGGGGCCAACGATCGCCGTGTGTTCTCCGTGGCGGATCTCGAACGAGACCCCGTCAAGGGCCCGCTGTGCAGCACCGGGGTAGGTGTACGAAATCTCTTCGAAACGGATCCAGTGGCGATGGCGAGGAAGTCTCACCGGGGTCGAGCCGCCGGGTGGATTCTCCGAGACCAACGACAGAATCTCGCGCAATCGCTGCGCGGGCGCCGCCGCCGCCTGCATGTCGGCGACGAGTCCCGAGAGAGGACGCACCGCGCCACCCGCGACGGCCAGCGCCCCCAGCGACAATACAAATTCGTCAAAGGTCATCGATCCCCGCAGGATTTCGCGCACGGCAAGTGCGGCGAGCGCGATCACCACGATGATTGCGATCGACTCGACGAGAGGCCCCGCCAGCGCGCGCGCCGTCCGAACCCGCAGCTCTTCCTGAACAACAAGCCGATTGGCCTGCTTGAATCGTCCGAGCATCGCCCCCTCCGCAGTCGATGTCTTGATCGCCCGCAACCCCTGCAGGCTCTCACCCGCAACGCGCAAGAGCACCTCCTGTTGCTTGAGTGCACCCCGCGTCCCGCGCCTGATTCGCTTGCCGCTCTTCTTGAGTACGAGGGCTAGGATCGGACCTGCGATAGCGGCCACCACAACAACTCGCCAGTCAAAGATCACTGCGGCAACAAATGCAGCCGCGCCCTTGGTCAACTGCGCGACCGTCTTGCTTGTGAGTGCGACGAGACCTCCCTGAAGTTCAGCACTGTCACGGATGATCCGGCTCGTGAACTCCGCCGGTCCACGCCTCACGACTTCGGGGAGCGGAAGCCTGATGGCATGACGGAATGCATCCAGGCGGACCCGTGCCACCACCCGCGTGCACAGGCTCAGGGCGAGGTACTGGTGCATGAAGTTCGCTGCCGCACCCACGATGGTCAGGATCGTGAGGGCGCCGAGGATGACCATAACGCTCTCGAATCGCCCCGCCGGGAGCATCTCGATGACTGGCGCAGGGATCTGGACGAACGAACCCTCCGCGTTGAATTGCCGCGCCATCTCCGGAAGCGCGACTCCCCGCTCGCCGATAATGAGCCGGAGAATCGGCGCCAGCGAGAGAAGGCCGGCGCCCAGCCCCGCGGCGGAGATTGTCGCGAACAGTAGTGCCAAGACCAGCTTCCCGGGCGATCGAAGGAGCAGCCGTGCGAATGACAGAAACGGGCCCATCGCGAGCAGGTCAGTCTATCAGCGGGCGGACTCGGACAGTCGCGCGAGATCTCGCCAGAAGTTCGGGTAGCTCTTCGCCACGCAACCCGCGTCGGCGATGGAGATGCCCGGACGCACGAGTCCCAGCGTGGCAAAGGTCATGGCAATGCGGTGGTCACCGTGCGGATCTATCGTGACCGGCCGCGCGCTGGAGAGATCCGGATCGATGATGATCGAACCACTGCCAGCCTCCGCGCGACATCCGAGCTTGGTGAGTTCCTCGACCAGCACTTGGACGCGATTGGACTCCTTGACTTTCAGCGTCTCAAGCCCGCGCATACGCGAACGCCCCTTGGCGAGAGATGCGACCGCCGCCACGCAGAGAGCGCCGTCAGGCCATCGCGACGCATCGACATCGATTCCGTTGAGCGTCTCAGTTCCTTCGAGGCCGATTCCCGCGGGGCCGGACCATTCGCGCGCACCCATCGAGCAGAAGGCGGCGAGGCATGCGGCATCGGGCTGGCGCGAAAGCCTCGGGAGGCCCTTGATGGTCACGCGCGAATCGCGCACCAGTGCCGCAGCACCGAGAAAGTAGACCGCGCTGCTGGCGTCGGGCTCGACCCCGACATGCTGAGGTGCGAGATCCGCCGGAGGGACCACGATCCGTGTGATTCGCCCCGCGTCATCACGAAGAACCTCAACAGGAACGCCCCACCGTCGCAGGGCTGCCAGAGTCAGTTCGATGTATGACGGACTGGTGAGCGACTGCGAGTTCACAAAGAGGTCGACGCCGCGCTCGAGCCTCGGAGCCAGCATCAGAATGGCCGAGATGAACTGACTCGACGCCGTGCGGCCCACTTCCAAGGAGCCGCCGCGTGGCCGAGGGCCACCGCCGACGCGGACGGGGAGTCGTCCGTCCGCTTCCGCATATTCGATCGTCGCACCCAACGCGCGCAGCATGTCGACGCCCTCTGCCACGGGGCGCTCGCGCATCCGCGGGCTTCCGTCGATGACGACCGGATTCCTCGCTAGCGAGGCGATCGCCATCATGAACCGCGTGGGAGTTCCGCCGTCGCCCAGCGACACCGAGACGCCTCCGTCGAACCGCGACAACGGCGCGTGGACCACTGCGCGCACGGCGCCGATCTCGATCCCCACACCGATTGCCCGTAGAGCCTCCATGAAGAGGTCCGTGTCGTTGGACCTGAGTGGCGCATCGATGCGCGACACTCCGGCGGCGAGTGCGCCGAGCATCAGATAGCGGTTCGTCTCGCTCTTGGATCCCGGAGGCTCGATCACCGCGTTGAAGGGGCGGTTGAGCGGATGGATCGCCACCGTAGTGGCGTCCTGAGTCGATGCGTCGCGACTCACGGCGTGCTGTCTTCGGCCGTACGAAAGACCGCAACGACATCCTCGATTGGGACGACAAAGAGACGATTGTCCCCTTCGAAATCGACAGGGATTGCATTCTTGGGATGGAACAGAACCCGGTCGTAACGCTGCACTGAGTAATCGGCATCGCGCGTGACCTGCTCACTCACCGCGACGACGCGACCCGTCAGCGTTGGAATCTCCATCTTGTCTGGCAAGTG
>SIAD01000002.1 GCA_009691915.1 Phycisphaerales bacterium
AAGCCTTCAACACACACAAGATTGACAGCGGACTGACGAGACTCGGGTGTGTATTGACGCAGAGTGGCCAAGAATGATTCCCAGCGACACGCTCCTTCTGGCGAGAGCAAACTCGCCGATTCTTAGTGTCCACCAAATCTGGGGAGGTCCACTCTGGGTCAACTCGCGGCACCCTTCCGCCCTGCGCCGACGATCAGGGCGATGATCCACGCGGCGATCACCCATCCGATCACCTGCTCAAGGAGCGCGTCGGTGACCCAGGAGAGCGGGTAGGCGTACCAGAGCCACTCGCTGTACGAATGCGAGAACCACGCCGCCACCGCGCACATTCCGCCGGCGAACGCAGCATGGGATGGGGGCACGGACAGTTTCGAGATCACCAGTCCCGCGAAGAAGCACGCGACCGTCCCGCCGAGCAGTTCGAGCAGCAGGGTGCTCGGTGGCATCATCTCCTTGACCGATCGCTGATAGATCAGGATCCCCACCGGTCCCTGCGCGAACTTTGCCTCGAGCTCCTTTATCTGCGCCTCGTCGGCTCCAGAACCATGAGCACCGCCCCAGTAGGGAAACGCGTACAGCCCGTCCTCGGGGTTGCCTTCACGAAGCGCGGCTGCGACGGCCGCTTCGTTGGGAAGTTGCTTGATGGAACTCTCACCGAACTGCAGCACAATGTGCGCGAATGCACCCCACAAGAACCAAGCGATTCCAGCCACGATCGCCGCGAGGACGATCCGAGTGAGCGAGGTCTTCATGGACGCTGAGTCTATGGGCAGGTGCCCCAGTACCCGAGCAGGACGCCTAGGTCGACTCCATCGGTCATCCCGTCGCCGGTGATGTCCTGAGCGGCACTGCCCCACGCACCGAGCATGATTCCCAGGTCGAGGGCATCGACATAGCTGTCGCCGTTCCGGTCACCAGAGCAGGCGACGGTACAACTGGTCGTCAGTGTTCCGTCGCCGCTCGTCGCGGCTGGTGCTCCGACTCGGATGTACCAGACGCTTCCTGCCGTTGCATTCCATGTCGCCTGGCTGGTGTAGGCGGCGCATCCTGTGGCGTTGTCAGAACATGCTGCGACTGCTGACGCCGAGGTTGGGCAGGCCGCGCCGCCGTACACGGCGATCCGCGTATCGAACGCCGCAGTGCCGCAGGTACTGGCCTGGGCCGTCCCCGCACACGGCGCGGTGTAGCGGTACCACACATCCTTGTTGAGCGCGACGCCGCCACCTTCGTTGCAGGAGGTCGGCAGATTGAGCGTCGCTGTCGTCGCCGCCGTCGTGTTGAAGGCGAATGCCCCGTTTCCGATGACTGTCGCCGCCGAGCAGGTGTCATTCACTGGAGGAGGGGTTGTGAGTGTGATGGTCATCGAGTAGTCGTTGCGTGTGTCGGACGCCAGGTACACGCGAAGATAAAGCGTCGTCGCGGGGCCCGGATTGGTGTAGGACATCGTGTCGTTGTTGACATTGCCAGCCCACTGCGCGACTGCCGTGCCTCCACAGGTATTGAAGAGCTGGAGGTCGATATCACCGTTGGCGTGCGTGTAAGTGACGGTTCCGCCGAAAACCCCCCCGACGGGAACACCGATCGAGTACCAGTCCTCGTCAAGGCGTTTGACGACGAGCGCCGTGTACGACCCTGCGGCGATCGCATAGGGAACCGCGCAGGTGTCATTGGGCTCGCGCGTGTCGTCGCTGCCCACAGCTAGCGGCGTTGCAAAGCCGCCGCTGTTGACGGCGACATCCCATCTTCCGTACCCATCGTCCCCACTGGGATTCGAGCACGCACTCGCGCCGCAAGTCAACACGCCGTAGAGCTTGTGGTCACTATCGCGATAGATGGCTGCTCCCGAGGATCCTCCCTCGGTAATGCCATTGGTCCAGGAGAGCTGCGCCCAGTTGGATCCAGTGCCGCAGAAGTTGTTCGTTCCGACCTTGGTCCCAAATGAGATCGCCTGTGGTGTGCCACTGGGGTGATGGATGCAGGTGGACGTGGTACTGGTGGCCGGGCTCGCGTTGGTCCATCCCGCCCACCACACTCCCGTCGGCAGCGCGCCACGGACCATCATGAGTGTGCAGTCGCTCGTCGAGTAGCCCGCGGTGAGATCAGCGCCCGAGACGGCGGTTCCTGCGGAATTCGAGCCGGTGCATGTGTTGGCGCGATAGAAGAACTGGAACTGGCAACTGTTGGCTTCGGCCGAAGTCGAAATGCAATGGTTGGCGGTCGATGCGTACGGAGTCTCGTCCGCCGCCGTAGTCGCCATCATCTGGCCTGAACAGAGGTAGCCCACGCCGCCGCTGGTGAACGAGAGCTTGAACGCCGCGTTTGCCTCGTTGACCCATGCCGCATAGCACGATGGATTGAACGAGCAGGTTCCGCCAAGCTGCTGGAACGCGCCGAAGACATCGCGGTATCCGTAGGCGTTGTACGCCTCGACAAATGGCAGGTCATCGACCTTCTGCCCATCGGGAACGAACCACTCAATGCGCGCGCGCGCCGTCGGTCCACACAGTCCATAGGCCTCGCCGGTGCCGAAGTCCCCCTTGCCACTGAGGACGCCAGTCATCTGCTGTTCAAGTTCGGGTGATACGAGGGCTAGCTCCTGGCCCTCGGCGAGAAACAAGCCAGTCAGGTGGAGCCGCGAATTGAGCGCACCCTCCATACCTATATCCGCTCGCCAGAGACGACCACCCTCGACATCGAGCCACTGCCCGTCCGCTAGGGTGATATCGATCACGCGCTCAATCGAGAAGCGCAGGGGCAGTGACTTGTCGGCACCCGCATCCTCTTTGAGATAGCCAGTTACATCGATCGCACCCATCTCGGAAATCGGTGGCGGTGCGAACCATGCACCGAATCGGTCAGTAAGGGTCTGCTCGGGCGCATCGGCGATGGCTGGCGCGGGAAGCGGGCCATGGCCGCTCGCACCGTCGGCGTCTTGGCGGTCAGCCGCCATCCCGAAACTGCAGGCACAACTCAGCGAGAAGTAGGCGAACGCCGTCGTGGAGCGGGGCATCTTCAATTCTCCAAAAGATCAGCACACCGAGGGGAGGGGGCTACGACGCACCCATTATACCGATACCGTAGGAGCCCCTGAGATCAACTTTCGGACGGGAAACTGACGAATTTCCCGCATTTTCTGCCAGTGGCCACTATGGGGCCGGGCAGGGACCCCATCCGGCCAGCAGGAATGACAGGTCGAACCCATCGGTGGTGCCGTCTCCGTTGACATCCGCGACTGGGGTCCCCCAGCCCGAAAGGATTGGAGTCAGATCGGTGGCATCGCGGTACCCGTCTAGATTCCAGTCGCCGGGACACGGGGCAGCGGGGAAAGCAATCGCGCAGGAGTGAGAACCGCCAGCGGCGATCTCCAACGAGTCGGGCAGATTTGGCGGGGTCTCAGTCTGTTCATTGCCGTTCGCTCCCCACGCCACGATGTGTCCCTGCGCGCTGAGAGCGAGCGCATGCATCGATCCCGCCGCAATCTTCGAACTTCCGCTGGCGGAGACAGGAATGTCGGCCAGACCACCCTTGGGAGATCCCCAGTACCTGATGGTGCCGTCGGTTCGCAGGACAAGAGTTCCGAGCGCCGATGCGGAGATGTCCCTGCATGAACCGGGGAGTGCACAGTCCACGGGAACATCGATTGGCGAGAGCCGCCCGAGCAGCGCGTCGACTAGCCGCCCGGAGAGGTTGGTGTATCCCGCTCCGGACAGATGGACCATGCCTCCCGCCGAGTGCCAGTCATGGGAGGCCGACTCACTCGCGAGCGCGAGCTGCGAGAGGTCGAGGATCGTGAGGTTCGGTATGGTGCCGGGAAGTGTGGCCGCGTAGGCGCGGAGCTCCAAGAGTTCACCATCGGCCTCCGAGATCGGATGCGAAACCATCGCCACGAAGGTGATGTCGTCGAGGCTTCGATCCATCGTGATCCACGCCGACTCAAGTGCTGCCTTGATGGCCAAGACTGCGGTCCCCCAGGACTCCGGGGTGCCAGCGTCGGAATTAACTCCACCCTGGACCCACACGATGACTCGCCCGGACCCGCCGCTGGCGCGTTGGCGGTCAACAAGCTCCCCTAGCCATGTCATCCTCGAAGCGATCGGCATCATCGTCACATCCCGGGCGATCTTGGTCATCGTCGCTCCACTGTGGTAATCAAGAGGCTGGCTCGCCCAGCCCTTGGCGTCACGGCGGACGGATTGAAGTCCAAGGGGAGCATTTCCGGAGATGCCGAAGTCCTGGCCCGCGGCGCCGCCACCCAAAGTCGCACGAACCGTGAGAGGCGCACGGCCGGGATCGGCTGGAAGAGTCAGTTCGTCGGCGACCCAGCGGCGCGCGAGACCAACGATCTCGCGCCGCGCGGGCTGGATGAGGGTGACCCCGTTGTCGTACTGCCAGCCTTGAAAGTAGTGACCAGGACTGTCGGCCGAGATGAGCTCTCCACGAAGCACTCGGTAGTGCAGGGTTTCTCGCGTGTCCAAAGGGCTGTCCGGGTAGATGCTGACCCCTGAATTCCCAATGAAGAACGGATAGGTCTGTCGGGGAATAAAGGAGAAGTCAAATGGAACGCCGTTGGGGTGCAGTCCGAGTTCCCCCGGTGGGGCTCCCGAAGTTAGCGACTCAACGAGATCGGCGGGCGCGTTCGCCAGACCGCTAACATTGACGGCCGTCGACTGTCCGCCAGTCCAGCCGGTTCCAAGGGGCATCGACCAGTTCATCGACCACCGTCCGAACGATTCGCCTATGGCGTTCACTGGCAACAGCGGTGTCGCGTACTGCCGAGCGCCTCTCTCATTGAGTGCGACCGCCACCCCATCGCACCAGCCACTGACAGGAGTGCTGCCATCTGAAAACCCCGTGTTGCTGTCCCCACACCAGAGCAGATCCACGCTGTCTGTGCCGGCAAGGACATCAAGAATGAACTGACGCGCCCTTCCGGAGCCGTTCACGCCCGGAGCAGTGAGCCCCCAGCAGCGCACACGCCCATCGGCGGTCAAGGCGACCGAGTGATCCCGCCCCCCAGCGATCTTGACGCACACACCGAGGTCGACGGGTGGTGAACTCTGACCGACATCGTTGCGGCCCCACGCGCGCACTTGACCATCGTTTCCGAGGACGAGTGAGTGGCCATCGCCGCCAGCGGCTGACGCGATCGGAGGCAACCCCGTGGGCACATCGACCTGGCCATCCTGATTGAGCCCCCACGCGTACACGCCGCCTGTTGTCGAGATCGCGATCGTGTGATTCCATCCAGCGGCGATGGCGGAGCAGAGAGGCAATCCCGGTGGCACTGCGGCCTGCATGTACTGGTTCGATCCCCAGCAGGCGACCGTGCCATCCGCCCGAAGAGCCACCGTGTGCGCCGCACCTCCAGCCACCGCGTTGCACGGCCCAAGACCTTGAGGCACTGTCGACTGTCCGTGGATATCGGACCCCCAGCACGCGACAGTTGCCTGACCCTGGCCGGTAGCTCCGGCACCTGTGACGATCGCCAGCACCGCGACGACGGGCGTAGCCTGCAGAGGGATAACCGGAAGGCGAAAGTGCATCGACCTACATTATGGCTTGGAATGGTCCAAGCGCAACCACCTTTGGGGGCAAAGGCACACGTTCACCGCGGTTTGGGGGTTGTGTAGGCTTCGGGGATGCTCCCCATCGCTCGAACGGTGACCGTGGTGTTTGGCTGCTCGGTCGTCCTAGCCATCATCGGGTGCAAGTCGCCCCCCGGGACCCCTCAGGGATCGTCGTGGGCCGATGTGCTGGAACGAAGCCCAGACCCAGCGATCGTGAGTGATGCCGCACTCAGAGCGCGCATCGCCGGGACTGGACTCCCGTGGCGTGTGCGCGATCGCGCCAGCGGCATTGAGATGCTGCTCGTTCCACCTGGAGACTTTGTGATGGGGATGAGCCTGGGTGATCTTGAGTCGATGGATGATGAGCGCCCGGCGCATGCGGTCACCATCTCCAAGCCGTTCTATCTGGGTCGCTACGAGGTGACCCAAGCGGAGTGGATCTCGGTCATGGGATACAACCCGAGTTACTTTCAGGAGGCCAACTACTCGGTCATTGTGAGTGCCGATCAGGAGGCGCGTGTCGTTGAGCTCGTCGCGTTGGGGCACACGGACGGCGAGGCGCGGGCGCAGGCTCAGACGGGCGAACTAGTCGAGAGTGATGCCCGGCTCTGGCCGCTCGAGACGGTGACCCCATCGGCTGTCGAGCCGTTCCTGCGCAAGACTGGATTGCGACTGCCGACGGAAGCGGAGTGGGAGTTCGCCTGCCGCGCGGGCCTCAGACAGCCGAGATACGGTGAACTCGATGCCATCGGTTGGTACACCGGCAATTCCGGAGGTCGGACGCATGTCGTCGGCGCGAAACCCGCCAATCCGCTGGGGTTCTCCGACATGATCGGAAATGTGTGGGAGTGGTGCTCCGATTGGTACGGGCCGGAGTACTACGACGACTGCGGTGCCGGAGTGGTCGACCCGACGGGCCCGGCCGAGGGCGACTTCGGCATAGCGCGTGGGGGGTCGTGGGACCATGTCCCGGCCAATTGCCGTTCGTCGTACCGCGAGAATCACTTCATGACCGACCCGCGAATCACAGACTTCGGCTTCCGCGCCGCGAGGAACCCCTGAGATGACACTCATGATTTCAGCCGTCGCGTTCGTTCTTCCACTCTGGTTGGCCGCCACGCCGCAGCAGGCGCCGCCGACCACCGCTCCTGCGCCCGAGCAGACGAGCGTCTGGATGAGTTCCGAGGAGCGGGCCGCGACCGCGCTGGCCGTCCGCATGGCATGGGCAGAAGTCATCGAAGCCATAGTCGATCCCAAGATTGTGTCGGATCCGGCATTGGCCGCAGCGATCAGCAGAACAGGACTTCCATGGCGAGTGCGAGACACGGCGACCGGAATCGAGATGCTTCTCGTGCCGCCTGGTCAGTTCAACATGGGGATGAGCGTCGGTGACGCCCTTGCCAACGGCGACGAGCGGCCGGTGCACGAAGTCATCATCACCCGCCCGTTCTATCTCGGCCGCACGGAGGTCACGCAGTCCCAGTGGACACGCATGATGGGTTCGAACCCGAGTTACTTTCAGGATGTGAACTTCCAGCCGATGTCGGACAGCGAGCGCGTGGCGAAGCTCGAGAAAATGGTGAGTGGAGGATTCACTCGACAGCAAGCCGAGGCCAGACTCGGTGCGCAGATTCTCGCGCCGATCTCGACGGCCAACTGGCCAGTGGACACACTCACTTGGGAGGACCTGCAGATTTTCACTGTGAAGACAGGTCTCAGGCTTCCGACCGAGGCGGAGTGGGAGTACGCGTGTCGTGCGGGTTCGACTGAGCCAACCTACGGTGCACTTGATCAGGTCGCGTGGACAACACTGAACGCGCAGGAGCGGACACATCCCGTGGGCGCCAAGCTTCCGAACGGTCTGGGCTTCTACGACATGATCGGCAATGTGTGGGAGTGGACCAACGACTGGTACGCCGCCGACTACTACAAGGCGTGTGAGTTTGGCGCGACTGATCCCCGCGGGGCGGGATCCAACACCTTTCGAGTTCTGCGCGGCGGGTCGTGGGACTACGACGCGCGCAGTTGTCGGGCGTCGTTTCGCCTCAACTACTTCCTCGGGGATCCACGGATCACGGATTTTGGAATGAGAGTTGCTCGCACACCGTGACAATCATGAGAGGCCTTTCTAACACAGTGCTTTCCGGTTGGATCGCCTCAGTCATGCTCGCTTTGCCCTCCAGTGCCCGTCAGTCAGACACCGGCGACGATGCCCTCAGGCAGATTCAGGCCCTCAAGCAGCAAATGGCCACGATGGAAGCGCGTCACGACGCGGAGATCGCCGCGCTGCGCAGCGAGCATGGGGACAAGTGGCTGACTCAGGCGCGCGCGCTGGAGGTTCGGGAGTTTGTAAAGGAGATGCTCGCTGACAGCGAGACGCGCACCTCACTGCAGGGAACCGGAGCGACCGCAGGATGGGACAAGGGGTTCTTCCTGTCGAGCGCTGACGGAAACTTCAGCCTCAGGTTCGTCGGATCGATGCAGACTCGCTATGCGTACAACTACCAGCCGCCCGAGAACCAGGTGGCGTCTGGGGGCGACCCGATCGTCGTGAACGAATGGGGCTTTGAGATGCGCCGTGTCGAGCTTGAGTTCCTTGGGCACATCATCGACCCGAGCTGGGAGTACAAGGTCAAGCTCTCGTTCAATTCCAACAACGCGGTGGTGCAGACTGGCGCAGGGGTGCAGACCACCTCCAATGCTGCAGTCCTCGAAGATGCCTATGTTCGCAAGGATCTCGGCAATGGATTTGGCCTGCGGGTGGGTCAATTCAAGAGCAACTATGACTTCGAGGAAACGATCTCCGGCACCGCACTCCAATTCGCCGAGCGCACCCTGCTGAACTCGTACTTCAGCACCAAGTTCATCCAGGCGGTACAGCTCGAGTACCGGAACGACTTCGTGAGGGTCCTTGCCAACTACAACGACGGCGGAGGCAACCGCAATGTCAGTGCTATCGGTGCGGAGGTCAATGTCGAGTGGGCCACGGCGGGCCGGGTGGACTGGAAGCTCATGGGTGATTGGACGCAGTTTCGAGAGTTCACATCCTGGCGGTCGAGTGACATGGCGATACTGCTCGGTGGTGCGTACAACTGGCAGCGTGGCGGCGGGTCGAACGCATTCAACCCGAACTATGTCGGCAACAGCGATGGCATAAACATCTCATACACCGGCGACGCCAACCTTCGCTACGACGGATTCAGCCTGTTCGGCGCTGTTCTTGGAAATACCTTCTATGCCCGTCCTGATGGCGAAGCGAGTGTCACCTCACTCGGAGCGATCGTGCAGGGGGCTTACCACCTGACCGACGACCTCGAAGTGATGGCGAGATTTGAGTATCTGAATGTCTCGGGGGGTACGACCTCGGTGGCCGCCACCCCCTCCGCAATCAACGCGCAACGGCTCAACATCTACACCGTCGGCGCCAACTACTACATCGACAAGAACAAAGTCAAGCTCACGGCCGATGTTGGCTATGTTGTCGGCGGGATTCTCTTCACCAACGGGATCTACGGGCAAAACATCGTCGGAACCGACTACAGGACTGACCAGACTTCAGGGTCGACGGGTCAGGTCGTCGCTCGGGCACAACTTCAGTTCGCGTTCTAAGTGCTGTCGGCGGTCGTTCTCACCGGATCGGGGTTACTTCGTAGGCTCGCGTGCGAAAGTCCTTCCACGCATCGCCTATCTCTCCGAGGTCCGTCAGGTTTCCGTCGTGCAGGCGATCCTCCGCTGCCGCCTCTGCCAGTACAAAGACCAGACCATCGTGCGTGACCGTCTCGTCGCCCGTCTGGGCTTCGACGCGGACTCCGACGAGCGCGTGCCCCGTTCCATCGCGCGCCTTGAGAGTGACGATGACCGTGTCTGCGATCGCCCGCGACCGAATGAACGCCGCCATGAGCGCTGACTTGGAATCGCAGTCGCCGCCCTTGAGGAGCGTAGTCAGGGGTGCGCGCATTCCACAGCGGTCCTTGCCGTCGGGAAGATCACCCACGGGCTCGTAGGGGATCGACTGAATGAAACGGAAGATCGCGGCGACCTTGTCACGCTGCGTGGCGACCCGCGGCGCATGGCTCTCCTTCAGTACCCGGTCGGTCTCCTTGAGGATGCTCGCGGCGATCGGGGCCACCTCCCTGCGGCAACCATCGACAAGCCATTGGAAGTCGACTTCAAGCTTGCCGAAGCTCCCATCGGAACTTGAGACAACCCGCATCCCGTGATGCGCGAGCTTTCGGTCTTCAAGCCGCTGGCACTTCGCCTTCTCCTCGGGGCTCGTGAATGAGAATTGGATGTCCTCCAGTGGCGCACCGAAGTGCCGTTCGATGGATTGCGCTCTCGCTTCGTCAAGAGTTGCGGAGATCGAGAAGCGCCACGGTGTGACGGACGGATCCCGGTAACGGACACCACCCCGCTTCGTGATCGCTGGCGTCGCGTCGAGCCAGCTGTAGTCGCGTGTCACCGGCTTCGGCGCGACCTTCGCGGCCTCGCTCGGAGTCTTGAGCCAGGCGTTGAATCTCGCGTTGTAGTCCTGGGATGCGGGCCCATGACCATCGCCCGCAAACATGGCCGAAGCGACTAGGAAGGCAACACCCAGAGGCACGCTGCCATCGTAGGCGGGCACCAACGCGAATCGCCTACCCCTCAGAGGCGGTCTGTTCGCTCGCCCGCGCCAGGCAGCGGTGCATCTCGGCGCGCACTTCGTCCGCAGAGGTGTTCACTCCGCGCGCCTTCAGGTCGCCGAGGACCTTCTCCTCCACATCGGCGTCACCGACTGCTTTGAGATCGTGGGCCTGAAGTTCCGCCGCGTACTCGGCGACCTGGGCAGGGGTCATTCCCACCTTCTCGCCGACCCACTGAGCGAGCAACTTGTTCCGCCGCGCCTGCGCCCGGAACCGTTTCTCAGCGTCAAACGCAAACTGCTTCTCAAACCCCTCTTCGCGTTGCGAGAATCCTGACATGATTACACTCCTTGCCTCCCGATGCTAGCGCTGCCGCTGATCAGTGTGAGCTCCGACGACTCAACGCGGGACTATTCCGAAGTGACGATCCGTGACATGATGGAGCCGATTCACGCGGCCTTCGGGAAGTCGGAAACTGTCGAAACTGCCGTGGCGGAGATCCGAGGGATGGTTCGAAGAGTTTTTGTCACCTACGCCTTCGTGGTCGACCAGGCGGGGCGCCTCGAAGGGGTCGTCACGATGCGCGACCTCCTTCTGGCCGATTCGAAGGCGACACTCGAGAGCGTGATGCTCAAGGAACCATTCTGGGTCCCCGCCGATATCCAGCTCATGGAGGCGATGAGGCTGGTTCTCAAGCGGCACTACCCGATCTATCCGGTGTGCACTCCGGACAGGACGCTCGTCGGACTCATTCGGGGGCCGGCGATGTTTGAGGCTCAGGCGATTGAGATCAGCGCCCAAGCGGGATCCATGGTTGGAGTCACCAAGGAAGAGCGACTCTCAACCCCTTGGCTGTGGAGCCTCCGCTACCGCCATCCGTGGCTCCAACTCAACCTCTTGACGGCCTTCCTCGCGGCAGCTGTCGTGGCGGCATTCCAGGAGACGCTCAATCAGCTGGTGATCCTTGCCGTCTTTCTTCCAGTCCTTGCAGGTCAATCGGGCAATACCGGCTGCCAGGCACTGGCGATCGCGTTGCGCGGAATGACACTCGGGGAGTTGAAGCCGGGGTTTGAACGGTCTCTGGTCATGAAAGAGGGACTTCTCGGACTCCTCAACGGGGCTCTTGTAGGAGTCTCCGCGGGAATCGGCATGTACATCTTTGCCCGCATGCAGCCCACTCCCGAGGATCCGATGGTTCTCGCACCCGCGGGGCAGGCGTTCATCCTCGGTGTCGTGACCTTCACCGCGATGATCGGAAGCTGCATGGTGAGCGGACTCGCCGGAGCACTCATTCCGATGACCCTCAAGCGCCTTGGCGCCGATCCTTGCACAGCCTCGAGCATTTTCCTGACGACTGCGACCGATGTGGCGAGCATGGGGATCTTCCTCGGTCTGGCGACGCTAGTCTTCAGGTAGGACGGGCGGGGGCCAATGAAAAAGAGGTCGGAGCACAGGCTGCTCCGACCCCTTTGATCAATGAAGTCGTCCTAGCCGTCAGGTCGTCGAGGACTTCTTGGCGAACACCGCAACAATCACGAGCAGCGCGATCAGGCCAACGAATCCGCCGTTACCCAGTTGCGTCACAAAGCCCATGAGGTTGCTGGTGATGCCAGCGAAGAATCCGACATTGTTCGAACCAAAGATGATCTGCACCAGAACTCCTAGAGCGATGAACAGCAACATGATGTCCATGAGTTCGCGTGCCCAACCCTTGATCCATGTGAATGCCTGCATTTTTGATAGCTCCTTGTGCGTCCGATCCTGAGCACTCTGCACGATGCAGTGCACCCGAGTGTGTTATCGGCAGGACAACAGAGTTTTCGACAATCTGACGGAAATGACCGGGCCAGTTGACCGTTTGCCGGACACGCGGCCACCGGCATAAATCATCGTTTTTGAGAAACCATCAAGGTTTTTCCACTCACGACCGCGGAAGCGGCATTAGGATCTCCCCATCATCCCCATGAACTGTGTTATTGATGCGTCTGCTCTGAGAAAACTGTTCGGGAACCGGAGAGCAGTGGATGGCGTCTCCCTCCGAGTGAATGCGGGGGAGGTCGTCGGATTCCTCGGACCAAACGGCGCGGGGAAGACCACCACAATGCGAATGCTGACGGGCTTCCTCGAGCCCACCGAGGGACGGGTGTCATTGGCCGGTATCGACATCGACGAAGCACCCATCGAGGCGCGCAAACACTTTGGGTATCTCCCGGAAGGGGCTCCGGCGTATCCGGAGATGACGGTGCGCGAGTACCTGAGATTCGTTGGGCGAGCGCGGGGGATTGCCTCTGGGGATCTCGCCGCCCGGCTAATGAGCGTCGCGGATCGAGTGCATCTTGGCCGCGTCATGGACCAATCGATAGAGACGCTCTCCAAGGGGTTCAAACGGCGCGTCGGGATCGCCCAGGCGATCATCCATGATCCGCCGATCCTGATAATGGACGAGCCGACAGACGGCCTCGATCCCAACCAGAAGCACGAGGTCCGGGAACTCATCAGGCAAATGGGATCGACCAAGGCCATCGTCCTGTCGACTCACATTCTTGAGGAGGTCGAGGCGGTCTGTTCGCGCGTTGTCGTGATCGCGGCGGGACGGATCGTGTTTGACGGAACCCCGGCGGTGTTCGAGGCGATGGCGCCATCGTCAGTTCAGAGACATCGGATGGATCATGTCTTTCGACAGCTGACGGCTGACGCCACGGAGGTCCAGCCATGACCTCCGGCAGCGGGCTTCGGGTGATCTTTCTCCGCGAGTTCAAGTCGTACTTCGCAACTCCACTGGCGGCGGTGTTTCTTGTGGTCTTCCTGTTCCTCGCGGGGATTTTCAGCTTCTCGATGGGTGGGCTCTATGAGCGTGGGCAGGCTGACCTCCGTTCATTCTTCCAGTTCGTCCCATGGCTTTACCTGTTTCTGGCTCCTGCCATCGCGATGCGCCTGTGGGCGGAGGAGCGCCGACTGGGAACGATCGAGATCCTGACGACGCTGCCGATTCCCCTCTGGCAGACCGTCGTCGGGAAGTTTCTCGCCGCATGGGGATTCTCGTGTGTCGCCCTCGCGCTGACTGCACCCCTTTGGATCACCGTCTCGTGGCTCGGCGATCCCGATCAGGGAGCGATCGTCGCGGGATACGCCGCCTCGGCGATGGTGTCGGGGATCTTTCTCGCCATCGGTGGTTTTGTCTCAACGCTGACCAAGAACCAGGTGATCGCCTTTGTGGTGACGGCCGTCGCCTGTTTCCTGGTTTTTCTGGCGGGATATCCGGTTGTTCTCGACTTCTTCAGGGGGTGGATGAGCGCCGGGGTCGTAGACGCGGTCGCAGGCGTGAGCCTGCTCGCCCACTTCCAGAGTTTGATGCGCGGAGTCGTGGAACTCCGCGACGCCGTCTACTTTGGCAGCGCGATTGCGGCGCTCCTAGCCGCAACCACTCTTGCGATCGATTGGAAGAAGGGGACCTGACATGGCGCGCCTACGAAAGCGGAGGGTCGCCATCGTCGGAAGCGCCGCGCTCCTCGTGGGGTGGATCGCCCTCAACGCAATCGTGTCCGGCCTGCCAACCGGGGCGAGGCTCGATCTGACCGAAGGTTCGCTCTACACCCTGTCGCCGGGCGTGCGATCGATGCTCGAAGCGCTCAATGAACCAGTGAGAGTCGAACTCTTTTCTACTGAGGAGGGAACCCGGGAGATCCCGCAGATCCGCAACCACGCGCTGCGGGTCGAGGAGTTTCTCCGGGAACTCGCGCGTGCCTCCAACGGCAGGGTGGAGGTGTCTGTCATCGATCCGCGCCCCTATTCGGAGGCGGAGGATGCCGCAAAAGCCGCTGGGATCGTGCCGATTACGGTCGATTCGTCGGGACGACAGGCCATGCTCGGACTCCTCGTGACCGGTCCCACCGACCGACGGGAGGGAATCCCGTACCTCAATCCGGCCGATGAGGCGTACCTCGAGTACGACATTTCACGAGCGATCATCAGTGTCAGCCGCGCCACGCGCGCCAAGGTTGCCATGGTCACAAGCCTGCCGATGGATGCGAGTTTCGATCCGCGATCCCAGCGGATGACCGAGCCGTGGCAGGTTCTTGCACAGCTTCGGACTCTGTTCGATGTCGAGGTCGTTGCACCGAGCGCCGAGAAACTCCCGGAGGCGTTCGATGCGTTGGTGATAGCCCATCCCAAGGGTGTCTCTGAGACTCTTCAACGCTCGATTGACTCATACGCGGTCGGCGGGGGACGGATTCTCTTGTTCATGGATCCATACTGTGAGTCGGACGCGTCGGCGGCGGGACCGGGCGGGTTTGGCGCGGGTGGTGGCGCGAGCGATCTCGGCACGCTTCCCGAGTCATGGGGGATTCGCTGGGTGCCGGGGCGCGTCGTCGCCGACCGGCTCTACGCGCAGCGCGTCAGGGCTCGGAGTGAGGCGGGGCTTGCGACCGTCGAGTATCCGGCGTGGCTCCTGCTTCCCAAGGCCACATTCGCTCAGGGAGATCCTGCTTTCGGGACGCTGCAGACCCTGGTGATGCTCTCCGCAGGATCGCTCTCGACGACCGACGGGTCGGCCCTGGCAATGACACCGCTCATTGATAGCTCCGCCGACTCGATGATTGTCGATGGCTCCAAGCTCGGACCGTTCGCCGATCCGGCAGGGATGCTGCGGGATTTCAAGGCCGATGGTGAGCGCCATGCGCTCGCCGCGCGGTACACCGGGCAGGTCAAGAGCGCATTCGCGGCACCGTCAGTAGACGCATCGGCCACAATCGTCGTGGTCGCCGACGCCGATCTCCTGCGCAACGAGACATGGATCCAGGAAGAGCGGTTGGGGGCTCTGAGTCTCGGCTGGCGGACATTCGCCGACAACGGAGCGCTCATGCTCAACACCGTCGAGCAGCTGTGCGGTAACTCGGCACTTCTCTCGCTGCGGGGTCGCGGAGAAAGCCAGCGGCCATTCACAGCGGTAGCCGCGATCCAGCGTCAGGCGGAGGACCGCTACCGTGCTCGCGCCGAGGAGTTGGAAGCGCGCGTCACGCAGATTCAGACACGGATCAACGAGATCCAGCGGCAGAAGGCACCTGATCAAATGCTGATTCTGACCCCCGAGCAGCAGGCGCAGCTCGAGACAGCGAAGAAGGAGATTGTGGAGGCGCGCAAGGAACTGCGGCAGGTCCAGTTCAGCCTCCGTGAAGATGTCGAGGCGCTTGGACACCGTCTGATGCTGCTCAATGTCGTGGCGTGGCCACTGGTGGTTGCAGCGGTCGTCGTCCTGTTCGGAATGAGGCGTCAACTCTTTGGCGCGAAGGGGACCGCATGAATTCCGGGCGGATGGTGCGATTGGTGATGGGACTCGCCGTAGCGGCGGTGGTGGTGGCGGTCGCCATGCGCGTTATGGGGCCGAACAAGGGAGACACGGCTGGACTTGGAGAAGCGGTCGTTGACCTTGCACAGGTCGCGGCCACGATCAACAGGGTCGAAGTACAGCGCGGGACCACCGCGATGGTGGCCCAACGCGGAGCGGGCGGTTGGACTCTTGCAACGCGGGACGGATTTCCGGCAAGAGAGTCGGCACTGCAGGAGCTGGTGCGCGGGCTGATCTCGCTCAGAAAGTCTCAGCGGATGACCGCGATGCCAGAGCGGCATAGCGAACTCGGACTCGCGTGGCCGGATCCGATGAATGAAGCGCGGCTGGTGCGTGTGTACGCCGAAGGTTCGGAGGCACCAGTGGCGGAGCTGCTCGTGGGGCGCAGTGTGCAGTCGCCTCTAGGCGTGTTCGTCCGCACGGTGGGTGACAACCAAGCTTGGCGCTGCACGGGGACGATGCCGACAGGATCAGATCCGGGGGAGTGGATCGCGGGGCCGGTCTCGGACATTCCTGCGGACTTCCTGCTCTCTCTCGAGTGCAATGGCGTGACACTTGTCAAGGGAACAGGCGGATGGAGTGTTGTGGATGCGCCGCAGCCACAACCACAGCCTCCGCCTGCGACGCCGGGCGGCGAGCCGGAGGATCCGAAAGTCAGTTCCTTGCGAGGGACACTGCCATATCTCCTGTCGGGACTGCAACCCGAGAATGTCAGACGCGAGCGCCCTGAGGATGCTTCGCGCCCGCAGCAGGTCGAAGCGACCATTCGCGTCGATGCCGGTCACACAGTTGACGCGCGGCTATGGAAGGAAGGGGACGATGTCTGGATTCGGCTAGCGACGGGAGAGTGCGAAGGGGAGCCGAACGCCAAACTGGAGGAGTTCGCGCCGAAGTGGGCTGGGTGGGTGTTCAAGCTTCCATCATGGAAGGCAGGCCAGTACAAGGCTCTGTTTGATGCTCCGCCGAAGCCGTAGCGCTGGGGCGATGCCGGTGCGATACTAGGCACCATGGCCACGCGCACCCCGGCAGAGTCTGCGTCCGTCCCGCAAGCGTCGGCGTCGAAAATCTACGAAGGAGACGGCGATCGCCTCGTGGAGGTCCCCTCCCACGGACCGAAGGTCACGATCCTTCCTTCAGGTGATCCAAGGACCGTGAACGCCAAGCAGCAGATCCGGATCATGTGGGGGCAGCACCTTCTGGACGATTTGGTCGCGTGGGACTACCGCACTCTCGTCTGCGCGGTCAACGACATGGACAACACGCATGGGATTCTCGGCGAGATTCTGAAGTTGGTGCCGACGAGCCAGTGGACACTCGCCTCAGCGACGAGCTACGCCAAGGTGTTCCGCTCCGCGGTATCCCTGCATGCGAAAGAAGATCGAGAACCGTACATCCTGAAGTTCGACCTCGACCGGATCCTGGTGCTCGCGCTTTTGAGGCCGACGGGGCGCGACCACTTGAACCTCGAAGATCTATACCGGGGATTCCGCACGATTTCTCAGATGCTGGAGGGGCGGGCGGATCGTCGGCCTGCGGCGACGATTTCGTTCCTCGGAGCCAAGAGCAATCGGCTGCGCGATCACAGTGGACAGGAGCCGAGTTGCGAGGCGGTCCTCAAGGCGATGTATGACGCGGGCTACGACGGGGACTTCTATCCTCCGGTATCCGGGTGGGACTCGCCTCGAACGGGTGTGTTTGCGCGCTACCCATTCCCCGCCGGGGTTGACCGCATGCGCGAGGGAAGCAGCTGAGGAGATCCCGCGAGGGGTGTTCGCTCACTTCTCCCCGACGAGCCCGGCGAGTGTCGCGGCGACCAGCGCTCCCCGTAGCGCGGTGAAGCCGCCGAGGGAGAGGCCGAAGGCGTCGACGAAGGCTGGTTCGAGGGGGATCCATACGAGAAGTGTGGCGGACGCTCCCGCAACAGTGCACCACACCGGGCGGCGTGAGCCAAGGCGGACGGCGACGACGGCCGCGATCGCCGCTACTGCTACCGGAACGACGAACGGATGAGCTGCTCCGGGTGCTTCCGCTGCGACCAAGGCACCAATGCTCAGGATGGCGAACCACGATCCGAGGAACGAGTCCCACGCGACGAGTGCGTGCTCGCGTCGGCGCATGCGCCGGCGTGCGAGCCATTGGACAGCGATCGCCGCAATGAGGAATCCCAGTGCCCAGATCGCACACTCTCCCCACCAGACTCCCGCGCTGGGCCAAGGAAGCTCGACTGCCCCGCTGATTCGTAGCAACATCGTGGCGAGGGTTCCCGCGAGCACAGCAATGGCGAGAATTCCGAGTGTCGCGACGGCGGCCAACGCACTCCCGAGGATCGTTGCCCCGACCCTACGCCGACGGATTCGCAGCACGCCGACAAATGTCGCGGCCGATCCACCGACGATCGCCCAGTTCGCCCACGCGGGCCAGTGGAGAATCGTCCAGCCGAAGAGGTCGAACCAGACATGCGCCCGCGGAGCGGCCGATCTCGGCGGTGGCGTTTCGGAGAGCGCACGGACTAGCGAGAGCGCTGTCGTTCCCATTTGACCGACGGTCCGTGGATCGAGATTGTCGATGGTGTCACTCGCGCGGTGGTAATTGCGAGGACTTCCGATGAAGGCGAGATTGAATCCCGGCAGACCCGCGCGGAGGAACACGGAGAAGTCAGTGCCGTTGGGCATTTGGCGGTAGGCCTCTGCAGCGAGACTGGTCGTGCGCGCATTGTGGTCCAACCGGGCAAGGAGACTTGCATGCCACGCGCCGTCGGAGCCGGTCTCGAAGGCGTACACCGGCCCGTCGCTTCCGCGGGCATCAAGATTCACGACGGAGGCGATACGCGGGAAGAGTGGGTAGTCGAGCACAAAGGCGCGAGCACCGTTGAGTCCCGTCTCCTCGCCATCCGCAAAGAGCACCAGCACATCGGTGGCGGCTGGCTGCTCGGCGAGGTCGCGGAGAACTTCGATGGCGCACGCGACCCCGGCAGCGTTGTCGCCCGCTCCTGGACCTGCCGCAACGCTGTCGTAGTGTGCACAGAGGAGCACCATCCCCGCGTCGTTAGAGGATGGGCCCTTCGCCCGGGTGCGGGCGATCACATTGGTCATCGCGACGGCGGTGCGGTCCCATCCTCGGGCGTGGAATGGTTGCTCTGAGACTTGGCAGTCGATCGTGGCAAGCATGGCGAGGAGGCGTGTCCGCGCGGCGTCGTGTCCAGCGGATCCAACCGATCTCGGTGTGCCGTCGCCCACAAACTCCCGCAAGCTCTCCATCGCCCGCGCCGTATCGAAAGCACCGCGCTCAGCGGGTGGAGAGAGCCGCGGGGGAGGGTTCGTTGCGACGGTGAGCGCGACAATCGCGGCAGCGATGACCACTATCACCAGCAAACCACGGGTGTGTGTGGCACTCGGACTACCCATCACGCCCGTGCCGAGACGCCGTGGTTGACTCCGGTGAGTCGTGTGTGGCGCTGGAGGTACTTGAGGGCGGTTGTCATGAACGCGGCGTGCGACCAGGTGAGGGGGCTCACCGAGATGTGTGCGCCAGAGTAGGGGTCGTACTGTTCGGCGAGCACGCCTGAGCGCTGAGCGCGATCACACGCCCACTGCATGAGCGAAACCGCCTCGGCAAGCTCCTCGATCGTGTGGGCGGTTTCGATGACCCACTGGGCGTACCAGAGGGTCGAGATCACCCACGGATTCCCTGGAACCGTGCCCAGATCGTGCCGTTCAACCTGGTGGTAGGGGTCGCGCTCGTAGCGCGCGAGTCCGCCGATCTGCGTGTTCACCCAGAGCCGCTTGCGGAGCGCCTGCATGTGCGCCGTCACGCGCGGGTCGGTCGCATCGAGCGCGCCGAAGGCGAAGAGTCCGCACGCACTGGCATCGAGTGTGAAGTCGAGCGCATACGAGCCGGATCCATCGGCGGTGGCCATTCTGGCAAAGAGACACCGCTCGGGATCCCACATGTACCGGATCATTGCCTCGCGCATCACGATCGAGCCCTGTTCGAAGTCCGCCGCACGGTCGAGCGCTCCCACCTCGTGGGCGAACTCCGCGGCGGCCTTGAGTGCGCCGATCGTCGCCGCCACCGTGAAGAGATGGACGCCATGCCGCTCCTCCCAGAGATCCCAACTCGGCGCCGGGAGTCCGTGCTGGTCGCGGTGGAGGAGGAGCCAGTTGGCCGGCTCGATGACTAGCGGCGTATAGAGGTCGCGCACAAACTCAACATCACGGAATGTGCAGAAGTGTCTCCGCAGTGCCCAGAGCACGAGCGCGGTTTCGTCCTGCTGGATCGGATGGGCCGGCTTGCCATTCACTATCCAGGGATGCCAGCTTGATGCCAGGGTTCCAGTGGGGTTGTACTTGTGAAGGAAGTACCCGTGCTTCTGCACGACCTTGGCCGCAAATCGGAAGAACGCCCGAGACAGTTCGCTTTGACCCGCCATGGTCAGCGCGTACGACACGAGCGCGCCGTCGCGTGGCCACATGTAGGAGTAAGTGTCGCCGGCGTAGCGGGTGATGTCGTAGTCATTGGCGGCGATGATCGCACCGCCCTTGTCGATCTGCGTGCGCACGATGAGCTGGCTACGCATAAAGAGATTGCGCACGGCCTTGGGAAGCGGCGAAAAGTCGAATCCCTCCTTGTTGGCCCAGAGCCGCCAGTATGCCTCCGTCCGAAGCACCATCCTGCGCGGACTCTTGGAACGGATCTTGCCGTCAAGCTCACGGACCTCCTCGTAGCTCCCGCCCGCGCAGATCCAGTAGTCGACCTCGGCAGTTCCTGACGGATTCAGCGACAGTGAGAACCCCACGGTCGAATCGACGGATCCCTGGGCGATAGCGTTCTGCGAAAGGAGCCCGTCTTCGGCATCGCGCCATGTTCCCTCGGCGTCGCGGATGCGCTTCTGGCCGGTCGACCAGGTGTCCACCCCGTAGCCACGCGGTCCACAGCCGTTGAACAGGAAGTAGGTGGCGTCCTTGTAATGGACTAGGCCGTTGGTCTGGGGGTCGTAGTTGACGGTGTCGCCGATGGCGCTCTCGCCGATGGAGAGATCCTGATGAAAGAAGAGGCGGACATCGCGCGGGCGCCCCGCAAGATCGGTGACGGTCACACTTCGGAAGTACACCGGGCTCCAGTAGTCGACCGCATCGCGGCATCGCATTGCGAGGCCGAGACGGTCATTGCGCAGCGTGACTTCGGTGACGAGCGAGTCCACCGCGTAGTCGAGTTCGCGTGTCCATCCTGGCCCCTCGATCCAGGCAAACTGTCCATCGACCCAGACTCCGAAGCGCTGGAGATGGCCGCAGGTGTGGTTGGGCATCCCCACATGGGGCCAGTACAGATCGCGAACCCGGTAGAGGTCATCGAACGCCACCAGCATTTCGCCATTTCCGACTGGAAGGTCGCGCGGCATGGCGGCGCTCGATCAGCTCTTGGCGCGGCCGAAGACGAGCGAGGTGTTGTGGCCCCCGAACCCGAAGGAATTGTTGATTCCCACATCAACCTTGCGTTCCTGCGCAGTGTTGGCCACGAAGTTCAGGTCGACCCCGTCGTCAGGACTGTCGAGGTTGATCGTCGGAGGGAGGACGCCCTTCTCGATGGCCAGCACCGTGGCGACCGTCTCGATTCCACCGGCAGCACCAAGCGCGTGGCCAGTCACTGACTTCGTCGAGCTCATGGCCAGTCGTGTCGCGTGTGCGCCGAAGAGGTTGTTGACGGCGATCACCTCGGCGGCATCTCCTAGCGGAGTGCTGGTGCCGTGCGCGTTGATGTAGCCGACAGCGTCAGGATTCACCTGCGCGTCGGTCAGCGCGTTGACCATCGCCCGCTGCGCGCCTGCGCCCTTGGCGTCGGGGGCCGCAATGTGGAACGCATCACCGGAACTTCCGTAACCGAGGACCTCCGCGTAGATGTGCGCACCTCGTCGTGTGGCGTGGGCGAGTTCCTCGAGCACTACGACTGCCGCGCCCTCGGAGAGCACGAATCCGTCGCGGTCCCTGTCGAAGGGCCGTGAGGCAAGTTTCGGCGCATCGTTCCGCGTGGAAAGTGCCTTCATGGCCGCAAACGATCCGATGCAGAGCCTCGTGACCGCTGCCTCTGCGCCCCCAGCCATCATCACATCGGCGTCACCCCGCTGAATGAGTTGGAATGCAGTGCCGATGGCATGAGACCCCGAGGCGCACGCGGTCGCCGTCGAGATGTTCGCGCCCTTCAGGTTGAAGCGAATTGAGACTTGTCCGGTTCCGGCGTTTCCCATGAGGCGTGGAACGGTGAAGGGGCCGATCTTGCGGTGGCCTGCATGATTCATTGCGGAGACGCCGCTTTCGATTGTGCCGATTCCTCCGATGCCAGATCCCATGGCGACGCCCTGGCGGTACGGATCCTCCGAAGCAAAGTCAAAGCCGCTGTCGTGGGCCGCTTCTGTGGCCGCACCAAGGGCCAGAAGCGCGAACCGATCGAATCGGCGCGCCTCGCGCGCATCGGTGAGGGTCCCGAAGTCGTAGTCGCGGACCTCGCCCGCAAACCGTACCCCCCAATCGACATTGGCCTCAAACAGGGTGATCAGGTTGATCCCCGACCGACCATTGACCAGACTGTCCCAGAGCGCAGGGACGCTGTTGCCGGCGGGGGTGATCGCGCCGAGCCCTGTTACGACGACCCGTCGAAGGGTGATTGTCCGCACCGTTTGGCTCGGCCTGCGACTGGGTCAGGTGGCTGACTTCGCCGCATCCCCCTTGGGACCTGAGCCGAAGTTGGTCTTGATGTACTCGATCGCGGCTCCAACGGTCTTGATGTTTTCGCCCTGTTCGTCGGGAATAGATGTTCCGAACTGATCTTCGAACTCCATGACCAGTTCCACGATGTCCAGACTGTCCGCGTTGAGGTCGTTGGCGAAGCTCGTCTCGCGCTTGATCTCGCTCTTGTCGACCCCCATCTGCTCTGCAACGATGGCGATCACCTTGGTTTCGATCTCGGCTTCAGTCACGGGTTAGCTCCTCAATTGGCCTGGGGTCAGATGGGGGGTCAAGACGGGGATACTCGGCGTTTGCCGGGACGGAAGTATAGCGAGTACCGGTGGGGCGGTGAGGGCCGCGGCCTCAACCTGAACCTGATCCGGAGCGGCTGACTGCGCAGTTATGATCCTGCACTTCCCAATGGAGCCAACTATCGATAGGCGCGTTGCAATCGTCACGGGTGCAAGCCGAGGAATCGGGCGCGCGATTGCCCTGCGACTGGCGCGCGACGGCCGTCATGTAGTGGGATTCGCGCGCGATCAGGGGCAACTCGAATCGCTCGCGACCGCGATCGCCGCGATGGGTGGTTCGTGCGAGACGACCGTGCAGGATGTCGGCGATGGCGCGACCTTTGGCGCGGCGATCGAATCCGTGGCCGAACGGCACGGTCGCCTCGACATCATCGTCAACAACGCGGGAATCACCCGCGATGGGTTGATCCTCAGAATGAGCGACGAAGACTTCGACGATGTGATCCGGGTCAATCTGCGATCGGCATTCGTGGCCTGCCGCGCGGCGGCACGGTCGATGATGCGCGGAAGGTTCGGTCGCATCATCAACATCAGCTCCGTTTCCGGGATCACCGGAAATGCCGGGCAGACCAACTACTCAGCCGCAAAGGCGGGCCTCATCGGCCTGACGAAGTCCATCGCCAAGGAGCTCGGGGGCAAGGGAATCACCGCGAATGTGATCGCCCCCGGGTTCATCGATTCGGACATGACGAAAGCACTCCCCGCGTCTCTGAAGGATGCCGTGCTGCCGGCGATCGCACTGAGGCGATTCGGCGCCGTCGAAGACATTGCCGCGGCCGCGTCCTATCTCTCGTCGGACGATGCCGGCTATGTCACCGGGCATGTTCTGCAGGTCGATGGCGGTCTGGGGATGTAGTCAGCGGCCCGGCGACGGACCTTCGGGTCCGCGGACGGGCGGGCCGGTTGGGTGCTTGCGCATCGGCGCCCCACCACCACCAGCTCCGCCGCCACCACCTTCATCGGCGGGAGGAGTCGGGGCCGCCGAATCGTTCTCCGCCAGCTGGACATCCTGCTGAGGAATCTCGATCTCCTCGTCTGGCAGGTTCGCATACTTCTCAAAGAGTCCGTTGACATACTTCTTCCACGCCTCGATCCAGTCCTCGCCGCTCAGGTGATCAAGGATGTCGCTCGGCCCCGGGAACGCGGTGAAGGTCGCGGCATCGGCTTCGCTCACCGTGGCGTCCCACAGGAGAGGCTGCTCGGACCCGCCTGCTGTGATGACGCCTAGTGTGGCGAAACCATCGCCCTCATCGCTGCACTGCACTTCGATCTTTTCAATCTTGGCGGTCGCCGCATCCCAGGATCCGGTGCTCTTGAGTCCCGTGAGCACGCGCTTGTCCTCCGACGACATCTGCGTGAGGGCGTACTGCGAATCTCCCTTGGCAAAGGCGTTCCAGAAGAGGAGCACGGCAACGCGCTCCTCGGTCGTGTCGGGGGCCCGCTCTTCCGGGAGTTCGACTCGCGGATCGATGTTGAGTTCCTTCATGAGCTCCGCGATCGACTTGACCGTTGGCTCTGGCGGCGGCGGTGGCGGCGGCTCGGGAGCGCGCACAACCGGCGGCGGTGGAGGTGCATCGTCTTCGCCGCAGCCGCCGACGAGCACCGTTGTTGCGGCGATGGCGGCAAGCCAGTTGAGTCCGGCGCGGGGGAAGGCCCGTTCAGGCGGGTGATGGTGACTCGTCAGGTTTGTCAGGTTTGTCATGACTGGTGACCTCGCAACTCTTATCGATCCGACGCATGAGACCTTTGAGCACGCTCCCAGGGGCCATCTCGTGGAATGATGGCCGTTGGGATGAACCCGCAAGCGACGCAGAGAGCGCCGCCATGGACTGACTCCATCGTACGGGGCTGACGATCTGTTGGACAAGGAGTTTCTTGAGCGCGGTGGGGTCGTTACGAGGGTGTAGCGACGCGGTCACATTGCCCCAGACATCCATTGATAGGGGGGCAAAGGCGACCGATTCCAGCGCTGTGGCCATCCGGTCGGCGGCACTCTGCATCAATGGCGAGTGAAATGCTCCCGCGACCTGAAGGCGGGTCGCGCGGCATCCAGCCTGGCCTGCCGCGTCGACGGCCCGCAGGCACGCGGAAGACGATCCAGAGAGGACGATCTGCCCGGGTGCATTGAAGTTGGCACAGACGAGCACCTCGCCCTGTGCGGCGAGGTCGCACACCTTCTGTGCCTGCGCGTCATCGGCGCCGATCAGGGCCACCATGCCCCCTTCGCTCGACTCAGCGGCTTCCTGCATGAAGCGCCCGCGCAATGCCACCAGCCGGAGTCCGTCCTCGAAGGAGAACGCGCCGGCGATGTGCAGCGCGGTGTACTCGCCAAGCGAGAGTCCGGCGCAGGAATGAATCACGCCGATGAGCCCTGTCGCCTGCATCGCGCGCAGCGAGGCGATCGCGCATGTGTACAGCGCAGGCTGGCTCACATCGGTGCGATTGACAATCTCGGGCGATCCCCGGAAGCAGATCTCAGACAGCGTCCCGCCCAAGTGCTTGAGATCGATCGTTGAGTCGGCGGACGCAAAGACCCGAGCGGCCTCCTGGCTTCCCGAGTGCCATGCGGCTCCCATCCCGAAGCCTTGCGCCCCTTGTCCTGGGCAGAGAATGACCGACGAGCCAAGCATGATGCTCACGGAGTGTCACACTCTCCAGACGCCGCTGGCCCAGGTGAGCCCGCCGCCGAACGCAACCATCACGAATGGCCGCTCCGGTTCAATCTTCCCGGCGCGCCACAGCTCGTCGAGACAGAGACCCACGCTCCCAGCGGAAGTATTGCCGTACTTATCGATGTTGATGTAGAGCTTTTCGGGTGGCAGCGCGAGCCGCTCACGGGCGGCCTCGATGATTCGGACATTTGACTGGTGGCAGATGATCTGTCCGACACTCTGTGAGTCGAGCCCCGCCTGCGTCAGCGCGTCCTCCATCACCTCGCGGAACTTGTTGACAGCGAATCTAAAGACTTCCTTGCCGTTCATGCGCAGATTCCCCAGCGTGATCGGATTCGCCCTGTCCTTCTCGGGGATGTCGCGCTCGTGCCGCGGGATGTACAGCGACTCCCAGGCGGAGCCATCAGCCCCCATCGTCTGGTAGAGGCAGCCGATTCTCGGGTCGGGATCGCGCACAAGGACCGCGGCGCCGGCCGCGTCTCCAAACAGGATGCTCGTGCCGCGGTCTGCCCAGTCGGTGATTGTGCTCAACGCCTCCGCCCCCACGACGCCGACGGCGCGGAAGCGACCTGCGCGGATGAGGGTGTCGGCCAGATTGATGGCATACACGAACCCACAACAGGCTGCGGCGATGTCGAATGCCGCCGCAGGCACAGCTCCAAGGGCCGCCCCGACCCGCGTGGCGACCGAGGGGCAGGCCATCTCCCCAGTGACCGTACCCACGATGATCAAGTCGAGGTCGGAGCCCTTCATCTTCGCGGCGTCGAGCGCGCGCGCGAGCGCGTCACGAGACATGGTGAAAGTTCCTTCGCGTGCGGGGTCACAGATGCGGCGCTCGCGGATTCCAGTGCGCTGGACAATCCACTCGTCGCTGGTGTCCACCATCTTGGAGAGATCGTGATTCGTCAGGACTCGTTCCGGAACGCATGAACCGGTTCCACGAATCCTCACCCCGCAGGGCAGCTGCGAACTAGTCATGCGACGAGGTGGCTGGCCGCAGCCAATCTCTGCACAATGGTTTCGTTGACCCCGAGGTCCACGAAGTTGTGTGCGCGGTGGATCGCGTTCATGATCGTTCGCGCGACGCTGGATCCGTGTGAGATCAGGCAGACCCCGTTGACCCCAAGCAGCGGAGCGCCTCCGTACTCGTGATAGTCGTACTTGGCGTAGAGGCTCTTGACGACCGGCTCGAGGCGCGATGCCAGAGTCGGGTCAATCGCGAAGACTTCCTTGGCGAGCGCCTTGAAGATTCCCGACGACAGTCCCTCCGCGAGCTTGAGCATGACATTGCCGACGATCCCGTCGGTGATGACTACATCAGCATCGCCGTTGAATACCCCGCGCCCTTCGACGAATCCAGTGAAGTTCAGTCCTTCGGTGGCGCGCAGCAGGTCGCGCGCATCGCGCACTTCCTGCGTGCCCTTCTGTTCCTCGCCGCCGACATTCATGATGGCCACACGCGGGTTCTCGATACCCAGCACCCGACTCGCGTAGACGCTGCCCATGACTCCGTACTGCGCCAAGTGTGCCGCCTTCGGCTCGATATTCGCACCGACATCGATGAGGACGATGGGGCCGGCAAAGGTCGGCACGGTGACGGCGATGCCGGGGCGAATCACCCCGTCCAGCCGCCGCATGTGGAGTTGCGCCGCCGCGACGCACGCCCCTGTATTCCCGGCGGAGATCACCGCGCTGAGGCGCTGCTCAAGCTTGTGCGACGCAAGTCGCGCCATCTGGACGATCGAGGAGTTCTTCTTCGTGCGGACCGCCTCGACCGGTGGCTCGTCCATCCCGATGACTTCGGTGGTCGGGACAACCTCAAATCGGGAAGCATCGATCCCACGCTCGGAAATCGCCTCCGTGATGAGGTCGCCGTCGCCGATCAGAACGAGTCGATCGGCCGGTCCCAGCTTAGACAGCGCCGCGAAGCACCCCTTGAGTATCTCGTCGGGGGCATTGTCGCCACCCATCACATCGATGCCGATTCGCATCGTGGACTAGCTCAGCCGTTCGGCTGGTTGAATCCCTTGAGCTGAAGCCCAGGGCGAACATAGCCGCACGAGGAGCAGGCGCAGTGGGGTCGCTTGGCCGCACCGCAGTTGGGGCAGAGGACGGTCTGTGTCGCTCGAAGGGCCTGATGGTTGCGCCGCCGGCGAGTGCGGCCGGGAGAGGTTCGGAAGACTGGATTCATCGGAAGAGGTCCTCAAGGGCCCGTATTGGGCAGGGGGAGGAGTCTACCCAGCGCGGTATGCATGTCAAGGAAGGAGGGTTTGGGGTTGCTCGGCGCGTGGGGTTTCTGTATCTTCCTCGACCCACCCACGGGTGAATCAACATGCCGACCATCAATCAACTCGTTCGCAAGCCGCGCCGCGATCCTGCCACAAAGAGCAAGGTCACCGACCTCGCGTCGTGCCCGCAGCGCCGCGGCGTGTGCCTGCAGGTCAAGACAGTTACGCCGAAGAAGCCGAACTCGGCGCTGCGCAAGGTGGCGCGTGTTCGCCTCTCGAACGGGCGTGAAGTCACCGCCTACATCGGCGGCGAAGGACACAACCTGCAGGAGCACTCAATCGTGCTCGTTCGTGGTGGGCGAGTCCGCGATCTCCCCGGCGTTCGTTATCACGTTGTCCGTGGCACGCTCGACTGCCTCGGTGTCGATGGCCGCAAGAAGGGCCGTTCGCTCTACGGCGTCAAGAGGAAGGCCGCAACCGCAGCCAAGAAGTGATCCCATATGTCGCGCACGGGATGTTCCCGCGCGCACGGCAGTAATCGGGCCGCGCAACTCCGGAGCTTCAGCCTCCATGCGACCCGGTGAACCACCCGTGATCAGTCACGCAAGCCCCCTAAGGAGTCATTCATGCCTAAGCAGTTCACCGCCAGCGAGTCTCAGCTCAAGCCTGACCCGCGCTATCAGGACCTCATGGTCTCCAAGTTCATCAATTGCCTCATGTATGGGGGAAAGAAGGCGACGGCCCAGCGGGCGGTCTACGGCGCATTCGACATGATTCAGAATCGCCTCGACAAGGAAAAGTCCGAGGCCATGCCGAAGACGGCGATCGAGCTCTTCCACAGGGCGTGCGACAATGTCCGCCCGGCGGTCGAAGTCCGGTCCAAGCGAGTCGGCGGCGCCAACTATCAGGTCCCGATGCCGCTGAACAGGCGTCGCGCACAGAGTCTGACCTTCCGATGGATCATCGACGCCGTGCGCAGCGAGAAGGGGAAACCAATCAACCTGCGGCTTGCGAAGGAGTTCTTCGACGCCGCCAAGAACGAAGGCAAGGCAGTGACCACGCGCGAGAACACTCACCGCATGGCCGACGCCAACAAGGCCTTCGCGCACTTCGCCTGGTGATCGGAGTGCGGTGAACGCGGCACTCAGTCGCTTCCACCGACAACTCATCCTCCCCGGCTTTTCCGAGGCGGCACAGACGCGTCTTGGTCAGTCGCACGCACTCGTCGTCGGGTGCGGCGCCTTGGGCTGCGCCAGTGTCGATCTCTTGGTGCGCGCCGGTGTCGGTCGCGTGACGATTGTCGACCGAGACACCGTCGAGGAGACGAACCTCCAAAGGCAGTGCCTGTATACGGACGAGGACGCGAGGCGTGGAGTTCCGAAGGCGGAGGCCGCTGCGAGGCGTGTTCGTGCGATCAATCCGGCCTGCGAAGTCCGGGGATGGGTGGACGACTTCCGGGCGGAGAACGCGCGGGAGTACGCACGCGGTGCGACCATCATGATCGACGGTCTCGACAACTTCGAGACGCGATACCTGCTCAACGATCTCGCCATCGACACAGGGACTCCGTACATCTACTGCGCGGCCGTCGGCTATGAGGGGATGACCTTTCCGATCGTGCAGGGGGAAGGGCCGTGCCTGCGATGCGTGTTCCCCACGCCGCCGGCCGCGGGGTCGGCGCCGACCTGCGATCGCGCAGGGATCTTCGGTCCGGCGATTGCGGTTGCGGCGGGCTATGCCATGGCGGTGGCGATCCGCCGGATGGCCGGGATTCCGACCCGAGGGGACAGCGATCTTGTGAGCTTCGACCTGATGGCGCCGAGGATGACACGGGTGCGACTGGGCGACTCCGCGCGCTGCCCCGGATGCTCCGCATGCGTCGACCGGCAGTTTGAGTTTCTTGACGGTTCGCGCTCGACACGGACCACGGCGCTCTGTGGCCGTAATGCCGTGCAGGTGCTCCCAGCGTGCATGGGTCGAATCGACCTCGCGGGGCTTCGCGAGCGGCTCGTTGCGCACGGTGAGTTCTCGGTCGAGTCGGGGCGGCTTCGGGGCGAACTCCTCCGTGAGGCGACGCCCGAGGGTGGCCGCGTCGAGTTGACAGTTTTCGAGGACGGCCGCGCCATCATCCGTGGATCGGTCGAGAGCGCCCTCGCGCTGCGCATCTACGCGAAGTATGTCGGACTGTGATCACCCGTCGACCCTTGGCGGTACGCTGACAGGGTGACACCGCGGTGGACCTCAATGGCCGCGTTTGCCTTGATCTGCGCCATCGGAGCGCAGATCGCGGTCGGTCAGGGGACCTCGGGAAACTTTGCGGATCCGCTCGGGATCATGGAGTTGTCCCAGTTGTTGGAGCAAACCGGCGCCGATCCGCGGCCGGTGTGGCCGGCCATCGAGGCATTGCACACAAAGTACCTTGAGGACTGCGCCTCCCTGCGATCAGCGCGGATCGAGCGGGTGCAGGCGCGTGGGCGCGAGCTTTTCGCGTCGGGAATCCAGTCGCCGGCGAACGCAGCGGAAGTGGAGCGTTGGACGCGCGAGTGGCTTAGCGCAAGACGCACCGCGGCCAAGTTGGACGAGGCTCTGTTTGACGCCGTCCGCGAGGCGATGCCGGTTGCGACCCACGAGCGCGTTGCACGCGCACGCGCGGCACGCGAACGCGCGGCGCTACTTGTGGCAGTCGCACGCGGACTCGCGGCGGAGTCGGTGACCATTGATCTGGCGTCGCTCTTCCGTGGGATCGACAGTGAGAGCCCGCAGGCGGAAGCAATACGCGCCGAGTGCGAGCTGGCGCTCGCCGACTACGACGCCCGTCAGGGGCGCGCGGTGCGCGAGTACACGGAGGCCGCCGCCAACGGACTTGTTGCGTACTACAAGGCGATCGAGTCGGAGCCCCGACCGGACCTTGAGAATGGGGACGACGAGGAGATCGCGGCGTTCATGGAGCGGTCAAAGGCGGCGATGGGTCGGGCGTTCGAGCCAGCATCGCGGATCGGGCGGACCCTGAGGGGGAGCAATGTCCGCGCGTTCGAGGCCGTGCGCGCGGTCCTTGCATTGCGCGATCCCGTGTGGGAGAGGAGATTGCGTTTGGCCTACCTGGTTTCGGCGTATCCCTCGATCCGCGAGGGCGAGAGCTTCGGTGTCGAGGCGATTGCGCTCAAGGCTCTTCGGCTGAAGTTGCTGGGTGAGGCGGAGCGACACGCGATCCGGCAGGAGTTCGCGCAGTGGCGTGTGGCAGACGATCGACTCATTGCCGAGCAGGTGACGCAGGAGAACGCGCACAGTGACTTTGCCAGCGACCATGTGGGATCGGTTGATGAGGAGGAGAGTGCCGCGTATTCAAGCAAGGTTGAAGCGATCCTCACGCGCCGGAGCACCGCGGCCGAGGAGGCCATCGCGCGCATCGAGGGAGTTGCCGGCCCCAACGCGCGCGCGCTGTTCGCCAAGTGCGGCACACACGAGGAGGGAGAGCATTTTCTCGGCGAGGGAGAGGTGTTTCTGGTCGCGGCCGCCACCGCCGCGGTCGAGGCTCCGCGAACCGAGGCGGCTGTAGTGCGCGAGCCCATGGCGGTTGCTGGAGAGACCCTCTTTCGAGCGCGGCCGATGGGGGTGGAGTGGACCGATCGGATCGTGCGTTCGCTCGGATTGGCCGAGGCGCAGCGCGCCATCGTCGAGGCCCTTATGGCCGACTACCGAGAGGCTTGGGAGCGCGACATCGGCGAACGGATGAGCGAGGTCGAGTCGGTGGCGGCAATCTCCGCTCGGCTCGCGTCCTCGGGCGAAGGCGATGGCCGTCCAGTGCCGAGCGAAGAGTCAGTTCTGGCGATGGTCACGGCCGGAGCCAGTCTCAGGCGCGCGCAGCGGGAACTCGACGATCGCTTGTTCGGTGACCTCGAAGCTGTTCTCGGTGACACAACGCGGGGTCAGGTCGTGACGCTCTTGCGATGCGCCCGCGACTCTGGTGACCGCATCCCTGAACTAGACGCTGTCTTCGACGGGCGAACCGGCGGCGAGGAAAACTCAAATGTGGCACTGTCGCTGACGAGCGTCAAACTCTCCCCCGAGGAGTGCGCAAAGGCGGCGGCGGCGCTCGCACCGAGCATTGAGGGGCTGACACGCACGGCCCATGGCGTTGAGTCCGCGCTGTCCGCACTATGGCGCGATCGTGCAACTAACGAGCTCATGATCGCCAGCCTTGCCAAGCTGAACGACACCAGCCTATGGGCGCAGGCTCAGCGCGAAGCCAAGAAGAGGACTGATGCGGTGAGGGGGGCAGGGGCCGCAGCGGCGCAGGCCAAGGCGAGTGCGCAGCGCAAGGCACTCGATGCGGTGCTCGCAGTCCTGTCACAGTCGGCCCGAAAGGTTGTGGAGGCGTCCTACCTGCGCGATGCCTACCTCGCCGCCTACGAAGAGAGCGAGCCCGCCAGCGAGGCGCTCGATCGTGCGTTCGCGCTCGCTGATCTGACCGACGCGCAACGGACTTCCTTGGCGATTGCTCGTGACGAGTATCGCGCGGGACGCGACGCGGCGGTTCAATTGATGGTGAAAGTGATGCAGGCGGACGCGACGAGTACGCCTGGCGCCAAGGGCGAGAGTACGGCCGCCGAAACCTGGGGGCACATTGAGGACTTGCAGCGGTATGCCTTCGCGCGCGATGCCGCGCGTGATGCGCTGCTGATGAAACTCAGGACGACTCTCTCACCCGAGCAGCTGCTGACGACTGGGATCAAGTAGAACTGCTCAGGAATGGCCAACCCCCTCGTGCTGGCTATCGACGAGGGAACGAGCGGTTGCCGCACGATCGCGGTGGATGCCTCCGGCGCCATCGTGGCGAGAGCGCAGCGGGACTTCGCGCAGCATTATCCCCAACCCGGCTGGGTGGAACATGACGCAATGGAGATCTGGGAGGCGCAACTAGAAACGCTTCGTGAAGTGGTTTCGCTGTGCCGAGGGCGGGAGATCGCGGCCATCGGAGTCACCAATCAGCGCGAAACGGTTGTGGTGTGGGATCGCGTCACCGGGCACCCCGTCGCGAACGCGATCGTCTGGCAGGATCGCAGAACGACCGATGCCATGATCCAGATGCGGCGCGACGGCGTAGAGCAGGAGATCGGCGAGCGGACCGGGTTGACGCTTGACCCGTATTTCTCGGCATCAAAGGCGGGGTGGATTCTTGATCATGTTCCAGGAGTGCGCCAGCGCGCCGAGCGAGGCGAGCTTGCGCTGGGGACGATTGACTCATGGCTCGTGTGGAAGTTGACTTCGGGACGGATCCACGCGACCGATGTCAGCAATGCGTCGCGGACGATGCTGGCGAACCTATCGACGCTCGATTGGGATCCGTGGCTGCTCGAGCGGTTCGGGATCCCGCCCGGACTGCTCCCGACGATCGGTGACTCGAGTGGTGTGATCGCCGAGGCCGATGCAAGCATGATCGGCCACACGGTTCCCATTGCGGGAGTAGCGGGGGATCAGCAGTGCGCACTCTTCGGGCAGGGATGCCTTGAACTGGGGGCCACCAAGACCACATTCGGGACTGGGTGCTTTCTGCTGCGCAACGCCGGAGCGAATCCTCCCCACTCGGCGTCGCGGCTGCTGCGGACGGCCGCGTGGCGTCGCCGTGGCACGAAGGCTGTCTATGCCGTCGAGGGGAGTGTGTTCATGGGCGGCGCGGCGATTCAGTGGCTGCGCGATGGACTGGGAATCATCAAGTCTGCCGCGGAGGTGAACACGCTCGCCATGAGTGTTGCGGACTCGGGGGGCGTTGTCGTTGTTCCCGCCATGACGGGGCTCGGGGCACCGCACTGGGATCCGTCGGCGCGGGGCGCGATCATGGGGCTGACACGAGGATCGACCGCGGCGCACATCGCACGGGCGACGCTGGAGGGAATCGCGATGCAGGTCGTGGACGTGGTCGATGCGATGGGTGGGCTCAGTGGCGAGACGATGCGCGTCGATGGCGGCGCGTGCGCGAGTGATCTCCTTATGCAGATTGTGGCGGATCTGCTGGGCGCGCCCATTGAACGCCCCGCCCTCCTGGAGACAACCGCGCTTGGCGCGGCGTACCTCGCCGGCCTCGGTGTCGGGTTGTGGAAGAGTGAGCAGGAGCTTGGCGCCCTGCGGAAGGTCGATCGGACATTCGTACCCCAGATGGATCCGTCGAAGCGAACCGCGATGCGCGCGCGATGGTCGCGGGCCGTTGATCGGACAAGGCACTGGGAGGATCAGAGATGAGCGATTTCACCCGGGATGCGATGCTTGCGCGGGCCGACGGCGGGTCGTTCGATGTTCTGGTCGTGGGCGGTGGCGCAACGGGATTGGGTGTGGCGGTTGATTCCGCGGCGCGCGGCTACTCGGTGTGTCTGGTCGAGGCCCACGACTTCGCCAAGGGAACATCGAGCCGCTCGACCAAACTCGTGCATGGCGGCGTGCGCTACCTCGAGCAACTCGACATCGCCCTCGTGATGGAAGCACTGCACGAGCGCGGGCTGATGCATCAGAATGCGCCTCACCTCGTACACGATCTGGCCTTCGTCGTCCCGCGATACACATGGTGGGAAGGCCCGTTCTACGGTGCTGGCCTGAAGCTCTACGACATTCTCGCAGGGAAGCGCAATCTCGCACCGAGCCGTTCGCTCTCGGTGGAGGAGACCATCGTGGCCATCCCGAATGTGGCGCGCGAAGGGCTCCTCGGCAGCATCCAGTATCACGACGGACAGTTCGACGATGCGCGCATGGCGATGTCGCTGGCGATGACCGCGGCGGATCATGGCGCGGTCGTAGTCAATGGTGCGCGGGTGGTCGGGCTCCTGAACGATGCCGCCGGGGTCGTGAAGGGGGCGCGCGTGATGGATCGCGAGAGCCAGCGGGAGTTTGGCGTGCATGCGCGGGTTGTGGTCAACGCGTGCGGGATCTTTTCGGACGAGTTGCGCACGATGGACGACCCACGCGCGATACGGATGGTGGAGCCCGCGCAGGGAGTGCACCTGGTGTTCGACCGCGCGCTTCAGCCGAGTTCCATCGCGGTGATGGTTCCGCACACCGATGACGGACGGGTGCTGTTTGTCATCCCATGGCATGATCGGGTTGTCGTCGGAACAACAGACACGCCCATGAAAGCCCCCGATATCGAGCCTCGCGCGCTTCCCGAGGAGATCGAATTCATCCTGCGCAATGCTGGGAGGTACCTCGAACGCGACCCCACGCGCCTCGATGTGCGGAGTGTGTTCGCGGGCATGCGACCCCTCGTGCATGAGAGGGGAGTCGATGCGGCGACGAAGTCGATCTCCCGCAGCCACAAAGTGGTGGTGAGCGCCAGCGGGATCGTCTCGATCCTCGGCGGAAAGTGGACGACCTACCGGAGGATGGCGCAGGACACGATGGACCGCGCGATCGATGTCGGTGGGCTCGACAGACGACCGTGCGCGACCGAGTCGCTGCGGGTTCGCGGATATCTCCCGCGCATGGATCCCGCGATGCCCTCAGAGGACTGGCTGCGGGTCTACGGGTGCGATGCGCCTCGAGTCCGTGCGGTGTGCGCCGAGCGAGCGGCGTGGAACCGGCCGATGCACCCGCGACTGCCGTACCCCCTCGGCGTCGCCGCCCATGCGGTGCGCTACGAAATGGCGCGAAGCGCGGATGATGTGCTGGCGCGGCGGACGAGATCTCTCTTCCTCGACGCCCAGGCCGCCTCTGACTCCGCCGATGTTGTCGCGCAGGTCATCGCTGAGGAACTCGGGAGGTCTTCCGCGTGGGCGCAGGCCAATGCCGCCGAGTTCCGGACGATCGCAGCTGGCTATCGCGTGAGCGAGTAAGCAAGACGCGCGGCGGAGTACCTTCAGAGGATGAATCGACTCTCGAAGGCGGTCGCGCTGCTAATGGTGTCATCGGGAGCCTTCGCGCAGCGGGGGGTGCCGAGCACGCCGCCGACGCAGTCCCCCCCCGAGGGGACGATCAGTAAGTCCGACGCGCCGCAGGTGCCGATTCCGTGGCCGATGCAGATGGGGATCCGTTCGATGCAGGTACGAATGCGGATCGCCACCGTCGATCAGGTGGTGCTCGTTCCTGATGCCGCGACTTACCTCGACGAAATCTCCCGTTGGACCCTGCGCGAGCGGTGGCCAGTCCTCATCGAGGATGACTTCTACGCGCCGATGTTCGTCCGCTCGTTCAAGCCGGCGCGCGTAGTGCGTCGAACCGCGGTCGCGGCACTCCCTACGGATCGCGAGGCCCGTCGCACGGCGGCTCGCACAGCCGTCGCGAAATCCTGGACGGTTCCGGGAGGCGGAATCGACCCTACGACCCCTGCAGAGGCGTTCGCCGCAGTTCGCTTCGAACCGCTCGGAATCGTTCTCACCAGCATGGACGATCCCGCGTGGACCGCCGGCGTCGCACTGGCCTCGGGTCACGGGCAGGCGCTGCTCTGGCTCGAGGGCAATTGCGGAGGTCCCAACGACACGCTTGAGCCATCCGCCCTTGAAGAACTCTCGGCAAAGGTCGAGGAGGCCGCGAGGGCAACATCGTTGCCGTACGCGCAACTCGGCGACACGATTGACGCCGTGACGATCGCGCGAACGATCGCACCCAAGGCAGTCGTGAGGGCAACACCGCAGTGGCGTCCTCCGCGCGGCGCGATCACGAAGCCAGGGGAACCCGTGGCAGTTACCGACGCGCTCTGCCGCAATGAAGACGGATCGCGGTGGGCGATCGCGGGATGGATCTTCGGCAACGAAACTCGAGCGGCCTACGGGGCTATGTGCAGTCTCTATCTCTCGCCGAAGTCAGTGTGGGAAGTGAACACCTATCCCACCCAGGGCGATTGGGCGAAGTACGGATTCCGTGAGGCGACTCCCACACTCGCGGAGGCGGGATTCGAGGTCGAGGAGTTCAACGGTGTGCAGGCGTCGGTGGTTGGATGGCTCAATATGCTGATGGGAGGGTTCACCCCCGACATTCTCCTCATGAACACCAAGGGGAACATGGACTTCTTCGAGATGTTCCCGACGGGAGTCTGTTATCCCGAAGATGTCCCATTCGAACAGAAACCGATCGCGCTGCACTTGATCCACTCGTGGAGCCTGACAAGCCCGCAGGCACGAATGACCGTCGGTGGGAGATGGCTTGAGCACGGGACATACGCCTACGCGGGAAGCGTGTACGAGCCGTTTCTCGCGGCCTTCGTCCCGCCGGTGATCCTCTCACAGCGGATCGCGAACTATGTGCCATTCCTCGTCGCGTGCCGATGGGGCGAGGGGGAGAGCGACCAGACCTGGAGGGTGACGACGATCGGCGATCCACTATTCGTGACGATCCCGCCATCGCAGCCGCTTCCGCCGCGACTGCCGCCATCGGCTCTCGACGCGGCGCGAGGGGAGTCCGACCTCAGGGAGAGTGCGCGGGACGCACTCATCAACGCCAAGGCATCGGGCGCCCCCGCCGACTACGCGCGGGCGCTTGACGATCTTGTGAAGGCGGGTGACGACGCGATCGCCACGCAGGTCTGGACGCTCGCGGCGAAGACCGGTGGCACCGTCGGAATGCCCGGTGCAAGCGTCGCACTCGGGCCACTCTTCAGGGAACGCAATGCCGACGGATTCCTGAAGGCTTACCGGGCGATCGACGCACCCAGCGACATCGCGAAGGACATGCTCTGGCAACTCTGGACCCAGCAACTGGGCGGAGTCGATGACCCGGCGCTCCTCCAGTGGTTCTCAACTCAGGTGAGGCCGACACGGCCTGCGGTGGATCTCGCTCGGCTTGCACCCGAGATCGTGCGCGTGTCTGGCGCGGACGCCGCGCGCGCCGCGGTCGCTCCCTGGATCGACCGGACCCCCGAGGGCGGGTACCGCACCAAGGTGCGCGAGGTGTACGCAGCCATTCACTGAGCGCGTTCGATCAGCGGCCGACGGGTCGTGCCTTGGTGCGCTCACCGAGAAGCGCACACTGGCGGATCGCGACCGGATCCATCGTCCACGGCGACGCACTCGATGGATCGAATTCGCTCGCAGTCATCATGATTCCGGCGGCCAGTGCCACCGTGCCGCAGAATGTGGGATGGAGTTGGTCGCCTTGGAGCATCGCTCCACACTTGGCGGGATCCCACTGCGATCCACCGAGCGTGACGGTCTCACCCCGTTTCAGCGACGCAAGAATTGCCGCCAGCGGAACCATGCGTACTCCCGGCCGAGTACTTACCCATGCCCCGATGCGTTCATTGGCTTTGACGAGAGTCTCTGGTGATGGAACCTGCGCCGCCGAGAGCATCTTGCCGATGGCATCCTTCATGTTGGGAAGGTCACCGATGATGATCGGGGTCCCTTCGGCGAGCACGCGGTCGAGTTGCGAGAGCCCCAGCTCCAGGTTCGCAAGACGCGCCGCCTCGTCTGCCATCGGTTGCCCCGATCCATCGACGGTGCCGTAGACCCACCAGAAGAGGTAGTCGAGTGCAATCACCAGCGTGGGCTTGGACTTCAGCGCGCGATCGACTTCGCTGCGACCGACCGTGCCCGGGCTCGCGAAGAAGAGACCGCTCGCGTAGTGGTGGATGATGGGTCGTGGCGCGCCCTCGTTCGCCGGTAGACCGGCCCTTGCCGCATGTCGAAGCACTGTCGTTAGGTTGAGATGGATGGCGACAGGATGTGGGTTGGCTTCGCTGATGTCCCAGCGGATCACGACACCGAAACCATCGGAGGCGCTCGCCCCGACTACAGCAATCCGGTCGTAGAGATGCCCCGGTTCAATCGACGGCGCCGCGGTTGGTTCGCCGCACAGAACAGAGTGCGTGATTGCGGCCGCGACGAGAATCGCAACGAGTGTGCGGGCGAAGGCCACCGACCCGATCATAGAGGTGCGGACTCTGCTGGCCGAGATACCCCGCGACCTATCCCGCCCCGACACCGATCGCCTCGGCGCCAAGCGCCTTCGCCGCCATGGCACCCATGTCGGCAGGACTCAGTGCCACAAGCACGCCGCACGCCGTGAGCGCGGCGATCTTCGCGCGCGCCGTGTCATCCTCTCCGCCGATGATCGCACCGGCGTGTCCCATGCGTCGTCCCGGTGGCGCCGTCTGTCCCGCGATGAACGCGACGACCGGTTTTCGTGTGTTGGCCTTGATCCAGTGGCCGGCGTCGACCTCCGCGCTCCCGCCGATCTCACCGATCATCACGATCGCGCTCGTCTCTCGGTCGGCGGCGAACATCTCGATGACATCAATGAAGTCAAGTCCCTTGATGGGATCTCCCCCGATGCCGACACAAGTCGACTGACCGAGCCCGCGCGCCGTGCACTGCCAGACCGCCTCATAGGTGAGGGTCCCGGAGCGGCTGACGATTCCGACCGCCTTCCTGCTCGGTGCGTCGCTGCGGTGCGTGTGGATGTAGCCGGGCATGATGCCGATCTTGCAGCCGCCCTCGTAGCGGCCTTCTGCGACCTTTCGCCCGGGTGTGATGACGCCAGGGCAGTTCGGTCCGATCAGCGTCGAGGCGGGGTACTTCGCGAGCATCGCTTTCACCCGGATCATGTCCTGTACCGGGATTCCCTCGGTGATCGCGCAGATAGTGCTGATCCCCGCGTCGGCGGCTTCGATGATCGCGTCGCCGGCAAAGGGCGGAGGCACGAAGATCATGGTGGCCGTCGCACCCGTGTCCTTCACCGCTTCGCGCACCGTCTCGAAGATCGGAAGGCCATTGGCGTCGCGCTGGCCACCCTTGCCCGGAGTTGTCCCGCCGACCATCTTCGTGCCGTAGTCAAGGCATCCCTTAGTGTGGAACGCGCCGGCCGATCCGGTGATTCCCTGGCAGATGACCCGCGTGTTCTGGTCGATCAGGATTGACATGGATCGGGGAGGATAGCCCGAGAGGGTCGGAATCGTGTGTAATGGGGAGATGAGCGCCAAGACTGTCGCGAAGGGACTGACCTACCGAGAATCGGGTGTCGACATCGATGCGGGCGATGAGGTCGTCGATCTCATTCAGCCCGTGCTTGCGCGAACGATGAGTCCGCGCGTGATGGGTCGACACGGGGCATTCGCTGGGATGTTCCGCTTGGACTCGAACAAGAAACTCTTCAAGCGCAACTACCGCAAGCCGGTGCTGGTGGCATGCACCGACGGCGTAGGCACGAAAGTTCTGCTGGCGGCTCAGCGGCGCCGTTACGACTCAGTCGGGATCGACTGCGTGGCGATGAATGTGAACGACCTCATCGTGCAGGGGGCAGAGCCGCTCTTCTTTCTTGACTACCTCGGATTGTCGAAGCTCAATCCCACCGAAACCGCCGCGATGATCGAGGGGGTCGCCAGAGGATGCGAGATTGCGGGGTGCTCACTCATCGGCGGGGAGTGCGCGGAGATGCCGGACATCTACAAGCCTGGGGATTTCGACATCGCTGGGTTTTGCGTTGGGGTCGTCGAGCTGAAAAGCGTGATCGACGCGTCCCGTGTAAAGCGCGGTGATGTCGTGATCGGCCTCGACAGCTCGGGGGTGCACTCAAACGGATACACGCTCGTGAGGCGCATCGTGAAGGAGGCCAAGCTCGATCTGGACACCCCGCAGCCCACGCTTCAGGGACGCACGCTCGCGGATGTTCTCCTCGAACCGACTCGGATCTACGCGAAGCCGATTGTCAAACTCCTCGATGCCTTCCGCCGCAAGAAGGCGATCACGGGGATGGCGCACATCACCGGGGGTGGCTTGCCAGGCAATGTCAGCCGCGCGCTGCGAGGCAATCTCGACGCAGTCATCGAGAAGTCCGCGTGGACGCCTCACCCCATCTTCCCGTTCCTGCAGGCGTATGGTCGCGTCGAGGAGGAGGAGATGTTCAAGGTGTTCAACATGGGGATCGGATTCGTAGTGATCTCCCGACCCGATCACGCGGCCTCGATCATCAAGAAGTTGAACAGGTGGGGGGAGGTTGCGCGGGCGATCGGTGTGATCGCCAAGGGCACCGGTCAGGTACAGATTCGCTAGCCCTCGCCGCCCTGGCGGCGCACTTTCTTGTCGCTCTGGATTCGCTTGCCTTCGAGTCGTCGTTCCTTCGAGGAGCGTGTGGGCTTCGTCTTGCGCCGTCTGCGCGGCACGATCGATGCGCGCAGAACCAGATCGTGCAATCGGTCAAGGCAGGCGTCGCGGTTGGCGCGCTGCGATCGGTGCTCCTCGGCCGAGAACAGCAGTGCTGCCGACGGCGCCTCGACCGATGCGGGATCATCTGCATCCGCGCCGATCAAGTGCGCCTGCGCTAGGCGCGCGAGACGCAGCCGACCGTCCCCATCGAGACCCCCGATCGAGCGGATCGCGAGACGCAACTGCGCCTTCGATTCGACCTTGTTGACATTCTGTCCCCCGGGACCACTCGAGCGCGAGTAAGCGAAGTCGAGGGCGCTCGGAGCGACCCACCCTCGCGGTCCCAGTGCGATCGCGTTCGCAGGTCGAGGAGTGGTCGGTAGGCTCACGCTGTGCATCTAACACGCAATCGGCTCCTCGTGCTTTCCATGATCACGGTCGGCGCGTGGCAGGCGGGGACCGACCTCAAGGCAAGGGCATCAGGTCCCGTTCCGATCTGTGTCGCCGACCTTCTCGTATTTCAGGAGGCCTCTGCGCCCGCGGCATCGCAGGGGCCGCCGATCGAGCCCGCACCAACTGACGGCGACTTTCACACTACATTCGCTCCTGCCGCGTGGCTCGCGCGCGTCCGAGGCAATACGACATTCGGTGGGCCGAATTTCACAGTGGATGACGAGCTGGCGCTCAACGGCATGGAGGCGTCCATCAGCGGCGAACTCTCGTTCGTCTGGGGCGGCTTCTATAAGGCGATGCTCACGGGGTGGAACTTCTCGACCTCCGCAGCGACGAGTGCCACACAGGCGGGCGCGTTCGGCGGCGCGGCCATAGCTCTCGGCGATCAGCTATCCAATTCCTTCTCCGCGGCGGGCGCGGGTGGCGAGTTCGACATCACACTCTGGCGGCCCTACGCCGACCAGAAGTCACCGTGGGGCGACCGCATCGTGAACGCGTCGGACAGTGCCCTCGCTGGCGGCTCCAAGGCTGATCTCCGGCTCAAGGCCATCGGCGCGGTCCGCTGGTACAGCGCGTCGCTCACTGTCGATGATTTGACCAGTGCGACCAGTGGATCGTGGAGCCTCAATGCGGTGATGCCAGGGATCGGCGGCGGAGTCGAGCTCGACATTGACCTCTCCAACACAGTGTCGTGGATCGACTCGATCTCGTTCGAGGCCGCGGGTGGAACGGGGTCCAACTTCGTCAATGAGCAGTACTACACATTCATCCGGGCGGGTCTCGCAGTTCACTTCACGCCGAATGTCGAGGGCACATTCGGATACCGTCTCGAGGACTTCAAGCTCGCCAACAGCTCCGCCGTGTTTGACGGCGGCGTACAAGGACTCTTCATTGGAGCCAACTTCAAGTTCTAGCCGCCGGCCGCCTCGCGTCACCATCGCCACCCTGATCGAACAGGGGCGGCAGGCCGCACGGCCAGATAGCCAAGGTCGTCTCGCACGGGCGACGCTGCGCCATGCCGTGTTCACGATGCTGCCCGACCAACTCGTGGGCGGTGCCCTGTCGCGCAAGCACCTGTCGAAGGCGCTCTCCTTCCAGAAGGTGGAGGTGTGGGTGCCAGGATGGCCTGCAAAGTTCGACGGGCTGCGCATCGGTCACATCAGCGATCTCCATGTCGGCCATTTGATGCCGGTTTCCCGCGCGTTGGAGGCGGTCGACCTACTCGCTCAGTCGAAGCCCGATCTTCTGGCGTGCACCGGTGATGTCGTCGACCTCGAAGTCGCTGGGTCGGAACCGGTCTTTGCGGCCCTTGGTCAGCTTCGTGCGCCTCTGGGGCGTTACTTCGTACTAGGCAATCATGATCTCCTCGACAATGCACGCAAGGTCCTCCGTCTCGCGCGCTCCAGCGGGCTCGCCACGCTTCGTTCAGAGATGACCTCCGCCAAGGGCGGCCTTCGAATCGGGGGGATCGATTGGTCGCGGACTCTCGAAGGGAATGCGAAGGCCGTTCAGACGCTCGTCAAGGACGGCGCCGTGCCACACCTCCTGCTTGCCCACAATCCCAAGGCATTCCGCGAGGCCGCGAAGTGGCGAATCCCGCTCACGCTCGCTGGGCACACCCACGGTGGGCAGTTTTCGATCGTGCCTCAGTCCCTCAGGATGCCGCGCGCGGCGGAAAGCCGCGCCCTTCGTGCGGGTCACTACCACGACGGCGAGTCACACCTGTTCGTGACCACCGGAGTCGGCGGATGGTTCCCACTCCGCGTCAACTGTCCGGCCGAGGTGGTGGTGGTGACTGTTCGGCGAGGCACAAAGCGGCCCGCGCTGCCTCGTCAGAGGTAGTGTCGCCCGAATCGGTTGGCGATGAAGTTGTCCCATGAGACATCTTCCATGCGGACTAGACCCTTCTGTGGCGTCTTCCCCTCAGCGAAGAGATCGACGATGGCGCAGAGTCCTGCAGCGGTCGTGACTTGGATCGCGGTCCAGTGATGACCGCCGAGTGACTGCGCGAACACGCGCTTGGCGTAGACCCGCTGGTGGAGCTTCCCGTCAAGCGTTCCCGAGGCACTCACAAACATGACCACCTGATCTTGGGTTGTGGTCGGAATCGATCGCTCGAGCACTTCCTTCAGTTGCGCTCGATGCTCCGCGAAACGCAATTCGTGGAGGAGAAACCGCAGCAGCTCGCAGTGTCCTGGGAATCGGATCGTCTTGTAGTTGAGGTTGCGCACGCGGCCTGCGAGAGAAGTGGCGAGTGTCCCCAATCCGCCGGATGTATTGAACGCTTCGAACTCAACGCCGTCGATCACTAGACGCTCAAGGTGCTCAAGTGCTGGGACGCTGGCCATTGTGCCGTCAACGACCGCATCGCAGGCGTTGATGCACTCGTTGATGACCCCATCGGTAGACCATGTCAGGTTGTATCCCAACTTGTTCGATGGATGAAGTGGGAGAGCGCCGACCCTCAGCCGCAGTTCGTCAATGGCCGCGAACGGCTTCGCAAGATGATTGGCCGCGATGGTGATGAACCCCGGCGCGAGTCCGCACTGCGGGACAAAGGCCGTTGAGGCACCCTTGGCGAGTTCGATGACACTGCGGGTGACATTGACATCCTCCGTCAGGTCAAAGTAGTGCGTGCCCGCGTCGCGCGCACATCTGGCGATTGTGGCATTGCAGCGGTAGGGGGCGCACGAGACCACCGCCCACGCACCCTTGAGGCATGCGGCGATCCGTGCCGGATCGGAGAAGTCGATCTGGTCGTGTGTGCCGCCGCCCACGGCCGCGGCCGCACGGGCTCCCTCGAGGCTGAGGTCCCCGACATGCACGCTGTAGTCGCCGCAACCCCCCAAGAGAAAACTGACCATTCGGCCGATATTTCCGCCTCCGAGAATGACAACCTTCTTCACTGTGGCGCTCCTGTATCGGTGGTGTTGTGTGCGCTGCGGCTAGGCGGGGATGGTTTCAAGTTCAGCCTGCACCTCGTCCATAAGGCCGCTGACTGTTTCGGGTCCGAAGTCGAAGGAAATCCCGGCTGACTTGAACAACTCAGGGAGTGGCTGCGATCCGCCCAAGGCGAGCGCGCGCTTGTAATTGCACAGTGCGGCTGCGGGGTCGCGTCGCGCCTGCGCCCAAATCTGGAGCGCACCGAGCTGTGCGATCCCATACTCGACATAGTAGAAGGGGCTTCCGAAGAGGTGCAGTTGGCGTTGCCAGAGCGAGGCGAGGGAATCCTCGTGGCCGGTGTAGTCCACGCCCCCACCGAATCGCTGGTGGATTGTCATCCAGTGCGCTGCACGCTCGGCGCGTGAATGGCCTGGATTTGTGTACACCCAGTGCTGGAACGCATCGATGGAGGCGACCCACGGGAGGAGCGTCGCGAGCCCCTCCAGAAGGTCGCGCCGCGCGCGAGCACTCTCCTCTTCGGTGTAGAACTCATCGAGCTGCGGGAAGGTGAGGAGCTCCATGCTCATGGAGGCAACCTCGGCGAACTCAATCGGACTGCCGCGGTAGGCAAGCAGCGGGTCGTGCTTGGAGAGCAGCGAGTGGAAGGCATGGCCGGCCTCGTGGACCATGGTGACCAGGTCGCGCTGAAGGCCCGCGGCGTTCATGAAGATGAACGGGGTCCGCGATCGCTGGCGTTGGTACTGGTAGCCGCCGGGAGCTTTGCCCTTGCGAGTTTCTAAGTCAAGACATGCGCCGGTGCGCATCGAGTCGAAGAGCTGGCCGAGTTCTGCATCAAGGCGGTGGAACGCCCGTGAAGTCCGCTCGACCAATTGCGCGGTGTCGGCGAACGGGCGCAGCGGCGCGCGACCTCGCAGGTCGACCTTGCCATCCCACGGCCGCACCGTGGGTATTGCGAGGGCGTTCGCCCGTTCGCTTTGAAGGTCGCGCATGAGCGGCACGCAGGTCCGTTCGATCGCCTCGTGGAATCGCAGGCAGTCCGCGGGGGTGTAGTCGAATCGATGGAGCCGCTCGTGCTGGTAGTCGCGGAAGTTCTTGAAGCCCGCGTTGAGCGCCATCGTGTGACGGACAGCCACGAGCTTGTCGAAGATCGCGTCGATGGCCTCGCGGTCACGAAGGCGGCGCGCCGTGACCACGCACCACGATGCCTCGCGCTGGTCACGCAGGGTCGACTCCAGATACTTGGCCATCTGCGGCATCGTCTGCTCACGGCCATCAAACTCAACGGTCATCTCCCCGCAGATCCGGCTGTACTCCTGCTCGAGCGTCGTCGCCTCGGTCTGGAGCGGCACATTCTCCTGACGGAAGAGCCGCGCCTCCTGCCGCAGCGCACGCAGGTAGGTGTCGTAACGCGTCGCTGAGAGATCCTTGACGAATGGGCACTCGATGATCTTCCGGTCCAGCGCCGCACCGGCGACCTTGAGTTTCGGCTCGACATCCTGCACGAAGTCGAGAAACGCCGTACGCCGCCCGGCGTCGTCGGTGTGGCAGGTCATTTCGATGTAGAGGTTTGCCTGCGCCTCGTCGGCGGCGGCATCCAGCTCGCTCCGATCGAGGATGAGGCGCTCAAGATCACCACTCGAGGCGACGGCACGCCGTTCTAGCTCTTGGTAGTGAGGCTCGAGTTGTGGCCACTTCGCGGCATCAAGTGAAGTCTGCAGGTTCATGGGGAGAGAGATCATAGGGACTTGACTTGCGGGGTCGGAACGGTGCTCACGGCCAGGGCAGGGATGTGAAGTCTCGACTGGCAGTGCGTCGCGACTGCGCTCGCATGAAGAGGATCGCTGCAGACAACAAAGAGACTTGATCCGCTGCCACAGACATGCACGGGGAGGTCGATGGCGGCGCGGATCTCCTCCATATCGTCCGCCATCGCCGGAGCGATTCGCTGGGCGGCGAGTGCGAGGTCGTTGAACGGGGCGTCGGCAGGAACCGATTCACGCCTAGCCAGTCCGCGCACCCGCGCCACCTGCAGCTCCGCGGTTGTGTTGCGGTCGAACTCCCGGTAGACCGGACCGGTCGGGCAGAGCACACCGGGAAAGAACAGCGTCGCATGAATGTCTGGCGCGGCCTCGAGTGGCTCGATCGACTCGCCCAGCCCACTGACAATCGCCGACCCTCCGTCGATGAGGAACGGGACATCTGCGCCGAGTGTCGCGGCGACAGAACGCAGGTCCGCACTCGAGACCCCGAGGTCGAAGAGTTCGTTGAGTCCGCGCAGCATTGCGGCAGCGTCACTTGAGCCTCCGCCGAGTCCGCCTCCGACGGGGATCCGCTTCTCAACGCGGCTCTTGACGGGAAGTTCTCGCCCCGTGAACGCTTCAAGTGCCGTGTGGGCGCGATGGACCAGGTCTCTCGAGATCGGCCACTCGATCTCGCTTCGGCTGAGTGCCTCGGAGTGCCAAATAGTGGCGAAGAGCGAAAACGCACCGTCAGGAAGCCGTTCGAGGTGGAGGTCGTCGAAGAGGTCGACAGTCACCATCCAGCTGGATATCGGGTGCATGCCATCGGGAAGTGGGGGACCCACCGAGAGCGCGAGATTCAGTTTCGCGGGGGCCTGGATCAGGATTGATCTTGGCATGCCTGAGCGATCATAGAGAGCGCGAAGTAGGCTTCTTGAATGGCAAGCAGCATGATGCGGCAGTTCGGGTTGTGTGCGGCGGGAGTGCTGGCATGCGCGTCGCTGGCGCAGGCCTGGGGCGAAGAGGGACATCAGATCGTTGGCACCATCGCCATGACCCGGCTCACGCCCCAGGCGCGGGCGGCGATCATCGAACTCCTCGGCAACGACGATCTTGCCAAGGCTGGTCTCTGGGCCGATCAGATTCGCGGCGACTCCAAGTACGACTGGGCGAAGCCGTACCACTACATCAATCTGCCACGAACCGCTGAGATGATCGACCTTTCGCGGGACTGTCCGACGGGAGAGTGTGTCGTCGCGGCCATTCCCAAGTTTCTAGCCAAGGCCGCGGATCCCAGCCTTCCGATCGACGAGCGACGGGAGGCACTCAAGTTTGCGGTGCACTTCATCGGCGACCTTCACCAGCCGCTGCACGCCGGGTACAAGGACGATCTCGGAGGCAACCGAATCCAAATCGTCGCGTTCGGTGGCACCGAGGCTGAGACGAAGACAAACCTGCACGCGCTCTGGGACAGCGTGTTGATCAGGCACCGCTCCAGGGGAGAGTGGCGCACGCTTGCGGGAGAGATCGCGGCGTCGGCGCCTCCGGATCTCGTCGCCTCATGGCAGTCGAACCTTGACTCGGTCGACTGGGCCAACGAATCAGCGGCGATCACACGGATGGTCTACAAGGATCTTCCCACCGATCAGAGGGTTGGCGAGACCTACTACGAGGCGAACATTGCGACAGTGATGCGGCGGCTCGCGGCTGGGGGAGTTCGAATGGCAGCAATTCTCAATAGGACATTCGCTCAACACGAGCCAGCGAAGCCCGTCGAAACTGCGGGCGGCTCAGGGCAGGGTGCCCCAGCGCGAGAAGATCCCGGTCAGGTCGCCCCCGCCAATTGATCCATTGCCATCGAGGTCGGCGTATGCGGGGGTGTTGGTTCCCCACGCCGAGAGGATGAGGGCCATGTCGATCCCATCGACCTGGCCATTGAGGTCGAAGTCTCCGAGGGCTCGCTCGCACGCGTCAATTCGGCCATCCGCGTCGGTATCCGCCGCGCCGGACGCAATGTCGCACGAGTCCGGCACGAGGTTGGCATTGCAGTCCCGGACTGTGCCGTGGGCGATCTCCCACAGGTCGGGAATGTCGTTGTCGTTGCAGTCAGTCTGGCAGGAGTCGGGAACTGCGTTGCCGTCGACATCCGTGCTCGTTCCCGAAGCGATGTCGCAGCTGTCGGGGATCAGGTTGGCATTGCAGTCCTGGGCGATTCCGCTGGCAATGTCCTCGGCGTCGGGGATCCCGTTGCCGTTGCAGTCGGTCGGAACAAGTTCGAATATGTACGCCGATCCCTGATCCTGACGAAGGGGAGACCCGATGTCGTCCGCTGGCGATCCCACGATCCCGTAGCCACCCCAGATCGCCGCAGATGTCCCGAAGTACTTCTCCGCTTGTCCATCGGCGCAATTGAACCGCGCCTTCTCCGCCCACACGGTCCCCGTGCGCTCGAAGAGGTACGCCGCGCCGATGTTGGTGTAGCTCGTGCCGCCGCCGCCGGCGGTTCCGTCGTCGTAGGGAGCCGCAATGATCGCACGCGTCCCGTCAATCGCGACCGCACTGCCGAAGATGTCGTTAATGAGGCCGTCCGCTGCGATCAGCTTGGCCTGTTGGGTCCATGTCGCAGTCCCCGATCGCAGGAACACATACGCCGAACCTCGATCGCCGACTGCCGAGAAGTCGTCGCCGGGAGCACCCACCATTGTGTAATCACCGCTGATCGCAATCGCGTTGCCGCAGAAGTCACCGACAGCGCCATCGGCGGCGACGATCTTTGCCTCTTGGCTCCAAGCCCCGGTTGTCGCGCGTTTCCAGATGTAGGCCGACCCTCGGTCGACCGCGCCAGCGATGTCGTCGCCGGGGCACCCGATTGTTGCGCGGTCTCCGTGAACGGATACGGCTGTCCCGTAATACTCGCCTGCGGCGCCATCGGCCGCGGCCGCAAAAAACTTCCCCTCCTGCGACCAGGTACCGGCGGTCGATCGCTTGAAGGCGTAGGCCGATCCCTGGTCAGTGAGAGTCGAAAAGTCGTCGCTCCACGCGCCGACGACCGCGAGGTCGCCGATTGTGGCTCCGGTGAGAACCGTGTTCGTCAGCGAGACGGAGTACCCGAAGGAGTCCCCAGCCGCGCCATCCGTAGCCAAGAGCTTTGCCGCCTGACTCCAGGTTCCGCTCGCGCTGCGCTTGAAGATGTAGGCCGAGCCCTGGTCGATGGTGGTTCCGTTGTCATCGCCGGGCGAGCCGACAATGATCGTGTCACCAAAGGCCGCCACGGAAGCTCCGAGGAAGTCATTAGCCGCACCGTCAGCCGCCGTGAGCTTCGCCTCGAATACCCATAGGCCAGCAGCACTCCGCTTGTAGACATTGACGCTTCCCTTGTTGACTACCGTGCCGACGATGTCATAGGGGATCCCGCTCGCTGCGAGATCGGGAGTAGCGCCGGCCGTTCCCAGGAGACTCGTGAGCGAGGTCGACCGTCCGAAGTTGTCGATTTCCTGGCCGTCGGAGGCGACGAGTTTGGCCTTCTGCACCGGTGGGGCGGCCTGCGCCACCACCCCGGCTAGCGCAGTCGCGGCAGCACAGACGATGGGAAGGCAGCATCGGGGCATTGATCGGGGCTCAAGACGGCGCACTGTGCGTCCGGAACGGAGATCTTGGCATGAACGGGCGACCAAAGCAAGCGTCGACCCTCTGAAATCTCAGTGAATCTGGGGAGGCGAGCCTGCTGCCTCGTTCCGTACAATTCCAGACCCAAAATGCTCTGGCAACCGGAACTTCCTGATCGATACCGCGAGGCCACCGAGGCGGACTTGGGCGAGGCGATCACGCGGAGACGGCGTGAACTCGGCACGAGACTGTTGATTCTCGGTCACCACTATCAGCAGGACGATGTGATCCGTCATGCGGACTTCATCGGCGACAGCCTCAAGTTGAGCCAGTTGGCGTCGACGGAGGCCCCTCGTCGCGGAACTCAGTTCATCGTCTTCTGTGGCGTTCACTTCATGGCGGAGACCGCCGATGTACTGACCGAGGACTCCGTTTGCGTCGTGCTACCGGATCTCAGTGCGGGCTGTTCGATGGCCGACATGGCTGCGTACGACGATGCCCGAATGGCCATCGACTTCATCGAGCGGAGTTCACACGGAAGTGGTTTGGATCGTTGGCGGGTGATCCCGATCACCTATGTCAACTCGAGCGCGGCCATCAAGGCACTCGTCGGCGAACTCGGTGGCGCTTGTTGTACAAGCTCGAACGCGGGCCAAGTCTTTGACTGGGCGCTCGCAGGTGGTGACGAACCGTTGGCGCCGGGTGAGCGGGTCAAGATCCTGTTTCTCCCTGATCAGCATCTGGGTCGCAACACCGCTCATGCGAAGGGATTCGTCACCGAGGTCGATGCGGCCGAGTCGGGTGCGCGAGCAGAGACACTGCTCTGGGATCCGCGCAAGCCAAGTGGCGGCGTGACCCCCGAGGAAGTGGGCGATGCTCGCGTGATCCTCTGGAGAGGGCATTGCAGCGTCCACGGGCTGTTCAGGCCGGAGCATGTCGATGCAATCCGAGAGCGCGGGGATACGACCAAAGTGCTCGTGCATCCGGAGTGTTCTCAGGAAGTAGTGGCCAAGTCGGATCTCGTCGGCTCGACCGAGTTCATCATCAGGAGCATCGAGGCCGCCGCGCCGGGGTCGCGATTCGCCGTCGGAACCGAGGTGCACCTAGTGTCGCGGCTCGCGCGCGAAGCGGCACAGAGGGGGGTCGAGGTCGAGATGCTCTCAGGATGCCAGTGCCTGTGCACGACGATGTACCGCATCGACCAGCAGCATCTGGCGTGGGTGCTCGACGAGATTGCTGAGGGGCGAGTGGTGAATGAGATCCGGGTGAATGTGGACGCGAAGCGGTGGGCGCGTGTGGCGCTGGAGCGGATGCTGGCGAACGCTGCCCAGACTCCCGTTCTGGTTGACTGACTTCGATGCGTGATCCGATCAGCACTCCGAAGCGGCGGACGATGCGATGGATCAGGCGCTCGGCCGCGTTGGTTGTCGCGCTGACCGTGGCAGTAGCGGTGGTGGTGGCGCTCGCACCCTGGATCCTGTCGGGATCGATCGGTCGAAGCTTGCTCGTCGACGCGATTGCGCCGTATGTCAATGGAGCAGTCTCTGTGCAAGGGCTCTCGCTGTCGTGGGGCGGGCCGCAGACAGTCACGGCGCTCTCGATCAGGGGATCAGATGGCGCGGAAGTTGTGCTCAATGCCCAACTGCGCAACACGCTCGTCGAGGCGGTGCGGATGAGCGCGCCGCCGCGGATCACGGTCTCCGGCTCTATCCAGTCGAAGTATCGCAGCGACGGATCGCTCACACTCACGGATCTCCTCCGGCGTGATGCTGCAAGTGGACAGGCGGTTCGTCATGGTGCGAGTAGCGACGGCGCACACGAGCGGGAGAAGCCGCGCCGGGCGTTGCACGAGACTTTGGATGGCGCCTCGCTCGAGATAGCCGGGTTGCGATTCGCGGTGACGCCCTCGGAAGGGGGACCGGAGATCGAGATATCAGCGCTGCAGGGCAGTGTGCAGGTCAATGGCGGTGACGTTGTCGCCGAACTCTCGTCGCCCACTCGCGTGGGCGCGAAGTCGGGCTCGTTTGCCGCGAAGGGCCGTATCAATGCGATGCTCGCGGCGGACGGTCCGGCGGATTGCGCGGTCGATCTTGAGGTGTCTGCGACCTCGCTGGCGATTCCTGCTCAAGGGATACCGCTGGAAGTCGAGACGGCATCCCTGAGAGTGGCAAGCGCACGGCTCGGGGACGCGGTGCATGTCGAAGGAGTTGCCACGATCATCGTGCCGACCGGTGAGCGGGCGAATCTGTCGCTGGCGATCGATGCCGTCAAGCCGCTGTCGGTCGAACTCATGGATCTCACCGGAAAGGTCTCGATCGAGGGTCTTCCGACATCCGCGCTGTCCCCGTACCTGCCCGCGGCGATCGTCGTTGAGCGGGACATCGGTCCTTCGGTGACTGCCAGCGCCACCTTCGCGGGTCGCACGGGGAGTGCGACGGTCACAAGCCGATCCCTGACGATCGAAGGTGCGGCGCGGCTGACCGACCAGGGCGACGCACTGACGATCGACCGTCTCGCAATCCACGGCGCAGTCGATCCGGTGTGGGTACCGGGCGGACTTGCCACTCAGGTTCCGATCGGAATCACCATCACAGGATCGGTCGGGAATCTGCCGCTGCCAACCGAGTCTGCGCCGACTGCGTGGGCGAACTCGTCGTTCGACTTCGCGGTCGTAGTTGATGGGGCCTCGCTGCGGGTCGCCGAGACTCCTCTAAGCACCGATCCGGCGACGCTCATGGTCGGCCCCACGACGATCACAGTGAACTCCTCGCGTCTCGCGGACGGGCTTCACGCCTCGCTCAATTCCACCGTGAATGGCGCAGTGATTGCGGCTGATCAGACGGTCGTGGGGCTCGTCGGGAACGAGGGGATCTCCATTGAGGGCGCACACGCGAAGGGAACGATCTCGCTCACGCCGCTCGGGCTTGCGACGCTCCCATGGCTCTCTCCCGAAGTGGTCGCGGCGCTTGCAACGAGCGGGATTTCGAGCGTCGCGACGACCATCACCAATGATGCCTCAATGCACGCCGGGAACGCGCGGGTCTCCGTGGCGCTCTCCGACACCGTCATCGCGACGACGATCGACTTCACCGACCGCGGATACTCGAGTTCCCCCATCACGGCGGATCTGCTCGTCACCCCAGCACTGGCGGCGACGCTGGCGGGAGAGTCGGTCGACCTCGCCACTCCCGCCTCACTCTCAATCACGGTCGCACCGATCACGGGAACATGGGAAGCACTTCGGTCGGGAGATGCGATTCCCACGACGATCGAGGCTGGGGTTAGCGCGGTGCGCGTCGAATTGGCGAAGGCGCCGGGGCTCATCGCGGGCGCAGTCATCGAGGATCTCATTGTCTCGTCGCGGTTGGGATTTTCGCCCACCGGCGAACTTCGATCGATCGATGGATCCATCCGCGCAACCATGTCGTCCGTTTCGGCAAAGGTCGCCGAGATCGCCGGCACGATCACCATGGACGAGCTCTCGAAACCAGACTTCAAGTCCACCGTCGAAGTGTCGATTGCTCCAGGCTCCGCCTTAGCGTCACTCCTTGAGTACTACGAGGCCGCCGCGGTCGTCATCGGTCCAGGGTCGATCAAGGCTTCCCTGATTCGCGCGGGCGAAGACCTCTCAATAGACGGGCAGGTGACCCTCCCCCGAGTGTCGCTTGCGACCAGCGCGCGCGTGACTCTCGCCCAGCCGCTCAGCATCGAAATCGCAGCCACCACAGGTTCGTTCGACCTTCCCGCGACTTTGGTGGAGGGTGCGTTGGGACTACGGCCCAGAGGCGACTGGCGATCGGAGCTCGCCTCCACGAGCGGGAGGAGTGTGAAGGGCAGCCTCAACATCGAGGCGATTCGTTGGACGGGCCGAGCGCAGGACGCGGCGTTCGTCGCGCGCGCCACAATCGAGCCCGGCACGCTCGAGTCAGCTCAGCGCGAACCGATCTCGTTCGACCGTCTCGCCCTGTCTGTGGAGAGTCCACAACTAGCGACGCGCATCGCTGTCGGGATCACTGGCGCAGTTGGCGTGGGATCGGGCGAGCGGGAGCCGCTCGCACTCACAATGAATCTCGTCGGCAAACTTGCGGGGGTGCTCGGTGATGTTCCTGCGTCGTCGGGCACAACCGTCGCCCCTGTGACACTCTCCAAGAGCGAGATCGCCCTCAAGGTGCCAGGATCGCTGGCACTCGCCGCCCTCGACTGGGCTCGCGGCACGAAGGATGCCTCCGCGACCTTTGAGCAGCTCGGAGCCATCGACGCGCGTGTCGACATTGCCTCAATGTCGCTTCCCGCGACGGGCCTCGCGCAAGCCTCCTGCTATCTCTCGCTGGCCATGTCCCCGATCTCGATGAAGTTCGCGGGGCAACTTCCCATCGAGCTGGGATCGACACTCGCGACTCTCAAGTCCGCGCGGCTTGGCGACACCATCGATCTGTCGCTGGCTACGGGCGGTGTGAAAACGGGATCGATCGAGGTGACCGCGTCAGGACGAGGGCAAGCCGACTCCGCCGGGCGATTCTCGCCGCTTCTGGGGTCCTGGACTGCGAAGGCGCGGGCGGCGACGATGAAAACTGCGTTTGTCGATGCACTCGTGGGCGCGGGCGGTCGACTCACTGAGGCGCTGGGCGACTCACTCGATCTCACTCTCGACGCAGCTCCCGCGCCGCTGCCGGACGGGTCATCGGGCACAGTCGCCTCGATGGCGTTCAAGTCCCAGGCATTGATCATTGATGCCCCGCGCGTGACGATCGCACACGGACTTCTCGCGATCAATCAGGACGCGCCGATGACCGCCACACTGGCCATCAACAAGGCGCTGCAGAAGCGGCTCCTCGGGCCGGTCAATCCGGTGCTTGCGGACATTCGAAGTGCGCCTCCGATTCGCGCTCTGATCTCATCCTGTCGCTTCCCCGCCGACGCTGATCTTGCGAAGTTCGACCTCGATGCGCGCATTGAGTTCGGCGATGTCGAAGTGGTCTGCTCCAACCAGATCCTCGGCGTGCTGGCGCTAGCGCAGGAGTCCCAGAGCCAGACGATCCCCGCGCGGATCGAACCGCTGGTCATCGCCGTGCGCGCAGGCCAGCTCAAGTACTCGGATTTCGTGGTGAAGGCGGGGAAGTACGGCGATCAGTGGAAGCAGATCCTGAAACTCGCTGGAGACATCGACCTCACGACGACACCGCCGTATGCGCGCGCGATCACCTGCCGCTACCCGCTCGCGTCGCTGGGTCGGACGATCGGCGGCGCCTCCGGGCCGTTCTCAACGACGCTGAGTGAGCTCAGCGATCAACTGCAGAAGCTTCCGATCGATCCCGGGATGCTTTTCGATGTCGATGTCACCCTCCACGGTCCCTTGGGCGATGTAAACGGACAGGCTCGTCCACTGGAGAGCAAGGTGCGGCTCGCCTTTGATCCCAGCGCGATCGATGTGAAGAAGGTTCAGTCAGGGATCAGTGACATTGGCAAGACGATCGACGGACTCCGCAAACTGTTCGGTCAATGATCGCCCTCGCCCCGCGGCGCGGGCCTCGGCGTCACATCGGCTTTTCGGCGATCGTCTGGTCGTAGATCTCGAGCAGCTTCGCCTTGTCGAAGACAAGCTCGGCACGCGTGAGCCCGGTGACCTCGTAGTGGGGTGTCAGTTCAATGGCATCAACCGGGCACGCCTCTTCGCACATCCCGCAGTAGATGCACCGGAGTTCGTCGATGTCGAACTGCTTCGGATACTTCTCGCGATCCTCCCACGGGCTCTCCTCGGCCACGATGTGGATGCAGTTGGCCGGGCAGGCCGTGGCGCACATGAAGCACGCCACGCAGCGGACCCGCCCATCCTCATCCTTGTTCAGTCGGTGCACACCGCGGAAATTAGGGCGAAACTGGCCGCCTTCCTCGACGGGTCGATCATCCCGCTTCTGCTCGGGATACTGCACCACCCACAGCGTGTCCTTGTTCGATCCGTTGCGGCCGAAGTTCTGCATCGCATGCCGCAGTGTCGTCCCCAGTCCCTTCACGATGCTGGGGACGAACAGGGTCTCGGCCAGCGTGAGCGGCTTGTGGGTGACATCGACGACCTCGTCATCTCGGATCGGCATGGGGCTTTGAGGATAGCGGCAGGCATGGACGCGCCATCGCACTACGATGCCTTGGTGATCCCAGACGAACGGCTCTCGCGATGAACCGCCAGGAGCGCGAACGCGAGGAAGTCCGTGTGGGCTGGCGGATGATGGGGCTCGCGTGGGGATTTGTCACTCAGATGCTGGCCGGGGCCTTGTTGGGGTTGGGGGTCGGAGTCTGGCTCGGTGACGAGACCATGGGCGCACTTTTCGGAACGGGGACGGGCCTTGTGGTCGCCACATACTTCCTTCTTCGAGGCGGGCTTCGTCTCAACCGCGAGCTCGATCGGATCGCGGCGCAGCAGAGGAACAGCAGTGACAAGTGAGGTTTCTCACAAGAGTGCGTTGACCGATGCGCCGAAGGTTTCGTTGCCGTGGCTCAGGGTGCTCGTCGTCACGAGCCTGACGGCACTCGCGACTTCAGCACTCTGGATCGCACTTGCCCCACGGTGGGGATGGGAGGGATCGCCGATCGCCGTCCGTGCGATTGTCACGGTCGTTCCGGTCGCTGTGCTTGGCTGGCTCGTCACCGCGCCATGGAAACCGCGGACGATTCTCGACTGGATGACGGCGTGGCTCGTGGGGACTGTCATACGGTTCCTGCTGACGCCGGCCGCAGCCGCGGCGGTATACTTCTCCGCCCCGTGCGACACTCGTCAGTTCATTGCGGCGCTCGGGGCGTGCTACTTCGCGTCGCTGTTGGCGGAGGTTGCCACGATCGCCACGGCGCTCTCGGACTGCGGTCGGCAGCCCTAGGCGAATACCCCACCGACCGCGAGGCTTGACGAAATGTCCGTGCACATGGTGACGAATCTGCTAGCGAGCGAAGGCGATCCGATCAGCCATCTTGTCGACAAGAACATGGGGGACACTCCGCTGATGCTGAGCATGGCGACTATGGTGGTTTCCGCTGGCGTGATCTGCTGGCTGCTGGCGCGCGCAGCCAAGGCGATCGCCACCGGCCCCGCCTCCATCGGCAATCGCCGCTACCTCCCCGCGACCAAGTTCGGCGCGGTGGTCGAAGTGATGATCCTCTATCTGCGCGACCAGATGCTCGTGCCGGTCATGGGAGAACGGCTCACGAAAAAGTATCTCGGATTTCTGCTCTCCCTCTTTTTCTTCATCCTCATCCTGAACATCGTCGGGCTCGTCCCATTCGTCGAGGTTCAGGAACTCGTGGCCTACCTGAGGGGCCAGAATTACGATCTTCAGGAACACCAGACCGCAGCGATCTTCGGCGGCGCAGCAACAGCCTCAATCTCCGTGACGGCGGGGCTGGCGTGCGTGACATTCGTCGTCGTGCAGGTGCAGGGATTCCGCGAACTTGGCATCAAGGGATGGCTCGAGCATCTCTGCGGCGGCCACGAACTCGTCCACGGATCGATCTTTCTGTGGCTGGTCATTCCGATCATCTTTGCCGTAGAGTTCCTGGGACTCTTCATCAAGCCTGCGGCGCTGGCCATCCGACTGTTCGCCAATATGGTGGCCGGGCACACGCTGCTCCTGACGCTGACCATGTTCGGCACGATGGCCGTCAAGGCCGGGCTCGGGATGTTCGCCGTGACCAGCATCACGCTGGTGAGCGGAGTTGGCGCGATCCTGATCACCTTCCTGGAAGTTTTCGTGGCGTTGCTCCAAGCCTTCATTTTCATGTTCCTGAGCTCGGTCTTCATCAGCCTGATGGCCCATGAAGAGGACGCGAGCGAAGAGCATGGCGAGGCGGCCCACGCACACTGAGTGGCATCGCCGGGCCAAGAGGAACTCGCTATCATGCCCACCCCTCGCAGGCGATGTTCGCCCGCGGGATCCCGTCAGAATGGCACTTGAAGACCGCAATCCCAATGGAGAATCGTCACTCATGAAGCTTGCTCACCTCGCGTTCGCTCTGGTCGTTGGACTCGTCATCGTCAACACAGCGGCGGCCCAGGATGCCCATGCAACCGCCGATGTCATCAACATGGCCAAGGGTCTTGGTGCGGGTCTTGCCTGCGGCCTCGCGGCGATCGGTGCTGGAATCGGCATCGGCCGGATCGGCGGCAGCGCGGTCGAGTCGATCGCTCGCCAGCCCGAGATGGCCACGAAAATCTTCATCTACATGATCCTCACAGCCGCGCTTGTGGAGGGAGTAGCTCTCTTCGCCGTCGTGGCGGGATTCCTCAACTTCAAGTGATCTGACCAAGCGGGTGGCCGACGGCGGAGTACTTCCGCTCCGGTCCCCAAGCCTGCAAGGAGAGTTCCGCATGCTGCTTGCCTCTGCCGATCCTATGGCCTTCAACTGGCTTCCGTTCGTCACGACCATCGTGGTGTTCGGGATCGTGTTCTTCGTTCTCGCGTTTAGCGTTTGGCCCAAGATCGACAAGGGGCTCGACGAGCGGTCACAGAAAATCCTGCACGAGATCGAGTCGGCCGAGGCCGCGCGCGTCACGGCCGCGGCGAAGCAGAAAGAGTTTGAGCAGAAGTTGGCGGAAGGGCTGGAGCAGTCGGCGCGGATGATTCGTGAGGCCAAGGCCGAGGCCGTTCGCTTGGGGGACGAAATCCGTGCGAGGAGTGAAGCCGACCTCTCGGAGCGCGCCCGGCGCGCGGCGGAAGAGATCGACGGAGCCCGTCGACTCGCCGTCTCAGAGCTCGAGGCCCACGCCGCCGCGCTCGCTGTGGCGATTGCGGGTCGAATTCTCCAGCGCGAGTTGAAGCCAGCTGACAATCAGCGCATCGTCGAGGAGTCGCTCGCGGGCATGTCCGCGAAGCGCGGGTGATTCAGCGATGCCCAGCACCGATCAGGTCGCCAGCGTCTATGCCGACGCGCTCCTCGAGCTCGCCATCCACGAGGGTGGCAATTCAAGGGCGCAAGAGTTGGGCGATGAGCTTGGTGAACTGTGCGAAGTGATCATCGCGAACAAGGCTGTCGTCCGCTTCCTGTCCTCACCGGTCGTTGACCGCGCCGAGCGCAGCGCGGTGATCGAACGCACATTCAAGGGGCGCATCAGTGACACGCTCTACCGCTTCGTCCTCACGGTTGACCGCAATGGCCGCCTCGGGCACCTCGTTGCGATGGAGCAGTGCTACGACGCGCTGTTGCAGAAACTTTTCGGCAAGACCGAAGTGGATGTGTACACCGTCGATGGCAAGTCACTCGACGCCTCGACGGAGGAGCTTCTGCGAGAGAGGGTCAAGGCCACGGCGGGCGAGGATGCGGTCTTCCACTACTACGCCGATGGGTCAATGATCGGCGGGATCAAGCTCCAGATCGGGGACCAGCTTGTCGATGGATCGATCGCCACGCGGCTGAGGCGGCTGCAGGCCGCGATTGTTGAGTCCGGCGGCGCCTCGGTGCGCCGCGACCCCACGCGATTCATCGGCTGACGACGAAGCACAGAACACCAAGGAACCACTATGAAAATCAAGACCGACGAAATCGCATCAATCATCCGCAAGGAAATCGAGCAGTTTGGCACCACACTGGAGGTCAGCGATGTCGGCCAGGTAGTCGAGGTCGGCGACGGGATTGCCCGTGTGTATGGCCTCTCCAAGGTGATGGCTGGCGAGCTCCTCGAGTTCGAGACGGTCGAAGGCAGCGTCACAGGTCAGGCGATGAATCTCGAGGCTGACACCGTCGGAGTTGCACTCTTCGGAAACTCGACGGGCGTGCGTGAGGGTGACACGGTGCGATCGACCGGTCGCCTGCTGGAAGTCCCAGTGGGACCGCAGCTCCTCGGACGCGTCGTCGACTCGCTCGGAAGACCGCTTGACGGCGGTGCGCCCATCGGGGCGACGGAGACCGGCAAGGTCGACATCGTCGCGCCCGGGATTTCCGCTCGCCAGCCGGTGAAGGAACCGATGCAGTTCGGCATCAAGGCAGTCGATTCGATGATCCCCGTCGGCCGCGGACAGCGCGAACTCGTCATCGGTGATCGCAAGACCGGAAAGACCGCGATCTGCCTGGACTGCATCATCAATCAGAAGCAGTACTGGGGCACGCCCGATGCGGTCGTGTGCATTTATGTCGCCGTCGGCCAGAAAGACTCGACGGTCGCCGCGGTTGTGGACACGCTCCGAACGCATGGCGCGATGGACTACACCATCGTTGTCAATGCGGGAGCGGCGTCGTCCGCCCCAATGCAGTACATCGCCCCGTACTCAGGGTGCGCGATGGGTGAGTACTTCATGTGGAAGGGGAAAGACCCCAGCTACACCGGACCGAAGCATGTCCTGTGTGTCTACGACGACCTCTCCAAGCAGGCGGTCGCCTACCGCGAACTCTCCCTGTTGCTGCGACGGCCTCCCGGGCGCGAGGCGTATCCAGGCGATGTCTTCTACCTGCACTCCCGCCTCCTCGAGCGGTCCACAAAACTCTCCAAGGAGAATGGCGGCGGATCGATTACCGCACTGCCGATCATCGAGACCCAGGAAGGCGATGTCTCCGCGTACATCCCCACGAATGTGATTTCGATCACCGACGGACAGATCTACCTTCAGCCGGAACTCTTCTCGGCGGGTGTGCGTCCCGCGGTGAATGTTGGAATCTCCGTGAGCCGTGTCGGCGGTGCGGCCCAGATCAAGGCGATGAAGGAGGTTGCCGGATCTCTGCGTCTCGATCTGGCGGCGTATCGCGAACTCGAGGCATTCGCGCAGTTGGGCACCGAACTCGATCGCGCCAGCACCAGACAGCTCGAGCGCGGCGCCCGCATGGTCGAACTTCTCAAGCAGGGGCAGTACACGCCGTTCGACACGATCGACCAGTGCATCTCGATCTTCTCGGCCTCGAAGGGCCTGCTCGACGATGTTGCCAAGGACAAGGTGCCGCAGTTTGAGCGCGACCTGCTGGATGCCATGCGGGGACCGCACAAGGCACTGCGAGCCGAACTAGTCGCCGCGAAGTCGTTCAAGGGCCTTGAGGACAAGTTCATCGCTGCGATCAAGTCCTTCAAGGCGTCCTGGAAGGCCGCGTGAAAGTTGGCTGGCTCGATCAGCACCGATCGTTCTACTCAGGTCGCTCGGTGTGCGTGACGGGAGGGGCAGGCTTCATCGGATCGCACCTCGTCTTGGCGCTCGACTCGCTGGGCGCGCGCGTGTCGATCATCGACAACCTCGTCAATGGGAAGCGCGAGAATCTCCTAGGTCAGTCGGCGCGGGTGACGCTGGAGGAGGGGAGCATCCTCGACCATGCATGCCTTGATCGTGCCATCGACGGTGCAACGACTGTCTTTCACCTTGCGGCGCTCGGGTCGGTCCCGGCATCGGTCGAGAGCCCGGAAAAGTTTCAGGAGGTCAATGCCACCGGGACGATGCGAGTCCTGCAAGCTGCGCGCAAGGCCGGCGCATCGCGCGTCGTCTACTCGGCGTCGAGCTCGGCCTATGGCAACACGCCGACCCTTCCCAAGGTCGAGTCGATGACTCCGGATCCGCTCTCCCCGTACGCGGTCGCAAAGCTCGAGGGGGAGCACTTCTGTCGAGCATGGAGCAGCTGTTACAGACTGTCGACGGTGAGCCTTCGGTACTTCAACATCTTCGGCCCACGCCAGCGACCAGACTCGCAGTACGCCGCGGTGATTCCGCGCTTCGCGGCCTCGTTGCGTGAAGGAACCGCACCGACCATCTTCGGTGATGGGACTCAGACGCGCGACTTCACTTTCATTGACAATGCGGTGCACGCCAACCTCCTGGCCGGATCTGTTGAGACCGTGCTGGCGGGAGAGATGGTCAACATCGGCTGCGGTGCCAAGTTCTCGCTGCTCGAATTGCTTGATCAGATGAATTCGATCCTCGGAACATCCATCGCGCCGCGCTTCGAGTCCATGCGGGCGGGAGATGTCCGCGACAGCCTCGCGTCGATCGACCGGGCGAAACGCGTGATCGGCTATGAGCCCGTCACGCTCTTCGCTGAAGGGCTGCGCGAGACTCTGGCGAGCTGACCGAGAGTCGCCGGAGACTCACTCGCCGATGTCCTCAGCCCAGAGGTCGGGTTTTTCGCGCTTCATCCGCTCCATGAGAGCAACGCACCGGGGATCGTCGAGCACCGTCAGGGCGATGCCCGACTGCCGCATCCAGTCTTCGGCCCCAAGAAAAGTTCTGTTCTCGCCGATGATCACTCTCGGGATCTTGAAGAGGATCGCGGTGCCCGAGCACATCGGGCATGGGGAAAGCGTGGAGACCAGCGTCAGACTGCGCCAGTCGCGCCGTCTCCCCGCCTTGCGGATGCAGTCCACTTCGGCGTGCGCCGTTGGATCTCCCGACTGAACGCGCTGGTTGTGTCCGCGCGCGACGACCGCGCCGCCGGCGTCCATGAGAACGCTGCCGATGGGAATTCCACCCTCGCGCCATCCCTTCTCCGCCTGCTCGATCGCCGCGTCGATTCCCTCCCGAAGTTCTGTCGGACTCATGCGTGCGCCTCCATGGTTGCCTTCGGTGTCGTGTGCCGCGCTCGCCGTTCCTGAACTGCACCCTGTGGGACGCGACGCCGCAGACCAGTGACAGGCTTGGTCGCATCAGGCACGAGACCTGAGAGCACCGCCCCAGCGATGAGCGCGAGCCCCGCCGTCACAATGGAGAAGGGGATCGCGGTGATGGTCGCCGCCACACCGATGGCTGTCGCGCTGAACACCACAGGGAGGGCAGCGATCACGGCGGTTCCCAGGAGTAGAGCTCGCAGGCCGCGCGCCAGCCTCGAGGCGTCGTCGAGCGCGATGAGGGCGAGAGCCACTGCCACCGACGCGACTGCCAGCAGCGAGACGATCCCGGACACAGTCACGGCACTCACGACGATCGGCCCCTTCCACGGAATGCCACCCACGCCCGCCGTCGCGATCGCCAGCGTGCAGCAGCCGACGGCGATCCGCCGCATGGCTTCGTCGCGGCGGCGCACAGTGAACGGACACTCCTGTGGTGCTAGCGGATCCCCTTTGTCATCACAGGGTGCCGTGAGTCCGCCCACGGCTGCAGTGGCCATTCGGCGCGCACCGGCGATCGACCATCCAAGAATGAGCCCCCACATCCCGATCGACGCCCCCGCGATGGCGGCCATCACCGGACTTCCTCCACTTGAGTTCCCGCTCTCCAACACTAGCCCCGCGAACGCGAGCGCCACGAGCATGGCCGTCGTCATCATCCCGATGATGAGCGCATCCTGATGGCGTGTGCGGGATGCGACGAACGACGGCAGCCACGCCGCGATCCCCACTAGCGACCCGGCACTCGCCGCCCATGCGACATCGTGAGTCATCGTCCCGACTGCAACGACTCCAAGGGCCACATCGGCAAGCGCCCACAGGGGAGTCGCGCAGGGATGGACAATCGGGCGGTTGGGAGAGTGCTCGGCCGTGCGCTGGACGGTCACCAGCGGTACAGGAAGATCGAGGCCGTGGTCCGGTCGCGCGAGCAGCGGATGCAGCGACGGGAATCGGACAAAGCGATCCATGGCGATCGAGCACGCGCCGCCGATGCAGACGACCCCGTGGACGAGCAGGATGGCGCACAGCGGCGCGAGTCCGATCGACTGCGGAGCGAACGCGCCGGCAACGAGCGCGACCCCGAGAGCCACAAGGGACCACAGTTCGAACTCGACGAGCGACCGCAACTGACTCTCGGATCGACGCGATCGACCCTGCACCAGCCGCCATGCCAGGAGCGCGGGGATCATCGGAAGTGCAGCGCTCGCCAGCATCACCGCGGCGCAGTGGGTGCGTTCGTGGGCGACCAGCGACGGTGACTCATGCTGCGAGAGATCTTCGATGAACCGTTCAATCCGCGCAGCGGACGCCGCTGAGGCCACTGAGGCTGCCGCGCAGGCGGTCCACGCGGAACCGATCATCAGTGTCCATGCGGTTGTCGCGCCATCTAGTGTCGCTGGAAGTCCATCGGCGGCGATTGTGGCTAGAACTCCGGCGAGGGCGACCATCATCGCGGCCCACGCGGCCAACGGTGACTTGGCCCGGAGACTTCGCGAGAGCGCCATCGCCGCGAGCACGATTCCAAGGAGTGCGATCGCGCCGCCGGCCACGGTGGAGATCGCGGGAGCACTACCAACTCTCCACGGAAAGAGCGTCGTCGCGGTTATCCCAAGTCCGAGGGCGGCAGCGATCGCGGCGGCAATCGTCTGGCGCGAATCGAACTGTGCCGAGTGTGCCGTGGCTTGGCGCGCATCGGGCCATGCGGCATAGGCCACGATCCACGGGGCCGCACCCGCGCACGCGAGCAGCATGAGGGCGACCCAGGGTGCCGAGTGCAGGGCCAGTGTCCCGAGCGGCGAGGCAACACACAGAAGTGCAAGGAGCACCGGAATCCTTCTTCCAAGGATTGGCCTGCACCTCAGGGTGACCAGTTGCACGGCCGCGACGACGACGGTGATTCCGACTGCCCAAGCCGAGATGGAGACAAATGCGGCGCGCAGGTCGAGGCGGACAAAGTCAGGAATGGCAGCGAGCGACGCACTCCCGACCGCTCCCAGAGCCGTCAGGGCCAGCAGCGCAGCTGAATTGGCCGGGGTCTCGGGCGTGCCCGAAGCATCGTGATCGTCAAGCCATGCCGAGTCGAGTCGACCTCGTGCAGGGAGTCGATCCATGCGCGCGTCGGCCGATGGTCGGGTCCATGGCGGGTCCGGCCCCTGTGGCACGCGTCTAGAACTGGAATCGTCATCGGACTCGGCCGATGTCCGCTTGCCTGGTTGCGACACGCGCTCCCGCTGGCCACCGAATCGGCCGGCGGAGGGCTGGCTCACTCGCGATGGTGTGGCCGCATGATCGTTGCCGTTGGTGCGCCCATCGCGCGCGGGAGAGGGGACACCGGTCGCCGCAGCACGAGCGGGATGTCGACTGGGCGGAACCTCGTCGGCGGCGGTGTCAATGAGTCGAAATGTGACTGGGGGTGCGGCGGGCCGATCCAATTCCTCCCGCCGCTCCTTAGCGGGAGTTCGAGTGGTCGCCTGCGCCTGTGCAGCATGCGCCGCAATGAGTGCGGCCGCCTCCGCCGCGGCCTTCGCGGCAATCGCCGCCTCCCGCGGCATGAGGGGAAGACCTGGAACGGTGCCGCCTGTCGCGATTATGCGGCTCGTCGCCTCAGCGACCAGTTGCTCAAGAGTCTCGAGTTCCGAGCGCGACTTTGCGTAGTCCTCATCGAGCCGCTGCTTCGCGCCGCCGAGCGCGATCATCGACGCCTGAACGGCGCGCTCAAGAGCGTGGCGCCCGTCCCGCTCCGCCTTGTTGGCGCGCTCGTTGGCGCCATTGATCTTGTCTTCGGCACTTGCGCGAGCGCTGGCCTCGGCCTTCAACTGCTTGGCGTAGGAGTCACGGTCACGGACAACCGCCGTGCGTTGTTCCTCGACCTGCGCGAGCTTCTGAGCAATCGTGTTGGACTGGGCGTGGGCTTCAGCAAGCGAAGCGAGGGCGTGTTCCTCTCGCATCTGGACTGTCCGCGTGTGGTGCGCTGACTCAGCCAACTTCACTTCCAGGTCGATGATCCTCCGGCCCGTCTCTTCGGAAAGTCGCTCGTAGCTGGAGAGGAGTTGGCGCGAGCTCGACTCAGCCTGCTCGCGCAGCGCGCGTTCCGCGACGACCTGTTGCTCCCTCGACAGGGTTTCGGCCTGGGCCGTCACCAGTGCCGCGGAGATCTGGTCGCGCTCCCCACTGGCGGCCGCCAGTGCGGCTCGCGCGCTCCTTTCGCGCGTCTCCAGCCCAGAGAGTTCCTGGTGAGCCGCCACCATGTCGGTGTTCTGCTGCGCAAGCGAGCGGCGCGCGGCGGCGAGGTCCGACTGTGCCTTGGCGGAGAGCGCGATGGAATCGTCGGCCCGTCGGTGCTCCGTGTCGAGGTCGGCCTTCAGTGCCGCAATCGTGCCGACAAGCCGACGGATTTCCGACTCGCGCTCCTCGGAGCGCAGCGACTCGCGGAAGATGAGTTCATCCCGACCGACGACCTTCGCCCGCTCCTCGGCGGAGTCGCGCTCGGCGACGCTGGCCCGCTGGGACACGATGGCAGCGGCCTCCCGCGCATGCGCCAGGTCCCCTTGGAGTACCGCGTTCTCGGTGCGCGCGGCGTCGAGTGTGCCGCTGACCTCGGAGAGCGCACGCGCTTCATCGTTGATCCGTGCACGCAATGCCTCGGCGGCGCTCGAGTGTTCGTCGAGGATGGTGTTGAGGCGCGTGACCTCTCCCTCAAGGGCCGCACCGGCCGCAACGAGTTCATCATTTCTCGCAGCGAGTCCTTGAGCCTGAGCTTGGCCCGTGGCAAGCGCGCTCTCGAGCCCGGAGGCGCGTGAAGTCTGGTCGGCCAGTGCCCCGCGAAGCGACTGCATCTCGGCGATCCCGGCGTCGAGGTCGCGTCGAGCCTTTACGAGATCGGTCTGCGTTGCGCCGACGGCAAGCCGGGTCGAGTCGCGTTCGGCAAAGGCGCCATCGCGCTCCGCGATCATGCTGTCGCGCGTCTTGATCGCCGCATCCCGTTGTTCGGTGGCGCGGGCGACCCACTCGCGGGCCTCACTTTGAATGAGGGCTGCGCTGGCAGATGCCGCCTCGGCCTGCTCGGCGCGTGCGGAGATCGCGCTGTACCCCGACTGCAGCTCCTGCGTCGAAGTGCGTAACTGGCCCATTTCCTCCGCGTGTTCGTGTGCGATCGTCTTTGCGGATGCCGCGCTTTTTTCGAGGGCGCGTCTCAGGTCATCCGAGACTCGCAGCGAGTCTTGCGCGTGGCCGAGCGCCGCGACGAGTTCCTCGCGGTCTGAGCCCGCATCGAGCGCCCGTGCTGCCGCCGTATCGCGCTCGCGTGTCAGAATCTCGACCGCGTGGCGCAGCCGCGAATCAGGAGTGTTTGTGACCCGATCCGCCAAGGTGTCGATCTGGCCCTGCATCAGTTGACGAAGGGCTTCGACGGCCGCGGCCGTCGCGACACACGCCTCAGTCCGCTCGGCATCGCGCTCGGCACTCAACGAGGCGCAGTCGGCACGCAGCACGACTCGCTCTTTCGATAGCTCTTCACAGGTTGCTGTTAGTAGGTCGCGCTCACTGGCCACGCAGGCCAAGTCCGCCTCAAGCGCCTCCCGTGCCGACTCGGAGATTGCGCACGCCGACTCGGCGCGCCCGCACTCCGCCTCCGCAAGAACGCGCGCACTCTCCAGCGACACTATGCGTTCCTCAAAGTGCGCGATCTCAGTGGCCGACGGCCCAGCGGCCGCAGCGGACTCCCTCTTGCGAACTGGCAAGTCGGCGAGCGAGGACGCCAGCCGCCACTGCGACTGGCCGCTGCGCGACAGCGAGTCGTCGGTGAAGAGTTCGCCCGCCAACGCCATCGTGCGGATCTCACGCGGAGTCAATCCGCTGCGCACACTTCCATCAGCCCTTCGGAGGTCGTAAGTCGACGCGCGGACGCTGTCGTGTTGTGAAGTCATCGGACACCCTTCCTTGGGGAGCCATGCCCGTCATCCATCGTCGAACTTCGAGTGCCGAGAATCCGTTCGGGGCGCCTCGATCCGAGTCATGGCCCGTCCAATCACTGAACGCATGTCATTACACCGGTATCCAATGGGTTCCGCAAGACCACACCCGTCGAATGTGCCAAAAATTGCGCGGCGGCGACAAACCAGGACGGCGGTCCGCGCCGCGATCAGGTCTCGTCAGCCGGCTCGAGGGTCTGCTCGGTTTGATCCGAACTGTCGGCACCAACCTCGTTGCCACTCTCCATCGCCCTCATCCGCTCCCACTCGTCGGCAGTGATCAGGACTTCACGGGCGACCGATCCCTTGTGATCTGAGAGGATCCCAGCCAGCGACATCTGGTCGACGAGGCGCGACGCCCGTCCGTATCCGATGGCGAGCCGTCGCTGCAGCAGGCTGACCGACCCGCGCCCCGTCTCGATCAGTACTTCGACCGCCTTGTCGAAGAGGGGATCGCGCTCATCGGGGTCGAGCTCGCCACCCGCCTCGGGATCTCCTTGGGCGGAAGTCTTGATGGCAAGAAGACTTCGCTCGAAGCTCGGCCCAGCCACATCCTTGAGGAAGTTGACCACCCTGCGGGTCTCGCCATCCGTAACGAGCGTGGCCTGCGAACGGCGAAGTTCACTGTTGGTGGGCGTCAGCACCATCATGTCACCCTGCCCGAGCAGGAGCTCCGCGCCTTTCTGGTCGAGCACAATCCGGCTGTCCATTCCACTGGCAACCTTGAAGCCGATGCGGCATGGCATGTTCGCCTTGATGAGCCCGGTGACGACATTCGCCTGAGGGCGCTGCGTGGCGAGAACGAGATGGATGCCGACCGCCCGAGCCTTCTGCGCAATCCGGACGATGTGCGCCTCGACCTCCTTGTTCGTGAGCACGAGATCGGCAAGTTCGTCAATAACAAACACCAAATATGGAAGTTTCTTAGGAATTCTTGCGCGCTCTACATCATCTGTGAGACCAAGTCGCTCATAGAGTTCCGCCTCCTCGAGCGCGTTATACCCCGCGATGTCTCGCACACCGGTTCTGCGGAAGAGGTCATAGCGCTCCTCCATGCGGGTGACTGTCCACTGGAGGATCCCTGCCGCCTGATTCATGTCCGTGACGACGGGTGCCATCAAGTGGGGGATGTCGGCGAACTGGCTCATCTCGACCATCTTCGGGTCAACCAACACGAGCTTCAGCTCGTCGGGTCGCTTGGTGTAGAGCCAGCTCATGATGATGCTGTTAATGCAGACGCTCTTGCCCGATCCAGTCGTACCGGCGATGAGGACATGAGGCATGCGGGTGAGGTCGAGGACCATCGGCTCTCCGGAACTGTCCTTGCCGAGGAACATCGGCAGGCGCATTCCCTCGGCGTGGCCGCCGGACATGAGTTCCTTGAGTCGGACTTTTTCCTTCTGACGATTGGGGACCTCGATGCCTACGGCCGTCTTGCCGGCCATGTTTGCAATGATCCGGATGTTGGGGGCACTGAGCGCGCGCGCGATGTCCTTGGCGATCGTTTCGAGCCGCGCCACGCGCGTTCCCGGCGCTAGTTCGACCGAGTACAGCGTGACCACCGGACCACTCTCGATCCCCACGACCTCGCCGTCGAGCTGGTACATGCGCAGCGTCTCGGTCAGTACGCCCGCTTGCTCGCGGACGAAGACCTCCATGCGCTGGGAGAAGTTCGACTCGGGATCATCCAGAAGGTCGAGCGTTGGGAACCGGTAGCCCGTGTAGTCAACCTCACGGGGAATGTCTTGATCGCGCGCGACGACTTTCGTCGTGCTGGTCATTCGTACCGGCATCTTGGAGATGCGATCCCGAAGCTCCTTGTTCGAGAGGACCGGACGCGCAGAAACCTCTTGAGTTTCAGGGGTTTCCTTAGAGTCATCGGGACCCTCAGTCTGGAGACTCTCCGCCGTGGCGAGATATGCCTCCGTTGCCTCGCTGTCATCCGCCGCCTCGACCACCGTGCCAAGACTGGCCGCCGTCGCCGCCTGCCGCGACTGTTGCAGCAGACGGCGACGACGCGCCAGCGCGCTCTGAGCGCTTCCCTTTTCATCCTCGACATCCGCCCCAACAGGTACTGCACCAGCCGTCGTGGCTGGTTGAAACTGAGACCCCTTGCGATGCGGAATGAGCCGACCGAAGAGCCCTCGGTAGTCGAATCCCCACACAGGGTCGAGTGCTTGAAATGCCTTGACGAGCGCGCTGGGAATCGCCATGACCACTTCGTCGATGGCCACCACGAATCCGATCAGGCATCCGGCAAGCACGATGATGCTTGAGCCGATGGGGCCGAAGCGCACCCAGAGCTGGTCAGCCATCCATCCTGGGAGCAGCCCAGCCTCGGCCCCTGCGAGTGTGCCGACACTCGGGAACCAGAGAGCGTGCAGCGCCGAGACAGAGAGCATGGCGAGGAGCGCACCGATCCCTCGCACGATTGGATGGGGGATCGCCCGACCGGATGCGATCACGAGGAGCGCGTAGGCACTGCAGAACATCGGAACCCAGATCCCGAAACCAACCCCTTCATAGAGCCCGTAGGCGACGATGGCGCCGACAGTGCCGCCCAAGTTGTGCGGCGGCGTCTGCTGCACAGCCACGGTGTGGCTCGGCCAATCACTGCTCGAGAAACTCGCGAGGGCCGCGAGTGCGTAGAGCCAGATCGCGGATGCGGCGAGCCAGAGGAGTTTCCGGGTCGCGGTCGCCTTGGGGAGGGGTTCCGATCCACCGTTCGGGCGTGAGACAGCCGACGCCGACTTCCGTGCCATGGATCCAACATCGGCAGGACAGCGCGGGGTGAATCACTTAGCCTTGGGAAACATGCATTTTCGGCTGGTTGATCAAGTCATCGAGTGCGCCCCGGAGCGGGCGGTCACCATCAAGAATGTGAGTCTTGCGGAGGAGTACCTCCAGGACCACTTCCCCGGCTTCCACGTGCTCCCCGGCGTCCTCATGCTGGAGGCGCTCGTGCAGTCGGCGCGGCTAGTGATCGCGGCGCGGGCAAGTGCCCTGGGACGCGCACCGCTTCGCATGGTGCTCGGCGAGGTTCGTGCGCTTCGCTATGGGAGTTTCGTCCGTCCCGGGGATGCGCTCCGGTCCGAGGTCATCGTCGACAAGGTGTTTGAGGACGGTCGCATCACCTTCAAGGGGACGGGTACGGTTCTACGGCGTGCCCTCGGCGATGAAGCTTCATCGGACACGGCGGTGGGCGGCCGCTTTACACTACGCCCCGTTCGGACGGTCTCGCCGTCCGCCACCTGAGATCCCCACCGAGGCACCAAGAGGAGGTCGGCATTGACGATGAGTCGCGATGAAGTTCTGGAAAAGGTCCGGGGAGTACTCGTCGATGCGCTCGGCGTCGATGATGACGAGGTGACTCCGACCGCTCGGCTGACGACTGATCTCCACGCGGAGTCCATCGACTTCCTGGACATCGTGTTCCGCCTCGAGAAGGCGTTTGGTTTCAAGATCGGGCAGGGGGAGCTCTTTCCTGACAACATCAACGACCCCAAGTATGTGAAGGACGGAAAAGTGACCGTCGAGGGGCTGGCACTGCTCAGGCAGCGGATGCCGCATGTCGACTTTTCATCCTTCGCGGCTGATCCGCGCCTTGAGAGGGTCTCCGAAGTCTTCACGGTCGGCAGTCTTGTGGACTTCGTGGGCCGCAAACTTCAGTCGCCTCCCGAATCCTGAGGAGCGAGTTGCGCATGCGCTGGCTCTGGATTGATTCGATCCTCGACCACGAGCCTCAGAAGAGACTGGTCGCGATCAAGAGTGTCTCGCTGGCTGAAGACCACATTCACCAGCACTTCGAGGCGGGTCCGGATGGACCTGCTCAGCCGCTCATGCCAGCGAGCTTGATGCTTGAGGGAATGGCGCAGACCGCGGGGATCCTCGTGGGAAGTGTGCGCGACTTCTCCGAGAAGGTGATCCTGGCGAAGGTGACGCATGCGTCATTTGAGCGCGATGTGACACCTGGGCAATCGATCAAGTACGACGCAGTGATCGAGCGGATGGACGATGCCGGGGCGTCCACCACCGGTGTCATCAGCGCGTTCGACCACCGAAGCGGTGTGTGGACTGAGATCGGGCGCACCGAGATCATCTTCAGTCATGTGGACAAGAACATGTCGGGGCTCGATCTTCCTGACCACAACTTCGTGTTCGGCGAAAACTTCAGGTCGATCCTCTCGCAGCTTCTTCCCGCGCGCCAATAAAAAAAGGCCCCGCTCGGGGAGGCAGTTCCGAGGCGAGGCCGATCCAGGGTTGTCTGTCCGGGGTCACGATTGCTCGCGATCCCTTCCTACCTCCTCGGCCGCGCCACACAGCGACCGCTTGACACATGATTGGTTTCCCGAGCATTGACGCAAGCCGTGTAGCAAGTATTTCGTCGAGTTTTCCGGGTGGGGATCCCCATAGACTCAGGCGATGGCCTCAGCGTCCAAGAATCATCACCTCGCGGTGTACCCCGGGTCGTTCGACCCTGTGACACTGGGGCATCTCGATGTGCTCGAGCGCGCGAGAACTCTCTTCGACGAGGTAGTTGTCGCGGTCGGACGGAACCCGGACAAGCCGGACTTCTTCCCGGTCGACGAACGGGTGGCGCTCCTTGTGCCGCTAGTCGACGAGATTGTGCGGCGGCAGCCCTCCGGCGCACGCATCTCAGTGGCCACCTACAGCGGACTGACGGTCGACTTCGCGCGCTCGGTCGGCGCCTCAGGAATCATCCGAGGGATCCGCAATGTGACTGACCTTGCCAGCGAGTGCCAGCTGGCGATCACGAACCGGCAGGTCGCGGCGATCGAGACGGTCTTCGTCGTGACCGGTGAGGAGTATGCGTTCCTCAGCTCAAGCCTCATTCGACAGATCGCGGCATTCGGGGGATCGTCGGAGAAGTTGCGGCGGTTCGTTCCAGTCAGTGTTGCTGAGGCCATCCAGCTCAAACTGAACGATCCGACGCAGTCGATCAGCCGTCTGGCCATCGAAGCGCAGAGTGACTGATCATCGTCACCGATGCTGCAGTTCCGCGTCATCTCGATCGGCACGATGGGTGCGAACCCGCTCTGGGCAGAACGGGTTCCTGTGCGCGAGGCGCACGCGACGACAACCCTCATCGAGGCGGGAGACCGCAAGATCATTGTGAACCCTTCGCTGCCTCCGAACATTCTTCTCCCGAGGATGCAGTCGCGCACGGGAGTCACTCCCAAGGAGATCACCGATGTGTTTCTGACGAGCCGGGACAGCGCGAACTACATGGGGATCACGCTCTTTCCAGACGCGGCCTGGTGGATGTCGGAGATTGATCGCGCGGCGCACACTGCCGAGGCCGGGAAGACGCGGCGCGTCAAGGACGCTCCCGACACCCTCGCCCCCGGCGTCGACCTCTTTCCCCTGCCGGGAGTGACGCTGGGAACGACCGGGCTTCTGCTCGGACTGCCCTCGATGACGGTTCTCGTGACGGGCGACGCGATCGCAACCCAGGATCATCTGGATCAGGGGCGGATTGTCTCCTCGTGCGAGGACTTTGAGAAGGCGCAGGAGTCCTTCCGTGAAGCGGTCGAGATTGCGGACATTCTGGTGCTGGGTCGTGACAACTCCGTTCTCAATCCCATGCGCTCCGCAATGGGACGACTCTCCGGTCGTGCGGGCGACGAGTGACCTGATAGTGTGCGGCGTTTGAAACCAGCGGACACGATGATGCCTTCAAAGACACCACCAGTGAACAGCGAATCCCACACAGCCTCCGCTCACTCTGTCGCACAGACCACACTCAAGTCGATCGCCAAGATGGCTCGACAGGGGCATCGTTTCGCTTGCCTCACCTGCTATGACGCGACCACCGCGCGTTGGCTGGAGGCGGCTGGGGTTCACCTGCTGCTCGTCGGGGACACCGCCGGTGAGGTCGTTCTGGGATTCCCGAGCACCATCCACACGCCGCTCGACTTCCTTGTGACGCTTACCGCGGGTGTGAAGCGCGGGGCGCCCAGGACCGTCGTGATGGCGGACATGCCGTTCATGAGCTATCAGGCCGACGACGCCGAGGGTGTGCGCAACGCCGGACGGTTCATGACCGAGGGACTGGCAGACATCGTAAAACTAGAGGTCGACCGGTCATTCGCGCCACTCGTGGCCAAGATGGCGCGCGCGGGAATTCCGGTCGTCGCGCACATCGGCTCGCGCCCGCAACACGCGAAACTTCACGGCGGGTACTACGCCGCTGGGAAGACCGCCGCATCCGCGCTCGCTCTCGTCGATGATGCTCGCGCGATGATCGACGCTGGGGCCTCGATGCTGCTCGTAGAGGCGGCGCCCGTCGAGGTGACCGAAGAGATCGTGCGCGTGTCGACAATCCCGGTGATCGGCTGCGGTGCGGGACCCACCTGCCATGGCCAGGTGATCGTGCTCCATGACCTTCTGGGAATGACTCACTGGCAACCGGCGTTCGCGCTGCCATCAGCCCAAGTCGGACAGCAGATCAAGGAGGCAGCTTCGGGGTGGATTGAGCGGGTGGCCTCGGGCGATCTCGGCGTACACCCGTATGTGATGCCCGACGCGGAGCGCGCCGAGTTCCTCCGCGTGACGACTCGAAGCCCGCGCCTTGCATCGACGACGGAGCCGAAGGGATGAAGGTGCATACGCTCGTGCCGGCGGCCGTTGTCGCCGTGGCTGCGGTGCTTGTGCTTGTCGTCACTCCAAGGATTGTCCGGGAGTCGACTCACGCGCGCGTCGAGGCGGAGATGGTTGCGGCGAAGTCGCGCCTGAGCAAGACAACGGTGCTCGAGGAACTCAATCAGGCGACGAGAGACATCGCCTCGGTCGTAGAGCCCTCGGTGGTGTCGCTCCATGCGACCGGTCTGCAGGCCGCTCGGAGTGGCACGCGGTCGTTCACGACCGCGGGTTCAGGGTGGGTCTACGACATCGACGGTCACATCGTCACTAATGCGCATGTCGTCGATGGGGCGAGCCGAATCGAGGCGCAGCTGAGCACGGGGCAGATCGTGCAGGCCGAACTCATCGGACTCGACCTCAAGACCGACATTGCGGTCCTCCGAATCGGGTCGGAAGATCTCACGCCCGCACAGCGCTCGCTGGACATTCCGACACAGGGAGACATGGTCTTCGCCTTCGGGTCGCCATTCGAGTTCCGCTTCTCCATGAGCGCGGGGATCGTCTCGGGGATCGGTCGTACCGCCGGCCTCTCCGATGTCGACTACGAGAACTTCATTCAGGTCGATGCGGCCATCAATCCCGGCAACTCCGGAGGACCGCTCACAGATGTCTACGGTCGTGTCATCGGAATGAACACCGCGATCGCGACCGGTCGAGGAAACTCGCTTGGCCAGGGACAGTTCGGCGGGATCGGCCTGGCGATTCCTATGGACATCATCGAGTTTGTGGTCGCGCAGCTCATAGAGAAGGGGGAAGTCGAGAAGGGGTTCTCGGGAATCGCGGTGCAACCGGTCGCGGCGATCATTCCTCCGCAGATGCGCGATCCTCTCTTCCGATGCATCGTCGAGCGGTACGAAGCCGCTGGCTCGGTCATCACTCGAATTGTGCCCGACAGCCCCGCCGACCGTGCCGGCTTGCGCATCGGAGATGTCATCGTGTCGATTGACGGTACGCGGGCCACTGAGCCCGAGCGGGTGTACTCGCTGATCGGTACGCGCGCGCCGGGGCAGGCGCTGCAATTCGAAGTGTGGCGTCCGGTGCCGGAGGAGAATCGTGGAGAGACACTGCAGTTCGATGTGCTCCTCGTCAAGCGCGATCCGCGGATCGAGGCCGGCGCGATCGCCGAGACCCTGCGAAACTTCGGATTCGAGCGGCTCGTCACCGCAACGAAGGAGGCGTGCGGCGCTCGAGGCGCCGCGTTCCGTCGGGGTGTCCTCGTCGATGCCATCACTCTCAAGAGCCAGTTCGACGGCGTGATACCTCCGGGCGCCGTCATCACGGCGGTCGGCGGACACGCCATAGGGAGTGTCGAGGAGTTCTATGTCCGGCTCGGGCGCTCCTACGAGATGCACCGAGGGCTCGGTCGAATGAGTACGGTGCTCACGGTGGCGTTCCCTGATGGAACGCAGAGCGACTTCGAGATTCCCCTGAGGTAGAGCCATGAACGACAACCCCTCGCGCAATACCTCAGGCAACGACCGCCCCCACGACGGGGCGACCAAACCGATCCTTGAAGTCAGGGATCTGAAGGTGCACTTCCCGGTTCGCCGCGGAGTGCTGCAGCGGGTCGTCGATCATCGGAAGGCAGTCGATGGCGTGAGCTTCTCGATTGCCCCTGGGGAGACGCTTGGACTCGTCGGCGAATCCGGCTGCGGCAAGACGACCGTCGGCCGCGCGGTCCTTCGGCTCATTCCGGCCACTTCGGGGAGGGTGTGGTTCGACGGGCAGGATGTGTTCGCCCTGGGTGCGACGAAACTGCGCATACTGCGTCGCCAGATGCAGATCATCTTTCAGGATCCGGGCGGGTCGCTCAATCCACGCATGCGCGTGGGGCGAATCATCGGGGAACCACTCGAGGTGCACAAGATCGTTCCCAAGGAGCAGGTGCGCGAACGGGTGGGCGTACTTCTTGAGCGGTGCGGACTCTGGCGCGGTGCCGCGGATCGCTATCCCCACGAGTTCTCGGGAGGGCAGAAGCAGCGCATCGGGATCGCCCGCGCGCTCGCACTCGAACCGAGGCTCATTGTCTGTGACGAACCGACGAGCGCACTCGATGTTTCCATCCAGAGCCAGGTGCTCAATCTCCTCAGCGACCTGCAGAGCGAGTTCAAACTCTCATATCTATTCATCAGCCACGACATGGCGGTGATCCACCATGTCTGTCAGCGGATCATCGTGATGTGGAACGGCGCCATCGTCGAGGAAGGGACGCGGGATGAGGTGATCGACCGGCCGCGCCACCCGTACACGCAGGCACTCCTGGCAGCCGTACCTGAGGCGGATCCTCTTCGGCGCAGGCAGCGGGTCGAACTCGAAGGACTGCGAATGTGAGCCAGGCCCCCAGAGGCTCACGGCGTGCGGCGCGGATCCTGCTTGCGGTCTTCGTCGTGACCGCGGCTGGGACATTCGCGTGGGGTCTCATCGTCGTGAACGGGGTGCGGGCCAAGGCGCTGGAGACTGATGCCGCCCTGAGGTCGGTCGCGTGGGCGTGTCTGTGCTACGCGCAACAGGAGCGGAAGTGGCCGGCCTCCGAGGCGGCGTTCGCGGCAAGTGATGGCGAATGGCTGTGCGACTCGATGAGTGGCACAAGCAGCGCGTGGCCCTCGACCCGCGCGGAGGCGATGGCCGGGCTTCAAGAGCCCCAAACCCTTGCGGCCGCGCTCGTGCTCGTCGGTGTCGAGTATCCGGCACGCGCGGGGCAGGTCCCGCACATTCATGCACGCGGAAATCCCAGCGGAGTCGATACGCTGACGGTTATCAACGGATGGATCACGGCGATCGACGGCGCTAGGACCGGCGAAGCACCGACCGCAGGAAGCGAGAGAGATTCATGAGTTCAGAATCAATGAGCGTCGAGTCAGAGAAGCGCTGTGGCGAGGTTCGCGTCATGCCTGATGCGCCGATGGTGGATGTGATGGGTGGCGCGTCACGCATCGAGCGGCGGGTCCTCGATCACGGGTTTGTCGCCCTCATCGATTGCATGCCGAGGATGGCCCCCGAGGGAAAGACCGCCGACTACTCGATCGTGCAGGCGGCGCGGGTGTCGTACGGCGAGGGGACCAAGCAGGTCAACGAGGATCGTGGCCTGGTGCGCTACCTCCTGAGGCACCGTCACACGACTCCATTCGAGATGGTCGAGTTCAAGTTTCATGTGGCGATGCCGATCTTCGTCGCCAGACAGTGGATTCGCCACCGCACCGCGAATGTCAATGAGTACAGCGCGCGCTACTCGATCGTCCCTGACCGCTTCTACCGCCCGACGCCAGAGGCGATCCGGGCGCAGAGCCAGTCGAATCGGCAGGGAGGGGATGGCATCGTCGATGCGGGGACGGCCGAGGAGTTTCTCGCCCTGCTGGAGCGCGCCGAGGGGCTCTACAAGGACTACCTGGGGTTCACCGAGCGTGGTGTCGCGCGCGAGCTTGCACGGACGGCGCTTCCGGTGTCGGTCTACACGGAGTGGTATTGGAAGTGCGACCTTCACAACCTCTTCCACTTTCTCTCGCTGCGAATGGATCCTCACGCGCAGCACGAGATCCGTGTCTATGCCGACGCCATGTACGAACTCCTCAGGCCCATCGTCCCGATCGCCTGTGAGGCGTTCGAGGACTATCGGCTCGGCGCGATGCATCTGACGCGGCTTGAGATCGAGGCGATTCGAACCGCTGCGCCGCTGGCGACGACGAACAAGCGAGAGATCGCGGAGTTCGAAGCCAAATGTGATCAGCTGGGGATCCCCCGAGCAGGCTAGTAGCGAGCACCCTCAGGAACGACAGTGACGAGACCCAACATAGGGCTAGTGGCGTCGCGCTGAATCTGCACGAGAACAAGCGGCGTCGGCTTGCGCGTGCGCCAGAATCCACCGGGCTGCGGGCACTGCCCCCAGACATCGCGGAACTTGTCAATCTGGAGTTCGATTGTCTGACCCGCGGCCAAAACGGGAACATGTTGCATGAATCGCCGGTTCACCCAGATGTCGATATCGCGGTAGTCGATGTTGGTCGCGTTGACGAGGTCAAGCGTCAACTCGCGCGGCACCGCCTGAATCTGGACGACGCGCTCCTGCGCGAGAGTGTCGGGATAGGCGCTCGTCGCTAGCGCGGGGTCGTAGAGGACCGTGCCGCAACCCGCGACCGCTCCAAGGAGCGCGAGAACGGACGCTGCCGCCGTCGCGCAGGCTCTCCATCGATGGTCTCTGGTGCGGGCAGACATCGGCAGCGAGTGTAGAGCAGCGATCCCTAGACTTACTCTGATGAGCGTCGAACTGGAGAAGAGCGACATCCCCGCACGGCGGCTCTCGCGTCCGCTGGCCGAGACGGCGCTCGGCGTGCGAGTTGACCCACGCGTCCAGGCACTGGTGCCTAGATTCGACGCGCCGTTCTTCCAAGCGGGACTTGCCGGGTACTCCGACGGAGCGATGCGGCTGATGGCCCGTCGCCACGGCTGCCCGTTCTGCGTGACCGAAGCGCTTCTTGACCGCACACTTATCAATGGTGGGAAGGGGCGCGCGCGGGAGGACCCCGACCTCATCGCGACCGAGTGCGGCATGGGAGACCTTGAGGACAATATCGCGGCGACCGTTGATGACCATCCGCTGGCAGGCCAGATCATGGGATCGGATCCCGACGAGATGGCGCGAGCCGCGGATCTCATCGTCGCATTGGGCCATGAGGTCGTCGATGTGAACCTCGCCTGTCCTGTCAAGAAGATCAGATCGAGCAACAGGGGAGGGCACTTTCTCGCTCATCCGGATGCCGCGATCGCCATCCTGCGAGCGGTGCACGCGGCGGTCGCTGGACGCGTGCCTGTAACCGCGAAACTTCGCCGCGGGTACGACGACTCGCCCCAGATGGCCGCGAACTTCGAGCGGATCTTCGACGCCGCCTATGAGATCGGCTGCGCCTGGACGACCGTGCACTGCCGCACGGTGGTGCAGAAGTATCTCGGCCCTGGGCGATGGGAGTTTCTTGAGGACCTTGTTGCGCGGCGGGGGGATCGCCTCATCTTCGGCTCAGGGGACATCTGGTCGGTCGAGGACATCTTCGCCATGATGGACCAGTGCGGCGTGAGCGCGGTGGCCGTTGCGCGCGGTTGCATCGGCAACCCGTGGATCTTTCGGCAGGCGCGCCAGATGATGCGGGGTGAAGCGCCATCGGCCCCCACGCTCCCCGAGCAGCGGACGGCGTTGTGTGAGCACCTTGAGCTCGCGCGGATGCTCCACGGCGAGCAAGCGGCGGGGAGGCGCATGCGCAAGTTCGGGATCAAGTTCGCCTCCAACCATCCCCGCGCGAGAGAAGTCAAGGCGGAATTCATCTCCTGCACCTCGCTCGAAGAGTGGAGCGCGGTGATCGACCGGTTCTATCTCGAGGTCGGCTGACGCGCGGCCTGCGCCGACATCGGCGCCTGTGAGAGGATCCCCGCTCCCGACGAAGGCATGTGCGCATCCCGGGCCAGGCGGGAGATCGGGATTCCCCAGTCGGCCGACGACGAGCAACGGCATCGGATCAGTTCCCTCAGATCCGGCGATCTCCCCAAGTGCCACCTTGTAGCCATCGTGGACTTCTTCGCCGACTCCCGAGGCTGCGAGGCGTGCAACGATGGTGTGTTCCCCCACCGCGCCCACGCGCATGAGGTAGGCAACCCCCGCGCCAACAACAGTCTCTCCGTCTTCGGACGAGTCCTGCGTCGGTGCGCGAGATACACACGCTTCCGACGCGCCGATCGCGAGAAGATCGCCGCGCATGGCGAGGGCGATCCCGAAGGCCTCCGGGCGTTGTGAACCATCCCCGCACCATGGCGATGGCGACACGATCAATCCTGCATGATGCCATTGCTCGGAGGGTGTTCCGGGGTCCTTGCAGCGAAAGAGGTGAACCACGCCTGCATTCTCGGGGGACACCCCATCCCTCTCAAGTGACTCGTGCGGCGCGCCGACCGCGACCAGCCCCTCGGTCACGGCCACGCTTGCCCCGAACCGCGCTCCGGATTGGGGAGATGGCGCCTCGAGCGAGGCGACGCACCTCCAGCCTTCGGTACCGAACCGAAACACATCAGCGCGTCCGCGCGAGAAGAGCCCGCCTCCAAATCCCGGTGAGCCGACGACGACGATTTCGCCATCCATGCCATACATGCCGACGCTCGATCCGACCCGTGTCCCGGCCGTCGCCTCCTTTGGAAGAAGTAGGGCCTCATGATGCCAGTGCCCGTCTCGCACGACGAACACTTCCGCGAGTCCTCGTGCGAATCCACCATACGAGTGTCCTGGCGAACCGATGACGACACGGTCGCCGCTAGAAGCGACCGCAGCTCCGAAGGTCGCGCCCGCACGCGGGTCCTTCGAGCGCAGTGAAGCGGCGAGATGCCATCCCGAGCGCCCCGTACGCGAACCACCTGCATTGCTCCATTCATATAGATAGACCGCACCAGCCTGGAATCCGCCGGGCCAGCCTCCGCTAGATGACCCCCGTTCCCCCTCTTCGCACGGCGCGCCGATTACGAGCCGCGTGCCATTCGAGCCGAAGGCGAGCGCACTGCCAAACGCGGCATGGACATCGAGAGCCGGATGCCGAATGACCCCCTGCACCTCGGCGCCGTGCGCACGGCACTGCCACAACGAGACCGCACCAGCATCGACGCCGAGATCGTGATCAACGCCGCCACCGACCGCGATGGTCCCAGTGTCGCTCGCCGCGACCGCAGGGCCGAGGCCCAGCGGCATCAGCACCTCCGGCGCCTTGAGGCGCGCAAACTCACGCCATTCGGGGGCATGCGGCGGAGTCGTCGCCGCAGTTGTGGTCACGACCGCCCAGGCAAGAAGCCATACAAGACTGCCGCAATCGGGGAGTGAAGTCTGTCTCATGGAGGCGGAACCATACGGCTCCGCGACGCGCCTAATGAAAACCAACCCGTTTTTCCTAGCGGCGGTACAACATCCCCATGACTCCGATTCAGCAGGAGGTGTTCAAGTACGCCGACGGCTCGACGCAGTGCGAGGGGCTCGTATGTCGCCAGGCTAATCTCGCGCAGCCGTCACCCGTCGTAGTGATCTGTCCCCATTGGAACGGCCGCGACGCGCTCATGGACGAGAACGCGATGCGTGTGGCGCGAATGGGGACTATCGGGTTTGCCGCAGACATCTATGGCGGTCACGCCACCGCTACCGAACGCGACGCCTGCGCGGCGCTGATGACGCCATTTGTCGAGAATCGCGGGAAGCTCCGCGAGCGGCTGCGCGCAACCATCGCGGCCGCGCAGCGGATTCCCGGGGCGGATGGACGGCGGATAGTCGTCATCGGTTTCTGCTTTGGTGGCCTGTGCGCGCTCGATTGTGCGCGGGCTGGATTCCCCGGCGTCATCGGTGCGGTGTCATTCCATGGCCTGTTCACGCCGCCAAACCTCGGGACGCAGGGGAAGATCGACGCGCGGGTCCTCGCTCTGCACGGGTGGGACGACCCGATGGCCGCTCCCGATTCGGTCCGTGCGCTGACGAAGGAACTCACCGAGGCGGGCGCGCGATGGGAGCTCGACGCCTATGGGAATGTCGCGCATGGGTTCTCGAATCCAAGCGCGCAGGATCGCGCGAACGGGATTTTCTACGACGCCATCGCGTGCGCGCGGTCATGGAGTCGCCTCGAGTCCTTCATCGCGGAGTGTGTCGCCCATCCCGGGCAGTGTCCTGCGCCGGTCGCTCGCTAGGGAACGCTTCCCCAGCGCGCGAAGACTGCGGTGAGGTCACCGCCTCCCACGCTTCCATCGCCGTCGATGTCACAGAGGTGGGGGGGCCGGCGATCCCCACGCGCGCGGCGGCCCGGCCGGAATGCTCTGCGCCATGGTGTGCTCGCTCGCGAGCGCACTCACGAGGCAAACGAACCACAGCGAGCCGCCGATGCGACAGTACTCACCCCACGAAGTGCACACCGAATGTCCCGCCAGAATCTCATGCACCATTGAACGACCTCGGAAGACGACCGCAACAGCAACCCGACTCACCTGATGCTAGTCCCCGCGGCGCGCCGGTGTCACTACTTACCGCGCTTTCCTCGGCGGCCCTGCTTGAATCCCTTCTTATGCCCCCGTTCGACACGCGGGGCTCCACGCCCTCCGACGAACCCTTTGTCACGCTTTCCCTGCGGCTCGCTGCCGCGCTTGCCATCGTCGCCTGCGCCACCGCCGCCAGATCGCCGCACCACGCGCACGAGCGTCAGATCCATCTGTCGCATCGCCAGATCAATCGCACCGACCTTCACTTCGACCGCATCCCCGAGGCCGAGGCTCGCGCCGCTTCGAGGATTAGTGAGGCGACCGGTCGAATCGCTCCTAATCCACCGCTGCCCTGATCCCATCTCGCGGACGCGGATCATTCCATCGGCGAGGAATCGATCGAGCATCACGAAGGCGCCGCCGCCACCCTGAGAGATCCCCGTCACGACGCCGGTAAGGGTCGCCGTCATGTGGTGATCTTTGAGGAACTGAAGAACGAGAAATGCCCTTAGCTCGCGCTCGGCGCCTTCCGCGTTTACCTCCGCTTCTGAGCAGTGTTCACCTGCCGCGACGAGGTCGTCCACCTGTTCGACGCGCGGGTCACTGCGCATCCGGTCGAGGAGTTCGCGTCGGCGCTTCCCACCCGGCGGTGCGCGTCCGTTGTCGGTGAGTTCGGTCCATGCCTCAAGCATCCGGTGCGTGATGAGGTCTGGGTACCGCCTGATCGGGCTCGTGAAGTGGAGGTAGTGCTCGCTCGCCAGGGCGAAGTGTCCGATGAGTGCGGGTGAGTAGACCGCCTTGGCCATCGAGCGAAGCACAGCGAAGTGGATCGCCCGCTCACTGTCGGTACCGCGCACTCCATCGAGAAGCGCCTGCAGATCCTTGCGCTTGGGCGAATCGGGGAGTCTCACCTTCGCGGCTCGCGCGCAGAGACGCAACTCTTCGATGTCATGGAAATCAGGCTCAGGATGGATGCGGCGAAGCGCAGGTAGTGACAGGGAAGCGAAGAGCCGCGCCACGGCCTCATTCGCTTCCACCATAAACATTTCGATCAGCGTGTGCGTGAAGGCGCTGTCCTCGGGCTCAACATCCTTGACCCGTCCATCGGCACCATAGACGAGCTCCGACTCAGGTAGAGCCAGCACGATCATCCCGTCGGCGAGCCGCCGTTGACGCAGCGCCGTGGCGAGCCGTTGGCAGAGCCGCAATTCAGCGACCAGCGCTTCGTCCACCGGGGTCTCAGTCTTCGCGTGCCGGCGTGCCATAGCAAGGTCGCCGTCGATGACCGCCTGCGCCTCGAGGTAGGTCATCCGCTTTCGACTCCTGATGACGGTCGATGCGTACCGCTCATAGAGCACTTTGCCACTCACATCAAAGGTGATGAACACCGACTTTGCAAACCGTGCCACAGCCTCCTGCAGTGAGCAGACCCCGTTGGAGAGAGTCTCCGGCAGCATCGGAATCACGAGCCGCGGCAGATATGCACTAGTGGCGCGCGCCCGCGCCTCGATGTCCAGCGCGCCGCCGCGAGGGACGAAGTACGCCACATCCGCGATGTGCACGCCCAGCGTCCACTCCTGAGTGGTCTCGTTCCAGGCGATCGAGATGGCATCGTCAAAGTCCCGTGCGTCGGGTGGATCGATGGTGAAGATCGACTCACTCGTCAGGTCGATGCGTCCGGCCCACGGACCCTCGCGGTGACTCTCGAAATTGCGGGCCGCCGCCGCGGCCTCGTCCATCACGCTCTCCGGGAACTCCCCCGGCAGGTTGTGGGTGACGATCACGGATGCGGTCTCGGCATCCGGCTCCCCCGACACTCCCAGTCGCCTTGTGATGACCCCCTCGGCGCGTGAACGCTGATCCGGGAAGCGCGTAATTTCGACAATGACCTTGTCCCCCTCCATGGCGTCCTTCGCGCCAGGATCGCGCACGACGATCGGTTCCGTGAGCACCTTGCCGTCGGGCACGACGATCCACCCACGCCCTTCCTTGGCCAGCGCGCCGGCGAATCGTGTCTGCTTTCGCGCGAGAACCTCAACGACCCGCGCCGTCGGCTTGGTGTCGGGCGCTCGATCCCAACCAGCACCGCGGCGCACGATGGCCACCCGTACCCGGTCGCCCGAGACAGCTCCGCCCGTGTCAGCATCGGCGACATAGAGGTCTCCTTCGCGGCTCGGAATCTCCGGGATGAAGTATCCGCTACCACCACCACGCGCACTGATGCGGATCTTGCCGATCGATTCGTCCTTGTAGCGGGTCAGCCGCACGAGATCATCAGAACTGATGTCGATGAAGTCCTCGTGCGCGAGAGTGTCGAGCGTGGCGCGAAACTCCGCGGATGCGTCCTCGAGGATGCGCATCTGCCGCTCGAGCTCGCGTGTGCGGACTGGCCGGTAGCCGTTGTGGCCGAGATGGTCGAGGATTTGAGCGCGGAACACTTGACTCATCGACGCCTCCCTCGCTTTGGAGTGCGAACTATGTTGCCTGCGCCGCGTCCCTCGCGGGCGTGATTCTTTCCTCTCGGTGGGGGAGGGTTGCTCGCCTCGTCTGAGGGTGCGGGGGTCTTGGGTGTCGTTGGGGTCTTGGGTGTGGTCTTCGTATCAGGGGTCATTTCAGTCTTGCTCGCGGCCTTGCCCTGCGGTTCGGCCTTGGGTTCTTTGGTAGATGCGGTCGTCGAGGTTTCCTTGGTTTCGGGTGTCACCGGCGCATTCTCGCCCGACTTCTTCTCCAGGGTCTCTGCCTTCTTGTAGGCGTCGCTGCGATAGTCGGTTTCGTAGAAGCCGCCACCCTTGAAGATCACCGCAGATCCGATGGATACCTTGCGCTGGACGCGTCGTTTGCCGCACTTCGGACAGACGCGCACGGTCGACGCGGTGATGGGCTGGAACCGCTCGAATTCGTGACCGCACGCCCGGCAGAGGTATTCGTAGGTGGGCATCGTCAGTCGACACCTGGTGCCACGGCGACCTTCGCGCTCCTCAGCGCCATCTCGCCGAAGCGATATCCCGCCTGGAGGCATGCGGCAACATGGCCCGGTTTGGCCGCATCGGATGCCTGCTGCATGACTGCCTCGTGAACCGTCGGGTCGAACTCGTCGCCAACCTTGGGCTCAACCCGCTCCACGCCGCACTTGGCGAGTGCCTTGAGCGTGTCCTCGCGGAACGCCTCGATCGCCTCAGCGAGTTTCGATGCATCGAGTGAGTGCAGATCGTGCCCGATCGCGACATCGAGGTGCTCCAGCACCGGGACAATCGCCCGCGCCAGTGCCGTCACGCCATGATTGCGGGCCCGCAGTTCGTTGTCGGCGGAGCGCCGCTGGAAGTTCTGAAGGTCGGCAAGCGCACGAAGATAACCAGCGGTCCTTTCGTCGAGTTGCTTCTGGAGGAGGGCGAGTGCATCGCACTCAGGCTCAACTGCGGGATCAGTCGCATCCGGAACACCCTGCACGGGCGTGGATTCCTGGCTCGGCATGGCGGCGTGATCAGTGGTCTTCTTGGTCATTGGTCAGCTCCCTGCAATCGTGTCCTTGATCTTCTTCCACACACCCTTGCCAGCGGGACGATACTCCTCCCCCTCGTTGAGCTCGGTTCTGGCCAGCCTTTCGAAGAGTTCCCGTTGCTCGGGGGTGACTTTCTTGGGAACTCGGATCGTGATGCCGACTCTCATGTCGCCACGCGACTCCGGCGACCGAAGGTGTGGCAGCCCCGCCTCATCGATGGTGAGTATGTCGCCATGCTGTGTTCCCCTGGGAACTTCCAGCCGCGTCGTTCCATCAAGTGTGTCAATCGTGGTCGAGCCCCCAAGCGCCGCGAGTGCATAGCTGATTTCGCGCGAGACAATGAGGTCGTCCTCGACTCGCTCGAATCGCTCGTGATCCTGAACCTGCACGGCGACATGAAGATCGCCCCGTGGTCCCTTGCCCGCGGCGTCCGCCTCCGGCGGTGGTGGTTCACCCTCGCCTCCGATGCGAATGACCTGTCCGTCGGCGATGCCCGGAGGGACCTTGACGGTGAGTGCGCGTCGCTTGGCGACACGGGCCGTCCCTCGGCACTCGGAGCAGGGTTCGGCAATCACCATCCCTCGACCGCGGCAGTTCGGGCAGGTGGTCACCATGCGAAACATCCCGCCCAATCCAGTTTGTGCAACCTGGCCGTTGCCCTGGCATGTCGGACACTTGATCGGCTTCGTTCCGGCCCGTGCGCCGGTGCCAGTGCATCCATCACAGACATCGCGTCGCGCAAAGGCGACTTCTACTTCCGTGCCTGTCAGGACATCCTGCAACTTGATCTCAACGGTCGTCTCGAGGTCGTAGCCGCGAAGCGGGCCGCGCCGGGTGCGTCCACCGCCACCGAGTCCGCCGCCTATCCCGCCTCCAAAGATGTCGTTGAAGATCGAGAAGATGTCGTCGGGGCGCATCCTCGAGAAGTCGTGACCGGGTGTCTGGCGCAGTCCCGCGTGGCCATGCGTGTCGTAGAGCCCCTTGCGTTCGGGATCCGATAGCACCTCGTACGCCTCGGCGCACGCCTTGAATTCCGATTCGGCTTTCGGATCCCCGGGGTTTCGGTCAGGGTGCCACTTCATCGCCATGCGGCGATAGGCACGCTTGATCTCGTCACCATTGGCGGCGCGCTCGATGGAAAGCACCGCGTAGTAGTCGCGTTCAACCGCCACGGCGCCCTGACTCCCAAGTTTGAAACTCGGAGGAGCGGGGAACCTGTGCGGGCCCCACGCTCCTCCAGTAAACCTTCATCCTTCTCAGGCGACCGCCCCTTCCGCCGGGGCGGCCTCCTCCTTGAGTTCGGTGACAAGAACATCAGTCGTCAGCATGAGACCAGCGACGCTCGCTGCATTCTCGATCGCAGTCTTGGCCACCAGCGTGGGATCAATGATCCCCGCACCGATCAGATCCTGATACTCGCCGGTCGAGGCGTTGAAGCCGAAGGCCCCCTTTCCACAGAGGACCTTGTCCACCACGATGTCGCCATCGATCCCGTAGTTGGTCGCGATCTGCCAGCACGGGCGCTTGAGTGCCTCGGCCACGATGTCGTAGCCGAAGACCTCATCCCCTTCCGCGCTCTTGCGTGCGGAATTCACGGCAGCGATTGACCTGAGGTAGGCGACGCCGCCGCCGGCGACATAGCCATCCTTAGCCGCGGCTCGGGTGGCGTGCAGGGCATCGTCGACGCGGTCCTTCTTCTCCTTCATCGCGATCTCGGTCGCCGCGCCGACATGGATGATGGCCACGCCGCCAGTGAGCTTTGCGAGCCGCTCCTGGAATTTCTCGCGGTCGTAATCGGATGTCGACTTGTCATGGAGCGTCTGGATCTGTGCGACGCGGTCGTTGATGGCAGCCTTCTTGCCGCCGCCCTCGATGACCGTGCACTCGTCCTTGGTTGCGACGATTCTGCGCGCGGATCCGAGCTCGTTGAGTTCGACATCCGCCAGATTGCGGCCGAGATCCTCGGAGAAGAACACTCCGCCGGTAAGGGTCGCGATGTCGCCCAGCATGGCCTTACGGCGATCGCCAAAGCCGGGGGCCTTGACCGCGCAGACCTGCAGGACGCCACGGAGTCGGTTGACGACGAGGGCCGTGAGCGCCTCATTTTCGACCTCTTCCGCGATGATGAGCAGTGGCTTGGTCGCGACAGCGACCTTGTTGAGCAGCGGCAGGAGATCGACCAGGTTGGAGATCTTCTTCTCGTAGATGAGCACGAGTGCGCTCTCGAGAACGCACTCCGCCTTCTTGGGATCGGTCATGAAGTACGGGGAGAGGTATCCCTTGTCGAAGCACATGCCTTCGACATAGTCGAGGGTCGTGTCGGCGGTCTTGCCCTCCTCGATCTCCACGACGCCGTTGGCGCCGACTTTGTTGATCGCCTCGGCGATCAAACTTCCGATGTCGGTGTCGTGGTTGGAGCTCACGATGGCGACCTTCTCGAGGTCGGCCTTTCCCTTGCACTTGGTGGAGGCGTTGCCGATGGATGTCGCCGCTGCCTTCGCCGCGTCGTTGATGCCGCGTTGGATGGCGACCGCATTGGCGCCAGTGGCAACGAACTTGAGCCCGCCGTTGAAAATCGCCGCCGCCAGAAGCGTGGCGGCCGTGGTGCCGTCTCCGGCAACATCCGCAGTCTTCTTGGCGACCTGCGCCACGAGTTTCGCGCCCATGTTCTGGAAGGGATTCGCGAGTTCGACTTCCTTGGCAACGCTGACGCCGTCCTTGGTCACGGCGGGGTTGCCATAGGACTTCTGCACGATCACATTGCGTCCCGAGGGACCCATAGTGACCCCGACTGCCTTCGCGATCTGGTCGACGCCGCGCTTGAGTTCGGCCTGGGCCGAGGTCGTGTACTTCATCTGCTTAGTGGACATGTGGTGTTCCTGCTGTGGTGAGTCTGGTCTTGGAGTGCGTGAGATCAGCCGTCGATGACACCGAGGAGCTCGCTCTCGCGAATGATGAGATGTGTGATGTTCTTGATCTCAATCTCGGTGCCCGAGTACTTGCCGTAGACGACGGTGTCGCCCTTCTTGACGGTGGGACAAAGGCGCGTGCCGTTGTCGAGGAGTTTGCCGGGGCCAACCGAGACGACCTTGCCCTGCATAGGCTTCTCTTTCGCGTTCTCGGGGAGGTAGATGCCCGAGGCGGTCTTGGTCTCCGGATCAAGCGGCTTGACGACGATGCGGTCTTCGAGGGGTCGAACAGTGCTCATTGAGTTTCTCCGTGTGAGGTTTGAAGTTGATTGATTGAACTGTGGGCTCAGAAGTCCATGCCACCCATGCCACCCATGCCGCCCATGCCACCCATGCCACCCATGCCGCCCATGCCACCATGGTCGTGACCATGGCCGCCCTTGGCTTCTTCCTTCGGCTTGGGTGCTTCGGTGATGGTGGAGTCGGTGACAAGGAGGAGCGTGGCGACGCTCGCGGCGTTCTGAAGCGCCACGCGGTCGACCTTTGCCGGGGTGATGACACCCTGCTTCATGAGGTCGCCGTAGGTCCGTGTGAGTGCGTTGAAGCCCTCGGCACCCTTCATTTCGGAGACCTTGGCGACGACGACGCTGCCGCGTTCGCCGGCGTTGTCGGCGATCGTGCGCAGCGGAACGGCTAGCGCTTCCGCGACAGCATCGACACCGAAGGCTTCGTCGTTAGTGCACTCGGCCCTGACCTTCTTGAGTGATGGGATCGCGCGGATGTAGGCGACACCGCCGCCGGCGACGACGCCCTCTGTGACGGCCGCACGCGTTGCGTGCAGCGCATCCTCGACGCGTCCCTTCTTCTCCTTGAGTTCGGCCTCACTTGAGGCGCCGACCTTGATCTGCGCGATGCCTCCGGCGAGTTTGGCGAGTCGCTCCTGGAGCTTCTCGCGGTCGTAGTCCGAGTCAGTCCGCTCAATCTCGCTGCGGATCTGGGCGCATCGCCCTTGGATCGACTTCGTGCTGCCAGCTCCCTCAACTACGGTCGTGTTGTCGCCGTCGATGGAGATCTTCTTGGCCTGTCCGAGTTGGGAGATCGCGACCTTGTCGAGCTCGATTCCCAGATCCTTCATAATCGCGTGGCCGCCGGTGAGGATTGCGAGGTCTTCCAACATCGCCTTGCGACGATCGCCGTAGCCGGGAGCCTTGACGGCGCAGACATTGAGGACGCCGCGCATCTTGTTGATGACCAGAGTCGAGAGTGCCTCGCCTGTGACATCCTCGGCAATGATGAGGAGGGGTTTCTTGGATTCCATGACCTTCTCGAGGAACGGAACCAACTTGGTCACCGAGTCGATCTTGTCCTCGTGAATGAGGACGAGCGCCTTCTCGAATTCGACGACCATCTTCTCGGTGTCGGTCACGAAATTGGCACTCAGGTAGCCACGGTCGAAACGCATTCCCTCGACGACCTCAACGACTGTGTCGCGGCCCTTGCCTTCCTCGACCGTGATGACCCCGTCCTTGCCCACCTTCTCGAACGCCTCCGCCATGATCTTGCCGACCTCCGGATCGTTGTTCGCGCTGATGGTCGCCACATTCTCGATGCTGCCATCGACATTTGCGACCGGCTTCGCCTGCGACGCGATCGACTCGGTTACCGCGATGACCGCCTTGCGGACGCCGCGCACAAGGGCGTTTGCGTCGGCACCGGCCGCGATCGACTTTAGGCCGATGCGGAAGATGGCCTCGGCGAGGACGGTCGCGGTCGTGGTGCCATCGCCAGCATCGTCTGATGTCTTGGAGGCGGCCTCTTTGACGAGTTTGGCACCGAGGTTCTCAACTCGGTCGCGCAACTCGACCTCTTCGGCCACGGTCACGCCATCCTTTGTGACGGTCGGGCCTCCCCAACTCTTGTCGAGGACGGCATTGCGGCCACGGGGTCCAAGGGTGCTCTTGACAGCGTCGTTGAGTTTCTTGACGCCGGCGAGAAGTCGCTTGCGGGCCTGAACATCAAATGTGAGATCCTTAACTGCCATGGTGTTTCTCCAGCTGGTGGTGTTCTGGTATCGGGTCTTCAATCGAGCCGTTTTCGGCACCCCGAAGCCCGAAGCCGGGTCGTAGGCGGCTCGCTATAGCAAACGCCGTGCCAAGGTGGCATGCACACAGATGATCATGGATTGCCCGCAGTTGGCTTGTTTGGTTAGTGACTGCCATCAAGGCAGGGATGAACAGTCCTATAAGCCGGCGGTAGGGGGCGGCTCAGGGGGCTGAACGCACTTATGTCGCGTCGTTCAATTCGACGACTCACCCTCGGCATTTGACCGCACAACATGCACTACATCTTCTAAGGCCGGCGGAGGAGCAACGATCGCCCTGGCTATCCACCAGCAATTGAAAAGCAAGTAGAGCATTCCCATAAGGAGGACGCCCCCGCTGACGATGGCAATCACGCTTGCGGCGAGTCCCGCAAACTCGTAACCCATCCGTGGGAGGATCCGCGCCAGCAGCGACGACACCAGAAAGATCGCAGCCGCCACGGCGAGCGCCTCGGCCGATTGCTGTGCGTGGGCAGCGGCTCGGTACCTGCGGCAACGCTGGCCAAGCACGACAAACATCCGGCGAACGCCGATGACGGCGAACGACCCGCCAGCAATCTGAACAGCCAGACACGAGAAGCCAATGCCGGGCGCGGTCATTCCCAAGGCCACCCCGAACCATGCCCCGAACGCGGGGGTGAGACCCAAGAAGTGCGCGAGCGATCCGATCACCCACATCGAACCGCCGAAGACCATCCAGCGTCCGGCGCGTCCGGTCTCACAGTCAAGCACAGGGTCATCGCGTCGCGCAAGTTGAATGAAACCCGTGCACCCGAGGGACGCACCGAAGAGCGCGACGAAGGCGCCCCACTGGTCAGCCCCGGTGATTGCGTCCGAGACGGTCCGCCCCAGAATCTCCGCGGCAATTCGGCCAGACATCGGCGCGGTCGTCCCGATCGCCCACAGAAGCCCCCCGACTGCCATGGCCTGAATTCCGCGCGCGATCCGCACGGGGTGCAGCGGTCGTGCAAGTTCCTGGCTGGGCATGTCGAGCGTTTCGACGAGTGATCGCATCGTCGGGAAGCCGCACTCCGGGCAGTTCCCATTGACAGGGAGACCTCGGAGTACATGCCGACAGCGCACACAGCGGAGTTCGTGGGTGACGGCGACAAGTTGAGGCACTGGTGTCGAGCGTATCCTCGACGCGTGGAGAAGATCGCGGCTCCAAGGCGCAACATCGCGTCGGTCTACTTGGGGAATCCGGTGACGATCGAACGGCTCCCGAGGCCGGTCTAGTGGGAGGGTCGCGGGGGATACGACCTAGAACAGCGAGAGCGATGGTCTCTGCCCCGCAACCGCGCGCCAGACGATCCGCGAGATCTTCCATGAGCCGTCATCCTGCTGCTCAACCTCGAAGGTCCATTGAGTCGGGACGGTCCCAAGACTCGTCGCGGTGCGCGTTCGGCAGGTGATGTCGATGGTCGCAGAGGTCGGCGAAGTCGAGAACGCCTCGAGCGACCAGATCGAATTATCCTCGATGCGATGGCGTTCGGCGAATGTGTCGAAGGCGCGCGCGATCCGGTCGCGATCGTCTCCCGGATTCTCCTCCGAGACCATGTGGATGGTCGCAGTGGGGGCAAGCAGTCGCGTCGCCGCCTGAGGATCCGCACTCTCGGCCGCCGCCACGAGTGCCAAGACCGTCAATTCTCCATGGTCGCTGGGGGTTTCGACGATCCACGCGATTGTGGCGACAGCGAACGTGGCCAGAAGCGCCACAGCCGCGAGAACGAGCATCGGGATCGACCCCCGACGGGCTCCAAACATCCACAGAGTGATCGCAAGAGTTGTCAGGCTCGCGCCGATGATCCACGGATGCTCCGCGATGACGCCCATCGAGATGAAGGATAGATGGGGTGATGGTGGGACAGTCGATCCCGCGCCGCCTACGATTGGGTCGATGTCCGAGACGGTTGCTCTCAACTTCGCTGAGCCCATCGCACTCCTCCCCCTGCACGGGGTCGTGATGCTTCCACACTCGGCGCTGCCGTTGCATGTCTTCGAACCTCACTATCGCCAGATGATGCGAGATGCGCTCGCTGGCGGAGCGGAGGTGCCCCCGAAGCCGATCGCCATCGCGGCGATCGAGCCCTCAGCTCCGGCGACCGATCGAACTCCGCCGGTACGAGAGGCGGTCTGCATAGGCCACATAGTGAAGCACCGGCATCGCGGCGATGGATCATTCGACCTGATTCTGCAGGGGCTCTGCCGGGCCGCAATCGAGAGAATCGAAGAGCCCGAAGGAGACCGACTCTATCGGCGCGCGATACTCCGCCCGCTCGACGATCCCTCGGCGAAGGTCCCAGGGCTCAAACGGATGCGGCGCGAAATGCGCGGCCTTCTCGCCGGACTGCGCCTCCAGAACCTCCAGTGTGTCCGGTCGGTGATGGGGTGGATCGATCGCCCCGAACTCTCCCATCAAGGGGCGATCGAACTCATTGCCTTCGCGGTGATCAAGAACGAGGAGGTTCGCTATCAGGTTCTCGCCGAGGCGGATCCCTATCGACGGGCACGGATCATCTGGGAAGAACTCGAGCGCACTGATCGCCTCATCGCCAAGGCCCAGTCACAGGTGGGCGAAGATCCTCCCCGGGGAGTGAGCTGGAATTGACTCCGGCTCCCGGGCGCGGGCTCGCCATCTTCGACATCGACGGCACGCTCACCATGACCAATGCGCTCGATGAAGAGTGCTACGAAGCGTCCGTCGTTGAGACGCTCGGTGTCACGGGATTCTCGACCGATTGGGGGGGGTACCGGCACTCAACCGACTCGGGGATCCTTACGGAGATCGTTGCGACGCACTGCGGAAGGACGGCGTCGGGGCGCGACATCCGCGGGGTGCGCGAGAAGTTCATCAATCTCGTCAAGGCGCGCAGCGTTTCAGGCGACTGCTGCCGCGAAGTTCGCGGCGCGGCGGGAATCCTCGACGCGCTCCCGTCCATGGGCTGGGATGTCGCCATCGCCACCGGTGGGTGGGGAACCTCGGCGCGGCGCAAGCTGGAGGTTGCCGGAATCCGTGGTAACTGGGAGTCGTTCGCCTCGGCGGACGATGCCCTCACCCGGACTGACATCATCGCGTGGGCGGTCCGCCGCGCGTGCGCGCGGCGTGGCGCGATCTCCAGTTCAGGAACTACCATTCCCTGCGTGTACATCGGCGACGGCATCTGGGATGTCCAAGCAGCACGGTCGTGCGGATTCGGTTTCGTGGGCATCGGTTCGGGCGAGCGCGCGTTGCGACTCGTGAAGGCGGGTGTCCAGTGCGTTCTGGAGGACTACCAGGACCAGAGCAGGTTCGAGTCGGCGCTCGATGAAGCCGCCTCGGGAATTCAAGGGCGCTACGCGCCAGAGGAGCAGTTGTCATGATCATCCTGGGAAACGCACTCGCAGTCGTTGTTGGACTCCTGATCGCGATCGTGGTTTTGGTGGCGAGCGTCGGAATGTGGGTGGTCGGCATCTACAACAGGCTGCAACGGCTCAGGGTGGCCACCGAGTCGGCACTCAGCGGAATCGATGTTCAGCTCAAGCGTCGTCACGACCTCGTCCCCAATCTCGTGAGTACGGTGCAGGGTTATGCGGCGCACGAGAAGGGAACACTCGACGCTGTGATCAAGGCGCGGGCCTCCGCGATGTCGGCGGGATCCATCGGCGAGAAGGCGGCCGCGGAGGGAGCGCTGACCGGCGCGCTCGGGCGACTGATGGCGATTGCCGAGGCCTACCCCGACCTCAAGGCCAATCAAAACTTCCTGCAATTGCAGGGGGAACTTGCCAACCTCGAGAACGCGATCTCTTCGACTCGCACGGGCTTCAATTCATCGGCGGGTGGATTCAATGCCACGCTCGCGCAGTTCCCGACCAACATCATCGGCGGGATCTTCACCTTCAAGCCGTTTGAGTTCTTCAAGGCAGACGAGGCCTCACGCGAGGTTCCCGTCGTGAAGTTCTGACCAGCACCCACAGACAGAGGCACGGATGGCCAAGGAACGAATTGTCGCGGCATCAGCGCAGGCCTCGGACGAGGAGTCGGTCATTCCATCGATCCGCCCGCGATCGCTGGCGGAGTATGTCGGGCAGACAGCACTGAAGGAGCGGCTTGGGATCGCGCTCGCGGCGGCGAGGCAACGGGGCCGAGGTATGGATCATGTGCTCCTTCATGGTCCGCCCGGACTCGGGAAGACCACGCTGGCCTATGTGATTGCTAACGAGATGGGATCGCATGCGTCGGTCACGAGCGGTCCCGCGCTCACGAAAGGGGGGGACCTTGTCGGAACGCTGACGCGGATGCAGGATCGTGATGTCCTGTTCATCGATGAGATCCATCGACTTCCCGCAGCCGTTGAGGAGTACATCTATCCGGCGATGGAGGACTACCGCATCGACTTTACCGTCGACTCGGGGATGCACGCCAAGGTTGTCACGATCAATCTGAAAGCGTTCACGCTGATCGGAGCGACCACCAGACCCGGCCAGCTGACGCAGGCGCTGCGCACTCGGTTCGGGATCACCCATCACATCGGCCTCTACCCGGAAGGAGACCTGTTGGCGATCCTTCTTCGCGCCTGCGCGATCATGGATGTGGGGAAAGTCGGGGCGGGTGCGCTCGCGCTGATCGCCGCGCGCAGCCGCGGGACGCCGCGGGTGGCACTGAGACTCCTTCGACGAGTGCACGACTGGGCGATCGTGCGCGGGGATGGCACGGTCTCCGCGCCAACAGTCGAGGCCGCGCTCCATCTGGAAGCGATCGACTCGCTGGGTCTGGACGCGCTCGACCGCACTTACTTGAAGACGCTGGGCACAACCTATGAAGGAGGGCCGGTCGGGGTTGAAGCCATGGCCGCGTCAATCGGCGAAGATTCCGGGACTCTCGAAGATGTCGTCGAACCGTATCTCCTGCAGATCGGGTTTGTCGCACGCACGAGGCAGGGGCGTCGGATCACGCGCGCCGGGGCGGGGCATGTCGGCATCGCATTCAAGGCGGCCGCAGGAACCTCCGACATCGATGTGGATCAGTCGCTTTGGACATGAGTGTCGTCCGACGCTTGTCGCGTGCCCATTGGCGGCGCGCTAGTCGGTCTGGCCGAACCCGGGGATCAGGCTTCCCCCCTGCGCCAGTGTGGATGGATTGGCGGCGATCCCAGCTCCGCCCGCACCCGGAATCCTGATCGACGCGAAGAAGGTCGTGTTGTTCACGATCTGGTTGAACGATGCGCCGAATGCGAGATTGAAGTCGGGGAAGGTGCGCGAGAGCGCCACCGAGACCGCCCGGAAGTTGTTTTCTACGAGGTCCCACTGGGGCGTGAGGTTCATCGCGTACTTCTTGGAGATCTGATACGCGATCCCACCCTGGAGGAACTCGTCCGCCGGATAGATTCCGCTGGAGTCGAAGGTGTTCACATAGCGGTACTCGAGGAAGAGCCGCACATCCGGAGCCTGCTGGAGACTCGCGCCAATGGTTCCACGGCCGAGGTCGGTCAAGCCGAAGCTGTTGATCGAACTGCCTCGGCTTTGAGTCAGATAGGTTCCCTGACCGTAGAGCGAGAGTGCATCGCTGCACTGCATGGTCGCGTTGGCGTAGATGTGATCGCCCCACTGCGAATACTCCGGGCGCCAGGCGTAGAACGAGGGCATCGGGCTCTGCGCGTACTGAAGCGAAAATGGATCGGTCGCCGTTTCAGTCGACTGCAGCGAGTCTCCCTGATTATCGAAAACAGCACCGGCGTCGAGGACGATCCAATCGACAGACTTCCAGTTCCCCGGTCCTCCCCGCATGGTCTGAACGCGGTTGGTGACGCCGACTTGCGCGGCGGCAGCTCCGGAGACCGCCTCTACCTCCTGGTCGTAGACCGGCATGTTCAAGACGCTTGCGGAGTTCCATCCGTACCAGAGCATCGCCGTGGGTTGGATCACATGGCGCAACCGATTGAGGTCGAGGAACGCGCTCCGCACGGAGTTGTAGTTGGAGGTGAACTCAGCGGAGAAACGGCTTCCGGCACCGACGAGCGATCGGAAGTCGGAGCTCTGCGTGGCGTAGTTCGTGAACTTGTTGACGAGGTAGCCAGTGACTTGCCCGTGCACAAACGGCGTGACCTTGACGGGTCCGAGCGACGCAGGCATAGAGAGTTCATGCCGCGTGTAGAGCCGCGCGCGCATCAGGTTGTCGTAGCCCGCGCCGAAGTAGGCCTGCTCGATCGAGTCGTTCGCCGCGAAGTTGCCGGTGTCGGAGAACGCCAGCGGATTCAGGCCGAGCGCGCCCGGGCTTCCCGACTGAACCTGGAGATTCATCATGTTCGCCGAGTACTGCTGCGTCCATGTCACACGGTCGCCGAAGAGCGAGTCGCCGTACCGCTGCCACGCGACCTCAGGAAACTTGTTCACCGAGTATGGTCGCGAGGCGATCATGTACGCGTTGCTGAGGAAGGGATTGGGGTTGAACTTCGTCAACAACGAGAGCGAACTGTTGCCCGACTGCCAATTGATGTACCCGCTGGTCTCGTACTCGCGCCGATTGAGGTAGTCGTCCCAGCGAAAGGTCGAGACATAGTTCTGGTCGGTGAAGTACGACAGTTGCAGATCCATCGTGGCATCGCTCGCTAGCTGCCCGCGCCAATCCCCCTGAAACTCCCCGCGGAATCGCTCGGTCGGCGTCACAACCCCGCCCGCCGCGTTCTGCTCCGGGTTAAGGAAGTCGTACCAGCCCATCGCCTTGAAGTTGCCGCTGCCTCCGAGCAGACTCGCCGCGGCCTCGAGCCCGAGTCCTGCGGCGTTCTTGGAGAACAACTCCTGGACGAGCTTCACCTCAGTGAGTGGATCGGGTTTCTCGGTGCCGATCAGGTCAAAGAGGTCCCACTCGCTTTTCGCAATGGTGCCTCGATAGTCCTGAAATCCGACATTGAGATACTTGACCGGGACCTGATTGGGGCTTCCCGCGATGTAGGGCCAGTAGAGGAATGGAACCTGGCCCGCGCGCAGAGTCGCGTGGCTGCCGGTGAAGTAGGCGTCGCCACCGTGCGCCTCGCTCTCGGTGGTGACGGTGAGCCGCTCGACCCCGATCGAGAGATGCGGCGTGAAGAACTCGCTCGTTGAAACTCGGGCGCGCTGAGCCGTGAACTCGGCGGCGGCGAGCTGGCGCATTTCATCGGCACGCGCATAGGCCAGCAGTCCGAGGCGCATGGAAGTGCGCAGCACGGCATCCATGATCATCGCGCGGTTCTCGATGCAGTCGTAGTAAATGCGCCGCCCCCTTAGCGTGTACTGGAAGTCGGTGGCGACGACATCTCCTTCCAGATAGATGCCGACGACATCCTTGGCATCAAGGACGCCAGACCCCTCCGCGACCTGTCCCATTGATCCCGGCGCGAGAAAGATCACGGCGCGATCGGCGGAGAGTTGGAGTTCCTTGACCTCCCCCGATCCCGGCGGCGCGGAATAGTCGACTCTCACTCCTTCGGAGAGGATGATGCAGTCGTCCTTGGTCTCGATGGTCGTCGTGCGCGCGGAGAACGCGAAGGCGCCGGCGGAGCGGAAGATCTGCGACTCGTCGACGGGCAGTCGCACCGTTACGGGCTCTGTCGCGGGTGCTGAAGCCGCTGTGGCGGACTCGCCAACAACGAGCCTCGATTCTTGGAATACCGGCGGGGAGTCGACTACTGCTCTCGGCTGCAGGAGCGCCCCGCGCGCGACCGACTCAAGGTAGCCCCTGAGCCGCTGCACTCCTCGCTTGAGCGTCGCGTTTGCCGGAGGCGGAACCCGATCAAGCACAATGATCGAAAGGGTCACATCCCCGCGGGTACTGCCCGTGACCAGTAGGTCCTTGCCCGAGGCTCCGAGTCCGGCGCGGCGCGTGGGTTCCTCGGCCTGGGGGAAAAAGATTGCGATCTGATTGATGAGACCCTGATCGCTCGGAATCCGGTTGATCCATACGACCGCATCCTTGGCCGAGAAGTAGTAGCCACCAAACCGGACCCGGACATCACCCTCGAGTTGGAGGCGCTTGGTGTCGTCAGAGTCCCAGGCCCAACCGCGCACCCCCTCGATCACGATCTCGCTGGCCACCGGTTCCACAGGAATCACGAAGCCTCCGAGCGATTCGCCCGTGATCGGGACATCCCGCAACTCTTGCGCGTGAACCAGCGGATCCACCAGAGCAAACGCCAAGGCGGCCGCGAGGAGGAGGTGCCTCATGCGGAGCGGATAGTACGCCAGGCTTCAGCCTCGGTAAGCGATCGGGTGTCCGCTCGAGCCGACAAGCTCCTTGAGCAGAGTCATCGTGCCGAAACCAACACCAGCAAAGACAAGGAAGGCGAGTCCCCATCCAGGTTCGCCGCAGGCGAAGAGCCAGCTCGTGGCGTAGAGCGCCTGCCAGAGTGCCCCATAGCGCGCGACCTTCTCCGCCGCGATCAAGGGAGTGCTGGCGCGCTTAATCTTGCGTGCAATCACCGGAATACACGCGGCCATCGCCACAAGTGGGACCACCGGTCCCCACGATGGCGTCGTCTCGGGCCAGTAACTATCCGAACTGCGGGAAACTCCAAAGGCAATCATCGTCGCGACGCACCCCACCCACCCGATGCCGACGGTCCACGCGGCGCGCGTACTGAGCGCCGGGCGCTTCGACTGCACTAAATGGGCGATCGTCGCGATCGCGGTGGCGTGGGTGAGCGCGAGGCACGCCGGGAGTGTGAATGTGAATTGATCATTTGGGATGACCATACTTCCGGCGTGGATCACCCCGACGGCGAGGAGCCCGAGGGCAGGGATGTGCTTCGCTGTGGCGTTGTAGAAAAGCGATCCGCCCGCTACTAGGAGCGCCACCAGCAGCGCGCCCGGTCCGAATGAGATGACGCCAACGAGCGCGAGGAGCAGTGACGCGAGGGCGACGGAGAACGCCTGCAGCGATCCGATCCGCCCGGAGGCAATCGGCCGCGACGGGCTGAAGATCCGGTCGTGGCGCGCGTCGAGGAGATCGTTGAGTGCGGCTGCGAACGAGAAGAGGCCGACCGCGGTCACGACCGCGCACACCAGCGCCTGCGCCAGCGGCATGGAGGCAACCGGCATGTAGTGGTAGCGCGAGTCGCTGCGCGAGAGGATCACAATGAGGAGGAGGTCGGCAATCGCGCCGAACGCCATCGCCAGCCTCGTGAGCTCGACAGCAGAAACGACGCTGCGCGTGACTGCAACCACCGATTGAAGGTAGCATTGTCCCTCCCCCTATGAGGTCGCCTGAACCCGAGAGACCGCGCGAGTCAGGCGGCAATACCGCGCGCGCAATGCGCATTGGCGTCGTGACCAGTCGATACCACCGCGAGATCTGCGACGCCCTTGAGAACGGCGCCGTTTCAACATTTTCGGCGCGCGGAGGATGCGCAGATGCGCTTGTGATGGCTTCGGCGCCGGGGTCATTCGAGCTCGTGGCGGTGGCGCTGGCGCTCGCCCAACGCACGGATATCGATGCGGTTGTCGCGCTGGGATGCGTGCTGACTGGCGAGACGAGTCACGATCGCCACATCTGCGATGCGGTGGCCCACGGACTCGTCGGAGTGACGCTCAAGACAGACAAACCTGTTGCCTTCGGAGTGCTCACTTGCGTGACCATCGAGCAGGCGCAGGCGCGCGCGGGCGGACGCAAGGGCAACAAGGGCACAGAGGCGATGGAAGCGGCGATTGATGCCGTTGCGTCGATTCGAGGTGTTTCCCACGACGCGCCGCTGAACGCTGGGGGTTCACCATGAGTCTCAGTCATGAGAAGCGCTGCTGCGCCCTTCAGGCACTCGTTCAGGCCGACCTCGGTGGAGTCACGGACTTCTCCCTGCTGCGATCGGCCTTCGAGGCGCGTGCGCAGGAGACCAGAGATCCTGCCGCGCCCATGGACCACGAGTGCGACTTCACACTGGCCGCCGTGCGCGACGGGATTGCTTGGGCGACCGCGGTGTGGAGTGTGCGCGACGAGGCCGACGCCGCGGTGCGCGCGCTCGCGCCGGAGTGGCCCACCCACCGACAGCCGAGCATCGATCGCAACATCCTGCGACTCGGGTACTGGGAGATCCGTCACGCACGGATTCCCCTCGCCTTGGCGATCGACGAGGCGGTCGAGTTAGCAAAGGCATACGGAACTGATCGCAGCCCCTCGTTCATCAACGCGGTGCTAGACGCCGTGGGTAAGCCGAAGAGTGCCGCCGAGCACTCCGAAGAGAGCACCGTCGAACCAGAGATCATGTAGGAGGCGCGGCGTGTTCTTCAAGTCTGCATTCGACGCGGTCAAGCGAGGGCTCTCCCGCACCGCCGCAGCCGTGGGATCGGGATTGCGGAGTGCTCTCCATGGGCGCACCCTCGATGATGCGATACTCGACGATGTGGAAGCCCGCCTCGTGGCGGCGGATGTCGGCGTTGCCGCCGCGCGCGAGATGGTCGCCTCCCTGCGCGAGGAGTTCCGCGCCGGGAGAGTCGAGCGCGGGGACGATGCGCTCGAGCATCTCAAACGGTCGATGAAGGCGCGGCTGGCTCAGGGCGACGCTCCCAGCGAAGGAATAGCAATCACGCAGACGCGACCAGCCGTCGTCCTCGTCGTCGGGGTCAATGGCGTCGGTAAGACGACCAGCGTCGCCAAGATCGCGCACTCCATAAAGTCGAGTGGACGCACCGTCCTGTTGGCTGCGGCCGACACCTACCGCGCGGGCGCCGTCGCTCAGCTGGCCATCTGGGCCGAGCGGCTTGGTGTCGACATCGTGCGAGGGGCGGACGGGGCCGACCCCGCCGCCGTCGCCTTCGATGCCGCTCAGGCCGCGATTGCCAGGCAAGTCGATGTTCTCCTCGTCGACACTGCCGGGCGGCTGCACAACGAAGGCAATCTCATGCGCCAACTCGTGAAGATCCGCGATGTCGTGCGCAAGGTCATCCCGGGATCTCCCCACGAGACTCTGCTGGTTCTCGATGCGACGAGCGGGCAGAACGCCATCGCACAGGCCACCGCCTTCCGCGCGGCGGTCGATGTGACCGGTCTGTTCGTCGCCAAGATGGACGGGACGGCGCGAGGCGGAGTGGTCGTTGCGATCCACGACGCCCTCGGAATCCCCGTCAAGTTGATCGGGGTGGGAGAGCGTCCCGAGGATGTGCAGCCCTTCGATGCGGATAAGTTCGTTGACGCAGTATTCGCCGACCCAGGGGCTACCATTCCGACATGATCGTGTCCTCTGACCGCCGCGCATTCACGCTTGTGGAAACACTTGTCGTCGTGGGGATCATCGCGCTGCTGGTGGGGATCATGGTGCCGACCATCAAGATGGTTCAGGCAGAGTCACGCAACGCGGGTTGTCTGAGCAATCTCCATCAGAACTACGAGGCACTTCAGTCGTATCAGGCGGCCAACCGCGGCATCCTCGCGATGTGCGAGTTCATCCCCGTGGTGACGCCCGATGGGATCGAGGGGGGGCTGCCAAATCTGCTGTCGAAGTACATCCCGGTTGACAGCGCGTCGTGGTTCTGCCCGGCCGACTTCGACTCGGAGTCGACTGAGACCGGGACGAGTTACACCTACATGCCTGGGCTTCTCAGATACGCCCCTGAGATTCAGTTTGAAGTCCTGCAGGCACTCTTTCTACTGCCGCCTTCGACGATCGAGCGCCAACGCATGCGCGTTCGGCTAGAGACGGAGTCGAAGCTCGTCGCACGGATCTTCGAGAACGACACAAGCGGTCTCTTTCCGCTCCTGATGGACAGCGAGGACCGGCACTTCGGGACGCGCGAGCCTCGCAATGGCGTGTACCTCGATGGGTCATCGCGGGCCATCGTCATCGAGGCCAACACGGCCGTGGAGTGAACGATGGCATCCCTCACCCTTGACGACTTTGGCGATCGCTTCTTCGGGAGAAATCTCTGGAAGTCGCTCGCAGTGGTGTTGGCGATTGTGCTCGTGACCGTGGGGCTCTACTGGTGGGGATGGATGAGGTGGAAACCACCCCCGTCGATCTTCGATACTCCCGTCGATGATGTGCTCGGATACCTGGCGCTCGATGACTTCAACAAGCTCCCGCTCGATGAGCGGATGAAGTTCCTAATGGATCTTGCGACCCGCTTCCGCGACATGGACTCCTCCGACAGCGCGGCGATGGCCGGGTTCTTTGCGGGGCTCGCCGGACCGATGCGCCAGCAGCTCACACAGAATGTGAGAAACCTCGCACGCGACATTCTTGTCCAGGGGGCTGCGGGTTACTTCGGTGCCGCGGACAGGGGGAAGTACATCGATGGCTGGGTGCTTGAGTGGACCAAGATGGGTGAGCGGCTGGCGACGGGGAAGGAGCGCGTCCGCAGCGACAAGGAGAGGCTCGACCGCATCAAGACGCAGGCCAAACGGAACGACCAGCAACTCGGTGAGGCGACGACGCCATCATTGACCGAAGACAACGCGCTCGACTTTGTCAGCTTCTGGCAGAAGGAAGTGGAGGGGACGGCCTCTCCAAAGCAGCAGGGGCAGATCCTCCGGTTCCTCGAGGATGTCCGCAAGCGATACTCGGATGCCTTCTGAGCGGTCGCCGGGATTGCCGGTGCGCGCGATGGAGGGTGCGATCGCCGAGCACCTGCAACGCGATCGCCGCCTCGTTCTCGTGGCGGAGACAGGATCGGGAAAGACTACGCAGGTTCCGCAGATTCTTTTCGAGCGCTCCTTGTGCGGCGACGGGACGATCATCGTGCTGCAGCCTCGGCGGCTGGCGGCGCGCGCTGTCGCGCGACGGGTCGCCGCGGAGATGGGGGAATCGCTCGGCGGCCTGGTCGGATTCCGCACGAGGCACGAGCGCTCCGATTCGAAGGACACGCGAATTCTCTTCATGACCGACGGGTTGTTCGTCAGGATGGCGCAATCGAACCAGACCCTTGAGGGCGTTGGCGCGGTCGTGATGGATGAGTTCCACGAGCGAACGCTCGCGACTGATCTCGCCTGGGGGATTGTGCGGCGGCTGCAGACGGTGGCGCGTCCCGACCTGTTTGGAATCGTCATGAGCGCGACGATTGATTCCGCGCGGCTCACAGGTCTCCTTGGGTGCGAGGCGCTTGAGGTCGAGGGGAGGCTCCATCCGGTGGCAATTCGGCATCTCGCAGACTCGCGTCCGGGGGACGACCACTGCGTGCGAGCGGCTGACGCGACGGTTGAGGCGGTCCGCGCCGTGTCGGGTGACGCGCTCGTCTTCATGCCGGGGAGGCGCGAGATCGGCTTGACGATCGACGCCCTGGCGTCGCGCCTTGGGTCGAGCGAGTTTGACCTGTTGGCACTCCATGGATCGCAGCGTGCCGAGGAGCAGGACCGCGCTCTCTCACCGAGCGGGCGGCGCAAGATCGTCGTGGCCACCAACATTGCCGAGACCAGTCTCACGATCCCCGGCGTCACAATCGTTGTCGACAGTGGACTCGCCCGTATCCATCGATTCGACCAGCGGCGCGATCTCAACGCCCTGACTCTGGAGCCGATCAGTCAGGCGAGTGCACGGCAGCGAGCCGGCCGTGCGGGTCGAGTTGCGCCGGGGATCTGTGTGCGGTTGTGGAGCGAGTCAGCCCACGGGAGGCGCCCGGAGTTCGACTCACCGGAGATCAAGCGGATCGATCTCTCTGAGGCGCTCCTCACGCTTGCCGCAATGGGCGAGTCCGAAGCACGAGGGTTTCCGTGGGTCGATGCCCCTGATCCTGAGGCGATCGCGCGAGCCCAGCGGGTCCTCGTGGCCTGCGGGGGCTTCGATCCAGATGGGTCGATCACGCCGATGGGCCGAATGATGTCCCGAGTCCCCGCCCACCCCCGAATTGCGCGCGCACTCATCGAGTCGGCGCGGCGCGGATGTCTCGCGCGTGCGTCGCTCTGGGCGGCGGTGATCTCCGAGCGCGATGCTGCCGAGCGCGCCGACGCTGAATGGCTGAGGAGTCAACTTGAGGCGGGGGATCATTCCGATGACCTGGTCGCGCGAGAGCGAGCGTTGTCGGCATTTGACAGTAATCCACGGGGATCGATGCTCGATCCCGACGCTGCGCGGGAATCTCTGCGGGTCGCGGATGACTTCGCGCGGACCGTCTCGCGTGTCTCCCCGCGCGGGCCGCTGGGTTCGACGACATCCAACCCCAACTCGTCCGGCGATGATTCGACCACTCGGGCGCTCGCCGAGTCGTTCCTGCTCGGATTTTCCGACCGGGTCGCATGGCGGCTTGACCGCCACCGTCCGCATGCCGCCATGGGCGATCGCCGCAAAGTGTCTCTAGACCGGCGGAGTCTTCACGAGGGGGAGGGGCCATTCATGGCGTTCGATGTGCGACAGGCGGGATCCGGAGACTCCCAGCACACGACCCTTTCGCTGACCGCGGCTCTCACGCGCGAATGGGTCGAGAACGCGCTGCCGAAGCGATTCACCCGCACTGTCGAGGAACGCTGGGAGGAGTCATCGCGGTCAGTCGAGGAGGTAGAGGAGACGAAGTTTGACGCTACGGTCATCGAGCGCACGGTGCGTCCGCCGATGGATCTTGTTGCGGCGAGTCGTGTGATCGCGTCGCGGATGGCGGAGGGTTCGCTGGTCAGCGATGACTGGGCCGAGTCGGTGCTTCCGTGGATCGCCCGCGTGCGCTGGGTCGCCAAAGTGTTTCCCGAGAGGTCGCTGATCACCTACGACGCCGACGACCTCGCCGTCATTTTCGCTGATGTGGCCGCGGGGGCGTCGCGGTGGAACCAGGTGTCGGCTCGACCGACACGCGCGGCGCTAGTTGCTGCGCTGTCGCACGAGGACCGACTGTTCGTCGAGAAGATGGCGCCAGCCGACATTCGACTCCCCAGCGGATTGCGCATGAAGCTGGAGTACTCCCCAGATCAGGACCCGCGCGGACGAGCGAAAATTCAGGACTTCTATGGGCTCGACGCAACCCCGCGTGTAGGGGGAGGGCGCGCGGCGGTCCTCCTCGAAATCCTCGGCCCCAATCATCGGCCACTCCAGGTGACAGCGGATCTCGCAGGATTCTGGAAGACGCTCTACCCGCAGATCCGCAACGATCTTCGCAGGCGATATCCCCGCCATCAGTGGCGCTGACCGACCTGCGGACTACTCGATGTTGTCCATCCAAAGCGTGGCGTCCCCCTGCAGGTGTCGGCGAGGATGGATGCCGGAGCGGATTCCCTCCTCCTGAGCGACCGGCGGATCGCTGGCAAATCGCGGGAGCCGCTTCGCCCATGTCCTCACGCCGGTGAAAACCTCATGGATCAGAGTGACGGCCTCGGCGACATCGTCGGTGACATGAAAGATCTCAAAGTCTTCCGGTGAGATGGTCTCGAACTCACAGGCCAGCGTCGTGCGCATCCACTGGAGCAGCGGCTCCCAGAACGCCTTTCCGATCAGTACGACTGGGAACGGCACAATCTTGAGCGTCTGGATCAGCGTGAGCGCTTCGAAGAGTTCGTCAAGCGTCCCGAACCCGCCGGGGAAGATCACGAACCCGCTGGCATGCTTGACAAACATCACTTTGCGGACGAAGAAGTATCGAAAGGTGAGTTCGACGCTCTGGTAGCCGTTGGGCTTCTGTTCAAACGGCAGAGAAATATTGAGCCCGACCGATGTGCCCTGCGCCTCCAGGCATCCCTTGTTGGCCGCCTCCATGATCCCCGGACCGCCGCCTGTGATGACCGCAAACTTATGCTTCGCCAACAATCCGCCGCATTCGACGGCCTTGAGGTACTCGGCCCTGTCGCGAGGGGTCCGCGCCGAGCCGAAGACCGCCACTCCGGGGCCAATTCGCACGAGCGTGTCCGTTGCATCCACGAATTCGCTCATGATGCGCAGGGTTCTCCACGCCTCGTGCTGGAGCGCCTGTTTGATCTCCTTTGATTCCATGCCGTAGAGGACTACACTCAACCACCCATGACTCGCAAGCCATCGAATCGCGCGCCCGCAAAGGGCGCGAGTGCCGCTCCTTCCGCCAAGAGCACGGCTCCAGAACCAAAGCCCGTCAAGATCGAGATCAACGGATACCAAGCGGCGCTGAAGTGGCTCGCTGATCGGCCCGACATTGAGCGCATGCGGGTCGTCAAGCTTGACGACAATGCATTCAAGCTGGAACGGATGCGCGCGTTGTTGGACGCGATGGGGAACCCCCACGAGTCGCTCAAGATGGTGCATGTCGCGGGCACGGTCGGGAAGGGATCGACCGCGACGATGATCGCGAGCATGCTGTCGGAGTGCGGTTACACAGTCGGCCTCTACACCAGCCCCCACTTCGTCGATGTGCGGGAGCGAATTGCCATCGACGGCAAGATGGTCACGAAGCCTGCGTTCGTCGAGCTGGCCAAACGGGTGCAGGCCGCCGCCACCAAGGCCAAGGTCGAGCCGACCTATTTTGAGGTGCTCACGGCGATGGCCTTCCGGCAGTTCGCGGACGAGGCGGTGGACATTGCGGTGATCGAGGTCGGCCTCGGTGGGCGGCTTGACTCCACCAATGTGATCACACCCATCGTGTCCGTCGTCACGGCCATCGAGTTCGACCACACCAGAATCCTGGGCGACACGCTGCCCAAGATCGCCAAGGAGAAGGCGGGGATCTTCAAGCGCGGGGTTCCTGCAATCGTGTTTGATTCGACCGCGGAACTGAACAGAGTCTTTACCGAGGCGGCGGAGCGCTGTGGCGCCGAGCTGCGAATTGTGAACAAGGACATCGAGTTTTCGAGCCGCTTCTGCACATCACCCGATCTCGGGCCGCACACGCGTGTCTGCTTCTACACCAAGAGCACGAGAATCGAACACCTCCCGGTCCCATTGCCGGGGGAGCATCAGGCGATCAACTGCGGGCTCGCGCTCGCGGCGGTGGAGTGCGTGAAGGCCGCCGGATTCGAGTGCCCTGACGCATTGATTACCGGCGGACTTGCGAAGACCCGTTTGCATGGCCGCATGGAACTGGTGAGCGACCGTCCGCGCATCCTCGTCGATGGCGCGCACAACCCGGCAAGTCTGAACGCGCTCATGCGCTGCGTGGGTGCCCATGTCCCGTACGACAGCATGATCTGTGTCTTCGGCTGCTGCCAGGACAAGGACATCCCTGAGATGCTCGACAAGCTCAATCTGGGCGCGGACAAACTCATCTTCACGCGGGCGTCGGGTAATCCCCGCGCGGCCGATCCGCACGATCTTCAGCGCATGTTCCAGGAGCGTTCCGGCAAGATGAGTCAGGTTGCGCGCACGGCCGGGGAGGCGCTCCACTTGGCCACGCGTGCCGCAACCCGCGATGACCTCATCTGCGTCACCGGAAGTTTCTATGTCGTCGGTGATGCCATGAAGTTCGTCGCCGAAAACCGCGACTTTCACCTTCGGCCCAAGCCGCAGACCGTGTAGCTCCCGGGTCGAGGCCTCAGGGTCGTTCCTCAGCCTGCCGCGCTACTCTTCGTGATCCATGGCGGACGAGGACTTCACGCACCGATACGACGCCGCGCTCGCGGGAGAGATTGAAGTCCGATGGCAGCGCGAGTGGCAGGAGCGCGGGCTCTTTCGCACCGCGAATCCTGGTGAACCGGGATTCGACGCAGCCAAACCGAAGTACTACATCCTCGACATGTTTCCGTACCCATCGGGGGCGGGGCTCCATGTCGGACATCCCGAGGGCTACACCGCCACAGACATCGTCGCGCGGTACAAGGCGGCCAACGGATTCAATGTCCTACACCCGATGGGGTGGGACGCGTTCGGCCTGCCCGCCGAGCAGTACGCGGTTCAAACGGGGGTGCATCCGGCAGTCACTACGAAGTCGGCGATCGATAGTTTCCGGAGGCAGCTCGCCCGGCTCGGATTCCGATACGACTGGTCGCGAGAGTTTGGGACGATTGATCCCGAGTATTTCCGGTGGACCCAGTGGATCTGGCTGCTCGCGTACTCATCCCATTACGACACCGAGGCGCAGGCCGCGCGTCCGATCGCAGAGCTCGAGGAACAGTTGGCGAAACTCGACGCGGAGGTCCTGGTCCCAGTGGCACGGGGCTCCGCCGGACGGGTTTCGCTGCGATGGTCGGTGTGCGCCCCGTGGCAGAGGCAGTCGAAACTGGATGATCATCGTCTGGCATATCTCGGTGAGCAGAGCGTCAACTGGTGTCCGAAGCTCGGGACGGTACTTGCCAACGAAGAGGTCATTGATGGCCTGAGCGAACGAGGCGGCCATCCGGTCCTGCGAATGCCCCTCAGGCAGTGGATGTTCCGGATCACGGCCTATGCACAGCGGCTTCTCGACGATCTCGCACTGGTTGACTGGCCCGACTCAACCCGCACGATGCAGACCGAGTGGATCGGTCGCAGCGCGGGCGCACTCGTAAAGTTCGCGGTCGAAGGTTTCGGAGATCTGAGCGTCTTCACGACGAGACCAGACACCCTGTTCGGCGCGACCTACATGGTGGTCGCACCGGAGCACCCCTTGATCGCGCACGCCGCCAGCGGCGCAGGGGGAGCAACCATTGCCGAGTACGCGCAGCGCGCGCGGAACCGTTCGGATGTTGACCGCCAGGCGGAGAGCAAGGAGAAGACCGGGGTTCCACTGGGACTCTTTGCGACCAATCCTGTCAACGACGAGCGCATCCCCATCTGGACTGCGGACTATGTGCTGATGGGGTACGGCACTGGCGCGATCATGGCAGTGCCCGCGCACGACGAGCGGGACTTTGAGTTTGCGAAGCGATTCGGTCTTCCGATTCGCCAGGTAGTCGCGTGCTTGGACGGCAGTGCCTGGACTGGCGAGCATGCCATGTCAGAACCGGGTCTGGCCTGCGGATCTAGCCATGGCGATCTCACCCTTGACGGACTGACGCAGGACGCGGCGATAGCGCGGATCGTCGCGTGGCTTGAGCAGCGCCGCCTCGGCGAACGCCGAGTCAATTTCAAGTTGCGCGACTGGCTCTTCAGTCGTCAGCGGTACTGGGGAGAGCCGTTCCCCGTCGTCTTTGACAAGGCCGGGATGCACTATCCGGTTTCCATCAGCGCGCTTCCGGTCGAACTTCCAGTGCTCGCCGACTACGCGCCAGTTGTGAGCGATCGCCCCACGCCGCCACTGGGCAAGGCGACCCAGTGGGTCAATACGACTGCGGGCGCTGCAGGTGTCGACCCATCGCTGCTGCCTCCGTCGACGCCGGTCACACGAGAGACCAACACGATGCCGGGGTGGGCAGGATCGTGTTGGTACTACCTCCGCTACTGCGACCCGAAGAACTCCGTGCGATTCGTCTCGAAGGAGGCCGAGGCCTACTGGATGGGACCAAAGGGTGTCGATCTGTACATCGGGGGATCGGAGCACGCAGTCCTGCACCTGCTCTACGCCCGCTTCTGGCACAAGATGCTCTACGACCTCGGCGAGGTCTCAACGAAAGAGCCATTCGCGAAGCTCTTCCATCAGGGGATGATCACCAGCTTCGCCTACGAGCGCGCGGATGGGTCGCTGGTTCCTGCAAGTGAGGTCGATCTTGCGGAGCCGCAGTGTCGGGAGCTCGCCACCGGCGCCTGCGTCACGCGGGTCGTCGCGAAGATGTCCAAGAGTCTCAAGAATGTCGTCACACCCGACGAGGTTGTCGCGGAGTATGGCGCGGACACGCTGCGCCTCTACGAGATGGCGATGGGTCCTCTGGCCGAGTCAAAACCGTGGAATACGCGGGATATCGCTGGGGTGTTTCGGTTCCTCCAGCGTGTCTGGCGGCTGGCGATCGACGAGCGGACCGGCGGCACTCTTCTGGCGCGCGCGCCGAATGCCGCAGTGGAGCGACAGCTGTCGCGCTCGATCCACAAAGTCGGTCACGACATTGAGCGACTCGCATTCAACACGGCGATCGCTGCGCTCATCGAGGCGGTCAACGCCGCGACAAGGCCGACCCAATTGAAGGATCCCGAGGACGGCGGGTTCACGCGCGACCAGATGAGCCGCTTCCTGCGGGCTCTCGCTCCCTTTGCTCCGCATATCGCCGAAGAACTGTGGTCGCACCTCGGCGAAGGCGCGAGCGTCTCACTCGCTCCCTGGCCGAGTGTCGATCCCCTACAACTTGTCGATGACACAGTCGAGATGCCGGTCCAGATTCAAGGGAAGGTGCGCGCGCGGGTCATGGTTCCTGCGGGGGCCGACCGCGATGAGGTCGAGCGGATCGTGCTCGCGGATGCTGCCGTTCAGGAGCACCTCGCTGGCCGCGCGCCCACAAAGGTGATTGTGGTACCCGCGCGGATGGTCAACCTTCTGGTCTGAGGGGCCGGCTCCGCCACGCCAAGGGTTGGTCGGTAGATCATGCGCGTACGCTCCCCATGAGCGCCGTGCCGATGCCAGAGAGCGATTCAGATCAGGAGAGCGGACCGGGCTGGAGCGTCGAGCCGCAGGAGAGCGGATTCGTCGCGTTCTGGCCCCACCAAGAACCCCCGTCGCAGGCTGAGTTCGTCGCGGCCGTGACCTCCTGGGTCGGGTCGGAAGTACAGGTCGATCAGATTGAGTCGGATGACGACTCGGTGTGGACAGTCGGACTGCAGGTCCCGGGTGTCGACTCCGGTTTCGTGATCTGGTGCGAGCGCTCGCGGGATCTCACCGAGCGCGATCGCGAGCAGATCGGCCACCAGGCGGCATCATGCCCATGGGTGATTCGAGTGCAGACGATTCTGTCGAGTGAAGAACCCGGCTCAGACTATTTCATGACGGTCGGTCTCATCTGCGGGTCGATGCCCGACATCGTCGCAGTCCTCGATGTCGTCACCGGGGAACTGCACACGAGATCGCGCATCGACCGCGAGTTCCTCGCGGAAGGGTCGGAGCCGGTGGAGCGCGTGTTGTGGAGACTCAGTCGGTACGAGCCGCTGCCAGACTCGGATGCGCAAGGCGTGCTCCTCGGGACCTGCGGGCTCTCCCGATGCGGACTTCCCGAGATTGAGCTGATGGAGGTTCCACACGACCTCGCGGAAGCGGGGGCGGTGCTGCTGCACACGCTCGCGGGGCTGATGCTTGAGAACTCCCCACCCGACCCGGGGCAGACAGTCGAGATCGGCGATGACCTCGTGGTGTCGCTGCAGCCGGTCGCGGAGGTACAGCAGTTCGTGAAGGAGGGGGCGGCTGGAAGTGCCGTGTGGAGGGCGCGTGCGGTCGAGCACGGTTTGACCGAGTTCAGCCTTCCTCGCGCGGCAGTCTGCTCAAGCGCGCCCGAAGGTGCTTTCAAGTCGATCTGGCGCTGGCCCAAGGAAGCAGTCGAGCGGATCGCCGAAGGTCGCGCTGTCCTCTACATGACTCAGCAGAGTGTCCGCGCGGCGGAGAGACGCGCGCGGGCCACATGGAGCGTTTTCGCCATGGCCTTCGCGTCCTTGTCGAAGTCGTCCGACACGGCGATCCAGGAGCTCGCGTCGCACGCATTCCTGATCCAGGCCCCTGTGCCCGGGAGCGGCAATCCACGGGTTGAGCAGTCCTGGTTCCAAGTCCGAAAGATCGACCATGCCGCGCTCGTCGTCGCGGTGATCGACTCCCCCGTGACCCGCAAAGATCTCGCGCCTGGCATGACCCTCGACTTCGCCGCCGACGCCGTGAGCGACTGGCGGGTCGAACTCGGACAGGAAGTGTTTGAACCCAATGATGCGGACGATCTCCTCGCCGCCGTAGACCGCGTGCGCGAATCTGGTGGGCCCCTCACGGAGCCACAGTCGTGACCGGCGCTCGCGACGGCGATTCGCTGGTGACCGTTCACCTCGCCTCGACGGAGTTTGAGGCGCAGACGATCGTCGCAGTGCTTGTGGAGCGCGAGATCGATGCTGTGGCGTTTCCGTCGGCGATGCAGACGCTCGGTCTCGAGGGGATCGGGGCGCAGTCGCTTGGTGGCGTTCCGGTCCAGGTGCGCGAACGCGATCTTGAGCGCGCGAAATCGGCGCTGCGGGCCAACAAGTTCCTCGCCGACAGCGTTGACTGGGATCAGGTCGATGTTGGCGAAGAGGATCCCGACGCAGTGCGTCTGGGCAAACGCGGAGGGTTTCTAACATTCGGGAGCACGATGGTTGCTGTCGGGAAGGCCGCTGTGGCGGTGATCGTGATTCTTCAAGTCGTCTGGCTCGTCGCTCGCTGCGGCTGAGATCGAAACATTCGCCGCCGAGGGGTTTCGGCGTGCGCGCCGGTGCCGTGTTTGCGCTAGTCATCGATCCCTTCTAGGAGATTCGATTCGGCTCGTACCGACCAGACACGCGGGCGCGCCGCCAACGACGCGCTGGTTGAGAGTCTGCGCTTGTCGTTGCCGGGCGCCTCCCGGGCGTCGAGTGTTCGGTGGTGACCGCGGGCTGCCCGATGGGCTATGATTCCCGACCATGCCAGCGTCGAGATCACGGACAACAGAGTGGCGCAAGAGCATGCAGCAGGTATTCGAGCGCGGCGGCACACTCGAGGTTGCCGTCGCGCGCCCGGGCGCCATTGATGCTCCCACGGTCGATCCCTTGGAGAGTGCGGGATCGGCCGACCTTGTCTGGCGACTCAAGATTGTCGCGTTGGACGAGGAGTCGATGCTCGTCGAAGCGCCGGTCGCGCTGGGCTCGACGATGCAGATCATGGATGGAATTCCACTGGTTGGCGCGATCACGATCGGACAGAACCGCTGGAAGTTTCACAGCCGGAAGATTTCTGACGAACGACCCGAGGGCGCGCGCGGTCTCTGCTTGAGAATGGAACTGCCGGAGCGGGTCGAGCGCTGCCTCCGACGGTTCGTGCGCGTGGAGGCGGGAGCGGCTCCAGCCGGGAGCGTGAAGATCTGGCCGCTGCTGGATCCGAAGACGGTCGTTGCGGCGGAGCAGGAGAGCGAGGCAGCGTTTCGAGCTGATGCACCGGCAACCGCCGGGACACCACCACCGCCGCGGGTGGGCGTCATGCCGACCGTTGGACCTGGGTTCACTGCGACTCTCATGAACATCGGCGGCGGCGGCGTTGGGTTGCGGGTCGAGGCCGTCGAGGCGGGTGCGTTTGCCCATCACCGGATCTTCTGGCTGGAGATCCCCCTTGGAGGCGAGCAGCGGGTTCCCCTCGTTGCCACGGGTAAGGTCGTGCACACGCATCTCGACAGCTCACAGCGCACCTATGTGGGAATCTCGTTTGACTTCACATTCAACCTCGCTCATCAGGCGGTCGTGATCGAACAGATCCATCGCGCGATGCAGGGGGCGCAATTCAGAAAGGGCACCTAGGCACCAACAAGCATGCAACTCGCCAGTTCCAACCCGATTCTTGCCGACGGCGCCCTCCAAGGGGCGATCAACCAGTCCAGTTCCGCTACGGCAACCTGCACAGCTGCTGGTGTCATCAACAAGACGCTCGGATGCGTCCTACTGGCGACGATTTGCGGGGCCATCGCTGTGCCCACGGTCACGGCGTATCCGAGTGCGCTCTGGATCTCGTTCTTTGTCTCGCTAGGCGTGTCGATCGCGTCGATCTTCTTGGTGCGCCGCTCGCCGCGGATGGCCGCGTCGATCACCGTGCTCTATTCGGCGGCGCAAGGATTCATGTTGGGCGCGCTGGGCATGATCCTCGAGTCCATCCTCACCGCCAACCAGCTTTCGGTCCCGGGCGGGATCGCGCTGCAGGCATTCCTCATCGTCGTCGCCTTGATGCTCGCGATGCTCACGCTGTTCAGAATGGGCGTCCTGACCGGCGGCGCCATGTTCAAACAGGTGCTGTCGGTCATCACTCTCGGGATCGTGTTCATGTTCCTGATCGGGATAGTCATGTCCCTCTTCGGTGTCGCCGCCCCATTTCTGAGTTTCGCCTCGGCGGGTGACACTGGAACGACCGCGCTCGTCGGGCTCGGGATCAACGCGCTTGTGCTCGTCGTCGCGTCGCTCTGGATGATCGTCGACTTCCGCCAGATTGAAGATGCGGTCGCCGCCAAGGCACCCGCCAGTGTCGAGTGGTATCTCGCCTTCGGCCTCGTCGTGACGCTCGCCTGGGTCTATCTGGAAGCGCTCAAACTAGTGTTCCGGATCGCGATGATGTTCGGGAATCGGAAGTAGCGCCCAGAGAGCAACCTAGAGCGCAACCGCCGCCCCGTCCGCCGTCAGCAACCCCTCACTCAGGCTTCGGTTGATCCAAACAGACCGTGGTCGTCGGCGTCGGCCTCGGCCTCAGCCTCAGGGTAGTCCGCCTCTGCGGGATCCGCCAAGTCGGTCTCGAAGTCAATCCCGGCCTCAATCTTGAAGACTAGATGCGCGGAGTGCGACATCTCGACAGGATGGTCATGACCGAAGCGGCGTGCGACACTTCGAAAAATGTCTGTCACCCGCGGCGCAACGCACTCAATAATTCTCCGATCCCCGTTGTCTCGAAACAGCGCGTAGTAGCCGTCTCCGAGGTAATCCACCGACAGGTCGCCGTCCATGGTCGAGCCTCCTCTGGGATGCGAGTCTACTAGGACTTCGGGCGGCGGTGCGCCTCAACTTCAATATTGGAGATGGTTGATGCATTCGCGATCTCGGCGAGGATCGACTCGCGGTGTTCATCAAGGTCGGGCGGAGCTCTCCGAGCGAGCGGAGGCTCGACCGATGCCATCTTGATCGGGTTCCCCGGGACTCGTGCACCGCCGAGCCGAGGGTCAAGGATCGGGATGATCATGTCTCGTGCGACGATCTGCTCCATGCGGGTCATTTCGGAGATCGTCTGGATGGGCGCACACGGAACTTTCGCCGACCCGAGGAGTTCGATCCAGTGGGCGGCGGGCCTAGTCCCCAGGGTCAGAGTCATCGTCTCCTCAAGGGCCTCGACAGAGGCGTGTCTTGCAGCATTGGTCGCGAATCTCGGGTCTAGAGGCAGGTCGTTCCGCCCGAGTGTCTGCGCGAGTCGACTAAAGAGATCGTCGTTTCCTGCGGCGATCACCAGCCACCGATCGGCGCAGCGAAACGCCTGAAACGGGGCGATCGAGGGGTGGCGTGTGCCGCGCGGCTTCGGGTCTACCCCGGTTGCGGTGTAGGTAGTGACGGCCGCCTCAAGGAAGGCAACCTGACTATCGAGCATCGACACATCGATGAAGTCGCCGACCCCGGTGCGGGCGCGTTTATGGAGTGCTGAGACCACGCCAAGCGCGAGGTAGAGTCCGGCCACGAGGTCGCCGATCGACGCACCAACTCGGACCGGGGGTCCATCGGCGTGCCCCGTGAGGCTCATCATCCCGCTCAGCGCCTGGGCGATGATGTCGTAGGAGGGTCGTTTCGCGAGTGGTCCGGTCTGTCCGAATCCCGAGACGGACGCCTGAATCAGCCGCGGCCAGCGTTCGTGCACCGCCGTCCACCCAAATCCCAGCGAGTCCATCACGCCGGGGGAAAAGTTTTCGACCAGGACATCGGCGATCTCCAAGAGGCCATCGAAGGTGGCGCGGTCGTGCGGTGACTTGAGGTCGAGGGCGATCGAGTCCTTGTCGCAGTTGACGCTGGCGAAGTACAGGCTCCGTCCGTCGACAAACGGACCAAAGTGCCGTGCGTCATCTCCTGTCCCGGGCCGCTCTACCTTGATGACCCGTGCGCCGAGCGACGCGAGCACAGAGCTGGCGAATGGCGCGGCAAGGACCCGGCCAAGGTCGATCACGGTGATTCCAGTGAGCGGGGGTGTGCGATCTTCCATGAGTCTTCCCGCATGGGAGGATAATGTGTAGTTCGGACGAGACGGTTTTCTGCGACAATGCAAGATGCATCGAGTGTGGCCCGTGGCGGAAGTGGCAGACGCAGCGGACTTAAAATCCGCGGAGCTCGCGCTCATCCGGGTTCGAGTCCCGGCGGGCCTACTTCGAAGTGCCTTGAATTTTCGCCAGCTTTGCTACGATCCGGTCATGCTTTCGTGGGTTGATCGCATTCCAAGACGGGGCAAACAGTTGGCTGCCGTGGCGGTCGACGCGCTCACACTTGGTTTCGCAACATGGATGGTTCTGGCGGCGCGCCTGGAAGTGTGGTGGCCGACCTTCGATACGATTTCAATACTTGCGCTAGCCGGAATCGCCGTCGCAGTCGGACTGCCGGTCTGTTGGGGAGTGGGGCTGTACCGCGAGATCACCCGATACATCGGACTCCGCTTTGCGCTTCGCGTCGCGTGTACTGTTGGAGTAACGGCGCTTGGGACGACGGCGATCCTCGTGATGGTCGAGCGGCAGTCCGGTGTCCCGAGATCCGCGCCGCTGATGTTCGTGATGGCTGCTTTCATCGGGATTGTCGGGACACGACTGGCGGCTCGCCAGATTGTCAGACGGGTTCACGGGGGTCGACAGAATCGCACGATCATCTTCGGAGCGGGCGATGTCGGTGCCGGGCTCGTGTCGCTTCTTGCACATGATCAGCGATCGGAGGTCGTCGGGTTCATCGACGACGATCCGGCGCGTGTCGGTTCCTTCGTCCGCAGCGTTCCTGTGTTCGGCACCGACGACATTCGCGGCGTGGTTCGCCGGCTGCGCGCCGACACCGTCCTCCTCGCGCTCCCAGAATCACACCGCAGTCGCAGGCGTGAACTCTTCCAGTCGCTTTCGGTACTCGGTATCCGAGTGATGCTGGTTCCGACTCTTCAGGAAATCGCTGACGGCACTTCCAAAGTGGATTCGATCCGCTCCATGAAGATCGAGGATCTCCTTGGTCGGGCGCCGGTCGAGCCCAAGAGCGCTCTACTTACCCGCAACATTGCCGGTGAGAATGTCCTGATCACCGGTGCCGGCGGATCTATCGGGTCGGAGCTGGCGCGGCAGGTTCTGGCGCTTGGACCGCGCAAGCTCGTCCTCCTGGATCAGTCGGAGTTCGGCCTCTACAGCGTCGAAACGGAGCTGCGGCGGAAGGCCACCTCGACTCCGAGTGCCCAGATCGTGTCCGTCCTCGCCTCAGTCCTCGACGAAGTCCGCATGGAACGAGTGCTGACGGAGCATGCCATCGGGACGCTCTTCCACGCGGCGGCGTACAAGCATGTCCCGATCGTCGAGGCCAATGAGATCGAAGGGATCTCGGTCAATGTGATGGGGACGCTGCGTACCGCGATGGCCGCGCAGCGCGCTTTCGTCCGGTCCCTTGTGCTGGTGTCCACCGACAAGGCCGTGCGGCCCACAAGTGTCATGGGGGCGAGCAAACGACTCGCGGAGAAATGCCTCCAGGCACTCTCAGCGGCCGCCAAGCCGGCCGTGCATCATGGGTCGCACCGTGTACCCACAAAGTTCACAATGGTCCGCTTCGGGAATGTCCTCGACTCTAGCGGGTCGGTCGTCCCGCTCTTCGCCGACCAGATCCGTCGGGGCGGTCCGATCACACTCACAGACCTGAGAATCACCCGCTACTTCATGACCATCCCCGAGGCGTCGTCGCTCGTCATCCAGGCGGGAGCCATGGGCAAGGGGGGCGATGTCTTCGTCCTCGAGATGGGAGAGCCGGTCAAAATCTTCGACCTCGCGACGCACATGATTCGACTGGCGGGCTACCAGCTGAAGGATGCCGACCATCCCCATGGCGACATAGAAGTCGTCGTGACGGGCCTTCGCCCTGGCGAGAAGCTTTACGAGGAACTCCTCATTGGGAACGACTGCGCTGCGACGGAGCACCCCGCGATCATGAGAGCGGAGGAGCCATTCATCCCATGGCAAACGCTCGAACCGATGCTCGAGCGCCTCCAAGCTTGTCTTGACCAGCACGATGTTCCTGCGGCACGGGATCTACTGGCCCAGTTGGTCTCCGGGTACACCGCGGAACTCGCCAAGTAGAGACACTGCCGCCGAACAGCGGCGTGAGCGCGGTTTTGTGGACATTGAGCGGGTGCGGGCTACTATTGGGCGATGCCAAGACACCGCGGATTCACGCTGGTTGAAATGCTTGTCGTCGTGGGGATCATCGCAGTTCTCGTCGGACTGCTGGTGCCGGCTATCGGCTCGGCGCGCCGGAACAGTCTGGCGACGGGCAGTCAGTCAAACCTGAAGCAGTGGGGGAGCGCGACCATCAATTACACCTCGACCCACAAGGAGCGGTTGCCGTGGGAGGGGCTTCCAGCCATCGCCGACATGCCTACCAACCTCGCAGAGCCGACCTACTGGGCCAACGCTGTCGCGATGCTTGCGGGCGAGCGGCCCTACTCCGAGACGGTCGCGGCGGCGCAGTTGGGGCAAGAGGATATTCCCGTGGCGCCGACGCAGTCCATCTTCTGCGATCCAGGCGCGATCACGGAAGTTGACGATCCCTGGCCATTCCCGGGTGGCGGGTGCTTCTTCAGTTATGTTCCCAACATGCGACTCAACGACGCCCTCGCGCTCGATGTAGTCGCCGAGCCCAAGAAAGTGATCACCATCGGGATGATCCCCGACTCCGCCGCCACGGTCCTCATGATGGAGCTTCGTGCGCGCGCGTCTGAACTTCCGTCGGTCGATCCGTACATCGGAGAAGCCACGATGGTGAATCAGAGCGACTGGCGCTGCTTCCCGAACCACCATTTCGAGGGGGGCCATGTCGTGTTCGCCGACGGGCACACTGCTCATATTCTCAATGACACCGCGACGAGAAGTGTGCAGCACAATCGAGATCCATCCCAGTCCCTTGGCGACTGGAACAAGCCTGGGAAGCTGATCTGGAATCCCCAGGGGATCGCGCCGTATTCGTTGCCATGACCGACTGTGTCCGGCACACCCCGAGAGTCCCTACGATCCCCCCCGATGCCCTGGCGGATCGTGGGATCTTCGGTCGATGGTGAGCTCGAGGTCGATCTCAAGCCGCCGACGACTGTCACAATCGGACGCACACCTGAGTGCACGATTCATCTGGTGCAACGGCAGGTGTCACGGCTGCACGCGCAGATCCACTGGGCGCCGGGTTCTGGGGGTGGGGACGGACACTGGCGTGTCCGTGACTGTGGCGCGACATTCGGCACACTGCTCAACGGAGTGAAGCTCGCTCCGCAGAGCGAGGTCCGCCTCGATCACGGCGACATCATCGAGATCAAGCCCTGGCAGTTCCGTGTGGAGGGTCCCCTCACTGAGCGCACGGTGGCCGAAGGGGCGCAGACACTCGTAGCCGGTCCAGACCAGGACGGCGAGTTTGAGGCACTCTCCGCGGTTCAGTCGCCGGCAGAACTGGCTCAGGGACTTCTGGTTCAGCTGCTCGTTGCGAGTGAAGAGATCGCCCAGGCCCCCGACGAGGTGGCGGCCGGACAGCGCGCGGTCGAGTCGCTCGCCAGTGCTACCGGGTTTGCGAATGTCGCGTTCCTCAAGGCAGGCGCGGATTCCAACTCCATCGAGGTGGTCGCCCACACGGGGGCGATTTCCGACGCCTCTGGCGCAACGCATGTGAGCAACAGCCTCCTTCGCCGTGCACGCAACGGCATTTATGTCCATCGGGCAGGTCCGGCCGCGGGCGGGACGCTGGCGGCGAGCCTCGAGTCGCTCTCTATTCGGCAGGCGATTTGCGTCCCGGTCGAGACCGGCACCATCTTCCACGGGTGGCTCTACCTCGACAATCGAACAGGTTCGGGCGAAGTCTCGCATGAACTCGAGGCAGCCGGATTTGCTTCCGCGGTGGCGCGCCTCACTGGGCTCTCGCTGTCGAACATTGCACGCGGGAAGATGCAGCAGCGATTCGACCTCGAACAACAGGAGATGTTCGGGGGCACCATGCGCGCGCTCATTGCCGCGATCGATGCCAAGGATCCGTACACACGCGGTCACTCAGACCGAGTCGCCGAGTTTGCGGCGCTTCTGGCCGAGGAGGCCAAGCTCGCTCCGCAGTTTGTCGAGCGCGTCCGTGTGTGCGGGCTCGTGCATGACATCGGAAAGATCGGCGTTCCCGAAGAGATACTGCGCAAACCCAGCCGACTTGAACCCCACGAGTTTGACCGGATCCGGGAACACCCGGGGACAGGCGCGAACATCCTGAAGGACATCCCCCAGATGCGCGATGTCCTGCCCGGTGTGCTAGAGCACCACGAGCGATGGGACGGCGGGGGATACCCGAACGGATTGAAGGGAGAGTCGATCTCGCTGCTTGGACGACTTCTGTGCGTTGCCGACTGCTTCGACGCGATGACGAGCGCGCGCTTCTACCGCCCGGCGCGGTCGATCGACGAGGTCCGCGAGGAAATCCGCAAGTGCCTTGGGACACACTTTGATCCCGCGCTCGGACAGTCATTCCTTGCGATAAAGGAGTCGGAGTTAGCTGCGCGGATCAGCACGCAGCTGCCGCCGCCGCGCTGACGCCAGGGGCACTACTTGCGTCCGAAGTCCGCGGGATTTTCCCCTCGGAGCGTCACGCTCCACCGGGAGAGCATTCGCGTAAAGCGGCCTCGGTCGGCTTTCGCGAGCCACGCGAGTGCCTCGGCGACCGCGTTGGCAAACGCAGGGTCGCACTGAGTGTTGATGTCGATGGTTGTCTTGATGATCCCCTTAGTGAACCAGCTGATCGCGGTCTGGGAGTCGCTCCAGAGCGATGTGCACGCGATCTCCTGGCGCTCGATCCGGCGGCATGCGTCCACGATTGCGAGAAACTCCCCGAGATTATTGTGACCGCGCTCGTACCGCGGGCTGTGGAAGACTTCACGCCAGGTTCCAGGTTCGAAACGGAGCATGCCGCGCCACTCCGTCGGACCGATCAGGCGCCGCCCGAACTTCGAGCAGTCGACGACAAGTTCGCCGACGCAGCCGGCGCTCCGCGATGTTGCTGGCGGAGCTCTCTCACGCGATCGTGTCTGCGCGACGACGCGGTTGTGCGCCCCAGCGGGGTGGTTCGCCGCGGCCGGAATGTTCGCGACGGCATGGCCGTACTGGGTGAGCACCGTCGCGATCGCCTTCGCGGATGGCCCCTGCGGGACGATCGAAACCCGCCCCTTTGAGCTCAAGTGGATCTGGAGCTTGCCGTCCTGCTCAGCGCCCTCAATGGTCGCGTCCAATCTCCCCCATGCCCCTTCATCAGTGACACCGACATGAGCCACGAGAAACCCGGCCTTCGAAAGCGGCCCTTCCAACTGCCTCAGCAGATCGCGGAGTTCCTGCGAAACGCGCCCGGTCACGCGGCGGGATCCCGAGGGGGTGGCCCGAGCAACACCGAGAGCCAACGAAGGTCATTGGTGTGGTCAAGCAGGATTTTCGCGAGCATGGTGAGCGGCACCGCGAGGAGCATTCCGACGGGACCGAGCAAGAATCCCCAAAAGACCAGCGAGAGAAAGACGACGAGCGTCGAGAGGCCGAGGCGCTGGCCCATCCACCTGGGCTCGATGAGGCTCCCGATGATGACATTGATCGCGGTGTAGATGGCCGCGGTGACGATCGCGGCCGAGGTTCCGTGGAGCATCAATGCCAGAAGGATTGCCGGAACTCCCGCAAGCACCGCGCCGAACACCGGCACGAAATTCAGCAGGAATGCAAGCAGGCCGAGGGCGAGCGGGAAGGGAATCCCCAGCATCCAGAGCGCGGCTGCGACCAGAGCAGCCGTGATGAAGCTCGTCTTCGTCTTGACGACCAGATACGCCGTCATGTCGTCGAGGACGCGGCTCCACGGTCCCATCGCGCGCTCCTCGAGATTGAAGGCGGCGCGCAGCTTCGCCGGCATCCCGGCGGCTTCGGCAAGCAGGAACGCGGTCGTCAGAAAGACAAAGACGCTGTCACGGAGGATGCCGACGAGCGCGCCGAGTGTCGATCCGAGGAACCCCATGATCTGCGCGGGATTAGCGATGTTGGAGAGTGTTGTGCTGGCGCTCTCGACCCCATGGGCCTTGAGCCACACATCAATGGCCTGAAATCTCGACTCAAGTGTTGCGGTGTAGGTAGGAAGGTCGGCGGTGAACTTGGCGACCGCTCCGGCAGCGATTACTGCGGCGAGAAGGAGACCGAGCAGGACCGCGACCAGAACGATCGTGCCCGCGAGCCAGAGCGGGGCACCGCGGCGCTGGAGTACGACGATCGGCGGGAGTGCGACAGTGGCAATGAAGATCGCGGCCAGCACCGGCACGACGATTGACGCGGCCGCCTGTACACCCGCACAGACGACGACAAACGCCGCCAGAGTCAACAGCACGCTTCCGCCCTGGCGAGTCCCTGAGTCTGACGAAGCCAGAGGAGTCAACGAATCTCCTTGATCCTGACACTTCGGTAGGCCACCTTGTCACCGTGTCCGAGGAATCCGATGTGGCCCGAATGGCGTCGCAACCCAGGGTGGTCCCGGCCGTCAATCGTCCCACCTGCGGCCGCCTCGCTGACATCAGCGTCAATGATCACCGTCCCGTTGAGTACCACTTGAATCCTCGACCCCTTCGCGATCACGGTCTGCGTGTTCCACTCTCCGGCTGGCTTGAGTGCCCCGCGCTTCGATGGGATGACGCCATAGATCGACCCGTGGCATTGCCACGGCTTCACCGACCGGTACTGCTCGGCGGAGTCATCGAGGACCTGAAGTTCCATGCCTACATAAGCGGGGTCGCCGTCGCATGGCGTGCGGATTCCGATCCCGTTGTTTGCTCCGGGCGAGAGTTGGAACTCGAGCCGCAACTCAAAGTCCCCGTAGACTTCCTGGGTCAGGAGATTGCCGCCTTTGGGGCCGCAGACAATCGCACCATCCTCGACGGAATACCCCGCGGTGTCACCGACCCAACCAGCGAGAGAGACACCATCAAAGAGCGGCTTGAATCCAGCTTCAATCGCCGGTGACGCGGGTCCGGGCGCGATCTGTGGCACCGAGGGTTCCTTGGGGTCACCAGGTGGGATCTTCTCGCCCTGAGGCGCCAACCACAGAAGCACCGCTGCAAGTGCGACCAGCATCTTGGCAGGATACGCGAGTGTGGCGATTCTCTCGAATGCCGTGGATATGCTCGGCTGATGATCCAGACGCCACGTTCTTCTTGCCTTGCCGCAGCAGTTGCAGCGGCCGCGCTCGGCGTGACCGCCCTCGGAGACGACGTAGTCAAGCAAGCACCCGTCGCCACGAGCGAGACGGCCGCCGCATCGATTCCTGATGTGCGGATGGACCGCGTCTGGCCTCAAGTCTCGCTGCGCCGCCCGGTGCAGCTTGTGGCGCGCCCTGACCGCAGTGACCGCCTCTATGTCGTTGAGCAGGCGGGCCGCGTCATCGAGATCGACTCATCAGATCCCACGGCAACGGGCCGCGTAGTGCTCGACATCAAGGGGCCGGTCCAGGACAAGTTCAACGAGCAGGGACTGCTCTCGCTCGTGTTCCACCCGAAATTCAAGGAGAACAGGTTTGTGTATGTCTGGTACACGACGAGCAATCCGGATCGCAATACTCTGGGAAGACTCCAGGCGAAGGAGGGCGCTGAGGACGGAATCATCGACCCGGAATCGCTGACGGTTCTCCTCGAGATTGCCGATCCGGCCTGGAACCACAATGGCGGCACACTGCTCTTTGGGTCCGACGGACTGCTCTATCTCTCGACTGGTGACGGAGGAGCTGGGAATGACCCGTGGGGAAATGGGCAGAATCTAGAGTCTCTGCTCGCGTCCGTCCTGCGCATCGACATCGACCATCCGGGGGATGGCAAACTCTATGGAATCCCTGCGGACAACCCCTTTGTCGGCCGCCCAGATGCACGAGGGGAAAAGTACGCGACTGGACTGCGAAATGTCTGGCGAATGTCGTTTGACCGAAAGACAGGCGAACTCTACGGCGGGGATGTCGGGCAGAACGCCTTCGAGGAGATCGACATCATCGTGAAGGGGGGCAATTATGGATGGCGGCCGCGCGAAGGGCTTCAGGCCACCCCAGGCGTCCCGGATGCGAGCCAGTCGAGCGATGGGTTCGTTGATCCGATCGTTGTGTATCCCCGAAGCGACGGCGTCTCCGTGACCGGCGGATTCGTCTATCGAGGCACGGAATACCAGTCGCTACAGGGGGTCTACCTCTATGCCGACTACGAGCAAGGAACCATGTGGGGGCTTCGTGCCGAAGGCGGCAAGTTGACCCTCGGACCCAAGGTGGTCGGGGGGAAACGGCGCTTCCACCTTGCCAGTTTCGGCGAAGCCAACGACGGCACCTTGTTCGTGTGCGGAACCGAGTCCAGTGCCGACGGTCCAGGGTCGATCTACCGGCTCTCTCCGGCCAGATAGAGCAGAAATTCGCCCTTTCGCTGACACATTCTGTCCCAGCATGGGGGTAAATCGGCAACAATGGTTGTAGCTGTTCGTTGACGAACAGTCGATTGGTGCCTGTTGAATGGCCAGTCGATAGTCGGGCATCAATCCAACCACGAAAGCGGTCCTCCCCAATGCTGCACACTCGCTCCGCCATTTCAGCACTCGCTCTCGCATCTTCAATCGGCGTGGCCGATGCCTTCGCGCGCCAGGGGGCGACAGCTCCTGCGCAAGGTGCTGGTCAGAAGCAATCCGAGCAGGGTGGTCAGGGTGGTCAGGGTGGTCAGGGTGGTCAGGGTGGTGGCGGGCAACGGAGTGCGCAGGGGCTCTTCTCTGGTGGCATGAGCGTCAGTGGTGGCGGTGGTGGACAGCGAGGGATGGGTGGGCGCGGGGGAATGATGGGGGCGTTCTCGCAGCTCCAGAACCGATACAAGCCGGAGTTCCTGCGACGGGACATTCCGCTCTACAAGGAACAGCTTAGTTTCGACGATGCGCAGATGACCGTCGTTGAGGCGCTTGTCAACGACTATGACCTCTCCTTCAGTCCGCTGGCGGAGGAGTCTCAGGACGCGGTTCGCGAGTCAGGCACGCGTCTGTTCCAGAGCTTTGTCGGTGGAGACATGCGCGAGACGATGCGCTCGGTTCGGGAGACGATGCAACAGGATCTTGAGCAGATGGAAGTCGAGAACGGCGGCCCCCTGAGCGACGAGGCGAGACGCAAGTTCATGTCTGAGCGCATGGCGAAGATCGGAGAGGACGCTATGGCAGCACGCAAGGCGGCGGGCGCGGATGTGGAGACAAGGGCGGTCATGCAGGAGATCTTCGACGAGGTCACCCGCTGGGACACCAAGCGCGGTGAACTGAAGAAAGTCGTGACCGACGGCCTGGAAGGCTCCCTGACCCCGGAACAGAAGGCAAAGTGGCCCGCATTTCAGAGGTTTATGCGACGGGAGAAGGGGATGGACAGCGCCGTCCTCTCCGGCGAGGGCACCAACCTGTTCGTCGTGATGGACGAGGCTGGGCTCTCACAGTCTTCGATCGATGGTTCGACGAAGGTCCTCGACGACTACGAGATCGCGCTCGACAACGCGCTGGTGGCGCGTGACGACTACATCTCCCAGAGCGAACCAAGGATCATGAAAGCGGTGATCGGCGGCGACACCGCTGCTGCAAAGACGATCGTGGAGAGGCAGATCACGCTGCGCAGGGGAGTGCGCGACGCAAATGACCACTACCGCATCACGCTCCTGGGAGTCCTGCCAGCCGACGATGGTGCGAAGTTCAACAAGGCGGCAATGGCCTCCGCCTTCCGCCGCGTGTACCGGGAGACGCGAGCGAGCGAAGCGTTTGTGAAGGCGCTCGAATTGGCCGACCTGACACCCGAGGCGCGTGCTGCGGTTGCGTCGCTACAGCAGTTGTACTCGGCGGAACTGAGCAACATCAATGATCGCATTGTGAACCTCACCCGCAAGGAGGAGCCACAGCAGCGAATCGAAGAGTCGCTGCGGATTCTTGCGGTGCTCGATGGCACAAGTTCACCGTTGGTCATGTTCGGACGGGGGATGACGGGTGCTGGTGCCGGTGGTGGCGGCGCCGCTGATCCCGTGGGTGACCTGATGGATCAGCGTGGCGAGATGGGCACGAAGTATCTCGAGCAGCTTCATGGGCTCCTGACACCCGAGCAGCAGGTTCAGCTTCCCAAGGGGCGAGATGGCGGGAGAAACTTCGGTAGTTTCGGCACCGGCAAGATCTCCGAGCTGCCAGAGCAGTTCCAGGATGCCGCCAAGACGGCTGACAAGAACAAGGATGGGACGATCGACGAGCAGGAGCGCACGACGCTCTTTGAGTCAATGCGCCAGCAGGGCGGTGGATTCGGCGGCCAGGGTGGTCAGGGTGGTCAGGGTGGTCAGGGTGGTCAGGGCCGTCAGGGTGGTCAGGGCCGTCAGGGCGGAGGCCGCCCGTCACAGGGCCAGTCGGGCAACTAACCGCCGATCATCGAGGACTGGTGACGGCACTCCCGACCAGCTGATTCATCTGATTCATCTGATTCATCGGTGCTTTCACCGTGCAACGCGCGGGCACACTTTCCTGCACTAGGACGCCGGCGCTGATGACCGCACCCTTCCCGATCACTGTCTTCCCACCCAGAATGGTGGCATTGGCGTAGACCGTCACGAGATCCCGTAGTGTCGGATGGCGTTTCGTACCGCGCTTGATCGAGCCGTCTTTGTGGCGGTCGAATCGCTTCGCGCCCAGCGTCACCCCCTGATAGATCGTGCAGTCGCGGCCGATGATCGAAGTCTCACCGATCACGACGCTCGTCCCGTGATCGATGAAGAATCCCGGGCCGATTCGTGCGCCGGGGTGAATATCGATGCCGGTTGAGTCGTGCACCGACTCTGCGAGCATGCGCGGAATCAGAGGCACGAGAGCGAGGTGGAGGGCATGCGCGACCCGGTGGACCGAGAGTGCCCTCAGTCCGGGGTAGCAGAGCATGATCTCGAGCCGTCCGGTTGCCGCTGGGTCGCGCTCGTAGGCGGCGTCAAGGTCGCGCCTGAGGATCCGTCGCAGAGCGGGTAGTGCGCGGGCGAGCGATGCGAGGGCCCTGCGGGTGCGCCGCTCGGCCTCGGCGCGCGACTTCGTGTGAATGGCGAACGCCGAGACGATTTCGGGAGAGAGCAGTTCGAGCGTGTCATCGAGTTCCCGCTGCCGGCCCGCACGGCCCCAAGCACCCGTGGCGAACAGACCCCGGTGGAGCCGGTGCGCGACCCAGGCGACGGCATCAGGATTCGGCGGCGTTCTCATCTCCGCATCGTAGAGGGTCACTTCTCGGCGGAATCGCCAGTGATCGCGGTCCGCTCGCGGTCTCGGAGGGCGATCCCGCGGATGCGCATTGTGTCATAAATCGTGGCGAGAAGACCGACGAGCGGAAAGCGTCCCCCAAGCGGACTGGCACCGAGCCGACGAAGAATTGCATGAGGCGCGTGCGCCTGCATTGGCCGGCTCTCAAGGAGATGCAGTCTCTGGCCGGGCCGCCAAAACTCACCGAGGAGCGACTCGAGGGGCGCTTCGAGCGAGTGATCGGTCGCGGCACTCGGCAGTGGGTGCGCGTGGTTCTCGCCTCTGGTGGCTAGCGTTCGCAACTCCTGGATTCGCTCGAGGAGCCGCTCGACTCCCATTCCTCGAATGAGGAACAGTAGGAGGGGTTCCGCCTCCAGCCGTTCTGCGAACAGATGGCTGACTGCCGCCACATGCTTGCAGGGCTGAGCCAGTCCGCACGAACACTTGAGCACCGGATCTGATGACGCCTTGATTCCCGGGCGGCACGGCACAATCTTCTCCTTCAGGGTGAGAGCGGCGATGACAGATTCGACGGTCGGCGGCATCTCCCCGACAAGGAACCTGGCAGAGAACACCGCCTCGGCGGCGAGCGCCTGCACGACTCGGTCCCACTCCTCAGGGGTCCACTGCACGAAGGTCATCGACACTGCGTAGGGGCGTGACGCGCGCCCCTGCACCGACGCATCGACCCGCCCCGCAGTGCATGGGAACGACACGGTCTGCCCAGACACTGCGTATGAGCCACCCTCGATGAGAGTGTCTGGGTCGGTTGCCGCGGCGATCGCGGCAAAAAATGGTGCCGTAGTCCACGGGAGTTGCGCCGTCCCCTGCTTGCGCCGGAACTTGAAGCCGCCGATCACACGCCGTGGGTTCTCGGGTGGACGGGGGCGGCTGGAGTCGTTCCACTGCGTCACTCGGAACCCTCGAGACCGCTGCGCCTGAGCGAGAGGAGGTCGTGGAGCTGGTTCGTCGACATCTCGGTGAGCCAGCCGTCGCCCGATCCAATGATCTGTGTCGCCAGTTCGGTCTTCTGCTCAATCATCTGGTCGATCCGCTCCTCCAGCGTTCCCGCACAGATGAACTTGTGGACATTGACCGTCCGTGTCTGTCCGATGCGGAAGGCGCGGTCGGTCGCCTGGTTCTCGACGGCTGGATTCCACCAGCGGTCGAAGTGGATGACATGATTCGCGGCGGTGAGATTGAGCCCCACGCCGCCCGCCTTGAGGCTGAGCACAAAGATGGGGTGAGCGCGATCACCCTTCTGGAACCGATCGACGATGGAGTCGCGCTTGGCCTGCGGAGTACCACCATGGAGAAACAACGCCTCCACATCGATGGCCTGGCGAATCATCGACACCAGAAGGTGTCCCATCTGGCGGTACTGGGTGAACACAAGCGCGCTGTCGCCTGCAGCCACGAGTTCATCGAGCAGTTCGATGAGTCGCTGCGTCTTCCCGCTACGCGCGGGATTGAGCGCGGCCGATGGGAGCGCCAGCAGCGACCCCTCTTCGGCATCGATCGCGGGATCCTCCGCCTCAGTTGCCTTGGCAGCTCGCTTGGCGGTCGTGGTTGTCCCGTTCGGCGTGCCCTCGCGGAGGAAATGCGCGGGGTGGTTGCAGATCTGCTTGAGTTTCACCAGCGCGCTGAGTACGAGCCCGCGCCGGCGGATGCCGTCGGCTTGATCGACCTTCGCGAGCATCTCCGCCACGACGGTCTCATAGAGCCGGATCTGCTCATCGGTGAGCGGGATGCTCTGCCGAGACTCGATCAGCGGCGGCAGGTCACTGATGACCTTGGGGTCAGTCTTGAGGCGACGCAGGATGAAGGGCTTCACAAGTGCCCTCAGCCGCTGTGCCACCGCGCCATCGCGATTGCGCTCAATCGGCGTGGCGAACCGTCGGCGGAAGTCCAGGTGAGTGCCGAGGTATCCCGGACAGCAGAACTCCATGATCGACCAGAGTTCGGCAAGCCGGTTCTCCACCGGAGTTCCGGTGAGCGCGACGCGGTGTCGGGTGTTGAGCGCACGGATCGCCGCTGTCTGCTTGGTCGGCGGGTTCTTGATGTACTGCGCCTCGTCGAGGGCGACCCTGCGCCACTGAACCTTCTGAATCGTGTCGCGGTCGCGGACGACGATGGCGTAGGTCGTGATGACGAGATCGTTCTCCTGAGTCACTCGCGTAAACGCATCGCCGGTAGGGCGGTCAATTCCATGTTGGATGTGGACCTTTAGCTCCGGCGCGAACCGTCCGAGCTCACGCTTCCAGTTGCCCAGTACTGACATCGGAGCAACCAGCAGCGTCGGACCGGGTGGACCGAGGCCCTGCAATGTGCGCTGGGCACGCTCGTGCTGCATGAGCACGATCAGTTGGATGGTCTTGCCGAGACCCATGTCGTCGGCGAGGCATGCCCCAAGCCCGAGACGGTCGAGGAACGCGAGCCAGCTCAGCCCGGTGAGTTGGTACGGTCGCAGCGTGCCCTGAAACGCCTCGGGCGGCCCGGCCATGCGGAAGCCCTCGTCGTTCTCACTTGCGTCGAGGAGCTGCTTCACCCACCCCGAGGCCGTGACCCCGCTGACCGGAAGTGCTTCCGGCGGTCCATCGATGCCGTGGGCCATCCGAAGCGCCTCCACCAGCGACATCGTGCCACCGGGGTGCTCGCGGAAGAACTTGACCGCGCTCGCAATGTCCTCCGGTCTCAGATCCACCCACGCGCCGTTCACCCGCACGAGTGGAGATCCGCGTCGAGCGAGCCGTTCGAGCATCTCTATCGAGACACTCTGCGATCCAAGCGCAACCTGCCAGCGGTAGGCAACGAGTGCCTGGAGTCCGAGTCCCGATGGCTCGTGGGCCGCGCTCGAAGCTGATCCTGTCGAGCCTGGCGGACTCTCGGGGGAGTCGATGAGAAGGCGCGCGCTGATTCGGCTCGTCGGCTCACCCCACCAGACCGGTACATCGACAAAGAATCCGGCCTCAAGCAGCACCGGGCGAAGGTCGCGCATGAAGGTGTACGCCTCGCGCGTGTTGAGGTCGACGCCGCACGGAGTTTCGTCCTGCAACGCGTCCTCGAGCTCGGGCCAGATCCGGCTGGCGCGCCCCAGTTCTTTGAGCAGCATCTGTGCCAATTCCTCGCTGCGGGGAGCACGGGTCGCGTTGCGTCGTCCGCTAGGGGCTTGGAAAATCGTCTCCGCGTCGGTCACACATCCCGGGTCATCCGGGTCGACGAGGCTGAATGACACGCGCCATGACGCATCCAGGCCTTCGTCGCCGGCGTCGACCTCAGGTTCGTGGATCTCAAACTTCAATCGCATCCCGACGACCGCGCGGGCCCCATCGAGGACACCGAGCCAGCCGCGAGTCGTGCGCATGAGGTCGAACTCAGGGCGTTTGCCAACCTTCAGCGAGTCGTCGGGTCCGAGGAGTCCGCTGAGGAACCCGGCATGAGCATCGGTCGAAGTCGAGAAGTCGGCGATCGCCTCCTCAAAATTCTCGTCGATTAGTGCGGTGCGGATCGCGGCATCCGTGGTCAGACTGAGGAACGAGTCGACGATGGGCCAGGCGTGCCCCTTGGTTCCATCGACTGCACGCACTGCGGCCGGCATGCTGGCGATGAGATCCGCCAGATGGGCGTTCGCATCCGAGTCATTCAGCCACGGGCGCCACTGTCCCGACAGTGATCCATCACGGCGCTGTACGAGTGTCGGGATCACCCGCTGGTCGATGATCGAGTCGAGCGCGAGCTGCGTGAGCCTGGTCCACCAGTGCATCGAGTGAGCCAGCGCCAGGTCGGGGGACTGTCCACCTTCAAGATCCGCGACTCGGCTGAAAAATGAGAGCGCATGCTCGGGGTCGAGGCGAATTGTGGGAATCGTGCACGCCTCGAGCACGAGTGCTTCCTCGTCGCTCGGCGCGCGCCCCATCAGGGACGCGAGCTTGCTTGAAGGCAACGGGATGGCGATCGAGGAGCTCGAACCTTCACATCCGGTCGCGTGGGGAAGCAGGAGGGTCAGCGTGTCGTTGCGTGCGCCATCGAGCGATCCCATCGCCTGTTCAATCGTCGACTTCACCTGCGCGTGCGACGCGGCGAACGGGTGCTGATTGCCGACCGGCTCGCCTGACTCAAGCGCGCGCTCGAGCGATTCTCCCCACACATGCAGTGCGTCAAGGGACCAGTTTGCGTGAACTACAAGCATGCGAAGGGGGCTGGAACAGGCGGCGAATCGAATGATTGCGCTGGGACTCGAACCCAGGACCCGCGGCTTAAAAGGCCGCAGCTCTACCAACTGAGCTACGCAATCAATCGGTCGTTGAAGAGGGGAAACAGTGTACCGAGGACGCGACAAACTCGCCCGCCTCGGACGGAATCGCAGTTCGGAGGCAAAAACGCCCCGGTTTATAGGACGGCGATTGCAGCCGGAGGCGCAAAATGCCGATAAGTTTACTGGCGGATAAGGCGGATTCCAGGGCGCCGACGCTATCGTTGAACGGCTGTTACGAGACCACCACCCATGAGCGTATCGACCGCAATTATCGAACAGTTCCTCTCCTACCTGATCGACGAGCGGCACTTCAGTCCGTACACATCTCGTTGCTATGGTCTTGACCTGAGGCAGTTTGCAGAGTTCATCGCGGGAGATGGAGGCTTCTCGATAGATCCACAGGCGGAGCAGGCGGCCCTCGCTCGGCATGATGCATCACCGGGATCTAAGACGGTCACGAGCCGCATCCTCTCGACGGATGTGGAGCTCGTGCGGAGATTTCTGGGTCACTTGGCACAGCAGAATTACTCCGCCGCAACGACGGCTCGAAAGATCGCGACGCTCCGCTCATTCCACAAGTGGATGGAGAAGCGGGGACTTGCGTCGATCAATCCGATGACGCTCATTAGGACTCCTAAGCAACCACGCCGACTCCCTAAGGCCATCACGGTCGACCAGATCGAAAAATTGCTTGGCGCTCCGAGTGACTCGGATCTCTTGGGCGCGCGCGACCGCGCAATTCTCGAGACGCTTTACTCGACGGGGATCCGCGTAAGCGAAGTGGTGGCGATCAATCGCGGGGACCTCGATATCGACGGGAGCGCGCTCAAGGTCAAGGGCAAGGGACGGCGCGAGCGGACCGTTCCCATCGGGTCGCACGCCATGGGCGCGATCCAGCGGTATCTCGGCATCGCCCATACCGAGCGGGTGCCGATGGAGGCCACGAGCGCACTGTTCGTGAACAAGTTGGGCACGCGGCTATCGTCGAGATCGGTCCGTCGCAAGGTGTCCAAGTACCTCAAGATCGCCGGGCTCGATCCGGACATCTCGCCTCACACGATTCGCCACTCGTTTGCGACCCACCTCCTCGACAACGGCGCAGACCTCCGTGCCGTGCAGGAGCTGCTGGGTCACCAGTCGCTTTCGAGCACACAGGTCTACACGCACCTCACGACGGCGCGAATGCGGGAGGCGTACGACCGAGCCCATCCGCGCGCCGAAGCCTCCTGACCCCCAGCGATAGAGTCCGACATGATCGACGGTTCGAGGTTGCCAGCATGGACGCTGCGACTCGGAGACTGCTTGGCAGTCATGGCCGAGTTGCCATCATCATCGATTGATCTGGTGTACATGGATCCCCCGTTCAACTCGGGTATGAAACGGCAGGGTCGCGCCGGGCTAGCCTTCGACGATCGCTTCGAGTCACTGCAGAAGTATCGGGAGTTCCTCGCGCCCTGCCTTGCAGAGGCGCGTCGAGTCCTGCGCCCTACGGGATCGATCCTCGTGCATGTCGATTGGAGGTCCAGCCATCATGTGAGGTTGATGCTCGATTCGGCATTCGGAGAGGGCAATTTCGTTAACCACATTGTCTGGTCGTACGGACTAGGAGGGTCGGGGCCGCGATCGTTCGCGCGCAAGCACGATGACATCCTCTTCTACGGATGCTCCGACTGCTACTGGTTCGAGCCGCCCAAGGTTCCCGCGCGCAGCGTGCGCCTGAAGGGTCGGATGAAGAAGGCAACCGATGTCCTGGACATCCCCGCAATCAACAATATGGCGCTTGAGCGGACCGGTTGGCCGACGCAGAAGCCTCTGGCACTCCTTGAGCTGCTCGTGCGCGCTTGCTGCCCACCCGGAGGAACAGTGCTCGATCCCATGTGCGGAAGTGCCACAACTCTCGCCGCGGCCGTCAAGGCCGGTCGAAACGCCGTCGGCATCGACCGATCGCCTCAGGCGATTGCCATTGCCCGCCAAAGGCTGCTTGCAACCACGGCCCTGGAGGCGCTGGCCGAGCTCACTCCCAGGCCACTCGCTCTTCAAGTGCCCGCAGGACCAGTGCCAGTTGAGCCTGGTCTTCTGCGCACAGCGTGACATGCCCCACCTTGCGACCCTTGCGCGGCGGCTTGCCATACAGATGGAGCCGCGCTCCCGGCACACCCAGAATCTCGGAGGGGAGCGGAGTCCGGCCGACTAAGTTGATCATCGCGCAGGCGCCGCGGGCCGCGGTCGGTCCAAGCGGTAGTCCGGAAATCGCCCGTAGATGGTTCTCGAACTGACTCGTCAGGGCTCCATCGATCGTCCAGTGGCCCGAGTTGTGAACGCGAGGTGCCATCTCGTTGGCAAGGAGTCCGGCCCGAGTCACGAAGAACTCAACTCCGATCACACCGTGATAGTCAAGGGACTCCATCAACGCACTTACATGCGCGCGCGCCATGCGGTCGAGTTCTCCTGATGGGTCGCACGGAGCGGGAGCGGTAGAGCGCCACAGAATCCCGTCGCGATGGACATTCTCGGTGAGCGCGTAGTAGGCGGAGGACCGAGTGTGGCCTGCGCCGCGGCCGCGGACCGCGATCATCGAAACTTCCGCCGTGAACTCCACGAGTTCCTCGAGGATGCATGGCACCCGGCCGAGCTCTTCCCACGCAGCCGCGATCTGCGGCGCGAGGTCGCCGGAGGAGCCGCCCCGAATGACCCGTTGCCCCTTGCCGTCGTAGCCAAGTCGTCGAGTCTTGAGTACGCACGGGGCGCCGATGGACTTCGCAGCGTCGGTGACTTCCGCAACCGTACCCACGGCAGCGAAGCGCGCGACTGGGATTCCCAGGGCTCGAAACGCCGTCTTCTCCGCGATGCGATCCTGGGCGATCTCGAGGGCGCGCGGTGAAGGTTCGAGCGGGATGCGTGAGGCGAGCCACTGCGCGCTCGACGCGGGAACAGATTCGAATTCATAGGTCGCCACAGAGAGACCCTGCACGAATCGTTCGAGCCCATCCGGGTCGTCATATGCCGTCGGGATCACCTCGCCGCACGCCGCTGCCGGACATGCTGCGGATGGCTCAAGGAATCGGAAGTGGAGCCCCAGTGGGATTCCCGCGAGACCGAGCATTCTCCCGAGCTGCCCGCCGCCGATGACGCCGATCCTCAACGGCGTGGTCCTTTGGTTCTGCGACGCGTTCGCGCCGCCGCTCGCGTCCCTGCAGGATTCGGGTTCCGAAGAACCTCTTCCGTCTGTTGCCGTCGCCACTGATCCAATGCAGTTCGCAGGGGCGCATTGGCGAGTGCGAGAATCGAAGTCGCCAGAAGTGCCGCATTCACCGCTCCGGCGCGCCCGATCGCGAGCGTGCCGACCGGGACGCCTGCGGGCATCTGGGCCATCGAGAGAAGAGAGTCGAGACCATTGAGTGCCTTGCCCTCCACAGGTACCCCCAGCACCGGGAGCGAAGTCCGGCTTGCGGTCATTCCGGGAAGGTGTGCCGCACCACCGGCACCAGCAATGATCACCTGGATTCCGCGCTGGCGCGCGCCTTCGGCGTACTTGAAGAGGAGAGTCGGAGTTCGGTGCGCGCTGACGACGCGCCGCTCGTGGGGAACCCCGAGCGCGTCAAGCGTTTCACAGGCATGCCGCATGGTCTCCCAGTCGCTCGAGGATCCCATGATGACGCCGACGAGCGGCCGCTTCCTCGCCATGGAGCGATCCTACTGCGCGGTCACGGCGGCCGGCGGTCCCACCGTCACTGAAGGCTTCTCATCAAGGATCGGGAAGAGCTTCTGGATCCCATTCACCATGAAGCTGACCGCAACGGCGGCAAGCAGGAGCCCCATGATGCGGTTGACGATGTTCATCCCGGTCACCCCGAGGAACCGCGAGATCCCCTTGGCGGCACGAAGGGTTGTGTAGGTGATCAGACCAATCACTACGCACAGCACCAGCAGTGCGATCTTGTGACGGATCGTGGGAGAAAGGTCGGCAACGATGATCGCCATTGAAATCGCCCCCGGCCCGGCAAGCAGTGGGATGCCCAGCGGGACGATCGCCACATTCTGTCGGTGGATCGCCTCGAGCCGTTCGTCGGCCGAGATGCGCGCCCCCGAGTCAGAGCGTGCATTGAGCATGTTGATCGCCATGAGGAGGACGAGAATCCCCCCCGCAATTGAGAAGTCCATCACATTGATGCCGAAGAGTTCGAGGATCCAGGCTCCGGCGAAAATCGAGACGGCCAACACGCTAAAGACGGTGATGGCCGTGGCCTTTGCCGCCTTGCGCCGCTGGGGTGCAGGCATCTGGTCGGTCACGCTGACAAACATCGGAACCCCCAGCAGCGGGTTCACGATCGCCAGCATCGAGACAAAGATCTGCGCGTAGTCAACCTGGCTCACGCGCGGAATGTACTGACGATGAGGCTACGGCCCCAGTCCGGCGGCTCCCTGATTGGCGAAGCCCGGCATTGGGTTCATGAGCGGATAGTCCGGTTCCATCACGGTGGGATCCTCATCCCATCGCTCCTCGATACTCGACTGGTCGACACTCCACGCCGCCGAGTTGTTCAGTCTGTTCGACGCCCCCGAGAGTCGATTCGAACCGCTCTCGTTGACCGAGCCCTCCGACTGGCAGCCGCAGAGGACCGCAACCGCAACCACTCCGGCAGCTAGGCCGTGCACATGGGTCTTCGCCGGTGTCGCGCTCATGGTTCGATGATAGCCCCGGGTTGTCAGTCTCCCGCGCCTCGTGCGATCGGAGTCGCCACAAGGGCCGACAGAACCTCATCGAGTTTCACGGGGCCGTACTCCCAGCAGTCGACACCGACATCGCGGCTGCGGCCCAGCGGGGGGAACCGTCCATGCATGTGGCCGTGCAGATGCATAGCCCCTGAGAGTGCCCCTTGCCATGTCCGCATCGGATAGTGGAAGCACACGATGCGCTCCGAGCCGCCGCTCCATCCACGCCAGGTGAGCATCGTGCGCGCGTCCTCAAAGACGCGCCGCGCGCGCTTCGGGGATGGATCTTGATTGCCGACGACGAGTTCGACCTGTCGGCAGACGATTCGCTTCCTGAGCAAGCGAAGTTCCTTGAGGCTCTTTCGACCCTCCTGTCCCTTCCATTCTCGAGGGCCGGTGAAGTCACCCAGATGGATCAGTCGATCGCGTTTGCCGACTCGCATGTTGATCCGCTCTAGGAGGAGTTCGTCCATGGCCTTCGTATCTCCCGGCGCAAATGGTCGGCCGAAGAGTTCGATGGCCTCGGCCTGACCGAAATGCGTGTCGGCGGTGACCCAGGTTGTCGTCACGGATGAGTCCGTCGATGGGTCAACGCGCACTGCTCCAGATGCGAGCGGATTGCGCGGGCAATCGCGGGCTTTCCCTCCAGCCGCAGGGGTTCGTGTCCACGCGCAACGAACCAGGCAACCTGCGCGGATCCCCGAGGGTTCTCCTCGGCGCGATTGGCCACGCAGGCACCGTCGCGCGCGGCTCGCGCGTGCGCCGTCTGCATGACCGACTCATGCGAGGCGTTGACCTCGAACTTGAATCCGACGATTTCGAGCGAGGGGAAACTTGCACGGACTTCGTCGATCACTTTGGGAGTCGGAACCAGTTCGACATGCCATGGTCCGTCTGCGGTTCTCGTCTTCTCGGCGCCCACCGATCTGGGACCGAAGTCGGCGACCGCCGCGCTGAGGACCGCCGCTTGACAGGGTTTGGAGTGCAGCGTCTGCATCACGAGGCTGCGATACTCCGCGACGCTCTCAGCCGTGAACGAGTTGAGCCAGGGAGCCGGGGCGACACTTCCCTGACCAAGCACAAGCGTGACCTCGGCCCCGCACATCGCCAACTCCTGAGCGATGAGGCAGCCCAAGGCGCCTGTGAACGGGCTCGAAATGCGTCGGACGGCGTCGAGTTCGGTCGGGACCGGTCCACCGGTGACGAGGATGGCCCGGCCCTTGAGTGGCGAGGCACTCACCGCGGCCGCGACGGCAGCGACGATCGGCCCCTCATCAGGAAGGTTGTGCTTGCCGTAATCGTCGCGAGGCTTGACGACCGTCACACCGAGCGCCTGGAGCCGATCGAGGCTCGCCGTCAGGATCTTGGTGTGCATCGATCCATGCATCGTCGGGCAGACAAGGATCGCGCACTCGCCATGCTCGAGTAGCCCCAGTGCCGAAGCAAGCGTCGCCGTGATGACTCCGTCGGCGATCCCGCAAGCCATCTTGTTGATCGTGTTGTAGGTGGCCGGGGCGACCAGATACGCATTGAACTGCTCACGTCCGGAGATGTGCTCGGCACGGGGACTGAGTCGCGTTACCACAGGACGGTCGGTACTCCACGCCAGCGTCTCCTCCGTCACATAACGGAGCCCCTCCTCAGAGACGAATGCTGTGACCGCCGCACCCTGTCGGCGCAGAGCTCGCGCGATCAGGGGCGCCTTCATCGCCGCGATCCCGCCGGTGACCAGGAGGGCAATGCGTTTGCCTAGAAGGTGATCGCCATCGACAGGTACCGCGTGATCCCCCAGTGATGATGGTGTCGGTGGAGTCGGATTCCAGCGGTTCATGGCACCACCGGACCGCCATCGCGCCATGCCAGGCTCAGCGTCTCGCGGCCATCAAGGAATCCGTCGAGCCAGCTACCGATGGCTTGGGCTCGCCATGATCCTTCGGGGAAGAGCGGCGCTCGCGAGGTGCCGCGCGCGAGGTACCAGCGCGAGAGTTCCGCGCGCGTCAATACGAGTCCGGTCGAGAGCCCCATCGAGATGCAGCGCATGGTGATGATTGACCACAACGCGTCAATCTTGGTGCGATCTTCAGCCGACTCCTCCGGGGCCATCCAGATACGGTCGCGGTCAAGTGGAAGTGCGCGCGCCGCCACGATAGTGCGCACAATCTCGTCCCCGTGGCTGGAGGCAATGTGCCGCGGGAACCCACGAACTTCGCCCAGACCCGAAGTTTCAGCGATCCGCGTGCGCGCCACTTCGAGCAGCGGGCCATCCGGTATCACCGTCCTCGGCGGGAGATTGAGTTCCTTGGCGAGAGCGTGACGCAGCACTACCAGTTCGCGGAGCACGGTCATGATCCGTGGGCGCAAACCGAGACCGCGCGCGGCGCGGCGAACCTGGCTCTCGGGATTGAATTCCTCCGAAGTCCGCAGACTCTCCTGGCTCTCTTCCCGCGCCCAATCGGCGCGGCCACACTTCGCAAGCCGCTCGCATTGGACGCTCCAGACGAGCGGGAGGTAGCGCACATCGTCGGCGGCATACGAGAGCTGCGACTTCGTGAGTGGCCGCTTGTCCCACTCGGTGAATGTGTGCCCCTTGTGGAGCCGATGCGCCGTCAGGCCATGCACGACATTACCGAGGCTGACCGGCCACGGCATTCCAAGAAACGCTGCCGCGATCTGGGTATCGACTACATTGGTAGCCGCGCATCCAGCGGATCGCTGCGCCGCGTCGATGTCCTGCCCGCCGGCGTGAACAATCGTGGTCAGCGAGTCGCAGCAGACTGCGTTCCAGATTGGTTCCAGAGCCTTCTCTCCCAGGGTGATCGGATCAAGCAGAGCGACCCGGCGGGTGGTCGCAATTTGAATCAGACAGATCCGTGGATAGAACGACTCCTCGCCGATGAATTCGGTATCGAACGCGAACGCTCCTGCTTCGTGGAGGTGATCGGTCAGTTCCTTCACCTGATCGATCGACTCGATCAGCTGTGACTCGTCCTGGGGAACAAGAGCATGGGAGAGCACCCCCGGGGGTCCGCCCGAGCCCGTATCGGCGTGAGCCTCCGCATGATGTATGGCACGCTTTCGACGCCGAAAGTTCATTCTCTCAGGGTACAGGTGGCTTGATGGAACTACCCGTCCTATAACCCCAGTACGCGTCTTCAATGCTGGGATTCTGAATCACCATCCATATCATCGTCCCTTCGGTCCTCCGCATGCTGACGCGCCCATCAGGATCCCTTGTTGCGAATCGCCTGCCCGGCCAGCTGACCCTCGAGGCTGGGGCATTGGCGCTCGCTTCCGCGATTCGCGCCGACCTCACTCTTCAGACGCGGGACGGAATCGTTCGCCGGTACGAAGTCGGTGTTCGCGAGGTGGATCCCCTCGTTTGGCTGGCCGCGCAAACCCGCGGGGAGCGGGTCTTCTTCAAGAACCGCGAGGGATCACTGATGATCGCCGGAGCGGGAAAGTGTTTCTCCTCGGCACGGCTCTCGGACCATGCAGTCGCGAGTTGCCTCTCCAGCGAGTCGCATGATTTTCCCGAGACGGGTCAACCCAGCGAACCGCTCTTCTTCGTCGTCAACTGGTTCGATCCCACCACAGTCCGCCGTGAACCCTCGCGATGGCTGGGATTCTCCCCGGTGCGCGTGGTGCTTCCCCGCGTAGAGATCCGAAGAACGCGCGAGACGATTCTCGCCGTCCATGTCTGCGACGACGAGGCACTTGCGCTTGACGCACTCAGTCGGCTTGCTCCCGCATCGATGATCCCTGCGGTACCGCACGGATTCCAGATGACCGCCGATGGTGATCCGTCGCGCTGGGTCGATTCGATCGACGCTGCACTCGAGGCGATCGAGCATGGGTCGTATGACAAGGTCGTGCTGGCGAGGACGCGCCAGTATGGGGCGCTGGAACCGATCGATCCGTGCGGCGTCCTCGCTGCCCTGCGAGCGGAGGAGCCGGCGGCGTTCCATATCCTGATCGAACAGTCGCCGTCGCGGGCATTTGTGGGAGCGAGCCCCGAGCGGCTCTATAAACGTAAAGGCGCCCTTGTGCACAGCGAGGCGGTGGCCGGGACCTGTACGCGCGGCCCCGACGGTGTCTCGGACGAACGGCTCGCCGCGCGGCTGTTGTGCAGCGAGAAGAACCTTCGCGAGCACGACTTCGTGGTTCGGCGCATCGAGGCGGCGTTGTCACCGTTGATGGTGACGCTGACGCGCGAGGCGTCCCCTCGCATCATGCGGCTCAGGCATGTACAGCATCTTCTGACGGGGATCATCGGGCATCTGCGCGACGGCGCCTGCGACCAGACCATCCTTGATGCTTTGCACCCGACCCCCGCCGTGTGCGGATGGCCGCTGGCAGCGTCGCGGGAATTCATCCGCGATCACGAGCCATTTGCGCGCGGGCTCTACGCTGGTGTGGTGGGCGTTGTCAGCGCGAGCCGGAGTGACTTCACGGTTGCGATCCGAAGTGCAGTCATCGACGGCGCGACCCTGACGGCATTCGCCGGCGCTGGAGTCGTGCGCGGATCTGAGGCCGATGCCGAGTGGCTCGAGACCGCGCGCAAACTCGAGAGCTTCGAGGGGATCGCCCGGCGAGCGGCGCAGGGGCCGCTCACCCAGCCATACCGTCGCCTCATCGGCAGAGGTCCGGGATTTGCCCTACGGACGCCGAAGATCACGGTTGCGAGCTTGTGAACGCATCTCAGGACACACTCGATCTCGGTCAAGCCGCGAATCTGAATGCGCTTTGGTCGGCTCTCGCGTTCGAGGAATGGCGGCGGCTGGGCCTTGTCTCGGCGATAGTCTGTCCTGGATCCCGTAGTGCGCCCTTGGCCTGCGCCGTCTCACGACTTTGCGGGGTCGACCGGATCATCGCGCATGACGAACGCGCGGCAGCGTTCGTCGCGCTGGGCGCGGCGAGGGCCACTGGTCTCCCGGCGGTGGTCGTCACAACTTCGGGGACCGCCGTGGCCAACCTCCTCCCAGGGGTCGTCGAAGCGGCACAGACTGGAACGCCGATGATCCTCGTGACCGCGGACAGACCACCGGAATTGCGCGATTGTGGGGCGAATCAGTCAATCCATCAGCGGGGGATCTTCGGCGAGTTCAGCCGCTGGTTCTTGGAAATTCCATGCGCGGGCGAGGTGCCGTCGCCGGCCTTTCTCTTGTCATCGGTCAACGAAGCGTGGCAACGCTCGATCGGCCGGTGCGGTCCGTCGGGACCGGTGCATCTCAACTGGATGTTCCGCGAACCGCTGGCGCCGACCATAGAGCCTTGGGATCGAGCAATCCTCGGCAGGATCAACGGATGGCTGGACTCGTCGGATCCTTGGCGAATCGCCATAGAGGAACACGGCCGAGGCGACGACGCCCTGAGGCATGTGCTCGAGGCCGTCGCCGAACGGGCGGGAGATTCGAGGAGGAATCTCGTAGTGGTGGGGGCGTGTCACACGAAAGAGCAGCGAGCCATGGCGAAGGCGATCGCGTCCTCCTGTGCCTGTCCGGTGATCGCCGACATTGGTTCAGGGCTTCGAAGCGACGGAAGCGTCGCGACACGGGTGGCCCACGGCGATTTGATCGCTTCCAGTGATCTGCCGAGTGCGCTTCGACCCGACTTCATACTTCGTATCGGAGGAAACATTTCAAGCCGCAGGGTTGGCGAACTCCTGCGACACGCGAGGAGCATGGCTCGGGGCGTGGCTGTGATTCGTGACGGAGCACTCAGAGCCGACCCCGACCATACGGCTAGTGCGGAGATCCTCGTGGATGCGCGTGCATTCGTCGGCGACCTCCGAGTGACTGACCCTGCGCGGGGCACGGTCCTTCGCTGCGACGAGCAGTTCCTTGGCGCATGGGTCGAGGCGGACCGTGTGGTTGAACAGACGATCTCGGCGATGGCCCTCGACGGCGATGGACTTATCGACGAGCCGACGGTCGCACGCATCGTCGCCGAAGCCGCACCCGAGGGGACGACGCTGGTTCTTGGAAACTCCATGGCGATCCGCGATGCCGATTCCTATGTCGGTCCCAACGCACCGCGCGCGACTGTGGCGGTGAGTCGGGGCGCCAGCGGGATCGATGGTCTGGTCGCGACGGCCGTTGGACATGCCCGCGCGACACACCGACCGGCCATCCTGTTGATCGGCGACCTCTCACTCCTGCATGATCTTGGGTCCCTTGCACTCGTGAGACACTCTCCGTTTCCGGTGGTCATCGTCGTCGTCAACAATGATGGCGGGGGGATATTCCACTTCCTGCCTGTCGGAGAGCACCCGACGGTCCTGGAGCCGTGGACGACCGGTCCCCACGGACTCGACTTTGCGTCGGCCGCCGCGATGTTCGCTCTGCATTACCGGGCGATCGGCCCTAGGGGAACGGCCGCGTCTTTCGCGCGCACCGTGGCGGAAGCGGTTGAGATGGCGCTAGACACCGGCGAGTCGGTAATGATCGAAGTGCACTCCGATCGCACCACCAATGTGGAGGTACACCGAGAGATTCAGCGCGAGACAGTCGCCGCCGTCGAACGAGCGCTGTGCGAAACGGCCCCTCGGGCGAGAGTGGAGTCCGCGTTGTGAGTAGCCACCGCGCGATCGCGTTGATCCACGGGTTTCTTGGGGCTCCGTCCGACTGGCGCCAGTTCCTGAACTCGTGGGAGGCCAGCGGATATCCGCCACGGAAGTTCGTCTCGATTGACCTTGTCGCGGAGGCGACGCGGATTGCTGGGGGAGACGCTCAGCAGCGAACTGTCACCCTTGGGCAGCTTTCCACGGCGGTCCATGCGCGCATGGCAGCAGCAGCGGATTCGGATGGTTCATTCGATATCGTTGGCTACTCCCTTGGCGGACGAGTCGCGCTGGAAATGCTCGAGGCACCCGGATCGGCAGTGATCCGTCGCGCCGCTATCGTGAGCGCGCACCCAGGGATCGAGGCGACAGAGGAACGCTCCGCGCGCCGCCGACACGACGACCTCCTCGCGGACACACTCGATTCGATCGATGACGAGCCCGACGGACGCCTGCGCGACGCGAACGCGCTGGCGTTCCTAACAGACTGGTATCGACAGCCGCTGTTTGACCGCCTCCGTGAGAGCGACGCGTATCCCGGAATCATCGAACTCCGGGCGTCTCGGCTGGCGACGGAGGGAGTTGCTCGCGCATGGAGTTCCATCCTTCGGGGCACAACTCCCGGCCATTCGCCACAGCGATGGGACCTCCTCGTTCGTGAGGGTGGGCGCGTCGCGTGCGTCTTCGGAGCACAGGACGCGCGGTATGCGCAGGTGGCGCTGCGCGCGCGTGCGGCTGGAGTCGCGGTCGAGGAGATCGCGGGCGCAGGCCACGCGGTCCATCTTGAAGCGCCAGAAGTACTCGCCTCGGCAATTCATGACGCATTGGCTCTGAGGAATGAGTGCGCCGGCGTGTCTGGCGAGGGAGTGAAATCACCATGACCACCGCCGCCGACCGTGTCCCCATCCCCGCGCCCGCCTGGAAGATGGCGGGCGAGTTCGAAGACATTCGATACGAGGTCGCGCAGGGGATCGCCAAGATCACGATCTGCCGTCCTGAAGTGCGCAATGCATTTCGCCCCCAGACGGTCGAGTCGATGCGCAGTGCGTTGCGCGCGGCCAGAAATGACGCTTCGGTAGGCGTCATCATCCTGACCGGTGAGGGAGACCAGGCGTTCTGCTCCGGCGGTGACATGCGAGTCCGCAAGGAGGCGGGATACGAGGGAGCCGACGGCACGCAGAGCCTCAATGTCCTCGACCTCCAGCGCGAAATCCGCACTTGCCCGAAACCGCTGATCGCGATGGTCGCCGGGTACGCCATCGGCGGCGGGCATGTCCTGCACATGGTCTGCGACCTCACGATTGCCGCCGAGAACGCCGTCTTTGGGCAGACTGGACCCAAGGTCGGATCCTTCGACGGCGGCTACGGCGCCTCATACATGGCACGAATCGTGGGGCAGAAGAAGGCGCGCGAGATCTGGTTCCTATGCCGACAATACGACGCCAAGGCCGCGCTGGAGATGGGACTCGTCAACGCAGTGGTGCCGCTCGATCGACTGGAGAGCGAGACGGTCCAGTGGTGCCGCGAGATTCTCTCGAAGTCACCGCTGGCCATCCGATGCCTGAAGGCCGCGCTCAATGCCGATTGTGACGGTCAGGCAGGGCTTCAGGAGCTTGCCGGTAACGCGACCCTTCTCTACTACATGACCAAGGAGGGCCAGGAGGGGCATCACGCGTACCTCGAGCGAAGACCGCCTGACTTCAGCTCATTCACGCGCCGGCCGTGAGCCGATCAACGACCCGCCGATGGCACACACACTCAAAGTCTGGATCGATGCGACCCGCCCCACGACGCTTTCGGCCAGCGTCGCCCCGGTGGCGATGGGAACCGCAATCGCCTACGGAGCAGGGGGGTTTCACCCAGGCGCCTGCGCTGCCGCGGCGGTTGGTGCCCTCGGCATTCAGGTCGCCTGCAACTTCGCCAACGACTACTTCGATGCACGGAAGGGTGCGGACACTTTCGAGCGGATCGGCCCAGTGCGTGCGGTCGCGTCAGGACTCGTCGCGCCAACCACGATGCTGCTCGCCACTATCGGTGTCCTTGCCGTGGTCGTTGTTCCTTGCGCTGTGTTCCTCGTCGTGCGCGCAGGGTGGCCGTTCGCGGTACTAGCAGCGGTATCGGCCGCGCTCGCGTTTCTCTACACGGGCTCACGATGGTCGCTGGCCTACCTCGGGCTCGGCGATCTCGTCGCGCTCCTCTTCTTCGGTCCAGTCGCAGTAGCAGGGACCTTTGCGGCGCAAACCACTCACTGGTCGTGGACCCCTGCGCTCGCGGGGCTGGGCCCGGGCTTTCTCGCATGCGCGCTCCTCAGCGTCAACAATCTTCGCGACGAGCCCACCGACCGAGCGGCGAACAAGCGGACGCTGGCCGTGCGCTTCGGCACATCGTTCGCACGGGCTGAGTTTGTCGCCTGTGGGGTCGCGGCGGCGCTCGTGGCCGTCGCCTTCGCCATCTGGTTCCGACACTACTCGCTACTCGCTGCGGTGTTCGCCGTCATCACCCTTCTCCCGGCGATGCGACGGGTGATCGCAGGCGAGAGCGGGCGGCTCCTCAACGGTGTGCTCGCTTCAGCGGGGAGAGCGCTGCTGCTGTACGGAGTTCTCTTCTCGATCGCGTGGATTAGATGACCGTCGATCTCGCCTACTTCGAACTCCCATTCAAGACGCCGTACAAGATCGGCGTGAGGTCGATCAGTATGCGGCGAGGGGTCATCGTGCGCCAGGCGCGTGGGAAGAAGTATGGCTACGGGGAGGTCTCACCGTTGCCGGGACTTCACCGCGAGACCCTAGAGCAGGCGGTCGCCAGCCTCATGGACGGGATCCACAACCACTCGACTCCGATGCTCTCGAGCGCGTCCTTCGGTCTCTCCTGCGCGATTGAGTCGGCGGCGCGCAACCCGCGCTACGGCCTAAACGACGCGGTTGACTCAAGAGACATCGGAGTCAACGCGCTCTTTAGCGGAAGCGCACGCGAGGCCAAGGCCGCCTTTGCGGCCGGGGCCTTCGACGGCTTTCGCACGATCAAGATCAAGATCGGCCGCGCCCGCTCCGTGGATGACCTGCGCATGATCAATACCGTGCTGGAGTTGGCGCCCGAAGAAGTTCGTCTGCGTCTCGATGGCAATCAGGGGATGACGCTTGACGCGGCAGAACGGCTCTTGAGCCGCCTCGATGCCAGCCGAATCGAGTATGTCGAAGAGCCACTTCGGAACCACGAGGATCTCAGCGAACTCGCGCGTCGCGTGAACCTGCCGATGGCCATCGACGAGAGTCTCCACACACTCGAAGTGCTCGAACATGTCCTTGGTGCACCGCAGATCGAAGTTCAGGTCGTGAGGCCATCCCTCATCGGGTCGTTGGAGGAGGTGGAGTCGGTCATCACCCGCGGACGGATCAATGGAATGGACACCGTTCTCTCGACGGCTCTCGAGAGCTCTTACACCATCGCGCTCGTAGCACGGCTCGCCTCGGCGGCAGGCGTTGGTGACCGCGACCATGGGTTGGGGACCGCATCGCTATTGGCACTCGACCTCGTCACGCCGACTCCCGTGGTGGGGGGCCGCATGGCGGTCTGCCGCACTCTGCCGGTTCCGCAGCTGGATTTCGTCCGCGCCAGCGAGTTCACTCTACCGGCGTCAGAGCAGCCTTGAGCCAGGACGGAAGAGGTATTGCCTTGCCGGTCGCGGAATCGACGCATGCGTGCGTTGTCGAGATGTCCGCGATGAGTCGTCCGGACGGCCCCTGAATTCGCGTATGGAATGCGACCGACTTGCGCGAGAACTCTATCGAGTCGACAGAGACGCAGAAGGCATCGCCCACCCGCAATGCGGACTTGAAGTTGGCTTCAGTGTGGACGATCGGAAGTTTCGGTCCGACGGCGAGTAGCCTCGCGACGCTCGCGCCGCGCGTCTCCAGGAACCCCTCGACCGCCTCGTGCGACAACTCGAGCGCACTGGCGAAGTACAGGATGCCCGCCGCATCGGTTCTGCCGAGCTTGAGAGTTCCGGTTACGGAGAATGCTGCGGGCGAGCTCACGCGGGAGAGGATAGTCGGCAGTCAACCATCTACGCTCTACCGCGTGGAAGCATCCGTCGCCCTACTCGCCGCCGCACTCGCGTCTGGCATGACAGGGTCGCCATCGCAGACGGCGGCGACCCAGACGGTCGCACCGCCGACGGCCCCAGTGGCCGCTCCCTGTCTCGACGGCGCGCACTTCGGAGTAGTCGATCGCTGCCCGCGGACACTACGCGAGTACCGAAGAAGCCGGAACTGGATGCCAAGTGAACTGGCAGTCGCGGAACTCGATGAATCGCAGGCCGACTTCGTCGCACTCGGCGCGGTGCTCGAACGCGACTGCGAGTGGGGAATTGACTGGTACGCGACGCTTCCCGACCTCGTGCGCCTTCGAAGTGTGGCGTCACTGTTGGATGCGGACAGCCGACGGCTCGAACGGTTCAGCCGCCGTGAGGAGTCGACCACGCGGATCGTCGCCATGTTTTCACTGGCGCGCCTCCTTGCGACGCTTCCACGGCTCGATGCGCAGCGCGAAGCATCGAGGCTGGCGTGGCAGGCTGCGCAACGGGCAGAGCAGTTTCTCGCGTCGCCACAATCAGCCCAGTCGGCTGGGTTGATCCGGAGCGCGCTCGACGGCTATCTCCGTGAGCAAGCAGAGTCCTCACCTCGGATTCTGCAGACCGAACGGATTCGCTGGGTCTCGAGGCCATGCGACCGAATCAGGCTTGGCGAAGATGGCACCGGGCTCTTCCGCGCGGCGCGCGCCGAGCTGGCGTCAACGGTCACTACGGCAAACGAGTACCCGCTCTCGCGGCTCTCCGGCGAGCCGCTACTCACCGAGATGCGAGCCGCCGAGCGGTACTACGAGGCCGCGAATGAGGCGTGGAGCACCCCCGACGCAACCGCGCGCCTCGCCGACCTTGCTCGACGGGCCGAGAGGGCTGAGTTCGGGGCATGGGTCGCGGCCGCGCGGCCGGATTTCGTGCGCGTCCGCGGTGAACTTGAGAGGACGAACGCGGCGCTGAAGGAATTGCGGGCCCGTGCCAGCCCCCGTCCGGAACCGCGTCCGGCGTCTGCGCCTCCGGACGCCCGACCGACTGGCTGATCAGCCCGCAGCAACGGAGAGGGCGCGTCTAGGCGCGCGCGCTCCATCCGTAGGGGAGATATTCGTGGGTGAAGGTTCCATCGGTGGAGAGGTCGAGTACCCCGAACCCCTCGTGAAGTCCCTGATGCCGTCCCTTCCACCAGGCACCACTGACCGCTCCGTCACAGATGTAAGTGACACCATCGGTAGAGCAACGGTCGAGGAGATGCTGATGGCCGGAGAGGCAGACCATCACACCCGCCGCCTTGAACACATTGTGGAGGGAGTGGCCGTCGGTGTGCATGCTCGCGGCGCTGATGATGGTGTCTTGACCGATGAGCTCACGAGATCGATGCTTTCCGTAGGTGATTGATGTGAGGCTGAGGATCGGAATGTGTGAGAGCACAACTACTGGGCTTCCCGCGGGCCGTCCCTTCAGATCAGCATCCAGCCAGCGCGTCTGCTCATCGTCGCAGTAGGCGACATAGGCGTCGGGGCGGTCCTTGACTGGCTGCACGCTGTCGAGAACGACGAAGTGCCATCCAGCCATGTCGAAGGAGTAGTAGCGATTCGACAGACCGAAGAGGTCCAGGCTGTACTGCTTGCCCCATGCGGGGCCGCCAGCTCCGGAGTCGCGCTTGGTCCATCCGTAGATGTCGTGGTTGCCGATGGCGTGGCGTGTCGGAATCTTGCAGTGCTTGGCGTAGGTTGTCGTGAAGAGTGCGCCGAGCTCTGTAGCACGCGCCTGCTTGGCTTCGAACACATCCATCACGCTGTCGCCGCCGACGAGGATGAGGTCCGGTGGCGGGCTGAGAGACTGCACCCCTTCGAGGCACATGGCGAGCCCCGCATCGCCGCCTCGCTCGGGCTGGATGTGGATGTCGGTCAAGTGCGCGACGCGGAGTGCCCGTGTCGGCGGTGCGGTGGTGGCCGTCGCGGTCGGGGCGGATTGGTGTGACGAACCCTGTAGGTGAAGGGCGCGTGGAAACGCGAGCACCCCGGCCGCTGCGGCCGTTGAGAGTAGAAAGGTGCGACGGTCGATGTCATTCATGGTGGCTCCTAGAAGTCTGCTGAGGATTGAGCAGCGAAACGATTGTCTGGGCGAGCAGTCTGACAGATCGAGGGGCGGATCCCTCGGCCTTATTGTTGATGATGACGAAGGCGTGCTTCTGGGCCTCGCAGGCCAGTACGCAGAGTCGCGCGAACTCCATGCGGCTTCCGGGATCGGGATCGACGATCCGGTCGAATGGTTCGTAGCGCTCGACTGCCCCGTGATACGAGAGTCCCGAGTGCAGCATCCAGCGCCCGACGAAGGCGCGCTGCGACCCAGGCTCGACGCACTTGGCCTGCTCGAGTGGCGGCGGCTGGCTCGGGTGGACGCTGTAGCAGTGCATGCATCCGGTGTCCGCAAGCATTGCACTCCATGAGGGTCGCAGGAGAATCCGGTCGCGCACTTCGACCCCGTAGAGCGGCCCCTGCGGAAGCGCGCCGAGAAACGCTCCAAGGTCGCGGATGAAACCCTCGGCCCGTGCCTCCGAACGAAGACCCATCGGCGAAAACTGGAGGACGATCGGTCCAGCCGCATCGCCAAGTCCCGCGATGACCGGTTCGATCACCTGCTCGATGGCGTACTTCGCATCGAGCCACAGCGAACAGTCGCTGCCGGACGATCCTTCGGCATCCCGGCGGGTCAGCGCTTCGTGGGCCTTGACGAGGAACCGGAACGAGCGTGGCACTTGTGCGCGCAGCCGCTCGAACTCCTCACGCGGCGCCGGTCGGTAGTAAGTCTTGTCGATTCCAACCGTGCGCAGCAGTGGATGGGCGGAGTAGGCACGCAGCCCCTCGCGTGCCAGCGTTGATTCCGTGACTTCTCGGTCCCACACTGCGCCGCGCCATCCCGGGAAACTCCAGGAGCTCGTTCCCAGCGCGATGGTTTTGGGCAAGGCCGCCGCGAGCGCCGCGATCCCATCATCGAGGGGCGCTAGCAGCGGAACCCGTGACGGGCGTCGCGCCGGCGAGTGCTCCTCGGAACCAGAATCGTCGCCAAAGAGAAGCCCTTGGTTGGGATCATGCCTTTGCACCACGGGTACTCAGACTATCCCCGCACCCACACGCGACCAATCGAACCACTCGTACCTACCGGAGCGCGACTTCAACGATCGACACATCGTCGGTGTACTGCTCGAAACCCTGAAGACCACGGGTGTATGAGAGCATGCGCGCCACGGGGTCGGCGGAGCGGAGCGCATCGGTCTGCGCGAACGCGCGGAATTCCGAGTGCGACCAGACCGAGCCGTCGGGGAGTGGGATCTCGACGATGCCGTCGCTGTACAGATAGAGGCGATCACCCGCTTCGAGCGTCACGGTCGATTCCTCGTACTCGAATTCCGGCACGATCCCGACGGGGGTGCCCTGCGAGTCAAGTTCGACCCATTCGCCTGACGCGCGTGCGATGATCATCGGTGGATGACCCGCGCCTGCGAATGTGAGCCGCCGTGAGGGACGGTGGAGGATCCCGTACCAGCCGGTGAAGTACATGCCGCGGTTGCTGTCCATCGGGAAGGCCGCGTTGAGCCTCGTCATGACTGCGGACGGAGAGAGGAGGGACTCGACCGAGTGACCCGCGGCAGTAAGCGCACGGCTGGCGCTCACCGAGAGGAGCGCGGGACCGACCCCGTGACCACAGACATCGATGATGTAGAGCGCGAGGTTTCCGTCGCCAAGGTCGTGCCACCCGAAAAAGTCGCCGCCCAACTGTGCGCTGGGGATGAACTCGCCACGAACAGAAATGTCAGATGCCTCAATCGCCTCCGGCAGTAGCGAACGCACATATTCCCCGGCGAGGTCGAGCTCCTCTTTGATCTGGCGGTACGCGGCGTTGCGTTCCAGCAGCGCGCGATACCCGCGCGAGTGGTAGCGAAGGCGCGCGATTATCTCGATCGGGTCGGGGAGCTTGACGAGATAGTCGTTTGCGCCCCGCGCGAACGCCTCAGCCTTGGTGACCGCCTCCTCCTTCGACGAGAGCACGATCAGGGGGACGAGCCGCGTCGCTTCGTCCTTTCGGTACTCGAGCACAAGATCGAGACCGTCGATCCCGGGCATCACGAGATCCTGCAGGATGACCGTAGGCGAAAGTTCCCGCGCCGTTGCGAGCGCCTTTGTCGGATCCTGACAGAAGTGGTAGTCGATGTCCGGAGCGGTCGCGCAGATGCGTCGCATCGCCTCCCCGATGATCGCCTGATCGTCGACGAGCAGCACGACAACCCGTGCGTTTTCGTCCGCCAAGGCGGTGGCGTGTTCGCTCATGGAACTCTGAGAGTACGGTCTTCAGCCTGCGCCGTGGCGGTACATGCTGAAGGAGCGCAACTCTCGCGCGACTGCCGGGCCGATCGACTGGAGGGGAAGAATCTCACATGCGCCGCCGAGCGCGACAGCCGAACCCGGCATTCCCCAGACGATGCTTGTGGCCTCATCCTGAGCGATCGTGTGCCAGCCCGCATCCCTGAGCGCTCGTAGCCCCTCGGCGCCGTCGTGTCCCATTCCGGTGAGGAGGACTGCGACTCCGGAGGCACCGCGCTCGCGAGCAATGCTCTTGAAGAACACATCGATGCTCGGGCGGTGAATGTCATTGGGTGAACTGGGCGTGTACCTCAGCAGTCCACCATCCATCACCAGGTGACCGTCCGTCGCAGCGACGAGCGAGTCGCCGGCCGCCAGAATGTCACCATCGGTTGCCGTGCGGATCCTGCGGTGGGTCTCCGACGCAAGCCACTGCGCCAGGCCACCTATGTAGGCGAGGTCGATGTGCTGGATCATCGCACAGCAGCAGCTCGATGATGCCTCGCCGAGTCCGCTGAGCACGACCGAGAGCGCGTGCGGACCACCGGTCGAAGCGCCAAGTGCGACGAGGGGAACACCCCGAGTGTGGGCGTGCGACCTCGCCAGTTGCGACCCATCCACACCAAGTGCACGACTCGCTCGAGTGAGGGGGCGTGCCGCCGCCGACTCGAGGGCAACCCGCGCCTTGCGCTCGAGAAGGTCGACCCCCGCGACCGATCCATCGGATGCCAGAGTCGGCGTCTGGACCGCATCGATCGCCCCCGCACTGAGCGCCTCGTAGACGAGAGAGAGGTTGCCCTCAATGCTGCTGGTGACGACGAGAATCGGGCACGGGCACTCCTTCATGATGGCGCGAGTGGCGACGGCACCGTCCATCACGGGCATCACCATGTCCATCAGCACAAGATCGGGCCGATCCGTGTGGCATCGCGCAAGCGCTTCGTGGCCATCAGCGGCGACCCATGCCACACTTGCGCCGGGAATAGCCTCGACGGCGCTCGTGAGCACCGCTTGGGCCAGCCTCAGGTCGTTCACAATGGCAACTCGCACTAGCGCGCCTCTCCAATCAGGCCGACAATCGTCTGGAGGAACGAACGATCCTGGAATGATCCCTTAGTGAGATAGGCGGACGCGCCGGCTTCCATCCCCGCCAATCGATCCTCGTCGCGGTCCTTGTAGCTGACGATCACCACGGGGATCGACGCGAACCGAGGGTCGGCGCGAAGCCGCTTGACGAGCTCGATCCCGTTCATCCTCGGCATGTCGATATCGCTGACTACGAGGTCGTACCCGCCCTTCTGAAGCGCGTTCCATCCATCGACTCCGTCGACCGCAGTCTCGACGGCGTACCCGGCCCGCACGAGCATCTGCCGCTCGACTTCTCGCACCGTGATGGAATCCTCGACGACAAGCACCCGTCGCACAGTCGACGCTCGCGTCTGCGAGGCCACTGAGGATCCTCGCAAACGGCCTTGCTCGAGGAGTTGGATGGCCGACTGCACAAGATCGTCGGTGTCGAGGATGAGCAGCAGTTCGCCACTCTCGCGGATACTCGCTGCATCGACATGCGCAACATCGCCGAGCCTCGGGTCAAGGCGCCTGACCACAAGGTCCTCTTCGCCTAGAAAATCATCGACCATGAGGCCAATGGTGCGCTGGCCGGCGAGAACGCTGATGATCGATACCGTCTCAGTCTGAGGCGCGGGATTGGTTGTCCCGGTCTCGAGCAGTTCCTCCGCACCCACTATCCCGACGCACTCGCCGCGGATCGTGAACGCCGGGCGCCCCTCGACCATCGAAATGGCGTTGCGTTCGATGCGGTCGATTCGCTCAAGCCGCGAAAGGGCCATCGCATAGGGTTCGCCGCCTATCGCGACCACCGCGGCCCGCACGACAGACAGGGTGACTGGAAGCCTAAGCGCAAAAGATGTCCCCTCGGAATCAGAGCGCACATCGACCGATCCGCCCACGGCATGGACCATCGATTGAACGACATCGAGACCAACCCCGCGGCCGGAGATGTCGGTCACCTTCTCCGCCGTTGACAATCCCGGGAGGAAGAGAAAGTCGAAGAGCTCGGAGTCGTCGAGCGCGGCGAGTGTCGACTGTTCCGCCAGACCCTTCTCGGCGATCCGCTGTCGGAGCCGTTCGCGGTCGATCCCCCGCCCGTCATCGCGGACTTCGACCACGAGGCCGCCAGCATGGTGGCCGGCCCGCACTCGTAGCGACGCCTGGCGCGGCTTACCTTTGGCCGTCCGTTCGTCGGGGGACTCGATGCCATGGTCAATCGCGTTTCGAATGAGGTGCCCAAGCGGCGCCTCGAGTTGCCGCAGGATTTCGCGGTCGACCGGAACCTGCTCGCCGAGGACCTCGACTCTCACGTCCTTGCCCAGTGACCGCGCAATGTCGCGCACCGAGCGGGGAAATGTTCCGCAGGCATCTCCGAACGGACGCATCCGGCTGGACACGGCCTCGTGATGCAGCGCGCTTGCCAGTTCTTCCCCGCGGCGTAAGTGCTCCTCGACCTGAGCGAGCGCGTCGTCGAGCGCCTGTCGACTCGTCGCGGCGGCACCGATGGCAGCTCCAGCGGCAGGAGATGGAGCCGACATCAGGTCGAGCGCGTCGGCGAGTTGCCGCTGCGCGGCCTTGGCCCGCGTCAGCGTCCGGCGCACCGAGCCGAGCCTGCGTGTTTCAACCAATGATTCCCCCGAGAGTTCAAGGATCCTATCGAGACGGGACGACGACACGAGGACACCCGCACTGTGTGCGATCGGCGCTGCGGCCGTGGGTGCCGGATGGGGAACCGCCGGGGGTGTCGCCGGGCGTGCCGCTGTGACCTCAATTGACGCGAAGTGCTCTGCCGTGCGCGGCTGCGTCGATGGCGGCGCCGCGGGCGATGACGAGAAGCACTCGCTCAGGGCAATGATCGTCTTGCGCTCCTGCTCGAGCCACAGGCGTGCGTCATCTTCCGAAGTCCGTTGAGCGATTGCCGCGAGCGTGTCACTTCCCTTTAGCAGCTGGTCGATCCGCTCTGGTGTCGGTCGCTCCTGCCCCTTCTGGACGCGGATCAAGCACTCCTCCATCGCATGGGCCAGATGCACCGCGACATCGAGGTTGACGATTCGCGCCGCCCCCTTGATCGAGTGCGCCGCACGCATCAGCGGTTCGACAAGCTTCGGGTCGCTGGCGCGTTGTTCCAAGGCGACGAGTCCGTCGGCAAGCGTCGCAGCATGCTGGAGCACCTCAGTCTGAAAGAGGTCGAACATGGAGAACCCACCGAGATCCATGGTCACCCCATCGCCTTTGTAAACGCTTCGGTCATCCGAACGGAGTCGATCAGGGACGCCGGTCCGTGCGTCGATGTGACGATCCCGCAGGTGATTCGCTCTGGGGTCTGCTCGACGGTCAGGGGCAATGGCCTGACTGCCGCCGCAGGCAGCGCGTACACGCCAGGTACCTCGTCCGCTTCGAACGCCCAGGACGCGTGGCGCTGTCCAACCTGGACCATGCGAGGATTCCGCGCCACGGTCGGTAGTGCGCGGGTGAGCCCAAGCAGTCCCGTGAGATCGATCACTGGAACGATTTCGCCAGAGATTGCCGTGAGTCCGCGAAACGCCTTGGTCGTGCGATGTGGAAGTGGATGGACCCGTGTCACCTTTGAGACATGCACGACATCTGCGGCGTCGAGTGCGAACCACTCGGTGCCGCATCGGACAATGAGGAGATTGCGCTGCGCCTCCCGTCGCGAGGCCCGCGGCTGCGCGCTCGTCTTCGTCGCCTCGGCGATGTGCGAAGGCTGCGCGGGACGGTCAAGGAGACGGGCCATGGCGTCGAGCGGAGCCTTTGCGTCATGGTGCTTCGGGTCGGTCATGCGTGCTCGCGAATCACTGGTCCATCACCCGCCGCGCACGAAGCCGGAAGTTCTCTGCCTCCTCGGTTCGTCCGAGCGCCAGCGAGAGTTCAGCCAGCGCCAGCAGTGCCGGGCCATGGCGTGGCTCAAGGTATACGAGCCGCTGATAGGACCGATGTGCCTCCTCACGATGATCCTGCGCGGCGTGTACGCCAGCGAGAAGTTCGAGCAGCACCGTGTCGGCCGGGTGCTCGCGCAGTGCCGACTGCGTCAGCTGCTGCGCATCCGCAAGGCGTCTCTTGGCGACGAGAGAGCGCACCTCTCGCGCGAGGGACTCCGAGGCATCTCGCGTGGGCTTCGCCGCGACCGACGCTTGTGGCTGGGAAGTCGGCCCCGGCGCGGGACTCAGCCTGTTGTGAGCGCTCGGCGCAGCGCGCGGCGGGGTCTTTCGGAGGAGACTTGCCGCGGCGGCGGGGGATGTGCCTGAGGTCGGTCTCCACGCGAACGCCGATGGCGGGCCAACCGACACGAGGAGCGATCCCTCGTTGAGTCCGTCCGCGTGGCCGAGCAGAATCGCGCCATCAGGACGGGTCCACTGAACGATCCGTCGTCGAAGGGCACTACGCAGCGCGGGGTCGAGGTAGATCAGCACATTTCGGCAGAGCACCGCGTCCATCGGTTCGGAGAATCCAAACCCGTCGACGAGTAGGTCAGCGGCCTCAAAGCGCACGCAAGAGCGGACTTCCGACGACACTTTCGGCGCGCCGCCTTCGGCGGTGATCCACGGTGGGCTCCATGGAGGCAGGGGCTCACGCAGCGCACCCCGCAGGATTTCTCCCTGCGCGGCGCCAGCCAGAGCATCCGCGTTGCGGTCGATCGCGTGGACGACCACTCTGTCTGGATTCCATCCGCTGGCAAGCGCGCACGCGGCGATGCACCACGCCTCGACCCCTGTCGCGCACCCAAGGCTCGCGACTACGAGGCGCGATTGCGGGCCACGCCTCATGGATTCAAACTCACCCCGTAGGAACTCAAAGCTCGCTGGATACCGAAAGAGCCAGGTCTCGGGAACGGAGAACTCCGAGGCGAGTCTGACGAGTTCGTCGGCATCCCCCAGCACCCGCTGCAAGTACGCCTTCGAAGAGGCCTCGCCCAAGACACCCATGCGATTTCTGACGGCCCACTCGAGGGACGGGCCCTGCAGGAGGGAGAGCGCGAGCCCGGCGCGCTCTCCGAGCAGCGCGGCCAGCTCGTGGTGCTCGTCCAACGGAGAACGGTTCGTCATCGTGACTGGGCCGCTTGCCGGAAGAGCGTGCGATGTTCCGGCGTCAACAGTGCTGCGGGATCCAGCAGGGTGATCGCTCCTCCCTCGTCCGCCGCGACCGCGGCCAGCGTCCCCAGCCCCGCACCCGCAATCCACGGATGCGAGGCGTGCGAGGCGAAGTCGATGCTGAGGAGCCCGCCGATGCGCCCCACGACAAGAGCCAGCCGGATCCCTCCGCAGTGTTCAGGGCGAAGGAGAACGATTCGCGCGTTCATGGTTCGCGCCGTCGGAGTCCCCTTGGCGATCATCGTGGCATCGATGAGCGGTACGAACGCTCCTCGCAGCCGGGCCATTCCCAGCATCCACGGCGGAGTTCCCGCGATCGTGTGTGCCTCGACCAGCGGGAGGACCTCATCGATCGACTCAATTGGGATCGCACAGCGCTGATCTGCGAGCCATGCCTCGACAATGCGCATGGCGTCAGTCAGGCAGAGTCGCCGGTCCGGAACGCGGCGACGCTGTGGCGCAGAGACGCGATCGACTCCTGAAGCATCGCCGCGGCCCGGCAGGTTTCCTGCGCGGCCGTGACCGACTCGTGCGCCCCTGAAGTCAACTGTCCCATCGCATCGGATATCTGCTTTGCCCCCTCAGTCTGCGCCTTCATGCCCTCGGTGACTCGATTGAAGTCGGCGCTGCCGGCCTCGACTTGGTGGATGATGTCTCCGAGTTGCCCGCCGATACGCGCGGTCTCCCCGACTCCGCGTCGGACATGGTCGCTGAAACGATCCATCTCCATGACGCCAGCGCTGACCGCCCCCTGCATCTGGCGCACCGTCTGCTCGATGTCAAGTGTGGCCGCCGCAGTCTGGTCGGCAAGCCGTCGGATCTCGCGCGCCACCACGAGGAACCCAACGCCCTGTTCGCCCGCCTTTTCAGCTTCAATGGCAGCGTTCACCGACAGCAGATTGGTCTGATCTGCGACCTTCGTGATCGTGGTCACGATCGAGTTGATCGCACTCGCCTTTTCGCTGATGGTGGAGAGCCTCCCGGCAATCGATTTCGTCCCCTCGTCGAGCGACTGCATGGCGGTCGTCATCTCGCTCAGTGACTGTCGGCCGTCGCGCGCGAGTTCGGCGGTGGCATTCGCTGCATGATCGACGCGCTGCATTAGCGCCGAGAGCTCCGTCGCGGTCGTCGAGATCTCCTTGATGGCCACAGCAATCTGGGTGGTGCTGGCGCCGAGTGCCTGCGCCGAACCATCCTGTTCACGCGCAGTTGCGGCCAGTTGGGTGGCAGTCGAATTGATATCCACCGTCGCCTGCTTCACGCCGCGCACGATGGACTGCAACGCCGAGGCCATCGCTTGCAGTGATCGAAGGAGTGATTCGGTTTCATCGCCGTCTGGTCGCGAGTTCACGCGGCCCGTGAGATCACCCGAGGCGATCTGGTCGGCGTGTGCGGCGGCTCGTCGCACACGCCGCGTTATCTGGACAGCCGGAATGGTGAGTACGGTCGCGACGACGATAAGTCCCACGCCTGCTGTCAGTGCCTGCTCGCGCATTTGCGCCCATACTGGCGCGAGCATCACGGCTTCCTCTTCGCGCAGAATCAGCGTCCAATTGCCCACTTCAATACCGACGGTCACATAGACGCAGCGAGTTCCGAGTACCGGATCCTCGGCGTAGGTGATCGGCGTCGCGCTCGGAGAGCACAAATGCGCGAAGAGTGCCGCGAAGGGAGTCTCGGAGATGGAGCGAGTCCGCAGGATTCCAGTCACATCGGCTTGGTCGGCGCGGACTTCGTCTGTCGTCGCAGCAATGAACGCGGGCTTCCTCTCGAAGCCAGCGGTGGTCCGTCCCGAGGAGATGAGGAATCCATTGGCGCCGACTTGTAGACACGCCGTGCGCAGGTGCTCGTCGATCCTCTTGAGCGATCGGTCCGCACCGCCGATGCCACGGAATTTCCCATCGATGATGATCGCGGCCGTCTGTTCGATCATCATCTGTCCGTCGTAGACATAGGGTTCCGTGATCCGCGCGCGGCGCACCCCGGTCACCGCAAACTCCTTCTTGGTTCCTCCGTAGTACAGGCTCGTCTCCTGATCGACGCTCGTCTTGACGATGATCTGGTCGCTGTTCTTCCAGTCGCGCCAGACATAGGGTGAGAAACGCCCGGTCGCACTGAAGGAGGCCGGAGGACAGACGGGATCGGCCACCAGGGGACTCCCGGGAATTGGCTCATAATCCACATAGGTTGCGATGATGGATGGGGTCTCATCAAGGAGCGAACGGAGAATTGTGAGGGTGTCCTGGTACCTCCCAAACATCCCGGCCTGTTGGGAGTTGGCGATGAATGAGACGACATTCAGAACTTCGGTGCTTTCGTCGCCAAAATTGATGGCGATCTCGCTGGCTGTCGTTAGGAGAAGCCGCTCCTGCTCAACCCTATAGGTCTTCAGCCCCTGTCGGACGTCATTGCCGACGAGGAGCAGCAGTACCAGCGATGCTGGAACTACCCCAAATAGCACCAGGCGGGCAAGCAGTGAGTTCGAGAAAGAAATATAGGACCCTCGCATGGATAATGTCGCCATTGTATGCTTGTGCGGTATGAGCGCGGACTGTCCGCTCTCTGTCCCAAGTCCGCGCCTGCGCTACGACGTCCTACGCTTCATTTCGTATCGGAATTCGCTGCTCTTGCGCTTGAAGGAAGGTGTGTCATGAAGTTGTATGTAGGAAATCTGCCGTTCAAGGCGACGCAAGAGTCGCTGCAGGAGTATTTCACCCAGTATGGACCGGTGAGCGAGGTCTTCATTGCGACCGATCGCGAAACCGGCCGTTCGCGTGGATTCGCGTTCGTCACGATGGCTGAAGATGCGCACGCAAAGGCGGCGATCGAACAGTCCAACGGCAAGCCATTCGATGGTCGCAACCTGACCGTCAATGAGGCTCGTCCGCCCGCGGCGGGTGGTGGCCGTGGCGGATTCGGTGGCGGCAGCGGTGGTGGTGGCGGCAGCCGTGGCGGTTACGGCGGCGGCGGCGGTGGTGGTGGTGGTGGCGGTGGCGGCCGTGGCGGTTACGGCGGCGGTCGCGGCGACCGTTACTGATCCGTCGGTCGACACTCAAGTCCAATCCGGATTTCAGATCCGCCGATTCTGCTCACGCAGGATCGGCGGCTTTCTTTGTGCTACTTGCTTTGGTCTAGTTGCGCTGAATCGTCCGCGTCCGCCCCGATCCGCGCGTCGATTGGGATCCTGATCCTGTCCCCGATCGATCTCGTCCGCGCTCGAGCATCTCGCGTGTGCGCTCGCTTGGCTGCAGCGTGCCTGTCATCCATCCGCCTGGGCGCTTCTGTCCTGGGGGAGCGAAGCGGACGCGGTTTGCAAGCGCCGTTTCAGGCGCGACTTTCACAAGTTTGAGCGACATGTCCTGCGCCGCCGCGATCTGTTCCCGCGTGAGCTTCGCTCGCATCTGATTGCGCTCATGCGCCGCAGTGCCGTTGCCGGCACCGGCCGAGATATTCAGCCATGCGTACCCGAGCGTCTCGTCGAACGGAACCCCGAGCCCCTTTCGATAGAGTTGCCCAAGCGCGAAGGCGGGCCAGTCCAATCCCTGCTGGGCGGACTCGAGGTAGTACTGAGCCGCCATCGATTCGTTCTGCGGAACCGACTCGCCCCGTTCGAAGAGTATCCCGAGGTGGTACTTCGCATCCGGAATGCCCGCATCGGCGGCCAACTGATACCAGCGCGCTGCTTCAAGGTCGCTCTCAGGAATTCCTTGACCGCGGTCATATCTCAAGCCCAGCATGAAGCACGCCTCTGGATATCCCTGATTCGCCGCGAGTGTGTAGAGGCGGATCGCCTCGGCCTGATCCGAAGGGATCCCGGCACCAAAGTCGTAGAGCCGAGCCAGTTCGTACTGAGCGGCTGGAAGGTCTTGGGCGGCCGCCCTGTCGAACCAAGCCGCGGCTTCGCGCGGATTCTGTGGGACTCCACCCTCGCCGTAGAGGAGGAGCCGCCCGAGCATCAACTGCGCCTCAGAGTCGCCTTTCTCCGCAGCGTTGAGAAAGCACTGGGCCGCGACCTGTCCATCCTTGCTGACGCCATCCCCGCTCCAATGCAGCATTCCCAGCGAAATGTTGGCGACGATCGAGCCTTGATCGGCCGCGAACTTGTACCAACGGGCAGCCTCAGCAGGATTCCGATCGACTCCATCACCTCGGTCGAAGAGCTGTGCCAGTTCGAGCTGCGCGTCGACAGAGCCCGAACCAGCGGCCACACGAAACCACTGCGCAGCCTCGGGTGCATCGGCGTCCACGCCATCGCCATCGCGCAGGACGCGCGCGAGAGCGATCTGGGCATCAACGAGCTGCTGCTCGGATGCAAGGCGTAGCCAGTCGAGCGCGCCGCGGGGGTCAGCGGCGATCCCGACTCCTCGCAGGAGCCTCACTCCGTAGTGAAACTGCGAGACCGAATCCCCGCGTTCGGCCGCACGATGAAACCACTGTGTGGCGGTCGTCTGGTCGGGTGTGACTCCCTGGTCGAGCGAGAAGATCAGCCCCAGCGTCCGACCCGCAAGCGGATAGTTCGTCGCAGTCGCCTTCTCCAGCCACGGCACGGCTCCGGCCTGATCGCGCGGAACCCCGATGCCGTCTGCCAGCCGGATGCCGATCTCGAGGCATGACTCCTGATGACCGCCCTGAGCGGCTGCGAGGAACCACTTCGAGGCTTGAGTCTGATCCTGAGTCGCGCCATCTCCTGCGGCGCAGAGCACTCCCGCGCGGAAGGCACACTCGACATCACCGGCCGCCGCCGCCGCTCCGATCCACTTCGCTAGCGCCGCAGGATTGCTGGACACGCTGCGGGCTTCGTCGTAGAGACGGACGAGTTCGAGGGCCGCGTCCATGTTTCCGACTTTCGCCGAGATCTCGAAGTGGCGCATCGCCTCCGTCACATCGATCGGCACGCCGTCGCCCTTCAGAAACCTACGGCCTTCGGCAAGCGATGCCTGCGAATCGACCGTGGGGTGGTCGGTACACCCGACGACTCCGCCTGAGAGCAGGATGGTGAGGAGGATGATTCGTTGAGCTCTGGGCATGGATCTATAGGCGGGGCGATCTTAGCCCCGATGTCGGACGCGAATCAACCGCCGGCCCTGCATGCCGGGCGAAGCACTCCTAGACCAATCGTTGTGCCCAGCGTTGCTGCAATGAATACGAGGGTCCACACTGGCGCGATCGCGAAACCTGCGGCACCCAGAATCATCTTCACTCCGATCCCCGCGATTAGGACACTCAGTCCGATATGGAGCGCGGGGATCTTCCTGAGGATTCCTGCCAGCGCGAAATACAAGGCGCGCAGCCCAAGAATCGCCAGGAGGTTCGAGGAGAAGGCAATGAAGGGGACCTGAGTAATCGCCAGCGCAGCGGGGATCGAGTCGACTGCGAACAGAAGGTCCGTTCCCTCGATGGTGACGAGTACGAGGAGCAGGGGGGTTGCCCTTAGGCGGCCGTCGCTACGCACAAGGAATTTCCCGGAGTCGTAGGAACTCACCATTGGGATGCACTTCAGGAGCAGTCGCGTCCAGCACGCGCGGTTGGGATCGAAACCCCCGATTTCTCCGTGCGAGCGGAGCATCCGCCATGCCGTCCACAGAAGGACAGCCCCGAAGATGTACAGCATTGAGTGGAAGGCTGCCATCAGCGCGATGCCGCCGCCGATGAACGCGCCCCGCAGGACGATGGCGCCAAGGATTCCCCAGAAGAGAACGCGGGGCTGAAGCGGGGCGGGGACCGCGAACCGTTGAAAGATCACGGCGAAGACGAAGACATTATCAACAGACAGCGACAGCTCGACGATGTAGGCCGAGGCAAACTCCAGCGCGAGGGCCGGGGATAGTCCAACACCGATGGTGAACCCAGTCACCACCGCCCACGCCACCCACCAGACGATCATGAGGAGCGCGGCGCGGAACCCGACTACCTGCGGGTGCCTATGCATCGCCAGCAAATCGACCATCAAGAACAGCGCGACACCGCCGATTAGCGCGACCCAGGCCCACAATGGCGCGCCCCCCGTCATCTCAGACATCGATCTGGACCCCGAGTTCGATCATGCGGCCGGGAGGAATCGAGAAGTAGAGCGGATTGTTGGAGCTGATCTGCGCGAGCCAGCAGAAGGTCCGCTTCTGGAAGGCCGGCATCCTCGAGCGCCCGCGCGGTGTGACGATCGTGCGGCCCAGGAAGTAGGTGGTCGTGCCTTCGCTCGCCTCCAGCCCTTGTTCGGCCGCCATGCGCACCATGCGTGGAACATCCGCCGCTTGCAGGAACCCGTGCCGCGCCGTCAGCGTCCAGAATCCGTCGCGCAGCTCCGTCGCGATGACCTGCTCCTCGGCGGGAACAAAGGGGACAGAGGTCGACTGCACCGACATGATCACGACTTGCTCGTGCAGAACCTTGTTGTGCTTGAGATGGTGGAGGAGCGTCGGTGGCAGTCCTTCGGCCTGAGGCGTGATGAACACGGCCGTTCCGGTGACGCGCGGAACCGGATGAGTCTGCAGACTGTTGAGCAGATGGTCGTAGCCGAGCATCTGTCTCGAGAACCGCTCGGTCATGACTTGCCTGCCGCGAAGCCAGGTGAGCATCACATAGAGAAGGGCGGCCGCCACTACGAGCGTGAGCCATCCACCACTGGGGATCTTGAAGGCATTGGTGGCAAAGAACAGCAGGTCGATAGTCAGGAAGATCCCGATGAACATCCAGAAGCGCACGACGCCCCAGCCTCGGTGGCCGCGCATGAGGAGCGCGTACAGAAGCGTCACGATCACCATGCCTCCGGCGACCGAGAGGCCGTATGCGTGCGCCAGGCTGTCGGAGGTCTCGAAGGTGAGCACGACGAGGCACACCAGAACCACCGCAATCGAATTGATCGCCGGCACATAGATCTGGGAACTGTTATCCGAAGTGTGGACCACTCTGAGTCGAGGCAGGAATCCCATGAGGATCGCCGCGTGGGTCAGCGAGAACATTCCCGTGATGATCGCCTGACTGGCGATGATCGCTGCGGCGGTCGCGAGCGCGACCAGCGGAACAACGGCCCACTCCGGAGCGAGTGCGTAGAACGGGTTGGTGATCGCGTGGTGGTCACGCATGAGCAGCGCGCCCTGCCCGAGATAGTTGAGCAGGAGACCAGGCATTGCTACTCCGTACCACGCCAGGACGATTGGCTTGCGCCCGAAGTGACCGAGGTCGGCGTACAGGGCCTCGCCCCCCGAGATGCAGAGCATGGCCGCGCCCAGCACCGTGATCGTTGCTGAGAACGACGCGGTCACGGCATCGGCGATGTAGACAGGATTGAGCGCGTAGAGCACCTCAGGAGTGCGTGCAACGCTGACTCCACCGAGCACGCCGATCACAACGAACCAGCCCAGCATGACTGGTCCGAAGAGCCGTCCGATGAAGTGAGTACCCATCCGCTGGATTGCGAACAAGCCCATCAGCACCAGCAGCGCGCCACCCATGATCATCCCCTCGGTGAACACCCATCGCTCGGCACCGCCCACCGGCGACACTCGACCCTTCAACCCCTCGAGGGCCGAGAGGGTAGAGATCGCGGGGGTGATCAGCCCGTCGGCATAGAGCAGCGCTGCGCCGGTCAACGCGACCACGATGTAGGTCATCGGGAGTTTGGAGACCCGGGGATCGTCTGGGTTGGGAAGCAGCGCGAGCAGGGCAAAGATTCCGCCCTCGCCACGATTGTCAGCCCGCAGGATAAAGAAGCAGTACTTGATTCCGATGACCGTCACGAGCGTCCAGAAGAAGAGGCTGATGAGCCCGAAGATCGCCGGTGAGGTGACGGAGTCCGCGCCGGGGACGACAAAGCCCTGGCGGAATGCGTAGAGGGGGCTCGTTCCGATGTCGCCAAAGACCACTCCAAGCGCCCCCATTGTGAGTCCGGCCAGCGCAGTTCGCCCTGGGGTGATTACGGCACTCGTGCCGGGCTGCTTGGTCTCGGGGGGGGTCGGGGAGTTGGACATGGCTGAGCGGATTGAGGGGGGGAGAGCCCTCAGAACCGACGAATCGATCATTGTAGGGTGGATTCTGAAGGCGCCACGACATTGGGACCGCATCTCCATACGAGGCCGAGATGAGACGATAATCAAGGGAATGAAACCCCCGTGGGACGCGATCGTGGTCGGAGTCGGGGCGATGGGCGCCGCGGCGCTCTGGTGCCTGGCCTCGCGCGGCGCGCGCGTCCTTGGGATCGAACGGCACTGGATCGGCCACGATCTCGGGAGTTCTCACGGCGGTTCGAGGATCGTCCGCTACGCCTACTTTGAGCATCCTGCCTATGTGCCGCTTCTCGTGCGCTCGCGGGACCTGTGGCGTGAGATCGAGCTTGCATCGCGGACGCGGATCGTCCATCCGTGCGGCGTCGTTTATGGCGGCCGAGCGTCGAGCGAGGTTCTCGCCGGGGTGAAGGCGTCGGCACGGATCCACGGCATCGCAATCGAGTCGATCGCGCCCGCGACGATCGGCGAGCGGTTCGGTGCGCTTGCGGGATGCCGCGAGGAAGTCGATGAGTATCTCTTCGAGCCCGGCGCAGGATTCCTCCGTGCCGAGCGGGCCATCGTGGCGATGACTCAGAGCGCGCAGAGGCGCGGCGCGTGCCTGAGAGTCGGGGTGCGCTGTGAAAGTTGGCGCGAATGCGAGGGGTTGGTCGAAGTGGCCATCGAGGGACGCATCGAGAAAACGAAGGCCCTGATTCTGTGCCCGGGAGCGTGGGCCGCCTCGATGAGCGGCCTGCCATCCATTCGCCTTCACAACACCAGGCAGGTGATCGCGTGGATCACGCCGACGAATCCGCAGCAGTGCAGCGAGTACAAGCTTCCGGCATTCTTCGTAGAGCGTGAAGCGGGCCGACCGATCTACGGAGTGCCGATGGCCTCCGATCAGGCCACGCCTTTGGGTGTCAAAGTCGGGCTGCACGGAGGGGGGAGCGCCTGCGATCCCGACACGCTCGATCGCAGCGTCACCGCCGCAGAAAGCGAAGAACTCTCACAGGCCCTTGCACGCGCGGTGCCCGGCGCCGGAGGGACTGTCACGGCGACATCGGTGTGCATGTACACGAACACTCCCGACGATCACTTCATCATCGACCGTATCGGGGCAGGACCGGTCTACACCGCAATCGGCCTGTGCGGGCACGGATTCAAGTTCGCCCCAGTCATCGGTGAGGCGCTGGCGGAACTCGCGCTCGAGGGTTCGACGAGGCACGCCATCGACTTCCTCCGCGAAAACCGTTTCTCGCGGGGTTGACCGAGGGCGAGCGATGGGGGACAGTGCACGCATGAGCACACTCCCTCCCATCGACCGACGCAGCTTCCTCGCTGGCACACTTGCCTCGGCCGCCGCGCTTGCCGCGGGCGGATCGGCACTCGGAGCCCCCAAGCCGCGCTCCGCCGCGCGCCGAAGCCAGAGCCCCAATGGCAAGGTGCGCGTGATGAGCTTCGGAGTGGGTGGGATGGGAGGAAGCGACATCCCACAGGTCGCCTCACACCCAATGGTAGAGATCGCCGGTCTTTGCGATGTCAATGCACAGAGCCTCGGGGCAGCGCACGAGAAATTCCCGGGCGCGAAGATCTACAGCGATTACCGGGAGGCGATCGCGTCGATGGGGAACTCGATCGACGCGGTGACGATCTCGACGCCAGACCATCATCATGGGCCCATCGCGTTGCTCTCGATGAATCTTGGCAAGGCGTGCTACTGCCAGAAGCCACTGACGCGCACCATCGCCGAGACTCGGGCGATGCGGAAGATGGCGCGGGACAAGAAGGTGGTCACCCAGATGGGGATTCAGAGGCAGGCATCAGCGGGACGACAGCAGGGGATCGCGCTGCTCAAGTCGGGGCTGCTCGGCAAGGTCGTCGAAATCCACATCTGGACCGATCGACCCGCAGGATGGTGGGAGCAGGGGCACCCGCGCCCAACGGGGAGCGATCCTGTGCCGGACTGGCTCAACTGGGAGTGTTGGCTCGGCTGCGCCCCGCTGAGGCCGTACAAGACCGATGTTTACGCTCCCTTCCGATGGCGCGGATTCTTCGACTTCGGGACGGGCGCGCTCGGCGACATGGCCTGCCACTTCATGGACGCGCCCTTCCTCGGCCTCACGATGGGCACTCCGATCGGCGTTCGCGGCAATTCCGAAGGGCTCACGGATGACGAGTTCCCCAACAGCGAGACCGTGACAATCACCTTCGCGGGCGGGGAGTACGCCAACAGGACCCTTCCGCTCACTTGGTACGACGGCGGTCGGCTCCCCAACCCTTCCGTATCGCCACACCTTCCTGCGGGCATCGACCTCGGGAAGATCAGTCCGGACGGATGCATCCTCGCCGTCGGCACCGAGGGAACGATCATCATTCCGTGCTCGGGCACTCCGCAGGCGTATCCAACCGCGCGAGCGGCCGAGTTCATCGCTCCTGCAATGACGGACTACAACCACTGGCATGCGTGGGTCGATGCGATTCTCGGCAAGGGGAAGACCATTGCCAACTTCGACTTGGCGTCGGAAGTAAACGAGGCTGTGCTGCTGGGAGTGATCGGCGGTCGAGTCACAGGGGTCGATCTTGAGTACGACCATGCGGCAATGCGCTTCAAGAATTCGGACGCGGCGAACGCACTGGTGCGCCCAACCTATCGGGCGGGCTTCGACTTCGTCCCGATGATGGGCTAGCGGGCGTCGTCTTCGCGCGGCGGCTCGAAGTCGATCGCACATAACACGGTGATCTGCTGGGCGATGCTCGTCCCTCGATTGAGGCGGATCACGGCGATCGGCGCGATCGAGCGGAATTGGCCCGCGAGTGCGCGCTCGGCCGCCGCGGCGTCGGCGGCCGATGCGAACACCAGCGCATCAAACCCCTGAAGCGACTGCGGATCAGTCATCCACTTGAACTGCCGCGGATCCTCGGAGAGGCAGGCGACGGGAATCCCAAGCCCTTCGACTGCCACGGCGAGTTTTCCGGCGTCTCGCCAGGAAACTCCCGCCAGGAAGAACCGTCCCACTGCCAGCCCCTCGTCGCCGCAGCGCGAAAGCACATCGACATCGAGCGGATGGATTGGTGGATCGACCTCGATCTCGCGCGGGGTCCGAGTTACCTTTGGTGGTGTTCGAATCCAGGTGGATGGGCTTGCAGTCGGCGGCGTATAGGCCTCTGTGATCGGCGCGGGCTCGACTGACGGGAGATCCTCAACGCATGGGTCCGCGATAGTTGCGTCCGTGAACTGTGGCTTCGGCCCTGACGGCACCAAGAACACCGCATTGAGCGCAATGCGCGTGGCAATCCGCCGCTCGATGTATGTCCGCACACTCCCCCACGGAAGGGCTTCGAGCGTCGCATCCTTCGCCGCAGACGAGAGCGGAACTGCACGCGTCAGCCACCCCGACGCAGCCTGAGAGACACCGATGGGAACTATGGTGACGAGCATCACGGTCGAGAAGACAAGCCAGTTGCGCACGAGGGCGCGCCGGCCCTTCGCGAGTTCATGTGCGGTGGCGACGCCAAGTAGTGGGAAGAGGAAGAGGTACCCGACCGCCGACCAGTGCGGCAGTCCCTTCGGACTCCACGCGGAGATCACCAGGAAGAGAACGATAGGGATCCCGCCCATCGAGGCGAAGAACCATGTGGCTTGGTTCGCGCGGCCGACTCTGAGAGCCTTCACCCACTCAAAGAGCAGCGGCGCCCAGATCCATGGAAGAATGATCCCGGCCTGCGCTGCAAGGAGCCCGAGCATGCTGAGTGGGTGGAACCCACCTTCGCTCGCGGCGCGCGCGCCCTGAAAGCGAAGTGATGTCCATCCGTTGTCGGCGTTCCAGATGACAACAGGCATCGCAAGACATACCGCGATCGCGGCACCAACCCATGCGGGTGGATGCGCGAGTGTGCGCCGCCCCGTCGGGGTCGAGAGCAGAAACGCGAACACCGAAACTCCGACGATCGCCGCCTGATACTTCGAGAGCGCGGCAATGCCAAGGGCGAATCCGGCACAGAGCCAGGTTGTCCACGGTCCCCATGGAAGGGTCGTGCCCTGAAGTGGTCCGACGACGCCGCCGCGTGCGAGGACGAGAGCCATGGCGAGTACTGCGGCCATCAGCGGGCCATCGGGGAGTGCCCACCCACCATGAGCCAACGAGAAGAGCGCCGACAGATTCAACACCACGACCGCCCACGCGCCTGCGGACTGGGAGAACACGAGCGATGCCAGCCGCCACGCGAACCATGAGGTGAGCGCGAAGAGCGCGATGAACGGGAGCCGGATCCAGATCGCTTCGACCGGCCCCGTGCCGTTGATGAATAGCCCGAGCCGCGCGAGCCAGTACACCATCGGCGGGTGATCAAAGCCTGAAAGCACGACGGACTTGCAGGTGGCCACCTCGTATGCCTCGTCGATTCCCAGAGGAAGCCATACTCCGGCAAGGACACGCATCAGCGTCCCGAGGATGATTGCCGTCCAGGCGATCGCGACGGGAGTTCGCGGGAGTCCTGTTCCCATGGCGATGGGCACGGTCGACGGGCTCGCTCGCCACCAGATCCACAGAGCGAAGGTGACGCAGAGACCGCCGATGGTCCATCCCGCGATCACATCCGTTGGGTAGTGCATTCCGAGGATGACCCGAGTCGCGGCGATGGCGATGCCGAGGAGGAGAATCGGCCACCGCCATGAGGGGAACCACAGCGCGAGGACCAGCGCTGCAGCTCCCGCCGTTGTGGCGTGTCCGCTGGGAAAACTTGCGCGCACGCTCCCCGTGGCAAACCATTCGAATCCGAACTGGTCTCCCTCGATAAAGGCCATCGGCCGCCATCGTGCAAAGACCACTTTGAGGAGGTTGGCGATCGCACCGCTTGAGCCCACTGAGACGCCCAGGAGAAACGCCCAGCGTGCAAGGTTGTCCCGGCCGCTGCGCCACCCCCAGAGGAACAGCACTACTGCGGGGATGACGACCCACTGCCCCTCGCCGAACTCCGTGAGCACATGGGAAGCGTCGGCGATCGTCCACGAGAGTCCAGCGCCATAGAGCGCCAGTTCCTTGTCGAAGATCGCCATGACTGCCGCCGCGAATGCGGCGACGGCAGTCCATCGAAGCGACCGCCGCCACTGCGGTCTGGGGGCGGGGTGGCCGATCAACGGCGGATGCCCCCGACGAACCAGATCGCACTCGCGACGAGCATGGCCACTGGCACCGCAGCCATCGCCACAGGCATCCCAGCTCCTGAATCCGAAATCTCGCCAACGAGCCACGGGCTTGGCACATCACCCAGAAGATGGATCAGCAGCACGCTCATTCCGATGGCGAGCGGTCGCTGGCTTGCGTCGACGGCGTTGACGATGACGGCATTCACAGGTCCCTGCGTGGCGAACGAGAATGTAGAGGCGATCACGAGCCCGGTCACGATGGACCAGTGGCTTGTCGTATACAGCACCGCGCATGCTGCGGGGATCGCCACGAGGAGGCATCCTGAGCACAGAAGCAGCGAGCCCCGTCGTCCTCCGCCAAGTGCGCGCGCCGCCCAGCCTCCACCGAGCGTGCCGACGAATCCTGACGCCACGAGAACTCCGCCGAACACCGTCGTGGCAGCTGCCGGTGTCCATCCGCGGACCGTCTGCATATAGTTCGGGGTCCACACTGCCAGTGCGCCGAATGCAAAGGTGAACGCGCAATATCCGGCGACTGCAAAGAGGTAGTCGCGGCTTCTAGCGACTCCGGCAATCGTCGCGCCGATGGATCCGCTCGAGAGCGCACGCTCCGAGGAGGGAAGGTCATGCTGGCCCCGTGGGACTTCACGCAACTTCAGGCACACGAAGGCGAGCGCAATGCCAGGGATGCCCCCGGCGAAGAAAACTTCGCGCCACCCCCAGTGCGACGAGATAAGCCCCGCGACGATGTAGGAGAGGGCGGTCCCAACCGGGATCGCGGCATAGAAGATGCTGAGCGCGCCGGGTCGGCTTCGCGGCGGGTAGTGGTCAGAGAGCAGTGCCGGTCCGACGGTCGAGTACGCGGCCTCGCCGATCCCGACGAGGGCCCGTGCGATGAGAAGTTGCGTGAAGGTCGCGGCGAACCCGCCGCCCATCGTCGCGACGCTCCAGACGAAGACGCCGATCGCGAGGATGAGAGTCCGGTTCGTCTTGCGCGCGAGGACTCCGAAGACAGGCGACGCCACCATGTAGACGAGGAGGAACGCGCTCGTGAGGAGACCGATGTCTGCGTCAGTTGCGCCGAATTCTCTCTTGAGCGGATCGACGATTCCTGCAACGAGGTAGCGGTCGAGGTAGTTGACGAGATTGATCGCTGTCAGCGTGACGAGCGCGATGCGTGCGCTGCGTCCGCTGGCCCCGGAAGGGCCTGCCGACCATGGCCTGACGGCTTTGACGACCATGACGCCAATTTGTACCGCAAGCGCGTGCGCGATTGACCAGCGTCAGCGATACAAAAAACCGCCGCTGGACGAGCCATCGGCGGTTCCCCCCATGGATCGTGCGCGCCGATCAGCGGCGACGGCGCGAGACGAGCCCGGCGACCATCAGGAGCGCAATGGCTCCTCGCGCAGGGACGGCGGCACACGGCTGCCGCTAGGGTTAGAGTATGAATCGTTTCGGCATCGATGCAAGTGCACCGCAGTCATTCCCCCGGAGATTCTCAGATGATCCCACGCTCAGAGTGCGACCCGACCAAACGAGGTCTTCCCACCGCTACCAGATCCCATTGGCGTGCGATCGCTCTCGTCGGAGTCGCGGTTGGCGTTGGTGGGGCCGCGGCTACGACCCAGGGGCCGCAGTTCAAGTACTCGGTCCATGACATGGCGCGACCTCAGCCCACCATCGTCACCGTCGGCGAAACCTGCCTCGTCACTCCGCCAAGCGATGCGATTGTCCTCTTCGGTGGCACACACCTCGACGCCTGGACGAAGGCGTGGGCTGACTCCCCAGCCCAGTGGAAGGTGGCGGATGGGGTTGCGACGATCGCCCCGGGCTCCGGCGACATCCAGACGAAGCAGTCCTTTGGCGACTGCCAGTTTCATCTCGAGTGGATGATTCCCAAGGAACTCCGCTGCGAGGGTCAGCACGGCTGCAACAGCGGCATCTTCTTCCTGTCCCAGTACGAGGTGCAGATTCTCAACTCAAGCGGAAACAAGACCTACGCGGACGGCATGGCCGGATCGCTCTACGGTCAGTACCCGCCACTTGTGAATGCCTGCCGGGCCCAGGGTGAGTGGAACAGTTACGACATCGTCTTTCGCGGACCAAGGTTTGACGCGGCTGCCGGCACTGTGCGAGCGGCGTCGGTGACCCTGCTCTTCAACGGCGTGCTCGCTCAGGACGATGTCGAGATGCTTGGCGCGACGGCCCACGCGGCACGGGCCAAGTACACCGCGCATCCCGAGGCGGGACCGATCCGCATTCAGGACCACGGAGATGCCATAAAGTTCAGGAACATCTGGATCCGTCCGCTGGGGGCTCCACAGATCGCGGAGTGAACCCCAGGGCGCTCGTCACGATCCCAGGTTTGCGTTGTTGCGCAGGTTGTTGGAAGCGTTGAGTGCCGCGACCTTGTAGCACTCGCCGTAGGTCGGGTAGTTGTAGACATTCGACAGGAAGAAGTCGAGACCGCCCTTGAGTCTCAGCACCGCTTGGCCGACATGGACGAGTTCAGTGGCATTCGAGCCGAGAATGTGCACGCCCAGCAGCAGGCGCGTGTCGCGGTGAAAGATCAACTTCAGAAAGCCGTCGTTGGTGGACGAGATTTTGCCTCGCGCGATCTCGCTGTAGCGCGCGATCCCGATCTCGTACGGGACCTTCTCGGCGGTCAACTTCTGCTCGGAAGCCCCTGCGCTTGAGAGTTCGGGGATCGCATAGATCCCGAACGGGTAGTCGTCGCCCATAGGTGCCACTGGTTCACCAAACATGTGGCAGGCTGCGATCCGTCCCTGCGCCGCGCTGGTGGCGGACAGCGCGGGGAACCCGATGAGGTCGCCGGCCGCGAAGATCGAAGGCACCTTCGTGCGGTAGCAGTCATCGACCTCGATTCGCCCCCTTGCATCTGCGGCCAATCCGGCGCACTCCAAGTGGAGGCCCTCCGTGCATCCCTGACGGCCCGCCGAGATGAGCGCGACATCGGCCGCCATCCGTTTGCCGCTGGCCAGTTCGATCACGACGCGCCTCGGGCTCTCGTCCACGCAGGCGATCTTGGTGACCGTCTCCTGACACCGGAAGATCATGTCGAGGATCCGGAGACTGTGGATCATCTCTTCGATGGTCTCGTGATCCATGAACGAGATCGGCCGCTCGGTCCGTTCGACCAGCGTGACCCTTGTTCCAAGCTCGGCGAAGAACGAGGCGTACTCGATCCCGACTACACCGCCCCCGACGACAATCATCGTCTTCGGAATCTCGGTGAGCGACGAAACATTGTCACTGGTGATGACCCGTGGATGCTCTTCCTGAGTCTGGTCGGGGCATCCTGCCGGAATCACCGGGCGAGTCCCGCAGGCCAGCATGATGAATGAGGTCGTCATGTGCCTGTCACCGGCCGGACTGTCGACGGAAATGGTGTTGGCGTCGACGAACGAGGCAAATCCGCGCACGATAGTGACATCGTTTCGGGCCAGTTTCTCCCGCACCAATTGCTGCTCTTCGTCGATGACTGACTGGACCCTATCCAGCAGCATCGGCATCGTGAGCTTGATCGGATCAGCCCCCGCGGCATGGAGTGCGCGTTGGACTGTGTCGCGCTTGAGCGCGAGGACCGCCTCGCGGAATGTCTTGGACGGGAGCGTTCCCAGATGAGTGGAGACTCCACCCAATCCGGTGCGCTTCTCGACAAGTGCGACGCGCCTTCCGAGTTTGGCCGCCTGGATCGCCGCGGATTGCCCGGCCGGGCCGCTGCCGATCACGATGAGGTCGTACTCGTAGGCCGAAGTCATTGGGGGGCAGGGTAACGACGACTTCGGATGGGGGTACCGTGTCGTCGATGGAGTTCGATCCGAAGGAGCATTCAGCCGCCGATCGATATCGACTGCTCATCGGGCTCATCACGCCCAGACCGATCGCCTTGGTCGGCACCTGTGCGAGTGCTGGTGGCGATCTCAATCTCGCTCCATTCTCGTTCTTCAATGGATGCGGCTCCGACCCGATGACGCTGCTGTTCTGCCCCGCGAACCGCGACGATGGAGCCGAGAAGGACTCGTTGAGGAATGCGAAGCCGCCCGACGAAGGGGGGCAGGGGGAGTTCACAGTCAGCCTCTGCTCCGAGGGGATGCTCTTACGCGCCGTCTCCTGCTCCGAGCACCTCCCCTATGGCGACAGCGAGTTCGTGCTATCCGGGCTCACGCAACGACAGTCCAAGGTAGTTTCGCCGCCGGGCGTGGCGGAAAGTCCGGCGACATTCGAGTGTCGGACGCTACGCGTGGTACGGCTCAATCCTGGCATCGCCGGGGGCGGCAACATCGTCATCGGTCAAGTCGTCCACCTCCATCTTGAGGACGCGATCCTCGACATGCGCGGTCGGATCGACCCCGCGCGGGTACGCTCGGTCGGCCGGATGGGTGCTCTGGACTACTGCGCGACCCGCCAACTAGCCACGATTCCCTTCGGGCGCACGGCACTCGGAACTCCGGAGCCGTTCGTGAACGACCCCTAGTGTGCTAACTTGACTCTGTGGCGAAACACACCAAGAAGACGAGCCGTCGCACGCCCCCCAAAGCAGTGACTCGCGGTGGCTCCAAGGCCGCGCCCATCAAGTCGAAGTCCGCGACGAAAGCGCAGGCGAAGTCAGTCGTGAAGGCGAAGCGCGCGAAGGCCAAACCGACGCCGCTCCGGGGCAAGAGATTGCGCGTGACTAAGAAAGCGACTGCCGTGCTTCAGAAGTCGATCATCGAGACCTCTCCGCTGATCTGGTCGACCGACGATGTCGGTCCGACCTTTGACCAGATCCAGGTGGCCGCCTACCACAGGTGGCTGCAGCACGGCGGAACCGAGAGCCAAAACTGGTCGAGTGCTGAGGACGAACTCAGGCGGTCGACGGAGTGACGCACGGCGGCTCGGCGCGTCGAATGGTTCTGGCACTCGCCGCGGCTGCCACAATGGTCGGGTGTGAGAGCACTGGTTACAGAGGCGGGGGCTACGTGCTCTGCCCGGAGCGTCCCATCGGGATCTTCAATGGGAAGTCGACGGAGAATTGGATCGTGTTTCCGGGGACTCCTGGGGACCCCGCAAGTACATGGTCGGTCAAGGATGGTGTTCTCATCTGCGAGGGGACTCCCGCGGGCTACATCAAGACGAAGGATTTCTACGAGGACTTCGAACTCTCGCTCGAGTGGCGGTTCGATCCCGCGAAAGGGGCCGGCAATTCCGGGGTCCTCCTTCGGATGGAGGGACCCGACCAAATTTGGCCACGATCAATGGAGGCGCAACTTCAGAGCGGTAGCGCTGGGGACATCTGGAACATCGGCGACTTTCCGATGATCACCGATGCCTCGCGCACCGAGGGGCGGCACACCGCCAAGGCGCACCCAAGCAACGAGAAGCCACTGGGGGAGTGGAATCGATATGACATCCGACTCACGGGTGAGCAACTTGAGCTGCGCGTCAACGGCGAACTCCAGAATGTCGCCTCGGGGTGCAAGGGCGGAGCAGGACCCATCGGACTTCAGTCCGAGGGGGCGTACATCGAGTTTCGGAACATCTGGATCCGACCGATCCGCTAACGCCGCGGGCTAGACTGCCCGCGTGAGTCCCGTGGTGACAGAGTTTCTGATGACCGTTGTCGCGCTCTTCGCCATTATGGATCCGCTGGGGAACATTGGAATTCTGATTGCGATCACCGATGGGGACACTCCCCAGTATCGGACGCACCAGGTCTGGCGCGGGCACCTGTATGCGGGAGTCCTGCTGCTCATCTTCTACTTCGTCGGGGGGCAGATCATGCACTTCTTCGGGATCACCATCGACGCAGTGCGCGTGGCCGGAGGGTTGATTCTCGTGAAGATCGGGTTCGATCTGCTCTCGATGCGCGAGGAAACGAGGTCGACCCGCGAGGAGCAGTCGGACGACCTGCGTCGGAAGGACTGCTCCTTCTTCCCTCTGGCGATGCCGCTGGTCGCGGGCCCTGGCGCGCTGACCCTTGTCTTGACGAAGTCCGGCGACGCGAGCCATGCGATCGGCGAAGCGATGGTGGGCGACACGGTTGCGATTCTCGTTGCGACGGGGGGGTCGTTGGCGATCCTCTTGAGTACGAGGTGGTTCGTGCGTGTCCTTGGGGTCAGCGGGATGGCCGCAGTCAGCAGGGTGATGGGATTCATCCTCGTCTGCATCAGCGTGCAGATGATCATCCTCGGCGTGAAGGGCGTGATGAACTAGCCATTGACGCGGGCGAACTCGCGCATGAACTGCTCGAGCGCGCTTGCGGCCTCCGTCGGAAGCGCGTTGTACATGGATGCGCGGACCCCGCCCGCGTCCTTGTGTCCCGCAAGTCCATCGAAGCCTTGGTCCGCCGCCTCCCGGGCAAACCGTGCGTCGAGCTCCCGGCTCGGAAGCCGGAACGAGACATTGATGTCGCTGCGGCACTCCGGGCGGCTCAACCCTCGGTAGAAGCCATTGGACGAGTCGATCACCCGGTAGAGAAGCGACGCTTTGGCGGCGTTGCGCCGGTCGAACTCGCGGGTTCCTCCCTGTGCAATCATCCAGCGGAACACGAGCCCCGCAGTGTGGATGGCGAAGGTTGGTGGCGTGTTGAGTCTGCTCCCCGCCATCGCGTGGGCCGCGTACGACATCATGGTTGGCAGCGCACGCGGAGACCGCTCAACCAGATCCTTGCGAACGATCACGATCGTCATCGCGGCCACACCACAGTTCTTCTGGGCAGCGGCGTAGACGAGTCCGTGGGGAGCCCAGTCGAGGGGCCGTCCGAAGATCTCGCTGCTCGCGTCACAGACGAGCGGCACACCCGGTGCCGCCTTCGGGGGTAGCGGGTAACGCGTGCCGTGGACGGTGTTGTTCGAGCAGTAGTGAAGGTACGCCGCGCCGGGGGTCGGAACCATTTCCGAGTCGGTCGGGACATGGTCGTAGCGAAAGGTCGTGCCTTCAAAAATGACGGCAATGTGTGCCTTCACCGACGCCCGCGCCTCGATGATCGCCTTCGCGCTCCAAACATCGGTGTCCGGGTAGTCGGCGGTGGCGCCGTCGGCGAGGAGATTCAGCGCGATCTGCGAGAACTGGAGTGTTGCACCCCCAGGCAGCATGAGGATCTCGTAGTCATCGGGGATCTCACCGAGAGTGCGACAGGCCGCCATCGACTCCTCGAGGACGCGATCAAAGGTCGGCTGCCGATGACTGTGCTCGAGGATCCCGACACCGGTGCCATCGAGATCGACAAGATCGCGACGCAACTGGTCAAGGACCTCGAGCGGCATGACCGCGGGGCCCGCCGAGAAGTTCCACATCCGCTCTCGCGGTGCCGGGCGCGCGAGGCGTGTCATAGTCCGTCGGATTCGTTCTGGATCGCCTGCACGGTGACCCCGAGGACATGCTCACGCGCACGGATCGCCGTGATCTGTCCCTCGGTTGGCGTGGCGTTCACATGGATGCGCGCGATTCCGGCGACGCCACCGGCACAGATGACATTCTCCATCTCTTCAATGTTAACTCCTGAACTACCGAGTACTTCGAAGACCCCCGCCAGCACACCCGGCCGGTTGAGGTGCCTCACATGCAGCAGTGTGACTGCGCTCGTGGCCCGGGTGCGGTTGATGCAGCCGACAGCGGAACCCTTCTCGGTCCACTGTCGCACCGTCCTGACGACATCCTGATCGATAGCCTCGCGGGCTTGGCGCGAGTGCGCCCCCGGCTGGCTCGTCGCAAATACGGTGCTCTCGCGAAGCAGCGCCACGAGCGTGGGTCGGGAGCGGGCCTCTGGTTCAACTTGATGGAGGTCGAGCCCGGCCTTCACTCCCTTTGTGCGGACGGCATTTAGTAGCGCGGACTCGTTGATCACCGAGGGTGGGCTCGTACTGATGATCGAGGCGCCTGGTCGGACCGCGTTGAAGAACTTCTCACCCAGAAGTCCCTCGGACTCCTCGTTGGCACTGACGCTGACGCTGACGACATCGGATAGTTTGGCGAGGTTGACGAGATTCGCGCAGTAGTCGATTCCCAGCGCGTCGCATCGCTCCTCAGAGATGTGGCGGCTCCAAGCCACGACATGCATCCCGAAGGCGATCCCGCGTGTGGCGATCTCCTGCCCGACATTTCCCAGCCCGACAATCCCAAGGGTTCGTCCGGCAAGCCCCTCGGGCGGAGTGCCCTGTGGCGGATCCCACGCCCCTGTGCGCAGCAACGCCACCGACTCGGGAAGCCTGCGATCGCAGGCGATGATCAATCCCCAGGCAAGTTCGGCGACCGCCGCCGCACTCCGGCCCGGGCAGTGCGACACGAAGACCCCGCGTCGGCTGGCGGCTGCCACATCAATGGAGTCCGTTGTCTGCCCACAGCACACGACAAGGCCGAGCCGATCCGTAGATGCGAGTGCCTCATCGCTGACGCGCATGGACTTGACGACCAGGATGTCCGGCTCGAGGTCACGGATCGCCAACGCCAGGGAGGACGCACTGAGTGCACGATTGTGAATGGCGTCGCACCCGATAGCCCGGAGTGCATCTAGTCCCGCGGTGCCAAACTCGTCGACGACGAGGATCCGCGCAACGAGGGAGAGCGGAACAGCGGACGCATCGGCGTCGGGTGGGTGCATCCGAGCATCCTAGCCCGCAGAGCGCGCACCAAATCCATGGATGAACAGTCCGCTGCGGATCTTCGGGTCGAACCAGGTCGACTTGGGAGGCATGATGAGCCCTTGGTCAGCGACAGCCAACAATTCGTTGATCGATGTGGCGTGCATCGCGAACGCGATGTCGGCGCGACCCTCATCGACCGCGGCGGCGAGTTCAGCGGCGGTGCATCCACCCAAGAAGGACAGGCGCTCGTCTGCGCGCTCATCGTGGATCCCGAGGATCGGGGCGAGAAGCTGACGCGAGACAACGCTGACATCGAGAGTGTCGAGGGGGCTATCTCGGGACGGGGATGGCAGCCGCAGGGACCACCACGCCGAGTCGGCATAGATCGCGACGAACCCGCGCGTGCGGGGAAGCGGATCTCCAGGATCAGCGATCGCGCTGAGACTCCCGATCCCACCCAGTGCCGAGAGAACCTGCGCGGATGTCATCGTGCCACAGAGTCGCACGAGCCGGTGGTAGGGGAGGATCAGGAGTTCCTCCGACGGATAGATGACCGCCGGAAATCGCTGCGACTCCGGGTCGCGCGCGCCATCGAATCTCTCTGCAGCACGGAGTGCAGCCGCGGAGCGGTGATGGCCATCGGCGATGTAGAGCCGCCCCACCGAGGCAAAGATCGAGTCGTATTTCGCGTAGTCGTGCACCAACCAGAGGGTGTGCGTGACGCCATCCTTCGCCGCAAAGTGAAGAAGCGGACGATCGTTCATGTCCCTCGAGAGTTGGCGCACCAGCTCGGGTTGGTCCGCAACCGTCAGGAGTACCGACTCCGTGTGGGCTTGCAAACGCACGATGTGATCGGTGCGATCCTGTTCCTTGTCGGGGCGAGTGAGTTCGTGCCGTCGGATGTCACCAGCTCGGTACGCCTCGACATCGACCGAGCACACGAGGCCCGCCTGGCGCCGTCCTCCTTTGGACTGCCGATAGACATACATCCGTGGCTCTGAATCGCGAATCAGGTATCCGCGCTCAAGGAGGGATTCGAGATTCTCCGAGGCGCGGTCATAGACCGCCGCCGAGTACGGGTTCTGTTCGGGACCAAGGTCCACCTCGGACCGTACAACCCGAATGAATGAATTGGGCTTCGCCTGTGCCAATCCAAGGGCCTGGACGCGATCCACGACATCGTAAGGCGGGCAGGAAACCTCCGAAACCCGGTGTGCAGGCGCTCGAATGGCGGCAAACTGGTGGACTCGCATCTGACGGGGAGGAGTCTAGCCAGAGGGTCTGGCAAGTCTGGAACTCCTCTGAAGTTGCCATCGGAAGCGGTCGAAGACTGGTCACCATGGAACAGACGCACACGGTCGAGGTGCTCACCGCGCTCATCGCTGCCAAAGAGGTGGACACCACGAGCCACTGCAGACGGGTCGCCTCGCTCGCTGCCGGGCTGGCATTGGCCATCGGACTCGACCAGGGCCAGGTCGAGTCTGTGCGTCAAACCGCGCAGATACATGACCTTGGGAAGATTGGCATCCCCGACGAGATCCTTGGAAAGCGAGGGCCGCTCACCAGCGAGGAGTTCGCGATCATCAAGCGGCACCCACGCGCGGGCCATCGGCTCTTGAGCGCATTCCCCGAACTCAGGTTCAGTCTCCCCGGAGTGCTCCACCATCACGAGCGTTGGGATGGCCAGGGATACCCATCGTCCATCGGCGGTGACGAGATCCCTCTCGAGTCTCGAATCATCACCGTCGTCGATAGTTACGACGCGATGTGCACCAACCGACCGTACTCGCGGGCCAGAACCTCCCGGGATGCAGTCCACGAGATTGTCCGCTGCGCAGGTTCGCAGTTCGACCCGGGACTCGTCGGAGCGTTCGCCGACATGGTCGGGTCGTCTCAGAGAGGTGCGGAAGGTTGCCGGCCGGAGACCCCACGTAAGGAAATTACGGAACTTTTCGGACACGATCTCAGGAACAGTGCTAGGCTGCCCGCAGTGGTGGCGACGGACGGCAGGGTAGCCGACCGAGAGCGCAAGAGTGCATGGAGATGGCACATGCTTGAGCAGACAGCACCGTTAGTCACGATGGTTGCACGAGGACTCTCGAGCTGCGAGAGGCTCGTCGTAGAACTTCACTACATCGAGAGGCTCTCCAGCAAAGAAATCGCTGAGGTTCTCGAGACCACCGAAGAGCAGATCGCACGGACTCTCTCAGCGGTGCGCGAACGCGTGGCGGGGGTCCGACGAGCGTTCGTAGAGACACTCTGCAAGGTGTAGGGGTAGATGTCGCTGAGGCTAGGGGGACCAACTACTCGTCAGACTCGCGCAGTTGCGCCAGCAGCGAGAAGTCTTCGAGCGTTGTGGTGTCCTGCATCGATTCCTTCCCTGCCGCGATGTCACGAAGCAACCGTCGCATTATCTTCCCCGAGCGGGTTTTGGGAAGCGCCCCGGCGAAGCGGATCATGTCGGGTCGTGCGATCGCACCGATCTCCTTCGTGACATGGTCACAGAGCTCCCGGCGGAACGCGTCGTTCGTCGCGCCCGTGTGTGTCGGCGCCAGCGTTACGAACGCCGCAATTCCCGTCCCCTTGATCTCGTGGGGAATGCCGACCACCGCGGCTTCGACGACCGCAGGGTGGGACACGAGCGCGCTCTCGATTTCCATGGTCCCCAGTCGATGACCGCTGACATTGATGACATCGTCGATGCGCCCCATGATCCAGAAGTAGCCGCGCTCGTCGCGCCGTGCGCCATCGCCGGCGACATACATGCCAGGAACCTTTGACCAGTAGGTCTCGAGGTAGCGCTCACGATCGCCGTGGATGCCTCTCAGCATTCCCGGCCATGGCCGGCGGATCACGAGGAGTCCCCCTTGGTTCGGAGGCAGCTCCTCTCCGCGCTCATTGACAATCGCCGCGTCGATGCCAAAGACGGGAAGTGTGCAGGATCCCGGGACGGTTGGCGTACAACCGGGGAGCGGTGTGATGATGTGGCCACCGGTTTCGGTCTGCCACATCGTGTCGACGATCGGGCAGCGGGAGCCTCCGATTGTCTCGTGGTACCAGATCCACGCCTCAGGATTGATGGGTTCACCCACCGTCCCAAGCACTATGAGGCTCGAGAGGTCATGCTTCTTTGGGTGCTCGTCCCCCCACTTCATGAAAGCGCGTATCGCCGTCGGCGCGGTGTAGAAGTGAGTGATCTTGTGGCGCTCGACCATCTCCCAGAAGCGGTCCTCCTGGGGGAAGTTGGGGGCACCCTCATACATCACGGTGGGCACTCGGTTGGGGAGGATCCCGTACACGACATACGAGTGCCCGGTGATCCAGCCGATGTCCGCAGTGCAGAAGTAAACCTGACCTTCGCCCGGGACGAGGTTGTAGGTGTACCGCGCGGTCGTCGCTGTGAACACCATGTAGCCACCGGTTGTGTGTCGGACACCCTTCGGCTTGCCGGTCGATCCTGAGGTGTAGAGCAGAAAGAGAAGGTCTTCACTCTCCATTTCTTCGCATGGGCAGTCGTCACTCTGCGTTGCGCAGATCTCATGCCACCAAAGGTCGCGTCCACTCGTCCAGCCGATCGCGTTGTCGCACCGCTTCAGGCAGACGACATGGCGGATCAGCGTGGTGCGCGCACACGCCTCGTCGACACTGGCCTTGAGTGGAACGACATGTCCACGGCGCCACGCGCCATCGCAGGTGACGATGATGGAGCTCTTCGCATCCTCTACGCGGTCGACGATGGCCGAGGCCGCAAAGCCTCCGAAGATGACGCTGTGCGCAGCGCCGATGCGGGCGCAGGCCAGCATGGCGATGGCGAGTTCAGGAACCATCCCCATGTAGAGCGTGACGACATCGCCGCGCCCGACCCCCAGCGACTTGAGCGCGTTGGCGAATCTACATACCTCGCGTTTGAGATCCGAGTAGGTGAGTCGACGAATCTCATGACCGTCGGGATCCGTGGTGGTCGGTTCTCCTTCCCAGATGATCGCGACCTGATCGCCGAGACCGGCGACGATCTGCCGGTCGATGCAGTTGAACGCGACATTCGTCCGCGCGCCGACGAACCATTGCGCGTCGGGGCACTCCCACTCAAGAACCTTGTTCCACTGGCGGAACCAGTGGTAGTGGGAGGCCATCTCGGCCCAGAACCCCTCCGGGTCATCCATCGAGCGCCGATAGAGCGCGCGGTAGGTGGCCATGTCCGGGCAGTGCACGGTGCGGTTTCGGCGGCGGAACGCGTCGGACGGCTCGAACACACGATCCTCGTGGAGGACGCTCGTGATCGCTTGGCTCATGCCACCAGCGTAGTCCTCGACACGGTCGGCTCATGCTCCCCCGACACAGGCTGACTCTCTGGCCGCTCAACGGGTAGCCGCTGCGAAAGAGACCGCTGCCTCGATCGCGTCACGGATCTTCGATGGATCCTTGCCTCCCGCTTGGGCGAGGTCGCTCTTGCCGCCCCCTTTTCCGCCGCACGCCTCGGCGGCGACACGGACCCAGTCTCCGGCTTTGAGGCCCCGGTCGATGGCCGCTTTCGGACAGGCCGCAGCGATCGCAACCTTGCCCGTGTCATGGAGGGCGCTGAGGAGAAGAACCGGCGCAAGCGGAGCCTTCGCCCGTGCGAGATCAATGACTGCCAAGAGCGCCTGACTGTCAGCCTCGGTTACCTCGATGACTAGCGGGGCACTTGGGTCTGCGCCCGATGCATGCTCCTCGATCGCGGCCCGCGCATCCGCCAGCGCACCCTCGCGGGAAGCTCCTTCGCGTGCCCTGCGAGCGTCCTTCAGCCGGTCGCGCAGTGAGTCGAGCCGTGGCGCGAGTGCCGCACGCGCAGACGCTCCTAGTGCTAGCGACGACTCAAGCCTCGCGATCTCCGTCGCCTCCGTGTGAAGCGCGTTGCCGGTAAGCGTCATGGCCGCAGAGATGCGATCGGAGAGCGCTCTCGCATCGCGCTGCGAATTCGCGGCGGCCTCGCCGGTCAAGGCGAAGACACGACGAACACCGGCGGAGAGTGCGCTCTCGCTCTGGAGGACGAAAGGTCCGATCTCGCGTGTGTTAGTGACATGGGTCCCGCCGCAGAACTCGATACTCAGTTCGTTCCAGCCTGCGCGCTCCGGGTCGGTCAGCAGATCGCCGACAGCTGCCCCGATCGACACGACGCGCACCGGATCGGGATACCGTTCGCCGAAGACCGCGCGCACTCCCTGCACCCGGCGCGCACTTTCGAGCGGTGCGTCCTGCGCGGCTATATCCAGTTGCGCGGTCACCTGCGCGTTGACGATCGTTTCGACCTGGGCAATATGTTGTAGCGATAGTGGCCCTCGCGAGGTGTAGTCGAAGCGGAGCCGGTCAGTGGCGACAAGTGATCCACGCTGGGCGACATCGGCGCCGACCACATCCCGGAGCGCGAGATTGAGCAGGTGCGTCGCGGTGTGATTGCTCGCCAGAAGCGCGCGCCGTTGCGTGTCGAGTCGCAAGGAGACCGCTTCGCCGACGCTCAGGATTCCCTGTGTGATCTCCCCTAGGTGCAGCACGAAGGCACCGAACGCCTGTGTGTCCGTGACGGAAAAGTTTCCAGAACCGGCGACCACCGTCCCGGTGTCACCGACCTGTCCACCGGACTCGGCGTAGAAGCAGGTGCCCTCGACGACGAGTGCGCCCCGTTCTCCCATCTGAAGCGAGTCGACGAATCGGTCTCCCTTCCAGATCGCTCTGAGGGTCGATTGAGTCTCTGCCGCGTTGTACTTCGCCCGGTCATTGGTGGACGCGATGCCCTTGGCCTGAAGGGCCGCGATCGCATCCGGAGGGAAGTGCATGGCGTGCGCGGCTTCAGTTCCGCCGCGACTTATCTCGCGTGCCGCGGTCATCCGCCGTTGGTACTCGGCGACATCCACGACAAGTGCCCTCTCCTGAGCCATCACCTGAGTGAGATCGATCGGGAAGCCCATGGTGTCGTGGAGCAAGAAGGCGTCATCGCCCGAGATCCGACGAGTCCCGTCGACGAGTGCCGCACGCCCAGCCGCCTCCTCAAAGAGTGCGAGGCCGCGGTCGACCGTCCGTCCAAACGCATCCTCTTCAGCTCGCACGATGTCCGCGGCGCGTGACGCGTTGGCCCGGATCTCGGGGAATGCGTCGCCTAGAGTCGCGTCAACGGCCGCCACCAACCGATAGAGAAACGCGTCCTCTCGCCCCAATGTCTGCCGACCATGCCGCGCCGCGCGTCGGAGAATCCGCCGAAGGACATAGGAGCGTCCATCCGCACCGGGACCCGCACCATCGCACGCGGCGACGGTGAGACAGCGGATGTGGTCTGCGATGACTCGATAGGCGATGTCGGTCGGATCGGTCAGCGATCCGCCGTAGCGGCGCGCACCGGTCTCCTGACGGATGGCATCAAAGATCGGAGACCAGAGATCGGTGTCGTAGTTGGACCGCGTGTCCTGGATGACGCTGACGAGTCGCTCAAGCCCCATTCCCGTATCGACATGACGGGCCGGGAGGAGCCGGAGCGACCGGTCCGGCTCGCGGTTGAACTGAATGAAGACATGGTTCCAGATCTCCAGCACATCGGGATCGCCCGCGTTGACAAGTGCCGTGGCATCGCGACCTCCGATCCTGTCAAAGTGAATCTCGGAGCATGGTCCGCAGGGACCGGTCTCACCCATCTCCCAGAAGTTGTCCTTCATCGACCCGGGAATCACCCGGTTCGCAGGGAGGAATTGGCTCCAGAGCGCGCGTGTCTCCTCGTCCTTCTCCAGACCGGCCTTCTCGTTCCCTCCGAAAAAAGTCGCGTACATGCGGTCGGCGGGAAGTCCAAACTCTTTCGTCAGCAATTCCCATCCCCAGGCGATCGATTCCTTCTTGAAGTAGTCGCCGAACGACCAGTTGCCAAGCATTTCAAAGAAAGTGTGGTGATAGACATCGGTGCCGACATCCTCGAGGTCGTTGTGCTTGCCTCCGGCGCGGATGCACTTCTGAGAATTGACGGCGCGCGTGTAGGGGCGCGATCCTCGTCCGAGAAACACATCCTTGAACTGGTTCATCCCGGCGTTGGTGAAGAGGAGCGTCGGGTCGTCGTACGGGACGACGGGACTGCTCGCGGTGACAGTGTGTCCCGCCTTCGTCCGGAAATAGTCGATGAACGCTCGGCGAATCTCAGTTGCGCGCATGGAAGAGGTGAGTCTACGCATCACGAGCGCAGGCTCTCCCGAATGCCCTCCCCTATGATCGCTCCATGGCTCGTCGCCCATTTGTCGGTGGAAACTGGAAGATGAACACCGACCGCACCTCGGGCGCGGCCTTGGTCGCGGCGCTGGTTGCTGGGTGCGGCGATCTCGCCGAAGGAGTGGAGATCGTTGTGTTTCCGCCGTTTCCATACCTTGACCTTGTGCGCCGTTCACTAGGAGAATCCGAAATCTCCCTCGGTGGCCAGGATCTTTCCAACGACGCGAATGGGGCGCTGACCGGCGAAGTCAGCGCGGAGATGCTCCTCGACAGCGGCGCACAATGGGTGCTCGTGGGCCACTCCGAGCGCCGTCAACGGATGGGTGAGTGCGACGCGCTTGTGGCCGACAAACTTCTGATGGCCCTCGAGAGTGGGTTGAGCAGTGTGTTGTGCGTTGGTGAGACGCTTGAGCAGCGAGAGGCTGGCAGCAGTTCGAGAGTCATCTCGGCACAGATAGTCAGCGCGCTCGACCATGTGCACCCCGCTCAGTTCCAACGAGTGGTCGTGGCTTATGAGCCAATCTGGGCGATCGGGACGGGTGTTGTAGCGTCGCCACAGGATGCCGCCGACGCCCACGCCGCCATCCGTGACGCGCTGACTTCCCGCTATGATTCCGCGCTCGCCAGAGAGACCCGCGTCGTATACGGAGGGTCGCTCGCGCCTGGCAACGCGAAGGCGCTCTTCGCACAGCCAGGGGTGGACGGTGGACTGGTTGGCGGTGCGTCCCTCAAGGCGCCCGACTTCCTCTCGATCTGCTCCGCTGCGGCGTTCGGAGTCGCGGCCCGCTGAGGGCCAAGAGATCGGAATTCCCCTCATGTGGTTTCAGCTTCTGATAGTCCTGTTCATCCTCGCGAGTGTCGCGCTTGTTCTCGTGATCCTCGTGCAACGGCCGCAGGGGGGCGGTCTCGCGCAGGCTTTCGGCGGCGCGTCGGGCGGCGGCACCGACACGGCGTTCGGTGGTCGGACCGGCGATGTCCTTACCTACCTCACGATGGGCGCGTTCGTGACCTACCTCCTCATCGCCATCGGTCTCAATGTGATGGATCCGACGGGAACCACAACTCCAGCCGCCACAGAGGAGCAAGTGATCGAACCAGGACTGCTTCCGCCGGTAGATGCCGCGGGTGCAGTCACCACTCCCAAAGTGCCAGCGTCAGCGCCCGCCCCGAACTCGCCCGAACCAGTACGCACGCTCGACCAGCCGCTGACAGCACCGGCGACGATTCCCACGCCAGCTCCCGCTCAAACTCCGGCCCCTGCGGGCGGGGCTCCCTGATCTCCGATGATCCGGTCAATGACCGGATTCGGTGGCGCGCAGACCGAACTCGACGGAGTTCTGGTCGCGGTCGAGGTACGGTCGGTCAACAATCGTCATTTCAAGTGCACACTGCGAATTCCAGAGGACTTCACCGCACTTGAGCCGGAGCTCGAGGCGGTAGTGACGCGACGGCTCGTCCGTGGGAGCGTCATCGTGACCCTTCGAGTCTCCAATGCGTCCTCGCGGATCTCGGCGCGCATCGACGGAACCCGGCTCAAGCAGTACATGGAGCAACTCGAGAGCACGCTTGGGCGCGAGGCGGCATCTAAGGTGGAGACGGGGGAGTTGCTGATGCTGCCGGGAGTCGTCGTCGAAGATGGCGGGGCCATGTTCCTCGAGCGACTGCGCCCAGCGGCAATTCAGCTGGCCAACGAAGCATGCGACAAGGTGATGGTCATGCGCGAACGCGAGGGACAGGAGTTGCGCTCGCACCTCGTCGAGTTTGGATCGGTGATCCGCTCACGGGTCGAGTCAATCCGTGAACGCGCCCCCAGTGTCGTAGACAGTTACCAACTGCGGCTCAGGCAGAGAATCGACGCGATGCTCGCGGAGATTGGCAAGTCGGTCGAACCCGAGGATCTCCTGCGCGAAGTCGCCATCTTCGCGGAGCGGGCGGACATTGCCGAGGAACTCGCGCGCCTCGCAGGGCATCTCAGCCAGTACGAGTCGCTCATGGATCAGGGACTGACGGAGCCCATCGGACGCACGCTCGACTTCGTCGCGCAGGAGATGCTGCGCGAGGCTAATACGATCGCCAGCAAGTCAGGAGATGTGGAGATCAGTCGCCAGGTGGTGCAGATCAAGACGGCCATCGACAGGATCAAGGAGCAGGCCCAGAATGCCGAATAGGCCGGGGGATCCGGGGCGGGCGACACTCTCGGGCGCGGAAGTGAAGGCGGTCCTTGCGCTCTTTCGAGTCGGGCCAGTGTTGGCGGTCCACGATTTTCGCAAGGGCTCGACCCGTCTGGCCAAGGGGGTTGTCACCACCAGCGACGGCGGGAAGTACCTCCTCAAGCGGCGTAGTGGTTCGACCGAGGACCTCGCGCGAATTGCGTACACCCACGATGTGCAGACCGCACTCATGGGACTGCACTTCCCAGTACCAGCGATGATCGGCTCGCATCGTGGGGAGACGTGGGTCCCATGGGAGGGTCATCTCTACGAACTCTTCAGGTTCATCGAAGGGGATCGGTTCAGACGCACGGCGGGGGAGGCTCGCGAGAGCGGGCTGTTTCTGGCGCGACTTCACAAGACGCTCAGCGGTTGGCGCCCGCGCGCGACTCCACCCCATCCTGGGGGGTACCACCGCAGCAAGACCGTCGCTGCGTCATGGTCCAGAGTGCGATCGGGGGTCCACGGGGCCGATCCCGCCGCGCGGGCGGAGTTGATCGACGCGGCGGTGCACGATCTTAAGACCCGCCACACGATCGCCGGTGATGATGCCGCCGTCATGCTTGCTGCGCCCGGGCGAGAGGCGCGCGCCTCCACCATCCACGGCGATTTCCATCCCGGCAACATCCTGTTTGTCGCGGGTAACCCCGTCGTGATGATTGACTTCGACGCAGTACGGCCCGATCAGATGGTCATCGATGTGGGCAACGGCTGTCTCCAGTTCGGGATGCATCCGGTCGGCGACAAGCCCGTCCCGGAGTGGGTGGCGACGCTCAACCTCAACTTCATCGAAGCATTCCTTAGTGGGTATGCGCTCTCGAGCTCGCTGCGGCTGACTCGCGAGGAGTGCCATGCGGTGCCTAGTCTCATGATCGAGGCGGCGATCGCGGAGTGCGTTCCCCGCATCGCAATCGCCGGCGTGTTCGCCAAGCGTCCAGGATTGCAAGTCCTGCAATTCCTTCGCGAAAAGACAGGATGGATCTGGGCCGAACGTGAGCGCATCGCTACGCTGTGCCAGTCATGCATGGGCATCCGATGATCCTGTGTGGATGCGCGCTGGGAACGATTCTGTCGTTGGCCACGGCGACAGCGGGGGGTCAGAACGCAGCGCAGGGAGTCGACGACAATCCGCAGGTCGTCGCCAGGCCCACGGCGAAGCAGCGTGGGGCTGTCATCAAGCCGGAGCCGGTCAATGTTGCTCCCCCCGAGGGGCGCGGTGTGGCAGCGATTCCTCGTGGCGGACTGCAGGCTGTTCCCACGGTTCCAGCTCCCGAGGTAGTAAGGCTCTGGTCGCCGGAGGTTGCGGCCGGGGTCAAGCTCACCTCGTCGATGCTTGCAACTGTCGCCGACCTTGACTCACGGGAGTTCGCGCGACGCGAGGCGGCCTCGGTGAAGCTGGCGGACTCGTCAGTCACCGTGGAAGAGATCTTCGCCGTGCTCGTGCGCGGGGATCTCAGCGAAGAGCAAGTCGAGCGACTCCTCTCGGCGGCGCAGACGAAAGTAATGTCGCTGCCACGCGGCGCGCTCGGATTGCGCATGCAGCCCAGCGGGGATCTCGCCCACCCCGGCGTCGAAGTGATTCTCCTCATTCCCAAGATGCCCGCCGAGAAGGTGCTCAAGCTTGGTGATCGGATCGAGAAGATCGACGGCCGACCGATCGCCAGCTCGACTGACCTCGTCGAGATCATCCAATCGAAGCTCCCAGGAGAGATGGTGCGTCTCGCGGTCGCGCGGCCGCTACGGGACGAGCGGGGCAGGCAGCGACTGGATGACGACCGCCAACTCGTCGAAGAGTTCCTGACCTTTGATGTGCCGCTGGCATCGGCGACAGAACTTGAGCAGTATGAGGATCTCCTCTCACCGCAGTCGCGAAGCGTGATCGTCGAGCGCCGCCTTCTGGCACTGCGCCAGGCGCATGAACGGTTCGCACCCGTGGGGGCATCTATCACGACGGTTCAAGTCGCCGACCGCGACGCGCGCGCCCGCCCCGAGGCGCCTCAGCAGCCTACGAAGGCACCCTCGCCGACGATCCCGAAGTGAAATTTGCCTCCTGAATGGGGACCACCACCTCAAGAATCCGCTGCAGGACCCGCGCAGGTGATCCCGCGGCATCAACATCGACGACGGTCTGCCTTGGATAGCGGCCAAGCACGGGCGCGGTCTCGCGTCGATACACATCGAATCGCTTGAGGATGACCCGTTCGTCCGCGTCATCCGTGCGGTTTTCTTTGATCGCCCGTTGCTTCATCCGTTCGACCATGGCCGACTCGTCCTTGCAGCCTAGATGGACGATCTTGAGCACTTCGATTGCCGGATCGAGCGCCTGCGCCTGCACGACATTGCGAGGAATGCCGTCGAGCACCAGTAGGTCGTGCGATGGCCGGTACATGCCGCGCGCCATGAGGCCATCGACATGCTCCTTCCACATGCGGATCGTCAGTTCGTCGGGGACGAGTTCCCCGCGCGTCGAGTACGAGACGACCTGCTTTCCGAGATCGCTGCCCTTGTCGAGCGCGCGGAACACATCGCCGCACGCAAGGTGGTGAAAGCCGGGAATCCCGCCCAGGAACTTCCCCTGTGTTCCCTTCCCGACACCGGGCGCTCCGAAAAGGAGGATTGACTTGTGCCGAGTGTTCATCCGAGTGCTCCGTGCGGAGGTGCCGAACATGGTAAGGAGGATGGCCCGGCAGGGGGCTCTCTGGGAGCGACGCGTACTCTTCAAGAGTGCAAGGCTGGACGAAACGATGGATTGAGCCGCCCGAGTGCCGAGATGGGTCGATCGTGGACCGAGTCGCGTTGGCGCGGGGGATCGCCCTCGGTGACCTTGCTTGGTTTCTCGAGCCATCTTTCAATAACCTCGCCGATCCCGCAACGCTCGCGGGCGCATCCGCCGTCGCGACGCGTCTCGTGTCGGCCGTGCGCGAGGGCAGGCCGCTGGCGGTCTACGGCGATTATGACGCCGATGGCATGTGCGCCGCGGCGATTCTCCACCATGCGATTCGGGCGGCGCGGCCCGACACCTGCGTGCACACGCATGTTCCACTTCGCTCGACGGAAGGCTATGGACTCTCGGTGGCGTCGCTCGAACAACTTGCGGCGCGCGGGATCCGGACAATCATCACCGTGGACTGCGGCGTGACCGCGTTCGATGAGGCGCAGCGCGCTCACGATCTCGGCATCGAGTTGCTGATCACGGATCATCACGCGCTCGACCCGCGGGGGCGTCTTCCGGTGGCGGCAGCAATCGCGCACCCGGGTCTCGGTGACAATCCGACCCAACTGTGCGGCGCCGCTGTGGCGTGGCTCGTGTCGTGGGCGTTTCTGCGCGAGTACACGGGCAATCCCAAGCTGACAACGCCGATGCGCGAGACGCTTCTCGAGACGCTGGCGCTCGCCGCGGTCGCCACCATCGCGGACATTGTTCCGATGGTTGGCCAGAGCCGGGTGATCGCGCGGCTCGGACTCTCGCGCGTGGCCGCGAGCGGGCTGCCTGGACTGCGGGCACTTGCCCGCAAGGCCGGGATCTCTGCCAAGGAGTCTGTCGATGCGGAGCGCATCAGTTTCGGGATCGGTCCGCTGCTCAATGCCTGCGGGCGGCTCGGGAAGGCCGTCGATGCGGTCGAACTCCTTGCCTTGCCCGCGACCCATGAGCGCGGCCACGACACCCAGTCGATTGAACGCCGCGCAGGCCAGACTGCCAGCGAGTTCAGCCAGCTCAATCAGCGACGCAAAGTGATTGAACGGGAGATCGTCGAGTCCGCCGGAGGCCGGTTGACCGAGGGGCTCGGCACGACGCGCGGCGCATGCGTCCTCGCTGACCCCGGGTGGCCTCGCAGCGTCGTCGGAATCGCGTGCGCACGGATTGCGGAGACCAACCGAGTTCCAACGGTCCTTCTTGAGCAGGCTGGGGAGATGGCCTACGGTTCGGGGCGAAGCGTCGAGGGGTACTCCCTGCTCAACGGTCTTCAAGAATGTAGTCATCTCCTCGAGCGCTTCGGAGGTCACGCGGCGGCGGCGGGCCTCTCCCTCAAGGTGGCGAACATCGAGGCATTTCGCGAGGCGCTTTCGGAGCACGCTTCCCGTCACACGGTTGGCATCGCTGGTGGTGAGATCCGCCCCGATGTCGAGCTGTTCGCGCGCGACATCTCACTTGAGGCATTCGAGTCGCTTCAGCGCCTCGGTCCATTCGGTAACGGATTCCCTCAGCCCATGGGGCTCGTTCGGCGGGCGATGGTCACCAGCGACGGACGGTCGTTCGGCGCGCAGGGGGATCATCTGTCATTCCACATCGGGCTTGACGGAGCTCCGCAAAGCGAAATCCGCTGCACATGGTGGAGGCAAGGAAGTCGCGCCTCGCGGATTCGGCGTGGCCAACGAGTGCATGTCGTCGTGCGGCCGCAGGTCGACCGGTTCGGGCGGCAGCCGCGCCCGGCGTTTGCCGTCGTCGATGCCGTCGAGGCACCTTCGCCCTGACTAGAGCAGCACGCTCGAGGCAGCCTCGACCACACACGGGAGCCCCGGGCAGTGCGACAGCGCCTCGGCATCGAGCGCCGTCAGCGGCGAGAGTTCAATGGTCGCTTCAAGGGTGCCGTCCTCCTTCGACCGCGGGATCCGAACACCACAGCGCTCGAGCCATCGACCGGCCCGCTCGGATTGGGCGCGGCGGCTGGTCTCTGGAGAGTCCTCGCCGGTTGCGTTCTTGATCGGGGCGAACTCCTCGTCGCGCCGCGTCTCATAGACCAGCGGGCTTTCGGCCAAGGGGATGGCATCGAAGATGAACGCTTCGAGCTTGACCGCATTTGCGTGTGTCGGTTCGACCAGCACTCCGCTGGCGGGGTCGATGTGCGCAACCCTCTTTAGCGCACGGTGCAACGGAAGGCGCTCTCCCTCTCCCGCGAGCCGCTCGAGGAAGGTGCGCGAGAAGACATGAATCGCAATCGAGCCCGCCCAGTGAACCAGTCCTCCGTCGCCGCGTGTGGCTTCGGCGAGATCGCGTGGAAGGTCGGTGTACTCGAGCACTACCGTGCGCTTCCCCCGGCGGCAGAAAACTCCGACCTTTTCACTGGCATCGCGTTTGGCGACAACCTTGCTCGAAACCTCTGCCGAACTCTGCGGGTGGAATTCGTGCAGCCCAAGAAAGAGGGGATCGACCGCATCAACGAGCGGGTTGTCGACTTGGAAGTACGACAGTGTGTCGATCCCCAGCGTGTGCATCTCGGCGAGTGCGCCGCTGGCCGCCAGCGCGCGCACGGCGCCGCCATGACCATCGGGATTGAGCGCGATTGTCCCGGGACCAGAGAGCAGAATCTTTCCATCGCGCGAGAGTGACGGCAACGTCCCCTGCATGAACACGCGCACGGTGTCCGATCCGAGACCGAACCACGAGTGTGCCTCAAAGAACCGCACGGTGTCGAGGTGATTGAGCGGACTCGTCATGATGTACCAGCGGACCATTCCGTGATAGCGCCGCCGTGAGGCGAGAATCGACTCGGCAAACACCTGAAAGAGCGACTTGCCCTCGATCGGCGTCGCGGGGAAGGTTCCCTTGGGTGCGTCCCACCCAAGCCGCGTCCCTTGACCTCCCGCGACGGTGAAGCAGGCGACCCGGCCCGTCGCGATCATCAACTCGCCCTTGGCGCGGTAGGCGGCGCCATCGGGGGGAGTGTGAGCGACGACAACTGCGGGTTCGATCGTTCCGAGATCCGCGGCGCGAGGTGACAGTGTGTCGGGATCGGCCATCGCGGAGGCGAGTGATTGAAGCGGGAGCTCGTCACACTGCTTCAAGAGTGCCGCGCGCTCTACATCGTTGAGCTTCGCCCAGAGTGCCAGCAGATGACCTTGCCCAAACGCCTCGAGGTGGTCTCGGATGCGGCGCTTTGTCGCCTCCAGGACAGAGTCCGTCGTCGGGCTCATCGGGCGTCTGGAGGAGCCGGGTCGGACCAGCCTTCGGGCCTGTGGCGGACGATCTTTCCCGTGAACAGGTAGATCGCCTGCTCACAGATGTTCGTCGAGTGGTCGGCGATTCGCTCCATGCTGCGCGTGGCTCCGGTGATTCGGAATGCGAACCTCACGCTAATGGCCCCCAGGGCCACTTGTTCCTGAGCTTGCATTGTGAGTTCGTTGCGAAAGCGGTCGACCGTGTCGTCGAAGAGGAGGACCTGCCGTGCGAGATCGGGATTCGCGGTGGCGAGGGCGCGATTCGAGTCGCGGAGCATGCCGAGCACGCTGTTGGCCATCACCCGAAATGTTGTGGGCATCTCTTCGGGGAGACGCTGGTGGCCGATGACCTGCTCAGCAATGGTGACGCCGCAGTCCGCGATTCGCTCCAACTCGTTGTTGACTTTCACAATCGTGAGGACTTTGCGGATCGCCGTCTCATCGGTCTGCCCCATGGTCAGGAGTGGGATCGACGCGCGCTCGATCGCCACATCAACGGCGTCGATCGAGTCATCGAGTGTGACCACCTCGCGCGCCTTGGCCTCGTCGTGATCGAAGTACGCCTCGACTGCCTTCGACACCATGGAGAGAACACGGTCACCCTGCGTGTGGAGATCCGATTGGAGTTGGAGCAGGCTCGCGGCGAAGTTCTGCACGCGCCTAGCATAGCCCCGTGCCGAGACTCAGCGTGAATATCGACCATGTCGCTTCGGTGCGGCAGGTGCGCCGAGGGACGCATCCCGACCCGATTGCCGCCGCACGGGAGGTCGAACTCGGCGGCGCGGATGGCGTGACCGTCCATCTACGCGAGGATCGAAGGCACATTCAGGATGCCGATGTCCGGCGGCTGCGGGAGGCATTGAGGGTGCCGCTCAACTTCGAGATCGCTCCCACCAACGAGATGGTGGAGTTAGCCATGGCCTTGAAGCCCGCGACGGCCATGCTTGTCCCCGAAGGGCGCAACGAAATTACGACCGAGGGAGGGCTCGACATCGTGGCGGATCCCGAGCGGATCGCCTCGGTCATCGCCAGGCTGGCGAGTGCGGGGATTGTCACGAGTGTCTTCGTCGACGCCGAGGAGGCGCAGATTCGTGCGGCCCTCGTGGCGGGGGCGGCGATCTGTGAAGTCCATACAGGACCGTGGGCACATGCCTTCGCCCAAGACGGCGGGATCGGCCCTGGGGCCGTGGCGGAACTCGCGCAGATTGAGCGCGCCGGAGCGTTGGTGGAATCACTCGGCATGCGATTCAACGCTGGGCACGGGCTCAATGAGGCGAATGTCTCCCCGATTGCCAGGCTCCGCGGCTTGCACGAACTCCACATTGGTCACGCCATCGTCAGTCAGGCGATCTTCCACGGACTCCGTGAGGCGGTGGCGCGGATGGTGCGGCTCGTACACATCGAGCGCTGAACGAACGCGGTCGGCCGATCATGGAGCCCTGATCATGGAGCCCTGATCATGGAGCCCTGATCATGGAGCCATCTACCGCAGCGGGCGCGGAGGCTCGCTCTCGACGACACGGAATTCGAATGGCTCCTTCGTGCAGTCGATCTGCACCATGAAGAACCCTCCGCGGTGCCTTCGGGCATTGGGCCACATCACTCGCCGGTCGGTCTCGGGGAGATGAAGATCCGCGACCGCGTCGGTCGGCACCCACTCCAGGCGTCCCTCGTCGAACTCCATGGGCCCGACGCCGGAGGGATCAATGGGACGCGTGGACTCGAAGAGAAAGATGAGCCAGTGGTTCTCGCCCTCGTACGCCCGTTCGGAGACGACGCCGAGCAGCCGCAGGTCCTCGTAGGTGAGGTCGAGCCCGGCCTCTTCCTTCGTCTCGCGGATTGCACATTCGTGCGGTGATTCGCCGCGGTGCACTTCGACCTTGCCGCCAATCGGCGAGCAGCGCCCCGGGTTTGGCGACTTCACACGGTGCAGCATCAGCAGGCGGTCGCGCTCGTCGTAGAGGTACACGAGGACCGCGATTCTCAGCGGGAGGGCCGCCGATGGAGCACTAGTACTCGCCATGCTGGTCACCGTACGCGTCCGGTGGCGGATGCAGTCTCTGCGCTTTCGGGGATCCCCGCCGTGCAGGACACCTTTGCCGTCTCGAGCAGCGCGGCGATCGTCCCACGCAGCGATGCTGCAATCGGACACAAGGGAAGCCGAAGCGCTCCCGAGTCCCGTCCCAGCAACTCCAGCGCGCACTTGAGCGGAACAGGATTGACATCGAGCGAAAGGAGTCCGCGCGAGAGCGGGAACAGTGCCTCATGTGAGCGCCGAAGAGCCGCAAGGTCTCCGGTGGCGATCTCCCGGCAGAGTTGTGCGACCCGGTCCGGGACGATGTTGGAGACGACACTCACGACGCCGACGGCCCCGACCGCAGCGAAGCTCGCGGTCAGCGAGTCGTCACCGGAGAGGATGGTGATCCCGCAGCGCCGATGGATGTCGCTCGCCGAGTCCATCGATCCGGTCGCCTCCTTGATCGCCACGATGTTCGGATGACGCGAGAGTCGTTCGACCGTCTCGGGCGTGATGGCGACGCCTGAGCGCCCCGGGATGTTGTAGAGCATCACGGGGAGGTCGGAGCTGTCGGCGACCGCCATGAAGTGTCGGTAGATCCCCTCTGCCGACGGCTTGTTGTAGTAGGGGGTCACCTGCAGCGAAGCATCAGCGCCAAGGGTCGTTGCCAGCCGATGCAGATGGATCGCGTGCGCTGTCGAATTGCTTCCGGCCCCTGCGATCACCTGCAGCCCCAATCCCCGCGCCGCATCTACGGTTGTCTCGATGACTCGCGTGTGCTCGGACTCGGTCAGTGTCGGAGCTTCTCCGGTCGTTCCGCATGGGACTACGCCGCGGACTCCACCCTCGGCCTGAATGCGGACATTGATTCGAAGTCTCTCATGATCGACCTCGACGCCGCCAGCGGAAAACGGAGTGACGAGGGCGGTGTATGCGCCCGAGAGGGAGATCATCCACGGAGTCTACGGGGCGAGTCCCGCGACGCGTGCGCACTCATCACAAAGCGACTCGGCCCCGTGGCGTGAATCAGACTCGGCGATTACGCGGATGATGGGTTCGGTGTTGGACGCACGCAGGTGCACCCATCCCTGACGGAAGTCGATGCGGATGCCGTCGGCCTCGTCGAGGCGCGCGCCTTCGATCAAGGAGAAGTGCGCGCGGACTCGTGCCAGAGCCGGTGCGACGGCTTCGTGGCCGCCGACGGATGCAAGTTCAAGCTTGCGCTTGACCATCGAAAACGAGGGGATCTCTGCGGCGATGTCCGAGAGGGGGCGGCCCTCGGTGGCTAGGAGCTCCAACAGGAGGGCCATCGCCGAGAGGGAGTCGCGCACCCAGCACACCGTCGGCCAGATGAGTCCGCCATTGCCTTCGCCCCCCACAAATCCACCGGATGCGCGGATTCCGGCGACGACATTGGCCTCGCCGACGGCTGTGCGCACAACCCGCGTCCCCGGAAACTTCGCGGCAACCGCGTCGATCATGCGCGAAGTCGACAGGTTGGTCGCGAGAATCCCACTGCCTTCGCGTTGGAGCAGTCTCAGCACCGAGAGGACCAGCGTGTACTCCTCGCCGAGGAATCGACCGCGTTCGTCCACGAGCGTGAGGCGATCCGCGTCCGGATCCTGGGCGAATCCGACGGCGACCATCCCGTCACGCGCGGTGACCTCCATCAGCTGCCCTAGGTTTGACTCGATCGGTTCGGGGGTGTGCGCGAAGGTCCCGGTGTGTTCGGCGTTGAGATGCACGACCTCGCACCCAAGCGCGTCGAGCAGCATTCGTCCGCTTCTCGCGCCACCGCCGTTCACGCTGTCGAGCGCGACTCGGAAGCCGCACGCGCGGATCGCGTTGCCGTCAATGTGGGCAAGGACGCGGGCAACATGGGTCTGATCGGCATCGGTGCGTTCGCTGCTCGCGCCCTGATTACCTTGAACACACTCACTCCCTGAACGAAATCGTGCGATCACCTCGTTCGCCTCGGCGGTGGGTAGCGCAAGCCCATCGGCATTGAGCGTCTTGAGCCCATTCCACTCGATGGGATTGTGACTGGCGGTGACCGAGATGCCGCCGATGGCCCCGAGCTCAGAGATCATCACACCGACGGTCGGTGTTGCCACGATGCCGATGTCGACGACATCGAACCCTGCGCTGCGCAACCCCTTCGCTGCCGCCGCAGCGAGCAGGGTCCCCGACCCCCGTCCATCGCGTCCGATGACCGCCAACCGTCGGGCGTCATCGGGGTTCGTGGTGCGAAGGTGGGAGCCAAACGCGTTGGCGAAACGCGTCGCGACGGCGTCGGTCATCGACCTGCCGACGAGTCCGCGCGCGCCGGACACGGAGAGCATGAGGGGGGCATCGGTCACGCCCACGAATCTAGCGCAGGACGCAGGTCGGTCGGGAGAGGGACCGGATGTAACGGGACCGGACAGGGCTATACTCAAAATGTGTTTGAATTGGAGATCCGAGCCTCGTTCTCCGCCGCCCACGCCATCGTGATGAGTGGCATCCGCGAACCGCTTCACGGCCATGACTGGCAGGTCGAAGTGATCGTCGAGGCCGTCGACCTTGATGGGGATGGTCTCGCCTGCGATTTCCATGCGCTCCAGCAGGGACTCAACGAGGTGCTCGCCCCATTCCAGTCGCGGACGCTCAACGAGACAGCCCCGTTCGACTTGGTCAATCCGACGGCCGAGGAGGTCGCCCGGCACATCGCGAACTCGATGGCCGCTCGCATTCCCGCGCGCGTGCGGGTGAAACGCGTTCGCGTCACGGAAGCGCCCGGGTGTGCCGCGCGCTTCCTACCAGCGCACTCGGAGGTCTTGTGTTGAGCGACCTCGCCCCCAAACTTGACCCCTCGCCCGATGGCGCCGCGCAGGGAGCCGCGGAAGATCTCACACGGTTCCTCAACCGTGATCGCTCGTGGCTCGAGTTCAATGCGCGCGTGCAGGCGATGGCCTCGGACCCGAGGACACCGCTTCTCGAACGGGTCAGATTTCTTTCGATCTACTCACGGAACCTAGATGAGTTCTATATGAAGCGAGTGGGGGGGCTTCGTCACTCGGTCGAGACCGGCCAGCGAACCGGACCTCCCGACACCCTCAACCCAGCGCAGGCACTTCACGCCGTAAGAAGACGGACGCTTGAGCTCGATGCTCAGCAGACGCGACTCCTGCGAAGCGAAATCCTTCCGGAGTTGCGGCACGCAGGAATCTGCCTGCTGGCGTGGAGCGAACTCAGCGACAGCGAACGGTCGGAGGCCGGGGCATGGTTCCGCCGAAGCGTCTTCCCAATCCTCACTCCTCTGGCGGTCGATCCGGGTCACCGATTTCCGTTCATTTCCAATATGAGCGTCTCGCTCGGGCTCGTAGTGCGCCGCCCGGGCGAGCCGGACACGATGTTTGCGCGCGTCAAGGTCCCCGAGAGTCCGACCCGTCTCTACGAGTTCCGATGCGGTCAGAGGTTCATCTCGGTGCAGGAGATCATCGAACACAACCTCGATGACCTCTTTCCGGGGATGGAGATTCTTCAGGTTTTGCCCTTCCGCGTCACACGCGACGCGGAGATCGAGCCAGAGCGCGACGCCGCGGACGACCTCCTCGAGTCTGTGGAGCAGAAACTCAAGGAGCGCAAGTTCGCCCGCGTGGTGCGACTCGAAGTCGCGACCGGTGCGAGTCCACGGATCCTCCGATTCCTCATGGAGGAACTCGATGTCGGCGCGGAGGATGTCTACGAGACTGCGGGCCTCCTCGACTACGGAGTTCTCGACGGGATTGCGGACATCGATCTGCCCACGCTGAAGTACCCGCGGTGGCTTCCGCTCGCTCCCACGGAACTCGCTGATCAGGAAGTCCCCGACATCTTCGCGGCGATCCGCAAGGGAGACATCCTAGTCCATCATCCGTACCAGAGCTTCGAGCTCTCGGTCGAGCGGTTCATCAAGATGGCCGCCGAGGATCCCCGGGTTCTCTGCATCAAGCAGTCGCTCTACCGCACCAGCGGCGACAGTCCGTTTATCGCCAGCCTGATCCGCGCCGCTGAGAGCGGCAAGCAGGTAGCGGTGCTGGTCGAGCTTCGCGCCCGGTTCGACGAGGCACGCAATATCGAGTGGGCACGCAAGCTTGAGAATGCGGGAGTGCATGTCGCCTACGGAGTGGTCGGGCTCAAGACGCACACCAAGACGGCCCTAGTCGTCCGGCAGGAGATTGACGGGATCCGCTGCTACGGGCATGTCGGTACCGGGAACTACAACGCCAAGACAGCGCGTCTCTATGACGACATAGGACTGCTGACGACCGATCCACTGGTGACCGAAGACCTCGTTGATCTCTTCAACTACATGACGGGTCGGTCGCGCCAGACGCAGTTCAATAAGCTGCTCATCGCTCCGGTGACGATGAAGAACCGGTTCATCGAACTCATCGATCGCGAAGCGGAAATCCAGCGCACCCGCGGCTGCGGCCGGATCATTGCCAAGATGAATCAGATCGAAGACCGTGGGGTGATGGACGCGCTCTACCGCGCCAGCCAGGCTGGGGTCTCGATCGACCTCATCGTGCGCGGATTCTGCTGCCTGCGCCCCGGTGTTCCCGGGCTGTCTGAGACAATCCGCGTGCGCTCGGTCATCGGCCGCTTCCTCGAGCACAGCCGGATCTTCTACTTCGGAGGAGGGCAGGAGGAGCCGACGGACGGAGACTTCTACATCGGAAGCGCGGATTGGATGTACCGGAATCTCCAGACGCGCGTCGAGGCGGCGACGCCAATCGAGAACCGACAGCATCGTCGCACGCTCTTCACAATCCTCGACTACGCGCTGAGCGATGTCCGACAGTCATGGCAGATGTCGCCTGACGGCAACTACTCACGCGTGAGCGACGCTGGGATCCCCGCCGAGGATCCTCGGTGTCTTGGGCTTCACCAGCGACTGATGAATGACGCTCTAGAGGCGCACGCACGCTCGACCGGGCTGCCGCGGGCGTCGGTCGCTGTCAGCTCCCATCAACAGCAGTCGCCTCCGGACCCGTTGGTGTCGAGAGGCCCGAAGCGGAAAAGTCGACGCTCGGTCGGCTGACCCCGAGGTCGAACAGCGTTTCGGCCAGCTGTCCCGGCAGCAGGTAGCGGAGCGTCCCGCTCACACGCCAGTGCGTCACCGTGCTGGGAGTTCCGAGGTGTCGAATCACGACTGGCAGGGAGTCCTTGGTGAGAGCGCGTGCGGCGAGCGTCCGGCTCGCCACCCACTGCGTGCTCCACGAACCCCCGTCGGTGACCACCTCATACTGCCACAAGTCGAGCACTAGGGGCTGCTCGGATGGGTTCCACAATTCGAGTTCGATCGCGTATTCGTCAGCGTGCTCCCCCCGCGCGACGAGATCAAGGCGATTGACTCGGATCTCCGGATCAGTCTGGCAACCTCCGATGATTGCAACTCCGATGGTGCACCAGAGCCACACACTTCGGCTCAGGCACGAACTGGAGTGATCCATCGCGGTCGGCATCGACGCACTCTATACCCCACTGGACCTAGCATGGGATCCCCGTGGTGTTCCCGTACCGCCTCAGCCGAGAACTCTGCGTCCTCGCACTGGCGCTCTCAGGGATCCCGCCCCTCAAGTTCGCCTATGCACAGGACCGCGCCGTGGTGGCCGTCGATGACTCGCCGACCGCCGAACAGTTGATGTCGCAGGCCGAGGATCACGCCGCCAACAATCCGACCGAGTCGGCACGCCTGGCGAGCAAGGTCCTCGTCGAGTTTGGCAGGAAGCTCGTGCATGTACCGGGACAGGCAGATCGCTTCATCGATGGCCGCACCCGTGCCCACGCCTTCCTCGAGGCGCATCACGAGGTGATGACCCGCTACCGCGCGGCGCAATCGGGGGAAGCTGACCGTTTGGAATCCCTCGGACTCGATGCGTCTCTGGTCGAGACGCGCCTCTTTACTCCCGCTGGGTGTCGGGCAGCGATCAGGCAGGCGCAACGCGCGGTCGAGCAGGCGCGCTTCTACACGGCCGATCGGCTCCTCTGGGCAATCACGAACCACCCCGACCTAGCCAGCGCCGATCCTCAGGTCCTCCTCACCCTCCGAACGCTCGTCGCCGTCGGACTCGGTGATGCGCCCAGCATCGCACGCCACATAGCATCGGTCCGATCGTCTGAGGATCCTGCGATGCGCGCACTTGGTTCTCGGCTCGAGCGAGTCGCCCAGGACTCTCCGACCCCGAAAGACACCGTCATCAATCCGTTGGGAGTCGCATCCTTCGGAGTTCTCCCAAAGGACATCGTTCGTCTCTGGAGTGAACCGCTTGAGAACTCGCTGTACTCGCGGCTCCGCAGTTCGATCGATGAGGGTGGATTCGGGGCTGGAGGACTCGAAGGCGGGCTTCTTAGTGGTCGGCTCCTTGTCAGCGTGCCGACGATCGTGGGATCAACGATCCTCGTGAACGAGGGGTATGTGCTGAGGGCGTATGACGCTTACTCCCATCAGCCCAAGTGGTATCAGTTCATGGGCGCGCCAAACTCACCGCGGACCGACGCCCAGGCGGGGGATCTCCAGGTCGTCGTCGTCGCATCTGGGCGAGTGTTCGCGCTGTCGGGGCACGCACTTCCGACCGAGCGCAGCGGTGGCGGTCGGCTTCTCTGCCTCGATCTTGAAACGGGGGCGAAGATCTGGGAGTTTTCCTCCGAACGCCTGCGCGACCAGCCGGAATTCTTCGGGCTGTTCCTCTATGGCGTGCCGACCGTGGTGGGAGACACGGTGATCGTTCTCGGCCGCAAGGTGACGGCACGCACGGAGACGGTCTCGAGCGTGCTGGGCATCGACCGGGAGTCTGGAGAGATGCGCTTTGCCGTTCCAGCAGGCGCCGCACCAGGGATCCGCATCGGCGGCTCTCGACCGTTTACGACGCCATCGGCCGCGGGCGGCTGGGTATTCGTTTCGACGGGTGCGGGAACAACTCTGTGTCTCGACGCCCACGATGGCCGCGTCCGATGGATCAGGCGCGATCCTGTCCCGGTGCGCGACGCGCCGCTGGACATGATGCCATGGGAACTCGGCGGTGGATGCGTGACCGATCGGGGGCTCGTGACCCTGTCTCCAGCCCAGGACGAAGTTCAGTTGCTCGATCCAGTCACAGGCGAGACGCTCGACTCCATGCCGACAGGAACCGGGACCGCATGGGGTGCGCCCAAGTACTTCCTCACCGATCGAACGCACGCGCTCGTGTACGCGGTGGGAGATGGGTTGACTGCGTTCCACACAGAGGATCTACGCACTCCACGATGGAGACTGGATTCCGCGAAGATCCTCGGTGCCGATCCCACTGACACCATCTTCGCCGCCTCGGGCCGAGCGGGGATCAGAGGTCGCGTCCAGTCGGGATGGCTGGAGGATGGTCGCAGCGCACTCATCGTCCCCTTCGCCTCGAAGGCGGTGGTCATCAGCGGCGAGGATGGATCGCGCGTGATGGAGATTGCCTGCGAGGGTCCTGCCAATGTGGTCGCCAGTCAGGGCGTTGTTGCCGCAGCCACAAGCGACTTCATCGAGGTCTTCACGGACGCGACCAGAGCCCAGCAGATTCTGGAGGACTCGGTCAAGGCTCGGCCCGGTGATCCGGATGCAGTCATCGGGCTCGTCGAGTTTGCGCTTCGTGCGCGAAATGGCGAGCTCCTGGGCCACGCGGCCCGCCTGGCTCCTGCAACGCTCACGGCGATCGCGGGTGACTCTGCTCGGCGCGACCGGTTCGTCGGTCTCCTCATCCTCGCCGCGCAGTCTGGGCTCCTGGGACGCGACGGATCCGATGCGCTCTTCGCCGCGATCGCCCTCGCGGCCGCCTCTCCGCAGGAGCGGGCGGTTGCCTTGCTCGCGCATGGGGAGTGGCTTCGCCAGACCAGACGGTTCTCGGCGGCGACCGCTGCGTGGCGCACTCTGCTCCTTGACCCCGATGCTTCAGCCGCGCTCGTTGAGAGTCCGACCAGCGATGGAATAGGAATTCTTGTGGAGAGCGGAGCGAATGCGGCACTCCAACGGATTGTGGAACTGCAACGGACTGAGCCCTCGGCGGCTCCTCACGATCTTCCGGCGCCAACAGGAAGATCGTTCGAGGAACTTGCCCTCGCGGCACGCACCGTTCCCGGCACAACTGCGGCAGGGCACCTGTGGCTGGCTGCGGCCAAAGTGGCCGCTTCCGCGGCTGATCGCCAACTTGCTGCGGGTGCGGTGATGGCCTCCGTCGATGCGGCGCGTGCGTCGGGCGATCGAGGGTGCGTCGCGACGACGCTCGCCGAATCGCTCGCGCTGCTCGATGACTTGAAGCTCCCGGTTACACGCGCGCATCTTCTCGACCAGTGTGTCCTAGGTGGGTTCGACCTCAAACTCCCTGTCCTCGGAGGGCTGTCCGCGGCGAAGGCGCTGCTGGCTTCACCCGCGAGCGAGAGTGTTCAGGGTGCGCCGAGGCCTGTCGCCGGATGCGTCGTCCGCAACGACGGCGGAGAGGGTCCATCCGCGAGGTTGATGCGCGGTGTGCTCGCCCCCATTCGAACGGTGGCCGGTGCCGCGTCGGTCGGGCTCAGCGCATTTCTGGTCGCGGATCGGAGCGTGACGCGGTTGTCGCCTCCCGACCTTGAGGGCGTCTGGACCGTGCCACTTCTGGGCGAAGTTCGCTTCGTGGCTCCCGCAGGCGACACGACCTACATCGTTGAGCAGCCCGACCGCGAGACCATCGATGTCGCAGCGATCGACACGCATGGGCGGACGCTCTGGAGGATCGACGATGTCGCGTCCGCCGTCTCGGGGACCCCGGTGACACTCTCGCGCAGCGAGTGCGTGCTGATTCCTGGGATGTCCGATCTCGTTGCTGTGCGGGCAGATGGGTCGATCGCGTCATTCTCAGTGTCTGACAGCGCCAGGCGGTGGTTCGCCCCGCGCGTGTTTGAGCAGATTGAGTGCGCCGACGGCGGGGAGACACTGCTAGCGGTCGGTGGCACTCGATCGGATCGCGATGGTCAGACATTGCGCCTCGCGGCCATCGACAGAGGATCGGGTGCGGTCCTCGCTGAGATTCGCATCCCCAACGACGAACCTGTGCGATGGGTCAGGGTGATTGACTCGGGCTCTGTCGCCTTCGGCACGACGCGCGGAGTTGGACGATGGCAGGTCATTGGTGCGGCCCAGGGGATCCGCTGGATTGCGATGACTCCGCGGACGAGGGCGACAATCGGGGCCGAGCCGATCGGGGATCGGATCGTGGTCACTGACGCGACCGGCCGGTCGGGAGTCATCGACTGGGCCACGGGCGCTGAGGTGTCGGGAGCGTTTGGATCATCCAGTGGCAATGCCGGAGGAGACGGCACGAGAAAGTGGGTTCGCATGGGTGGGTCGGTCGTTACCTGGACCAACAACGACATTGCGCTCTACACGGTGCATGGCGTCCCCGAGGGCGCGGTCGCACTTCACGGGACGAGGCGAATCGAGAGTGTGCTCCCAGCATCATGCGCAATTGTGGCGATCGAACAGGGAGACGCCCTCGAGGAGCCGCGCGAGTTCGGAGTCGGGAGACAGCGGGCGAAAGTGCTGTTGCACCGCTTTGGGTGGACTGACGGGGCGCGGATCATGGGGGCTCCGATGGTGGTGGACTTGCCCGATGGGCGGCTAGACCGTTCCCAGCTGATTGATGGATGGATCCTCCTGGGTGGTCCCCAGACGACAACGGCCGTTCCCCTGCCGTAGGCGGGGGGGGCTTGACAAGTGCCGGTTCGGCGGAGATATTCCCCGCGCCATTCCATGAACGCAACGACTGTCGCCGAATTCAAGTACGCCCCTTCTCATTCCGCGTCCCTTCCTTGGGGGGATTCGAGTGCCCCATTCGCCGTCGGCTACGACGATGACGAGGATGAGGACTTCAAGCTGGAAGAGGACGATGACTTCGACGACGAGGAGTTCGGGGACGAGGACGGCTTCGGCGACGATGACGACGCGGCGAAGCCTGCCCCGGCCAAGGGTGCGGACTCGGACGAATTGGATGACGACCTCGTCGGGGAGGGTGAAGGCGACGAGGTCGTGAGCCTTCCAAACGAAGAGCTCGAAGAGAAACCCAAAGAGCGCAAGCCTCGCAGCCCCGCCGCGGAGGATGGCGGCGATGATGATCAGGGCGACGATGGAAGCGACGATGACGAAACCAATGATGACGATGACGATGACGATGAGGACGATGACGATGATGAAGAGGACGGTGACGATTCCGACGACGACGGCGACGATGTAAAGCCGACCCCGCCACGGCCGACGGCGGTATCGGAGGAGTCGTCAGCCGCTGTTCCGGCGGAGCGGGGACGCAGACGCTAGGTCGAAGCCTCGCACGGCATCGCTCTTCCCCAGCGTCACGGGACCTACGGGCTCCCAGCAGAAATCGACAACTCGGCGAACTCCAGGCTGTCACGACTGACGCGTACGACGATCGGCGAGCCCCTCGCACTCGTGCCGAGAGGGATCCACCCCACCTCGATCACCGCCGTTGCAGCCGCCTCCTCGGTCGCGGTCGACGGCTGCGGAGTCGCCTCCAAGGCGAGCCGCTTCGCCGTCGCCGTCAACAGCCGTCCGTCCGTGAGGGTGATCGCCGCCGCCGTGCCTGGGCTGGCCATGGCTATCGAGTCTTGCCACGGATCCCAGAGACTGATTCGGCCGAACCGTGGGTTGTAGAACTGGAGGCGTCCGTCCTCTCTGGGCGACCCATGCAATGGCACCAGCGACTGGTACGCGGTACGCAGGTCGGCGCGCCAGAAGATTTCACGGGTCACACGGGGAGTCGGGTCCAACCCGTCGCCTAGTCCGAATGCGCACAGTGCGAGCACTCCGTCACGGAGGCGAAGCGCAAAGAGCGTCCGTCCGTCGTGCGAGAATGTCGGGGCCATCCATGTACCTCCATCGGGGGCGGGTACCTCCCACGACGGCGCTCTGGGGGCGGCTCCAGGGGTTGCCACCGCAATCGAGAACCCCGAGTCATCTGGTCGTCGTCGGCACCACGCGAGCGCACCCTGCTCTGAGAGGCAGGCGAAGCAGTTGATCTGGGCATCACGAACCAGCCACTCAGGAGTTCCGCCGGTCCACAAGCCTCGTCCGATCCACCTGGATCCATCGGCGCGGGGACTCTCGACAAGGAACCCTGCCTCATCTGCAGAGCGTCCTAGGAGCAACGCATCTCCTTCGATCTCGACGCGTGGCTCGAGCCTGGGCTGCGTCAGCGGAACAACTTCGATACGGCTCGCCCCGATCGAGGAGCTCTCTCCAAGGACCACACTCCAGTCCGCGCTGCTAGATGCCTGAACGGCAGCCATTGATCCGTCCGGCGAGAGCAGTGGCAGTGTGAACCCATCGTGACTGACCTTCCCAAGGCTTCGAAACGCAAAGGTCACCTCGTGCCTGACGACCGGTGCCGATATGGCGCTGACGCCGCCCTCCGAGCCCGGCGGCAACTCGACCACGAGCGGCCGTGGAGTCGTCTGGCATGCGCCGAGCGCAAGGCTAAGCCCAAGAGAGAGCGCCGCGAGCGTGGCTCGCTGCGTTGGCATCACCGTCCGTTGGGGTTGATGTTCCGTTCGATTGGGGCCAGCGGCTCGACTCTCTCGCCACCGGGTTTCTCCGGAAGGAGCAGTCGATTCTTCTCTACGAGTGTCTCCGACTCCGCGTTCAGCGGCTTGGCCAGCACCTCTAGGCGCTCTCGCTCATCCGCGTTGAAGTTCGTGTCGTTCTCATCGGGGTTGTCGACGACCGTCGGTGTGATGAAGATCAGCAACTCCTTCGTGGTCTTCACATCACTCTGGTTGCTGAAGAATAGGTCGAGGATCGGGATCGACCCCAGCACCGGGAATCCGTTCTTCTCCCGTGCCTGCGACTCGACCCGCACACCACTGATCACGATCGTCTGGTTGTTCTTGACCGTGATGTTGGTGTTCGTCGACCTTCTTGAAATCGTCGGATTGTTGCTGCCGTTAACATTGATCGGGGATGCCGTATTGATGTTGGAGAGCAGCACCTTGATCTCCATGGCCACATTGCGCTCCTTCGTGATGCGCGGACGCACATTGAGACCGATGCCGACCGGGATCTGGTTGTAACTGTTAGTTGTGCCGCCCCCCGTCGCAGCGCCGGTCGTCGTCCCGCTCAGGAATGGAACATCGTCGCCGGCAAAGAACTGCGCTTCCTTGTTGTCGGTCGTGAAGACACGGGGCTGCTGCAGAATCCGCACCGAGGTGTCGCGTTGGAGTGCCTGCAGGATCACATCAGCATTGACTAGGAAGGAGAAATTGAAGGTATTGAACTGCTCCGGGAAGAGTCCGTCTTTCTTCGCGTCGATGGTCGTTGAGATCTTGACCGCGTTGTTCGGGTTCACGGGCGCAACCGTCCCAGTGGGCCCAAACTTGATTCCCATCGCAAACTGATCCCCCAGTTCCACCTCGGCAAGAATGCTCGAAATCATCACCTGTCTTCCAGGCTGGTCCAGTTCCTCGATGAGGGACAGGACCGCCCGCTCAATCTCGGGAGTTGCCAGGACAAGAAGCGAATTCTGATTGGCGTTGGGGACGACGCGGCTCTTGCCGATCACAGCGCTGACTTCTGTCGCCTCGTCGCCACCCGCACCACCCCGGGCATTCTGCCAGGGGAATTCGATGGTTCCTCCGGGTGTCGCGCCACCTGATCCCGATCCGGTCCCAGTAGTGTTCGACGAGTCCGTTGCCCCTTGGGCATCGAAGCTTGACGACGGGTCCTTAACTCCCTCCTCGGGGGCCGAGATGCCCGTACCCGACCCGCTCTCGGCCAGCAGCGCATTGATGATCTCGGCGAGGCTCATCGCGCTGGCGTGTTTGAGCTGAACATTGATGGGCATTCCCACCGACAGCGGTGTGTCGATCTGAAGCATCAGCTGGTCGAGCCAGACGAAGTTGTCGGGCGTCTTGGTGAGGATCACGAGTCGGCTCGAGTCCGGGTAGGCCTCGATCTTGAAGATGTTGGCGACCGCGACATCGGCACCGGACTCGCCGCCGCCACCGCCGCCTCCCGAACCCGCAAGCCGCGTAGCTCCCCCTCGGCCGGACGAGGAGCTACCCCCGCCGGAATCGAGCAGTGCCTGCAGCAGATCGCGGACTTTGATTGGGTCGGTGAACTTGAGGTCGTAGGACTTGAAGATCGATCCGCCCTGTGTCGGCAGAATGTCCCACGCGGTCGCGATCAGGTCGCCGATCCGAATGAGAGTGTCCGCTGCTGCGCGCACTGTCACCGAATTGGTAGCCGGAAGCACGGTCACGACAAGCGTCGGGCTCTCCGTGGCTCCTCCCTGGGCCGACGGATTCGGGTTCTGCCCGGGTCGTGCCTGCGCCCGGTTCGCTCCGCGACTTGCGGTACCCGCGCTCGACGAACCGGAGAAGATCGTCGTGATCGAGTCGGCGATCACCTGCGCGTCGGCGTAGCGGATCCGAAAGGTCTCGGTGCGAGTATCGGCGAACGGGCTGACATCGAGGATGTTGATGAGCTCCTGACAGCGTTTGGCGAGCCCCACATCTCCTTCGAGGATGATCTGGTTGGAGTTGGGATCGAACTCGAGTTTCGCGTAGCCCTCGGGCACGCTCCTCAGGTGCTCAACGATCGACTGCGCCTTGGAGTTCTTCACCTGAAAGACCTTGATGACGACTTGGCCAGTCTCTTCAAACGCAAGAACATCGACCGATGGGCCAAGCACCACCGCAGGCTGGAGCTTCCCGACATTGCCCCACTGGTCGATCATGATGAGTTCATCGGTCTCGACGACTGCGATTTCGTTGAGACGGAACGCCTGGAAGATGAGTTCAAGCGCCTTCATCCGCGTGACCGGCTTGTCGCTGATGACACTGATGGTCTGCTGCCTGAGCAGAGTCACCCGTGGAATGACGGCCTTCCCCGTGCACTCCACAATGAAAGGGAAGAGTTCTTCCGCATGCGTTTCCTTGAAGTTCACGAGCACCAACTCGTTCATGTCAACGGCTCGACGGTCCTTGCGGAAGTGACGCACAGTGCCCGGGCCAAGGCCCCCTTCAAGCACCATTCCCTGCGGAGAGGGCATCGGTGGTTCCTGCGCGTACACGCTTGGTGCTGCGCTGAGGATCATGCCGAGCGAAGCGATCGTCGTAGACGCTTGGGCTCGAACTGTGGTGCTCTTCTGTGGGGTCACTGGTGTGCTCCGAAGTGTGAACTCAAGTCTGAAACGGGGACGGTAGACCATGATTGCCAATCGCGGTCATGGGGCAGTCCCCTGTCGCGTGCGCAGGAGCACAAACTCCTCGCGAAGCCGCGCTTGGGTGGCCTGATCAAGTCCTGGCATGCGACGCGCGCGGCTCACTTGGGAGATGGCCGCCCCGACCTCTGCGGGGGTCATCACAGCAATCCGTGAGGCAGAAATCGGAGGAGGAGGCTGATCCGAGGGTCCGAGTGTCGGTGCAGGGGCAATTGCTCGTGCCTCTGAGTAGGCAGGAAGCGGCATCGCTGCGCGCACGGCTGGCGGCGTTGGTATCTCAGTCGATGGCGCGCGAGTTGTCTGGCGCTCGGCGTCGGGAGCATCCGAATCTGGTTCGTCTGGATCGGAGGCGACCACGACAACAACCGGAGGCGCAGGTTCCGCCTCCACGGCAGGCTCGGCGGCGAGCGCGACCTCGGCCGGCTCCGGAGGCGACAGCGCCAGCAGCGCAGTCGGCGCATCCTTGATGAGGTTCGATGCGCCACGAACGGGGGGCGATCCAAGTTTCGACCAGTCGGTGCCCGTCCACACCGGCACGGAGTAAGTCCCTCCCATGTGCTCGATGCGCACATTCGATGGAGGTTCAATTCCCAACACTTTGATCCCGTTCTTCTCTTCGCCGACTCGAATCGTGATTGACTCGAAGAACACTGAACTCCCCACCATCCCCCTAGGTACTGCTCCGGAATACTTGGCAGGTGGTGGCGGTGGCGGTTCCACTGGTTCGAGCCGCGGCGGCGGCGGGGGGGGCGTGGGTGGTGTCTTTCGCGGCGGCGGCGGGGGAATCACAAACAAACTCCGCCCCGTGAAGCGGTCCCGTGAAGTCTTCATCAGGTCCTGATGGCGCTCAAGTGCGCGATCAATTGCAGACACACCACCGGAATCCGCGCCAGGCGCCAAGAGCGACGAGATTGCGGGAAGTCCCTCCGACAGCACCACCCATCCGCCGAGCAGCACCGCCACCACGCTGACAATGAAGGGACCGGACCATCGGATCCCCGACGGAAGCGGCAGGCGGAGGTCGTTCACTGTGCTGCTCCCTTACGCGCGGCCTTCGCCGAAGTGGCCCATGCCTCCGCAAGCAGCTTGACGCTCACCTTGCGGGTGTCTCCCACACGGTTGAGCCTCACCGAGTAGATCGAGTCGATCGCCGGGTGCAACTCCAGGTCGGCAAGGATGGCCGAGACTTCGTCAGCGTCGGTTTCGAAACTCACCTGTCCCCGCACCCGCTCGATGCGCTGTCCGGCTCCCACGATCGCCGCGAAGGCATTGGTTGGAAGTTTTCCTCCCTGCAGCGACTCGTAGCCGGAGTTGGCAATGTGGTGATTTCGCAGCGTCTCGGTGATCGCCTTCGCCAGCGACTGGGATGTCGATGCTTCCTCGGTGGGAACTTCGGCCTTGCCGTAGGCGATCACAGCCCGTTCGATGTCCTTGGAGAGTGCCGACTGTCGATTTGCGCCTCGTTCAAGTAGCGACTCGAGCCGGTCAGCCTGCGCATTCCACTCGGTGGCGTAACTCCATACATAGTCGTGAACGAAGAGTGCTCCAACCAAGAGCCCTCCTGCGGCGATCACCACCTTGGCGGCAGGGGAGAGCGCCGCAAACTTTGCGGTGACTGTCGCCTTGGAGGCGCTCATGGATTCCGAGCCCTATCGAGCAACTTGTAGAACTCAGCTTTCAGTCGCGCCTCGGTGGCCTCATCGAGACTCGCGAGTCCGCGCGCGGTCGAGACCCTTGTCGCGGCTTCTCGCGCCTCCGCCTGAGTCATGGCAGCAATATGCTCGCCAGTCAGCGGCTCGGGGACGGCGGGCGCAGGGGTCTCGGCGCCCGGCCGACCACGGCGGGCGATCTCGCTCGTCGCGCCTGCACTCGATGGTGGGCGTCTGCGAGACCGCGGGTCGTCCGCCGTGGATGGGGCGCCTGCCGCCGCCGCTGCCATCGAATCCGCGGTGGTTTCGACCAGGTCCGGCGAGTTGTGGTCGGTTGGTCCCGGTCTAGGCGGTTCGCTCTCGGCGATGGGCGAGGCGGGGTCGATCGTGTCGGTCGGGGTGCCGTACTTACGATCCCTGAGCGTCCGCTTGGCAAAGTCCTGATCATCGGAATAGTTGGGCACCAGAGTTGGCTTGATGATCGTCGCCGTCAGATCGAACTTCACAATGCCGTTGGCGTTCGGTGGATCCCAGGTCTTCTCGACCCGGTCGAAGACACCGGAGGCGCGCATCTGCTCCTCCATCTGGAGGATCGCATCGGCGGCGTTCGCACTCCCTCCCCGAGGCTTAGCGGTCCCGGCGAGTGTCAGCGGAGCATTCTGGCCGATCGTGATGATTTCAATCTCGATTCCTTCAGGTGTCGTTGATGCCACATCCCCGAGCAGCTTGGCCACAGGCCATGCGTAGCGCTCGTAGTCCCGATACATCGCCGATTGCTTGTCGTCGCGGTCGAGGATGCGTGCGTACGCCTCCGGTTCTGGGAGGAGCCATTGGAGATACAGGAGTCTTACGCCGGCGACGGCCGGTGGAAGGAGCGCGATGATCAAGACGGCGGCTACGGCCAGTTTCGCGGCAAACCGTGGCCGTTCTGCTGAGATTGCCAGTTGCCGGAAGAACCCGGGATGCACGACTGTCTCCTGGGCCTGAAGGGCGCACAACCGACTCAGCGGTCCGCCGAGCGCGAGCACCAGTCCAGCGACTGTGCCGCTGGCATTCCACCAACCATCATCCGAAGGTGCGCTTGACACGAGCGCCTTGCCCGAGTCGACTCCTCCAGCAAGCGGGGCGATGAACCCGTCACAGCACTCCGCGACCGCACGCGTGACTGCCTCGCCGATTGACTTCGACGCGGCCTCAGGCACATCGGCCAGGATGAGCGTCTCCTCAACGGCCCGCACCACAGCGACGCACCACTCCTCGGCATCGGATCCATCCTCTCGCACCACGCGAAAGGCGCTGTGGATCCCATTCGTGAACGCGATCGAGATGGATCCCCCCGCGCGATCAAGTAGGATCGTCAGAGACTCGGCCGCGCCCAGCGTAAGCGCCCCGGTCGCGAGTGCGGCAAGGCCGACAATCCCGGGAGCGAAGGTCACTCCCGGAAGGTCGAGCAGTGGTCTGAGTGCCTCCGGTGGCAGCTTGACCATCGGCCACTCGACGACCAGCGCCATCCGCTGGGCATCGGGATCAACCATCGGCAGAAGCGACCCGTCGGTTCGCCACCGGGCCGAACCGCCCAGCCGAAGATTCTCAATCTGCAGACGCAGCGCCATCTCCAACTGGTCGGCAGACCCGGTCGGCATGGTCATGGTGCGGCAGATGACCTCGGTCCCGCCGAGAACCACCACCACCCGCGTTGCCGCGCTCGATCGATGCAGCGTCATCGTTTCCTGCATGCACGCTGGGCCGCGGAAGGAGAAGGTCTCGACTATGTGCGGATGGGTGGATCCTGTGCGCACCACCGCGATGCTGACAACTGTCAGCTCTTCGCCTTGGAAGTGCGGCTGGACGACCCATAGCAGGTTCGGGTCGGGTGCTTGGCGGGCGGACTGAACTTCCACTGGTTTGGCCGAGTGCTTCATGGTTCTCGGTAGTTCATGATCTGTGCTGGCAGGGTTGAACGATCGACCGTCGCCAGGATTTCGCACTCCGCGCCACTCATCTTTGATCGCCCCACGCTTGAAACCGTAAAGACAAAACTCTGTACATCAAGATGCTTGGCCAGGGGAGCGAGGACATCACGGGACATTCCAGGGATCTCGAGGATGTCCGCGACGCTGGTCAGTCCTGTCGGCCGGGCGTCGCGGCGCGAGAGAAGGGTATCGACAAGCTTCGGGTTCATGGCGAAGACTTCCCGGAGGACCCGACCCGAGGCGGTATTGATGTTGATCTTGCCCGGCCCAGGGCGGGTGAAGACGGTCATCGTGCACTCGTTCAGAACCCGTCCGAGGCTCTTGGCGTCGAGGTCTCCCGGGCCGGCTTGCGCGACTCCGGTGCCACCGGTGGAACGCGCTCCACTTGACCGATTGGTCCTGCCCGAACTCGCGCCTCCCAGGGCGCTTCCTCCAGTCGCTGGGGACTGTCCGCTTGCTCCGCCGACGGCCAGCGTCGACAGAGGCGCCGTCAGGAGATTCTCAATGCGTGCATTCGGCGTCTGCGAGTACTGGATCAGCGACGCCGCCTGCTGTGCGGAGACTCCCGTGCGCTCAACCACCTCATCGGGACTCGCCGTCTTGAGATTGATCTTCGCGAATCCGCTGGGCGCGTTGGGGGAGCTCTTGGAGAAGGCAGTCAGGATTGACGACCACCCTCCGTCGAGCACACCGTCAGACTTGTCGTCGGGCCAGGTCTGTTCACCGTCATCCTCGTTGGAGTCGAGGCGCCCATTCAGGTTCCAGTCTTCACTGCGCGTGTACTCGGGCCAGACTCCGGCGATCAACTCAAGTTCCGCAAACGACCGCAGGTTTCCGTTTCGTGGTTCGTACCCAAGGCCGCGATTGGCGTAGTAGGTCTTCTCCGCGCCGATCATGCTGGCGTTCTCATCGGCATCGCGCCAGTCGGTGATCGCGCCGGCCACATCGGGCGTCATATCTGGAATGTTCATGAGCTCAGCCGATGAAAGCAGATTTATGTTGGCCTTACTGTGTTCATCGAGCGGTCCGATGTACTCGACTCCATCGAGAAAGTGGCGGATGTCGTAGGTTCCCGTCTCCAACTCACCGGTCGCGCTATCGTCGAGCTCGTTGATCATCGCCAGAGCATCCTCCGGGTCGGAGTTCTCGGTATGCCACTCCATGATCGCGATCATCGTTTCAAGTCCGGCGCGTGCCGCCCATCGGGCCTGGACGCGCGCCAGCGCCTCGCTGCCGAGCACTGCCTGTCGATAGGTCAGAATCTGTAATCCCGCCACGATCGTCGCCGCGATCGCAACCGTCCAGATCACGATGACGAGCGCGGACGCTCGGCGACTTCTTGACGAGGACCACATCAGTTTGGTCCCCTAGACCCCGGACCACCGGATCTACCTTGTCCACCGCCGAATGAGGGACGCCCTCCACCGGATCCACCTTGTCCCCCTCGGCCCCCTCCCGGTCCTCGGGCTCCACCTCCGCGGCCAGTTCCATCAGGACCGCGCATCACACCTCCACCAGTTCCGCCGCGTCCTCCCGGCCCACCGCCGGATGTCTCGCCTGGACCGCCGGCCGTCGCGCCACCTTCTGCAAGCACACCGCCCGCTGCCGCGTCGGCAGGAGTCTCCGCCGCTACGACCGCTCCATCAGCGGATTCGGTCTCCTCAGTGGGTGGCTCTTCATAGGGTGGAATTGCTCGATCGATGGGGATGATCGTGCGGAGACTCATGAGATCGTGTCCCGACTCGTACAGATCGCTGCCGTCGGGCGCACCCCCAGTCGAGACGGTAACGCGAAGCGCCCAAGGAAGTCCAAGAACATCAGAGTCCCACTCGTCATACCACGACGCACCGTCGAACGCCTCGACATTGAGACCGATGACTCCCTCCATCACCGGTATGGCCTGACCCCCGCCGAGCTCGTTCTCATCAGGGACGGCATCGGAGCGGATCCAGAGTGCTGATCCGGTGTCGTCTTGTTCGACGCGGCACTGCACCTCGTGCTCGAACCCGTCTCCCGCGTACTTCTGCTCGCGCACCGGCGAGAGCTTTGATGCGTAGACGAGGATTTGATCCCGGTCGAGTTCGCCAACCGGGGAGTCTTCCTTGTCATCTACGACGACAACGCGCGAGTCAAGGAGTGCGTCGCTTCGGATCACCTGCTGGAACTCGCGTCGCATGCGCTCAAGCGCGGTGTTGGCGCGCAACGAGCTGCTCAATCTGACCTTGGCCATGGAGCGGGATCGTGCGATTTGGCTCAGTGACGCGCCGATAGTGGCGAGCACGATCGCCGCGATCACGCTGGCCACGATCAGCTCAAGGAGCGTGAAGCCCCGGGGGGAGTTTCTGTCACTTCGTCGCGGCATTCTCGTCATCTTTCGAGTCCCAATAGGACTGACGGTCGAACGGTTCCGAGGGCATGCGCTCGGGATTGGGCTCCTCCCCGGCGCGGATAGCGATCCTCGTCGCGCAGCGGTAGCCGCGCCCCGCGTCGTCATGGACTATCGCCATCACCTCGCATGGATAGCCAGGCTCCGCCTCTTCGATCACGACCTCGTAGTTGTAGCCGTCGAATGGCGACTCGAAGGTTCCACTGGTGTCGTGCTGCTTCGGCCAATCGACCGGACCTTCGACGAGGATCTCCGCGAGGAGTTGATCCAGGAGGGCTGCCGCCACGACGCCTCGCTCACCCCGTTGCTGCTCCATGAGCGAGCGCGAGGCGAGAGAGACCACGGCACCGAGACCGATGGCCAGGACCACGCCTGCGATGATCACTTCAAGGAGCGCGAACGCGCGGCGCTCAGTCACCACTTTTCTCCCCGACTCCCATACTTGGACATGTCGCGGGGCTCGCGTGGGGAGAGCGTTGTCGACCCCGCGTCCATCCGCACAGGAGTGACGGCGTTGGAGTCAAGCCGCAAGACCGTGTCGATGACCGGTGAGACGATGTGCATCTCAATGGAGGGGCGCCCGCCGCCTGGAACCGTTGGGATCAGCCAATCGGTTCCCGACACATCGAGCCCGTCGACCACAAGATCCGCCAATTCCATCTCCGGCGCCAGCGCTACGGGCTGGAGGCGACGGTCAGCGAACCATTCGGCGCGTGAATTCCGGCTCTCGCCTCCCGCGTCAAGGTTGCGCTCAGCCACGAGGATCGTGAACCATTGCGTTTCGGGATCCTGCCAGAGGGCGATCTGCTGGCTTGAGGTCGCCTCGCGAAAGGCATACATGGAGAGGAGGTCGAGCATCCGCTCGACGACGGCATCGTGCTCGCTCTTAGTCGTTCGCGTGACCCTAGGGACGATCATCGCGGCCATGATCGCAATGATCGCGACGGCGATGATCACCTCGATGAGCGTGAATGCCCGTCGAGGTGCCATCACCTACTGCTCCCCGTGCGTGATGTCCCCTGCGTCCCCTTCGCCGCCAGGCTGGCCATCGGCGCCGTACGACAGGATGTCAAAGTCAAAGTTCGTGACTCCGGGAACGATGATCATGTAGGCGTTCCCCCACGGATCCAGCAGGTCGCTCTTCTTCTCGAGATAAGGATTGTCTCCCGCCGTGAGAACCTCAAGGTCGAAGTCGTCCGGAATCTTGCTGAGACCAGCCTCGACCATATAGGCCCTTACCTGATTGGCCATTGACGCCGCCTCCGCCCGAGCGCGCTTGTCCTTAGCCTGACCGATGAAGCGGCCGACGCGCGGCGCGAGGACAGCCGCCAGAATGGCAACGATGGTGACCGCGACGATGACCTCAAGCAGCGTGAACGCGCGGGCGGTACGACGGGTGGTATGGGGGATGGGCCGTGTCTTCATGGTTGTTCTCTACGGTGGTCTGAACGCTGTCGTGCGTAGGGTATTGCCGGTCTGTCACCCCCCCAGCGTCTTCTGGAGTTCCAGAAGCGGAAGCATGATCCCCATCAGCACAAATCCTGCGATGACCGCCATGACGACGATCAGGATCGGCGGAAGGGCCTTGGTGAACATCTTGAGCGATGTATTGACTTGGCGGTCGAACGCCGTGGCGGCGTGCATGAGCATGGGCTCAAGGCGGCCAGAGCGCTCGCCGATGTTCACGATCTGCACCAGGAGCGGAGGAAACAGCCCTGATCGCTCCAGCGGATCCGCCAGCGACGATCCGGTCGTGACTTTCTCCTGCACTTCGTCAATGGCCGCCATCATGGCGGCGTTGCCGAGCGTGTCGCGCACCACCCGCAGAGCCTGCAGGATCGGGATGCCCGCGGAGACGAGAGTCCCGAGTGTGCGCGTGAATCGCGCGACAGCGACATCGCGCAGCAGCACTCCGAGGATCGGTACACGCAGCAGCGTCAGGTCGAGTAGCAGGCGATTGGTCGGCACCGCCACCCATCGCTGCCAAGCGATGTACCCGGCGATCAAGGCAAGCACCATCGCCCACCACCAGGAACCAATGAAACTCGCAAGCCCTAGCAATACGACCGTCGGAAATGGAAGTGTCCCCTTTCCCTGCGACAGGATCGGTGCCATGATCTTGGGGAGGACAAAAGTGACGAGCACGACGACGCTCAGCGCGATGATTGCGGCCACGATCATGGGGTAGACGGTTGCGCCGACAACCTCGCGCTTGAGTTCCACCGAGCGGTCAAGCAGATCGGCCAGTTGGTGCAGCACCTCAGCGTTTCGACCCGACGCGTCGGCGGCGCGGAACATACCGACGGTCATGTCGTCGAATGGCGGTCCGTACTCCTTGGCCGCCTGGTGGAGCGTCACGCCCGCTTCCACCCGTTCGATCAAGAAATCGAGAATCTGAGGCATCCCCTTGCCCTTGGCCTGACGGCGCACAGTGCGCAGCGACTGGAGCAGCGGAAGACCAGCCTCTATGGCGGTGGCCAGTTCTCGGATTAGCGAGGTGAGCTCGCTCTTGGATATTGACGGTTTCTTCGAACGTGACTGCAGTAGCGCACCGAGCCCTGCGAATGGGACCTTCGTCCCCGACGCGGCGATAACTGCGGCGCGCGGCGCCTTCGAGTCTCCAACCGCCTCGACCGAGGTCGCCACGACTCCCTGCTGGAACAGGATCCGCATCGCATCTGCCCTGGTGTTCGCTTGAATCGTCCCACCACCCGATGCCGCGCCAAGACCCTGGTACCTGAAGGTTGCCATTGAAGTACCTAGGCTCCGATCTCGTCGACATCCTGGGTCGCCCGGAGCACTTCATCGATGGTGGTCATGCCGTTCTGCGCCTTACTCATTCCATCCTGACGCATCGTGAGGAACTCCGCGCCCACGAGGGGCTTGAGATCACTCATCGAGAGTCCCTTCGAAATGCCCGCGCGCAGGCGGGGATTGATCTTCAGCAGTTCGAAGAACCCGACCCGTGATCGGTACCCCGAGTTGCGGCAATCGTCGCAGCCGACTGGCTTCCACGGGCCGTCGACAAACAACGCCTCTTCCTCCTGGCTAAGCCGCGACCGCATGTCATCGGTCAGAGATGTCCGTTGTCGGCACTTGGCACACAGTCTCCTTCCGAGCCGCTGAGCAAGCAACCCCTCCAGCACGCTCGCGACGAGGAACGGCTCGGCACCCATATCCGTCAAACGGCCGATGGAGGAGATCGCGTCGTTGGTATGCAGGGTCGAGAGGATCAGATGGCCCGTCAGCGCCGAGCGGATGGCGATGTCCACGGTCTCGTTGTCGCGGATCTCGCCCACGAGGATGACATCAGGATCCTGCCTGAGCATGGCGCGCAACCCGATGGCGAAGGTGAGTCCCCGCTTCGGATTCACGGGAATCTGGTTCACCCCGGCGAGTTCGTACTCGACAGGATCTTCAATCGTCAGGATCTTCAGGCGCGGGTCGTAGAGCTGCGTGAGCGCGGCATAGAGGGTGGTCGTCTTGCCGCTCCCTGTAGGCCCGGTCACCAGAATCAGCCCATGCGGCTTATCGATCAGACGATCCATCGTCGCGCGGTGCGCTTCGTTCATGCCGAGGCTTGCGAGGTCCAGCGGAAGATTGTTCTTGTCGAGGATTCGCATCACCACGCTCTCGCCGTAGATCGTGGGGACGGTTGAGACTCTCAGGTCGACCTTGCGCCCTTCGAACCGCAGAGTGATGTGCCCGTCCTGCGGGATATATCGCTCGGCGATGTTCATCATCGCCATGATCTTGATTCGACCGATGAGCGCGGCCTGCAAGTGCTTGGGGGGCGATGGTTGTTCGATCAGGACGCCGTCGACGCGGTACTTGATCTTGACGATGCTCTCAAATGGTTCGACATGGACATCGCTGGCCCGAATCTGGATTGCCTCGAGGATCAGCAGATTGACAAGATTGATGAGCGTTGGCTGCTCCGCCATCCGGTGTACATCTGCCGCCTCGATGGCATCGACATTGTTTTCCGATTCCCCTTTGGCCTGCTCGGTCGTTCCCGCAAGGGACTCGGCGATGCGCGCGGCGGTCGTCCCATAGGAACGCCGCATCAACTCGGCGAATGCCCCGGCCTCTACACCGGTTCGAGTGACAGGCATCTTGACGATCGTCGCCACTTCATCGGCGGCCGTCACATCAAGCGGGTTGAACATCGCTACCACCAGCCGGCCGCGTTCGATCTTGAGCGGCACCGTGCGTACACGCACGGCGACATCCGGCTCCAGCAGTGAGATCAACTGCGGATCCACCTCGGGCGCCTTGTCATGCCATGTGATCCCCAGAGTTCGGCACCGCTCGCGAACTCTTGCCGCGTCCGCTTCGGCCGAGTTGGCGTCCGCGCCCCGGCGTCCGATCTGGATTTCCGACGCGGGCGTCATTGGTCACTCGACCGAACTTGGTGCAGGTGCTGCGCGTTCGCCTCGACCTGGTTGGCGGGTCAATGAGTTGCGATCTCTCTTTGAATCTCCTCCGCGCGAGCCTTGGGGGTCCGCGTTTCCGGGAGTCAGGCTCGGCACGGCAGAGCCGGACTTCGGAGTCGGCGGCGCGTGCACCTCGGCGGCGGCCTCCTTGGGTGCGCCTGGCAGTTGCTTTGCCAACTCAGCCCCGACAATCCTCGCGATCTCCTCGCGCGTGCGTTCGTTGAGCGCATCTCGCTCCCGGTAAAGCCCTGTGTACGCATCATTGCTCGGCTTGGTGGCGTTGGCTGTTCCTTGAGTCATTCGTCGGCGCGTCTCATCGGTCTGCTTCCTCGGTTCCTCAGTGCGAAGCACCTGCGCGAGTCTCGACTGGTAGTCGCCATACGCCGCCATGTAACTCGTCTCCAGCGCATTGAGTTGGCCGATCTGCTCCTCCGACAGACCCGGAAGTTCGAGTGCCGCCCGGAAGTACGGAATCAAGGGGCTTGGCCTGTAGACCATCGGAAACGCCGCCGCCAGCGCATTGTGACGGAACCATGGTCCGTGGACTTCGCCGTACGCGGCGGCAATGGTCTCGATCGCCGCCTCCTGAAAGTCGCGCAACGCCACCCGCGTGGCGACAATCAATTCCAACTGCGCGAGCCCGGTTGCGAAGTCCTGCCGGACCATGGAGTCCTTGATCAGGTCCTGTGATTTGAGCATCTGGTCGCCACGGCGCAGAAGTGCCTCGTCGAGTCCGATCTCGTATTCCAAAAGTTGCGGCTTTACCGTCGCCATGACCTCAGGCGGGACTTCCGATTCACGCGAGATCAGCAGGAGGTCGATGCTCTCTCCGCTCAGGAGTCCGCGGGGCAACTCCTTCTCACGCCTCATCGCCCGTTCGAGCTCCGTCCAGTGGTTCATCTGCCCCTCGGAGAGTTGGCTCCGAAGGTTTTCGATGAAGCGGGCCTTCAAGCGCGCCTTCTCCGCAGTCCACGCGTTGATGGGACCCATGATGACTCCGATGGCCCCTTGATCCCCGGCCGCGATGATCTGATCCTTCATGTTTCTCATCGTGTCGCGCAGTCCATCGACGCCGACTCTGAAATCCGCCAGGTAGTCCTTGAGGAGGCTTTCTACGATCGGCTGCTGCCACTCCTCAAGCTCGAGGTAGTCGGCGAAGAGTGTCATGTCGCGGTTCATGTAGTCGGGCTGGAAGGCCTCGACGAAGCCTGCCTGCATTCCGAGCTGCGCGTGGGACTCTGAGACCGTGAGTGTTGCAACCAGCGCGAACACGGCGAACAGGGGACGAAGACGAATGGTTCGGATGATCATGAAATCCTTGGGTGACTCGGCTCACTACAAACGGCCGAGCATGGGTTGTATGGCAGGGATTCGGGCTAAATGCGCCCCTGATAGTAGTCCAATAACGCAGCCAATCTACCCTGGACCCAGCCTATGTGTTTTCGGCGTTGAAGTCATCCGGCTCGGACCGTCCTCTGTTCAATGCGCTTCACGGACACGGTCTGGACAATGCGGTCGACAAAGATCCCGGGTGTGTGAATGAGATCCGGATCGAGTGATCCGGTCGCCACAAGTTCCTCGACTTCCGCCACGCAGACCCGGCCGCAAGACGCAACCATGGGGTTGAAGTTCCGCGCGGTCTTGTGGTAGACGAGATTGCCCGCATGATCGCCCTTCCACGCCTTCACGAGCGAGAGGTCGGCATGGATCGCCCGCTCGAGGACATAGGTCTGGCCATCAAAGATCTCGTGCGGCTTGCCGTCGGCTACAACCGTCGACACACCGGTGCGTGTGTAGAACGCAGGGATCCCCGCCCCACCAGCGCGGAGCCGCTCGGCGAGGGTTCCTTGGGGAGTGAACTCCAGTTCCAGCTCGCCTGACATGTACTGCCGTTCGAACTCAGCGTTCTCGCCGACATAGCTGGAGATCATCCTGCGGATCTGGCGCGACTGGAGCAGAAGGCCGAGTCCCCAGTCGTCGACGCCGGCGTTGTTGCTCGCCACCACAAGATCCCGCACCCCGCTCTCGCGCAGAGCACCGATCAGGTTTTCAGGGATCCCGCACAGCCCGAATCCGCCGACGGCGACGGTCATTCCGTCGCGCACGAGGTCTCGGATCGCAGCCAGGCAGTTCGGGCGGACCTTCTCGATGGCCATGGATCGCGCAGTGTAGGCAATGCGCTAGCCTCGGTTCCGATGCGGCCGATGCTCGCGGTCTTGGTGCTCCTCTCGGCGATGCCCGACACGATGGCCGCGCCAGTCGTGAAGGAACTCCTTGTCGACCGATACGGCGCGACCTCGACCCAGGCGCAGGCGTTCAATGCAATCAATCTTCTCGGGGCGATCGCGGCGATCCCGCTGCTAGTCATCCTGAAGCGCCGATGGACCGCCTCGGCGCTGGTGGTGTGGGGGTCAATCGTCGACGCGTTACTCCTTGCGATGATGGCGCTTCCGCTCGGTCTCGGCGGGACGCTCGCAGTTCGCGGGCTCGAGGGGGTGACGGATGTCATCGTGTTCGCCGGGCTCTTCGACATGGTGCGCACCCAGTCGCGCGGGCATGTCGCGACCGGACTCGGCATCGCGTCGACGCCACTCTTGCTTGGACTGGGAGTCGGCGCGGTCTTTGGCGGGTGGGTCGTGCGTACGACGGATGCCGCCGGGTCGTCGTCGTGGGTCTTCGGACTATCCGCTGCGCTGAGTCTCGCGGTGGCCGCGTTGGCATCGCGCGCTTGGGTCGGCGGTCGGGCGATGGCTGATCCCGAACTTCGTGCGCCTGAGGATCACACTGATGGTCGTGCCGCAGTCGCTGCCGGACCCCTCTGGCCCTCGCTAGCCATGGCGTTTTCCGACCGCGCGACTGGTGGGCTGATCACCGGAACGCTGCCGATCGCACTCGCGCAGGTGCTCGGATACTCCTCGCTTGCACGCGGAATGCTGGTCGGTCTGCCTCTTCTGCTCATGGCGCTGGGGGCAGGGCCATCTGGGTGGCTCTGCGACAGGATTGGAAGTCTGCGCGTGCGTGTGTGCAGCGGTGTCATCTACGCAGTCGCGTTTGCGTTGATGCCCGCAGTCTCGAGCGAACCATGGGCGCTCGCGAGCGCCATGATCGGCATTGGCATCGCTGGGAGCGCACTCTTCGCCAGTTCGCTGGCTCTGGTCGTGCGTGCGGGGGAGTCGACCGTGCGACTGGGAGCATTTCGAGGCGCGGGAGATCTGGGATTCCTGTGCGGAACTGGACTGAGTCTTCTTCTGCTGGGGGCGCTTAGCGGCGACTCACCAACGATCGTCGACTACCAACTTCTGATGGCGCTCTTCGCCGCCTTTCACGCCGCAACGACGATCGTGGCCGGCGGGGCCTTGGTCCTAGCGGGGCGCGCAGCGCGAACTAGTTCGGGAGCCCAGCCAGTGACGGCGGCACTCGACGGGATGTCGGCTCGAGTGGAATGAGCGCGGCTCGGATCTTCTCAAGGGCCTTGCACTGGATCTGTCGCACCCGCTCCTTGGTGACACCCACGAGCAGGCCGATCTGTTCCAGGGTCATCGGAGCTTCCTTGACAGGGCGATCAAGGCCGTAGCGGTGAAAGATCACCGTACGCTCGATCTCTGACAGCACCGCGCGATTGCCAGAGAACAACTCTCTTACCTCGCGGATGGAGTCCTGTTCCCCGCGCGAACGCACCTCGGCGATGGCATCGCCGCGCTCAAGCGTGGGATCAAACTCGACCGGGAAGTGCTGTCGATAACGAAGGGTCTTCGCGCCCAGCCGACTGTACGCCTTGAGAATTGCCCGGCACGCATAGGTCGAGAACTTGAACCCGCGCGTGGCATCGAACTTGTCGATCGAACGCATGAGAGCCATATTCCCTTCGCTGATGAGATCGCCGAAGTCGAGGTCGGCCGAGCGAACCCGCTTCGCCATCGCCAGAACGAGGGCAAGGTTCGTCTCCGCGATCTGTCGGCGGAGGGCAGAGGCTCTCGTGCACCACGAGAGCCTCTCGCGGTTCTGAAGCGGGGAGAGCGGACGCCGTTGGCGGGAGCCCATGAGTTTCGAGAGCCGGAATCTCGCGTAGTTGAACTGACCGAAGATGACCCGCTCCTCTTTCGCCGTCAGGACAAGAGTTCGAGGGGGTCTCAGGTCCGTTGTCGAGCCATCGGTGCGGCGGCGATCATCGAGAAGCGGCTGGTACCACGATGTACTGGGAAGGGCGATGGGCGGCGCGCCATCAAAGATTCGACGGGCGGCCCCTAAGCGGTGAAACTCCGGGTCATCCATGAACTGAACCGGTGGCTCGAGGGCGGGCTTCCCGCGCACTCGAGATGGCAGAGCACGCTCCCGAATCGGCGCGTTCCATGTCTCAACTGTCTGTCCAACCATTTGGAATGTCTCCTCTAAGAGGGGGTCAATCACCCACGAGACACCAACCGAATCTCCATACGCAACGAGCGGAGATGCGTTCGACAAATACATGCCCTTGGCCATCACCCGTGTGGACATTGATGGGTTCGACCCGCCCCGGGATCGTGTAGTCCTATAACCCCGTCACTCTGGCTTACCAGAACTAGCGTCGTAGACCCAGGTATCGCCGGCCATGGGATACGAGTGGATTTCGCCCGGGCTGAAGAACAATCCAAGTTCACGCTGTGCGGCCTCGGGGCCATCGGACCCGTGCACCAGGTTGAACGAGTTGGAGATCCCGTAGTCCCCGCGGATCGTTCCGGCAGCAGCCTTTGATCCGAAAGTCGCGCCCATCAGGTTCCGACAGATGGCAATCGCCCCGACCCCGCTGAGCGCCATGACGACGACGGGCTGGCTCGTCATGAACTTGACGAGGGCGGGGTAAAAGGGCTTGCTCGAATGGTCTTGGTAGTGTCGCGCCGCGAGATCCGGGGAGATCTTCATCAACTTCATCCCGACAACCTGCAGACCCTTCTGCTCGAAGCGGCCAATGATGGTTCCGACGAGGCGTCGTTGCACGGCGTCCGGCTTGAGAATGATGAGCGTGGTTTCCATGGTGGGGGGGGCGGGATGGTACCGATCAGAGTTGACCGTGGGTCATGAATGCCGAGCATTTCCGGTCGTTGGCTACACTTGGATCGGCATGGATGCCTCCCCAAACACCGCAATGAGCAAGCCCTCAACACGCCGCCGGGGGGCAACCGCTGAGGAGATGTCCCTGCAGCAGCGCGAGATCTCCGTCAGTGAATTCTTCGCAAAGAATCGGCATCTTCTCGGTTTCGACAATGCTCGGAAGTCACTCCTGACGGCGGTCAAGGAGGCGGTCGACAACGCGCTCGATGCCTGCGAAGAGGCCGGAGTCCTTCCCGACATCCGGGTCGAACTGCTCCAGCGATCAGAGTCTCGTTTCAAGGTGACCGTCCGCGACAACGGTCCTGGGATTGTCCGACATCAGATCGAGAACATCTTTGGCCGCCTGCTCTACGGCTCAAAGTTCCATCGCCTCAAGATGAGCCGAGGTCAGCAGGGGATCGGCATCTCTGCCGCCGGGATGTACGGCCTCATGACCACCGGTCAGCCGGTCCTCATCATCTCCAAGACTCACAGAAAGAAACCTGCGGTCGAAGTTCTCCTAAAGATGGACACCTCCAAGAACCGCGCTGATGTCGTCAGTGAGACCGAGCATCCCGAGGATGACGGTCTCTTTGCCGACGGACACGGCACTCAGGTCGCCATCGAAATGGAGGGGAAGTACCAACAGGGGCGGCAGTCGGTCGACGAGTATCTCGACCAGACTGCAATCGCCAATCCCCACGCGCACATCACCTTCATCACGCCGTCGAACGAAACCATCGAGTACAAAAGGGGCACGAACGAGCTCCCGCCTGAAGCGAAGGAGATCCTTCCGCACCCGAAGGGAATAGAACTGGGGACTCTCATTCAGATGATCGAGCGCACCGAGCGGTCGCAGGTCGGCGGCTTTCTCCAGGAGGAGTTCTCGAGGATCTCACCATCGGTCTCGAAAGAGATCTGCCTGAAGGCGGGAATCACGCCGCGAACCTGGGTCAAGAATGTCGGTCACGCCGAAGCCGAGGGGATCTACCGTGCGATTCAGGAGGCCAAGATCATGGCCCCGGCGACAGATTGCCTCGTCCCAATCGGGACGAAGGCGCTTCTGTCGGGTCTCCTCAAGGAAGTCAAGGCCGAATTTTTCACCGCGTGCACCCGGCCTGCAGATGTTTACCGCGGGAATCCATTCCTCATCGAAGTTGGTCTTGCCTTTGGAGGCGAGCTGCCAAAGGACGAGCTCATTCGGGTGATCAGATTCGCAAACCGGGTGCCGCTCCTGTACCAGCAGTCCGCGTGTGCCTCGTTCAAGGCAGTGCTTGAGACTGCCTGGCGCAACTACGGGATCTCGCAGTCGCGCGCCTCGCTGCCCGAGGGACCAATCGTCGTGATGATCCACATGGCGAGCGTCTGGGTCCCATTCACCAGCGAATCGAAAGAGGCGATCGCCGACTACGACGAAATCCGGAAGGAGATGAAGCTGGCGTTACAGGAAGTTGGGCGCAAACTGGGCATCTACTTGCGTCGGCGCCAGCGCATGAAGCACGAGGGGGAGCGTCGATCGATCTTCGAGCGGTATCTCGGGGAGATCTCTCAGGCCACAGAAGCGATCACGGGGACAAGCGCCAAGCGCATCTACGACTCACTGCTCAAGGTCGCAAAGCGTAAGACAGAGGAGGCGGACGCGGTCCTCGATGACGAAGGGAAGCGCGTCAAGGACGCGGATCCGCTGGGCAAAGATGCCTCCGTGATAATCCTCCCCGCGCGGGCCATCCGTGCGAACCGCGCGGATGCGCCGGAAGAGACAGTATCCCCCGGTGACTCCAAGCGTGCTGCCCCCGGGCTCTTCGGTGACCACGAGGCCGCCGTGAAGCCAAAGACCCCACGACGAAAGGGATAGGAGCCCATGGCCAGAAAGCCAACTACGACGACCGCGTCAGTCCGCCAGGAGACTCTTGGCAAGATTGCCGCGTTGGGCACGACGGTCGCGAAGGCGGCCCTTGCCGAGAGCGACCCGTTTGTCGATGTTCCAACCCGCACCATCTCCAACACCACCTACAACGAGACGCGGCGGCTCCTTCAGATGGGCGATGCCACACTGCGGCGAAATCTCTTCAACACGGGGCAGGCCCGCAAGTTCATGCAGATGGTGCTCCTCTCGAAGGGGTGCAAGGATCTGCTCGAGGCTCAGAAAACGCTGAGTCTTCGTGGGATGTACTACAAGAGCCTTCACACGATCGCTGGCACCAACGAGAAGACATTCGACGATCAGGAAGAATCCGACGGAATCCTGGAGGACATCGAAGTGTCGTTGGCGACCCTTCGCGAAAACCTGCATCTATTCGCCAAGAAGCGCGGGACGATGGTGGGGAACATCACTGTCGTCGACAAGGGTGACTCGATCGACTGCCGTCGAATGGGCACGGGTGGGTACGCGATCCCATCGATCTGCGAGCCCTCAGTCGTGCAATTCGCCAAGTGCGATGCCAAGTTCGTCCTTCATGTCGAGAAGGACACCGTGTGGAGCCGCTTCAACGAAGACCGGTTCTGGGAGACCCACAACTGCATCCTCACCGAGGGAAGCGGCCAGCCCCCGCGTGGGGTCCGTCGGCTCCTGTATCGACTCAACAAGGAGCTCGGTCTCCCGGTCATCTGCCTGCTCGACTGCGACCCCTGGGGGCACTACATCTACTCGGTCATCAAGCAGGGTTCGATCAACCTTGCGTTCGAGAGCGAGCGCATGGCGATCCCGGACGCGAGGTACCTCGGAATCCGCTCCGCAGACTTCGAGCGGTGCGGCCTCTCCGACGATGTCAAGATCTCGCTCAACGACCGCGACATCGAGCGGGCGAAACAGATCGCCGAGTACCCGTGGTTTGCGAAGAAGAAGCCGTGGCAGAAGGAGATCTCGCAGATGCTGCGCAACGGCTTCAAGATGGAAGTCGAGTCGCTGATCACCAAGGACATCTCCTATGTCACCGAGACCTATGTCCCGGAGCGACTCAAGGCGAAAGACTGGATCGACTGACTTCCGGAACCGCGGCTCCGGAGGGCAGCGTCACAAGGAAGTCGCTGCCCGTGCCCGTCTTCGTGAAGACCGAGATCGAGCCGCCATGTTCTTCAACGATCCGCTTGGCGACAGCGAGCCCTAGGCCGCTGCCACCCTTCTTGGTGGTCACATAGGGGCGGAAGATCTCCTCTCGCAAGTGATCCGGGATCCCTGGGCCGGTGTCGATCACATGAATCCGGGGGGTCGGGGCAGCCCCAGCCTCGGCGTCACCCGCCTCAACGCGCACGATGAGTTCGCGGCGCCGTCCCGGCTCGTTCGACTCCATCGCCTGCGCGGCATTGAGCATCAGATTCAGGAGCGCTTGTTTGACGAGTCCCGCGTCGATGCTTGCGGGAATCGCTCGCTCAGGCAGGTCTGCTCGCACGAGTACGCCGACTCGCTCGCACTCGGGGTGAACGAAGTCGGTCAGGTCTTCGACAAGTTCCCGCAGGTCGCAGGGTGATCGGTCGAGGTGAATCCTCCCGGCGTATCTAAGGAACTCCTCGAGGATGTCCTTGAGTCGGCTGGTCTCGCGGGTCAGGCTGTCCACGCGCCTTAGAAGGGGATGCGATTCGTCTTGAGGAAGCTTGGCGTCGAGAATGCTCTCACGGAGGAGTTGGGAATTGAGCACGATGCTTGACAGAGGGTTCTTGATCTCATGGGCCAGGCCACTAGTCAGCGACCCGGCCTCCGCGACTCTCGCTGCGACGACGCTTCCGTCGCCGTCCTGCCCATACCGGTGTCGGCGAATGGCGTGGCGTCTCAGGCGAGCCGCAACGCGGGCGCGAAGGAACACCGCCACGACTAGCGCGCCGACGGCACCGCCAATGACAAGCCCAACGAAGAAGTCAGTGTCGAAATTCACGGCGGGGCAGTGGCCCAACGACTGTCACCAACGGTTGCTTGCAGACTCGGTGAGCCCGTTCGGTTCGTACAAAGGGCTCGTGATCCCACGGCTAGGCCGGGGCGGTCTCGCGGGCGAGCGCCCGCGCGTGGGTCGCGGCCCATCCCTTGGTGCCAGCCTGCGCGCTGTAGACGACCTTCTCCCCGTCGCGGAATGTCCGGAATCCCTGGTCCTGTTCGATCACACTGAAGTGGACAAAGATGTCCTGCCCCTGCGGACCAATGATGAAACCAAAACCCTTCCGGGCATCAAACCACTTGATGATGCCTTCCGTCTTGTCGATGACCTTGTCGATGGTCTTTTCGCTATCCGGCATATGAGACCTCCGCACAGAACCGCTTAAGTGTGACCCGAAAATGAGGATCGGCAACATGAACGCGACAGAAACGAAGTTTTTTGAGAATCTTTTATGGTTCACGGATCCGGCCGGCCTACAGGGCTCAAAAATGGGGGACCTGCTGCCAGGTCCCCCTTGTTCTAAGCCATTGACGAATGGGTTCTTACCTTCGATCGCGCCCACCGCGTCCGCGATCCCGACCCTGGGATCGTCCGCCGCCACCACCGCCGTGTCCGTCGCCACCTTCGCCCTCACCGCCCTCGGGGCCGACGAGCGCCCCCTCGGGCGGCTCAAGGAGGGCCTTGCGGCTGAGTTTGATGCGGCCGGTGTCGTCGACATTGATGACCTTGACCTTGATCGAGTCTCCGAGCTTCACAACCTCGGTGACGCTCTTCACGAACCCGTAGGCGAGTTCGCTGATGTGGACCATGCCGTCGGTTCCCGGAGCAAGTTCCACGAAGGCGCCGAACTCCTTGATGGAAACGACCTTCCCCTCGTAGATCGTTCCGATCTTGATCTCAGCTCCGAGCGCCTCGATCTCGGCACGGGCCTGCGCCGCACTCTCGGCGTTTGCGCACGCGATGAAGACGGTGCCATCTTCTTCAATGTCGATCTGCGCACCGGTGCGCGCCTGGATCGACCGGATCATCTTGCCGCCGGGACCGATGACCTTGCCGATCTTCTCCGGATCGATCTTGATGACGGTGATCCGTGGCGCCAACGGGGAAATGTCCGCGCGTGGCTTGGCGATCACCTGCTCCATCTGGTCGATCAGGAACAGGCGGCCTTCGCGCGCCTGCTCAAAGACCGTCTTGATCTCGTCAATGAGGAGCCCGCGGGCCTTGAGATCGAGCTGGATGCCGGTGATCCCGTCGCGCGTCCCGGAGACCTTGAAGTCCATCTCGCCGAAGAAGTCTTCTTCGCCGATGATGTCAGTCACATGGGTGACCTTGCCCGCTGCGTTGGTGAACCGACCGACGGAGATACCCGCGCAGGTGCCCTTGATCGGGACGCCCGCGTCCATGAGTGCGAGGCACCCGCCACAGACGCTCGCCATGCTTGACGAGCCGTTGCTCTCGGTGATCTCGCTTGTGAGGCGGACGGTGTAGGGGAAGTCCTCGGCGCTGGGAAGGATCGCAAGAAGTGATCGTTCTGCCAGCGCTCCGTGACCGATCTCGCGGCGACCGGGGCCGGTGATGCGCCCGGCCTCACCCGTGCAGAACGGAGGGAAGTAGTAGTGAAGGTAGAACTTCTTGGCGTACTCGGGCAGGAGACCATCGACGATCTGCTCGTCCTTCGTAGTTCCAAGCGTGCAGGTCACGATTGATTGCGTCTCGCCGCGCTGGAAGAACGCGGAGCCGTGGGTGCGCGGGAGCAGCGCCACACTCATGTCGAGCGGGCGGATCTGACGGAGCGGTCGGCCGTCGGCCCGGACGCCCTTCTCGGCAACCAGATAGTGCGTGACCTTTTTCTCGAGAATCCGGAGTGCTTCCTTGGCTTCGCGGGCGCGCTTCTCGGCGGCGATGTGGTCGGTGTAAGCCAACCCAGCCCGAACCGCGAAGAACGAATCGATCGTCCACTTCTTGATCCGATCAACCTCATCATTGCGCGCTTGCTTGCCGAAAATCTGACGCGCCTTGACGAGCTCGTCGTAGGCCTTCTCCTTGACCAGCGCCATGACCTCTGCGCTCGGCGCAGTCGACTCACCCGCACGCTTCGCCGGTGCGCCGCACTTGGCGTGGAGCTCGTTCACCAGATCCAGAATGGGCTTGACACCCTGGTCGTAGCCGAAAGAGATCGCCGCGATCATGTCGGCTTCGCAGATTTCCGCGGCACCGACTTCAATCATGTTGATTCCGTCGGAGTGACCCGAGAGGACGAGATCGAGGTCGCTGAACTCCATCTGTGCCTGCGTCGGGTTGATGACAAAGTGAGGCTGGTCATCGATGAAGATGCGCCCGACGCGAACGGTCGCGATCGGTCCATTGAATGGCGCATCGGAGAGGTGGAGCGCCGCCGCCGCAGCGGAGCATGCCAGCACATCCGAGTCGTTCTGACCGTCGTGGGAGAGCACGAGCGCCTGCAGCTGCACTTCGTCGACGAACCCTTCGGGGAAGAGCGGACGGATCGGGCGATCCATCATGCGCATGGTGAGGATTTCCTTCTCGCTCGGTGGTCCTTCCTTCTTGCGAAAGCCTCCGGGATACTTGCCGGCCGCCGGACCCTTCTCGCGGTAGTCGCAGGTGAGAGGAAAGAAGTCGATCCCCGGACGCGGGTTGGCGCGCACGGCCGTGGCGAGAACGACCGTCTCGCCGTAGGTCGCCATGACGGCGCCGCCGGCCAGCTTTGCGATCTTGCCGGTCTCGAGTCGCAGCGTGCGGCCGCCGATCTCGCGTTCAACGATGGTGTGGGTTCTAGTTGTCATACGATCTGCCTTTCTGGGCCTCACTGTGGAGGCATCTGGATGAAGCCGCGCGGGTAATCAAGTGATCGCGGCCGGATGAAACCCCGGGGGGGCAGAGGACAAGTCGCACTGGGCCGGGTGAACCGACGGTGTGGGTTGTCGACTGCCCTGAGGGGCGGGGTGGGGTGGGACTACTTGCGCAGTCCAAGCTTCTTGATGAGTGCCGAGTACCCCTCCCGGTTGGTTTCGGCGATGTACCGCAGCAGGCGATTACGCTTGCTGACCATAAGGAGAAGCCCGCGGCGTCCCGCGTGGTCTCTGGCATGGGTCTTGAAATGATCCTGGAGCGAGTTGATCCGCTCGGTGAGAACCGCGATCTGGACTTCGGTCGAGCCTCGGTCGGTCGCGTGGCGCTGGTTCGCCTTGATGACCAGGTCTTTGTCTGCAGTTGCAATCATGGGGGGTCTTTCCTGCGCGGCCTTCCGGGCCGCTCTTTCGTCGTGAATTTGAGCGCCGCAGGATAGCTGGGCCGCCGAAGCGAGTCAACGCCCATATCCTCCAAGGATGAAGACCGCCGTCATCGGCCTCCGAACGGCCACCGACGAGTTTCTGGCTCTTGCCGCGACACTTGAGCAGGGGGGTGGCCCGTCGGGCATCGAGCGCCAGCACCGTCACGGCCGTTTGACGGCGCGCGAGCGCATCGCCCTGCTGCTTGATCCCGAGACGCCGTCGATGGAACTGGGTCTTCTCGCCGCATGGAACATGTATCGAGAGTATGGGGGTGCGCCGGGAGCGGGGGTTGTGACCACCGTTGGAGAGGTTGATGGCCGACTCTGCATGGTGATCGCCAATGACGCCACCGTGAAAGCTGGCGCGTTCTTCCCGATGACCTGCAAGAAGATCCTCCGCGCTCAGGAGATCGCTCAGCGGGCACGGTTGCCGTTGCTGTATCTCGTGGACAGTGCAGGGGTCTTCCTGCCGCTGCAGGAGGATGTCTTTCCTGACACCGACGACTTCGGGCGGATATTCAGAAACAACGCGGTGATCTCGGCGAGCGGACTTTCTCAGTACGCCGCGATCATGGGCAATTGCGTCGCCGGGGGGGGCTACTTGCCGGTGCTGTGTGACACCGTACTCATGACTGAGGGAAGCGGGCTGTATCTAGCGGGCCCGGCTCTCGTGAAGGCGGCGATCGGCCAGGAGGTCACCAGCGACGATCTCGGGGGGGCGGCAATGCACGCCCGAGTCTCCGCCACGATCGACTTTCGCGAGGTCGACGATCCCGCCTGCATCAACCGTATGCGGCGCCTAATGGCCGCGAATGCGTCAGCTCCTGTTGCCGCAAGAACTCCGGTGGCCGAGGTCCCTCCATCTCGCGCCGTCGAGGAGATTTACAAGACTTTCAAGGCCGAGCCGGGATCGCAGTACGACATGCGCGACCTCCTGGCTTCTGTCATCGATGCGGACTCTGCCGACGAGTATCGCGCGGAGTCCGGACCTTCAATCGTCTGCCTGTACGCGCGCATCGGAGGGTTCCCGGTTGGGATTGTCGCCAACCAGCGGAAGCTGACTGAGCGCTCTCTGCCGGGGGGCAAGTCTGGTCCAACCGTGTCGAAGTGCATGCCCGCGGTCATCTATGACGACAGTGCCGACAAGGCCGCGCGGTTCATCATGGATGTCAACCAGCGACGGATTCCGCTGGTGTTCGTCCACGACACCACCGGCTTCATGGTTGGACGCGATAGCGAACAGGGGGGGATCATTCGCGCCGGCGCGAAAATGGTGAACGCGATGGCGAACTCGGTGGTTCCCAAGCTTGTGCTCATCGCCGGCCAGTCCTACGGCGCCGGTAACTACGCGATGTGCGGACGGGCCTTCGATCCATTCCTGTCGCTGGCTTGGCCAGGCGGAAAGTGCGCCGTGATGGGAGCGGCGCAAGCGGCGAGCACGCTCCTGCAGATCGACCTCGCGGCACGGGAACGCAAGGGAGAGTCGGTAGACCAAGCGACTCGTACCCAGATGCTTTCAGCAATCACAGCCTCGTACAGCGAGCAGCAGGACATTCGCTACGGGGCAAGCCGAGGATGGGTGGACAGGATCATCGAGCCGCACCGTACGCGGGAGGAGCTGGTGCTGGGGCTGCGCATGGCGGCGCAGGCACCTATCGCACGCGACTTTCGTACGGGCGTCCTCCAGACATGACTGAAATGAAGGGCATGACGAGCCCGCGCGCAGGCTGCCGGGAGATCATCGTCGCCTCCGGGAACCCTCACAAGGTTGAGGAGATTCGAGAAATCCTTGCGCCCTGCGGCTTCGCCGTCCGTTCGCTGACCGAGGTCGGCGCCGAGTCGATGCCTGAGCCTGTCGAAGATGGCAATTCGTTCGCGGAGAACGCTCGTATCAAGGCGGTCGCCTATGCGCGCTCGCTGGGGCGCATGGTGCTGGCGGACGATTCCGGTCTTGCCGTCGACGCCCTCGGCGGCGCCCCGGGGATCCACAGCGCACGATGGGCTGGCACCGGAGCCACGAGGGCCGAACGCGACGCATCGAACAACGCCAAGTTGCTCCGCGAACTCGCGAGCGTCCCCGACGCGCGCCGCAGCGCACGATTCGTCTGCGCGCTTTGCCTCGCGACTCCCAGCGGGCGGGTCGTCGCGGAGACGAGAGGTGAATACCCGGGGGTGATCGGCCACATGCTCCGGGGAACCAACGGTTTCGGCTACGACCCGCTGCTCGTCGTTACAAGCGACGGCCGAACGAGCGCGGAACTCTCCCCTGAGGAGAAGAACGCGCGCAGTCATCGCGCCATGGCGGTGCGGGCGATGGTCGCGACCCTGGGCTCACGCGCCTTCGGCCAGTAGAAGCGGTCTAGGATCGCGTCGTGTCCGTCGCGCTGCCGGTGATCTCGCTCTCCACTCCCGGGCAGCGGTATTCCTGTCATGGCTGCGGCAACTGCTGCCGAGACTTCACCGTGCAGTTGCGCCAAGAGGACCGCGATCGCCTAGAGCGGCAGGGGTGGCGCGCACGCCTCGGGACCGATCCCGTCGTAGTGTTCCGAGGCAGTCACTACCTAAGACAGCGCGAAGATGGCTCGTGCGTCTTTCTCGCTCAAGATGGTCGTTGCCAAGTGCACGCCGAGTTTGGATTCGACGAGAAACCGGTGGCCTGCCGGCTCTTCCCATTCATGCTCTCGCCCACAGGATCCTTGGTCCGGATGGGAGTCAGCTTCGCCTGCCAGAGCGTCGTCGAGAACAAGGGGGCGCTGGTGAACACTCAGGTCGGTGAAGCCCAGCGAGTCGCGCGCGGTGTTCCGGAAGCACTCGCGTCAGCTCCGCCAGCGCCGATTGCACGGGGAGTTCCATCGCAGCGTGGAGAGGTCGAGGCGCTTGAGAGGGGAATGGTCGAGTGGATCGCGAGGCCGCTTCCGCTGTCAATCCGGCTCGATGGCTTGGCCTGGATGGCGTCGACGCTCGCGGCGGCGCGACTTCGCCTGGTGCGAGGCGAGCGCTTTGTAGAGCTGGTCGGCACGCTGTGTGGCGCGCTGCAGGGCGAACTTCCGCACCACCCTATCGGAGTGGCCCAAGACCGGCAGAAGCGAATGCTGCGAAGCGCGATTTTCGCTCGTGTGGAAGATCCCAAGCTCGTCGCGGGGAAGTCGAGTGCGCGCTGGCGTGTGACGCTCTCGCAGGTCTGGCGCAATGGGGTCTGGACACGAGGCAGGTCCCACACCTTGGTCCCGTTTGTCGCGGATGGGTGGGGCGCGCGCGCATCGTTCGCCGAGATTGAGGCAATCGGGCGGGTGAGCGATTCGCCCGAGTACCCCGCCTGCGACGAACTTGTTACGAGGTGGATCCGTTGTTCGCTGGAAGGGGGACGGATCTGGGGTTCGGGCTACTACGGGTGGAGCGCGGTCTCGGGACTTGGCGCACACTGCCTCTCGATTGCCTGCACCGGATGGCTCGCCCGGCTTCACGCGGCACAGCGCGGTGCGCACACCCCCGAACTCGTCGATCTACAGGCGGCGATCCGCCGAATCGACCGCGCCGCGGGGCGCGCACCGTGGCTCTCGGGGATCTCCGAACGGGGCCGCATCGCCTACTTGTCGCGTCTTGACGGCCTGCGCCGAGTGATCGCCGCGCAGTACTGACCGTTATGAGGGTGACTTGCCGATCGAACTCCGCATATCGGTGTCGGCCATCATGTTCTTCATCTTGTAGTAGTCCATGATGCCGAGGTTTCCGCTGCGGAAACTCTCAGCCATGGCGCGCGGAATCTCCGCTTCGGCGAGGATCACCGTCGCACGATTCTTCTGCGCTTCGGCCTGATGCTCCGCCTCCTGAGCGACAGCCAGTGCCCGTCGCTGCTCCGCCTGCGCCTGGAATCGCTTGGTATCCGCTTCGGCCTGGGCCGCCTGCAGCTGTGCCCCGATGTTTTCGCCGACATCGATATCCGCGATGTCGATGGAGAGGATCTCGAACGCTGTCCCGGAGTCGAGGCCTTTGGCAAGCACGGTTTTCGAGATGAGGTCAGGATTCTGCAGCACGCTCTTGTGATCGACCGCCGAGCCGATCGTCGAGATGATTCCCTCGCCAACTCTGGCGATGATCGTCTCCTCGGTGGCGCCGCCAACGAGCCGCGCTATGTTGGTCCGGACGGTAACCCGTGCCTTGGCCCGCAGTTGGATTCCGTCTTTGGCGACGGCATCGATGGTCTGCTTGCCGGAGGCCGTATTGGGGCAGTCGATCACCTTGGGCATGACCGAAGTATTGACGGCATCGACGATATCTCGCCCGGCAAGGTCGATCGCCACCGCACGGTCCCAGGGGAGATCGATCCCCGCCTTCTCTGCGGCAATCATGGCCCGGACAACATTGGTGACTCGGCCGCCCGCCAGGAAGTGCGCTTCCATGTGGGCGGTGGAAATCTCCAATCCCGCCTTCTTCGCGCTGATTCGGTTGATCACGATGGACGAGGGGTTCACCTTCCTCAGTCGCATCATGATGAGATCAAGCAGCGAGACGGGCGCGCCACTGAGCCACGCCTGCAGCCAGAGTTGGATGTACTGACCGATGACGAGGAGGATGACGAGGCCGATGACGGCGATGACGGCGAGTGCGACCCAGGTGATCGGCTCGAGTGCTGCGATGAGCGGTGCCTGACTATTCATGGGGCCATCGTAGCTGCCGACGGAATTGTCACACGGAAGTTCTCTCGGTGGTCTCGCGGACCGTGAGCTGTCCCTCGACTACCTCGATGACGATGACTGTGCTCCCCTGGGGAATGAATCCACTCTCGGCGACCGCGTCGAGCCGCGCGGCTCCGATTCGCACAAACCCGACTGGCCGCAGTGTTGTCGCCGTCGTCCCGTGCTTGCCGACGAACGACGCGAGGTGGTCCGCCTTCGCGCGCGCCGCGACCCCCATCGCGGGGCGAGAGGGATCCGAACGGCTCTCTTCATGGGGTTCAGCGCGCCGCGCACCGTCGGCGCCATCTGTGAGGATCATCCGATGCGCAATCGGCGTCTTCGACCAGACCTTGAACACCAGGATCACTGCGATCGGGCTGCCCGCACACACCAGCGCGAGGTAAATCCCACCCCAGGTCGTGTCATAGACGAACATCGACGCGATCGACGCCACTGCGGCTACGCCGGTGAGCACCGCAAGAACGCCACCGGTGGGGACGAACAACTCGAGCACCAGCAGCACCACCGCGAGTCCGAGCAGTCCGAGTGAGACGAACAGGTAGATCTCCTCCCTCGGCGCGGCGGCAGCCTGCTGGGCGATGATGGATGCGGCGTTGATCATGGTGACTGGGTGGTGGGTGACTCTGGAGCCGCGCCGTCCGACTCTGGTGCGGGCTCGACTTCGAGTTCTGCGGCGCTGGAGCGGACGATCCGCACACGCTCGCCGGCGTTGACATACTCGCCCGAAGTTCTCGCGTTCCACGGTCGGCCCGCAGCGAGGACCTTTCCGCTCGGGCGCAGATCAGTGGCGGCTCGAACGATGGTGCCCGCCACTGGGAGCGTCTCGCGCCGCCGGGTCGGTACCTCACCAGGACCCGGTTGTGACGAGGCGACAGCCTGCAGTGTGGCTGGGCGTGCGAACCGAGTCTCCGGGAGGTACTTCCAGAGCATCCAGGTGGCAGCGACCGATCCGAAGAGTCCGGCGAGGGTCGAGCCGATGCCCAGCAGCAGTTGGCGCTGTCCTTCGGCGGATGAGATATCGCGCGTGACAAAGCTCGACACGAGCGCACCGAGGACGAGGGCTCCACCCGTGATTGCCAGCCAACCTCCGACCGGTATCACGACGATGTCGAGGGCCACGAGTGCGAGACCTAGAATGATGGCCACGAGCTCCCACCACTGGGCTAGTCCGAGAAGAGCCGGGGCCCCGACCAAGAGCAGCAGCGCGACCGTCGCCGCAGCACCGAAGATGATTCCACCGGGCGTCAGGGCCTCGACGACGAAGCCGACGATCAGGATTGCGATCAGCGCGATGCGTACGGGCCAGCTGACGAGAAATCGGACGGCGTCCTCGGACCAAGTTTCCGCGTATCTCGTCAGGGTGGTCGCACCGAACCATGCCGAAAGCTCGCGCTCGTCGGAGACCTGCGCCCGCGCGAGCCTCAGTGCAAGCGCCTCGTCCGTGCGCACGACCAGCAGTTGATCGGCTTTGGCAATCTGGCCGACAAGCTTCCACTGACCCCGCTGCGATGAATCGAGACGCGAACGCCCTTGAGGGATGCCATTCGGTGACTCAAGGACATCGCGCTCTCCGAGTCCTCCTAGTAACGGAATCACAGGTTCGATCTCGGAGTCAGCGAGAGTCGCAGAGTCAGGCACCACCGCGAGCGCTTGCCTCGGAGGCTCCTCGCCGAAGTGCGCGAAGTACTCCTCGCGGTCGACGATGGCGCGCTTGAGCGTCGACTCGTTGCGGAGCAGCCAGAGTTCCGACCCGATCCTCACGAATGCCTGCACCAAGTTCTCGTCGTAGCCGCGTTTGCGTGCGCTGTCGAGGACTTCCGAGATAATCGGCGCCTCGAGTTTGGCCCGCTCGGTGGCTGGGAGCGGTGTGATTCCCATCCCTGGTATCGCTTGGATCGGGGCGGCATCACCCATCGCTGCGCCATCGGCCATCACGATTTCGCGCGAGGCCAGCGCGATGATCGCTCCTGCTGAGTACGCCTGCGGCCGAACCCACGCGACCGTGTTGGCGGGAAACTGAGTCTTGATGAGATGGCACAACTGCAGCGTTGCGTACATGTCGCCGCCAGGGGTGTTGAGCTCGAGGACGATCGCGTTTGCCCCGTCCCTCGATGCCTCGGCGACGCGCCGCTCAATCGAGTTCACCGTGATGTCGTCGATCGGGCCATGCACCGCGATGACCGCGATGTGCGCAGCCTGCCGCTCGGCCGGGACAGCAACCTGCGCAAGGCTGGCAGAAGCAAGACCGGCGAGCACTACGGTGGCGCACATGGCGTTCGGAAGGGTTGCGCTCCACGCCAACATCATGCTGGCGATGGTAGGAGATCCCAGCTTGGGATCGCAGAAATGAAAAGGCCCGGCCGCAGTGGCCGGGCCTTGAAGGCTCAAGTCGCGTGTACGGACTCAGTCCCATCCCGCGGTGTGGTTCGCTGGGAGCGCTCCCGAGGCCGCGGTGATCAGTTGAATGAGCATGTCGCCGTCCCTCGTCGAGTCGTCCCGCTTGAAGACATTGTCGACGATGTTTGAGGTGCCGACTGTCACTAGATCGCAACCCTCGGGGACGAAGGCGCGGCCGAATGTGACATGATTGTCGTTGAAGCAGAGATTGCCGTCCCATTCGTCCTTGGCCCCGTGGATTTCGAGGGTCTTGGAAGTGGCGTAGTCGCTGGGGGCCATCGACCCATCCTTCACGCCACGGTTGCCCACCACAACCATCTTGGAATTGATGGAGTTGCGCCACTCGCGAGCACGGCGAACCGTGTTGGAGAGCGGCATCGTTGCATACGAAGTGGCAGACGCGGAGATGACTCCGTTGGTCCCAGCGATCTTGAAGTTGGTGTCGTCCCAGTACACATCAGAGGCCGGCCGATAGGCGTTGTAGTTGTAGTTGGCGCAGATGGCCATCTTGGAGCTCGTCTCGGACGGACTAAGGAGGATCTGCGGCGAAAACATTTGCCTCGCGATGCATGCCGAGTAGAGGCTCGCATGAGAGTTCCTCCCCTCGTCCTCAACTCCCCGGCCCGGCAACTGTGCCCCACCGAAGGCGAGGCGGTTGATCTCGCCGGGGGTCGGGAAGCGCCCCTGCGAATTGTCGACCGCTGCGATCGACCAGCCCTTGTGAACCTGCTGGATCTGGGTGGAGTCTTTCACCTGACGGGCCGTGGCGCGGGCCTTGGCCAGCGCAGGCAAGAGGATGCCGAGGAGGAGGGCGATGATCGCCATCACGACGAGAAGCTCGATCAGGGTAAATGCTCTTGATGTGCGGTTCATGTGATTGTCCATTGTGGAATTGCGATGGGTGTACAGGGTGAGTGGTGTTGGGTCACGGTGGTGTTACTGATTGAGCGCGTCGACGGCGTGCGTCCCCGCGTTCTCCTGAGGGACTCCGATGGTGATGCCCATGTAGGCGTCGCCTGCGGCTGCGCCGGAAGCGCCTGTTCCACAGGATGTGAACTCGCAGTGATAGATGTTGTCCTTCGTGAGGTTGCCTGAGCCGCACTCATAACTCACTCCATCGGGGTACATCGTGCTGAGGAACTGAGTGTGATTATCCGCGAAGCAGACATTGCCATCCCACTCCTTCTTGGATCCATGGAGCTGCAGCGTGGGGCTCTTCTTATAGTCGTCGCCTGTCAGAACGCCGTTCTTCGTGCCTCGCGATGCGACCAGAGGCTTTGAGCTGTCGCTCGTGTTGCGCCATGACATCTTCTTGCGCAATCCGAACAGTCCCTGATGTGCGAACGAGGTGTTGCAGAACGGATTCGTTCCGCCCGGCGAGGCGTGGATGTTCGCCATGAATGTCGCATCCCAGTACTTGTCCGACGCGGGGTCGTACTGCGTGAAGTCGTAGTCCTTCTTCTCGACCACAATCGGGTTGACCTCCGTTGGCCCGATCAGGATGTCGGTGTTGAACATCTCGCGGGCGACGCATGCCGAGTACAAGTTCGCCGTGCTGTTCTTGCCGAAGTCCTCCTTGCCCTGGCCCTGCATTTGGAGAGCCTGGGTGCCGATGGTGACAACAAGACGATTGATCAGGCCGGGAAGCGGGAGCTTTCCATCCGGATGGTCGTTGGCGTAGATCATGAACGCCTTGTGGACTTGGGTGACTTGAGTCGAGTCCTTCACGGTCTTGGCATTCTGCTGCGCCTTAGCCAAGGCCGGCAGCAGCAGTCCGACTAGGACCGCGATGATGGCGATGACGACAAGGAGTTCAACCAGCGTGAAGGCGCGTCGGAACAGGGTGGGGTTCTTCATGAGTGTCATTCCTCTTGTAGTTCTCGTGGGGATGCGTGGGGCTCAGTGAGCGTCGTGAACACATATTCAAGGCTCGCGCGCATCGGACGGTTGAAGGCGTGAGCGGGGAAACCGAGGCGTGTGTCGCATGTGCGCTGGTGTGACGCCTCCTCCGTCAGAGGCGATATCGCGGCATGGCACTCCACGCGCGCAGCGGAACGAACAATTCGTTCCGGTCACGACACTCGAATTGTCGGCTGCTTGGTCGGGAAATACTCGGCCGTAACTCGACCAACCAAGACGGGGTGAACTTGCGTTCGGTAACGAAAGACCCAAGCAGCCTGAACGAACAATGAACCATACGAGGCTATCGCCAATAGGGTTCTCGTCAAGTTGACGCATTCGGAATTATGCGGACTCTAACGGGGGGGTATCGTGGGTCGATGACCCCCTCACACGATCAGCGGATTTCGGAAGTTCTTGCGGCTCTCGGCCTTGCCATTCCGTCTGCGCCACGGCCTGTCGCGTCCTATGTGCCCTCCGTGAGGAGCGGCAACCTCCTATTCGTGAGCGGGCAGTTGCCGTTCCGGGATGGTGCGCTGATGGCGACTGGACGGGTTGGTGCGGAAGTGTCACTTGCGGACGCCCAGGCGTGTGCCCGGCAGTGTGTCCTCAATGCTCTCGCAGTCGTGCGCGGTGCCTGCAGCGGATCCCTCGATAGTGTGGTTCGGATTGTGCGCGTCGGGGTCTTTGTTGCCTGCACCGATGGCTTCGGCGATCAGCCCAAAGTCGCGAACGGGGCCAGCGACCTGCTACAGGAGTTGTTTGGCGAGTCGGGTCGGCACGCGCGCGCGGCAGTCGGGACCAACGCGCTACCGCTCAACTCGTGCATCGAGGTCGAGATGCTTGTCGAACTCTCCCCTACTTGAGTATGAGAAGAACGATCAGCAGGATGCAGAGGGCCGCGAGTCCAGCGATTGCTACCTTTCCGAGAATTGACTCGTGGTCTGGCCGGGCCGATTCTTGAATCTCGGTCTGCGCCGTCCCCTCGACCTGCGACGCGATGTCGGCAATGTTGATCTCGGCTCGGGCGTAGCGAAGCGGCTGCCCTGCAATCGCCAGATCGATGTCTTCGATCAATTCCATCGCTGACTGGTAACGGTCCTTCGCCTTCTTCTGCATCATCATTTCCACGATCTCCGCCGTGCTCTGGGGGATCCCAGGGACGATCTGGTCTGGCGGAACCAGTGGCGACTCGAGATGGTGGCGCATTACTTCGGTGGGATCGCGACCTTCGAACGGGACGCGTCCCGTGAGCATGTGGAAGAGGGTTGCACCGAGCCCGTAGATGTCCGCCGGTGGGCCGAGATCGACCGCGCCTCGGACCTGCTCAGGGCTGATGTAGTAGGGGGTGCCGAACGCCTTGTGTCGCTCGGCTTCTGCGGTCTTCTTGTCGCTCATCGCCCGCGCCAAGCCGAGATCCGCGAGCTTCACGCCTCCGGCGCGCGTGATCATGATGTTCTTAGGCTTAATGTCGCGATGAACGAACCCCGCCGCGTGGGCATGCTTGAGTGCACTGGCCACCTGGCGAACAATGGCCAACGCGTCCTTGTCCTTGATCCGCTTGGACGCGACGATCTTGTCGTGCAGTGTTTCCCCATCGACATACTCCATCACGAAGTAGTGCTGGTCGCCGACGCGTCCGAGCTCAAGCGCACCGACGATGTTGGGGTCTGAAAGCCTCGCCGCCGCTTGTCCCTCGCGGTAGAACCGTTCGATGAACGCCTGGTCGGTCGAGAACTGCTTGGGGAGAATCTTCACCGCGACGAGTCGATCAAGGCTCACCTGCTTCGCGAGATAGACAGTCGCCATCGCCCCCGCGCCGAGCTTTCGGATCATCTGGAAGCCGGGGATCCGCAGGATCGTCTTGTCGCTCTCCGCTTCATTGCGCAGGCGCGCCAGTTGGCGACGCGTGATGATCTGGGCATCGATGAGGATGTCCCCAAAGATCCTCGCCTGCCCTGCGTTGGCGCGCAGCGCGGCGACGGCCGCGTCAATCTCGCTCTGCGGCGCGAGACCCCGCTCGACAATCAGTCGCGCGAGAAGCGAGTCAGACGCACTCCCCGAACGAGAACCGCCGCTATCCGAAGCTGCAGCCGACTCCGGTGTCGGCTGGCCGGGCCTTCCTGCCCCGGGATTGCTTGGTTGCGGCGGTGGCGTGCTGGATGGCGGTTGCGTACTCACTGTGGTGGTGCCCCTGCGCCGACGGCGCGTCGGCACAAACTATACTTCCCCGGAGTCGACTATGCGGACGGATCAACGGCGCATCCTCATCGTGCGTCCGAGTGCCCTAGGCGATGTGTGCCGATCCGTGGCGGTGTTGTGGTCGCTGCGCGAGGCGTTCCCCGACGCGACGATCGACTGGGTCGTCGAGGATCGCTGGGCCGATGCGGTTCGCGGTCATCCGGCCGTCAATGAAGTGATCGAGTTCCCCAAGCGCCGGTTCCGCGGGGCACTGTGGAATCCCGTTGTGGGGATGGAGGCGATCAGCTGGTTCGCACGACTGAGCGTGCGCCGATACGACACGGTTATCGATGCCCAGGGGCTGGCGCGCAGCGCGCTCATGTCGCTGTGTACACGCGCGCCGACGAGGATCGCCTCGAAGCCGTCGTTGGAATTCGCGTGGATCGCCGCGAATGTGCGGGTCGAGGCGGACCCGTCAATGCATGTTGTGGATCGCATGCTCGGTCTTGTCGAGGCCGCTGGTGCCAAGGCCAGACCGAACATGAGGCTCGTGGCCACCCCGAGGGACATCGACTCGTGCCGCGCGTTGCGCGACCGAGTGGGAATTGCTGGGCGCTACATCGTCGTCGCCGCAGCGAATCGCTGGGAAGGCAAGAGGTGGAAGAGTGAGCGATGGCGCGCCGCCCTCGCGGAGCTCTCCGGCGATCTCCAGCGGGCGGGGGTCACTGCCGTCTGCTGGATTGGCGGACCGGGCGAAGATCACGAGGTCGCAGGCAGCATTCCAGACGGGCGCGAGGTCGCGGCGATCGTCCACCACAATCTCGCGGGGATGATGACCGTCGGCGAAACGATGGCGCTGGTGGCGTCGTCGTCGTTGGTGATCTCACTCGACTCCGCACCGGCCCACATGGCGGTTGGGTTCGGAGTCCCGGTGATTGCGCTGTTCGGCGCGTCGAAGCCGGAGACGGATGGCCCGTACGGCCATTTGGCTTGGTGCCTCCACGGAGGACGCGGAGAGCGGCTCGAAGCGCGGGGTCACCGCGCAGCCGCGCAGGGCACGGCGATGATGGATCGCATCGAGGTCGCGGCGCTCGTCTCGATGGTGCGGCGGCGACTCGACTCGGAGGGCATGGCGTGACCGGCTCCGCCTGCATAGTGCTGGCGAGTTCGAGCCCTCGACGGCAGCTCCTTCTCGAGCGAGCAGGGCACACGGCCGTGGCCATTCTGCCACGCATCGACGACAGCGGCATGACCATCCGTCCCGATCGCGCGCGCGCCGACTGCGCGTCGCTCGCCTGGTTCAAAGCCGCGCAGGTCTGGGGGCAACAAGACAGTTGGCCCGAGGAGGCACAGCGAGCTCGGGTGATCATTGCGGCGGACACCGTCTGCGTGCTCGACGGGAAGATCCTTGGAAAGCCAGCGCATGCCAAGGAGGCAGGAGCGATGATTGAAGGGGTCATGGGCAAGTGGATGAAGGTCGTGACGGGAGTCTGTCTGATCGATCTCGCTACTGGATCGCGCAACCTCTTCGCCGACGAGGCGGCACTGCGGATCGGCGATTGCACGCGTGAGCGGCTCGAGGCGCATCTCGAGTCGGGGAGTTGGCGCGGCCGTGCCGGCGGCTTCAATCTTGAGGAGATCGCCGCCGCGGGATGGCCGGTCGAGTGCACCGGGGACCGGACGACCGTGATTGGCCTGCCGATGTCAGCGGTTTCACTGCGACTGGCGAAACTTGCCGATCGAGGTGCAGCGTGACCGCCGCCCATGATGGTCCTCTCCCATCCTGGTGCGCACCGGCGGCGCGTGCCGCATCGGTCGCGTTCGGCGCAGCAGTTGGGTGGCGAAACTCCCGTTTCGATCGGGGATTCAGTGTCGTCAGGCTTGACATGCCTGTTGTCTCCGTCGGCAATGTTGTCGTGGGTGGGACTGGCAAGAGCCCCATGGTGCGCTGGATCGCGGCGTGGGCACTCCGCGCGGGGCATCACCCTTTGATTGCGCTGCGTGGCTACCGAGCCCGACACGGACAGTCCGACGAGGCGCTCGAGCATCAACGCGAGATCCCCGAGGCGGTGGTGGCAGTCGGTTCAAGTCGCGTGGCGCAGATTGCTCTCGCGCGGCGGTCCCACCCCGAAGTCGATCTCGTAATTCTGGACGACGGTTTTCAGCATCGGCGGGTCGCAAGGGACATCGACTGTGTCCTCATCGATGGCAGGCATCCGCACCTCGATGGACACCTGCTTCCGCTGGGATGGCTCCGTGAGCCGATCGAATCGCTCTCGAGGGCCACCGCCGTGATCGTCACAAAGTGTGCGGGATTCGACGGGGATCTCGCGGCGCGCATTGAGCGGCTCCACGGGAAGCCACCAGTTGCTTGGTGCACCCATGTGTGGAGCGGGATTGACATCCACGATCCCCGAGAGGCACAAGGCGACGCTTCGGCCTCGGCCGACTGGCTGCAGCGTCGAAAGGTTGCCGTGTGGGCTGGGATAGCGCGCGGCGACGATGTTGTGGCGGAGGTCGAGAGGCAAGGGGCAGAGGTGGTGTTCGTGCCAGTGCGCCGGGACCACGCCGACTACTCGGAGGCGCAGGTGCAGAGATTGAGCGCACAGTCTGTTTGCTCCTCGGCCGAGGCGCTCGTAGTGACGGGGAAGGACTGGGCAACGCTTGCGCCGTTTCGCCACCTAGTCCCGATCCCGATCATCGTCCCGAGATTGGCACTGCGCTTCCATCGCGGGGAGTCTCAGTTCGAGGCGATGCTCAGGGAATCCGTGCGCAGGCGGTAACCTCTTCGACGATGGCAGCTTCGACCCCACGGATTCTTGATGGACTCAAACAGTGGAAGCCGTTTCGGCTCCTCGTGGTCGGGGATCTGATGTTGGACCAGACCCTTGAAGGCGACGCTGAACGGTTGAGCCCCGACGCGCCCGTCCCCGTGCTCGCGGTGCGCGATCCCGCCGCGACGATCGACACCGCCGGTGGCGCGGGAAATGTCGGGGTCTTCGCCGCCGCGCTCGGAGGGATCGTCGAAGTGGTGGGCGTCGTCGGAGATGATCCCGAGGCGCGTCTGCTGACTGGAGCACTCCAGCGAGGCGGATGTTCCACGGAGGGAGTGCTCACGGATCGGTCGCGCCCGACGACGACGAAGCGAAGCCTCGTTGGTCGCGCCCAGCATCGCCATCCTCAGAAGATGTTTCGAATCGATGTGGAGTCGCCCGAACCACTGAGTGCGGAAGTTCAGGCGGAATTGCTGAGGCGCATCAAGGCGCGGATTCCGTCGTGCGATGTTCTCTGCCTTGAGGACTACCGCAAGGGAGTCTGCACCCCCGAGCTCTGCGCTGCGGTTATCAAGGCGTGCCGTGAACAAGGCATTCCGGTGCTTGTCGATCCCGCGCCGATCGCCGACTTCTCGCGGTACGCCGGCGCGACGGCGATCACACCCAACCGCTCTGAGGCCGAGCGGGCTACAGGGGTCACCGTTGATCCATCGCGGGTCGTCGAAGGTGCGCGCGTGATGGCCCGCCAACTGCGTGAGGCGCTGGCTCTCGAGGTGATTGTCGTCACCCTTGACCGTGAGGGCGCGCTACTGCTGGAGCGAGACGGCCACGGGGAGCACCTACCGACCGTCGTGCGCCAGGTCTACGATGTCACCGGGGCTGGAGACATGGTGCTGGCGGTGCTCGCGGGGGCGGTCGCCAATCACATGCCGTGGGCGGATGCGGTCGCACTCGCGAATGTTGCGGCGGGGCTCGAAGTCGAAGTGTTCGGTGTCCGGTCTCTCTCAATCCCCGAGATTAGGGCGCAGTTCCTCCGACAGACTCAGGGTGCCGCGGGCAAACAGCGGTCCCGAGAAGATCTTGCCGGGGAAATCGCCGCCCACCAGAAGGCGGGGCGCCGGATTGTCCTCACCAATGGCTGCTTCGATGTGATCCACGCTGGCCACATCGCGTACCTAAGGGAGGCCAAGGCGCAGGGCGACATCTTGGTGGTTGGCGTCAACTCGGACGAGTCGGTTCGGGCAATCAAGGGCGACAGCCGACCGATCTATTCGGAGCAGGAGCGAGTGGAGATTCTCGGAGAACTCACCTCAATCGACTACCTCACCGTGTTTAGTGAGACAACCGCCGAGGAACTGCTTCGAACTATCCGTCCCGACATCTATGTGAAGGGCGGGGACTACACAGTCGATGAGGTCGCGGAATCGGCACTTGTCAAGTCGCTTGCCATAGAAATAAAAATTCTCCAGCATCGCGCCGGGCAGTCCACCACCTCCGTCGTGGAGCGGGTGCGTGCACAGTGCAGAGCGGGCGAGAATGCCGCCACTCCTTGACTCCGGTCCGGTTCCGCACGATACTCTCAGCCGTGACGCAACGGTTGTAACAGATCGGTAGACAACACACAGTGGGGCACTCGCATGGCAACAACGACGAAGAAAGATTTGATCGACCGCATCTCTGGGCGCACGGAAATGAAGCGCACCGAAGTGAAGATGGCGGTGCAGATCTTTCTTGACGAGATAATCGAAGAACTCAAGGCCGGGAACAGACTTGAGTTTCGCGACTTCGGCGTGTTCGAAGTTCGCGAGCGCGCGGCGCGGACCGCGCAGAATCCGAAGACATTGGAGCAGGTCGCGGTGCCTGCGCGGCGAGCCGTGCGCTTCAAGGTGGGCCGCTTGATGGGTGAAAGCGTCATGAAGGCAAGTCCGACTCGGCAGGTCGTGGCTGCTGGTTGATGGCGCGTCAGTCGCGAAATCCGCAGCACCCTGAAGCAGAGCTGAGAGTGGATCCGCAGGAGGCGATCCGTCTCCTCAAGGCGATGCCGCCGAATGCTCCCGGAGCGGAGATGGCGCTCCTAGGGAGCATGCTGATCGATCCAGGGTCGATCGGTGATGTCGTCGGGGTGATCCGTAGTGCCGATGACTTTTTTCAGGACCGTCACCGCACGATCTACGCCGCGATGGTGGAGATCTACGACCGCACAGCGTCAGTCGATGCCGTGCGCCTCAACCAGCTGCTTCTCGACCGCAAAGTGCTGGAGGCAATCGGAGGTCTCGGCTACATCGTTCAACTCGCCGAGGCAGCGCCGAGCGCGCAGTTTGCATTGGAGTACGCGCGCGCTGTCCGCGACAAGGCAACGCTGCGGCAGCTGATTGACGCGTCAACCGCGACGGTCCACGATGCCTTTCACGCCACCGACGATGCCCAGATGATCCTCGAGTCGGCTGAGCAGAGAATCTTCGCCATTGCGCAGCGGCGCGACACCGCAACGCTGGCTGCGCTCCCCGATCTCCTGCGCGAAGCGATGAAAGCACTCGAATCGCGCGATGGAACGGGACTCACCGGGCTCGGCACAGGGCTCACGGATATTGACGAAATGACCAGTGGGCTGCAGAAGGGTGAGATGCTGATCGTGGCTGCGCGGCCATCCATGGGAAAGACCGCGCTCGCGCTCAACCTGATGGAGGGGGTCGCCGTGGCCGGGATCCCGGTGGCCATGTTCAGCCTGGAGATGGGGCGGCAGCAGCTGGTGCAGCGACTCCTGTGCGCCAAGGCGGGAGTGGATGGGCAGCGCCTGCGCCGAGGCACCCTCCTGGGGGAGGACATGCGACGGCTGGTCGCTGCGTGTGATGCACTCCACGAGTCCAAGATCTACATCGATGACACGCCCGGGCTCTCCCTGCTGCAGCTGAGATCGAAGGGGAGGCGGATGTGCGAGAAATTCGGAGTGGGCTGCATATTCATTGACTATCTTCAGCTCATGAGTTCCGGTTCTCGCAGCGAGAGCCGCCAGGTCGAAGTAAGCGACATCAGTCGCGGCATCAAGGCGATGGCCCGGGAGCTGGAGATTCCTGTCGTCTGTCTCTCGCAGCTCAATCGTGCGGCCGAGCAGCGCGAAGGCCACCGGCCGCGAATGAGCGACTTGCGCGAGTCAGGGTCGATCGAACAGGACGCCGATGTCATCATGATGCTCCATCGGGAGGAGTACTACCACCATGGCGATCCGGAGTGGTCGGACATGAACCCAGACAAGGTGGGAGTGGCCGAGTTGATCTTCGCGAAGCAGCGCAATGGTCCGACCGGGGTCGTCAAACTAGTGTGGGATCAGGCCTCGACCTGCTTCCGGAGTTTCTCGCCGGTGCAGCCTCCTCCCGGCGTCGAGTACCGCGCGTACTCGCCTTCGGAGTACGGATCCTCTGGTCGCTCCGAAGACCTTGGTCCCTAGCGATCCGTAGACTGTCGCCATGGACGCAGAGTCCGACGACCACGCCGAGCGGTGGCTTCGCCTAGCAGCCAATGGTGATCAGGAGGCGTGGAGGAGGCTCATCGAAGAATTTTCGCCGCGAGTCTTCGGGCTCCTGAGGTCTAAGTGCCGCGATGCCGACCTCGCCGAAGAACTCACGCAATCGACTTTCGCGACGGTCGCGCTGAAACTTTCGGAGTATGTAGAGCAGGGACGGTTTGAGTCTTGGGTATTCCGGATCGCCATCAATCGGCTTCGTGATGAAATGCGGCGGCGAACGCGGCATGCGCGGCCCACCCCAGACGAGGCGCTTGCCAGGATCTCCGAGGCACCGCCGGAAGGAGGGGGGGCTGGCGGTTATAGGACTGTGGAGCCCATTGAGGTCGCTCGGCTCAACGCCGCGATGGCGGAACTTGCTCCGGCGGACCGAGAGATCATCGACATGAGGTTTATTGCAGGGCTCAGTTTCGCGCAGATGGCAACAATTCTGGACGAGCCCATCGGGACCTTGCTGGCGCGCAATCATCGGGCACTCGCCAAGCTCCGCAAGGCCATCGAGAGAGCCTCAAAAGGAGGCCAGTAGTTGCAATCTGTCTACTTCGGAAGCGTTTCCACATGGACATGACAGGCCGAGACGAGATTCGTCCAAGCTTCGACGAGGGCAGTCGTTCCTCGGAGGAATCGGACATCGAGCAGTTCCTGCGTGTGCGCGGTCTCTCAATCCGGATTCGACCGGGAATGACCGATCGAATTCATCGCGCGACCGTGACACTGATCGCTCCGGGGCAACCGCGTGTGTCATCAAGTTCTTCCGCGTGGTTCACACTCCGATGGGGAGCGGGACTCGCGGCCGCCGCATCAATCGCTGCGGCTGTGTTCATCGGCATCATGATTCAGCCGCCTCCCTCCGGAGTCGCTCTCGCGGCTGCCGATCGGGTCGGTGCGGACTCCGAGCCAATCCTGGTCGCGCTTCTTGCTGGAAGCGAGGTCGTGGATCACGACCCGGCCTTTGCCCCTGAGTTTCTTGATGCCGATGCAATGCCGATTCTCCGCAGCCGAGATGCGGCATTTGGCGACCTTGACACCGAAGTGCGCGTCATCGTGGCGATGGGAGTTCCACGGTGATGCTCTCCACACTCCTCCTGACTTGCGCACTGGGCGCCTGGCCCTCTCAGGCCGACTCAACCCCTGCTCGGCAGGACGCAACATCCTCTGTGGCCCGCAGAACCGGAGCGCGCGGAGTGTCTCCCGAAGAGATCATCGCGGTGGCGCGCGATGTCGCCCCAGAGTGGGCGAGCATGCTCGAGAAAGCCCGCGCCGAGGACCCTGCCGCATTCCAGGCGGCGATGACCAAGGGCTCGAGGAGGCTCGCTTCGCTGGCGGTGCTACGGGCACGCAAGCCTCAGCTCTACGCCCTGCGAATCGAGGAGATCAGAGTTCAGGGAGAGATCGAAGGGCTTGTTCCGCTGTGGGTGAGCGCCAGCCTTGGGGGACGGATTGGGGAGACCAAGTCACTCGAGGCTCGAGTTCGCGGTCTGTCTGGAACGCTGGTCGACCTCAATCTCCGGTCTCGGGCGATGGAGCTCGCGGAGATTGATGCGGTCATGCGCACGATGCGTAGCGAACTGGAGCGAGACTCACGAGGTAGGGAAGCATCCGTCGAACGAATGGTCGCTGCATGCCGCGAGGGGCGGGCATCGACTGTCCTGGGTGGACGGTCTCCGGTCGATACGCTTCCGGCGGATGCGGCCGCTTCAGGGTCCGCGACACCGCCGTCAGGTAACCCCGCGAATCCGAACCCCAATGCCCCCAACGATGCGAAGCCTGCCGAGGGTGGAGAGCCAGCGGGAGCATCTGCCGCCGGGGACCGACCCCGCCGGTAGCAGTGCGAAGTCGACCCATGGGGGAGTAGCTCTGGGCCGACCCGCGAGGCTCGCCGGATTGCTGCTCGGTGCGATCATGCTCGCGTGCCTCGCGACGCTTCCGTGGAGTGTTGCGAGTGTTGGGAGTACCTCAGGCGCACCCGTACGCCGATACGAAGCCGCGAATCTCGAACTCACCTTGACTTCGCCGAATTGGTGGGCGTCGAGTCCGGAGATCGATGCGAGATTCGAATCCGAGCGAGTGGCCGGGCACTTTGTGCCGTCTCGTGTTTTCGGAACTGACCGGCTTGGCCGCGATCTTCTGGCGCGGTGCCTGGTGGGTGGTGTTGTGAGTCTGACTATCGGATTCTTCGCTGCGATTGTGGCCATCGGGGTCGGCACACTCTATGGAGCGCTGAGCGCCGCGTGCGGCGGTCGCATCGATGCAACCATGATGCGTGGCGTTGATGTGCTGTACGGGCTCCCCTCGATGCTGCTGGTCGTGCTGTTTGCGGTCGCGGCCGAGGGCATCGTTGAGCGGATCGGGATCTCAAAGTCGGGAGTTTCGTCGCAGGCGATTGATGTTGCGATCCTCCTTCTCGCCATCGGTGCGACGAGTTGGCTGACGGTCGCGCGTGTCATCCGTGGTCAGGTGCTGAGTCTGCGCGCGCAGCTGTTCATGGAGGCATGCAGGGCGGTCGGGGTCGGATGGACCCGGCAGTTCCGTCTGCACTACCTGCCGAATGTGGTTGCTCCGGTGATTGTCTACGCGGCTCTTGCGGTACCGGCTGCAATTCTCTCGGAGAGCTTTCTCAGTTTCCTTGGGATCGGCGTCCGCGAGCCACTTCCATCCTGGGGCAACCTCGCCGCCGACGGGCTCGCAGAAGTGAACACCGTTCGCAGTCGATGGTGGATCCTGCTCTGGCCGTGCCTCGCCATCGGAGCCACGCTCCTTTCGCTCAACTTCGTCGGCGACGCGGTCCGCGCTGTAGTCGACCCAGCGAGCAGGGGTCGTTCTGACTCCTCCTGATAGTCTTTGAAGCCCCATGCAAAACCGATTTGGAATCAAGGACTTTCTGGTGTTGCTGCTCCTGCTGGCGATCCTCTCAACGCAGTGGCTCGCCATGATCCAGCGTGATCGCCAGTGGCCACTGCTGCAGACGGTTGCCGACCAGGTGCGGTCGCTGGAAGAACGACTGGCGGCACTTGACGCCCGGATTGGGCAGGGGGCCTTGACCACCGCTGGAACGACCGCATCGTCGCAGTCGACCGCTGCCCCTCCAGTGGCTCCCGCAAGCTCGGCCTCGTGGGCTCGCGAGGGAGTGCCGATTTCGTGGCAGCCGGAGCCGGGATTCGCCAGCGACCCCACGAAAGTCCCAGGATTCAGAGTCGGCGGCGAGTGGGTGGAAGTGTTCGAGGGGCAGCCCCAGAAGCTCACGCCCTACCTCTACGCGGATGTGTACGGCAATCGGGTGGTTGACCGTGTGTGCGAATCGATGGGAACATTCGATCCCAAGACGATGCAACTCGTTGGGGCCCTCGCCGACGCATGGCAGATCGATCCCGACGGAGAGTGGATCCGGGTGCATATCAATGAGCGGGCCAAGTTCAGCGACGGATCCCCAGTCACTTCCGAGGATGTCCGATGGACCTACGAGGACTTCATCCTCAATCCCGCTATCGATGCTGACAGGAGTCGCTCGACGCTCGCGGACATTCTGGACAAGGTTGAGGTCATCGACGACCTCACGGTCGAGTTCAAGTTCAAGGACGCGCTGTTCACCAACATACTCATCGCGCTGGGGGAACCCATTCTTCCCAAGCGGTACTACGCCCAGTTCGAGGCGGCCCAGATCAATCAAGGGACTGGGCTGCTTATGGGCTCAGGCCCGTACATGTTGGAGCAGCGAGTGGCAACGCCCGCGGATCTTGCCGCCCAATGGACCCCCGGGCAAGATGTCGTGCTCGTGAGAAATTCCAACTGGTGGGTCGGGCGCGCGCCGCTGGAGCGGCAGAGGTTCCGAATCATCAAGGACGATCTTGCGCGACTGGTCGCCTACGACAACAACGAGGCGTCAATGGTCCTCCCGACTTCGCCTCAGTTCAATGCACTCCTGCGTGACCGGGCCGACTTCGAGAAGACCAACTACGCACTCAAGTGGGTGAACATGCGCAGCGGCTATTCATTCATCGCGTGGCAATGTGGTCCGCGTGGCGAAACAGGTCGGATGACCCCGTTTGTCGATGTCCGTGTGCGCAAGGCGATGACGCTCCTCCTCGACCGCGAGAAGATGATCCGCGACATCTGGGACGGCATCGGCATGGTGGCCAAGGGACCCTTCAACCCCGAGAGTCCCGCATCGGATCCGTCGCTCTCCCCGCTTGCCTTCGACCCTGCGGGCGCGGCACTGCTCCTCACCGCGGCTGGGTGGGAAGATCGGAACAAGGATGGCGTTCTTGAGAACGCCAAAGGTGAGAAGTTTGAGTTCGAATACACCTACGCCACTGGCGGGGAGATTTCCGAGCGAATCGCCCGGTTCGTGAGCGATGCCTACCGCAAGGCGGGGATTGAGGTCACGACGCGTCCCATCGACTGGGCGCGCTATCAGGACCTTCTCAAGTCACGCGACTTTGACGCAATCACGCTTGCCTGGAGCGCGAATTCTCCGGAGAGCGATCCGCGACAGACCTTTCACTCCGAGAGCATGGCGAAGGGGCGGGACAACTTCTCGCAGTGGTCGAGCCCGGAGGCAGACATGCTCATCGAGAAGGGCCGTCGCACCATGGATCCCGAGACGCGCATGCTCGTCTGGCACGAACTAGAGCGGACGATCGCCGAGGGTCAGCCGTATACCTTCATCCGCGTCGCGCCGTGGCTGCGGTTGATCAAGCGCAACTTCGGCAATGTGCGCATGTACAAGACGGGACTGAGCCCCGAGGAGTACTTCTTCGCCGGTTCGACATCGAGCATCAAGCCGGGAACCTGAACAGGTCGAGCTCGCATGCTCCCGTATATCAGCCGTCGCCTTCTGTTCATGATCCCGACGCTGATCGGGATGACGCTGATGGTCTACACGCTCATCGCTCTGGCTCCCGGCGGGTTCAGTGCGAGCGCGTCCGCCGCGGCCGGGGGAGGTAGCCCCGCGGGCGGCGACCCGAGGATCGCTGAGGCCAAGTTCCGCGACCGGTTCCTTCTCGACGAGCCAGTGCTTGTTCAGTACGGGCGCTGGCTCGCGCGGGTCTTTCCGATCAAGTTCGGCGAGCGTGCGCAGATCGACGCGACCGGAGAACGGATCTATCCGCCCGCCGCATTGCCAGAGACGATGATGGTGGGGTCATGGGGTGGCGACGACCCTGGACGCGCCGTGCGCGTGGCCTGCGACATGACGAGGTCGGCATTTGTCGCCGCCGCGGAGGGACCGGAGCGGCAGGCGCAGTACCGCGCACTCTCGCGCGAGGCGAAGGCCGGGCGCGAAGCGTTTGTCGGGGCACTCACGCAGTTGCGGATCGCGCTCGCCGAGTACGCGACGGCGACGAAGCAGGGAGCTCTCGTCGATCGACGCGGAGAACTGCAGGCCCCCCAACTTGATCACTTGGTGGTCGATGAGAGCGCGTCCACATGGGCGGCGGTGCGCATGGCGGCGGATACGGCGACGGCGACCTACGCCAGGGCGGCGGGCGCTCGCGCGGCGCTTGAGGCGTCGTTTGAGTCGCGTCCGTTCACTCAGGCTGGCATCGGGATCCTGCCAGGAATCCTGTCGGTCGGCGCTCCAGACCTTGGCTGGAGCCGGACCAAGAACCGACCGGTCGGAAGCTTGATCATGGAGGCGTTGCCGGTCACGCTCCTCATCAATGTGGTTGCATTCCCGCTCATCTACCTGGTCTCCATTCCGACCGGCATGCTCGCCGCCGCTCGACGGGGGTCGCTCTTCGATGTGATCTCGGGAGGAGTGTTCATCGCGCTGTGGTCGATTCCGGTGGTGTGGGCAGGAGTTCTCGCCGTTGGATTCCTCGCCAGCAACCAGTATCTCGGCCTCTTTCCTGTGGCGGGGCTGCACTCCGCCGAGTCGTCATCGATGGCGTTCCTTCCTGGTTGGGGGCCGTCCGGATTCTCGCGGGGATGGCTTCTCGACCTCGGCTGGCATCTGGTGTTGCCGGTTGTGTGTCTCGTTTACGCGGGGTTCGCAGTCCTCTCGCGACAGACACGGGCGGCGATGCTCGACAACCTAAACGCCGACTATGTGAGGACCGCAAAAGCCAAGGGAGTACCGCGCCACGACATCATCCTTCGTCATGTATTCCGCAACTCACTCCTTCCGCTTATCACGATGTTCGTCTCGATTTTTCCGGCGATGCTCGCTGGGAGCGTCATCGTGGAGAAGATCTTCTCCGTGCCGGGGATGGGTTCGCTGATGCTGGAGGCGATCTCGCTCCACGATGCCGAGATCATGCTCGCCAACACGGTCATGATCGGCTGTGTAAGCCTGATGGCGCTGCTGCTGGCGGACATTCTCTACGCGCTCGCCGATCCGAGGGTTTCCTATGCCTGAGACGGCTGTTCCACAGGCGATCTCGGGAGTCGAGGCGATGCGCGGGATCGGCGCGGCCGAAGCGCGCGGATTCTGGGCGGACGCCTGGCAACGGGTTCTTCGCAATCGCGCGGCGGTGCTCGCGCTGAGTTGGATCGGCCTCGTCGGGCTGTTCGCCGTCATCGCCCCGTTTGTCGCCAATGCCAACCCGCTGATTCTCGAGGAGCTTGGCCCGGACGGAAAGACGCTTTCGTGGAGTTCGCCGCTGTGGGCGAGTCTCACGGCGAGCGACTTCTTGATGGCGCTAGGTCTCGTTGTCGGTGGGCTCTGGCTCGCTCTCCCCCTGAGGTTGCCCAGAGGCGAGCGACTCGGCGCGCTGGTCGTCGCCGCAGTCATCGCGATGGCCTCGACCGTGCTCTCGGCCTTCGCCTCAGACTGGCTTGACGAACCCGAGCGCGCGGGTTGGTCGCGCACGCTAGGCGATTGGGTCTCTGACCCAAAGGATCTCTTCCGGCGCGTGCTTTTGGTCGGGGCAATCGGACTGCCTTTCGCGGCAGCCGCGCTCGCGGTTCCATTCCTACTGTCACCGAGGGCTCGGGCGGTGGTTGTTACGGTCGCGCTCATCGTCGCAGCCATTGCCGCGGGCTCGCGGTGGAGTCCGCGACCGGCCAACTACGACCAGTTCGTGGACCGTGAGGCCGCCGGCAGCGTCCGCTGCATATACACACTGATTCCGTGGAGTCCAGATCGCCTGCGAAGTGAGCTCATCATCGTGCCACCACTACAGACGGTCGGGGAGGCGATCACCGCGAAGGAGACCGCCAGCGTTCGCGAGTCGCAGCGGTTTGCGGCGGCGCTTGCGGCCGCGCGGGCCTCGGGCAACACGGATCAGACGATGCGCATCGAAGATGACATGGCGCAGGTTGCGCGTCAACGAGCCTCGCTGAAGCGGGAGTGGCAGCCGCTGCTGGGCAGCCCGTTCGCGCGTCACCGATTCCTCCTCGGCACCGATCCCAATGGTGGCGATGTCCTCGCGCAGCTTCTCTGGGCGTGCCGCCTTTCCATCTCCGTCGGGTTTGTCTCCACTGGAATCGCCGTCGTGATCGGTGTGACGATGGGATCGATCATGGGGTACTTTGGAGGGACGATTGACCTGATCCTTTTCCGGGTCGTCGAGATCTTCATGGCAGTGCCGGTGCTGTTCCTGCTCATCGTTGCCGCGGGGGTTCTCCCGCGCAGTACCTATGTCATGATGGCCATCATCGGATGCCTCTCCTGGACGGGTGCCGCGCGATTCACCCGCGCCGAATTCATGAAACTCCGCCACCAGGACTTTGTGCAAGGCGCGCGTGCCGCCGGACTCCCGCTTCGGTCGGTGCTCTTTCGCCACATGTTGCCCAACGGAGTGACTCCCGTTCTCGTTGATGCGAGCTTTGCGATCGCTGGCGCGATCATCGCGGAGGCGACACTCTCCTACCTCGGCCTCGGCCCCGACAACCAGGCTTCCTGGGGGAAGCTCCTCTCCAGCGCGACGGGTACGACGGGGACCTTCATCTGGTGGCTGGCGATTTTCCCGGGCGCGGCAATCTTCGTCTCGGTTCTCTCCTACAACATCCTCGGTGGCGCGCTGCGTGACGCGATCGATCCGAAACTGAGAAAGGCGGCGCACTGATGACCAAGGAGATCACGGATGCTGTCGGAGGGCACAACGACGCAAGGCCTCTCCTCGAGGTCGCCGACCTCGCGGTCTCCTTCGACAACACCGGGGGTGGGCCGCGCATACAGGCAGTGGCTGGAGTGAGCCTCACTATCCATCCACGCCAGACCCTAGCCGTGGTCGGCGAATCGGGATGCGGCAAGAGCGTCACGGCGATGACTTCCATGCAGCTCATTCCGTGCCCACCGGGGCGAGTCGATGGCGGCACGATCATCTTCGGGGGGCGTGATCTACTGACGCTCAGCGAACGCGAGATGCTCAAGGTGCGGGGAGGCGAAATCGCGATGATCTTCCAGGAGCCGATGACGAGTCTCAATCCCGTGTACACGATCGGCGATCAGATTCTGGAGGCGATCCTCCTCCACCAGACGGTGACCCCGGACGAGGCGGTGGAGACAGCACTCACCGCTCTCGAGGAGGTCGGGATGTACACGCCATTCGAGTCGCGGCTGAGGCGCGAACTCGCCGCACTCAAGGGCGAGGTCGATGCACAGCGGCGGACGCCGGCGGAGCTGCTTGCGGCCGAGGGGGCGCTCCCCGGGCGCATGCGCGCCGCGCGAATGCAACTCCTGAGCGACTACCCGCATCGGTACTCAGGTGGAATGCGCCAGCGTGTGATGATCGCTATGGCACTCGCGTGCAAACCCAAACTGCTGCTGGCCGACGAGCCCACCACTGCACTCGATGTGACGATCCAAGCGCAGATTCTCGAACTCCTCTCGGACATCCAGCGCAATCGTGGGATGGGCATGATGTTGATCACGCACAATCTCGGTGTCGTCGCGGAGAACGCGGATGTCGTCTGCGTGATGTACGCCGGGCGGGTGGTCGAGTACGCGAAGGTCGAGGAGTTGTTTGCGAGGCCACTCCATCCGTACACCCGTGGACTATTCAAGTCGATCCCCGGCCTTCGTGATCACCGTGCACGCCTGACCACGGTCGAGGACATCGTCGATGATCCGGCGGAGTTCCGAAAGTTGGAGGGAGTCGAGAAGGGGATCGTCCCTTGGTGGCCATTCCTCCCCAAGGAGCAGCGCCCACAACTCGCCCCAGGTCGTGATCCCTTCGCGCTCCACGAGATTGAGCCAGATCGCTGGGTTGGGTGTTGGCGCACCGAGCACATCGAGGCACATCCCTCCCGACGGGCCGATCTCACCTATCGACGGGCGCGCTCGGTGGTGGCGGCGCCTGCACCGGCGCCATCTTGACATAGAGGACCGCGGTGAGCACCGCGGCGATCGCCAGTAGGAGGCAG
>SIAD01000029.1 GCA_009691915.1 Phycisphaerales bacterium
TTTCAGCGTCCTGTTAGCTCCAACCACCAACACACTTCGCCACGAACGCAGAGCCGCGGTCCTTGGCATCGCTGGCCATCCTGCCAAATCCCATGTGCTCGTGGGGCGCACCAGTTTCGCCGTAGGCGTGCATCGCGATGCGCTCTGGCGCCATCGACCGCGCGCGCAGTGCCTCGAGAAATCTGCGCTGCCCATCGATTGGAACCCACGCATCGAGCTCGGAGTGAATCGCCAGCACAGGAATGTCCCGCCAGGCATTCAAGTGCGTGATCGGATTGAATGCGTCGACGAGTTCCTGCTGATACATCGCCCGCTGCCGCTGACTCTCCCAATCTCCCGTCGTTGATTCGAGCAGCATTCCACAGAACGGATGAGCCGTGCACCCGCGCACCATGGCGACCATGCCTCCGGCGCTCATTCCCCCGATCGCACATCGCGTCATGTCGAGCCCGCCGACCGCGGCGAGGTCGGACAGAATGGCGTCGATCTCGCGCGCTGCCGCGAGGACAACCTCGATGGTCTTCGCGCCCTCCTGCAGCGAGTGATCGAACCGCTCTCCATGACCGGGAAGATCGATGCCAACACACGCGACCCCCTTTCGGACGAGTCTGAGGTAGCGGCCGGAGTCGAGTTCCTTTGTCGCGGTTCGGCCGGGAAACCAGAGGAGGAAGGGCAGGGGATCGTCTCCGCGATCATCGGGGCGCATCACGACTGCTGGGACCGTGCCGGAAACGAGGCGCATCCACCGGCTCACCCGGCGAAGGCTCGAGGGGAACTTCTCCGCCAGATCACTCCGGGCTGGGTGCGTAGAGGAGGACATGCTGCTCCGCGCCATAGCCGTGCGCTTCGGGGCCATCGAATCCTGCAATGTGATAGCGCGCTCCATCGGGCGCCTCCGGTGTGCGCAGGACCACGAACGACTTCGGCGCCATAACCCGTCGCAGTGCTGCGATCTGATCGAGAACTCTCTGTCGACCATCGTCCTCCCGCATCAGCTCGAATGGGGGATCGACAAACGCCACAGTCACCGGCGCTGGCGCAGCAGCCACCGCACCCGGCCCCAGCGCGTCGGTCTGGACCGCCTGCACGCGGTCGGCGCAGCCGAGAGTCAGGATGTTGGCCCGGAGGAAATCGGCGATGTAGCGGTTCTGCTCGATGCACACGACGCGCTTGGCCCCCTGGCTCGCCGCCTCGAGCCCCATCGTTCCGACGCCGGCGTAGAGGTCGAGCACATTGGCGTCCTCAAACCACCCTCTCAAAAGGTTGAAGATCGCCGCCTTCGGCCGCGCACCCATCGGGCGCGTCTCGTCCCCCTCGGGAATCTGGAGTTGCCGCGACCGGTACTGGCCGCTCAGAATTTTGAGCATTGGGTGATCGTAGGGTCTCGCAGCTTAGTCGGTACCTTGGCGTGCATGTCTCCAACGCTTGTTGCCGCCCTCCTTCTGTTGGTTCGGCCCATCCCCGATGGAGACGCGCTCTCCAGCGCGGTCCGGACCGCTGCCGAGAAAATCGTGGCGATGCAGGAAGGCACCCATCGCGGCGAGTGGCCATACGAAGGGGTCTACCGAGTGTCGGGCAAGATCCCGGAGGGCTACCGCGTCGGCGGCACGAGCATCTGTGGAGAAAGCCTCCTGCGCACGCCGGGCTACGGGGAAAGTGCCACGCGTCAGGCTGCGGTGCGTCGCGCCACCGAGTTTGTGTGCGCGGCGATCGACGAGCCGCTGCTCCAGGTCTCTTCCTACCAGGGTGGCTATGACGTTCGGGCCTGGGGAGCGTGCTACGGTGCACGATTTCTCCTCGCGCTCAAGGAGCACTCGGCCGTGCCTTCGGGGCTCGAGTCGGAGGTCGAGAAGGCACTCGCCTGGTATCTCAGTGCGCTGCAGAAGTTCGAGATCCCTGAGACGGGCGGATGGAACTACGCGCGTGACCCGGGGGCGGAGACCCCGAGCGCCACGAGCCCGTTCATGACTCCCGCTTGCCTGCAGACTTTGTTTCAAGCCAAGGCGCAGGGATACGAGGTCGATCCAGCGGTCATCGATCGCGCGCTCGATGCCTTGGCGCGCTGCCGCACGGAGGATGGAAACTTCAGTTACTCGGCCAAACGCCCGGCCCGAATGGACACTCGGTCGATTCCCGGGGCGATCGGAAGGATGGTTTCGGGCGAGACCGCGCTCTTTCTCGCCGGTCGCTCCGACGAGGCGCGGCTCACACAGGCGGTCGAGGCATTCATCCGCTACTGGCCTGAGTTGGAGAAACGCCGCGCCAAGAGCGGGACCCACCTGCCTCCGTACGGAGTCGCACCGTACTACTTCTGGTTCGCGCACTTTCACGCGGCACAGGCGGTAGAGCTTCTGCCTGAATCCCAGCGACCGCGATTGCGCGCCGCGCTCAACTGGCTCCTGTGGCAGACGCGAGGTGAGGACGGCACTTGGAACGATCGAGTTTTCGAGCGGTCGGCCGCGTACGGATCGGCGATGGCGTCGATGTCAGTGACGATGCCCTCGGCTCCGGCACCAAAACACTGGAAATGATTCTGAGAAGTTGTAGCATTCCTCTCGACGATGCCTCCTACCAAGTCTCCTGAGTTGGCACCCCCGGGTGCCGCCACCTCCACGCCTCCACAGACCGCGTCGCTCCGAGGGCCACCGCCGATGACCACCGTCGAGGCGAAGCCCGAAGCCAGGGCGAAGGCGCCGCAGGCCACGCTGGAAGGTCGATGGTCGATCGATGATGCCGCAGAGATCTACCAGACGCGCCTCTGGGGCAAGGGATTCTTCGACATCAATGCCAAGGGGCATGTCGTCGTGCGCCCCACCCGCGTGCTGGGCCACGAAGTCGATCTCTTCGATGTCGTCGCGGGCATGCGCGAGCGCGGCCTCAACACGCCGGTCCTCCTCCACTTCAGCGATCTGCTTGAACGGCGCATGCGCGACATGCGCGAAGCCTTCGACGCGGCGATCGCCGAGAACGGCTACAAGGGGTCGTACACCGGGGTCTATCCGATCAAGGTGAATCAGCAGCGGCGCGTGGTGGAAGAAGTACGGCGCTACGGGGTCGCACTGGACTTCGGACTCGAGGTGGGATCCAAGCCCGAACTGCTGGCCGTGATGGGGATGACGACAGACTCACCCGACCGCCTGATCATCTGCAACGGATTCAAGGAGCAGAAGTACATCGAGTTCGTGACGCTTGCGGCAAAGCTGGGGCGGAACATCATTCCCGTCATCGAAAACATGGGGGAACTCAAGTTGATCGTCGAGTGCGCGAATCGGTTGGGGGTGCGCCCGAAGATCGGCGTGCGGATGAATCTCTCAACGCCGGGGGCTGGCCGCTGGCGCCACTCTTCGGGAGTGAAGGCAAAATTCGGTCTTTCTCTGACCGAAGTCATCGAAACCGTGGACTTCCTCAAGGCGCGGGAGATGGCTGACTGCCTGCAATTGCTCCACTGCCACATGGGCAGTCAGATTCACGACATCCGTCAGGTGAACTCCGGAGTCAACGAGCTAGCGAGGATCTATGTGCAGCTGGTGAAGATGGGGGCGGGCCTTCGGATTCTCGATGTTGGTGGCGGCATGGGGATCGACTACGACGGCAGTCAGACTGCCTTCGAGTTCTCGACCAACTACTCGCTTGTCGAGTACGCGAACTCTGTGGTCTACAAGACGATGTCGGTCTGCGACGAGGAGTCGGTGGCACATCCCATCATCGTCACGGAGTCCGGCCGCGCGATGGTCGCGCAGCAATCGGTGTTGATCTTTGATGTCCTTGGATGCAATCGCCCCGATCGCGCGCCGCCACCCGCAGAGCTTCCGGCCGTCGTTGCCCCCGAGGAAGAGCTGCCTCGGCCCCTCGTCGACCTCTGGGAACTTCACCGATCCATCAGCGAACGGAGAATCCTTGAGCAATACCACGACGCCCTCGAAGCGCGCGACGAGGCGATGCGCCTCTTTTCGGTTGGCTACCTGACCCTTGAGCATCGGGCGATCATCGACCGCTTGTTCTGGTCGATCTGCGCCAAGATCCGCGACAAGGCACGGTCGATGGGAGCGCACACGCCGGAGGAACTCACTGACCTCGACGCCACGCTTACCGATACCTACTTCTGCAACCTCTCCGTCTTCCAGAGCCTGCCGGACATCTGGGCGATCAACCAGCTCTTTCCCATCATGCCGATTCACCGGCTGGACGAGCGACCGACACGCAACGCCACGCTTGCCGACATCACCTGCGACTCCGACGGCAAGGTCGATCGGTTCGTCGACGACCATGACATCAAGAAGTTCGTCGAGCTCCACGAATTCACCGAGGGAACGACCTACCTGCTTGGCGCGTTCCTCGTGGGGGCGTATCAGGAGACCCTGGGCGATCTGCACAACCTTTTCGGTGACACCCATGTCGCTCACATCAAGCTCGATGCCAATGGGCAGTGGTGGATCGACGAGATCATCGAGGGCGACTCGATTTCGGAGGTCCTCAAGTATGTCCAGTTCGACGCGGTGCAGCTGGGGGCGCAGATTCGCCGCGAATGCGAACGATCGGTCCGCAAGAAGCAGCTCTCCCCCAAGGAGAGCAAGGTCTACATGAAGATGTACGAGGACGGGCTCGCCGGCTACACATACCTCGAACCTGGCCGCGGCAACGGCGAGGGTTAGGGCAAGGGTTAGCAGATCGCTGGACAAACCCTGTTCTTGGCGCATCACCATTGGAAGCCGTTGCTCCGCGCAATTCACTCTGGTTTCCCGTGCGGCTCGAGGCACTCTCCGCTTCTGCATGCATCGAATGCGTCGTGGAACGCGCTCCAATGATGAGGGCTGAAGTGAAGGAACATCATCTATGCGGGTTCCTTCTCGTCAGTTGGAGATATCAGCCCCCCAATGAGTCAAAGCAACGGTCTCGCTGAGAGCGATGTCATGTGTCGCTCTGTTCTTGTCAACCCATTGAAGGCGATCATCTTCTCCAATTTGGACGAGGTACATGCGATGGCTTCCATAATCGATGTAGGCCCTTTGTATTGGGTATTGGTGTTCGTCATTGGAGAGCCTTTCGCGGTTGTGTAGTGACTTCGTCGTAAGTGTTCATGTTTGTGTGTATTGAATCGGGAAGGCTTCATCCATTGAGGGATCTAGACGCTGGAATTGAAGTCAGATCCACGATGGACATCGCAGCGACCGATCGACTGACCCGCAAGTCTTCCGCGTCCAACCCAGCGGTTGGGTTGATGAGTTCGCGGGCGGGACAGGAATTCATGAGATGTTCCTTGGATGGGACCACGGCCTCCGAAACGACGCGGGAAGGTGAAGGCTGCCGTGGCCGAGCCAACAGATGCCGACCAGCCCAATCTGGTAGCCGGAGTCGATATTTACCGTGAATTGCTCAAGAGCGATTTCGATGGCCCGCACACTCTGCGTCTGCGTGCGGCACGAACTCCGGCCTAGGGGTCGTTGGTCGCGCGTGGGCTGAGCTTCCAACGGGTGTCGAGTGGTTTGGGAGCTGGTTCACGCCCATGGGTTCTTCGCCGAGAGCGATATCCGCTGAATCGTGTCCATGCAGGATGCCCGTGTCGGCATCACAGATTGCGCATTAGACGGGGGGATCGTCCGCGCTGTGGGGTTCTGGCGATGGTCGTGTGTCGTGGGGGCCAAGAACGCGGGCAAGGTCCTTGATCAACACGCGGTTGCTGGTGGGTGTCGCAAGCGCGGCAGACAGTGCGCACTCTGCGTCCTTATGCGGCACGAGCGTCGGCAGAATGCGGTGGGTGAAGTCATGAAGCATGACATCGGGCGTCTCGCCAGAGGCATGCAGACGCAGTGCGCGCAAGAGTACTGTGCGCGAATCCGGCAGTGCCAACAGGATGCGTGCGATGCGCAATCTCTGCGCGGGACGAAATCGTGCAGACTGCTCCGGTGCCTCCCGTGCAAGGATTGCGCGACAGATGGAAGTGGTCACGGCGGGCAGTTGAATCGTGGTGACAAATGCGCTTCGCAGCGGCGCGATGAGCTTCTGCAAGTTCTCCACCGTGGCGATAACGCGCAGTGGCCTGCGCTTGACCCGCGCGAGGCACGCCGCAAGGAATTCGCTAGTCTCGACACTCTCCGCAGCGAGCGGCCATTCGAGAGTCTCGACGATCGAGTTCAGTGCTTCCGCCGGCAGAACCCCTGTGACTAAGAGACGCGAGAGATCTGCCTGTCCCGCCTTGGGCAGCATGTCGATATTGCGAAGCACGAGTGTTCGCGTCTTGGTCGCCACGCCGACCATCGCCATCAGGTGATTTGCCATTGTCGCCATGGATGCATCGCACACGACAGGCTCTTCGCCGGCATCGCGCACAAAGGCGCAGGCGAGCAGTGTGCGGCCAGAGCTCCGCGATCCGACAAAGAGAGTGTTGCTGAGCCGATCGCCCGCCGATAGGGCAAACTCGGTCTCGCGTTCGAGTACCGAGCATGCCACCGTTGCACCGACGAAGTGCCCGAGTGAGTGCACGAGAAAACTGCGCCGTTCCAGCGCGGGGGGCGCTGATTGTGCGCGGGCTGGCCGGCGACCGGGTGTTGGGTTCTGTGGTGTCTGGTTCATACCCCTATGACGAAACCTAGCACCAGATTGTGACAGGCGGGATCAATACTGCAGGCCCAGTTCGGGTGCCCCCTCGGCACCGTTCGGCTCTTCGCCCGTGTTGAGTTTCCTACCGCGAGCCTCCCACGGGCTTGGATAAGGTGAACGGCGGCTCTCGGCGGTGAGCAAAGTAGAGGGCGCCCTCGCTCTCTAAGTCATCCATGATTGGCATTGCGATGCACTCATCCGGGATCAGCCCAGCGAAGTCGGAGTCCAGCAGAGTCTCGGGCACGAAGACAGCGTCCCACGCTGTGATCGCCAAGTCAGCCGCCACATATGCGGCGATGCCAACGCCGACCACTACGAGGCCATGCGGAGTCGCCGAAAGGAAGTAGACCAACTGAATGGCCGCACCGACGGCCACAGCCTTGACCCCGTTCTGTGCCGTCTGCCGTTGAAATGCGGCCTTGTTGATGTCGCCCTGATAGTAGTCCCAAGCTGTGAAGGCCTCGTCCACTGCGAATGTGAGACCAGTGGCTGCCACCCCAGGCGCTCTCGCCAGCGCGATCATCGAGCTCCGTGCCGCGGTGGCGCTCTCGACGACTACGGTTCTTGGCGCAGCAGTCCCCCGGCTGAGGGGCAACTTGGCTCGAGTAACAAGCCCATCAATCCCCTCGGAGCTCACCTTTGCGAGCGCCGCTTGCCGCGAGGCCGATCGAGCTCCAGCAGTCTGCAACTGATCGAACTGTGCGAGGTGCTGGCTCGCTACGGCCCGCGTGGATTTGGTGGTGCCTCGTTTCGAGAGTTCACCGAGCAGGTCGGTCAGACGGACCTCGACAACCCGCGCGGCAACCCGCGCTTCGGCAGCTCCGACAGCGTCGACGCTCGAAATGATGTACTTGTTCGAATCGACCGCGATGCTGTGGAGTTCGCGGCGCAACAGGCTCGGAGTCGCTTTCAAGCGCCCCTGAGTCTCCTTCGCGAGGCTGCGCAGAGTGGGATCATCGTGCCCGTCGATGATCAGATCGAGTCCATTTCCGATCCATTCATTCGAAAGCTGACGGCCGCTATTCTTGGTTTGTGCCAGGCTGAAATCTGCTGCGGCCTGTCGCGTCTTCACCTCGATGAAGCGGATGTCTGTCAACTCGCCTGAGGCTGCGCGCTTCACTGCGATCCGGTCGATGCCGTTGACGCCGACATTCCCGTTGAATACTTCGAAGCCGCGAGCCTGAAGGCCAGCATCGACGAGCGACTCGCCGAATGCGCCGAGTTGACGGGAAGCCGCACTGGCGGTTTGCTCAAGCGCTGGATGAGCGATAACACCGGTGTCTGCCCAGGCACCCTCAAGAGTGGCGGAAGCAGCAAGGATCGCTCCAACCGTGATTCGGGCAATGAAATCGGTGCAGGTGTAACAGTTCATCGATGGCCTCCGGGCTGAGTGGTCAAGACATTCCCAACTGAATGGAGCCGGATTCCATCGCCTAGATAAATGGACCGCTCCTCTGGTCGGAAGTAGGCGTGCGATTCATTACTAAACGCCAACGACTTGCGCTGGCGGTCGATCGTCTCCCTCCGTTCGAACTGCCACGTAGCCAACTCATCCTTCAGATAGGCCTTGGCCTTGTGAGCGTCCCCGACCATGCGCTCCCCAAAAAACGCCGGGTAGTAAGTCAGAGCGACATTGACCCGGCCAAGGGCTTCCTCGAACCCATCCTCGTCATCGTCCCAAAAGCCTTCAGCCTCACCCGTCAATCGTTCGGCATCGCTGAGATGGATCTGCGCATACACGCTGCCGACAGAACGAACCCGCTGGATCTCTTGGAAGAGCACTCGGCGGGCGTCTTCGGACAATCCGTTGTTGATTGCGTCGGACCCCTTGATCCTCAGCAGGGTCTGGTCGCAGCGGAACATTTCGGCCGATCGGTTGAAGTTGTCACCGCGTTCGCCATTGGACTGAGCAACGGCCAAGCAAAGGCTCACCATCTCTTTGATCGCTTCCCCCGCCGTGTCCGGTTCCTGGTCGATGCTGGCAAGGTATTCCGCCAGCGCCATCTGGCCGTCATTGCGCTGCAGTGCCTCCCGTGCCGAAATGAGGCGCGGCTTCTTGACTGCGACGGCGTCCGCAAAAAAAGCCGACCTCGAAATCTGTTCTGGCTGTGCCGCGAGCCGTTGCTGGCAGCCCTGCAATCCAGCAAAGGACAGCACGACGGAGCAGCTGGCGATCGAGAGACGGGCAAACGCAGCAGAGAGCGCGTAAGGGGCGTGGGCTGGGTTGCGGCAGGGGATTGGGCTGTTTGGGGTAGTTGTCATACCCCTATGACGAAGCCCGTCATCAGATTGTGACTCGCGGGATCAACCGCCAGCCCGGCCTGGGTGCGTTTCCCGGCTCAGGAAGGCGCTGAAGGGTTCGCCCACACATACCGATCAAAAAATTGGTCCAATTGCCTGTCAAATGGAGCGATTATCGCCTCTGTGGGTGGGCTGACCGAGCGATCGAGGAACCTAGGCTCTTCACCCAGTCGGGTCAGACGCAGGGCTCCGGGGTGTTTGCT
>SIAD01000016.1 GCA_009691915.1 Phycisphaerales bacterium
GCGCCCTCGCGGTTGATCGTAGTTGGGCATGGCGCGGTCGTTGCCGGTAGCCGAGCGAAACGCATTCCTCATGTGCCAGTCGAGTGCTTCGGCGCTTGGTTTTAGGCGCGCGTCCTGCGGCGGTCGAAAGCGATTCAACGGGTCTAGCTTCTGAACATTGCGCAAGCCACGACTGCATCGCCGACGAGACCATCACGGTGCGCTCGGGGGTGATGGTCACATAGCCTCAAGCGCCATCGCGCATGAATGTGATAAACCATTGCTCATGGCCAACTCTCCTCGCTGCTATCTAGTTGACTAACCCCAAAGCCAGATTCGCCCAAGAGCATAACCCTATGACTGCCATCGACACACTGATCAAACTGACAGACTCCGCAGGAGGCAGGTTTCGCCTCGCTGCCATTGCGGAGGCATGGTCATGGGCAGGCTTGCTCGCGGGCATGTGCTTCAAGTACCTGATAGTCCTCGATCCGATCGGTGTTCAGATCATGGGTCCTATTCACGGCATACTGTTCATCACATACCTCATTGCCACCTTTCAGGCAGCGAAGGAGTACCGCTGGAGTTCACGCGCCCGATTTCTCGCGCTCCTCGCCGCCATCCCGCCCTTTACAACTTGGCTGTTCGAGCGAGTGGCAATGAAGCGTGGGATGCTTGGAGTCGTATCTAGCGGCGCAGAAAGCGGCGCACTGGCGGGGAGGCGCCGCTAGCGAGCCGGGCGCGGACAGACGACACGGGGCGGTGGGGGCAGAGGGGTGGATGCGGGGGGGGGCGTCGAGGATCCAACGGAGCAGCTGTCGGTGGCGATTGAGTTTCTTTCGGTGGATCGTCACCGGTGTCACCGGTACCGGAACTTGCGTAGGCGCCTGCACTACTCCAACTCTTGCGCTGCTCAACGAACCGGAGTGCACTTCAGGAGGCATCCAGAGTCCCACGCGACCTCTTCAAGCGTGGGCGGCAACCGAGTCGAGCGCGACCACGGTGCCGAGGTCAGCCCTGAAAAGGGCGATGCGGCGAGCGGCGGGCAAACGCCATCCAACTTCGCAACATCGGCGCTCCTCGACATTCGACGGGAACCGTGGAGCAATCTGGGCTGATGCCCCTCTCGATGTCGTGGAGATCACGACATGACGACGAAACAGAATTGCACCCGGTCGGTAAAGCCAAGCGACGAAGTCGAAGGAGAAGCGCTGCGGCGAGCAACCTCGTTGGCGGACGGACTCTTCCCGCACCAGGTCGATGGCCTCGCGTTCCTTCTCGGCAGGCGCCGAGCGATCCTCGCCGACAACATTGGCAGAGCGTGAACGCCAGTCACCGCCAGGCGGTGTTTGTATGTCCACGGCATTGGTCCGGCCCCTGCGACCCGCGGGTGAAGACTCGGAGACTCGCCGAGCCCGGCCGCTCTGGCCCACCCCTCGAAATCGCCGCGCAGAAAACGAAAGACGCGCCCTCGTGGAGGACGCGTCTCTCTTGCTTTTGGCGAGGGCTGCTGTTCGCAACCACTCCTGAAATAGCGGGGGCTGGATTTGAACCAACGACCTCCGGGTTATGAGCCCGACGAGCTACCAGGCTGCTCTACCCCGCAATCTGGGAGCGGGAGTCTAGCAGGAGCGGCATGCCCGTCAAACTAGTTTAATACCCACCAATGCCGTTGCTCGTGCGGATCATCGTGGTGACTGCGTTCGTTGCGCTCGCTGGACTCTTCGCATTAGGGTTCCTCGCCTCATTCGAGCCCGGGGCCACGGTGATCTGGAAACTCGGATACGCGCTTGCCGCCCTTGTGTCGCTCACGCTTGCGGCGCGCGTCGGATGGAAACGGTAGCGGCGTCCCCACGATGAACTGTGGGACAATCCATCTTGTGATTGGTTTCTTTACCACGATCGCTCTCGTCTCCGCTGGTGCCCACGCCACTTCGGATAGTTCCTCCGAATCTTCAGCCTCCCGCGGACCAGTCGCGATGCTCGGCATCGTCGAGCGAGTCTGTCTCAAGTGCCACGGGGAAGGGGGCAATGTTCCGTACGAGTTTCGTGACGGCGCGATTCTGCGTCGGGTGTCCCAGACCGCAGCCGAGGCCCTCAGGCGTGGCGCGATGCCGCCATGGCTACCGTCGCAGAGTCCCGACGGGTTTCTCGATGTGCCGTCGATCACCGCGCAAGAGCGTGAACATCTCATCGAGTGGTTCGCGGGCGGCGCGGAGGGAACCGAATCATGGAAGGCGCCCGCGAGTGGTGCGGCGAGGGAGCCGGGCTCCGTCACACTGCGCTTCGGCGACGGGTGGCAGACACCGCCCGAACCAGACCTTCTATACGCGCGGACATTTCTCCAGAAGATCGGCCCGGACTTTCCCCTTCGCTTCCGTGGATTCGACTACCGACTCGCTGACGCTGGATCCATCGAGATGGTCATGCTGAACTCCGACACCACCGGGATGGGGCGCGAACTCGATGAACGCGATGGTGGCATCGGCGCGGCATTTCACGCCGATCTCGGCGCGATCCCAGCCGGTGCGCTCGGTGCAGCCGGTGTCCGTCCGATGGTTCGCCTTCCCGATGGCTACACCTTCGCGGTCGAGGCCGGCTGCGATCTTCTGGCTGAAGCGCACGCGCGGGCACTGGGCCGCATCGCGTCGGGCGCATTCGAAGTGACGATCGTTCCTTCACGCGACAGCGACACGAAGATCGTCGAGCCGTTCGTCGTCGGCGCGGTCTCGACGGGCGGAGCTCCGACTCGCAAGGACTACACCATCGAGTACCTCTGTGACACGCTCGATGCGCCCATGGAGATTCTTTCCATCCTTCCCAATACGGGGATTCGCTGCGCAACCTACGACCTCAATCTCATTCGCCGAAGTGGCGAGGTCACAGGAGTCCTCAACATCCCGCAGTACCGCGCGTGGGCTGATCGCTGCTATGTGTTGCGCACAACTCTTCGAGTAGAGCCGGGCGATCGGTTCCAGCTTCGGGTGAGCCACACCGACGGGTTCGCGTTTCTTCACACCCACGCCAGCGCGGTCATGTTGATCGCGCCGCCGGCGACGGCCAGTGCCGCGACCGCGACCGCGACCGCCACCGCCGCGACACCAGTCGCGCCAACCCCGGCGATCGTCGATCCTGTAGCCATGATCAGCGTCAACGGCGCATTCCGCATCGCCCGCAACGAGACGAGCGTCGCCGAGTTCGCCCGCGTGGTGGACCGCGCACCGCGTCCGCTGGATGCCCAGGACACACGGGACTCATTCGTCGATCCCGAGTTCGCCCAGCCGCCCGGTCCCGTCGACGCATCGCTGGCACTCGACCTCGAACTTCCATGCGTCGGGATCTCGTTCTACGACGCGGTCGAGTATTGCAATCGACTCTCCGCGAAGGTCGGGCTGCCGGAGCGATACGAGCTCGCTGAGGTCACGCGACGCCAGGATGGTTCGATCTCCTCGGCCATCGTCACGGCGCGGCTGGGGCCGGGCTATCGACTCCCCACGGAAGCGGAGTGGGAACTCTCCGCAGCGTCTTCTGGCGATTCATGGTGTATCGCGGCTGGACAGTCCGCTCCCGAGGGACCGCGTCACGCGGCTTCAGGAACACCCAACGCGCTCGGCCTCGTCAACATGAGTGGCAATGTGTGGGAGTGGTGCGAAGATGGCTTCAAGGACCCGCGCCTGGTGCTCGCCGCGACCGCAGTTGCAATGCCGGCGACCGCGGTTGCGGTCCCCCCGACCAATCGCGGCCGTGTAGTCAAGGGTGGGTCGTTTGCCGATAGTGCCGTGGCGTGTGTTCCATCATTTCGATCCGGAATGCCCCCCAGCGCGCGCGGAGCGCTGTTTGGGCTCAGAGTCGCCAGAGACTAGCCCTGTATTTGATGGCAATTCCCGTCCCCGACGAGAAAGACGCGCCAAACTGGGGGTGAAGGGCTCGACCCCTTGGAGAAACCATCGATGAGCAGAACCACTTCAACTGTTGCATCCTTCGCCACACTCACCGCATTCGTCTTGTCCTGCGCCAGCGCCTATGGGCAGGACCTCCAGCCGGTCATCACCGAATGGGTCATCAACACGACCGGCCAGACTGGATGGAACGGCATCACCGCCAATGTCCAGCAGATCAAGTACGACACGACATTTGTCTATGTGAAGTCGGCTGGAGTGCCGAGTTACACGGTCGGCCCATGGTCGGACGGAAATCCCGGCCAGCCCACCAATCAGAACTGGGGATTCAAACTTCCGCGCACGGCGACGATGGCCACCACCTACACCACCTCGTCGCTGGGTCAGGTGGGCGTGATGGTCAATGGCGTCGTCTTCTACAACCCGACCGACGCAATGAGTTGGCAGAACCTGAACATCTGGCATCAGAATGCGTTCGTGAGTATCGGCATCGGGCTCGATGCGTGTGGTGGACACCCGGGCCCGTCTGGCGCCTATCACAATCATCCGCGGCCCAAGTGCATCTACACGGAGACAACGACAGCGCACTCGAAGATCATCGGTTACGGATTTGACGGCATCCCCGTCTACGGACCCTATGGCTACAACGGGACCGACGGAAGCGGGGGGATCGACCGCATCCGCAGTAGCTACCGGAAGCGCACCATGACGCAGCGCACTTCGCTGCCAAACGGCACGCAGCTCCAGCCAAATCAGTATGGTCCGGCCGTCAGCGCGACCTATCCGCTGGGCTATTTCATCGAGGACTTCGAATATGTCGCAGGCCTTGGCGACCTTGACCAGTTCAACGGACGCACCGCGGTCACGCCCGACTATCCGAGCGGCATCTACGCCTACTACACAACCATGGACACCGCTGGGGTCGCCGAGTACCCATACTTCTTCGGGCCGCAGTACCGAGGGGTTGTCACCGCAGGGAACACCCAGATGGGCGGGCACATCACGGCGCCGACGAGCGCGACGACTTTCTGCTGCACTCCGTGTGCGCAGGACATCACCGGCGACCGCATCGTCGACGGCACCGACATGTCGGCCTTGCTCGCGGGTTGGGGAACCATCGGCGGCGGCGCCGACATCAACCGTGACGGTCAGGTCGGCGGTTCGGATCTGACTGAGCTCATCGCGGCGTGGGGCAACTGCAGCTGACCTCGAATCGGCCCGACTGCGAGAGAAACTTCTTCGGGTTGTCGAAGCTCACTCTCTGAATCACCGCCTCGAGGTGTCCGCGCCGACGCATTTCTTCTCGGCACTTGGGAACCGCCAGCGGATCGCTGACTCCCCAGTCTGCGGCTGAGTTGATCCAGAGTCGGTCAGTGCCATGCATCTCGAAGATGTCTGCGGCGCGCTGCGGAGTGCACTTGGTGTCGGGATAGAGGGTCATTCCCGCCCAGAATCCGCGGTCGAGCACCAGCCGAACGGTGTGTTCCTCGACATGATCGATGAGCACGCGGCCCGGGTCGATCCCCTGCGCCATGATCGCGTCCATGATGAGCCGCGTCCCCTTGAGCTTGTCCTCCAGGTGCGGCGTGTGGACGAGAATCAGGAGACCGCGGCTCTTCGCCAGCGCGATGTGCTCTTCGAGCACGATTAGTTCGTTGCGCGAGTTCTTGTTGAGCCCGATCTCGCCGATCCCGAGGACATTGGGACGGTCGAGGAACTTCGGAATCTCCGCCAGCACTTCGCGCGCGAGTCCGAGGTCCTCGCTCTCCTTGGGGTTGATGCAGAGCCAGGTGTGATGGCGGATCCCGAACTGCGCGGCGCGCCGAGGTTCAGTGTCAGTGAGCAGCCGGAAGTAGTCGACGAATCCTTGCGCGCTTGAGCGGTCGTAGCCGGCCCAGAACGCCGGCTCGGTGATTGCCACACACCCAGCGAGCGCCATGCGCTGGTAGTCGTCGGTGGTGCGCGAGACCATGTGGATGTGGGGATCGATGTACATGGTGTCGCCAGTCTCGTCGTGTCAGGGCAGCTCGACGGCCCCGATCGCGCCTTTCATGGGGGCCGCGGGAATCGGAGCAGTCGAGTGGTCGCTCCAGAGTTCGAGAATGCGCCGCGCCCGTTCGGGGTGGCCGTCTCGAAGAAGATCGAGGGCCCTGAGCAGCGCGCGGACTCGCACATCCTTCGAGGCCTCCGCCGACGCAAGGCCCTCGGCCTTGGCCGCGCGGTCGTGGCGGTCGAGAAATGCGGCGAGGTCAAGTGTCTTGGCGCGGTGCTCAAGAAAGTACTGATCGATGATCTCGGAAACCCTCATGGGCGTGGCCATCAGGTCATCGTACGGAACGCACGGCGAGTGACGAGGCGGCGCGGGCGATCATCGCGTGATCCATGGCGTGGACTTCCGTAGACGCGCCGACTCCCGTGAGCAGTGTGATGTTGAGTCGGCCTCCGAGGTGCTCGCGAAACTCCTCGAGGCCGCGCACTAGTTGGTCGATGTCTTCGAGACACCGATGCCAGGTCGGCAGGCCGAGTGCGTGAAGGAGGGACTCGATGCGCGCAGCCAGAGGCGCAGCGAGCACTTTGGCCAGTACCGCGTACTGGCAGTCGAGCGCGATCCCGATGGCGACGGCTTCGCCATGGGTCACCTCGTAGCCGGTCATCGACTCGATTTTGTGTGCCGCCCAGTGGCCGAAGTCAAGCGGCCGTGCCTCGGAGAGTTCGAATGGATCACCGCCATCGGCGATGTGGCTCAGGTGTAGTTCGGCGCTGCGACGGATGACGGGCATCGCCTTCGCAAGGTCGCGCGCGCGAATCGCTTGGGCATCCTGCTCGATCCGGGCGAACAGCCCCGGATCCTTTAGGCAGGCAATCTTGACCGCCTCGCTGAATCCGGCGAGGTAATGAGGGTCGGCGAGTGTCGTGAGGAATTGCTCATCGCACAGAACCGCCCACGGCACCGCGAATGCGCCCACGAAATTCTTCTTGCCGAACCGATTGATGCCGTTCTTGACACCCATTCCCGCGTCGTCCATCGACAGTGTCGTCGACGGAAGGCGGACGAGCCGAACTCCGCGATGAGCGATGGTTGAGGCGTACCCGACGGCGTCGAGCATCGCGCCTCCGCCGATGGCGACAACGAAACTCTTGCGGTCGATTCCCCAGCGGTCGATTGCTCCCAGGACCTGCTCGACGGCATCGTTGGAGTTCTTCGCGCTCTCGCCACCGGGGACCGCTTCGACGCTGCGAATCTCGGGCACGGGTAGGCCGAGGCGCGCCTGCGCCCCGAAGTAAGTGGCGATCTTCTCGGGGAAGTCAGGCGTGCAGCGCAGGATGCCATCATCGATGAAGACGATGGCCCGACGGCGGGGGACGCCATCCTCAACGGTCGGCTCGGCGAACGCCTCGGCAAAGTCCGGGTTGCCCGGGTCAAGCGCATCGCGCGTGAAGCGGACGCGATGCACGAAGTCGACATGGAACGGACGGTCGAGGCTCATGGGGATGGCAAGCATAGGGCGTGCACGGCGCAGGAATGAAAAGGCACCACGGCGGAGGGCGCTCCGCCGTGGGCTGGTACCCGCAATGACATCTTGCAGGCGCCCCGTTTCCGGGGCTATGAGAAGTTCGTTGCACTCAATGGTGGTCCGCACTCACGGGCCGCGTGAAAACCTCCGCAGCTTTGCGCGCTCGAGGCGCAGGAGAAAATCGTGCACTACGCGATCGGAGATCGACTGGCCGCGCACGCACTGCTGAGCACACGCGACCACCGCGCCGCGGGCGTTGATTCGCGCCGCGCGCAGTCTGAATCGGCCTGTCACCGCTGGATTCCCGCCCATTCCTGTCCCTCCTCGTGGACACGAACAGTACGACCCAAGTGCGCCTCAGGTTCGGGGAATCGAAGAGAGCCGATGCAAAACGATGCTCGCTGCAATCGCTGCGTTGAGCGAATCGACGCCCTCGGCGATCGGGATCCGGACGCGGTCGGTGGCGGCTGCCAGGACGCTCTGCGAGATACCCGAGTGCTCATTGCCGATGATGACAAGTGTTGACGGCGCTGAGCCGACGCCGCCACTCTCGAACTCCGCGATGTCGCGCGCGTGTGGCGAACAGGCGGCGGCGAGAACGCGCAACTCCGGTCGCGCCCTTCTGAACGCGTGAATCACAGACGCAAGGTCATCGCTCCATGCGAATGGGACTCGCAGGGCGTGTCCCATCGAGACGCGAATCGCCTTGCGATAGAGCGGGTCGTGACAATCGCGCGAGAGGAGCACGCCATCTACTCCGAACGCAGCGGCGGAGCGGAAGATCGCCCCGACATTGTCCATGTTGTTGAGACCGTCGAGCGCCACAAGAAGCCGACCCGAGGTGAATGGCGGGGCATCCGCTCGTCGCGTGTCCAGCGACGCGCGCAGGCCGATCGCCAACACGCCGCGGTGTACCGAGAACCCAGCGGTTTCTTCAAGGGTGGCGTCGCTGGCAATGAACAGCGGGACATCCTTTGAGGCTGAGTGCTCAATCATCTCCCGGACGCGCGCGCTCATGCGCTCCGAGGCAAGCACGCTGCGCGTCAGCCCCGGCCGCTCGAGCATCGTCTCTGCGATCTTGATGGTCTCCCCCACAAAGAGCCCCTCGGCTCGCCGTGCGCCTGACAGGTCTCGGTCTCTGAGGTGTCGGTAGTCGTCGAGCCGCGAGTCGTCGGCCTGGAGAATCGTCACTTCGTGAATTCGGCCGGGTGCTCGAGGAGGCGGATGACCTCACTGAGGAACCGCACGGCCTCAGCCCCGTCTACTACGCGGTGATCGCAGGAAATCGACAGCGGAAGGACGAGTCCCGCGTAGAACTTTCCGTCCTTCACGAGGACCCGTTCGCGCGAGCGACCAGCCGCGAGAATGGCGACCTCGGGGTAGTTGATGATCGGTGTCGCGAACATCCCGCCGTAGGAACCGACATTCGAGATGGTGAAGGTTCCGCCGAGGGACTCCTCACGGGAAATCGTGCGATCCCTGCACTTGGCGGCCAGCGTCCTGATCGCGGTGCCGAGTTCGACAGGCGAGCGGCGGTCGGCGTCGCGGATGACCGGGACCATCAGCCCATTCGGAGTGTCGACGGCCACCCCGAGATTGATCACGCCCTTGATGAGTATCTCGCTGTTAGCGTCATCGACATTGGCGTTGAGATTCGGGAAGGTGCGAAGTGCGCGGCACACCGCGACCATCACAAAGGGAAGCATCGAGAGCTTCTCGCCGATGACGCGCGAGTACTCGCGGCGCTTGGCGTCGAGGGCGGTCACATCCGCCTCGTCGACGGCGGTGAAGTGGACGGCTGTCTGCACGCTGCGCGCGAGCGCTTCTGCGATCTTGCGCCGTACGCCGCGGAAGGGAATCCGCTGCGCGACGCCGTCCTTGTCGACCGGTGGCAGAGGCTGCGGAGGGCTCTTGGCGCGCGCAGCGACGCCGCCCGTCGACGGCGCGGTGGAGAGCGTGTCGCCCTCCGCGAACGACGCCACATCCGAGGCGGTGACGCGTCCGCCGCGACCCGTGCCATCGACGCGGTTGATATCGATGGCCAGTTCCTTGGCCACTCGTCGCACAGCGGGGGTCGCGAGCGACTTGCCTGGAGTTTTCACCTGGGTGTCCTCGTCCGGCCGTCGCGCGAAGCGACTGCCGACATTCAGCGTTCCCGACATGCTGCCCACGACCGTCCCCTGATCGGCGTTGGCGTCCGCTACACCAACGGCGACCTGCCCCGAAACACATCCGAGGCTCGGGATCTCCGCCACCTGTGGCACATATCGCACGAGAACTGATGCAACCTTGATGATGTCCCCGTCCTTGCCGCAGAGTTCGCTGATCGTTCCCGCCCACGGACTCGGTACCTCGACGAGCGCCTTGTCGGTCTGCATCTCGGCCATCGGCTGCGACTCCTTCACCGAGTCGCCAGGCTTCACGAGCCATCGGATGAGTTCGGCCTCGACGAGTCCCTCGCCAAGATCGGGAAGAAGGAAGTGGCTTCTGTCCGAGGGTTGCTTGAGTCCTGCCATGGGTGGAGGATAGATGGCGAAGGCGAGGGGAGTCCCGAGGGGTCAGTACGCCGCGGCGTCGTCGATGGCGCCTGCAATTCTCGCGGCGTCGGGCAGGTAGTTGAGCTCGAGCTTGTAGTAGGGCATGATGGTGTCGAAGCCGGTCACGCGCTGGACCGGCGCCTCGAGGTGAAGGAAGCACCGCTCCATGACCTGCGCGGCGATTTCGGCGCCGACACCGCAGGTAAATGGCGCCTCGTGAACTACGACGCAACGGCCGGTCTTCTTCACGCTGGCTTCGATCGTGTCGAGGTCGAGGGGGTAGATCGTACGCAGGTCGATCAGCTCGATGGACTTCGAGGACTTCTCGACGCTCTCCATGCACTGGATGACGCTTGCTCCCCAACTGATGAGGGTGAGTTCAGTGCCCTCGCACACCACGCGCGCCTTGCCGATCGGAATCGTGTACTCGTCTTCGGGGACCTCCTCGCGGAAGGCGCGGTAGACCCGTTTGGGCTCGAAGAAGATCACCGGATCGGGATCGCGGATCGCGCTCACCAGCAGTCCCTTCGCGTCGTAGGGAGAGCTGGGCATCACGACTTTGAGTCCTGGAGTGTGCGAGTAGATCGCCTCGGGAGAGTCGCTGTGCAACTCGGGGGCGTGAATGCCTCCACCGACAGGAACGCGGATCGTCAGCGGCACGGTGTACGCGCCGCGGGTGCGTGTGCGCATGCGCGCCGCGTGGCTGCAGATCTGGTCGTAGGCAGGTCCGAGGAATCCGTCGAACTGGATTTCAGGAACAGGGCGGAGGCCAGCCATCGCCAGGCCGATCGAAGTGCCGATTATGCCGCTCTCTGCGAGCGGTGTGTCGACGACTCGCCTTTCACCGAACCGCTTCTGGAGCCCGTCCGTGACGCGGAACACGCCGCCGTTGAGGCCGATGTCCTCGCCCAGCAGGATCACCCGGTCGTCCTTCTCCATCTCCTGGATGAGCGCGAGATTTATGGCCTGCACAAGGTTCAGATTCGCCATGTCAGTGTCCCTCGGCCTTGGCCGCAGTCTCGGAGGCGAGCGAGTGAGTCTGCATCGTGTCGCGCTGGTACGCCAGTTGCGCGGGAAGCTCGGCGTACATCGAATTGAACAGATCGGCGACCGGCGGGGCGGGGATCTCTTCGGCACGCTTGACGGCGGCATCGACCTCGGTCTTGACACGGACCTGCATCGCCTCTTCCTTCGAGGAGTTCCACAGTTTCTTCTGCTCGAGATGCCTGCGCGTTCTCAGAAGCGGATCGCGCTCCTTCCATACATCGACCTCCGCCTGATCGCGGTAACGGCGCGCGTCATCGGCGGTAGTGTGGTCGCCGAGCCGGTAGGTAACCATCTCGATGAACGAAGGCTTCGACTCAGTGCGCGCGCGCGCGGCGGCCCACTTGACCGCGTAGGCGCAGGCAAAGAGGTCGTTGCCATCGACCTGCAGGCACGGCATCCCGTAGGCGATGCCTCGCTGCGCGACAGTCGGCGCACTGCACTGAATGCTCCCCGGAGTACTGATCGCCCAGAAATTATTCTGACAACAGAAGACGACGGGAAGATCGAGGTTGGCGGCAAAGTTCGCGGCCTCGTGGAAGTCTCCCTCGCTCGTCGCGCCATCACCGAAGAATGTGCAGGCGATTCGCTTCTCGCCGCGGTACTTGGAAGCCCATGCGAGACCCGCCGCGTGGAGCATCTGCGTGCCGATGGGGACGGCAATTGGGGTTGCAAAGTGTGCGCGGGACATCGCATTGCCGCGCTCGTCGCCCATCCAGTGGAGGAGGATCGACTCCATCGGGACACCGCGCCAGAAGAGACCGCAGTTCTCGCGGTAGCAGGTGACGAGCCAGTCTTCATTGTCGAGGACATACGCCGCGGCGAGGCTTCCCGCTTCCTGTCCCATGTTCTGGGGATAGGTTCCCATGCGGCCCGAGCGCTGCAGTTTGAAGGCGACCTCGTCGAGGTAGCGGCACGAGGCCATCGCCTCATACAGCCTGACGAGATCGGCGTCGGGGATGAGCCCGTCGCCAAGCGCCGCGTCGTAGTTGCCGTGCTCGTCGAGGATCGAGACCCGCTCGATTTCCACTTTCAGAACCGTCTTCCTGGGCATTCGAAAAAGTGTAGCGGGCAAAGGGGCGCGCCGAGCCCTCGTGCTGCAGTGATCGTGGGGGTTATCGCGCCGCAACCATGCCGTCGCCGCGCAGATCGCTCGCCCCCATCCAGCCATCGGGCATCTTCACGATCGCCTGGCCGCGGCCGAACGAGACGCTTCTCGAATCCGCTATCGAGATCGCGTGACCGCGCGCGCGAAGGTCGGCGATGGTGGCGTCGGCAACCCCAGGCTCCAGCTGCACACTGAGATCACGCATCCACTGCCATCGCGGTGCATCCAGCGCGGCCTGGGGATTCTGGTGCGCGTCGACCATCCGTGTCACGACCTGCACATGCCCCTGTGGCTGCATGAAGCCACCCATGACGCCAAAGGCCATCGCAGGTTCGTCCCCGCCGGTCGCTCCGATGCGCGTCACCATCCCCGGAATGATCGTGTGGTATGGGCGTTTCGATGGACCGACTTCGTTGGGGTGACCCGGCGCGAGCGAGAAGCATGCCCCGCGATTCTGGAGCGCGATGCCGGTTCCCGGGACGACAATTCCGCTTCCCCAGCCTGCGTAGTTCGACTGAATGAACGAGACCATCATGCCGCGCGAGTCCGCCGCGCAGAGGTAGACGGTGCCGCCTGGTTTGGGGATCCCCGAGGAGAAGTCCTGCGCGCGCGAGAGGTCAATGCGTGTTGCGAGTGCGGCAAGGCGCGCGGGATCGAGCATTTCGTCGGGAGACCGCGTCATGTGCGCGCGGTCGGCCACATGAGAGTGCGCATCGGCGAATCCGAGCTTGATCGCTTCGATGCCGAGATGGATCGCATCGGGGCAGTCCGGGGAGAGAGTGGCGAGGTCGCGCCGCTCAAGGATTCCGAGCGCGACGAGCGCGGCGATGCCCTGGCCATTGGGAGGGATTTCATGAAGGCGATATCCGCGGTAGTCAATGTGAATTGGTTCGACCCACTCGGAGGAGTGACGGGCGAGGTCGCCGGTGTCGAGCAGGCCGCCAGTCGCGCTCGAGTGGGCGAGGATTCGGGCGGCGATCTCCCCCTCATAGAAGTCCCGCCCATGACTCGCGGCGATGCGCTCCAGTGTGCGGGCGTGGTCCGGGAGGAACACGCGCTCTCCCGGCGCGGGAGCGGTCCCGGTCGGGAGAAATGTCGCCGCCCAGTGTTCTGCATGATCGTGTCCCCGCGAGAGTGCGGGGGCGGCCTTCGCCCAGAGCGCGGCGGTCAGCGGCGCGACCTGGTAGCCGTCGCGTGCATAGCCGATCGCGCTCTCGAGGAGTTCCGCGAACTTGAGGCGACCGAACTTCCCATGAAGCTGAGCCCACGCGTCGATCTGCCCCGGTACTGTGACCGGCAGCCAGCCGCGCGTCGGATACGAAGTCGCGCGGACTCGTTCACGCGAAAGTGCGGCCGGCGAGCGGCCGGATCCGTTGAGCCCTTGAACTCGCACGCCGTCCCACACGAGCGCGAAAGCATCTCCTCCGAGACCGTTGGTCGTCGGCTCCAGGACGGTGAGCGCGGCGGCGGTGGCGATTGCCGCGTCGGCGGCCGAACCTCCGCGGCGGAGCATCTCGAGTCCGGCCTGCGCAGCAAGCGGCTGGCTGGTGGCGACCATCTCCCGCCCGAACACCAGCGGTCGTGCCGATGAGTAGGGCATCTCCGGGGAGCACGCGATGGCCGCCTGAATCATGCTGTCAGCCTAGTCCAACAGCCGAAGCCTTCGGAAGCTGGCCGACTGCGGTTACTCGCGAGGATTCGCCTCGTCCGTGAAGAGGACGATGACCTTGGGAGAAGCGATCCCAGCGCCTGCGAGCACCCCGCGCACGAATGCCCCGGCCACTTCGCGCGCCTCCATCCGCACCTCCGCTAGCGCGGGTTTCGACTTTCCCGTCTCGATGACACTCGAGCGCAGAAGCCGCTTCGCTTCATCAACATCGCCGCCGCTTGGAATCAGGTGCTCCGCCCAGTCATTGTCGATCTCGATGCGAAACTTCGCAGGGTCCGACTGGACCTCGACGACATCTTCATTCACCTCCGGTGGAGGCAATGTGAGAAGGAAGGTCGCGCCATCGACGGCGTGGATCTGCCACGGCGGATCGACGGGAATCAGATACTGCACGCGGTTGCCCGGCACATCAATCCGGATGTGGACCGCGCCCACCGGGATGGAATAGCCGAACGCGCCAACAGTCGTCGTGCGGTCGATCTCGAGGTGAGTGTCGATCGTGCGCCATCCGATCTGGAGCCCGCCCTTGGCCCGCAGCTCGCCGAGCGCGCTCGTCAGCGTCGTGGTCGCGCTTGACTGGACTAACGAGAGGTTGTCGCGCACCCAGGTCTTGAGTGAATTGCAGGCACGCACTCCGCCCCAGATGCACAGCGCGATGAGGATGGCGGTGATCAGGAGGCAGCCGCACCCCCGGCCTGAACAACACCCGCCACGGCGCGCGCCGGAGGAGTTTGGGGATGGTCCCGGGATCATCACTTGTTCAGACCGTCTGCTCGACCTTCGCGCTCTTCGCAGCCCGCGTGGCGTCGATGCGCCGTTTCGCGTAGACGATGGCCGCGTCGGAAGTGCTTGAGGAATTGCCCGCCTCGCGCAGCACGGCGAGCATCGTCTCTTCGATCGCCGCGACCTTCTTGTCGATCTGCGCCTCGGTCATGCCGAGGTGGAGGCCACCGAGGCGGATCAGACCGCCGGCGTTCACGATGAAGTCGGGCGCATAGAGAATGCCACGCTTCTTGAGGTGTGCGCCGTCGCTGTGAGGGTTGAGGAGTTGGTTGTTGGCCGTTCCGCAAACGATCGCGCAATTGAGCTTCTCGATCGTCGCATGGTCGAGCGCGCCGCCCATCGCGCACGGGGCAAGAATGTCAAGCTTCTCGGTGAAGAGGTTGCGGTCGTTTCCAAGCGCAACACAGCCGAGTTCTTCAACTGCGCGCTTCATGGTTGGGACATGCACATCGGTGACCATGACGGCCGCACCGGCGGCGCGCAACAGCTTCGCAAGCTTGTAACCGGTCGCGCCGCATCCCTGAACGCCGACGGAAAGGTTGGTGAAGTCAACCTTGCGGCCGAGATTCCGAAGGCACGCTTTCATCGAGTTGAAGCACCCCAGAGCAGTCCATGGACTTGGGTCGCCGCCGTGGCTGATCGCCTCGCCGCCCATGATGTGCTTGCACTCCTGGGCCATCCAGTCGCAGAACTGCGGGCTGACCCCGACATCTTCAGCGGCGATGTAGGTGCCGTTCATGCTCTGAACGAAACGCCCCATCGCGCGCCCCTGCGCCTCCGTGGGCTGTTCGCCAGAGTCTCCAAGGAGGATCACGCTCTTGCCGCCGCCGAGTGCGAGATCCGCTGCCGCCGCCTTGAAGGTCATCCCCTCGGAGAGGCGCAGCACATCGAAGATGGCGTCTTCCTCACTGGCATAGTGGTATCGACGAGTCCCGCCGAGTGCGTTCCCGAGCACGGTCGAGTGGACCGCGATGATTGCGCGGAGTCCGGTCGCGGGGTCGTTGAGAAACGAGACGCGTTCGTGGCCGTGATGAACCATGCTTTCGAGGACGGGCATTGGGACTCCGAATGATGTGAGGCGGGAGAAAGACGCTATGGAGCAGAACGATTCACGAGCCTATCCGAGGCTCGTAATGGAACCAAGCAGACCTAAATCAATCCAGTTTGCGGCCTGCAAACGCGCTTCCCGAGCCGAACTGGGGGATGCCGTTGGTCGACGCGGGACGACCGGTGCCACGCGCGGCCATCACTGGTGTCCGTTCGGGGATCGAGTAACTCGAGTTGGTGAAACTATCGGCCTGCGCCAGAACGCTGTCGGCGCACGCCCTGGCGGTTGCATCCAAGTTCCACCGGAGACCGCGGGTCGCCTCGTCAATCGTCGCAAAGGCGATTCCGCAGAGGTGATCTACGACTGCAGTCTCGTGGGAAAGCGCTCCGCCGGTGAGCCCGGCGCGCAGCCGTGCGTCAGACTTTGAGAGCGAGCAGGCGACCGCGTGGATCCAGATCGCGCATGTGGAGAGGCGAGCCTGGATGAACTGATCACTCACCAGCTTCTCCTCGTGCTCCTTGAACATCATCTTGACATTGTACGAATGGTCACGGATGCGGAACATGAGTTCCTGCGCGTGTCGTTGGAGCCTCGGGTGAATCCGGTCGAACTTCGGCACCGGCCGGCGCATCCCGAGGAAGAGTTCGCCGCCGATACGAGCGGCCGCACCCAGCTGCCGGAACGGCTTCGCGCGCAGTGCCATCATCCACTCGCCCAACTGCTTCGAGCCGTAGGCAAAAATGAACGAATGCATCACCTCGTTGGCTCCCTCGACGATCGTATTGATGCGTGAATCGCGCCAGATGCGCTCAATACTGTTCTCCGTCATGTAGGACTCGCCACCCATCACCTGCATAGCGTCATCCACCGTGCGCCAGCCGTAATCACTGCAGAACACCTTGCACATCGCGGTCTCGAGCATGATGTCCTCGTCGCCGCGGTCGAGGAATCCAGTCGTCATGTAGAGCATCGCGTCCATGGCGTAGACACAGGCGGCGCTGCGCGCCAACCGCTCCTTCACGAGATCGAATTCGCCAAGCGGGCGGTCGAACTGGTGGCGGTACTTCGCCCACTTCATCGCCTGTTCGAAGGCAAACTCCGCGCCCCCGAGCATTCCCGCCGAGAGCGTGCAGCGGCCGTAATTGAGGCAGGTGAGCGCGACACTGAGCCCACGACCTTCCTTCGCCAGGAGGTTGGCCTTGGGAACGCGCACATTGGTGAAGCGGATGCGCGCCTGCCAGGTTCCACGGATGCCGCACTTCGAGCGGTTGCGGCTGAAAATCTCGATCCCTTCCATGTCCGGAGTGCAGATCAGTGCGGTGACCCCGTCCTTCGTCGCGCCGGTCCTGGGATCCGTGACCTGCTGTTTCGACATCACCGTGAAGAGTCCACTGAGTGCTGCCGAAGTCGCCCACTTCTTCTCGCCATTGAGGATGTAGTGCGTGCCGTCCTCGCTGATCACGCAGCGCGTCTCCTGGCCGCCAGCATCGCACCCGACATTCGGCTCGCTGAGGCAGAAGGCACTCAGAGTGTCCTTGGCCAGCCGCGGGAGGAAGCGGGCCTTCTGGTCGGGAGTCCCGAAGAGCATGATCGCGCGGCAGCCGATCGACTGATGCGCCGAAACGAGAACCGCGGTCGACCCGCAGGTGCGCCCGATGCGCACAAGCACGCGGTTGTAGCTGGTGATTCCGAATCCTCCACCGCCGAACTCAGCAGCGATCGTCATGCCAAGGACACCCAATTCGAAGAGGCGGCGGATCACCCAGTCGGGGATGTGCTGTTCCTGATCGATCAGGTGCGCCGGGTGTTCGCTCTGGAGATACGCGTCGAGCGCTGTCAGGAGTTCGTCGCAACGGCGCGTCTCCTCGGCGGCGATCGTCGGGTACGGAAAGAGGAGATCCTCACGGAAGTGCCCCCAGAAGACATTCTTGATGACCCCCATCGTGGCGGGATCGGGCCCGAGCATCTCCTGAGCAGCCTCGATCTGCTTGCGGTCCTTCGCGGAGATGTTTTTGAGTTTGTCGGCGAGGTTGGTGGTGCTCATGGGAGGACTACAACAATAGTCCAAGTGACCACCCGAAGGTAGGGGCTCGAAGGGCGGCCGAGGCGTCGAGGGCGCTCACGCCTTGGGCGCGAGAAACTGCGCCAGTTTGGCGCGCGCCTGCGGTGTGTGGCGAAGGGCGATCAACGAGCGGCGTTCCTCGGCAACGGCGCGGGAAAACCCCGAGGCGATCCCAGCCTCGACGCAGCGGAAGACCGCGTTCGCGGCGTCCGATGCCGGAACCGCAGCGCGGGCGTTAGCGAGTGCCGCAGTGACCCTTGGCGCGTCCTGAGGACCAATCGACTTCGGCGTGCGCCGTCCATGGTCGCGCGGATGAGCGACGAGCCATGTGAGCGCGGCGTGGATGGGATCGTTGCCAGCAGCAACTGTGGCATCGAAGAGCCCCTGAGGAACGGTCGTGACCGGATTCGTCTCACCGGTCGCAGTCTGGACGATCGCCGTCGTCGGATCAACCCGTGCCGGATACATGACCGTACCTCCCCAGCCTGGGCAGATGCCGAGTCCGCACTCGGGAAGGCCGATGCGCCATGGCTTGTCGGAGGGCGAGGGCACCACACCGATGATCGCGTCACAGTGCATCGCGATCTCCAGCCCGCCGCCCAAGGCGGCGCGGTGAACGATCGCCGCGGTGGGGCAGGGGAGCATGTGGAACATCGCGAACGCGTCCGCCCCGCGGCGAAGGTAGGCATCGAGCGCGCGGTCATCGAGCGCGTCGATCTCCGCGAGGTCCGCTCCCGCGACGAACACCCGTTCGCTCACTGAACGGAGAATGACACCCTGAGGAGCACTCGCCGCAAGGGCGTCGAGCGTCATGGCGATCTCGTCTATCAGCCATCCATCGAGAACGACAACGCCGCCGCGAGGTTTGATGGGGTTGGGGGTGAGCGACACGATGGCTGTGCCGCACGGGGCGTGTTCAACGGGAAGCATGGCGGGGATCCTTGTGGCCTTCGGAAGCAGCCAGATGCTGGGCGATGCGAGCCTGGGCCTCGCTGCCAGCCATCACGCGCGCGCTCAGTTCGGCGGCCTCGGCGGCGACGCGCTCATCAAGCGATCCGTCGAGGTCATTCAGGAATCGCTTGGTGCATGCGAACGCGGTCGGGCCACCGCCGATGACCCCCGCAGCGATCTCATCGACTGTGGCATTGAGTCGCTCGCGCGCAACGCAGCGGGTGGTGAGGCCGCGTGCGAACGCCTCGGCGCCTGACATCGTTCCCCCCATGAGGAGCATGGCCCGGGCAGGCCCGGCGCCGATCTTTCGGACAAGCCACGGTGCGACGACGGCTGGGCAGATGCCGAGGTCAACTTCCGGATACCCGAGCTTCGCCTCGGGATGGGTGACGGCCAAGTCGCAGACGATGACGAGACCACATCCGCCGCCGATGGCTGCTCCCTGGACGCTGGCAATCGTCGGGATGGAAAGCCGCCTCAGTTCCAGCAGCGCGTGCGAGAGTTCCCGAAGCATCCCTCCCATCGCCACGGGATCATGGGCCACAGCCTTGAGGTCCATTCCCGCACAGAAGCATGCGCCCTCTCCTTCGAGCACGAGGAGCCGCGCGTCTCCGGGGGACTTCGCGGCGCGCTCGGACACTTCCTCGATGGCCCCGCGCAGCGCCACGATCATTTCGAGACTGATCGCATTGCGCACGGCGGGTCGCGCCAGCGAGATCGTCGCGCGTCCATCTGCGAAGTAGAGCCGAACCAGGTCCGCCATCGACGCAAGGTAGTCGCCCTGCAGACTCCCCATCAGTACAGCGGTTCCCCACACTCCGGACAGCGGGCGCTCCACAGATTCCCGTCGACTTGATGGCCGCACCGTGGGCAGCGTCCTCGTGCGCGAAGGCGACGCCGCCGCAGGGTGCGCGCGACTTGGGCGAGCGCCGCGCCGACCCAGACGAGCCAGATCCCCGCCGCTCCAGCGCCATAGATGATTGGCCACTCTACGAGCGCATTGAAGAGCAGTGACCCGAGTCGTAGGGGGCCGCGGGCCCGCCCATCATCGGCGCGATTCATCGCCGAGAGCACCAAGGAACGATCGACCTCTGCGCGCGGCCGCATGCATCGCTCCACGATCGAGGCGACGACGGCGCGGTCCCGACCAGAGCCATCCGAGGCCGCTCCATCGAAGCGTGTGATGGAGAGTGTCGCGGAGGCCAGAAGTTCGTGCGACACGCTCGGCCATCCCCAGGCCATCGACTGCACCGAGAGTGAAAACTCACCGTAGGGGCGCGCCTGCTCCCACCCGACCATACGAAGAGGCGAGTCGAGAGCGAATCCGTCGAGCTGCCCGCGATCGTCGACAAACAGCCGCCCCGAGATCGTCATGATCGGAGTCGATCGCACCACCAGCCAGTCTGTGGCGAGTGCGCCGGGAATTCCTGCAACGAGCGAGAGCAACAGGTTCCACGCCATCGCCCTGGTCCACGGATTGCGCTCTGTGCGCGCCGAGTGGTAGTCGATCCGGCGAAGCGATCTGCTCACCGCACGAAAGGGATTCAATGGCCGTCTCCATTCCTTCGTCGCGCCGTCACCGCGCATCCTTCCGGAGTGCCCAGAAGTCAGCCAGCAGGGCGCGAGACTCTTCAGAGTCACATAGATCCGCACTCGCTTTGGTCGCGGCTTGACTCTGCGTGCTGAGCGCGCCATCACCCCCAGTGCCATCGACGCGATTGAGCCATCGCTTGGTCTCTCGGAGCGCGCAGGGACCCTTGGAAGCGAGGTCGTCCGTCACCGCGCCGACGAGCCGAACAAGTGCGTCGCCATCAGGCGCGATCTGGTGGACGAGCCCGAGCGCCAGCGCGCGGCGGGCATCGACGATCTCCCCGGAAATTGCCAGCAGCCGCGCGGCCCCCGCTCCCGCCGACGCGACGAGGGTCGGCAGGCTCACGGCGGGAGAGATCCCGATGCGATGCGTCGGGTACCCGAACGACGCCTGCTCCGATGCACACACAATGTCACAACTGGCGACGAGCGCGCATCCGCCGGCGAGCGCCGCCCCCTGCACGCGCGCGACGACGATCGCGTCGAGGCTGCGCAGCGCGGCGATGAGGCCGCCGAGCCGAATGACGAATCCACCGAGTGCCCTCGGGCTGGCAACGGCTTCGGAGAGGTCGAACCCCGCGCAGAATGCACTTCCCGCTGCCGCTATCACAACGACATGGATCTCCCCCCGTTGAGCAGCCTGCTGCGCTAGAGCGACGGCACCTTCCAGGGCGTCAAACATCTCCGTGGAGAGCGCGTTTCGTGTCTCGGGCCGCGCGAGTGTGATCGTGAGAATGCTCCCCACGATCTCTCTAGTGATGCATGGCGGACTGGCTTTGTTCATCGCCCCATTGTCCCTGCTCAGAGAGAGTCGGGGAGGGTATTGTCCTCGTGAATCCGATGACCCTAGAGAGCAAGCAGATCTGGATTGTCCGACACGCCCAGACCCAGTGGAGCGCCGATGGTCGGCACACTGGACGGACCGATATCAAACTGACGGCCGAGGGGGAGGCCAAGGCTGAGCAACTCCGACCGCTTCTTGCCCGAGCGGAGTTCAGTCTCGTGCTGTCGAGCCCGTCATCACGAAGCATCGAGACGGCACGCCGTGCCGGGCTCAGCGCTGCCGTCCAGTGTGACGATGATCTTCTCGAGTGGGACTACGGCTCCTATGAAGGTCGGCGCAGCGACGAGATCACGCGTGAACGGCCAGGATGGGATCTCTGGCGAGACGGCTGTCCCGGCGGCGAGCCGATCGAGGCGGTGGCGCGTCGAGCCAGCCGCGTCCTCGGCCGCTGCATGACGACGACGGGACGCGCGCTGCTCTTCTCGCATGGGCACTTCTCGCGCATGCTCGCGGCGTGCTGGCTGCAGCTGCCCGCGTCGCGCGGCCGCAGCTTCGGACTCAAGGCGGGATCCATCAGCATCCTAGGATTTGAACATGGGAACCCGGTGATCTGGCAGTGGGATCGTGTCGATGGGCTGGAGGACCACTGATGACGCCACACTCCCACACCTCCGGGCCGAACTCCGATGAGCGACCCCGTATCGAGGATGCGATCGAGGATCCGCGCGTGGATTCCGTGCAGGACGCACGGGTGGACGAACTCATCGAGGAGGACGCGGCGGCCCGGGCGATCGCCCAAGCAGTCGAACAGCAGGAGCCTGCAGATGCGGCCGACACCCTCGAGAGCCTCCCCGGCGAGGAGGCGGCCGAAGTCGTCAGTGAGATGGACATCGATGCGGCCGCCGACGCGTTGAGTCACATGGCCACACCGCTGGCGGTCAGCGTTATCGAAGACCTCATTGACGACGATCCGGAGTATGCGGGGCGGCTGCTCGACGAGATGCCTCCCGACGACGCGACCGACCTTCTGCAGATGATGCCGTCGCATGACCGCGACCGGCTGCTCTCGCTGATGGGAGCCGGGTCCGCGCACCGCCTGAGAGAACTCATGGTCTATCCGCGCGAGAGTGCCGGAGGAATGATGACGACTCAGTACCTTTCGGTGCGGGAGCATGAGACGGTCGCCGAGGCCATCGAGCACATCCGTCGAGGCGAACCGATCGAGAGCGCGCAGCAGGCGTTTGTCACCGACCGCAAGGGTCGGCTCAAAGGCGCGATCGGACTCCGCAAGCTTCTCGTCTCTCGCGGCGGCGAGCTCATCGGCGATATCTGCGAGCGACGCGTTGACGCGGTGAGCCCCACGCTTGACCGAGAATTGCTGGCGCGTGAGTTCGAACGCTACGACTACCTGGAGCTCCCCATCGTCGATGCCGATCAGCGGCTGCTGGGCGTGGTGACCGTCGATGATGTGATCGACATCATTCGCGCCGAGGGGACGGAAGACGCGCAGCGGATGGTGGGAGCGGGAAAGGAAGAGGGAGTCCTCTCAACGGTGAGACAGAAACTGCGCGGACGGTTCCCGTGGCTGGTGGTCAATCTCTTCACCAGCGCGATCGCGGGATTCGTGGTGATGCAGTTCGAGGGGATAATCACCGAGATCGCTCTCCTCGCCGCGCTCATGCCCATCATCGCCAACCAGTCGGGCAATGCGGGTCAGCAGTCGCTTGCGGTCACGCTGCGCGGGATCGTCCTCGACCAGATCCAGGACAAGCGCGTCTTGATGCATGTCCGTCGGGAGATGGCCGTCGGATTCCTCAACGGCATCATCTGCGGCCTGCTCGTCGGTCTGGTGGTTGGAATCGCCAAGGCGCTCACCGATGGGCAGTGGCACCTCGGTGTCGTTGTGGGAATCAGCATGGTCGCAACGCTGACGATCGGATGCGCCACCGGCTCGGCGATGCCCCTCATCGTGCGGCGACTGGGCCATGATCCCGCGACCGCCTCGACGATCTTCCTGACCATGGTCACCGACAGCATGAGCTTTTTCGTGTTCCTCGGGCTCGCAAGTCTGTTCGCACAATGGATCCATTAGGAGACGAGTTCCGTCCGCGGGAGTCGCTCAGGCGCGCGCTGGTGCTTGGCATCGGGGTGCCGCTACTGATCGCGTTCGTGGTGATGACAGGTGTCCAGTTCACGGCTGATCGCGAGCTGCTGGTGGGCAAAGTTCGTGGCGAGATCCTCGCCGACACCCAGATCGCATGCCTGCGCGCAGAGGCGGACCTCCAGGCGATCGAGCACTCGACCGAACTGCAGGCGGAGCTGCTGCGCGCTGGAGGCGCGACATTCCTCCCACTCGAGTCGCCGATGGTTCGGTCACGGATCAACATTCTGCTCTCGACGGTCCTAACCGCGAACCCGTACGCCTACGGCGCAGCCTTCGCCTTCGCGCCCGGGCAGCCTGGCGTAGACGCCGACGGATTCGCGCCCTATGTCTGCCGAAGTCCTCAGGGGCCGGCGCTGCGCGAATCGGATCTCGCCAAGGTCCCGGGATACGAGTTCGAGCGGCAACCATGGTTTCTCAGTGCGACGCCCTCCCCTAATGGCACCTGGAGCGAGCCGTACTACGACGCGGGCGGCGGTGGCGTGTTCATGACCACCTACGCGGCTCGATTCCGCGCATCCGGCGATCTTCCCTCAGGGGTGGCGACGGCGGATGTCTCACTCGACTGCATCCTCGAGGGCCTCGCCCGCAGCGCGGATGGCAAGATTTGCGATGTCTCGGTCGTTTCACGGGATGGGCGATTCATCGCCAGCTCCATTGACGGTACGCGGATGAAGCAAGCAGGGGACTTCCCCGCCGGGGACATTCGGCGGGAGATCCTCGACGCCGCGAGGAGGTTCCGCACCTCTGGGAAGGAGTTCGCGCAAGTCGGGCCTACGAGCTGGTTCGGATACCGCGGCACGCGTGTCGTGTGCGTCGCCTTGCCATCGGCGCAGTGGGTGTTCGCCGGGACATTTGACGAGGCCGATCTCCTGCCGCCGATCGTGAAGGGGCTGGCGCTCGGGCCGGGTCTTCTCGTGGCCGGGGCTTTCGTCGTGATGGTCATCGTCTGGCGAACGACCGGTCGCGCGGTCAGACCACTGGCGGGGATCATTTCGGCGATCGCGCGATTCGGCCAGGGCGATCTTGACGCGCGCGCGCCGGTCCCCGCGCGGCGCGACGAGATCGGCACGATGGCCCGCGCGTTCAACGCGATGGGCGATGAGCTCAGGGGCGCGATCACACAACGCGAGAAGGCCGTCGCCGAGCGAACCGCCGTCGAGGCGCAGGTAGAGGCGGCACGCGTGATCCAGCGGGTGCTGCTGCCCGCGGGCGATGGACCCCAAGGCGATGGGGATGTGCGCACGACGGAAGAGTTCGCGGGACTGTCGATCGCCGCGATGAGCGTTCCCGCGACCGACATCGCGGGGGACTTCTTCGACTGGTTCCAGCGCGACGACGGCACGGTGGTCGTTGTCGTCGCCGATGTCTGTGGCAAGGGGATGCCGGCGGCGATGCTGATGGCTGTCGGGCGGACCCTCGTGCGCATGGCCGCCGCGGAGATTGCCGAACCCGGCGACGCACTCGCGCGAGTCAGCAAGGATCTCGTCACGCAGGCGCCGCAATCGTCGTTCACAACGGCAATGCTTCTCTACATCGATCCGTCCTCCGGGCTGGTTCGATACGCCAACGCAGGCCACCCGCCTGCCGTGCTCGTGCGCGCGGATGGTGTGACCACTCGCGAACTTGAGTCGACAGGATCGGTGCTCGGACTCGACTTGGGAATTGCCTGGGAGACGAAGTCGATCGAATTGCACGAAGGGGACGATCTTGTACTGGTGTCCGATGGCGTCACCGAGGCTGGACCGAAGATTCTGGAAGACGCCGCCCAACTAGATCTGGTGTTGTTTGGGGAGGAGCGCACACGGGAGACCGTCGCGTCGGCATGTCGAGCCGCAGGCCGCAGTCCCATCACAATCATGGAAGCACTCGTGAGGGCCGTTCGTCGTTGGAGCCATGATTATCAACGCGACGACCTCACTGTCGTCGCGATCCGCCGCAACGCGCGTCGTCCGTGGTAGGGTCTGGTTCATGGACCCCGCTTCGCCACCGCTTGCACCTCCGATACCCGAATCGGCTCTTCAGGCGCCGGCGCGGAAGACGCGCGGATTTCTTAATCCCGGCAAGGTGAGGTCATTCGCGTTCTGGGTCATCTCGATGTGCATCCTCGTGAGCGTTGCGGCATGCATCATGGCAATCTGGGACTCCTCCAAGAGCGATGTACTGTGGCGGACGATCGCGACCTGTGTCGTCGTCGCCGGAGGGTGCGGGATCTTTGCGGGCGTCAATGTCAGCTTCGGGTCGCCACGCGAGTGACCATGAGGGGGCAGGGATCCATCTTCGCTTCGCTGACACTCGCGGCTCTCGCCGCAGTGGCAGCCGCCGTGACGGGCGACCCGATTGATGACCTCGTGGCTGGGTTCAGACACGCAACACACATGACTCCCGCCGAAGGAGTCGCCCTGACTTTCGACTCTGTCGTGTCAGGCGCGCACTGGCGAGACGGTGACGAGACGCGTGCGCTCAATTCCGACTTTGGCGATGCCGACCGGGCGCAGCCGGTCGGACTCCGCAGCGTGCTGGAAGTCGGCGCGTGGGATTTTTCGTTCGCACCGACCTGGTGGGTAGCCGGTCCGTGGACCGCCGCCGCCGCCACGAATCCGACTGCGGCCGACGATCCCCTGCTGAGTCAGTGGGATGTCGAGCAGTGGCGCGTCAATGCCGGCATCGGCTGGCATCTCGATGAGCGCGTCGAGGTCAGAACCCAGTACAGCTATACGAAGGATCCAACTTCGGACGCGGTCGGAGAGCACCTCTTCGACCTCCGCGTGTCGTTCTCGTTCTAGGGACGCGATGCCGGGGACTAGGTGTACGCGCTGACGCCGTCGCAAGTGCAGACGAGGTTGCGGTCGCCGTAGGGGTTGTCGACGCGTCCGACGGCGGGCCAGAACTTGAACTGACGCAGCCACGACGCCGGGTACACCGCCTGCTCGCGCGAATACGGATGGGCCCATGTTGTCGCGCTTGCCTCGGCCGCTGTGTGCGGCGCACCCTTCAGCGGGTTGTCGTCGCGCGGCATCGCGCCCGTCTCGATCTCGCGGATCTCATTGCGGATCGAGATGAGCGCATCGCAGAACCGATCAAGTTCTTCCTTTGACTCGCTCTCGGTGGGTTCAATCATGAGTGTCCCCGGGACCGGCCAGCTCATCGTCGGGGCGTGGAATCCGTAGTCCATCAGCCGCTTGGCGATGTCCTCGTTGCGGATTCCGCTCGATGCCTCGAACTCGCGGCAGTCCACGATGCACTCGTGGGCGCAGCGCCCGTTGTGATTGACATAGACCACTCGGTAGTGACCGTGGAGACGACTCATGGCGTAGTTGGCGTTGAGGATCGCGACTTCGGAGGCGCGCGTCAGTCCGTGAGCACCCATCAAGGCGATGTACATCCATGAAACCGGGAGGATGCTCGCGCTGCCGTAGGGCGCGGCACTGACGGGTCCGATCGACCCAGCGTGGGCGCCGAGCGGCGCCGAGACCGGATGGCCAGGGAGAAACGGCGCAAGGTGCGCCGCGACACCAATGGGTCCGACCCCGGGACCACCGCCGCCGTGCGGAATGCAGAAAGTCTTGTGGAGGTTGAGATGGCAGACATCCGCACCAATCTCCCCGGGGCGCACGAGCCCGACGAGCGCGTTCAGGTTCGCGCCGTCGAGATAGACCTGCCCGCCGCACTCGTGGACGATCTCGCAGAGTTCGCAGATCCCTTCCTCGAAGACACCATGGGTACTCGGGTAGGTGACCATGCACGCGGCGAGGTCGCTGGCGTGCGCTCCAGCCTTCGCGCGCATGTCCGCGAGGTCGATGTTGCCACCCGCGTCGCACTTCACGGGGACCACCTTCATTCCCGCGACCACCGCGCTCGCAGGGTTGGTGCCGTGCGCGCTCTCGGGGATCAGGCAGGTCGTGCGCCGCGACTCGCCACGGCTGGCGTGGTACGCGCGGATCGCCATGAGGCCCGCGTACTCCCCCTGACTCCCCGCGTTGGGCTGGAGCGAGACCGCCGCGAATCCCGTGATGTTTTCGAGCCATCGCTCAAGGGTTCGGAAGAGTTCTGCGTAGCCGGTCCACTGTTCGCGCGGGGCGAAGGGATGGATCTGCCCGAACTCGGGCCAGGTCACGGGGAGCAATTCGCTCGTCGCATTGAGTTTCATCGTGCACGATCCCAGGGGGATCATGCTGTGGCAGAGCGAAAGATCCTTCGACTCGAGCCGCTTGATGTAGCGCAGGAGATCGGTCTCGGAGTGATGGATGTTGAACACATCCTGCGTCATGAAGGTGCCTGTGCGCGCGGATGCGGTGGGGATCGCTGCGCATGTGGCCGACGCGTCGACCTTCGGTGCCGGCTTGTCTGTGCCTGCCGCGAAAGACGCGAGCAGGTCCTCAAGGTCGTTGGTCGTCGTGGTCTCGTCCAGGGTCACGCCTAGTGATCCGTCGGTGAACACTCGTAAGTTCATCCGCAAGCTCGCGGCGTGGGCAACGACCGAGGCGGCAGTCGTTCCCGCAAGCCGAACGCGCAGCGTGTCGAACCAGGCGCCGTTGCCGACATCGTGGCCGATTCGGCGAAGCCCCGCGGCGAGTGCGCTCGTCAAGCTGTGCACGCGTCGCGCGATCTTCACAAGCCCATCGGGACCGTGGTACGCACCGTACAGCCCAGCCATGACCGCAAGCAGCACCTGGGCGGTGCAGATGTTGCTCGTCGCGCGGTCGCGTTTGATGTGCTGCTCGCGAGTCTGGATTGCCAGTCGCATCGCAGGCGCGCCATGCTTGTCGCGGCTCACGCCGACGAGACGGCCGGGCATCCTGCGGACATGATCGATCTTCGTCGCCATGAACCCGGCATGCGGGCCGCCGAACCCGATTGGCACGCCGAACCGTTGCGCGCTGCCGACGGCGATGTCCGCTCCCCACGACGATGGCGCTGCGAAGAGCGTGAGTGCCAGTGGATCGCATGCGGCGACGACCTGAGCCCCTGCGGCATGCGCGCGCGCGGCGACAGCAGTCCAGTCGGTGACCAGCCCATTGGTGTCCGGGTACTGGATCAGGACACCCGCGAAGGGGCGCGACGAAAAGTCCGCGACGAAGGGATCGCCCACCACGACCTCAACACCGACTCCGGAGGCGCGCGTCTGGACGACGGCAATAGTCTGCGGATGACAGGTGTCTGCCACGAAGAACACGCGTCTGTCCGAACCGGCGATTCCGAGGCACATCGTCATCGCTTCGGCCGCAGCGGACCCTTCGTCGAGCATCGACGCATTGGCCACGGGAAGCCCCGTCAACTCACAGATCATCGTCTGAAAGTTGAGAAGTGCTTCGAGCCGCCCCTGCGAGATCTCCGGCTGGTACGGCGTGTAGGCCGTGTACCACGCGGGACTTTCGAGCACATTCCGGAGGATCACGCCCGGAGTGATGGTGCCCACATATCCCGTCCCGATGTAGGAGCGCCAGACCTGGTTGCGCGAAGCGAGCGCGCGGAGCGCCACCAGGGTCTCGTGCTCCCCGCGCTCGCGGAAGCCCGCGGGATTGGTGGGATCGTCGATGGTGAGAGGTGTCTTCACCCGGATCGACGCGGGAATCGTGGCATTGACGAGTTCTTCCAGCGATCCGAAGCCGAGATCCGCGAGCATCGAGGCGATGTCCGCGTCACTGGGTCCAAGGTGCCGACGCACAAAGGTGTCGGTTGGTCCGCAAGGCGGGTTGGAGTGGTCGTTGGCGATGTTTGGACGGCGGGACTCGAGCATGGACATGAGGAAGGCTGAGTATAGGAACGCGCCCCATCCATCTATAGTGGGCGGGATGAGCATCTCCACCCTTCGGATCTTCACGCTCGCGTCAACGGTCATTGCCACCTCGGCGTTTGCAATGCAGGAGGCCGCCGCGCCTAAGGCCGCCGCAGCTCCTCAGAGCACCACCATTCAGGACGCTGTCGCATCGAAGGTGATCGAGGGGCCGGTCAACCCGTATTCGTACAACCCGAAGAACACCGAGGGGCACACCGACGCGGATCTGCGCGCCACTCTCGAAGGACTCGGCCCGGTGGCGATCGAGTGGTACCAGCATGTGATGACCCTTTCGAATCCATTCTTCGAGGGGCGCGTCCCAGCTTCGCGCGGCAGCGTGATCGCCGGCGAGTATGTGGAGTTCTACTTCAAGCAGTACGGGCTTGAGCCGGCGTTCCCCGTTCCCGCGTTGGATCCTGCGGCACCGGCACCGATGGCACAGGTCGCGGCGTCTGTCGAAGGTGCGGCCGCGCAGCCCGAGTCACCATCGCCTCATCCGGAGTGGACCCGCTGGCGGCAGTCGTTCGACCTTGCTGGCGCGGGACCGAAACTCGTGCGCTCCGATGTTGCTTGGAGCGATTCGTCGGCCCCGGCGCCCTCGAGTGCCCTTGCCCGCGGGAAGGATTACTCAGTGCTCGGAAACAGCGCGACCGGCAAGTTTTCCGGACCCGTCGTGTTCGCCGGCTACGCGATCGAAGATGGCCGTGATGGGTACACCTCATTCGGCGCGAGCGACGACTTTTCCGGCCGCGCCGTGATGTTCTTGCGCTACGAGCCACTCGACCCCGAGGGCCGCAGCCGCTGGGCAGACCGGCGATTCAGCCCCTCGGCGGCGGTCTCGCCCAAAATGGATTCAGTCGCGGCGCGCAAAGCGTCGGCGATCATCATGGTCAACCCGCCGGAGGCGCGCGACGGCAAGCGCAACCTCGAGACGAGCGAGACCAGCCGGTTCGGTGCGAGGCTCGACATCCCAGTGATCCAGATGTCTATGGAAGAGGCGGATCGATTCGTGAAGTCGGCGGATCCGCAAGGCCGGACGCTGCTTGATTTGCGCAAGCTCGCGGACAATGGGGCGATCCGCCCGACGAACTTCAAGGAGTCGGTGACGGTGTCGATCGACACAGAACTCACCGACGGCGTCATTCAGACCGACAATATCGGCGCAGTGCTTCGTGGCAAGGGCAAGCTCGCTGACGAGTGGGTCATCGTGGGCGCGCACTACGACCATGTCGGCTTCGGCTATTACGGCGCGGACCCGTCGAATCGAGGCGTGCTGCACCCTGGTGCCGATGACAATGCCTCTGGAACGGGCGCGATGCTCTGCACCGCGAAGGCACTGACGGAGTTCTACCGGTCGAAGGACGCACCCGACGAACTGCGAAGCGTGCTCTTCATGGCCTTCAGCGCCGAGGAGGTCGGACTCGACGGCAGCGATCACTGGACCAAGCACCCGACCCTCAAGAACGATCAGGTGCAAGCGATGATCAATCTCGACATGGTCGGGCGCATGCGCAATGACGAGCTCGCCATCGGCGGGACGGGCACGGCGAAAGAGTTTATGAACCATCTGCGGCCCATCTTCGATGCCAGCGGGCTGACCATTCGCGCCGATCCATCCGGGCGCGGCCCCAGCGATCACGCGAGCTTTTACCGGGCGGGAATCCCGGTGCTCTTTCTCTTCACTGGATCGCACGGCGACTATCACAAGCCCACCGACCGCGGCTACACGGTCAATCCTCAGGGGGCGGCCAAGGTGGTGTCGCTCACAGAGACTCTCGCGAAGATGCTCGCCACCATGCCGACAAAGCTGGAGTTCGCATCGACCGACTCGACGGCGACGGCGGGGCGGCGGTCGGGGTCGAAGGTGCGTCTGGGCGTGAGCCCCGGCTACGGCAATGATGGCGTCGAGGGAGTCAAGGTCGATGCCGTCAGCGCGGAGACCGCTGCCTCGGACGCGGGAATCAAGATGGGCGATCTTCTCATTGGCTGGAATGGCACGATTCTGACCGGTCCTGGCGACATGATGGAGCGACTACGCGAACACAACCCCGGCGATGTTGTCAAGATCAGACTGAAGCGAGAGGGCGCGGAGCAGACCGTCGAAGTGAAACTTCGCGCGTCGAAGGCGGAGTGATCACGTCATGATCCAGTCATGATCCCGGCGATGCTGGCGACAGCGGTCGTCCTGGCGGCGGGCGCGAACGCAGTCGCCCCGGCGCAGGACGCGCCAAGGTGCACAGTCGTCTCGAGCGAGGAGAGAGCACCCATCGGCCAGGTGCTCTGGTACCGGATGCCCGCGACCACATGGAATCAGGCGCTGCCGGTCGGCAACGGTCGAATCGGCGCGATGGTGTTTGGCGGTCTCCGGACCGAGCGGATCCAGCTCAACGAGTGCTCGGTCTGGGAGGGCACGAGGAACTCGCGCGGGGTCCCCGACTGCGCCGACGCACTCGCCCGCGTGCGAACACTGCTCTTCCGCGGGAAGTACGCGCAAGCCGAGGCGCTTGCGCGCGAAGCCATGCTCCTTGATGCGGTGGACGACTCGTACCAGACGCTTGGGGATCTCGTGATCGAGTCGCCCATGCCCCTCGACGCGACCGAGTATCGGCGCGGACTCGACCTCTCAACAGGCGTGACGGCGGCGTCCTGGGAGGATCGCGGCTTTCGGGTGATGCGCACGGTGTACGCATCGCATGCCACCAACGCGCTCGTCGTCCACCAGGAGACCGAGGAGATCGATGGTCTCTTTTTGCGAATCGCCCTGACGCGCCAGGCATCGTGCGACGGATGCCCACTGGCGATCAGCGCGAGGGTCACCGGTACTGGTGCAGTCATCTCGCTGCGCGGCGCGACCGAGGTCGGCGCGGCGGACGGCGTGCGCTTCGGTGCCGACGCCATCGTGACGCACGAAGGCGGCTCGCTTGCCATCGAAGGCGGCGCGGTCGTCGTTCGCGCGGCGGACTCTGTGACAGTGGTCATCGTCGCGGCGACAGACTTTCCGTTTGTGGGAGCGGCGCGTGCGGCGGCGGTGACCGCGCTCAATGCGGGGGCGGTGATTGTGCGACCCGATGTGGAACGCGCCCTCGCGGAGGCCGCGGCGGCAATCCCGAAGAGCACCGATGAGATGCTCTGGGATCACGAGCGCGTGTGGCGCGGGAAGTTTGACCGTTTTGACATGGAACTGGGGCCGCCGAGTGTCGCGTGCGAGGCGCTGCCGACGGACCAGCGAGTGCAGCGCGTCGCCGCGGGGGAGTCTGACCCCGGGCTCGTGGCGCTCTATGTCCAGTTTGCGCGCGCGCTCCTTCTGTCATCGAGCGTCGAGGGTGGGCTGCCAGCCAACCTGCAGGGAATCTGGTGCGAGCACATGCACGCGCCGTGGAATGCAGACTTCCACATCAACATCAATCTTCAGATGAACTACTGGCCTGCAGAAGTGCTCAATGTGGCGCCGACAGTCGCGCCTCTGACCGAGTTCGTCGAGCGCCTCGCCATCGAGGGCCGCGAAACAGCGCGGCGCATGTACGGTGCCGGGGGCTGGATGGCACACCATGCCACGGATGCCTGGTGCTGGACAGTTCCCGCAGGACGGGCCTCCGTGTGGGCGCTCTGGCCGCACGGTGGGGGTTGGATGACGCAGACGGTCCACGATCACTGGGACTTCGGCCGCGACGGGGCGTATCTCAGGGATCGTGCGTTCCCATTGCTGCGCGGTGCGGCGGAGTTCTATCTCGACTACCTCGTGGCCGACCCCGACTCGACCTCTGGCGCGCTTGTGTGCGGGCCGAGCTCATCGCCGGAGAACACCTTCAAACTTCCAGACGGGACGACCGCGGACACCGCGATGGGCAACACGATGGACCAAATGATCGTCCATGATGTTCTCGCAAACCTGATCGAAGAGGCGGATGCGCTGGGCGAAGCGGCCAGAAATGACGCCGTCGTGGCCCGCGCACGGGCGGCGATCGGGAAGCTCAAGCCGCCGACAATCGGGGCCGACGGGCGCATCCTGGAGTGGGCCGATCCGTGGGAGGAAGCGGAGCCGGGCCATCGCCACATGAGTCATCTGTTCGGAGTGCATCCCGGAAAGCAGATCACGGACGAGGCAACGCCCGAACTCATGGCGGCCGCGCGCAAGTCACTCGATTTCAGGCTTGCGCAGGGAGGAGGTCATACAGGATGGAGCCGCGCGTGGCTCGTGAGTATGTTCGCGAGGCTGAAGGATGACCTCGCAGCGTGGACGAGTGTGCAGGTTCTCCTGGCCAGGTGCACGCTTCCGAATCTCTTCGACAGCCATCCGCCATTTCAGATCGATGGAAACTTCGGCGGTGCGGCGGGGGTCGCGGAGATGCTCGTCCAGTCGCACCGGGAAGTTGGCAGAGATGGAGACAGCGGCGGCGCGGCGAGCGAGTCGCGTGGGCATGTCATTGATCTTCTGCCGGCGCTCCCCTCGGCGTGGTCACGAGGCGCGGTTCGCGGACTTCGCGCACGCGGCGGTGTCGAGATCGATCTCATGTGGTCGGATGGGAGGCTTCTCGTCGCGACACTGCGGAGTTCCGGTGCAGAGCCGCTGCGTGTTTCATGGCCCGAGGCGGAGGCCCTGCCGGACGCCCGAATCGCGGCAAATGGCGCAGGTGGCGCAGGCGGGGCAGGTGACGCACTGGTAGCACTCGAACGCCACGGCGGCTGGATTCTCGTGGCCCCGTCGGGGTCTGCTGGCGTCTATCGACTCTCCCCGCAACCGCGCTGATCCACACTCGTCAATCCCAGCGGAAGACACCCTTCTTCCACGCGTAGATGTAGGCGATCACGCTGGTGCCTACAAAGAAGGCGATGCGTCCGAAGAACAGCACCGCCTCGGGGCTTCTCGGTTCGAGATTGGCGAAGGTGACGGCCCACGGATAGAGGAAGACGATCTCAACATCGAAGACGAGAAAGGTCATCGCGAGGATGTAGAAGCGGACATTGAATCGTTTGCGAGTAGACCCGATGGCGTCCATACCTGACTCATAGGCGAGTCCCTTGACCGCGGTCTCGAAGCGCGGGCCGAGGAGGCGGCTGGCGATGATGTTCACGGCGGCAAATCCGACCGCCATCGCGATGATCAGAACGACCGGGAGATAGGCGCCGAGGGAACTCACGGGTGACGAAGTCTAGCGAGCGCAGTCGGGCGCGGCTGCGTGCGTGCTACACTCGCGATCCCCTACGGGGCGTAGCTCAGCTTGGCTAGAGCGCCTGCTTTGGGAGCAGGAAGTCGTCGGTTCAAATCCGGCCGCCCCGATTCGATCAGCCGCAGTTCACTCGGTGTGCTGCAGGCTGGCGTTCCGAGAGGTCTCTTCCATGTGGCCGGCCAGAGGAGTCGCTGAACACGCGTATTGCCCTCGACTGTTCTACTACATGACAGTCGAGGGGGTCTTCATACCAAGTGCCGACACCGAGCAGGGTGCTGGCGTTCACCGGCGCGTCGATCGACCAAGCGCAGCGACACCAGAGCCGGCGACGCACGGTCGACGATCCAGGGCCAAGAAAGCCGAGACACTCGTGGACCCCGAGGCCGATCCCGAGCGGCCCCATTCGATCCGGAGCCTTGCGTTGACCAGCGAGAAGCTCGGCCTCACCGCCACGCTCGACCTTGCGGAGATCGACGGGTTGAAGGCAGTGCCTGTGGAATATCGAAAGGGCAGGCCCCGGCGGTCAGGCCAAGTCATCGGAGCGAACGACGAGATGATGGAAGAGCCGCGGCTCATGCCGCCTCCCCAGCCATGGCCCACAGACCGAGTCCAGGTGGGCTTGCAGGTGTTGCTACTGGAGGAGGCGGGATACACCGTTCCAGAAGCGGTTATCTACTACGCCGCCGAGAAGATCCGCCTGAGAGTGGTGGTCGATGACTCGCTCCGCCGCGACTCGTTGGCAGAACTGGAAGCGGCAAAGCAGGCGGCCGAAGGGCCGCGACCGCCGCCTCTAATCAATGATCCGAAGTGTCCGCGCTGTTCGCTTCAGCCGATCTGCCTGCCCGACGAGATCAATCATCAGCGAATGACGGCTCTGACTGTGGGGGGACGGTCGAGCGACGAGCAGCTCACGCCACGAAAGCTCTGGCCGCCACGGGATGATGGAATTCATGTGGTTCTCCAGCGGGAGGGAATTCGGGTTGGAGTGAGGGGTCAGTCAATCCGCGTCACGGGCAAGGAGGGAGAGCTGGTCCGCGAACTTCCCCTCGCGAGCGTGGAGTCGCTTGCCGTGCTTGGCGGCGTGCAGGTCTCCACACAGGCTCTCACGGTGCTCGCCGACCATGAGGTGCCAGTCGCCTTCATGTCTTCCGCCGGGCGATTGGTCGCGATGATGGACCCGATGGGGCCAACAAGCGCGGCGGTGCGTGCCGCCCAAGTTCGCACGCTCGACAGGCCAGAGAAGGCACTCGAATTGGCGCGGGCCGTGACCGTCGCCAAGATCGCCAATCAACGCACACTTCTCATGCGCAATCATGTCTCGCTTCCCGCACGCGTGGCGGGGGACCTAATGGATAGCGTGAACGCCGCAGAGAAGGCGGGGTCGATGGACGAACTCCGCGGCCACGAGGGAAACGCGGCCAGAATCTACTTTGCAAATTTTGCCGGGATGTTCAAGGTGGGAGTCTCCGACATCGCCGCGAAGTTCACGGCTCACGGCCGCCAGCGCCGCCCGCCACCTGACCCGATCAACAGCGTGCTGTCGTTCGGCTACACCATGTTGGTCAACGATTGCACTTCGGCTTGTCGGCTGGCGAGCCTTGAACCGACCATCGGGGCATTGCACGCCACGCGCCCGGGTCGCCCGGCGCTGTCGCTCGACCTCATGGAGCCGTTCCGTCCGCTCATCGCCGACTCAGTGGCGGTGTCGGCCTTCAATCGGGGCGAGCTCGTGGCGGGCCACTTTCTCGACACGGCAGCCGGCTGCGCGCTCACCGACTGGGGCCGCAGGGGTTTCTTCGACGCCTATGGCCGGCGGATGGATACCGAGGTGACGCACCCAACTTTCGACTACCGACTGAGCTATCGACGGATGCTGATGCTCCATGCCCGACTTGTTGCGGCGTGGCTCCTGGGTGAAGTGCCAACGCTGTCGTTCTTGACGACGAGGTGACACGCATGCGTCGCTGCTATCTGGTGTGCTACGACATTCGCAATGACAAGCGCCTCCGTCTCATTCACAGGCTGCTGAAGGCGTATGGCGAGCCGTGGCAGTACTCAGTTTTCTACTGCACACTCAGGGCTATTGACCGGGTGCGACTCGAGAACGCCGCTCGCGAGCTGCTGAATCTCAAGGAGGACCAGCTGCTCATTCTGGACCTCGGCAGCAACGAGGATGCCGCTAGGGAGGCGGCAACGGTGCTGGGGCAGAGCTTGCCGGATGCGGAGAGCGGGATGGTGGTGATATGACGATTCAGTATGCTCATGCCATGGGGAAACAATCAACGAACTCGTCGGGGCTGAAAGCAACAAGCGGAGCGCCATCCATTGAGAAACCTGTTACGACTCAGCGCGCGTACACGCTGCGTCTTCGCGGGATCGAGGGCGACAAGACATGGCGTGATTCGCTTTGGGCGACTCATGAAGCGATCAATCTCGGGGCGAAGGCCTTCGGAGACTGGTTGCTGACGCTGCGTGGCGGGCTCGAGCACACGCTCGCCGATGCCACGGTGGCCGGAGGCAAGGGTAAACCTGCGCGACCGCCGAGCGCTGACGAGCGCCGCGACCGACGCGTCCTCCTCGCCCTGTCATGGTTGACCGTCGAAGATGAACGCGGCGCGCCAAAGGCGCCAGGCCTGATAGTTGCCTACGGCGACGATTGCAAGAGTGCCAAGGACTCGCAAGATGGCCGCGATCGAAAGGTGGAGGATGCGCTCCGGGACATTCTCATCAAGCGTAGCGTCGCGCCCGGAGCAGTTGAATCGTGGGTGAATGATTGTGTTGTGTCGCTCAAGGCGCGCATCCGAGATGATGCAGTGTGGGTGAATCGGAGTGCCGCATTTGATGCGCTCAGGGCAAGTTGGAGGGGCCTCACTTGTCCCAACGCGCGGACCGTGCTCGAGCAATTTTTTGGCCCCGTCGCCGACTGGATAACGCTCCCCGCGCGTGCTGCCGATGATGGTGAAGGCGATACTGGCGGCCCCACAGCAGCGGGTAGCAGCAATGACACGGAGTTCAAACTGGTCGCAAGGAGTTTCCTGAGCGAAAACTTCGGAACAGGCCTCAAGAGCAGCAAGAGCGACATTTCCGATGCCTTGATGCAAGCCACAAGATCACTCGCCGCACTCCGCGGCGGGTCCCCAGGCTCCGCCGTGTGGAGTCACCTATGTACCGAGTTTGGGCTACTCGCAGCAGATGACGAGGCGCGCGCCAAGGCACTCCGGGTTCGGATCGGCTGGACGAGCGGTCGACGATCGAAAGGTCGGCTGGCACTGGCGACTGCAGCGAGCAAGGCTAGTCTCGCTCAGGTGGACATTGAGCTGCTCATTAAGAAGTTGTCCGAGGAGGCACAGGAGAAGCTGGCGGGGTCGACGAAGTTGCCCCTCCCTTGGGTCAATGACCTCATGGCTGCCTTGGAGCGCTCCATCGGATTTGGTTTCGTGACGGAGCGCAATCTGATTGATGAGTTCGGCGTCATGCTCGACCACGCTGCGCGGCGTGTTTCGATCGCGTGCTCATGGATCAAACTCGCCGAACTTGAACGGCGTCAGTTTGAAGAGGATGCGAAGAAGCTGGATCAGGTGCGAACGCAGCACGCCGATGCAGCAGCGTTTCTCGACACACTCGGGTGTCGGCGTGGCAGCGAATCTGGCTCGGCCGGCGGCGCCTCGGTTGTGATACGAAAGCGAGCGGTGCTTGGGTGGAATGAAGTTGTCGGTGATTGGGCACGCCAAGGCTGCAAGAGCGTGCAAGAGCGCATCGATGCCGCTAGGCTCCTGCAGGGGGAGTTGGAGAAGTTTGGCGACATTCGACTGTTCGAGGAGTTGGCGGCGAACGATGCGCAAGTCGTGTGGCAGAACGCCGAAGGGGAAACCGATCCCACAATTCTTGCTCGATATTCCGCCGGCAGCGTCGCAAAGGCGAATCAACAGCGCTTCAAGGTTCCCGCCTATCGCCATCCCGATCCGCTGCGTCACCCAGTGTTCGGAGACTTTGGCAAGTCGCGTTGGAAGATCGACTTTGCGGTCCACGAGTCTGATCGAGCACAATCAGGCGGCAAGCGAGTGCGCTCATTGGATGCCGCCTGGCAATCCGATGTGCGCAACATGCGTATGGCGCTGTGGACCGGCAAACGAGTGGAAATGGTTCCATTGCGATGGTCCAGCAAACGACTGTCTAAGGATCTTGGGATCTCCGACCTATCGCTCAAGGATCCAACGGTCGTCACCAGGGGCGACCGGCTGGGGCGGGCTGCGGTTGGACCGGGGGATCCCGTTCGTGTGGCGAGTGTTTTCGCGGAAGACAACTGGAACGGCCGCCTTCAGGCGCCAAGGGTGGAACTGAACAGAGTTGCACGGCTCACGCAGAGTGGCAACTTGGTGCAAGCCCGCAGACTTCGAGACCGACTGTCTTGGCTGGTGTCGTTCTCGCCCAAACTCGCGCCTTCAGGACCATTCATCGACTACGCCGCAGCGCACGGAATAGAGCCCCACAAGAAGTCAGGCGAATATTGGCCGAATTCAGCGATGAACAAGGAGCGCAAGGGGCATCACTCAAAGTTGATCTATTCGCGATTGCCGAGCCTGCGAGTGCTCTCAGTTGATCTTGGCCACAGGTTCGCCGCCGCTTGCGCGGTCTGGGAGTCAATGTCCGCCGCGCAGATGCGTCTAGCAGCGAGCAAGGGCAAGGTGGTCCGAGGTGGAATTGCCGAGGGCGCCCTCTTCATCCACATCGAATCCACTGTTGCCGATGGAACCGTCCGAACCACGGTCTACCGCCGAATTGGCGAGGACGCGCTACCGGATGGTTCGCCTCATCCCGCACCGTGGGCCAAGTTGGAGAGACAGTTTCTTATCAAACTTCAAGGCGAAGAAACACCTTCGCGCATGGCTGCGCTGGATGAACTGGTGATGATCGCTGACTGGGAAAGGGCGCTCGGCTATCAACCAGTCACCGCCTCGAGCACCAAGCAGAGCAACGGTGTAGCGGGTTTGATGGGACGCACCGTGCGGTTGTTCATGCATGCGAGTCGCCGGCACTTCGATCGGGCCCGCATCGCCCATAATCTCACCGCCGAGCATCGCACCAAGCCGGGCGGCGTACCAGAATCGCTCACCGAAGAGACTAGGATCGAACTACTCATTGACACGCTTGCGCTCTGGCACGGACTGTTCGCGGGGGATAGGTGGCGTGATCCTCGGGCGCAGAAGGAGTGGGAAACGAGCGGGCTTCCATCGCTCAAACTTCCCGGTCGCGGCGATGACGATGAAACCGCATTCGGGGGGCCGGGGCGGAAGGCCGCGATGGTGGTGTATCGCAACGAGTTGAAGCCGCACGCAGAACGGATGGCGCACTCTGACCTCTCGAACCTCTCGAAGTGCTGGACGGACCGGTGGGCGCAAGACGACCGTGAGTGGACCGCCAAGTCGGGGCGATTGCGTTCACTCCGAAGGTGGATCACGCCGCGCGGACTTCGGCCGGTAAGCGGTGACTCTGCCCAACTGATCGAGCGCAAGGCTGCAGCAGCGTTGCGAGCTAGGCATGTCGGCGGACTTTCGATGCAGCGGATCAACACACTGACCGACTTGTACCGGCTTCTCAAGTCGTTCAAGAACCGACCCGAGCCGTCCAATCTTCGCAAGAACATCCCCGAGAAGGGCGATGCCCGGCTAATCGGTTTCAATCAACGCTTGCTCGATGTGCGCGATCGGCTCCGCGAGCAGCGGGTCAAACAGCTCGCGAGCCGAATTGTTGAAGCCGCGCTCGGCATCGGCAGAATCAAGATTCGACGAGTTGCCGCCGGGTCGCCGCGCCCGACTTTGCGTGTCGATGCGGCTTGCCATGCTGTGGTGACCGAGAACCTGAGCAACTACCAGCCGGCTGAGCTCCAGACCCGTCGCGAGAATCGACAGCTCATGGCGTGGGCAAGCTCAAAGGTTCATAAGTACCTTGCCGAGTCTTGCCAGTTGCACGGGCTTCACCTGCGAGAAGTTCAGCCAAATTACACCAGCCGTCAGTGCAGTCGAACTGGTGCAGCAGGTCTCCGAGGCGTCGCCGTGTCTGCCACCGATCTGCTCACCAACCCATGGTGGATGCGAGATGTGGCGCAGGCAAAGGCACGGATTGAGAAGGCTTTGAAGAATGGTCGCAATGGGGCAGTTGCCGATCAACTGTTGGTGAGTGCTGAAGCATGGGCATTACGCATTCCGGAGCGCGACCGGCACGATCGAAAGGCTGACGAGTCGGTCAAGGCCTTCCACGCAGAACGGGTTATTCTTCCGCGCAAGGGCGGCGATCTGTTTGTCGCCGAATCGGCACGGTGTAACGGCAAGGGTCATGTCCCCGCACTCCAAGCCGATCTGAACGCGGCTGCCAATGTTGGCATCCGTGCCCTGCTCGATCCTGATTGGCCAGGCAAGTGGTGGTGGGTGCCGTGCGTAGGTGGCACATACTCACCGTCGCCGGAGAAGACCAGCGGAGCCAAGGTCCTTGAGCACATCGATCAACTCCCTCACGAGATGGTTGACCCACCCCAAGTGGCACCCAAGTCGAGCGCACCACAACCGAAGAGCTCACGCGCAGCCAAGGTGAAGGCCAAGGAATTCCGTGCGATTGAGAATCGTTGGCGCACCTGTTCCTCCGAGTTGCTCAGTCAAGGCAAGTGGATTCCTTCAGGTGAATACTGGTCGAAGGTTGAAGCTGCCGTTTGTCTTGTCCTCAATGATCAGATCACTTGACTGCGGTCGTGTCTGGCAATACGATTGCGTCGTGCCTATAGGGCACAGCATCGCCGAGAATGTGTCGTCCTCGTCAAAGAGCTTGGCACTCGGCATCCATCAGTTCCGCGTCGGCCCGTGTGGTGGCGTTGTTCTTTGACATGTCGGCTTCCAGCGACACCGCCGCGAGTGCGATGGTGGTGAAGGGGAGTCCTAGGCATGCTCGCACTCGCCGGATTTTGGCTGATTATCGCGGGTCTTGGCGCGTTTGGAGTACTGAAAGTGACCGTTCATCCGCTCCAAAATCGTTCGGGCTCGCCAGAGGGCTCGCAAGTGTCTTGTTTTAGACATCTTGCGAGTGCGGCCGCCGCGGAGGCCGACGCGGCTTTGATGGATGGACACAAATCCAGATGATGGGCATTCACCAAGCGATGGACAGCCGCGGAGGCCGACGCGGCTTTGATGGATGGACACCAGCGTTCCCGTCCTTCCCACGACCCCTGTCGAGGCCGCGGAGGCCGACGCGGCTTTGATGGATGGACACAAC
>SIAD01000017.1 GCA_009691915.1 Phycisphaerales bacterium
ACCATCATCACATGAATCCAACCATACCAGCCATCTCCGACGCACTCATTGGAGCCCTCTGTTGTGGCTTTCTGATTCTTGCCGCCTTCAAGATCATCGTCTGCGTAACCTGCGCGAAGGCACTCAAGCGCGTTCCCGAACAACATCGAATGATGTCGCCCGCGCTCGTTTGGCTCTAGATAACTCCATTCATCGCCCTCAATGTCCCGGGATCAATCCGCGCCGCGCTGGTCGCTCGGGGACGCAGCGACGAGGGCAGCTGCGGTCGCGGTGTCGGTCTCGCGTCGGCGATCTGCGGTGCAGCGGCTGGCGTGTTCGGCGTGAAGAGCCAAGTGTCGCAGTTCGCCATAGTCGTTTCGGCCCAACCACCCGGTGGCAGCGTCGATCCGGTCGTAATCGCCCTCACCTTCGGATGGATTGTTCTCGCCATCATCTTCCTGGTGATGATCTCGGCCCAGTCGAAACTGATCGAGTCGAAGTAGTCCGGAACTCCTCAGCGATCAAGCGCGGTGTCCGTCGTGTCCTTCATAGGAATGAGCACTGCGAGGCACAGCACTCCGAGCGCCCCCATCCAGATCTCAGGCGCCCACACGATCCCGTGCCCCGTGACAAGCCACGAGTACAGCAACGGCGCCGTGCCACCGACCAGCGCGAGCGTCACGCTGTAACTGAAGCTCATGCTCATCACTCGGCTGGCCACGGGGAACAGCTCGACCACGAGCGCGCCCTGCAGGCCCAGATGCATCGCCAGCGGAATGCCCATCACCACGAGGCCGACAAAGAAGAGCGTCTGCGTGCCATCGGCGAAGGCGTAGTGGGCCGGTATGAGCGCCGCCAGCAGCGCAACGGTCACGACGAGTGCGGCCCTTTTCCTCCCCAGGAGATCGCTCAACCATCCGCCGGCGACCTTGGAGCACGCGACAATGGCGAGCCCTGCAGTCGCGATGGCCTGAATCCCTGCAGCGTTGGCCAGATCGCGCGCCTTAGCCGCCTCCACCTGTGCCGTCACCGTGAAATAGAGCGCGGCATTCGAGACAGCGATGATTCCAAAGAGCCGGAGCATCGCCTTCCAATCTGTAGCGAACGCCTTTGAAAGCGTCGGCCTCAGTTGCGCGCTCAGTCGCGACTCTGCGGTTTCATGGGCGTTGCGCCTCACCCACCAGCCGAACGCGGCGAACACGACGCTCGCTCCCAGGGGAACGCGCCAACCCCAGTCGTTCATCGTCTCGTGGCCGAGCGCGTAGGTGCTCAGCGCGACGGCTCCCGAGCCGAGCACGAATCCCAGACTAGTTCCGAACGCGGTGGAGCTCGAGATGAGTCCGCGGCGACCTCGCTTGGCCATCTCGGTCGTGTAGACGATGCTGCCGGTGAACTCGCCGCCGAGGGAGATTCCCTGCACAATGCGCAGGAGGATCATCAGAATCGGAGCGGCGACGCCGATCGCTGCGGCGGTGGGCAAGAGTGCCATCGCCAAAGTAGAGGCCGCGATCAGCACGATCGAGAGCGTCAGCAGCGCGCGCCGTCCATGCAAGTCGCCGTAGCGCCCGAGCACCAGGCCTCCGATGGGTCGGGCGACAAATCCAACCGCGAAGGTTGCGAACACCAGCATCTGCTGTGTCAGCGGGTCCTCGTTGGGGAAGAACTGTGCGCCGATGGGGATCGCGAGATACCCGTACACCGAGAAGTCGTACCACTCGAGCATGTTGCCGACGAGACCTGCAGAGACCGTCCGCCACACCGGTTGCGGCGCAGTCGGTGTGGAAGTGTTCGACATGGCTGTGGTGGCGTGCATTCGTTCAGAGTATGGGAGAGGCCGAAGTACGATCGCGCCCATGCACCCGTCGCTTCATGCCGCGATCCTCGCTCTCCTCGCAACCCACGCCGCGGTCGCACAGAGTCCGCCGACCGTGCCTGTCAATGTCAATCCCGTTCCTGCAGTCCCCGGCGCATCACCTGCCAACCCAGAGGTGATCCCCGCCATCACGCCGCCGGACACGACCGACGAGAAGGCCATGAGGATTCATGCACGGGCCGTCGCCGCGGCGAAGGCGCTCACCTCTCTCGACGCCACCGTAACACTCACGCTCGCGGGCAGCGCGGGCAACATGTCCCCCGAACTCGAGGAGTCGCGTCACACGGTCATCGAATTCTCCGACTCCGAGGTGATGGCCATCAAGCGGCTTCGTATCGACCACTCAGTTGACGGCACGCTGCGCGAGAGCCTGATCTTCGACGGCACAGAGGCGATCCGCATCGAGTGGATGACGAAGTCCTATCGCATGGCATCGAGTTCTTTCTTCGCGATCGCGGGCAACCTCCTGGCCGGCCTCCCCACATGGATTCTCGATCAGCGCCCAAGAGACTCGCTGAGCGCCAAAGGGCGCGTCGTGGCGGCTGCGATCATTGGCGACGAGACCCTCGACGGCGCGCCATGCGACATCGTGCGCGTCGTTCGCGAGCTCGATATGCCAGGTGCGCCCGAGGCGGGGGATGCGTCAGACACGAACGCCACGCCCACTGTCAAACTCCGCCTCATCGAGACCATCGCCGTCGATCGCAATCACGGGACCGTCCGGCGCGCGTCCCAGAAGTTCGAGCTGCCGGGCATGCAGGATGATGGCGTCGTATCCACCGTAGGCCTGAGCAAGGTGACTCTGAACCCGATACTCGATAGCGCGACATTCAGGGTCGCTGTGCCAGAGGGGTTCACCAAGGCGGAGGCCGCGCCCGCTGACGCGGACTTCGCCGTCGATGGCCCGCCGCCGCTCGCGTTCAAGGCCGGCGACCGCGCGCCCGACTTTGCTCTCAAGGATCTCGCGGATCACGAGGTGACGCTGTCGTCGCTCGCGGGCAAGGTCGTGCTCCTCGACTTCTGGGCCACATGGTGCGGGCCGTGTCGCCAGGTGATGCCGGTTCTCGAGAATCTCCACAAGGAGTTCGCGGGCAAGCCGGTCGCCATCTACGGAGTCAACATGGGCGAGCGCAAGCCAGACGCGGGGAAAAAGTACATGCAGGACAAGGGGTACACCTACGGATGCCTGCTCGCGGGGGACAAGCTCGCCGAGGCCTACAAGCTGCCCGGCATCCCCACGCTCGTAGTGATCGGCAAGGATGGAGTCATCACGAGGATCACGGTGGGTGCCGACGCCGACGGTGGCGCGTCGCTGCGCGAGGCGATCAACGCGGCACTCGCGAAGTAGGATCAGTTCATGGCACCAACCGCCGTAGCGCCCCTCACACGCAAAGAGACCGATGCGATGGGGACCGTGATGGTTCCCGCCGCCCACTACTGGGGGGCGCAAACCGAACGGTCACTCCATCACTTTCCCTTTGGCGAAGCCATGCCGCTGGAAATCGTGCATGCCTTCGGTGTTCTCAAGGGAGCGTGCGCGCGAGTCAACCATGAACTGGGGCTGCTTCCAAAGGAACTCTACGACCTCATCGCGGCTGCCTCGAAGGAAGTTGCGTCGGGAAAGCTCGATGCCGAGTTCCCGCTGAATGTCTGGCAGACCGGCTCTGGTACCCAAACGAATATGAATGTCAACGAAGTCATCGCCAACCGTGCCATCGAGATGGCGGGGGGGACGATGGGAACTCAGAAGCCGGTCCATCCCAACGACCATGTGAACATGTCGCAGTCGAGCAACGACACATTTCCGACAGCCCTTCACATCGCGATTGCCACCGAGTTCGAGCGCACACTGCTTCAGGCGCTCAAGCAGCTCCGCGCCGCGCTGCAGATGAAGTCGCTCGAATTCGCCACCATCGTCAAAGTCGGACGAACGCACCTGCAGGACGCCGTCCCGCTGACCCTGGGTCAGGTGTTCTCGGGGTATGTCGCCCAGATCGATCAGTGCAAACAGGCGATTCGCGACGCGCTGCCCGGACTCAAGTCCCTTGCCATTGGTGGGACAGCCGTTGGCACCGGGCTCAACGCCCCAATTGGCTTCGGCGAACTGGTCGCCACGCAGCTCGCTGCAACAACAGGGATCGCCTTCACCAGCGCGCCGAACAAGTTTCAGGCGCTCGCCGGTCATGAGGCCGCCGCGCAGGCGCATGGCGCGCTTGCGGTCCTCGCCGGAAGTCTCATGAAGATCGCCAACGACATCCGCTGGCTCTCGAGCGGCCCGCGCTGCGGCATCGGCGAGCTTTCGATTCCCGAGAACGAGCCCGGGTCGAGCATCATGCCAGGCAAAGTCAATCCAACACAGAGCGAGTCGATGACCATGGTCTGTGTGCAGGTGTTCGGAAACAATGCCGCGGTCCAGTTCGCCGCCAGTCAGGGCAACTTCGAGCTCAATGTCTTCAAGCCGATGATCGCCCGCAACCTCCTTCACTCCTGCGAGCTGCTCGCCGGCACATGTCACGCCTTCCGCGAGTTCTGCGTCGAGGGGATCGAAGCCAACCGCGAGCGCATCGACGAGCTCCTACAGCAGAGCCTGATGACGGTGACGGCCCTCGCGCCCACCATCGGCTACGACAAGGCGAGTTCGATCGCCAAGAAGGCGCACGCGGAGGGCACGACGCTCAAGGCCGCGGCCCTCGCGCTCGGACATGTCGACGAGGAAACTTTTGACCGGGTCGTGCGCCCCGAACACATGATCGGCCCGCGTGCTGCAGGCTGAGTCGCACGCCTCGCGCTGACGCTCACGCCTCGCGCAGATATCCCCAGGTGTGGAGCCGGTCGGCGTCCTCGTACCAGCGGTCCCCGATGTCATTGCGGTAGTACATGTCGGGGATCATGATGTTCCTGATGCGCGCGTACGCCTGAGCCTGCGCCATCTTCATCGTCGACCCGAGGCCGCAGACGACCAGGACGACTCCGGAGGTGCCCGCCACCAGCCACTGAGAGTCGATCTGCTTCACATCCTCGATGTGGACTTCTTCGGGGATCCCCTTCTTGAAGAGGATGGCGGCGTTCCGAGAGACCGACTGGAATGTCGCGTCGTCGTCGAAGGGAAACGGCGAGACAACAATGCGGACACCAATCTGGAACCCGCTCTTGACCTTGAATTTCGTCAGAGTCCCGGCCGCCAGTTGGTGGAGAAACTCACCGATCGGGGTAGTGATCCCCTCCTGTTGAATCATGATGGTCGGGTAGCCGAACCGGGCCGTGAACTCGAGCGGGTAGATCCCCTGACCATTGACGATGCAGTTGAGGTCGATGTACCCGACATACTTTTCGCGAGCGAGCACGCCTTCGAGCCGCTTGAGGGTCGAAGCGAACAGCCGGTTGGGCCCGCTCCAGAACATCGCCGTGCCCATCTCGCCTGTCGATGGCCCGACATTGCCGGGGAAGAGCTTCTTGTTTTCGAAGTTGACATTGATCGGCGAGATGAACTCGCGGCCGTTGAAGAACGCGCCAACGGCGACTTCCACGCCAGTCACGCGCCTCTGTAGCTGAAACTCCTTGATGACATCTGAAAACGACCGCTTGTAGACCTTGAGCACCCGGATCACATCGTCGCCATCGTCCTCCTCACCGACGAAGAGGCGGCGCTTGACATTGCCCGCCTCACCAGAGGGTTTGAGGACATACCGATCGGGATTGGTACGCACGAACTCGATCGCCTCATCGAAGTCATTGAACTGGCGGTAGGGGAGGATGTGAACCCCCGCCTCGTGGAGCGCTTCCTGGCCGAAGGCGCGGTCATCTTCGAGCCGGTCAGTGAAGGCCGTGCCGCCGACCACCAGCTTCCCCCGGGAACGCAATTCCTCGGCGAGCGCCCCGTGTCCAAGCGTGTCGTCGAACACCACGACATCGGCCCAGTTGATGTGTTCGCGCCAGTTGGCCACCTTCTCAACGAAGCCGTCGCCGATGTCCCGGTCCTTCTCCGAGTCGATGCAGTAGCGGACCGCGTTCCCCTCCTTGGCTACCTGCCAGGCGATGTCGGTGATGAGCGCCGCGTACGAGACGAATAGAAAGTTGCGTGGCTCCACTGGGGGTCCTCCGTCGCGGTGCTGCCGCGCCGCAGGATGCTATGCCCCCGCTAGTCGTGGACCGCCTCCACAGCAGTCTCGGGGATCAGCATGATCCGGCAGAGTCGCGCCCGCACAGGGGCGGGAACAATCGCGAGCATCACTTTCAGCCTCGCGATGTAGGCGAAACGAAGCAGCGCGAGAGCAATCACCAGATAGATCACGGCACACAGGGCACACTCGATCGCCGCCGTCTGTCGGCCGTCGATTGACAGGAACGCGATGCTGTCCATCAGGCCCGACGCCAGTCCATGCGTCGCGATCACGGCCAACACCGAGTAGATCGTGGGCGAGTGGAGCTCGAAAGTCACCATCTCGCGATCGATCCCGCAACGGCTGAGAAAAGAACGGATCTGAAAGAAGGCGACGACCGATCCGATGGCTCCCACGCCGATGGTGAGAGCGAGTGCGGTCGCTTCCGTCGGCAGAGCAAGTGCCCAGATCGCCACGAAACCACCGATGCACCCGACTGCCTTGCTCGCTGAGCGCCAACTGAGAATCGACATGTACTCCGTCCACACTCGAAGGCCCATCACAGGTCCCTCAAGGAGCCCCTGAATCGTCGGGTACACAAGGAGCACCGTGCCAAGCGTGACCGGCCAGACGCTCGCGGCCCACTTGTCGCCCCATAGCATGCGGGAGAGCGAGGGATAGATCGTGGTGAGGAACATAAGTGCCAACGGGGCGAAGACGCTGCCAAATGCAAAGGCGGCCTCGATGTTTTCCCGTTCAAGTTTGGGGTTTCCCCGCGCCCGCGCCGCGTACGGGGCAAGGACGGTGCGCACTGCACCGATGAGCATCAGCACCGGCGCGACCGCGATATTTTTCGCAAAGTAGTAGACCCCAAGTGACGCCACCGGCGCGAAGAAACTCGCGAGGAAGGTGTCGATCTGCAGCGAAACTGTGGTCATGACACTGAGCACAATGGGAAGTCTGAGCGTCAGTATCATCGGTCTGATCCAGCCCGGCTTGACCCTGAGGTCATTCCACCCGAGGTCTGCAATCACGAGGACGCCGACGAACTGGATCGAATTCCCCACTAACTGGGCGATGCCTAGAGTCATCGGACCCCAGCCGTGGCTGGCGCACCAGTACGCAGCAACCAACTTGGCGACCGCCGTGGCGATCTCGATGACGGCAAGAGCGCGGAATTGAAGTGCAGCGCCCACCTTGGACCTCTGGTACGCGCCGATCTGGAACACAAACAACGCTGCCGCTAGCCACAAGAGTGTGGCTCCAAGCGTCGGCTGGTCGTAGTAGCGCATCGCCGGTACGGCGCAGGCCAGGGTGAGCACAATGCCAACAATTGCGAATGCAAGGGTCGTTCGCGGAAGCCCGCCGCCCATCTGCTTGAAATCGCCCGGCGCCATCGACTGGATGACGAGCTCCGAACCACCTCCGCGAAGAATCAGCGTAAAGGTCGTGATGCCAACCGCGATCGCAAAAACCCCCAACTGCTCCTCGGTCAGGAACCAGCCGACCACCACTAATGACGCAAGCCCACTCAGGCGCGAGATAATGCTCGCGGCAGCAGTCATAAAGAGGTTGCTGGACTTATTGTGAGGCACGAAGCAACGACTCCGAAACCCCAGAAGTGGATGATTTCACTATCGACGACTGGAGGTCACGAGACGGTGGGAACCGTGGGAAGAGTACCGTCGCCGAGGGAACCGATCACCCGCTCGATCTCCGAGAGGTCGGGGGAGATATCGATGGGGTCTGGGCCGCCCACGCCGCGGCCGGTCTCCTGGGGCATGGGGTCCTTGAGCAAGTGCCCGGTCAACACGGCCACTACTCGATGGCTCGAGTCGACAATTCCACGCGCGACCAGCTCTCGCACACCGGCCACACTCGCCGCGCTCGCTGGTTCGCATCCGACACCGGCGGCATCGATCGAGCGCTTGGCGGCAAGGATGGCATCGTCGCCCACCGCGAGGACGACCCCGTCTGTTTCACGAATCGCGGCGACGGCTCGATCCCAGGAGGCGGGGTCACCGATGCGGATTGCAGAGGCGATAGTTTCGGCCTTCACGCGATGGCGGCGGACGAACCCCTCGTCGAAGGCGGCGGCGAAGGGCGCGGCACCGGCCGCCTGGACGCTGATGAGTCGTGGGAGGCGGTCGATCAGGCCGAACTCCCTTGCCTCTACGAGCGCCTTACCGAACGCCGAGGTATTCCCAAGATTTCCCGCGGGGACGGCGATCCAGTCAGGAGCGTTCCACGCGCACTGCTGGAGCATCTCGAAGATGATCGTCTTCTGTCCTTCAATACGGAATGGATTGAGCGAGTTTGCAAGGTAGACACCGAGCTTGGCCGATGCCTCTCTCACAAGCCGCATGCAGTCATCGAAGTCCCCACGGACCAGGAGGACTCGCGCTCCATACGCGATCGTCTGTGCAAGTTTTCCCGGCGCGACCTTCCCGTGAGGCACGAGGACCAGCGAGGGGATTCCCGCGCGCGAGGCGTACGCCGCCAGCGAGGCGCTGGTGTTTCCCGTCGATGCACAGGCAACCGCCGTTGCCTTCACTCGGCGAGCCTGAGTGATCGCGACCGTCATGCCTCGATCCTTGAATGACCCCGTGGGGTTGAGACCTTCGTGTTTCAGTCGCAGCGCCGCGACACCGGCGTACCGAGCCACCGCGTCAGAGGCAACCAGTGGTGTGTTACCTTCGGGAAAACTGACAACATCCGCCTCCGCGCCCGGGAGGACAAGTTCGCGGAATCGCCAGACTCCCGAGGCCTCGTACGCGGTGGCGCGCAGCGAGTGCGCAGTTACACGACTGTCGAAGAGTTGCTTGAGAGCCTGACCGCGGGCCGGTGGTGATGCAGGAACGACAGCGAGAGCTCCGTTGCACTCCGGGCAGACCGCGATGGCAAGTCGGTCTCCAAACTCGCGCGAGCACTTAGCGCACTGGACCGTCAAGACGACACTCATTCGCTCCTCACAGTCGCGCCGAGCTCATCGATTGAGGCGATCCGCGCCGTGCACTCGAGTCCGGCGCGCGCGTACGCGTCGCTCATGGCCTCGCTGACTCGCGATGCCACGGCATGCGAGTCGACGAGCGCGAAGGCGGTCGGTCCCGCGCCGGAGATCGACGCTCCCAGCGCTCCGGCATCAAGTGCCGCCTGTTTCGCTTGGGCAAATCCCGGCAGGAGCCGTCCCCGCGCCGGTTCTGCGATCCGATCGTCGATCGACCGTCCGAGCAGCGCCAGATCTCCCGAGGCGCAGGCGGCGACGATCGCGCCAACCTGAGCCATCTGGTGGATTGCGATCGCCCGGGGGATGTCAATCGGCAGTGCGGCGCGTGCCTCCGCTGTCTTGAGCCGCTGACCCGGAGTTGCGAGAACGATGGTGAGTCCCACTGGGACCACCACTCGGACGAGATCGATCGGATCCAGTGAGCGCACGAGCACAATCCCTCCGAGAAGTGAAGGCGCAATGTTGTCGAGGTGTCGGCCGGCAACACGCTCTTCGGCTTCGAGCGCGCACGCGGCAAGATCGGTCATCGTGAGGGTTGATCCGGTGATCGCGTTGGCGGCGACGGCTCCGGCGACGGCGCTGGCGGCACTTCCGCCCAGACCGCCGCACAGCGGAAGGCCCTTGGTGACCCTGAGTGTCACGCCGCGCGCTTCGACTCGCCCGGTCCGCGCGGCTACCAGCGCAAACACTGCGCGAGCGGCGATCGCAGCGGTGTTTCGCTCCGGATCGGACGGAAGCTCTCGATGGCCTGCGTCGGCAACCTCGATTCCAGGAGTGTCACGCCACTCGATGGTGACCTCGTCGAATCCGCCATCGATGGCGCATCCAAGGACATCAAGGCCTGGGCCGAAATTTCCGATGCTGCCTGGGGCGCGGGCGCAGACTCGTGACACGGGCGCGCTCATGCCTCAACCACTCTCAGTATGTCGGAGAGAACACCCGCCGCCGTGACTTCCGGACCCGCGCCCGGACCGGAAACCACGAGCGCGTTGGTGCGGTATCGCGACGACGAGAACGCAAACAGGTTGTCTGTCCCGGAGAGAGAGGAGAGCGAGCTTCCAATCGGCGCGCCGACGAGCCCGACCTTGACCGATGCCCGCGTCACCTGGGCGCAGTAGCGGAGCACCTCGCCTCGTGATGCCGCCTCGTCGACCCGCGCGCGCCAGTCCAAATCGAGTTCGTGGGAGCGCGCGACGAACTTCGCGACGGGGATCTCGCGCATCGCCAGCGGAACGAGCGACTCGACAGCAATGTCTTCGAGCTCCCCCTCGTATCCGATGAGACGCGCCAGAATGATTGCCTTCCGCGCGACATCGGCTCCGGAGAGATCCTCCCGTGGATCCGGTTCGGTGTAGCCGAGTTTCATGGCCTTGCGAAGCGCGTCGGAGAAGGTCCGGCCTCGTCCGAGTTCGCTGAACAGGAATCCAAGGGTGCCGGATGGGCAGGCTAGGACGCTCGTCATCTTGTCGCCGGACGCAACGAGCTTGGCGATCGTGTCGATGACTGGCAGTCCCGCGCCGACCGTGGCCTCGTGAAGGACCCTGCGCCCATTAGCTCGCGCATCGCGCAGCAGTGAGCGCGCCGAGGCACCATCACAAGCGAGCGGGACCTTGTTCGCAAGGACGAGGTCCATCCCGTGCCCGATGGCCGAACTCAGTGTTTCGCGCGTGTCGCCGCTCGAGACATCCACCAGCACAGGCCGGGTTAGCGCATGAGTGGCGATGTGGCGAACCGCGTCAAGAGGCGTTCCTTCGTGGCCTCCGGAGATTGAGGCGACGGAACGACCCTTGCGCTTGCACGCGACGACCGCCGCCAGTCGCCGACGCGAGATCCCGCGGGACTGGTACATCCACCCGGTGCGATCAATCACGGCCACAATTCTCACGCGGCGGCGATCGGAGGCGGGGAGAGCCTCGACCTGAGCGATTAGCTCTCGGCCGATCTGACCGCACCCGAGCAGGATGATGTCGGCTCCTTCTGCGCGTGGCGCACGCCCTCCGCCGACTTTCGCCAGTCGGAAGGCGGAATGGATTGCCCGCACCGCGCCCGGAACCGCGCTCGCCTCGATCACGAATGAGATGTTGCGTTCGGAGGATCCCTGGGCGATCGCGATGACATTGACCTTCGCCTCGGCGATCGCACCGAGCACTCGCGCTGCGGTCCCTGGCGTGCGCGCCATGCCTGCGCCAACGACCGCAACCGTCGCGACCGCCAGCTGCACCTCGACCGCGTCGATCTCGCCGCGAGCGAGCTCACTGGCGAAGGCCGCGCGCAGGCTCGCCTGCGCGGTGGCCGCCGCGTGCTCGGGCACCGTGAAGCAGATCGAGTGCTCCGAAGACGCCTGGGAAATGAGCGACACAGAGATCCCCGCCCGCCCGAGCGCATCGAAGGTTCGTGCGGCGATCCCGGGAACTCCGAGCATTCCGTTTCCCGCAACGGTGACAAGCGCCTGCGGGGAGATGGCGGAGATTGCGCGGACGGGAGATCCTCCCGCAGTTCGTCCGATGGCGATCGCGGTTCCCTCGGCGTCGGGCTGTGCGAATGGTCGGATCCGCAGCACCGTCTGCGCCGTCAGTGGAGTGAGCGCCCGAGGATGGAGAACCTTCGCCCCGTAGTAGGCCAATTCCGATGCCTCGCGGGGATCGAGCTGCGTGACGACCCGCGCGTCAGGTTCGATGCGTGGATCGGCCGTGAGAAACCCTGGCACATCTTTCCACAGCGTCACTTCGGCGGCGCCAAGGAGCCGCGCTAGCGTCGTCGCGGTGAGGTCGGACCCGCCGCGCCCAAGGGTCACCGTCGAGCCATCGGGCGCGACACCGATGAAGCCAGGGACGACGACCAGTTCACTGCGTGCGAATGCGGCCTCAAAGAGCGGTTTGGCAAGCGGTTCGCTGGAGACGAAGTCCGGGGCGGCATCGCCGTAGCGGCCGTCAGTCAGGAGAAACTCAGAAGGGTCGATGATGCTCGCGTCGGAGGCGAACCGAAGCAGTGTCGCGCCGACGATTCGCGCGCAAAGCCGCTCTCCGTGCGAGGCGATTGCGTCGGTGTCGCAGGGGCGAAGTTCCCGCGACGCGGCGACCGATCCAAGAAGTCCATCGAGCTGGGCGAATGAACTCTCGACCGAGCCCCGCGCCGCGGCATCTTCCGGCGCAAGTTCGTCTATGGTGCGGAGGTGCCTCCGGCGCAGCGAGTCAGCCTCAGCGAGGGAGGCTGATAGGTCCCCGCCGCCGGCTAGGCGCGCACAGGAGAGCAGCGCATCGGTGACCCCTTCGAGCGCGGACACCACGATCACACGCGCCCCGGACATTCCATCGATGAGGTCGACCGCACGGAGAATCGCGTGGGAGTCGGCGAGCGCTTTTCCGCCGAACTTGTGGATAGCGATCTGCGGTTGCGTAGCGCGCTTCATGCGTGCCTCGCTGTGCGTGTCGCCATGAGGCGATCATAGAGTCCGGCACGGGCTAGACCCGGAGCATGCGGCTATCACGCCTTGTCCTTGCAGTCACGTTCGCCTCGCTCTCCGCAGAGCGCGTGGAACTGCTCTTCAACAGGGAGGTGTTCATCCTTCTAAAGAGTGGCGGGATCATGGTGAGCCCCGATGCCCTTCGCTGGGCTGAGACTCAGGACGCCCTGCAAGCGATCACTTGATGTGATCGGCCAGCGGGTCGTTGGGATACCTGTAGATTCGCTCGGCTCGGATGAGGAAGACACCACCCTCTTGGCCCTGAACCGTCCCCTCGACGGCGACGAGCATCAGCGGCTTCAGCGTGCCTTCGGTTGCAAGCGCGATCGGAAGCGGCTTCCCATCGGCACCGACAACTTCGACCGAGGCCATCGCATTCGCGAGCGCTGTCTTCTCTTCGCAACAGTAGTCCCACGGCCGCGGGCAGTGGTCGGCATCCCCCATCTCTACGCAGGACTGGAGTGTGGGATCGACAATCGTGAACACCGCCTTGTTGGAAACGAACGGCGCACGCTTACCGCCGATGCGTCCGATGACTGCCACACGGTCGCCCTCCTTGGGCGCGGCCTTGCGCGCGTCGAGGATCTTGAGGGCGCCTACCGGTTCGGTCGTGGCCATGAGCGCTGCGGGAAGCGCAGCAGTTGCTCCGCGCTGAGAGTCGGCCGCAGATTTCGTGTCGTCGCAGGCGGGGATCGCCAGCGCGAGAAGTGAACAGGCGGAAAGAACGCAGACACTGGAGAGATGCTTCATGATGACTCCTTGAAGAGTGATAGCAGAGCGGGATTCATTGGGAACTCATGTGAGGTCGGCTTTGAGGGCAATGGGGATCGCGGTCCGCATGCAGCGGATGGCGGGGGGAAGGCTGCCGACCACTCCGAGGAGCAGTCCCGCGCCGAGCCCGCTGGCGACACAGGTGGCATCCACGGAGAGCGAGAAGACGCCCATCGAAAAGCGAACGCCCACGCCGTCGAGCGCGAGGCGCGCGATGAGCAGTGCGGGCAGCGCACCCGTTGCGACGGCGAGCACCGACTCCTGCACGAGGCTCAGGATGACCGCGCCCCGCGAAAACCCCAGCACCTGCAGCATGGCGATCTCTCGGCTGCGCGATGCGAAGGCCGCGTCGAGCGCGTTGAGACCGCCGAGCATCGCCCCCAGCGCGACGATCAGCGCGCTCACGCCGATGAGAATCTGCACGGGCCGGAAGAACTGGGCGAGCTGCGCGTAGTACGCAGGTTCGTCGATGGCGGCGATCTCAAGGTCACTCCGACGGGCGGCGAAAGCCTCAAGGTCGCCGATGTCCGCACCATCGAGCGAGACGACCGCCGCCGAAATCGTCTGACGCTTTGTCAGGACGAGGAGATCCGAGATTGGCATCCACGCCTCGCCGTCGATGGCGACGCCGGGGGCGTCGATGATCCCGGTAACACGGTGCGGGCGCTCGTCGATGAGGACGACCGGGAGAGCCTCATTCGATGAAGCCACATCTGCGTCGCCAATCCGAAGCCGCGCCGCGAGCGCGCGGCCGACGACGATTTCATCCGCGCCGGCATCCGCGAGCCGTCCAGCAGCGAGTCGGGCCTGTGGATGTACAAGAAACGCCGCGGGTTCGACACCCCGTACGAGCGCAAGCGATCTCGAGTTGCCTTCAGGCGCAGGGTCTCCCTCGCGCCTCAGTGGAAGCGGCACATGAAGTTCGGGGGAGATGAACTGCGCTCCGCCTTCGTGGCGGATGCCCTCAATGCTCGCGGCGAGCACCCCCGGAGCGCTGGCGGGGATTTCGCTGCGCTCGACACTCTCTTCGCTACCAGCGCCGACAAGCATGACATTCCCTGGTGTGCCGCTGGCGCGTACACCACGGTCTAGGGCTCGGACCGAGGCCATCGATCCGACCACAAGAAACACAACGAGGGCGCCGCCTCCTGCCGTGAGCGCCAGCCGCAGAGGGCTGCGCCCGATGTTGCGCGCCGCGTAGAAGATCGGCAGCGGTGCGAAGCCTCGACGGGCATCGTTCATGATCTGAAACCTGCGACGATTGACTGCCGCGACGCGATGATGGCGGGAACGATCCCCGCCGCCAGGCTCAGTGCCATCGCGAGCCCGACGCCAAGAACTGCGATGAACGCGGAGGGCGGCACGGCGATTGAGACTCCCTCCATGGTCATCGCCGTGCGTACGAAGGCGATCGTAAAGTACGAGGCAAGCGCACCGATCACGCCTCCGATCCCACCGAGAAGCACCGCTTCGGTGACCACGAGCAGCGCCAGATGCAATCTGGTGAAACCGAGGGTCTGAAGGATCGAGACTTCGCGCTCGCGGCTTCGCATCGAAAGGACAATGGCGTTCGCTACGAGCGCAAAGACGGCCGCGAGCCCTGCGAGCCCGAGCAGTTCCGCGAATCCGACAAGCGCGATCACATCGGTTGCCGCCCGTGCCACATGCGCGGTCTCTGCGCGAGTCGTGGTGGGAGACTGATCGGCGGCGAAGTGCGCGTCGATCGCGGTGGCCACTTCCTCGAGCCGTGCAGGGTCGGTCACACGGACATCGAACTGGGTGACGACCGTCCCGGTGCCCCCGCGCTTGAGTTGCTCCTGCAGGAACGAAAGATGGACAAAGGCGCTCGACTGATCCTGCGGCGTGTCACTCTCGATGACCCCAGCGACGAAGGCATCGACTCCGGCGGCAGTGAACCGGTCGCCCCCGACGAGCCGCCTTCGAGCGGCCAGCTCGGGTCCGAGCAGTGCCGCGTCGGATCGGGAGAGCCACGCCTTCATCGCCTCGGGAGAGGTCTCTGTGGCGTGATCGCGCGCGAAGTCCTCTGCGGGCACCCCTCGGAAGGTGACGACATCGAGCGATGCGCGGCAATTGGAGACGACGATTTTGACGGGTGTCACCGTCGAGACGCCGGGAATATTGCGGATATCCTGTTCGTAGGACTGGGGCAACTGACTGGTGAATGGGCAGAATCGGTTCTGGCGGTAGACGACAAGCGCGGTCTCTCCCGCAGCTGCGCGCGTCGCTCGCTTTACCCCTGAACTCATGGCATCGACAGTGCACACCAGAAAAATCGCCACGGCGATACCAGCAATCACCAGTCCGGTGCGTGTCGGGCGACGACGCAGTCCGCGCCATGCCAGTGTCACGATGCCCGATGCTTCGCGCGCGCCGATCACGAGGCCACCCCGTGTGGTTCGACCAGCCGGCCCTTGTCGAGATGCACCGTGCGTTGTGCGTGCACCGCGGTCGCGGGATCATGAGTGACCATCACAATGGTCTGCCCGTGCTCGCGGTGAAGCCGTCCGAGGAGTTCCATGATCCCCGCTGCTGACGCGCGGTCCAGATCCCCTGTCGGTTCGTCGGCCAGAAGCAGAGAGGGCTGGGTCACGATGGCGCGCGCGATCGCGACCCGCTGTTCCTGACCTCCGGAGAGTTGGCTCGGGTAGTGGGCGTGCCGGTCGGAGATCGAGACCGACTCAAGTGCCTCGCAAACGCGCCGATGGCGCTCACGGCGCGAGATGTTGTGCACATAGAGGGGGAGTTCGACATTCTCGTAGGCGGTCAGCACCGGCACGAGGTGATAAAGCTGGAAGATGTAGCCGACACTTCGCGCGCGCCAGTGGGCGAGCGCGGCGCGCGACAGTGTGGTGATGTCCTGACCATCGACGACCAATCCGCCAGCGGTGGGGCGGTCGATTCCCGCGAGCAGATTGAGAAGGGTCGTCTTCCCGGATCCGGACGGTCCCATCAGCGCGACAAACTGGCCGCGGGTGATCGTGAGGTCGAGCTTCTCAAGGACCCTCACCGTTTCACCGCCGCGCTCGTAGTGCTTTTCGAGGCTCGAACATCGAATGATCGGCTCAACGGTGGCCATCGTGCGTTCCATTCTGGCTCTGATTCGCCTCCGCGATTCGCACCGACTGGCCCTCAGTGAGCGAGGGAGTCCCAGCCAGCACAGTCAGATCGCCTGGCCGCAGACCATCACTGACGACGACCCATCCGCTGTCGTCCGACATCGTCGGTGCGACAACCTCCCGCGCTTCGACCGTGCCAACGCCGTCGCGAACTCCGACGACGACGAAGACCAGTCCCGCGTAAGACCCTTGCGCATCGAGTGTGAGCGCTGTGAGGCTCTGGGAGCGTGCGAGCACCTCGGTTCGCTGAGATACGGGACTGGTCGCACCGGCGGCGTCATCCTGCGCGCCCGTCTGGATTCTGACCCGCGCCAGCATGTCGGGAACGAGTCCTTGCGGCGGGTTCTCGAGGAGCACCTTCACCTGCACGGTGTTCTTGGCGATGTCCGCTTGCTGCACGAGGCGAATGACCCGCCCCGCGATCGTCACGCCGGGGAGTGAATCGACCTGCACCGTGGCACTCTGCCCAGCGGCGAGCCGTCCCGCATCGCTCAGTGGAACATCGACGCGCACCTGAAGACTCTTGGGATCAAAGATCTGAACGACTGCCGCGTCTTCGCTGCTCATTCCCACGAGTGACCCGGGGGTTGCGAGGCGGGCCATCACCACTCCAGCACTGGGCGAGCGAACTTGAGTTCTCGAGAGTGCGAGCGCCGCTTCATCCCGCGAAACTGTGGCTTGAACGATTGCAGCTGCGGCGCCCCGCGCCCGGATCCCCAACCGAGTGACCTCACCTTCGCTGACCACGCCGCTGGCGAACAGTTTGGTCTTGCGGTCAAACTCGTCGGCGAGCACGGCATGATCGGCCGACTTGATGTCCGCCTCCGCTTGGGCGCGACGCAGCGCAAGCGTCTCCTTGTCGTCGATGAGTACGGCAACCACCTGATTCGCAGTGATCACATCTCCCTCTAGGACGAGCATGTCGCGTACGACACCAGGGATGAGCGCCGAGACCATCGTGGGGAAGGGTGATGGTTCGATCCATCCCGGAGCCTGCACAATTGGCCCCCGTGTCGTCGTCGCCGACCGGGTTCCTGGCGTTTGCGCTGCGACTGGGCGAACGATGACAGGCGCGACGGTGACTGTCGTCAGCGGCGCCCATGCGCGCCAGCTCGTCCATGCAAAGATGGCGATGGCACCTACCACAATCGCTCCGGGAAGGGCGAGCCGTGTAGCGAGGCGCGATGAGGGCTCAGGAATTCCGTGGGATTGTGTGCCGCTCACTGGATCACCTCCGAGGGAAGAAATCCTGCCGCTTTCCACAGGGAGAGCCGCGCCGTGCGTCGTTCCCGTTCGAGATTGTTGAGATCCAGCGCGACCTTGTTGTACGAGTGTTGCGCGTCGATGACACTCTGGGCCGCGCCCTCCCCAGCGTCGAGCGCCGCTTGCGCACGCGCCACGAGTTTCCGCGATGGTTCGGCCGACCCAAGGCTCGCGGATTCGTGCTGACTCTCTGCCGAAGTCACGCGAGCAAGCGCGATGCGCAGCTCGATGACGGCATCCTGACGGGCGCGCTCGGCGGCGATCGAGGCTGCCTCGCACTCGGCCAGTGCCTTCGCGATCCGGTGCGAGCCGTCGTTGAGGAGCGGGATTTCGACGCTCGTCACCAGCCCGACTCCAGACGCGTCCTCCATGTCCCGTTCCCACCCAGATCCGAGTTGCAGCGATCCGATCCTGCTCGCCCGTGCCAGCGCGAGCGCATGTTCGGCCGCTCGGGCGCGGGCCTGCGCCGCGCGCACGTCGAGCCGCGCGTTGGCCATTTGGTCGAGGAGCTCCGATTCGTCGCCGATGCTTGCATGGATCGCCGTGTTCACCGCTGGATCGGCGGTGCCCATTTTCCACTGGGTTGAACCGTCGGCGCGACCAAGGAGAGCCATCAACGAGAGCCGCGCCTCTGTCAGCATCTGGAGTGCGCGCTGGGCGCGGCGGTGGACATCGACGAGTTCACTCTGTGCAGCCGTGACGGCATCAGGGTTGGCTTCGCCGACCGCAAGTCGTTCCCGCTCCCATGCCAGCAGTTTCTCCGTGAGCGCCTCATCGTGCTGGGCCAGCGCGAGTTCCGCCTCGCGCAGGGCGACCTCATGCCAGAGAGTGCGCGCCTCGGTGGCCAGCGCCACTACCTTCGCAGATAGCGCCAGGAGTACTGCTTCGTACGAGTCGCGCGCCACTTCGCTGCGAATCGGCTGCTTCCAGAGTTCATCGACCTGTCCCATCAGCATGATGAAGAACGGAACGACACTCATCGAGTCGAGCGGAACGGCCGTGGTGAAGTTGACAACCGGATTGATGGGTGATGCGCTCTCCAAGGCCTCGGCGCGAAGTGCCGCGGTCTCCGCGATCATGGTGGCAACTTCGGGACTCTGGTTGAGTGCGATCGCCACCGCCTCTCTTTCATCAAGGGGGCTAGGCAGCGGTGTGTTGGCGGCCGCGCGCAGCGACCGGGCATCGGGCGCGGCCTGGGGGTTGTCGCCAGTCCATGACGGAGCGACTCCGGCTCGTGAGGCAACATCCGCGCCGACGGAAGACGGAGGGGCAAGAGTGGGTGTGGCGCAGCCCGGAAGCAGGGCGAAGCCCAGAAGTGCGGCGCATGTCGCGGCGGACCCAGCCGATGTCAGTCGTAATGTTTTCAGCATGATGAACTCCTCAAGGACACGGAACAAACGCGCGGAACCGTTCCGCGCGTTTCGTCAAGCGTGAGAGGAGTTCAGATGAGCCAGAGAGAGAGCTGCGAGCAGCGCGTGTGCGCCGAGGGTGGGGGAGCAGGATCCTGTTCCCCCGGAGCACTGTCCCATCGACCGCGGATTTCATCTGGGTGGAGGATCGACGGATCGAACAGCATCGGTGCCGGGGCAACGCTGTAGTGGAGTTGCGCCAGAATGAAGAAGCCATCGAGGCTAATGGGCGAAGGCGGCGGACCCTTGTCGAGACAGCACCCGACGCAGCAGGTGCGGTTGTCGCTCGGGGACTCATCAGACGCCGTCTCATCGACGCAGCAGCGTGAGTCGGTGACGGCGTCGTGAGGCACGCTGGTCGAGATCTTGCCCCCGCAGCAGCCCGTTTCGGGGGCGGCGAGAGCCATCACCTGGCAGCAGCACAGCGGCAGCCAGAAGGCAACGAGAACAACAGCGATGGTGCGGGCGAGTCCCAGCATCAATGACACAGTAGGCAATGCAATCGATGATTGTCAAGTGCGGTGGAGGCGAACGAGCGTCCATACACTCGCGTGTGTGCTGCCGTCATTCCAGATGGACGCGATCCGAGCTCAGGAGTTCTGCGCGACTGTTCTCGAGCCTCTCGCCTATCCAACGCGGAGATTATTGAGCGTAGAGGTCGCGCAGTTCGCTCGCCGTGTCCCGTGCGAGACTGCCAGAAGGGCTCGCACTCGCCCCGTCGAAGTTGGCTACCGATGGGGACCGATTTGGTCGACGGCGTGGTTCCGACTACGGGGCTCAGTGAGCAAGGGGTTTGGCGGCGCCCGGACTCTTCTGCGCTTTTCGTCAGGGACCGAAGCCTGCCTGTGGCTTGACGGCGTGCCGTACGCGGGGCTTGATCCGTATCACGACACCGCGCCGATCTTCCCACGGGAATGGGGGAGCCGAAGTCGGGCTCGAGGCACTGAGTCGATCGATCTGTGGGTCGAAGCGGCGTGCAATCTGCCGCTGGGGGCGACCACATTCTGGTGGGATCAGCCCGAACAACGCGCCCGCTGGAAGGAGTCGATGCCTGGCCGACTCGAGTGCGCGGAACTCGTCGCCATCGACGAGGAAGTCTGGCAATTCTGCGCTCGTTTCGACTGGCTCAGGCGGATGCTCTCCTGCGGAAACGCGGAGGATGCCCGCACCAATGACATCGCGCGGGGGCTCGCGTCCATCATCCGCGCCATTCCTGCAGGGACAGCAAGTCGCCGCAGCGTCATCGCCCAGCGCGGTGCACTTGACCGCCTCCTCCGTGGACATTCGGGGAGCCAGAATGGAGTGCAGTGCGTCGCGATCGGACACGCCCACATCGATACCGCGTGGCTCTGGCGCATCGACGAGACCAGACGCAAGTGCGTCCGCTCCTTCGCCACGGCACTGAGGAACATCGAGCGATTTCCTCACTTCCGATTTCTCTGCAGCCAGGCCCAGCAGTACCAGTTCGTGAAGGAGGAGAGTCCCGCACTGTTCGCGGAAATCGCCAAGGCGGTCCGGGCGCGACGGTGGGAGCCAGCTGGCGCGATGTGGGTCGAACCCGACTGCACCGCGCCCAGCGGCGAGAGTTTCATCCGCCAGATTGTTCATGGCACTTCGTGGTGGCGGCGCGAGTTCGGCGAAAGGGGACGACAGCGCATTCTCTTTCTGCCGGACACCTTCGGCTTCCCCGCATGCCTCCCCCAGATCATGGCCAAGGCCGGCCTCGACACCTTCATCACCAACAAGATCATCTGGTCCGACACGAATCGATTCCCGCATGTGACCTTTCAGTGGCGTGGCCTAGACGGGACCCAGGTCCTGGCCCACTTGACCCCGGGACACAACTACAACAGTGACTTCGTTCCAGAAGATCTTGCGCTTGCGCGGGCGAACATCGAAAGGCAGGACCGAGGGCGGACGCGCGTCTACCTGCAACCCTACGGGTGGGGGGACGGCGGGGGCGGACCGGACCCCGCGCAGATTGAGCGAACCATGAGCGCCGCCCAGTGTGAAGGAGTCCCGAGGACCACGCACACAACGGTGGCGGATTTCTGCACTCTCCTGCACACTGAGGCGCGCACGGCCGAGAGTCAGGGGGACGCAATCCCGGTGTGGGATGGCGAACTCTATCTGGAAGCGCACCGGGGGACCTACACGACGCAGCGGTGGATCAAGCAGGCCAACCGCACAGCGGAGCAGTTGCTTCGTCAGGTCGAAGTCCTCGCGGTGATCGCGCCCGTTGCTCGAAGGGCGCACCGCGCGCTTCTCAAGGAACTCGACTCAATCTGGAAGGTCGTGCTCCTCCACCAGTTTCACGACATCCTGCCAGGGTCGAGCATTGGCGCGGTCTACCGTGACGCGCGCGAGGCGCTTGGGGGTGCGATTAGGGCGCTCACTTCGTTGCGCGACGACGGGATCGCGCGGGCGGCGCGGACCCTTCGAGGGCACCGCGGCACGGTCGCATTCAATCCGGCGAGTACGCCACAAGCCGGGCTCCCCGAGTGCAGCGTGGGGGTAGTTGCAACACGATCGCGCCGCGACGCACAGGCGGAGGCGGCCGAAGCGTCTGCGCGCACACTCACGCTTTCCAACGCCTTGATGCGCGTCAAGCTCGACCGTCTCGGGCGCGTTGCCTCGCTGGAGACCGCCGACGGTCGCGCTCTCCCCAGACCAGGGCGGGCCTTCAACGAACTCGTTCTCTACGAGGATCGGCCGTGCCGATGGGAGGCCTGGGAAACCGACAAGGAGTACCTCGAGAAGCCGACCGCGGTGAAATCGAAGTGCTCATTCACCTCGCGGGTGACGGGCGGCGTTGCCACGATCACCGTGGAGCGAGTGCTCGGTCAGTCAAGCGCCATCCGCCAGACCTATGAACTTGGGCCTTGGAGCGACACGCTCGTTGTCCGTACGCGCCTCGACTGGCGCGAGGAGCGCACACTGCTGCGCGCGCTCTTTCCCACGCGGATCCGCGCACGCACCGCGCGGTTCGGGACGCAGTGCGGTCACATTGACCGGGATGCCCATCGCAACACCAGCTGGCAGGAGGCTCAGTTCGAAGTGCCGGGGCACGACTGGATGTGCATCAGCGACACCAGAGTCTCCTTCGCGATCATCGATGACGGCATCTTCGGTCGGAGCGCCCACGACGGGACGCTCGGCCTGAGTCTTGTCAAGAGTCCGAACTTTCCCGATCCCGAGGCGGATCGCGGCGTGCACGAGTTCGCCTATGGCCTTCGATATGGATCGGCAGCATCGATGCCGTGGGGCGCGGCGGACAGACTCAACAATTCGGTTGTGCGGGGGCGCACCAGTGTGTCGGCCCAACCCGCGCCTCACACTACGACAGAGTGCGCGTTCGTTCGACTTCACACCGACGCAGATGAGGCGGGGATTGAAATCTCCGCGCTCAAGCCCGCCAGTGACGGAAGCCGCGATGTGATTCTGCGTCTTGTCGATCGCACCGGCGCGGCGCAACGATGCGTATTGGCGTGGTCGAGGCCGGTTCTGCGCGTGTCCGAATGCGATCTCTTTGAAGACCCCATCGGGCGCGGGAAGATCGCTCTGGCTGACGGCAAATCACTCGTCAATCTCAAACCGTTCGAGATCCTCTCGCTGCGCGTCCGAGTCCCTTAGGTGCGCCTACCCTAGTGGACCCCTCGGGGACTCGCCGGAGACACACAGATGCTGTTTCGACAGATTGCCGATGACCGCCTGGCCCAGTACGCCTATCTCGTCGGATGTCAGAAGACAAAGGAGGCAATCCTGTTCGATCCGGAACGGGACATCGACCGGTATCTCGCCATTGCTGAGCGCGAGGGAGTCCGGATTGTCGCGGTGGCCGAGACCCACATTCATGCGGACTTTCTGAGCGGCGCGCGCGAGTTTGCCGAGCGCACCGGCGCGCATGTCTATGTCAGTGCCGAGGGCGGATCCCAGTGGCAGTCCACCTGGGCCTCGCCGTACAAGCACACGCTCCTTCACGATGGCACCTCGCTGTCGGTCGGGGGGATCGAGTGTCGCGCGATGCACACCCCGGGCCACACTCCCGAGCACATGTGCTTCCTCGTGACCGATCGTGGCGCTGGCGCGACGATTCCGATTGGAATCATCAGCGGAGACTTCGTGTTCGTCGGAGATCTCGGGCGTCCCGATCTTCTCAAGACCGCGGCTGGGGAAACAGGCTCGGCCGAGCCGAGCGCGAGGGCGCTCTTGGCGAGTGCCCGCACATTCTGCCAGCTCCCCGACGCGCTTCAGGTCTGGCCCGGCCACGGCGCGGGCAGCGTCTGCGGCAAGTCGCTGGGTGCCATCCCACAGTCGACGGTCGGGTACGAGAAAGCGACGAGTCCGATTCTCCAGCTCATTGGCGACCAGCGCGCGTTCGTCGACGACATCCTCAGCGGACAACCGGAGCCGCCCATGTACTTCGCGAGAATGAAATGTCTCAACCGCGATGGCGTTCCGCTGCTGGGCGAAGTTCCCCAGCCGCCCATCATCAGCGACATTGCGGGCAATGCCTCGGCGTGGGAGCGCCCAGGCACGATCGTCATCGACACTCGACCGTGGGCCGCGTTCCGCGACGGCCACTTGCCAGGATCGCTGCATGCGCCCGCAAGCCGGATGTTCTCAATGGTCGTGGGGTCTTACCTGAGTCCCGACGATCGGATTGTCCTTGTCTGCGACCCCCAGCGCAGCGACGGGTTCATCCGCGAGATGGTCCGAATCGGTCTCGACAAGGTGATCGCCGTCGTGCCCGACGGAGCCATCGCCGCGTCGTCACGCACCGAGCGAACAGCCGAAGTTTCTGTGGGAGAAGCCGCGAACCAAAGTGGCCGATCATTCATCCTCGATGTCCGCGGTGCCGACGAAGTGGCGCGCGGATGCATCGCGGGATCCATCAACATCGCCTACACACGGCTGTCGGCGCATCTTTCGCGCCTGCCGAGAGACCGTCGAATCCTCGTTCACTGTGCGCTTGGCGGCCGTTCTGCGGCAGCGACCGCGATGCTCTGTCGCCTCGGATTCGACGCCGCAAATGTCGCGGGCGGGTTTGAGGAGTGGAAGCGGCAGGGACTTCCGGTTCAGTCGATGACAGCGAACACCTGCGCTACTTGAATGGAATCGGAGAGAGCTCCACGCTCTCGTTGCGCTTCGCGAACTGGTTGAGCGCCCACTCGTCGGCGAAGAGAATCACGGCGTTGGCGTCGCGGTCCCGTGCGTGCGTGGCGTCGGACAAGAGGTCAGGCAGCCAATCTGAGTTGCCGCCGCCCTCGCGTTTGCGCCACCACCGTGCGATCTTCCAGCGCGATGGCTCCAGACGCGACTCGGCACCGTACTCCGCCTTGAGTCGGTATTGAACGACCTCGAACTGGAGGACACCAACCGCGGTAAGGAGCGGCCGTTGAGTCAGACCGGCACCGACCGTCATCATCTGGACGACCCCTTCCTGCAAGAGCTGCTCCAGCCCGAGCTGAAACTTCTTCGCGTTTCCCGGCTGGGGATTCACGATGTAGGTGAACACTTCGGGGGGAAAGCGGGGAATCTCATCGAAGACGATCGTGCGATCCTCAGTCAGTGTGTCGCCGATTCGAAGTGCATCCTGGCCAACGATGCCGACGACATCCCCGGCACGCGCCTCGGCCACGGTCTCGCGCTCGCGGCCGAACAGCTTCTGCGCATTGCTCAGTCGAATGCGACGCCCCGTCTGGGCATGCACGACGCTCATTTCGCGGGTGAACGCACCCGAAACGATGCGCACGAAGGCGATGCGATCCCGATGCCGTGGATCCATGTTGGCCTGAATCTTGAATACAAAGCCGCTGAAGGGCTCATCGTCGGGTTGCACGAGCCGGTCGCCGACGGGCCGCGGTCTCGGCGGTGTCGAATGTGCAAGAAACCCATCCAGCAGGAGCTGCACTCCGAAGTTGTTCATGGCGCTGCCGAAGTAGACCGGAGTAACGCGCCCCGCCGTGACCCGTTCCTGATCGAAGACTTCGCCAGCACCGTGGAGAAGCTCAATCTCTTCGCAGGCGCGCAGATAGTCGTCAGGCTCGAGCCGCTCCTTGACCGACGCGTCTTCAAGCCCGCTCACATCGACCGGTGCAGCGAACGCGCCCAGACGGGTTCGCTCGAAGAGGTGCACTTGGTGTAACAGTCGGTCGTAAACGCCGCGGAAAGTCGGCCCGGATCCGAGCGGCCAGTTCACTGGGAATACACCGATCCCGAGCGCCGTCTCCAACTCGTCGAGCAACTCAAGGGGATGGCGGATCGGCCGGTCGCACTTGTTCATGAAAGTGAAGATCGGTACGCCGCGGCGTCGGCACACCTCGAAGAGCTTCCGGGTCTGCGCCTCGATTCCCTTGCCCGCGTCAATCACCATGATCGCCGCATCGACCGCCGTGAGGACCCGGTAGGTGTCCTCGGAAAAGTCGTTGTGGCCGGGCGTGTCCAGGAGGTTCACGCGGAATCCGTCGTAGTCGAACTGCAGCACCGTCGAGCTGACGGATATGCCTCGCTGCCGCTCCATCTCCATCCAGTCGCTGGCGGTCGCGCGCTGATGCTTGCGCGCGGTGACCGATCCCGCCAGGTCCAACGCGCCACCATAGAGCAGCAATTTCTCAGTCAGGGTTGTCTTGCCCGCGTCGGGATGCGAGATGATCGCAAAGGTTCGGCGTGGAAGATCAGCACTCATGAGGTCGGCATCCGCGTCGCGTGAGCAGGTCGTGGGCCGCCGCGGCCAGTGCTAGACGATGGTGCAAACTTCGTCGAACTCAAACCGCGGCGATCGTGGAAAGAGTTTGGACGGGTCGCCGTATCCGAGGTTGCAGAGAAAGTTGGCGCGGTGGGAGGTCCCGGCGAAGAACTCGCGGTTGACGGCCTCCACATCGAACCCCGACATCGGACCGCAATCAAGCCCTAGCGCCCGCGCAGCGAGGATGAAGTACCCGCCCTGCATCGAACTGTTGCGAAACGCAGTGGACTCGATCAGCGCGGCGTTCCCCGCAAACCAGGTCTTGGCGTCGGCATGGGGGAAGAGTTTCGGAAGCTTCTCATGAAACTCCAAGTCCTGCCCAAGTATCGCCGTGACCGGTGCGTTGCGGGTCTTCTCCGCATTCGATGGCATCACGCACCGAATCAACCGTTCCTTCGCCTCGGCGCTGCGCACAAACACGACTCGCAGCGGACTGCAATTGGCCGAAGTCGGCGCCCAGCGCGTCAGATGGTGGAGTTCGCGCAGCGACTCGTCCGAAACCGCTTGGTCGAGCCACGCGTTGTGCGATCGTGCATCGAAGAAGAGCTGGCGGAGCGCATCGTTGGAGAGTTGGGGCATGGGTCTGGTTCCTGTGTGGGATGGGGAATGTATCGCAAGTCGACTCGGATACGCTTCGAGAATGTCCGGTGACGCGGCGGAAGCGCATTGATGCGTAAGGCATTCATCTTCGTGGTAGGGGGGACAGTCCTTCTCATCGGAGTTGCGCTGCTCGTCCTGCCTGGTCCTGCATTCATTGTCATTCCGGCTGGGCTGGCGATCCTCGCCATTGAGTTCGCGTGGGCCCGTCGCTGGCTCGACAAACTGAAGGGATGGGTGGAAACGGCGGCCGCAAGAGCAAAGGCGAAACTGCGCGGTAGCCGCGGATGAACCGGACTCCCGGCGCCAGAAGCTCGCTCGGTCGGCTCTATGGGAGCCGGACCATGATCGTGCTGCTTGCGCTTGGCGTTTCGGGAGGAATCCCTAATCTCCTCGCCACAAGCATCGTCCCCGCCTGGGCCACGCTCGAAGGATGGAGTCTCGAAGCGATCGGCCTGCTCTGGCTCCTCCAGTTGCCGTACGCCCTGAAGTTTCTCTGGGCGCCGCTGGCAGATCGGATCTCGCTTCCCATGCGCGCTCTGCTCGGCCAGCGTCGCTCGTGGATCCTGTGGAGTCAGATTCTGGTTGTCGTGGCGGTAGCGGCGGTCGCGCTGTGGCAGCCCGGGGCGTGGACGGATGGGCCATCGATACACGCTCTCGTGTTCATGGCGCTTCTCTTTGTGTGCGTGATCTTCAGCGCGACCCATGACATCGTCGCCGACGCGTATCGCGCGGAAGTACTCGCACCCGATGAGCTCGGCGCGGGCGCAGGCGTCTTCGTGAGCGGGTATCGCGTGGCCTTCGTCGCCATCGGGGCTGGGGCTCTGGCGCTTGTCCCCAGCGTGGGCTGGCCGATGGCAGTCGGTGGACTGGGCCTCGTGGCTCTCGCAATGACCTCCGGCACACTCAGGGCCGCTGAACCCGAGTGGCGCGGTGCGCCTAACCATGGGCTGGCATCCGCTGTGACCGCGCCCGTCACGACCCTCTGGCAGCAGTGGGGCTACCGCATCGTCGTGCTCGGCGCGTTCGTCCTGATGTTCCGGCTGCCCGACCAGCTGGGGAACGCGATGACCACGCCGCTCCTTCTCAAAGGGCTTGGCTACACACTCGAACACCTGGGCTGGGCGAGGCAGGCCTTCGGGTCCACCTTGACGATCGTCGGTGCTCTCGTCGGTGGATGGATGGTCGCGAGATTCGGAATCCTGCGATGCCTCCTCGTGTTCGGCATTCTCCAGGCCTCGAGCAACGGCGGGTTTCTTGCGCTGGCCGAGTGGTACGCGGCCACGACCGCGCATGCCGCCGTAGTCCCCGCACCTATCGGCTCCCTCCTCGGCGTGATCGCGTTCGAGAACTTCACGGGCGGGCTCGTCTCCGCCGGTTTCGTCGCCTTTCTGATGTCTGTCTGTGATCGCAGTCAGGTCGCGACCCAGTACGCGATACTCACCGCTCTGATGGCCCTCAGCGGTGTGATCGGCGGGGCAATGAGCGGCGTTCTCGCGCGGCATCTCGACTACCCCGCGTTTTTCGGCTTCACGATGATTGTCGGCATCCCTGGGATCCTGCTCATTCCATTCTTGCGGTTGCCGGGGGCCGCGACTCAATCCATCAGGGGCCGCTAGGATTTCCGAACTATGACTCCAGACACCTCGGTCGCATTCAAGCAACTCCACCAAGCAAGCCTCAAGGCTGGCGCTCTCGACTCCAAGACCAAGGAACTCATTGCGCTGGCGATCGGCGTCTCGCGCCTTTGTGAGGGATGCATCGTCCATCACACCAAGGCAGCGAAGGCCGCAGGAGCGTCACTGCAAGAGGTTCACGAAATGCTGGATGTCTGCACGCTCATGGGGGGTGGCCCAGCAACCGTCTACGGGAAGAAGGCGGTCGACGCGTACGGTGCGTGACCCACAGCGCGGGCGGCACAGCCCCCTAGGGCATCTGCAACAGCACACTCGCAATAAACTTGAAATGGGCGAGGCTGGCCCCCGTTGCGTGCGAATAATGACGAACTCGCGGGTCCCCCCACCCACCGCAAGGAAACCATGAACCCCATCTGTATCCGCAAGTACCCCAATCGGCGCCTCTATGACACCAGCCGCTCGTCGTTTATTACGAGCGGGCAGCTCCATGACATCGTCCGTCATGGAACCACTATCCAGGTGATAGAAACGGCGACTGGCCGCGACATCACCAACATCGTGCTGATGCAGTTGGTGATCGAGCGCGAGCCGAGCCGCATCCTCAACCTTCCCAGCGACAAGATTCACAATCTCGTCCGCGGCATCGAGTGCGGCAATGGCAACTGCAACACAGCGGCTGCCAGCTGAGTCCTAGCTCCCGGCCCCGTCCTACGCACTTGGTGGCTCTGGCTCCTCGGACACGAGGTGCTTCAGTTGACGGATCTCGGGAAACCTCCACGCGACCAGTCCGACGACTACGAGGGTTCCGAAGCCTCCAGTCACAACGCTGGCGACTGGACTCCACAGTCGGGCCACCAGCCCGCTCTCGAATGCACCCAGCTCGTTGCTGCACTCAATGAAGAGTGAGTTCACCGCGCTGACGCGCCCGCGCAAATGGTTCGGCGTGCGAGTCTGAACGAGCGTGTGTCGGATGATCACACTGACATTGTCAACCGCCCCCGAGATAAAGAGCATCACGAGGCTGAGCCAGATCCACTGGGACAGGCCAAAGAGGATGAGGGCCACGCCAAACGCCGCGACCGAGAAGAGCAGCGACGCACCCGCACGGCGCATACGCGGTCGCGCGGCGAGCCAGACCGCCATCACAAACGCCCCGAGATAGGGGGCGGCCTTCAGCCATCCGAGCACGATGGGCCCCCCTCCGAGAATCTCGTCGGCGTAGATCGGCAGCAGTGCGGTGGCGCCACCAAGGAGCACGCCGAAGAGATCCAGCAGCAGCGTCGCCAGGATGGTGCGCTCGCGCCGGATGTGGCCCATGCCGGCGAGCATCGAACGAATCGTCATCGCGCCGGCAGTCCGCGCATCATCGCGCGGTCTGAGGCGAGGCGCGAGAATGGCGAGGATCAGTATCAATCCCGCACTGATGACGAGCACACCCCAACTCGGCACTCCCGCATTGAGCAGCGCGCCTGCGGCGATCGGACCCGCGACCGCCGAGGCCTGGAAGATCCCGCTATTCCAGGTGACGGCACTCTCGAAGTTCTCCGGTTTCACCAGGAGTGGGATCAGCGAATTCCGACTTGGCCCGTTGAAGCTGCGGATGCATCCCGAGAGAACGAGCAGCGCGTACCAGGTCCACTCGGATACCCCGAGATAACTCGCCAGAGCAAACGCCAGAGCGATGACCACGAATCCTGCCTGCGTCAAAGTTAGAATGAGCTTGCGACTGTGACGGTCTGCGGCATGCCCGGCGACCAGCGCCAGCGCGATCACCGGAAGCGCCCGCACGAGGCCGGCGATTCCGAGAACAAGTGCATCGTGGGTCGCGAGCCAGAGGTCCCACAAGACGATAGTCGTGAGCATCTGCAATCCCATCCCCGAACAGAGAAAACCCACCGCGAAGATCGCGTAATTGCGCTCGCGGATGACTCGGGTCAGGTGCGATGCAGCCATCGACCTATCTCTACAGGAAACAGCCGTCCGAGGGGCGGTAGGCCATGTGCCGTGGACTACCTTGCGCTCAATGACCATCGCCACCACGCGCTCCCTCGCGGCGCGCCTTCTCTGTGTCGGGTTTCCTGGCCCGACCCTCGACGACGGGCTTAGGGAGATGCTCGCGGCCGGTGTCGGGGGAGTCATCCTCTTCGCGAGGAACGCGACCAGCGCCGACGGGGCATCGGAGGTCGTCCGTCAGATCAAACGCGAGAGCGCACGACTGGGGAATCCAAGGGTCTTTGCCTCCATCGACCATGAAGGCGGACGGGTGGTCCGGTTGTCCAGCGGCATGACGGTCGTGCCTCCGATGCGCGAAGTTGGCGCTGGGGGCCCCGAGGAGGCCCGCCGCGTCGGCGCGCTCTTCGCGCGCGAACTCCGCGCCGTGGGGATCGACCTCGACTTCGCCCCGGTCGTCGATGTCGACAGCAATCCGGCAAATCCAGTGATCGGAGCGCGTGCGTTCGGGAGCGATGCTGACGGCGTCGCCTCCTGCGCCGAGGCGTTCATCGGGGCGATGCAGGGGGGAGGGGTGGCTGCGTGCGCCAAGCACTTCCCAGGACACGGCGACACCGATCTCGACAGTCACTTCCACCTTCCTCGAGTCTCGCACCCGATCGAGCGGCTGCGCGAGGTCGAGCTCGCGCCCTTTGCCGCGGCCGTGCGATCGGGGGTGGCCTCGATCATGACGGCGCATGTGGTCTTTGACGCGCTCGACGCGGGAGTACCGGCGACCATGAGCCACCGGATCATCGATGGGATTCTTCGCCGCGAGATGGGCTACCACGGGGTCATCTTCAGCGACGACCTCGAGATGGCCGCGATCGCCGAGCGTGTGGGGATCGGCGAGGCCGCGGTCAGGTCGATCGCCGCCGGAGTCGATTGCATTCTCGTCTGCCACCGAGTCGACCGTCAACAGGAGGCGATCGAGGCGATCACCAAGGCTGTGATCGATGGCGTGCTTCCCGCCGCTCGCGTCGAGCAGGCCGCAGTGCGGATCGACCTCTTGCGCAGTCGTTACGCGCGCTGACGGGCGAGATGCCTGCGCATGGCCGCCAGCGTGCGCGGCCCCGCATGATGTTCGATCCCCTCGGCATCGCGAGCGGCATCGACGGCCGGAACTCCGAGGGACCTGAGAAACTCGAGGACCGTTGCGTGCCGCTCGCGTGACGCACGAGCCATGCGGGTTCCACTCAGAGTCAATGCGATTGGCCCGTGCCGTTCCTTGGTAGCGAGCCCAGCCCTGGTGACCCGTCTCACGATGCGGACAACCGTCACATGAGAGACACGCATACACACAGCAAGATCACGCACCCGGCAGGCACCGGTGCGGGCACTGATCTCCTCTACCGCCTCGACATAATCCTCGAATGTCTCCTTTGCGTGGTCGGTTCGGGTCTTTACGAACGCCTCACGGGCAGCGGCGGGGAGGATCTTGAGGGGGGTTGCCATCGTGGACATTGAATCCTATGATACAATGTAGCCATGGCTACAAATCTATCACTTGGCCTGCTCCTGGCCGTGTGTGCGCAGAGTCCAGTCTCCGCGCCCGAAATCGTGTGCACGACAGGCATGGTCGGAGAGATGGTCCGGGAAATCGTCGGCGACACAGCGTCCGTGACGACACTCATGGGGGAGGGGGTCGATCCACACCTCTACAAGCCGACTGTTTCCGATGTCCGTGCGCTCGCAAAGGCGGACATCGTCGTCGCCAACGGACTCATGCTCGAGGGGCGCATGCAGGATGTCTTTCCAAAGCTGAGGGAGAAGGGGGCACTGGTCATCGAGGTCGGCGCGGGGCTCGATCCCTCCACGCTCCTCAGACCCGAGGGGTCGCACGGACATCCCGATCCCCATGTCTGGATGGATCCGACGATGTGGGCGAAGGCCGCGCTACATGTCGCGAAAGTGCTCGGAGAACGGGACTCCGCCAACGCCACGATCTACCAAGAGCGAGCCACGGCGCTCGGCGAGCGATGGCTGGCCGCGGACCGGCGGATCGCGGAGGCGATCGCCACCGTTGATTCTTCGAGGCGCGTCCTCGTCACTGCGCACGACGCATTCAGTTATTTCGGGCGACACTACGGGGTCCTCGTGATGGGAATCCAGGGCGTGTCAACCGAGAGCGAGTCGGGGCTTGCGGACATCCGGCGGATCATCGACATGCTCGTCGAGCGGAAGGTCCCCGCGGTGTTCGTCGAGACGAGCGTCTCGGACAAGAATGTGCGGGCTCTCGTCGAAGGGGCGAGGGCGCGTAGCCGCGAGGTCATCATCGGCGGATCCCTCTATTCCGACGCGATGGGGAAGCCCGGGACCTTTGATGGCACCTATGTCGGGATGGTCACCACCAATGCGGCGACCATCGTGAAGGCACTCGGTGGCACTCCGCCGCCGATGGAGACTCCGTGAGGGAGCATTCGAAGTCGAGCCCACTGGGAATCCATGCGCTCACCGTCGCGTATCACCGCAAGCCTGTCCTGTGGGACATCGACCTCGACATCCCTGCGGGATCGATCGTGGGGATCATCGGACCAAATGGTGCGGGCAAGAGCACACTCCTGAAGGCGTGTCTCGGGCTCGTTCCTGCGGCGTCGGGGCGGGTGACGGTGTTCGGAAAACCCTATGAAACGCAGCGCGCGCTCGTCGGCTATGTCCCGCAGCGCGAAAGCGTCGACTGGGACTTTCCCGTCAGCGTGTTCGATGTCGTGATGATGGGGACCTACGGGAGACTCGGCTGGCTTCGTCGCGCCGGAAGTGCGGAGCGCGAACGCGCCCATGCTGCGCTTGAGTCGGTGGGGATCTCGGAGTACGCCCACCGCCAGATCGGGCAACTTTCGGGCGGGCAGCAGCAGCGGGTCTTTCTCGCGCGCGCGCTGGCGCAGGAGGCCAGGCTCTATCTAATGGACGAGCCATTTGCCTCCGTCGATGCCGCCACCGAGCAGGCGATCGTCGGTGTCCTCCGAAAGATGCGCGGCGAGGGGCGCACCGCGCTCGTCGTTCACCACGACCTTGAGAGCGCGTCGGCCTACTTTGACTGGGTCGTGCTGCTCAACACGCGCGTGATCGCCGCCGGGCCGACGCACGAAGTCATGACGCACGCGCATCTACGCGAGACCTACGGCGGTCGCCTGACACTCCTTGATGAGGCGGGGGAGCGGCTGCAGGGGGCGCAGCGCGGCTGAACGGATGATCGGACTCGACTACAACACCCTCGTTGTTGCGGGAGCATCGGCACTGCTCGGAACAGCGGGAGGTCTCGCGGGCACGCTGATGCTCCTGCGCAAGCGTGCGCTCATGGGCGATGCGCTTGGTCACGCGACTCTGCCCGGCATCGCGGTCGCGTATCTCGCGTCGCTCGCGCTTGGTGGTTCCGGCAAGGAAGTGTGGGCATTGATGCTCGGCGCGGGGGCGGGAGGTCTCGCAGGAGTCGTCGGCGTAGCGGCGATCCGTCGCATTGCGCGCGTCAGCGAGGACACGGCGATGGCGATCGTCCTCGGGTCATTCTTCGGGCTGGGCGCGGCGCTGCTCACAGTCATCCAGGCTTCCCCCCAAGGAAACCAGGCAGGACTCTCCACATTTGTGACCGGTCACGCCGCGTCGATGGTGCGGAGCGATCTCGACCTTGCGATGGCCGTCGCCTTGGTGTGCATCCTCGTCGTCCTTGCCCTCTCCAAGGAACTCCGGCTCCTTTGTTTCGATGAGCCCTTCGCCAAGGCGATCGGTCGTTCGACAAAGTGCCTCGATGCCCTCGTGCTCCTCGTGGTGACGGGAGTCGTCATCGCGGGACTGCAGGCGGTCGGGCTGATCCTGATCCTTGCGCTCCTTGTGATCCCCGCAGCGACGGCGCGACTTCTCACCGATCGCTTCGGCGCCATGCTCGTCATCGCCGCGGCGCTCGGTGCAGCGAGCGGAATCGGCGGAACGATCGCCAGCAGCCTCGGGCCTAGCCTTCCGACTGGTCCGTGCATCGTCGTTGTGGCGGCAGCGATCTTTGCAGCTGCCCTGCTCGTGGCTCCGCGCAATGGACTCATCGCCCGCGCGGCAGGGGGGCGGCTGTGACCAGCTGGACCTGGGCCGTTGATGGATGGATCGTCGCCATCAGCGCGCTCTGCGCCGTCGCCTGTGCCGTGCCGGGGGCATTCTTGGTCGTGCGACGGAACGCGATGCTCGCCGATGCGGTCTCGCACGCAGTACTGCCTGGAATCGCGCTCGGATTTCTCGTCTCGGGCACGAGGGATCCGCTCTGGATGTTCCTCGGCGCAGCACTCGCGGGAGTTGTCGTTGCCGTCGGGTCGGGCGCGCTGGCGCGGCTGGGACGAATCGATCCGGGCGCCGCAATGGGAATCACCTTCACGACGATGTTCGCCATCGGACTCATTGTGATCGTCCAGGTTGCGGACAAAGTCGATCTTGATCCATCGTGCGTCCTCTACGGGGCGGTCGAACTAGCACCGCTCGACACCGTGTCGCTCATGGGTGCCAGCATTCCGAGGGCCGCCGTCGTCCTGGGGTCAGTCTGCGCCGCGAACATTCTCGTCGCGATCCTGCTCTGGAAGGAGATTCTCGTGACGGCGTTCGACCCCGCGCTTGCAGGCACGCTCGGAATGCGACCGAAATGGATCGAGGGGATCGTCCTAGGAATGGCCGCGGCAACATGCGTCGCGGCGTTCGAGTCGGTCGGAAGCATTCTCGTTGTTGCGATGATGATCATTCCCGCGGCCTCGGCGCGCCTCTTCAGCGATCGACTCGGAGGCGTGGTCGCGTGCGCCATGGCGACAGGCATCGTGGCGGCGTTTGCGGGTCACTGGCTAGCGTCGTCCGTGGCCCCGATGGTCGTCGCCGGTGGACGGGACGCATCGACCGCCGGGTCCGTCGCGGCCTCACTGGGTGCGATCTTCGTGGCGTGCCTCATGGTCGCACCGCGGCGAGGGATCCTCAGGCGTGGCGTGGATCGCGCCCGTCTCGCCCTGCGGATTGCCCGCGAAGACGCACTGGGTCTCTTGTGGCGGCTCGACGAAGATGGGCGACGGGTGGGAGTGCGGGAACTACGCGACCTGCTCATCGGCGGCGCGCAGACGCGTCCGTGGATCGCACGCATTGCGGTTCGCGCTCTCTCGCACGATGGGCTCGTCGAAGGCGGGAGTTCGGCAGGGCGTAGGGACGCGATCGCCCTCTCCGACCGTGGCCGACGAGAGGGAGCAGCACTGGTTCGATCGCATCGACTGTGGGAGCTCTACCTGACTCGGAAGCTTGCCCTGGCGCCCGACCATGTGCACGACACGGCGATGAAACTCGAGCATGTGACCGACGCCGCCATGCGCGAGCGCCTCGTGCGCGAAGGAGAGATCGACCTATCCCGTCAGCGCGAAGCGTCCGACCCCCACGGCCGCAGGATTCCCGACGACGCGCCCTGAGGTGGAGCGACGGATGGCGCCGGCACGCTTGCGGGGCGCACTTCGGTCGGTGCCTCCCGTGGCGTGAACGGCTCCCGCGACATCTCGATCACAGCGAGAGCGACGAGCTGCGCGACCGCGGCCGCCAAGGGCGCGTCGATCTTTGCGACCTCATCGCTCACTCGGTGGTAGTCCTCGTGATCCTCGACCGAGAAGAGCACAGCGGGAACTTTCTTCTGAAGGAACGGCCCCTGATCGCTTCGGTTGAGCCACTCCGGGTGCTCGTCGACGCGAAGAGACAGCCCCACCTGCTCATTCGCCTTCTTGAGTGTCGCGATGACGCTCGCCCCCACCGGGCCCGCGTCGAGGAAGATCTCGCGTGGTTTTCCCCGGCTGATCATGTCCATGTTGAAGACGCCGCGGATCTCATGAAGCGGCACCGGCGGGTTCTTGACGAAGGCGCGCGATCCAACCATTCCCGCTTCCTCGCCGTTGAAGGCGACGAACAGAACCATGCACCTCGCCTCGTGTTCACTCCCGGCGCACGCCCGCAGCGCGCGGGCAACACCGAGCAACCCGGCGACGCCCGAGGCGTTGTCGTCGGCTCCGTTGTGGATCTTGTCTTCACCTGAGCGTCTCGGACGCAGGTGGTCGTAGTGCGCGGTGACGAGGATGTAGCCCGGCGTCGCGCCAGAGGTCGGCGCGGGCATGGAGGCAACGAGGTTCGGCCCCGTCTCAGGATTCGAGTCGATTGCCGTGCGCGTGGGAGTTAGTCCTGCACTCTCAAGCCGTGCGCTGATCCACAAGGCAGCCTTCTCCGCGAACGGACTCCGAAAGAACCGTCCGCCCATCTCGTCACTGGCAAGTTCCGTCACTTCGGTGCGCAGCTGCTCAGCGGTGATCGTCTTCTTGATCACTTCGATCGCGGTTGGCACGGTCTTGCTCGCGGTGCTCTCCTGCGCCACCGCGGCGCTTGCCGACGAGAGCGAGAGCATGACAAGAACGGCCAGTCGTCGAGTGGTCATGGCCTGTCCTTGTACCCGAGAAGTCTCAGCGCGTTGAATGCGACGATCACCGTGCTCCCCTCATGCGCCACAACGGCGAACCCGAGCGGCACAATCCCCAGAGCCGCGAAGGGAATGAGCAGCGCCACGACACCCAGCGAAATCAGGACATTCTGCATGATCGTCCTGCGGGCTGCGCGGCTCAGACCGACGGCGAAGGCGAGCTTCGCGAGGTCATCAGCCATCAGCGCAACATCGGCCGCCTCGAGCGCGACATCGGTGCCCGTCGCGCCCATCGCAATCCCGACCGTGGCTGTCGCGAGGGCGGGCGCGTCGTTGACGCCGTCCCCGATCATTGCGGTCGGTCCCCACTTGGCCATCAACTGTTTCACTTCTTCGATCTTGGTCTCGGGGAGAAGCCCGGCCTTGAACTCGTCGACGCCAAGCGGTAGGGCGACCGCCCGTGCGACGAACGCGTTGTCCCCAGTGAGCATCACGACGCGCTTGATTCCGAGCCCCCTGAGTCGGGCGATGATGGCCGCGCCAGCTGGCCGCACTCGGTCGGCGATCCCGAACGCTCCGACCACGCGATCGCCGAGCGCGACCACCGATACGGTCTTCGCCTCGGATTCGATGGCGGCGACTCTCGCCGCGAGCATCGGAGGAATCGCAGGAATACCCTCGCGACCGAACGACTTTGGTCCGGCGATGAGGGCGCGCTGACCGAGGACGATCCCCTCCATCCCCCGCCCCGGGATGGCGCGGAGTTCGCGTACTTCCGGAGAAGCAACACCATCCGCGTTTGCTCGGCGCATTACCGCCCGCGCCAGAGGGTGCGACGAGTCTCGGTCGAGCGCTGCGGCGATCGACAGTGTCTCCGACTCGGTCGACCCTTCGGCCGCGACGATGTCTGTGATCTCGGGCCGACCCTCTGTCAGCGTCCCCGTCTTGTCGAATGCGATCGCCCGCACGGTCCCAAGCGACTCGAGGTGCACGCCGCCCTTGATGAGCACGCCGTTGCGCGCCGCCTGAGCAATCCCCGCGAGCACCGCGCTTGGCGTTGATATCACGAGAGCGCACGGCGACGCCCCGACAAGCACCGCCATCGCCCGCAGGAACGCATCCTCAAACGGCATCGCGGCGAAGACCATCAACCCGCCCACGAGCGCGGGCACCGCCACCAGCACGATGGGTGTGTAGATGCGCGTGAACTTCTCCGACATCCTCTGGGTCCGTCCCTTGTTCGCCTGGCTCTCCTCGACGAGCCGGATCATCCGGGCCATCGTTGACTCGCTCGCCAGCTTGGTCGAGGCCACCAGCAGCAGTCCGTCCCCGTTGACCGTTCCGGCGAAGACCTGTCCGCCTGGCTCCTTTCGCACCGGCACACTCTCGCCGGTGATCGGGCTCTGATCGACCGCGGAGCTTCCTTCGCGCACCGCCCCATCGACCGGGATCCGCTCTCCTGGCTTCACGCGCACAAGATCGCCAACCTCGATCTGCTCGATGGGAAGTTCGAGCTCGCCGCCATTGCGCACGACGCGCGCAACCTTTGGAGTCAGATTCCCGAGCGCGCGAATCGCATTGCGCGCCCGTTCGGTGGCGAGCCCCTCGAGGCCGTGCCCCAGCGAGAAGAGAAATAGCAGGATCGCCGATTCATCGATCTGTCCAACGGCACCAGCACCGATCGCGGCCACGAGCATCAGGAGATCGACATCAAGTTGGCGTTTCAGCACCTGCTGGATCGATCGGACCGTCACATGCCAGCCACCGGCGAGGCAAGACCCCAGCAGCAGGCAGAGAACGAGTGTCTCGCTACCGCTGAAGCGTGGTGCCACGAGGCCTCCGCCAAGCAGCAGCCCACACACGAGGGCCGACATGAGATCCGGGTCTCGAAAGAGCGAACACGGTCCTCCACTCGACGCTGGATGGCGCTCATTGCAACTCATCGTCTCAGCTGCGCGTTGCGCACAGGTCGGGACGCCTCAATCCTGGTTCCCCATTGCGATGGCGCGAAGCGCGCACCAGCCCAGCGCTCCCTGCAGCACAAGAACCAGCCCGAGGAAAGCTAAGAACCCTCCGACAAACCAAGCCCAATCGCCCGTCACGATCCCGGTAAAGCGGAGCACGATGAGGAGCCAGCCCGGGCCCCCAATCAGCGCGCCGGCGAGGACACGGAGCAGCCGCCCACGCTGGTCAATGTTGCACTGGAGACCCATCGGACGAATCACTCCAGCGGATGCAGTCGCATCTGCTCCTGAACGATCCAGTCCATCGCCGCATACTCGTCCTGGGTGAAGGTCTTGCCGGTCACGAAGCCGTCCATTCGTTCGCTGACCTTGCCGATCGCCCCTTGGATCGATGCCAGCTCCTCGCGCTGCGCGTCCGTAGTCTCGGTCCCCCGCATCGTCATGCGCAGTGTCGAACTCCGCTGGAAGAGTTTCTGCCGTTCAGCGGCCAGTGCAACATACTCCTTGAACTTCCCGCCAGCCGCGATCTTCGCGTACTTCTGCAGTTCGGGTGGGACATCGCTCGCGGGGGCCGTCTCTGGGGGCGGTGTTTCAACGGCCTTTTTCGCGGCGTCCTCGTCCGTTTTCTCCTTGGCCTTCTCCTTGGCTTTCTCCTTGCTCTTCGCGGTCTCCTTCGCAGGCTTCTTTGCCTCGGGCTTCTTTGCCTCGGGGGGCTTTGCGCTCTTGTCGTCGGAGGTCGCCGGCGGGGGCGTCTTGGGTTGGTCGGCGGGAGGGGTCTGAGCGAGCGCCGCGCTCGACATCATCGCCGCTGCGAGCGCCGCAACAATCGCGAATGCTGCATGCGTGGAAGTATTCTTCATGCGGACGAGAGTACCGCACAGCAGCTCGCGCTTGCTGGCATTCGGATGATGACCTGCCATCCGCGACCCATCAGTTGCGTATGTATCACTGTTACCCTGTGACACATGAGGAGCCTCAGTCCAGTATCGACCGCTGCGCCCGAGAGCCCTCTGCGGGGCTTCACGGTGGTCGAACTCCTCGTGGTCGTGGCCATCATCGGGCTCTTGGTGGCGATCCTCGTCGTCGGACTCGAGAAGGCGCGGTTTCTGTCGCAGACTGCCCGATGCCTCAACAATCAGCGGACCCTCGCGCTGGCGCAGGTGTCGTATGCAACCGATAACGGCGGCGCCTATGCGAGCAGTCAGACAAAGATCTGGCCTGGGTTTGACTTCGACTTCCCACTGAACAACGCGTGCGGTGCGTTTCACATCGTGATCAACAAGGGGAACATGACTCAGACGGCCTATCACGGATGGGTCGCGTCGTACGCCCCGAACATGACCGTCATTGCGGGAGTGGAGTACGAGGCGCCGGCGGCGCTTGAGAAGGGAAGGCTCTTCGCATACATCGGGAGTCCCCACGCGTACAGATCGCCGCTCGAACCGACGACTGATCGCATTCGCTCGTACTCGTTCAACGGTTTTGTCGGCACGACGATTCCGGAGGATGGCATAGACAGGGCGACCGCCTGGCACACTTGGTTCTGCGCCAAGGGAGTCAACCCGAACCAGTGGAAGTCCACGCACGCGGCGTTCATCAAACATCCATCGCAGATGCTGTGCGCAATCGTCGAGGACGACCGCCGCGCAAATCAACTCGCCTACAACGCTGGAGGATGGCTGTTCGATCCACGGACACCTGCGGGGACCCCCGACGCGAATCCTGTTCCTGCAACCGGGTGGCAGGGGTGGATCGACTGGCCTGCGTTCTGGCATCCTGAAGCGATCACCCACTCCTATATGGATGGATCGACAGCGACCTATTCGGTGCAGAGCCGGATTCTCCCGTCGCAGATTGAAGGGCCGCCGGGCTTTGGGTACGGACATGGATTCCCCGAGCCTGCCATTGCCGGATTCCGACGCGACTGGCACTACTTCCGCGAACGGTTGTTCCCGGGCATCAT
>SIAD01000018.1 GCA_009691915.1 Phycisphaerales bacterium
CCCATGTAGAACGCACTCGTCAAGGTGACTTGATGCTGGGGTGACTCGTCTGACCACGCCTCCGGGTCGCCTGGGCTCTTGCCCATCATGAATGTGCCAGGCGGCACAAGCAGCATCTCGATGTTGCTGGCGTTGTCGCGATCGCGCCATGGCAGACCAGTCGCCGCGATCGCCGCGCGAAGTGTTGCATCAGTCACAACTACTGGATCGGGGATCTGCTCAAGAACTGTCGCCCATTGAACCGGGCACGGACCCCAGTAGGTGAGCAATGCACCCAAATCGGCGCCATCGACGACTCCGTCGGCGGTCAGGTCAGCCTCGCTGCTGTCAGTTCCCCAGGCACCCAGTAGCGCGCCCAAATCAGAGCCGCCCACGATCCCATCCTCCATGAGATCCCCCGGACACTGCGCCGCTGCCGGAAGCACAACGGCGGCAAGGGTCGCCGCGCACACGCCTACAGGAAGCGGCTTGGAGTCGAATAGTCTCCTGAGTGAACTTCCATGAAGAGAGATACGCGACGAAACCCCGGGATTCACAGGCTGCCCCAACATTCTCGTCCCAGAATGGACCCCCAGGGGCAATCACCAGCGGCACCCCACCGCAGGAGAACACACATGACAGGCAGAACCTCCCGATTCGCCCCGTTCATCCTTGTCATCCTCGCCATCACGCTGGCGTCCGCGGCGCATGGTCAGGGCCAACCCACGGTGGCGTGGGTCCCCAACCCAACGAGCGGCGTCCAACTCTTCACGCTGACATTTCGGCCGACGAATCCGCAGCCGGGCGTGCGCTATCCGGCCATCGTCTATGTCCCCGGAGGCACGGGCACCAATGCGGCATTCTCCGACGCGAACATGCAGGCGCAGGCGAACCTCGGATTCGTCACGGTCAAGTTCGATCCCGATGGACGAGGCCAGAGCACCAATGGTGGCGCATACACCGTCGAGGATTTCGGCGGATTCATCCAGCAGGATGGGCTGCATCAGATCCTCAAGTATGTCGCAGGCCGCTCGGATGTGGACTCGCAGAACATACATGTGCAGTCGCGCTCGTTCGGCATCACCATGTCTGCGGGAGCGCTCGCCCGCTACCCCCATACGCCGCAGGTGAAGTCACTCGTCGAGTGGGAGGGCCCTGCCGATCGCAGCGACACCGCGGGATTCACCGGTCACGACATCGCGGACAACCTCTGGTGGTTCGAGCACGAACCGACGAACTTCGTCAATCAGTTCGGCGGCGATTTCATCGCGGTGCAGTCGACAGCCGATCATGTTCAGCCCGATCACCTGCACACCATCAAACTCAACAATCGGGCGGTAAACGCCGCGAGCGGCGGCGCGGGACGAACCCGTTTCGCGCGCGTCAATGGAGCCACGGGCGCAGGCTCGAACGCCGCAAACCAGGTGTTTCAGGGGACGATGCTGGTCTCGACCATTGCGGAGACGACGGCGCTGGAACCATTCCTGCGCCCAATCATGCAGGAGATGGCGGCGCGACCGCCTCGTCCCCGCGTCGGCGACCTCACCGGCAATGGCACGGTGGATGCCGCTGATCTTGCGCTGATCCTCGCGGCGTGGGACACAGATGTTGCCGATGCCGACCTCAGCGACGATGGGGTCGTTCTTGGCCAAGACATGGCGATCCTGCTAGCGGGCTGGGGGGGCGGCGGTGGCGGTGGCGGCGGCTCACAAGGACCGGTGACCCACGACCTCCGATCCGCATCAAGCGCGGACGGGCTCATCTGGGTGAAAGACAACCTTGACGAGCCCATCATCGAGGCGGCGAGCGTGCCGTGCCTCATATCACGCGTGGAGAACGGCAACGATGTCCTGCGCTCCTACTTCGTCGATGCCTGCGACACGCCAGAGCACATCTCGACGATCGTCTCGACCGATGGCGGCGCGACATGGAGCGCGCGCGAGCCGATCGTCGTAACGGGCGCGACGACTCTCAAGGAAGTCGATCCGTGTGCCATCGTCATGGGAGACGGTTCGATCCGTCTCTACTACTACGCGACGGCCGAGAATCCGGGCGGGCCGGGGTCGCATCCGATCGACCTTGCGGTAGGTCTCGATGGCGTCAACTTTGCTCGCGTGGGCACCGCGTTCGCCATGGAAGGGCTGGTCGATCCTGATGTGTTTGCAGTGGCCGACGGTTGGATCATGCATGTAATGGCACTCGAGTCTGGGACAGTGGTTGCCCACAGCACCGACGGACTCTCGTTCACACAGGTGGGCATGTTGAGCCCCGCCAACTACGGTGTGACCGCGCCCGTGCGCCTCTCTGGGGGTGGCTTCCGAATGTATGGATTCGGGCAGGGCGTTGGCGGGCAGGACACCTTCTACAGCATGACTTCGCCAACGGGCCTGGCATGGACACTCGAGCCTGGTGTCCGACTCGACGCGCCCAGCGACCGCGAGATCACCGATCCGTTTGTTGTTGGACTTCCCGGCGGCGGCTGGAAGATGATCTACAAGACTTCACCCGTGGGCGGCCAAGGCACGCCCGGGCAGTGCCCGTAGACCAGAGTGCGCAGCGAACTCCGAACGACTGCGCTGCGATGCGCTCAGCCGCGCCCAGTATCTCGGCGCCAGCGCGACCTTCATTCTGGCGCTGGTTAGCTGACGGCGCTGCGCGCCCGCCCTACGATCATCGCAGTTTCAGGCTCACGAGCGCGATCGTCGTCAGGACGACCGTCACCACGCAGAAGCGCACCACCACCTGCTGCTCCTTCCATCCCCCGAGATGGAAGTGGTGATGGATCGGCGTGCATCGGAAGATCCGCTTCCCCTGGCCGAACTTCCTGCGCGTGTACTTGAAGTACCCGACCTGCGCCACGACCGAGCCTATTTCCAGCAGGAATATGCCGCAGATCAGCAGCAGGAGGATCTCCTGCCGGATGGCGATGGCGATGTACCCGAGCAGTCCCCCCAGCGCGAGGCTGCCTGTGTCGCCCATGAAGACACTCGCCGGGCTGCAGTTGAACCAGAGGAATCCGAGACAGGCCCCCACCATGGCCCCGGCCATCACCATCAGTTCGCCCGTTCCGTCCACCTCCGGCACCATCAGGAAGTACGCGGCGCGCGGACTCGCTGCGATCCACGCGAGCACCATCACGGCGAGCCCTGCGATGATCAGATTTCCAGTGGCGAGGCCATCCATCCCATCGGTGATGTTCACAGCGTTTGACATGGAAGTGATCCACAGCGTCGCGAGGATCGTGAACGCGCCGACACCGAGGACAATGACGCCAGGGGCGAGGCTGGGCGGCTGGATCATCGACTCGATCGAGGGCGTCGGTACATAGGTCCGCTGGAACGGCAGGTTGAGGACATGGGCGCCGTCTGACCCGCCCGCGCGGTAGAGAAAGAATCCGACGACCAGCCCGACACCGACCTGAAAGAGCAGCTTTTCCCATGCGAACAGCCCGTCGCGGACACCGGGCTCGCGCCGATGCTGCGTGAGCTTGAGCCAGTCATCGAATCCACCGACGACTCCGAGCCACACAACCACGATGATCCCGAGCTGCGCGTAGCGGTTGTGCAGGACATCGGCGAGCAGCAGCGTGCTGGCGAGAAGTGCGCCGCAGATGAGGATTCCCCCCATCGTCGGCGTGCCCGCGCGGCTCTGCATCAGCTGGTTCACGCCATCCATGCCGAACTGCGCGCTGTCGCCGATCCGCTTCGAACGCAGCCATTCGATCACTCTTCGCCCGAAGGCGAGGACCAGAGCGAATGAGAGCAGCGCCGCCAGGAGCGCGCGAAACTCCAACTGGTACATCACCATCACGAGCCACGAGAGCCCGCGATTGTCGAGCCATCCCTGCAGACTCTCGATGAGCGCGTAGAGCATCAGGCCGCCAGCCGCTCATAGAGGCTCGCCAAGAGCCGCTCGAGCGCGATCCCGCGGGATCCCTTGAGGAGCACCGCGTCTCCGGGCAGGAGTTCGGCGATCACCGCGGTCACCGACGCGGCGCTGAGGTCGGGCACATGCATCACCTTGCACGATGCCCGATCAGCGCAGGCGTGCGCGGCGTGGGCCGACAGTGCGCCGACGAATATCGCAACATCAGGAGGTGGTCCGCCGACGCCAGTTCCGACGGCCCGGCCGATCTCTTCATGGAGCGCTGGCCCCGCCGCACCAAGTTCCAGCATGTCACCCAGCACCGTCACACGCCGTGCCCCGGTGGGAGCGAGCTCCGCGAAGGCCGAAAGTGCCGCCATCACCGCATCAGGATTGGCGTTGTAGGCATCATTGAAGATGGTCAGCCCGCCGATCGACTGACGGACGAACCGCATGTCGCTCGGGCGCACCGACGCGAGCCCTCGGGCGATCTCTTCGTCGCCGAGGCCGCGATCAACTCCGATGGCGATCGCCGCCATGGCATTCATGGCGTTGTGCGCTCCCTCGAGGGCGAGCGAGAAGGCGAGCCTGCGCCCGCAGACTTCCGCGACGACATCCTGCCCTCCCTCGCGCCGCACGCTGCGCGATCGCAGCCTCACATGATTGAGAGGACCGACTCCGAAGCGCACCGCACGCACACCCGTCGGCTTCGCGCCTTCGAGAGCCGAATCGAGGAGCGTGTTGTCGCCGCGCACCACCGCGAGACCGCCGCAGCGCAGTGCCGACACGAGTTCAAACTTCTCGCGGATGATCGCGTCGACCGATCCGAGCCCCTCGAGGTGCGCCTTCCCGATCATCGTGATGACGGCGATGTCCGGTGCCGCCAGCGCGCCCAGCTGCGCGACCTCGCCGGGAGCATTCATCCCGATCTCGACGAGGAGAAAGTCGTCGCCACGGTGCGCCCCACAGATCGTGATCGGTACACCGATGTCGTTGTTGAAACTCTTGGGGCTCGCAGAACCCGTCAGTCGCGTGGCCAGCACCCCTTCGGCGAGCCGCCGCGAGGTTGTCTTCCCCGCGCTCCCCGTGATCGCAATCACCTGCGTTCCAAGCAGGCCGCGTCTCCACGCCTGCGCCGTGGCCGCCAGCGCCGCGCGCGTGTCCTTGACGAGCAGCACTGCGGTTGACGGAGCGTCGGTCAGCCGCACACAGCCCCACTTCGACTCCTCGACGACGAGAATCCGTGCGCCACTCCGTGCCGCTTCGAGAAGGTGGTCGTGCGCGTCATGTCTCGGCCCCGTGAGCGCGAAGAAGATCCGGTTGCCGAGATCGCTCCTCGTGTCGGTGCCGATTCCGAGAGTCGCCCCTGACGCTTGGGGCTTGAGGGCCCAGGTCCCCCCGACGGCCGCACACAATTCGTCAGGCGTCATGAAGGGCGCACTCTGCGCGGCCCTCGGGGTCGTCTGGTTCATCGGAATTGCGTTCTCTGTCGTCGATATGGTCATGCGTGAACTCCTGTCAGTGCGCGCGTTGCGTGTGGCTGCCCGAGTGCCTCACGGGCGATGGCGCGGTCGTCGAATGGCCGCTTCTCGCGGCCGATGATCTGATAGTCCTCGTGCCCCTTGCCGGCGATGAGGACGATGTCGCCAGCGTTCGCCAGCGACACCGCGCGGCGGATCGCCTTCGTCCGGTCGATGTCCGACTCAATGATGGTGGCCGAGCCCTCTGGCGTTCCCACCAGAATCTCCGCGATGATCGCCGCCGGATCTTCCGTTCGTGGATTGTCGCTCGTCACGATCACATGATCGGAGTACTCCGCCGCAGTCCGCATCATTCGCGGGCGCTTCGTGCGATCACGGTCGCCGCCGCAGCCAAAGACCGTGATGATCCGCCCCGTTCCCGCAACTTTGCGCAGCGCCGAGAGCACATTGAGCAGCGCGTCGTCGGTGTGGGCGTAATCGACCAGCACGGCGAAGGGAGAGTCAGCTCCGCTCACCCGCTCGAGCCGTCCGGGCGGCGCCTTGGCGTTGGCAAGCCCAATTGCGATCCCCTCCCGACCGACCCCCAACGCCCAGGCCGCGGCCGCGGCCTCGATCGCGTTCATCGCATTGTGGGCTCCGACAAACGGCAGCGTCACTTCGACTTCACCCCACGGTCCGCGCAGTTCGACATCCATCGCCGAGACCCCGCCGCGAACAATGCGAGCCACGCACTCCGCGCCCGGGTCATCGATGCTGCAGCGGATCACCCGCCCCTTGCAGTTGCGCACCATGGATTCATGCCAAGGATCGTCGGCGTTGACAACCGCCGAATCTCCCCCGCGAAGACCAGCGAACAGCATCGCCTTCGCCGAGGCGTATGCGTCCATCGTCTCGTGATAATCGAGATGGTCACCGGTCAGGTTGGTGAAGACGCCGACGCTGAACTCGATGCCATCGACGCGGCCCTGGTCAAGCGCGTGGCTGGAGACCTCCATGGCGACGGCGGCGCAGTCGTTGCAGACCATCCTCGCCAGAAGCGCCGCCAACTCACACGCTCCCGGGGTCGTCAGCGAGGACGGAGTCCGGGTAGCCCCGTCGTCCGTGAGCACGGTCCCTATCAGGGCGCACCTTGATCCGGCAGTGCTGAGGAGCTGCTGCAGGAGAAACGAGGTCGTCGTCTTCCCGTTCGTCCCGGTGATGCCGACCATTCGCAGTGATGAGGCTGGATGGCCGTAGAAGGCATGGGCAAGGGCGACAGCCTCCGTCGGTGCGGCCTCGACGACCGCCGACGCGCCGCGGGACAGCGCATCCTCGATGAATGCCCGCCCGTCGGTGACGGAACCCCTGCGGGCGATGAATAGCGACCCAGGAGCCACTTGACGGGAGTCGTCGGTGATCGACTCCACCATCGAATCGCTCCCCCGAATGACATTGATGCCAGGAAAGCTGGCAAGCAGATGGGACAACTTCATGCGCCGCTCAAGCGACTCTATCGGCCGTCGAGTTGCTGCACCTTCAAGGCAGGATCAACATCGCATCCCCCAGCGAGTAGAAGCGGTATCCCTCCCGTTGGGCCTCTTGATACAGGGCCTTGAGTCGATCGAGACCGACGAGCGCGCCGACGAGTGCCAGGAGCGTTGACCTTGGCAAGTGGAAGTTGGTGAGGAGGCGACTCGTCCAGTGGAACTCGTACCCGGGGCTGATGAGGAGACGGGTATCGAACTCGGCGACCACGGACATGGGATCCCCCGCGGCGATGGCCTGGCGTGCCGCCAGGGCGAGATCGGCGGAGATTGGCCAGCCAATCGTCTCGAGAACACGCACGGAAGTGGTTCCAACAACAAGTGATAGGGCTGGATTGGACGCGGCGAGCGCGATGAGACCACCCGCCAGGATCCGGCATCGTTCCCGGTGCATCGGGTGATCGATGAGCCGTGCGGACTCGACCGGCTTGAAGGTCCCTGAACCCACCTGAAGCTCGACGCTCGCGATGGTTACGCCCTTGCGAGCGACCGCCTCAAGGAGTTCCTTGGTGAAATGAAGTCCCGCCGTCGGCGCGGCGCAGCTCGGAAGGCCATGTCCGATCGCACGCTCCCAGGCGTAGACCGTCTGATAGTCGTGGCGATCAGCGGAGTCATCCGCATCGCCGTCCCGCCGCACCTTCCGCGCCTTGAGGATGTATGGAGGAAGCGGCGTCCTTCCGGAACGCATCCACGCCGCTTCGGCAGATCCTTCGGAGACGAACCGGGCCTCCCACTCGCCCTGCGCGTTCCTTTCGACTTCGATCATGTCCCCTCGGCCCGTCTCCACTCCCGGAGCGATCAGCTCGAGCGTGTCCTTATCGCGGAATCTCCGCGCCCCCTTCAGAAGAATCGCCCAGCGACCCTCCCCACGCGACTCCACAAACAGTCCCTCGGTCTCGCGGCCATCGCGCAGTCGCCTGGCGACAAACCGCAGCGGCTCCACCCGAGTGTCATTCACGACCATCGTTGATCCCGCGACGAGATACTCGGGAAGGTCGCGCACTCGACGGTGTTCAATGCGGTCCTCGCGCCTGAAATAGACGAGCATCCGCGCAGAGTCCCGAGGATTCGCCGGTCGTGTCGCAATCAGCGACTCGTCCAGGGGATAGTCGAGCTCGCTGGTCGAGAGATCCAGTCGCTCGACCACCCTCAGTCCCCACCCGACGGGGCCACAGGTTTCTGCGGGCAGGCGATGCGGCTCAGCGGGGCGAGTCGTCGCCCGTTTCGATACGAGTCGAGCGAACAGGGACGCCCCCCTGGGCATTGCACTTCGAGAACCGCAACCGACCCAATGGCACACGCGACCGACCCGTCCGCAAGAATCGTCCCGGGCGCGATGCCCGGTGCACCGTCGACAGCTCCGACGCCGACGCGCGCTCGCAGGAGCTTGACGGGCAGTCCCTCCATGCTCGCGTCCACTCCCGGCCATGGACTCAGTCCATTGATCCGCGCCGCGACCGCGGCCGCGGGTGCAGCGAAATCGACCCAGGCGTCGGCGCGTGAGAGCTTCCGCGCACGCGTCGAGAGCGACTCATCCTGCGCCTTACCGCCCAGCGCAGCCATCCCACCACGCACGAGCCCCGCGAGCGACGCGAGCAGCGGCTCGACACCCAGATGCGCGAGCCGGTCGTGGAGTTCCCCGGACACCTCAGCCGGCGCGGGTTCGGTCGATGCCTGCGCGAATACGAGCCCCGCGTCCATCCTCGCTGAAACCTCGATGACGCTCACTCCGACGCGCGCGTCACAGGCCATCATCGACCGCTGGATCGGCGCCGCGCCGCGCCATCGTGGCAGAAGTGACCCGTGCAGATTGATCGCGGCAATGCCCTCGAGGAGCGCGGGAGAAAGTTTCTGGCCGAAGGCGATCACGACGGCATGCCTGACGCGCAGTTCGTCGAGCCGCAGCCTCGCCAAACCATCATTGACATCCTCGGCGCGCAGGAGTTCGATCCCGCGCTGCATGGCCCAGGCGCTGACCGGGGTCAACTGGCACTTGCGCCCTCGCCCGGAGGGCCGATCCGGCTGCGAGATGACCAGCGCGACCCGCACACCCGCCTCGTCAGGGCGATCGACGATCGCGTCGAACGACGGAATCGCAAACGGCCCGCTTCCCAGGAGCGCAATCGGGACGGGGGCCGTCACACTCCCTCGTGGGCCGCTTCGAGCGCGCGGAGCTTCTTACGGTTGACCAGTCGGTCGATCGCCGACATCCGGTCAATGATCAGGATCCCATCGAGATGATCCATCTCGTGCTGCCAGCAGCGCGCATGCCAGTCATCGGCCTCGAGTCGGAATGTGAGCCCGGTGAGGTCCTGCGCCTCAATCACGACATGCTTCTGCCTTCGCACCTGACCGCGGATCGCAGGAAGGCTCAAGCATCCCTCTTCCTCACCCTCGAGCGCTCCGTCCACGGCGATAAACCTCGGGTTCACATAGACAATCGGGAGATCCCCCTCAGCCATTCCCTGTGTCACGAAGAGGCGCACTGACTCCCCGACCTGCGGCGCCGCGAGGCCGAAACCCCGCTCAAGGGCCATGATCGAGATCATCTCGTAGGCGAGTTCCTGGAGCCTTGAATCGACCCGCGCAACCGGCTCCGCCTTGCGGCGCAGGATAGGATCGGGATGAAGGACCAATGCGCGGGGAGCCACGAGAGAATCCTAGCGGCACTCGTCGGCACTCTCGCAGATCCGCCACCGCATCGCCCTCCATGTATTCTCCCGCGCCCCCGTGATCCTCCCCTGGAAGAGAAGCGATTCATCGAAGGATTCTCCCTTCGTCCCCTCGCCTGACAAGGCGCGGCCGTTCCTCGAACGCGCCACGAAGGCGCGAGATCAGTCGTCGTACGAGGCCGCGCTCTTCTACTTCGCCAACGCGATGAAGTTCGATCCGCTCAGTGTCGTGCTGTACGACCAGATGTACGAGTGCGCGAAGGAGTTTCACGCGGCCGCAGGCAGGCCCGCCACCAGTGCCGACACGAGGCCACTTGACGGCCCTGGGTCGGTCGACAAGCTGGCCATCGCCGTGCTCCACTGGATGCGCGACGCCAACAACCTCGAGCGGGCACTCGACATGCTGCAGGCGTCGGTCAATGCACAGCAGCTGGGCTTCGGCACCTGGGCCGCGCCGAAAGTCTTCAACCTGCTTTGCGTCGTCCATCGTGACAAGCCCAACAAGAAAGCACTCCTGAGGGCCAAGAGCCTGTTCATGGAGGTCGCAGCGTGGGAGGAGGCGAAGCTCTGCGTCGAAACCGCGCTCAAGCTCGACCCGTCCGACATGCAGCTTGACCGGGAGTTCAAGCAGATTCTTGCCAACCGCGCGATCGAAGCCGCCGGGTTTCACAAGGAAGGTGGCGCGACCGGAAATTTTCAGGGCAATGTCAAAGACCTCGCGGGGCAGCGCGCACTCTCCGAGACCGAGGCGATCACGGGAAGCGCTGGCACCGAAGATCGAAACCTCGCCCGCACGAAAGCTGACTACGACGCGAACTCCTCGATTCCTGAGAATGTCAACAAGTACTGCCTCGCCTTGCGGAGGATGGGGATGCCCGAGCACGAGGCCACGGCGTACAGGGTCTATCTCAAGGGATACGAGGAACTCAAGGAGTACCGATTCCGGATGGCCGCCGGCGACATCAAGATGATGCGCGCCGCACGCGAGCTGGCGAAGGTCGAGGATGCGGCGACTGCCGCGCCCGGCGACGCGACGGCGGCGGAAGCGCTGGTGCGGATCCGCCGCGCCGTGCTCGATCTCCAGGCCGCGGAGTACAAGGAGCGAAGCCAGAACTATCCGACCGACCGGACAATCAAGGCGGAACTAGGGCGCATCCTCTACGAACTCGGCCAGTACGAGGACGCGATGGGATGCCTCCAACTGGCCAAGGAGGAGCCCAGGATGAAGGTCCCCGCCGCGCACATGCTCGGCCGCTGCTTCGCGGTCTCAGGTTGGCACGCCGAGGCGGTCGGCGAGTACAAGGAAGCGCTGGCGGCGATGGATATCACCCAGCAGGACCGTGAGCAGGATCTCAAGTACGACCTGATGCTTTCGCTCATCGAGATCGCCAAGGACGAGAAGAGCGCGCAGTACGCCCGCGATGCCGCCGAAATCTGCTCCACCATCCTTCGCAAGGACATCTCCTACCGGGACATCCGCCAGCGCCGCAAGGAGCTCGACGCCCTGGTCAAGGAACTCTCGTGACGGGCGCGGTGAGGCCGCGCATCGCTGCGGTCATCCCCGCGCGCTACCAATCAGTTCGCTTCCCGGGCAAGATGCTGGCGGCTGAGACCGGCAAGCCCCTCATCCAGTACGCGTGGGAGCGGGTTGGCCGATGCGCGCGCATTCACGAGACGGTCATTGCCACTGATGACGAGCGCATCGCCACCGCCGCGCGTGCCTTCGGCGCACGGTGTGTGATGACCCGCGCCGACCATCCCAACGGGACGAGCCGCATCGCCGAGGCGGTCGCGAGCCTTCATTGCGATCTCGTTGTCAATGTCCAGGGGGATGAACCGGAGATCGAGCCGTCACTCATCGAGGCCGCACTCGACGCGCTGATCGATGATCCAGACGCAGCGATGGCCACGGTGGTATCTCCATTCGCTGAGGGTGAAGACCCATCGAACCCCAATGTCGTCAAGTGCGTCCTCTCGTCGCACGGCCGCGGTTTTCGAGCGATCTACTTCTCGCGCAGCCTGATTCCATTCGATCGCGATGCCCGAGGTCAACTCGCCCCGGCGCAGCCCTTGAAGCACATCGGACTCTATGTCTATCGCCGCGAGTTTCTCGCGTCATTCGCGACGCTCACAGCCACAGCTCTTGAGCGCACCGAGCAACTTGAGCAGCTCCGTGTCCTCGAGCATGGGCACGCCATCGCGGTGGCGATTCGCACCGCCTCGACTCAGGGGATCGACACGCCCGAGCAGTACGCGGCCTTCGTCGCGCGCAGCGCGCGCTACTGACGAATCTTGCCGAGCCAGCCTGAGGCCCGGTCGGAAAATCGTTCGCTGCCACCGTTCTTGACGATCGCTTCCAGCGGCTCGAGGGCTTCAGGAGCCTTGAGCGCGGCCAGTGCCTCCCCCGCCGCGTCGCGTGACCGGCCTTCAGAATCGTTCAGGTAACCAACGAGCACCGCGACGACACGCGGCTTCTCCGTCTTCGCGGCCTCGACGGCGACGAGTCTCCCCATTGCTTCAATGGCGACCGGTCGCAACCGGTCGGCGTGCCCGGGAGCCGCGAGTGCTTCGACCTTCGCAAGGAACTGGGTCAGCGCGAGCGACCCGCACGCCTCCACTGCCGCCGATCGAAGTCTCTCCTGCGGTGTCCTCTGCGCAAGCGCCGCATCGATCGCCGCAGCGACAGCCGGGTCATTGCCTATTGCCGCCCGGTCGGCCGGAGCGTCGACGGAACCCAGTCGAGCGATCCCCTTGATGGCCTCGACGCGCGGCGCGTAGCCATGATCGTCCTGAACCACCCGTAGCAGCCGCGGCAGGGCCTCGGAAATCGGAGCGACCGCGACGGCCTGCACAAGCGTGTCGCGAAGACCTGGGGCACACATCGCCGCCGCCTCCTTCGCGTTCTTCCCCAGGGTCGGTGTCACCAGCTCGTCGAACAGCGCCCGCGTGAGCGTTCGCGCATCGGGCGAACCGATCGAGGAAATCGCCTCGGCCGCCTCCACTCGTTCCCGCGTGCGCCGCGCCTTATCGCGCACAACCGATCCGAGCATCGCCAGCGCGACGGGAGAGTCTTTCGACGAGAGTGCCCGCATCGCCATCCGTCGGCTGGCTGAGGTCGGTCCGCGGAGCGCCTGCTCGGCCAGCAGTTCTTCTGGGATCTCGACTTCGAGCACCTTGAGGACATCAAGCCAGGGATCGACCGCGATCATCGTCGGCGCTGACGCAAGTTCAATCTGCCGGACAGTCTCTTTCGCGTCGACGGAGATCATTTCGATCCTCTCGCCCTCAGCGCTACGCACCACGATGGGAATGTCGAACACAAACGGTGGCAACCCGGGTGCACGATCCCCCTGCGAAATCGTCAACGAAAGCATCCGAGTCGCTGCGTCGTACGAGGACACGACCTTCACCCGCGGACATCCTGGGGAGTAACACCACTGATCAAAGAATCCTTCCAGCGACCGATGACTGACCTCCTCGAGCGCGTGACGAAAGTCGTCGGTCTCAACCAGCTTCAAGGCGAAGCGATCGAAGTACAGGTCGACCCCTTTGAAAAACAGATCGTCGCCGAGCTTTCTGCGCAGCATGTGAAGAATCGATGACCCCTTTGGGTATGGATTCGCGTCGCGCCGAAATGTCTCTCCGGGGTGCGAGTAATTGTGCGAGCACATGGGGGCCGATGGTCGAACAGGATCCTTGCCCATCATCCCCGTGTCGCCGCGCGCCACGGCGAACGCGCCGAGGATCGCATCCGAGTATGCGTCTTCTCCTTCGTGGCACTCCTCCCAGAGCGCGCTCCCGTAAGTCGCCCAGCCCTCGTTGAGCCAGATGTGCTCCCAGCTGCGGCAGGTCACCAGATCCCCCGTCCACTGGTGACAGAGTTCATGGGAGATGAGCCCGTCAATGTCAGACTCGAGGAGGGCTGTCTCGTCGAGCAGCGCTCCCGGGTGCATCGTGGTCGCGGATGTGTTCTCCATCCCGCCCGCACCGAAATTGCGAACGACCAGCTGGTCATACCGATCCCATGGGTAGTCCATTCCGAAGCGCCGTTCGAGACAGACGATCATCGCGTCGGTCCGGCCGTAGGTTGCGGCGACCATTCCCGCGTCCTGAGGCTGGGTCCACACCGCCATCGGCACGCCGCTCATGGGTGCCGAGAGTTCGGTCCGCTGAAAGGTTCCCGCGACCAGCGACACGAGGTACGGAACATGCGGTTGCTCCTGGATCCAATGCCAGACTTCCCGCGATGGACCGGCCATGTGGAACACGAGCCGCCCGTTCGAACTCACAGCGATCCCCTTCGGCACATCGACCATGAGTTCCGTGCTGACGCGGATGTTTGGAAAGTCATGCACCGGGAACCAATTGTGGTTCGACTGAGGCTGACCCTGCGAGTGGAGTTCCGCCCCCTGCGGTGCGCGGCCGTCGACCCCTGGGGTTGCCTTCGAGAAGGTCAGTCCGCCATCGGGATTGCGAAGGGAGTACTTGATGACGACCTGCACGGGTGTTCGAGGCGGGCTCCCCGCTCCAAAACCGCCATCTGGCGGCTGAATCTCCAGGATTTTGGTGTCGTGGCTCCATATGAGTTCCGTCAGTTTCGGAGCGACCTGAGTCACCGAACGGATCTCCATCTTCGCCCCGGCATCGAGTCGCAGGGAGTCGATCCGTGCGCCGTCGGGTACGAATGTCCACTTCGCGGATGCGTCGAGGGCCGAGTCGTTGAGGTCTGGGACGACAATGTCCAGTCTCAGGTGCTTCCATTCGACCTGCGGATCAGGGGGGAAATGGTCGCTCGGACTCCCCTGCGGCAGCGCCAAGGCCTCCGTCGCGACACATCCCATCACCGCCACGATCGCCGTCACAATCAGGCCGCTTCTTCGCATGGGACACTTGTACCCGCACTTCCTCCCTGAGTACCATCGGGTATGCCCCCTCTTGAGAGCGATCACGGACGCGGGTTCCTCTCGCAGTTTTCCGCGAGCGAAGATCTGGGGGAGCACTTTTCGCCTGTTCCGGAGGGATACCAACGCGGGCGGACGAAGTTCGTCGTCGTCGTCGGCACCGTGATGAGCGGTCTGGGCAAGGGGATCTTTTCCAGTTCTCTCGCCAAGCTGCTCAAGGACAAGGGACTCTCTGTGACCCCGGTAAAGCTTGAGGGGTATCTCAACATCGACTCGGGGACGCTCAACCCCTATCGCCACGGCGAAGTGTTCGTGCTCGACGACGGCCTCGAGACAGACATGGATCTCGGGACCTATGAGCGTGTCCTCAATCAGAATCTTTCTCGGCGGAACTTCATGACGGCCGGCCAGATCTACACGGAGATTCTCGAGTGCGAGCGGCGAGGCGGGTACCTCGGCCGCGATGTCCAGATGATCCCCCATGTCACCGGCGCGGTGAAGATGAAGCTCCGACAGCTGGCGATGGGCGGGCCCAAGGGTCGGCAGATCGATGTTGTCTTCGTGGAAGTCGGCGGAACAGCAGGCGACTACGAGAACGGCTTCTATATCGAGGCGCTCAGAGAACTCGCGTTCGAAGAGGGAGACGACTCCGCCTGCTTCGTCGCGCTGACCTACATCATCGAACCGGCAATCCTCGGAGAACAGAAGTCAAAGGCCGCGCAACTGGGCATGAAGCGTCTCATGGAGGCCGGCATCCAGCCTCACATCATCGCGTGCCGCGCCAAGAACGAGGTCACCGCCAAGGTCGCCCAGAAGATTTCCATGTTCTCGAATGTGCCGCTGAAGCGCGTCTTCTCGATGCACGACCGGGAGTCGATCTATGTGATCCCCGACGCCATGCGCGCCGAAGGGCTCGACCGGGAGATCCTCTCCATCCTCAAGCTGCACGATCGGGTCGACACCGTCGCTGAGGACAAGGCCCGCGCGATATGGAGCGGGTTCTCAGCCCGCCTGGCGGCGCACCGCGATCACAAGATCACGCTGGGGATCTCAGGAAAATACGCGGCACTGCGCGATGCGTATGCCTCCATCGACAAGGCGGTCGAGCACTGCGGGATTGAACTGGGGGCCGAGGTCGCCGTCCGCTGGCTTGACTCAAGCGATGTCGATACCACAGCCCGCGCCCAGAACGCCCTTGACGGCGTCGACGCGCTCATTGTCCCTGGTGGATTCGGTGTGCGCGGCGTCGAAGGCAAGATCCACTGCGTCGAACTCGCGCGCACGAAACGAATTCCGTTCCTGGGGATCTGCCTCGGCTTCCAAGTCGCGGTGATCGAATACGCCCGCAATGTGCTCGGCTGGAAGGACGCGCACTCCACCGAGTTTGACCCCAAGTCCGCTCACGGGGTCATCAGCGAACTTCCCGACCAGAAGAAGCTCGAGGGAATCGTCGGCGGAACGATGCGGCTCGGCGCGCAGGATGTGGCGATTACGCCTGGCTCGCTCGCTGCATTTCTCGTCGGCGGATCGAAGCTCGTACGCGAGCGATTCCGCCACCGATACGAAGTCGATCCTGCGTTTATCACGGCACTCGAGACAGCCGGGCTCGTGTTCAGCGGTCGCCACCCGGGACAGCCGATCATGCAGGTGTTGGAACTCCCCGTGAGCGCGCACCCGTACTTCATCGGCGCGCAGTTCCATCCCGAACTGACCAGTCGTCCGCTCTCGCCGCAGCCACTCTTCATGGGGCTCGTGGCCGCAGCGATCGCGCAGAAGGAACCCGCCTTCGCGCAGTCGACTCTCGGCAAGCGGTGGGTGCGCAGCAGCACGGCGGCATCGACCACCACCGCGAGCGCGTGATCGCGTCGCTATACTTCTCGCCCCTCGGCGATGTAGCTCAGCTGGTTAGAGCGGAGAATTCATAATTCTTAGGTCGACGGTTCGAGTCCGTCCATCGCCACTGTGACGCGGCGCGGGTGATCCAGCAAGAAAGCGCCCGATGCGCGACTTGAACGCGCGACCTCCAGTTTAGGAAACCGGTGCTCTATCCAACTGAGCTAATCGGGCTGAGCTAATCGGACTGCGCACCACCTGAGCGGTTCTGCCGACGCGTTCAGGGCTTCTCGGTGTAGTCCGGGTACCGACCGCCGATCTTCCTGTCCGACTTCGCCTGAATGAAATAGACGACGCACCACCCAGCGAGGAAGACGATCCAGAGGAGGTTCGACAGCAGCACAAGTTCCATGCGAGCGATCATAGCGGTGTGGGCGGGTACTTTGGGTTCATTCGTTGACCACCATGCCCGCGCACGAACCGACCTTTCATCTCGCCCTCTGGCAGCCGCAGATCCCGAACAACACCGGCAACATCGGTCGCACGGCCATGGCCACGGGATGCCGCCTTCATGTGATCCACCCCATCGGATTCGACATGTCGGAGAAGGCCTGCCGCCGGGCGGGGATGGACTACTGGAAGGAAGTCGACTGCCACCAGCATGCCTCGTGGGAGCAGTACCTCTCCGAGGCGGCGCCGAGGCGGATCTGGTTGTTCTCAGCGCGCGCGACACGGACCGTCTGGCAGGCGCGCTTCGAGCGTGATGATCATCTTCTCTTCGGCCGCGAAGAGGATGGCATCGCCCCCGAGATCGAGGCGTGGGTGCGGCGCGAGCAGGGAGATGAACGGGTGGTTGGACTACCGATGGTTGCGCATCCCGGTGCGCGAAGCCTCAATCTCGCAACGGCGGTTGCGTGCGCTGTTTACGAAGGCCTACGCCAGGTTGTCGACGCAACTGGCCGATTGCCGGCTGCGTATGATCGATAGCACCATGCGCCCTTCCATGACTTCCATGACGAATCCGACCTCCCTGACACGCGCCCGCCGCGCCTTCACACTCGTCGAACTGTTGGTGGCGGTGGCAATCATCCTCGTGCTCATCGGGATCCTTCTGCCGGCGCTGGGCAAGGTCTCGACGAAGGCGCGGGTCACCGCGACCCAGGCGACAATGAATGAGTTCGCCAAGGCGTGCGACAACTTTCAGCAGCAGTTCGGCTACTACCCCGGAATCGTTCCTGAAAATGTGCTGGCGGCGACGACGAACTGCCCGATCACCGGAACCGAAAATGCGATCCTTCACCTGATGGGTGGGGCGGTGCGCGACGACGATCCGGACTACTTGACCGCCGCTGGCACGGAGTACATATTCGGGACGAGCGGCTCGACTGGCACGGGGCAGGTCAGGGTGAAGATCAATCCCATCGACATTGGTTCGGGCCCACGCGTCGAGGGCAGGAAGTACGACTCCTTCTTCTCTCCCAAGGACAATCAGCTCAAGCCGGTCTTGGGGCAACTCAACGAAACGATTGTCCTCCCGGATCTCCTTGATGCGTGGGGGCAGCCGATCGCCTTCATCCGAAGCGCGCGCCAAGGCGGGCTGCTGGTGGGGACGATTCAGGACAAGCCGCAGTTCTACATCGAGCCGCTGGCTGCCTACTTCACATCGACCGCGCTGGGAGAACTTGGACTCGACCAGACTCAGACCAGCGTCTTCGGGATGGGGTCGGGAACCGAGCAGCGCAATTACCTCGCGCAGCTCATGCGCCACCCATCCTTCGGCGCGTTCGCGGCACTCACCGACGCCCGTGCGGGTACGCCTCGCGGTCGGTATGTGCTCTTTTCACCGGGGTTTGACGGAATCTATTTTTCGAAGTCCGGTGACGGTCCGACAGGTGCGACCATCTTCACCTATGCGAACACCGCCATCGTCAGGCCCGATGCCGTGACGACCTACAACGATGTAGTCGTCTTCGGCGGCGGTTGATCGCTCGAACCGTTTCGGGCGGTCGCGACGAACTCAGTCCTTGAACTTATAGTCGCCCTTGGGCGGATCGGCTGGAGGTGCCGCCTTCGCGGGCGCGTCATCGCCACCCTTGGCGCCGGGACGGCGTCCACCTGGACCCTTGCCGTCACCTCGACCCTTGTTCATCTTGGAAACGGCCGCCTTCACCGCCGCCTGCTGGTCGGGGGTAAGGATGGACATGATCTGCTCACGCACCGGCTCGAACTTCGGCATCGTCGACTTGAGCTTCTGCATCTCCTGCATCATTGCGGGGTCGGGTCTCGCGCCATCGGGCTTTGATCGGTCAGGTCTCGCACCATCTGGCTTCGCACCATCTGGCATCGCGCCATCTGGCTTCCCAGCACCAGGCTCACCGGGCCTCGATCCCTTGCCTGCGCTCCGCGCGGCGTGGTACTTCTCTTCGATCGCCTTGATCTTGTCCGCGTTCGCCGTGCGCCACGCCATCGCTTCGGCCTGGAAGGCGGAACCAAGCGTTTCGATCCTTGTCCGCTGATCCTCAGAGAGCGTCGGCGTGACAGTCATCATCGCGTCACGGAACACCCGGATATCCTGCATCACGAACGCCAGGCGGTCGCCCCCCTGCGCGCGCTTGCCATCTCCTGCGCCGAACGATCCATCACCCTTGGCGGCTCCCGGAGGAACCGTCGGTCCGGATAGGAATCCGCCACCGCCCGCAGGAGTCGTCGGTGCGCCCTGCACGGCCTGCTTCGACCCCGTGGCGGGCGATTTCGGCGTGGTCATCGGGTCGGTGTCATCCACACAGAGTGCGGGAGCCGACGCGCCTGCACAGGCGATCGCGGCGACGAGGAGGTACGCGGGGGATGCAAAAAGTTTGGTCATTGAATGTCCTTTCATCGAGAGTTGTCCGAGTGCTTGCGCCGGGGGACAGCCGCTACCCTACCATTTTGCACATGAAACTCTCGACCAAAGACCTCCGTGACGCACTCGCAACGGTCGAAGACCCGGATCTTCACAAGGATCTCGTGTCGCTTGGAATGGTGACGAAGGCCGAACTCATTGACGGACGGGTGATCATCGGAATAGAACTCACGACTCCGGCCTGCCCGATGAAGGACCGGATCCGCAAGGACATCGAGCAGGCAGTCGCCGTCGCGGCTACGAGAGTTGGCGCAACACTGGGTGAAGTCGTCGTTGAGTTCACCGCCAAGGTTCGACCTCCTGTGGGACAGCGCGCGCAGAGCCCGCTCCCCGAAGTCAAGCATGTGATCGCGGTGGGCGCAGGCAAGGGCGGCGTCGGCAAGAGCTCGGTCAGCGTCAATCTCGCGGTGGGTCTTGCACGGATGGGCGCGAAGGTCGGCCTTCTCGATGGCGACATCTACGGACCGAGCATTCCCACGATGCTCGGCCTTGACAATCTCTCGGGGGCGGTCCGAGGAGAGATGCTTGTCCCTTTCGAAGTCCACGGCATCAAGGCGATCACCATCGGAAAGCTGGTCGATCCCGACAAAGCGCTCATATGGCGTGGACCGATGGCGCACGGAGCGTTCAAGCAACTGGCACTGCAGACCGAGTGGGGCGCGCTCGACTATCTCATCGTCGACCTTCCACCGGGGACGGGCGATGTGCCACTGACGCTGGCGCAACTGCTTCCGCTCTCGGGTGCGGTCATCGTCTGCACACCGCAGCGGGTCGCGCAGGATGACGCGCGCCGCGCGATCCGGATGTTTCAGCAGCTCGGCGTGGGAGTGCTCGGAATCGTCGAGAACATGTCGCACTTCGTGGCCGATGACGGACACGAGTACGACCTCTTCGGTCGCGGAGGGGCCGAGACGATGGCGGCATCGATGGATCTTCCATTCCTTGGCGCGATCCCGATCCACATGGATCTTCGACGCCACTGCGACCAAGGGACGCCGCTGGCAAACTGGGAGGGGAACGGCGCTCTCGCGGAGGCCCTCGACAGCGTCTGTCGGAAAGTCGCGAGTCAGATCTCGATCGCCTCGATGCGCGGGGAGCTTGTACAGCCGACGCTCAGCGTCGTTGGAACTCAGAAGGGCTGATCCGCTCCATCGACGGGAAATCCCCGTCCAAACCACGGCCAGTACCCCCCTTGCAGAGTCGCACACCGGTGGCCGCGCCGCTGGAGGTAGGAGCACGCCCGGGCGCTGCGTGCGCCGGTACGGCAGTAGGCAATAGTGAGCTGGTCGCGCGGCAGGCGATCGGCGAGCTCGGGGAGTTGTGACAAGGTCATCAGCTGTGCTCCCCTGATCCGCCCTCGCAACCACTCCGCCGTCGTGCGGACATCGAGGAATCGGACTTCTCCGCGCTCGTTCATGGCGTGAGCCTCCGCCTGAGTGAGTTCCTCGATCTCCGCGAGGTCCAGGAGCGAATCGTCGATGTGCGTGTAGGCAGTGCTCTCAATCCACCCTTCGATGCGGTCGAGCCCCACGAGCCGGAGTCCATCGACGATGGCGTCGAGATCGCCGCGGTCGCACACGATGACGAGCCGCTCATCGGGGGCGACTCCTGAAGCCACCAGCGGCGCGAAGTAGCGGTCCAGCGGCACATGCAGCGCCCCTTCCAGGCCATCGAGCGCGAATCGGTGCCAGGGACGGGTGTCGATGACAACTGTGTGCGGCATCGAGACAAGTTGGACGAAAATGTCGCCGTGCAGTTCATTCGGCTTCAGCAGTTGATGGATGAGCGTCGGGCGCTGCGTCTGGTTGATCCGCTCGACCCGGCTGAAGTAGCTCGGGCGATCGGGCTGCTTCCCTTCGGTCGCCAGTGCGAACGCCGCTGGGTCATTGACCGCGCGCAGCGCGCGGTTGAATCGTCGTTCGAGTCCAAGCGTTGACTCTCCCGGCAGTGCGACCACGATCCCGCAGGAGCTGCCGCTGGTGTGACCCGCGAGGACCACGGTGTCATCGGGCAGCGAACCGAGTCGCGAAAGCGAGTCGCGCAGGCACTCGGTCTCCCCCCCCTCAACACGACCGGCCCCACCCACAAGGAGCGCGTCCCCCGTCGCAATGACCCGCACGCCGCTGGATTGGTCCTCAATGAAGAACGACAGCCCTCCCGCGGCGTGGCCCGGCGTGAGAACGGCCCGAATGGTGAGGTCGCCCACCGTGAGCGTGTCGCCATCGCGCAGGAAGGTCACCCGTGGGGCCCAGTCCGAGGGATTTGACGCGAACCACACGGGGGGCGTGGTCTCGCCTGACAGATACGCGCGGCAGGCCGAAGCCAACAGCACTTCGCGCACCCCTGATATGTAATCGCTGGGAGCGTGCGTCTCGAGCACCGCCATGATGGACACGCCAATCTCATGCGCCACCAGTTGGTAGCGTTTCGTGTCCCGCACCGGATCGACCAGGATCGCCTGCCGCGTACGCGCGCACGCGATGAGATACCCGCACTGCGCGATCAATGGCTCGGTCACTCGCCGCACGATCATGCGCTCGAGGATATCGACGCAGGGTGCCTACCGCGCTAGCGTTGCGAGCGCGGTGAAGAGCGTGTCGAGATGCGCTTGTTCGTGGGCCGCGGAGATCTGCACTCTAAGCCGTGCGTGTCCCTCGGGAACGACGGGATATCCAAACCCGATCACGAAGACGCCACTGTCAAGAAGCTGACGGCTCATGTGGATGGCCTTGGCGGTGTCATGAACGATGATCGGGCAGATTGCCGTCGGACTCTCGAGCACCGAGAACCCAAGTTTCGCGATGCCCTCGCGCGCATAGGCCACATTGTCGCGAAGTCTCGTGACCCGCTGCGGCTCGCGCATGAGCACTTCGATCGCCTTGTCGGCGCTGCACGCCACGGAGCACGGCAATGCATTGGAGAAGAGTGTCGGGCGCCCGCGCTGAACGATCAGATCAATCGCCCTGCGGCTTCCCGCGATGTACCCGCCCGCCGCGCCGCCGAGCGCCTTGCCAAGCGTCCCCGTGAAGTAGTCGATCTTCGTCGCGCTCATCCCCCAATGCTCGTGCGTCCCCCTCCCCGAAGCACCCATAACCCCGGTGCCGTGCGAATCATCGACGATGAGCAGTGCGCCGAACTCGTCGCAGAGCGCACGGATCCCGGGGAGGTCGGCGATGTCCCCCTCCATCGAGAACACACCATCGGTGACCACCCAGATCGTGCCGGTCACTTCCGAGTTCGCGCGCGCGCCTACCAGCCGCTCACGCAGCGCGTTCAGGTCGCCGTGCTTGTAGACCCCGCGCAGCAGTCCCTTCTTGATGGACACCGCGAGCCGGATGCCGTCGATGATCGACGCGTGATTGAACTCGTCGGAAACGATCATGTCACCAGGCTCGCACAGCGTCGCAAAGATCGCCTCATTGGCGTTCCAGCAGCTCGTGAAGGTGTACGACGCCTCGACCCCGTAGAACTGTGCAATCCGCGCCTCGATCCGTTCGTGGCAGTCGAAGGTCCCGCAGATGAAGCGGACGCTGGCCGTTCCCGCGCCGTACTTCCTCAGGCCGGCGATTCCCGCCTCAACCACCTCGGGGTGATTTGCCAGCCCGAGATAGTTGTTCGAACAGAGACACACAACCTCGCCGTGCCCCCGCATCCGCACCGTCGCGTCCATCGGTCCCTCGATGGATTGCAGGAGCTTGAGCTGCCCGCTCTGTTCGAGCGAGTCGAGGATCTCAACCGTGCGCGAGTGAAAGTTTGGTGCGATGGTCGCAGGCATTACCCGCAGCGTATCGCGCAGCACTGGGGCCGACCGCGTTCAGATCGGAGAAGAGTGCAGATACCGCGCCGCGATCCGTGGCAGCAGGTACTCGCGGAACGCGCTTTCCGCGGTGTGGCGAGGAACCCATCCCCAGTCCCGTCGTGCCGCTGAGTCGTCGCAGTCGATCGGCCAGGAGTCCACGATGGACTGCCGTCCTGGATCCGACTCGAACTCGATCGACGCCAGAGGAAACGCCTGCTGCACGAACTGTCTGAAGTCCTCGGCACTCGGCGAAAAGCTCGCAATGTTGTAGGCAGACCGGGTGAGGCATTCCTTGGGCGCACTCATGAGCGCCAAGGTCGCATCGATGGCCTCGGGCATGGTCATGAATGGAATCCGCGAGTCCCCTCGGACGAAGCACCGGTACGGCCGCGATGCTGCCGCCGCGTGGATCATCTCCGGTCCGTAGTCGCTTGTCCCGCCGGACGGTAGCGTCTCGGCCGAGATGATCCCGGGAAAGCGGATCGATCGGAAGTCGACGGGGCGCTCAATCCGATCCTTCGCCAGCTTTCTATAGTGCTGGTCGTAGTACCGCCCCAGATGTTCTCCCGACAGTTTGTTGCACCCGTACATGGTGTGCGGCTCGCACCACTCATCTTCGCGCACCCGTCCGACCCGTCTCTTGTCGTCCAGCGTGGGCAGCCCATACACCGCGATCGAGCTGGGGAAGAAGAACTTGACCGTCCGCCCATGCGAACGCGCCTGCTCCGCCGCCAGATGCAACAGGTTCAGCGTCCCGCCGACATTGACATGGTGCGCGGTCTCCGGCGCAAACTCGCCGCGCGTCGAGAGCAGCGCCGCGAGGTGGTAGATCTCAGAGATCTCGTACATCGCCAGCAGCCGCTCGAGCAGTGCGTGATCGCAGATGTCGCCTACATAGGCGACATCGCAGTGGGCGCGGATTTCTGGTGCCAGCTCACGGATGTCCACCGCGATGAGAACGGTGAGGGGACCATGATCCGTCCCGCATCCGCCGTCATGCTTTCGCCGCGCATCCAGCGCACAGAGAAGACCGTGCCCCATCTCGCCCCCAGCACCAGTCACGAGGATTGCGGTCGCGCGCTGCTGTCCAGTTGGCACGGGTGAAGTGTGGTGGGCGCCGATGGCGTGTGGCATGGGATCGCCAAGTATAGAACCGTCGTCGCGCGCGCCGTCCTAGGCGACGCAGCCATTGCGCAGGAGCAGATCCCGCGTCGCCAGTGTTCCCTCAATCTCACCGAGAACCGTGCCCTCATATTCGACGCCGATCCACCCTTGGTACCCGCCATCTCGCACGATCGCCAGCATGCGCGCGAAGTCGGTCGAGGTCTCCTCGCCGCCAGCGTCGAAGTCGTAGCTCTTGGCGCTCACGCCGCGCGCGAAGGGCATCATCGCACGGACACCGTCGTAGCGGTCGTTCATCGTTCCATCGGCACACTGGAAGTTCCCGAAGTCAGGGAGGGTTCCGCAGTTGGGAAGGTTGACCTTCTTGACTACCGCAGCCACCCACTCGCCGAGACAGGACATCCCTCCGTGGTTCTCGACGATGACGGCCATCCCCGACGGCGCCGCGTACTCGCACAGGCGCGCAATCCCATCCGCGCATAGGTCGCATTGGACCTCAGGACTCCCTACGCTGAGTGCATTGACACGGATCGAGTGGCACCCCAAGACCGCCGCGGCATCGAGCCACCTTCGATGCGCCTCGACCGTCCGCTCCCGTGCGGAGGAGTCGGGATCGCCGATCTCGCCCTCGTCATCCACCATGATGAGCACACTAGTAACACCTGCATCGTCGGCACGCCTGCGAAGCTCCCTGGCCCACGACCCGTCGGCTGGCATCTGCCGATAGAACAGGCTGACATACTCGACGCCCGCGAGGCTGAATGTGGCGCGCGCGAAGGCTGGGAAGTCCATCGGATCGAGTTGGCCATCCCTGATCTTTCGGTGGAGCGACCACTGCGCAAGACTGACTCTGTTCTTCGTCATGGCGACCTTTGGGAGTTCCACCCGCTCCCTCGGCACACCCAAAGGAGCCTTGAGGCACGCGCCCATCGTGAGTGATGCGGGAGCAGCGAACACTGTAAGCGCGCGCTTGAGAAGCGCGCGTCGTGTCATGCGTGCCATCATCGGGACCTTCCGCGCGGAGTGTGTACACAATCGGGGGGCAAGCCGCGCTAGCATAGAAGCGATGCTCCTATCCATTCTGCCATTCGTCGTCGCGATCTCCGCCACACTCCCTCCCACGCAGTCCCCGCAGTCCGCCGGGGACGCCACGGGAAGCCCCACGACTGTTGTCTCGGGCGCGGCCGTCTCGCTCACCGTCGAACTCAACGCGCTCGACGCGATGATCGACGCGATGGGAAACGCCAAGACCAACTCCGAAGATCGGCTGGCGGCGATGGCGGCGTACATGAAGGATCAGAAGATCGATAGCGGGTACGCGGCGTTCGCCGCCGCGGCGCAAGTGCCTCCCGTCACATCTTTCCTGCAGGGCTACCAAGCGTCGCTCGCGACCGAAAAACTCAACGGCGTTCCAAAGCCAGCGACAAGTGACCTCGGACTGCTTTCGCGCGAGGTCTCGGCCTCAACCGCGCAGGCACACGCGGCGTGGGATTCGCAGAATCAGCGGTTTCAACAGGTCGCGATGACCAGCGCTTACCTCCAGTCAAAGGGCGCGTTTGTCGGCTACCAGCAGTGGGCGCCAACCTACGCCGCAGCGAAACGAAATGCGCAGATTGCGCGGTACAAGGCCGCTAACGATCGGCTCAATGCGCAGCAGCAGGTCTGCCTCATGCAGATTCAGGAGATGCACAAGGAGTGGGATCAGATCCCACACGGCACTGGTCTCAACTTCAACTACGGATTCAGCCAGGGAAATGGCCCCAATGAAGGTGGCACTGGACAGCAGGCCAACTCTTTCGGCGTCGGGACGAATTCTCCGAGTGCTCAGGGAGCGAACACCCCGTGGGCATACGCAGGAGCGCAGGGTGGCCTCTACCCAGGTGCATACGGAGCCGGCGCGTACAACGAGGGCGGCGGAACACCTCCGGGCAACGACTACAACGTCAACAACACGGCGAGCGGCTACTGGGGCGGCTCGAACTACAACTCGTATTCCGACAACTACCCCGACCTCTATGGGTATCCGGCCGGAACTCAGTGGGGTCCCGGCGGCTTGAATGGCTCCGGCATCAACAATGTCTGGAACCGCTCTCGGACCGGCGGCCCTCCGCCGACTCCCAACGGGCTACGCCCGGTCGGCACCAATTCGGATGGGTCGGGCGCCTTGAATGGCGCAAGCGTGGGTGACGCACGGTCGGGGAGTGACCGAGGCGGGAAGTAGCCCTCACTCCCACTCAATCGTGGCGGGCGGCTTGCTCGAGATGTCATAGACCACTCGATTGACCCCTTTCACTTCATTGATGATTCGGCTAGACACCTGCGCCAGCACATCGTGGGGGAGCCGAGCCCAGTCGGCGGTCATGAAGTCCTGCGTCGTCACGGCGCGAAGCGCGACTACAGAGTCATAGGTCCGGCCGTCGCCCATCACGCCGACGCTCTTGATCGGCAAGAGCACGGCAAACACCTGATCTGTCTTGCGGTAGAGGTCTGCCGCGACGATCTCCTCCAGGAGAATCTCGTCGCAGTCCCTAAGGATCTTGAGTCGATCCTCGCTCACGGCACCTAGACAACGCACCGCAAGCCCCGGACCGGGGAATGGATGGCGCCAGACGATGTGCGAAGGCAGTCCCAGCACTTCACCCATGGTGCGTACCTCGTCCTTGAAGAGCGAGCGCAGCGGTTCGATGAGCTCGAATCCGAGGTCGTCGGGCAGCCCTCCCACATTGTGGTGAAGCTTGATGTTCGCGGCCGTGCCGGCATGCCCCTGCCCGCTCTCGATGACATCGGGATACAGCGTCCCCTGCGCGAGGAAGCGGGTGTCTCCGTCGATGCTCTTCGATGCACGCTGGAAGACTTCGATGAAACGGTGGCCGATGATCCGCCGTTTCTCCTGAGGTTCCTCGATCCCTGCGAGGTCACTGAGAAAATCCGCGCGCGCATCCTCGACACGAAGATCGATGTCGAAGTGCCCTCGAAAGGTCGACTCCACGAGGTCGCGCTCGTTGGCTCGAAGGAGTCCGTTGTCAACGAAGATGCACACGAGCTGCGGTCCGATGGCCTTGGCCAATAGCGCCGCGACCACCGAACTGTCGACACCGCCCGAGAGGCCACAGATCACCCGGCTTGCACCGACCAACTCGCGGATCCTGAGACACTCGGCCTCGACAAAGTCCGCCATCCGCCAGGTGCCGTGGCAGGCGCACACCCGGAAGAGAAAGTTGCGAATGATCTCCATCCCGTGGGGTGTGTGAGTGACTTCTGGGTGGAATTGGACCCCGTAGATTTTCCGTTTCGAGTCGCCGACAGCGGCCAGCGGGCACGCAGCGGTCGACGCGAGAACTTCAAAACCCTTTGGGAGCGCCAGCACCTGATCTCCGTGGCTCATCCAGACCGTCGGATGGGCGGGAATCCCGTGCAGCAGATCACCCTCGTGGTGGAGGTCGATCTGCGCCCGTCCGTACTCGCGGGTCTTGGCGGCGGACACGGGGGATCCCATCATCTGCGCCGTCAACTGCATCCCGTAGCAGATCCCGAGAATCGGAATCCCCAGCGAAAACAGCGCTGGATCACAGCGGGGGGCGAACGAATCCGAGACACTGGCTGGTCCTCCCGACAGGATGATCCCCGATGGTTTGTGCGCGGCGATCTCCGCGGCCGGGGCATCGGGACGGACCAGCAGGCTGTACACCCCCGCTTCGCGCACTCGTCGTGCGATCAACTGCGCGTACTGGCTCCCGAAGTCGAGGATGAGAATCGTCTCCTGCGGTCGAGCCATGGACTGTGCGTGGGTCATGGGGTGTTGATGAGATTCATCTGCGAAGGCTCGGATCCTATCGGCGCGGTCGCTATCCTTCTACCGTGTTGTCGATGCGAGGTGCGAACATCCTGTGGACCGTTGCCGGAGCCGTCCTGCTCGCAGGCTGTGCACCGAGTGCAACCGAGGGAGGATTCTCGAACCCTGCACCCGGAGCTCGGGTCTACGCCATCGAGGACGCGGTCAAGTTCAACCGCAGGGACCAGATACCGAAAATCGTCGAGTGCCTTCTCTCGGACGATGAACTTCTCCGCTACATGGCCATCGGCGCGCTGCAGCGGATGACCGGGCAGGATCTCGGCTACCAGTTCGATGATGTCGAACCGCTTCGCTATATGGCCTACGACCGCTGGCTCCAGTGGACGATCGACCAACACCTCGCTCCGCCCGAACACGCCTACGCCTCGACGATCTACCCACCCATCCGCGAGCGCCCGCAGTGGTGATCGAATGACCCCGGAGCCCGACATCAGCATCCGGATCTTCAGCGAGCCGCAATTGCTGGCGTCGATACGGTCACTGATCGACACTCTTGCCACTGGGCTCGGCTTCTTCGAGAAGAACCGGTGCCTGATGTCGCTTGCCATCGACGAAGCGCTTTCCAATGTGATCCGCCACGGATACGAGGGACGGCGCGACGGAATGATCTGGATCCACATCTGGCGGGTCGCCGAGCCGCGGGGGCTGCGCTTTGTGATTGAGGATCTCGCGCGCAAAGTTGACCCGGCTAAGATCAAGGGGCGGCATCTCGCGGATGTCCGACCTGGTGGACTCGGGGTCCACATCATCAAGGAGACGATGAACGAGGCAACATGGGAAGCGCGACCGGATGGCGGAATGCGCCTCACACTGGTGAAGCGACTCACGGACGAAGAACGCCAGGCCATTGAAAGTGCCTCGCAGGGGAATGCCAGCCAATGAATCAGACTATTGTCGTGGAGCGGACAAGCGTCGGCGCGGTCGCAGTACTCAAGCCGCGCGGGGACATCGATATGGCGCGCGCTCCCTTCGTCCGTCAGGCGATCACTCTGGTCGTGCGCGACCGCCCGCCAAAGCTGGTGATAGACCTGTCAGAGGTCGCCTACATGGACTCATCCGGAATTGCCACGCTGGTGGAAGCATTGCAGGTGTCGCTGCGAAACAAGATCACACTTGTTCTCGTGGGGATCAACCCCAGAGTGCAGAGTGCGTTCGAGATCACCAAACTCGTTGGCATGTTCACGGTGAAGGCGTCACTGGCGGAGGCCATGGCGAACTGACTCCGGGCGAGTGCGGGCAACCCCATGACGAAGACTCCAAGGCGAAACCTCCTGATGGTGCCAGTCAACCGCTACTGGCAGATCTGGGAGGATGTCCTCGAGTTGATCGGCGCGTGGGGAAACCTGCTGGTAACGGTCGCAGCATGGGTCGTGCGCGCGCTGGTTCTGCGGCAGGTTCGGTTTCGCGCTCACGAGCACGCCGTCCAAATCGTGCGCGTGGGGACGAGGTCGATCGGCATTGTGCTGCTCGTATCGGGGGCCATTGGAATGATCCTCGCCCTGCAGACCGCCCCGAGCCTCGAGGACTTCGGGCAGGCCGACAAGGTCGCCAACCTGGTCGCGGTCGCAGTCTTTCGGGAACTCGGGCCGCTCATGGCCGCGATCGTGCTGACGGGTTTTGCCGGCGCGTCGATCGCCGCGGAGCTCGGCACGATGAAGGTCAGCGAGGAAATCGAAGCGCTGGAGGCGATGGCTCTCAATCCCATCCGCTTTCTCGTGGTCCCTCGGGTCGTGGCGACCGCAGTGAGCCTGGTGATGCTCGCCGTCCTCGCGGACATCTGCTCGGTGTTCTTCGGCGGAGTCATTGGCGTAACCGCGCTCGGCATCCCCTATGAGGTCTACAAGGCGAACACGCTCGCTCAGCTTGTGCCTAGTGACTTCTACACCGGACTCCTGAAGGCGGCAGTCTTCGGAGTTCTGTTGGGCCTCATCGCCTGCACCAACGGGCTTCGCGTTGAGGACGGGGCGGCTGGCGTCGGTCGTGCGACAACCGCAACCGTCGTGCAAACCACGGTGGCGATCGTGATCGCAGATCTTCTCTTCTCCGTCGTGTTCTACGGCCTCGGCTGGAACTGACGAGGCGCCTCGAGTCCGGCGCTGGCCAGTGCCTGTGCGCCGTGAACGGTCGAGGCGTGTTCCACCAGCAGCCGCAGGACCTCGTCGGGACTTTCCACCAGCGATGCCTGCATCGACGCGATGAGGTGATGGCACCCCGCGGATCTCCCCGAGGACACCGGCCCCGGCAGTGCCATGCAGAGCCTCCCCAGTTCCGCCGCGACATTCGCTGTGATAATCGCCCCAGAGCGAGAGGCAGCCTCGATGACGAGCGTGCCCAGCGCCATTGCTGCGATGATCCGATTGCGACTTGGAAATCGGTCGGGCGTCGCTACGGCGCGCATTGGACACTCGCTGATCACGGCGCCCCCCGATGCCACGATCTCGTCGAGCAGGTCGATGTGTTCGGGCGGATACGGTTCCGCCAGTCCCCCGCCGACAATTGCAATTGTGCGTCCTTCCGCCCGCAATGCACCCCGATGAGCCTCCGCGTCGATCCCGCGCGCAGCCCCCGAGATTACCGCGACATCCACCGCGGCGATCGACGCGGCGAACCGACCTGACTGCTCCGTCCCATATGGGCTCGCTCTCCTGGCACCAACTACCGCCACTGACCACGCATCCGAGAGTGCGAGAGTCCCGCGCACCCACAGCGCCGCCGGTGGATCGACGCTCGATGCGAGCATTGGCGGATAGTCGGGATCGCCGCGCTCGACAATTCCGACACCGAGCGACTCCATGAGATCGCGCTCAGCCTCGGGATCCGCCCGCGCAATCGCGCCGCGCAATTGCGCCGCGCTCGACGCGCCGCCATCCTTCGACGACTCAAGGAGATCTTCGAGCGCGCCAGTGCGCTGCGACGCTTCGACGAGATCCGCGAGCGACCCCGCCCGCACGGCTGCGGCGCGCCACGCGCGGTGTCCCCGATCAAGTGCGACCGCCCCGATGAGCGTCTCGGCGCTCAGCGCTCCAGCTTCTCGTGGCATCGTTCCGCCTCCATTGGGCGGAAACCTACCGCGACGCGCGCGGCCTCCTCAAACTAGGCCGGAACTTCCTTCGGAAGCTCCGCCGGGCCGAAGATGAGCCCGAGGAACACGGCAAACGCCCCGAGCGCGATGACCCAGAGCCTCTGTGGCCCGATCGTCCAGCGAGACAGAAGCGTGTCGGGATACTCGTCTGGCTCGAACAGCGGCTCCGGGACGCTCGCCTCGATCCAGTCGCTCGGCGTCGCGTCAATGCTGGTGGCGATGAGGAGCGCCGTCTCTCCACGCGGCATCAGGTTGAGTTGGCTTGCAGCAAGCCGTCGGACCAGTCCCTGATCACCTGCCTTGAGGTCATCAAGGAATCGCGAGCAAGCCTCCATCCGCGCGAAGTTGTGCTGCTCGCCCGTGCGGATTGCCACAAGCTGGGTGTGCATCGCGTGAACCTTCTCCGCCTCCGGGATGATCGCCGCCGAGACGATCAGCGCGATTCCCGAGAGGAGAAACAGCCACCCCGGGTCGGGATTGAAGAGTGGCCGCGTGACGCGCATCAGCCTGCCATCGGCCGATTACGGCTGATTTCGTTGAGGAATTGCCGCCCCGCCCCGCGGGTCTGGGTCGCGGCTTCCAATCACGCCGTCGGCGGCGGCTCGCTGGGAGCCTCCATCGAGTCGAGAATCTGGCGAAGCTGGGCGCGGGTCCCAGGGACCCCCCACAAGACATCGAACTCGACCCTCCAATTGCACCGCTGAACCTTGCACTGTCCGGAGAACACGAAGGGCGCATTGGTCAGGACGAGGGTGCACCCGTCAAAGGTGCAGTCGACGAAGGCGTTTCCAGCCAGATGCACGGTCTGCGCGACAAAGGTTCGCTTCTCGTGCCGTGTTAGCTGAACCTGCCCGGTCTGCGCCCCGGCTGCTGGCGCTCCCTCCCGTTTCGCTGGCCCGCCCGGCACCCCCTGAGCACCAGAGCCAAGGCTCCACGGTCCCTCGGCACTGAATCGGACTCCGGGTTGATTGCCCATGCGATCTCCCTTTCTTCTCAGGCGAGTTCCGGGAATGTCTTTCGCACTACCGCTACCAGATCCTTCACATGAGAGACTGACTCGTCGAAGAGCCGTTTTTCTGAGTCGTTGAAGGCTATCTCGATGACCTTCTCCATGCCTTGGCTGCCGAGGACACACGGGACGCCGATGAAAAACCCGCCGCCCTTCTGGCCCGGTGCGACACCGAAGGCATCCTCGCAGTACGCCGCGCATGGCAGGATCCGCTTCTTGTCCTTCACGATCGCTTCGACCATCTGAATCGTCCCCGACGCCGGGGCGTAGTACGCACTCGTTCCCATCAACTGCACGATCTCGCCCCCACCCACCTTGGCGCGCTGAGTGCACGCATCGATCTTCTCCTTCGACAGGAGCATCTCGACGGGGATTCCATGAACGCTCGTGAAGCGCGCCAGCGGAACCATGTCGTCCCCGTGGCCGCCGAGGAGCAGAGCCTGAATGTCCTCGACCGAGCAGCCGATCTCCATCGCCAGGAAGGCGCGGAATCGAGCGACATCGAGACAGCCGGCTTGCCCGAGGATTCGGTGCACCGGGAACTTCGAGGCCTTCCAGGCGGTGTAGACCATCGCGTCCAGCGGATTGCTGACGACGATCATCACAGCGTTGGGCGAGTGTTTCGCGACCTGCTCCGCGACCTGCTTGACGATCTTCACATTCGTAGCGATGAGGTCGTCGCGGCTCATACCGGGCTTCCGCGGAAGTCCTGCCGTGACAACGACGACATCGCTGTTGGCGGTGTCGGCGTAATCGCTCGTCCCGGTCACCTTCGAGTCGAACTCCTCGATCGGACCGCAGCACGCGAGATCGAGCGCCTTCCCTTGGGCGACCCCCGCGCGTTCGGGAATGTCAAGGAGGACTATGTCTCCCAGCTCCTTGGCCGCGGCCCAGTGGGCGCAGGTTGCTCCGACATTTCCAGCTCCGATTACCGAGATCTTGGCGCGACGCATTGGGAATCAACTCCAGTGGGGTGCGAAGAAAATGCGGCGGCACCAGCAAGGTTCTCCGCCGCGACGAGTGCGCCAGAATGGACTCGAACCATCGACCTCACCGTTATCAGCGGTGTGCTCTAGCCAACTGAGCTACTGGCGCGCAGGAGGATCGAGAGTATAGCGATGCTGCATCGCCACGCGCCCTGAGCGGATCCCATCCCCACGCCGGGTCGGCTACGGCCCCGAAGTGTTCCCACTCCATGCTGATGATTCGTGCCTGATTGAACTGCGACCGTGCTTCCTCTACGAAGGCGAGGTCGCCGGGGGCGGTCGCTGCGGGGATTGATTCGAGTGTTTCGTCGAGCGAGACCTCGAACGCTCTCCGCCGCACCCGAAGCTCGCGTTGTGACAACGATCCATCGAAGGCCCATGTGATCGCCTCAGCGAGATATGCCCGTGCCTCGTCATACGCCTGAACCTGAGGCAGTTCGTCGAAGGTCCACTGCGCGCGCGGTCGGTCACATGGCAGAGGACACTCCGCCACCACCATGGTGTCGAGAGACGCTGCGATGGCCACGAGGAGGGTGATCGTCACGCGAGGCTCATCGGAAAGCGACGGGAGTGACTTCAGAGAACTCTGGCGTTTTCCCCCGCCAAGTGGCCTCGTGTTCGCTACCAGGCGGGGCTGGTTCCGACAACTGGCTCTAGGACATCCTTGAGCGTCACAATCCCCACGGGACCGTCCTGCGCGCCGTCACCGACGATGGCCATCGGAGTCCTGGCAAGACGCATCCGTCGCGCCGCCTCGAGCACGCTGGTCGACGGTGGGATTACGAGGGCTACGCGAGCGAGCTCCGAGGGAGATTTTGATGGTTCCAGGAGGAGGTCGAGCGCCGAGACGATCCCGACCACGGAGACCCGCCCCGCCGAGGCCACAACGACGGGAAAACGCGCGCAACCCCAGTGTCGGAGGATCCACTCCCGTTCGGCAACCGACGCGGTCGCGGGGACGGGCACCACCTTTCGCCACGGGACCGCACACTCCCCTACTGGCCGATCCGACAGGCCGAACACACGGTCGGCCATTTCCAGATGGGTGTCTCCAATGACTCCGCTGCGGTGTCCTTCACGCAGGGTCTCAAGAATCCGCTTTCGCTCAGGTTCGCCCTGATCATGCCGTCCGCCGAGTAGCCGCGTCGTGCTCTCCCCGAGGATTCGAACTAGAGGGACGAGGCCAGTCCACTGCAAGGCGACTCGCAGTACGACGAGGATCCACGAACATCCGTACATCCATGAGTTTCCGAAGACCCGAAAGAGTTCCTTCGGGATCGCATCACCCATCAGCAGGGCGATGGGCATGACCAGCGCGGTGTTGATGATGGTCTCCTTCAACGGACCAAGCTCCAACGGAACCAGCATCGCCGTCACGACCGCGCTCATACCGGCATGCGCGAAGTTCACTCCGACCAGCAGCGTCGCGAGTAGCCGGTTCGAGTGCAGGATTTCGTCCCGTAGACGCCGCGCCGACTTCGACCCCTGCCCGGCGCGCACCGCCAGTCTCACGCGGTTGATCGTGTAGACGCCAGTCTCCATGCCGGCAAGCAAGCCGCAGGCGATCACCGAAAGAACGGCGAGGGCAATCAGCCAGATCATGCGTCACCAACCTCCGAGTCGTTCTGCGAAAGAACGCGCTCCACGATGACCTCCGCGGCGAGGCCATCCTCAGTTCGTCCGACCCGTATGCGAAGTGATCCGAAGCCGAATGATTCACCACACTCGGGCAGCCTGCCAAGGACCTCGACCACGATTCCTGCAACAGTGCTTGCCCGGGTGCGAGATGCGGGCACCCGGAAGTGGGAGCAGAACGCTTCGGCACTCATGGAGCCATCGACACGCCACGAGCCGTCGTCAAGTGTCGCAGGCTCCGCCGGCGACGCCTCGCCGTGAGCCACGATGTCGCCGACGATTTCCTCAACAGCATCCTCAAGCGCGACGATCCCGGCGGTCCCTCCATGCTCGTCGACGGCGATCATGAGACTGCTCTTTCGCGCCTTGAAGAGGTCGAGGAGTTGATCGATCGACGCGATCTCGGGCACGAACTGCGCGGGGACGATGTGCGCGTCAAGGGGCGTTGCGTCGCCCCGTGTGTCGAGCAGGAACCCGCGGACATCGAGGATTCCAACGACCGCATCCAGGTTGCGCTCAATGACTGGCAGTCGCTTGAGCCGAGTCTTGAAGGCCACAGCTAGAACCTCGTCGCGCTTCGCCAAGCGGTTGACCAGTGCGACCTGGGTTCGATGGGTCATCACATCCCGGACGCGCTTGCGCTTCAGATGCACGAGCCTTCCGAAGAGTGCTGCCTCATCCTGTGAAATGTCGGCGCGAAGCCCAGCAGCGCGCACGACTTCGCCAATCTCCTCCGGCGTCGAGGCGGCCTCGGCGAGCGCCTTCCGGCTAATGGCGTTAAGGGGCTCGAAGATCAGCCGCTCCACCACGGCGCGAACCGGAGTGACCAGGCGATAAACCAGCAGTGCCGGCCGCGCGACCAGCGGCGCCATCCGACGACGCATGGTGTTCCCGACGATTTTCGGGACGACTTCCCCCATCACGACGAGCGCGACGACCTGCACGATTCCGAGCGCAGCACTCACCCAGACGGACAGATGTGCATCTGCCACGGCCACCGTTCCGATGGCGAACCAGATCGAGTTGACCGTCATGTTGCCCATCAAGAGGGTCAGGAGCAGGCGGCGCGGATGCGCCAACAGCCGGTCGATCATCGCGGCGGCGGCCTTGTGATCGCGCTGGATCTGCCAGCGGTCGTCGGCGGTCAGACCGAAGAGAACGGTCTCGGTGCCCGAGAAGAACGCGCTCCCGCAGATCGCCAGAGGCAGTACACAGAGCAGCGCGATGATCCCGTGGTCACTCACGACTTCTCCTCGTGGGCGCGCTGCCAATCTTCGATCGCCTCTTCCAGGCGAGCTAGCGCTTTGAGGTAGGCAAGTGCCCGCCTGGTCAGGGAGAAGTCCGGGCTGCTGAGCTCGATTTGTGACTGCACCTTCGACCGGTGGAGGGCGCGCTCGTCAGCAATCCATGCGAGGGTTCCCCTGCACTGTGCGGGGTCGTAGTCCGCGGACTGCACACACTCGCGCCGTTCCAGGAGCTCCATGAGTTGGCTGGGATGGGGCGACACGGCGGAGCCTCGCGGATCGATGAGCGACAACAACGCCTCGACCCGGCGCTCGGGATGAATGAGTACTTGTGCTGCAAGGTTCACTTGCGCGGCGTCCCGCAACACCTGGGCACGGGCCACATCGTCGACCTGCCGATCCGGGTGCAACTGGCTCAGCAGCACTCTCCGTGCGCCATCAATTGCTTCTCTGGATAGGTCGCCGCAAGGTCGGAGCCCGAGCCGAGCGAACGGATCGTCGAACCTGGGTGGGTCGTCGGCACCCTCTGCGATGGGTGTCCCCTCAGCCCCCACCCGCGTTCACTCCTCGGGCTTTGGTTGAGTAGGTGGCTGAGAGACTGCCGGGGATGGTGGAGCCGAGTCGGCACGCCGAACCACAGGGAATCCCGGTCGCGACGATGGGCGCCCGCTCAACGGCCCACTCGCCGATGAGGATCCTGGGGATCGTGGCGGTGTTGGAGGAGTTGATGACGGGGGTGTCGGCGCGGGTGCTCCCGACGCACGGCTCACAAATGGACGCGGGGGCGACGGTGGTGCATCGGGCAGCCTCTGCACTGGATCGCCTGGTCTTCCGAGTGGACGCGAGGGTCCGCGATCGGAACCAAGAGAAGATTCCGACCGAGCGTCCCCACCGCCTGGTCCGCCGAAGTCCGAGCGCTGCGGCCGATTGAATGGACGGTTGGATGGACGACTCGAAGGGCGCCCAGCACCCCGTTGTCCGAAGGGACGACTGGCTCCACCTTGAAATCCGCCAAGGCCGCGCGGCCCTCCAGGGCCAGGTCGTCGAGCGATCCCATCCTTGGGTGCTAGCGGCTGCTTCCCCTTCTTCACCGCTTCGTTCACGACGAGTGGACGCCCCTTGTGAATCTTCCCCGCGAAGGTCTCGATAAGCAGCTGCCCACGCATCGAGTCCTTGATCATCGCGATCGCGAAGCAACGGCTCTTGCCGGTCTCCGGATCCATCGCGAGTACCAGGTCCTCAAGATCTGAAAACGAGGCTAGAAGAGTCTTGAGCTCGTCAAGGGTCACTGACCGCTCGAGATTCCCGATGTAGATCTTGAACATGCGTGCGAAGCCAACCCCCGGTGCTAGAGTTCTCGAACCAACGCCAACTATACACCATGATTCACTGTCATTGAACCAAGTAAAAGAGCCCCGCCCGGTTACCCGGACGGGGCTCATGAAGTCGGCAATGACCTACTTTCCCGCTGAGCAGTATCATCGGCAGCGAAAATTTCACTTCTGTGTTCGGGATGGGAACAGGTGTTTCCTTTCGCTTATTGTCACCGACAAGTCCTGACGAGCCCTGTCGGGCGCGTCTGGGGGAATGCTTGTTGAAACAACAAGGTCAGATGTCGCGTCCGGCTTTCGCCGGGAGCATGTGCTGTGAGTCATTCTCATCATCCTTGAATGAACAAACCTGCGCTGGTTGACCAGCCACCACACTCCGTGAGACGGAGTCTGGTAGACAAGGCCAAGCAATCGACCGTTAGTACCGCTTAGCTCAACGAATTTCTTCGCTTCCACATGCGGCCTATCAACCCGGTGATCTACCGGGGGTCTTTCGTCTTGCGACATGGAATACTTATCTTCAGGGGGGCTTCCCGCTTAGATGCTTTCAGCGGTTATCCCTGCCGTACTTAGCTACCCAACTATGGACCGAGCGGTCCAATTGGCACACCAGGGGTACGTCCAACCCAATCCTCTCGTACTAGGGTTGTCTCCCGTCAATATTCCTGCGCCCATGGCAGATAGGGACCGACCTGGCTCACGCCGGTCTGAACCCAGCTCGCGTTCCGCTTTAATGGGCGAACAGCCCAACCCTTGGGACCGCCTACAGCCCCAGGATGCGAAGAGCCGACATCGAGGTGCCAAACCGCTCCGCCGCTATGGACGCTCGGGAGCGATCAGCCTGTTATCCCCGGGGTACCTTTTATCCGTTGAGCGACGTCCCTTCCACACGGGTACGCCGGATCACTAAGGCCCACTTTCGTGAGTGCTTGCCCTGCTTGGCTTGCACTAAAGCTGGCTTATGCCTTTGCACTCTTGGTGCGGTTGCCAACCGCACTGAGCCAACCTTTGCACTCCTCCGTTACTTTTTTGGAGGAGACCGCCCCAGTCAAACTGCCCGGCATGCAGTGTCCCTCGC
>SIAD01000030.1 GCA_009691915.1 Phycisphaerales bacterium
AAGTCGTCGCAGTCGTCGACCGACTTCCGCGGGCGCAGCGCTGGCGAGCCTATGGACTGCTGTTCGGCTACCCGCGCTACGCCATCGACTTCTTCGTGGACGCGACCGAACGCGGCCGCGCGAGCGATGCCGAGATGGGTCCGGGGGTGGACCGCGAGTTCCTCCACATTCCGACGGCGTCCGCGGAGACGGGGCGCTTCACGTGGGCCGTACCGATGGGCCATATCGAGTACGCCGAGGATCGCGCGATCCGCCGGATGGCGGAGCGGATTCTGATCGAGTTCCAGCGTGCCGCGCCCGATCTCTCCGCTACCTCGGACCCAATGCCGCGCATTCGACAGTTGAATCGATCGATGACGGTCGCGCCCTGAGGAAGCTTCGACGGAACCACTCCCTGAAGAAATCTGACGCCCTCCGCCAAGAAAGCGGAGGACTTTCGTTTCGGCTGCGGAGATAGAGGGATGGAGGCAAGCGCCTCCAGCCTCGACATGCCGCATCCACACGACGACCCCATCCCAAATGCAGCGCGCATGCGCGCGATCGGCGACCTCCTCGCCCGCGGCATCCGCAGGCTCGACGACATCAGGCGACGGACGAGTCGTGAGGAAATCCTCGCGGCTGACCCCGCTACATGCCTTGATCTTCCGGCCCAGTCGAGCGTCACTGTGCGCCACGCGGCGACGCCGCGGATCAAGGAGACCGAATGACCGCGACTGAACCAATCTTCGACATCACGAGCGAGCGCGAGGAGCTCGATGCGATGACGATGGCCGCACTCAAGCGCCGCTACCAAGAGGAAACGGGACGCGCCTCGAGCACGAGGAACCGGCAGTACCTGATCCGGCGCCTGCTTTGGATCGCACAGGCCGCGGTGCGCGGTGGGCTGTGCGATGAGGCGCTCGCACTTGCGGCCACTCTGGCCAACGATGCCAGCGTCAGGGCATCGCCTGCCCGCGCACGCGCGCTTGGGGTCGTGGCCCCCAACGCCGACGCAACACGCGACGAACGGCTCCCCCGTCCAGGCCACGCGATCGTGCGCCGGTACAAGGGCGAGACGCTGAGGGTCACCGTGCTCACGAGGCGCGGGATCCGAAACCAGTTGCTGCTGCGGTCGCTTGAGCAGGACGCAATCCAGCTGTACCCAGCGCATGCAGCGTGATGCCCGGACCATGCTCCTTGACGCGATCGCGGCTGGTGCATTGGCCAGCCCGTCGGCTTGGGATGAGTTGACTAAATGTATCCACACGGATACACTCTGCGCGTGATCGAAGTCCTCCAAACAGAGCACTTCCGTAAATGGATCGACCGGCTGCGCGATCGCGGCGCCCGTGCGCGAATCCTGGCACGGATCATCGCGGTCGAGGAAGGCCACTTCGGTGACTGGAAAGCCATCGATCCCACGGTGTCCGAGCTTCGGGAAGTTGAGGAACCAGACCAATGACCACCAAGCAGACCAGCCGAAAGAAGTCCACTCGCAAGCCCGCAGCCTCGGCCGCGAGCCCCCGCTCGAAGTCGACTGGGCGGTCCGGCCGTACCGCGACCGCCACGCTCGCGAAGCTGTCGTCCTTCGACGCCGCTCGCTACCTTGATTCCGAAGAGGCCGTGGCCGAGTTCATCGACGCCGCGCTCGAGACCGGCGAACCGGCCGTGCTGATTCGCGCGCTGGGGGAAGTCGCGCGCGCTCAAGGAATGGCGCGCGTCGCGAAGCGCTCGGGACTCGGTCGCGAGAGCCTCTACAAGGCACTGCAGCCGTCATCGCATCCCCGACTCGAAACCATCCTGCGCGTCGCGCAGGCGCTCGGTATCCGGCTGCACGCGTCTGCGGCGTGAGAGCGGGTGATGTCCACGCGCCGACAACCTCGATGGATTCGATGGTTAGTCAAGAAACCTCTCTTGAAGCTCGGCCCTGGGCACCATGCACGCCTCCGCACGCCCGAACCATCGGTATCGGTTGTGCGCCACGAAGCGGTACAGCGCGTCGCGAAGCCCGCGCGGCAGCACGCGGAATACGCCGAACATCGGCCACGGGAACGACATGCGGCGCGCGATGGCAAGTGCGGCATCGGAACGCTCGAGTGCTCGACCGCCCTCGATGACCACGATCGTGCTCGGCGTGTTGAAGGCGGGCAGTTCGTAACCCACCTTCGCGCACGCAGCGCGCGCCGCCTCGGACTGCAGCGCCGCGAACCGGCATCGCGCGTGCGGATCGCGCGCGATCACGAACCGCACCATTCCGCTGCAGAGGTTGCAGACGCCGTCGAAGAGGATGATGATGGGCTGCGTGGCGATGGTCGGTGCCCTTGCGGTTGGTGCCTCAGGGGGCGCGCGTCTGAAGGTCGCGGACCTCACTGGTGCTTGGATCGAAGTCGTCGCGGACGGCCGAACCAGTGAGATCAAGCCGCGCGACCCCGGAGCCCGCGCACAGCTTGCTCACTTGTTCGATGATCGTGGGGCCGAGGTTCACCAGGACGGGCTCAGGCTACCTCGGTCCCCTCACACCCCAAGCGCGGCGCTGTTCCGCGGAAAGTGGGGTGTTTCATGCTGCGCTCGCTATAGTGGTGTTGGGTCACTTCCGATCCTTCCCGTTGCGAGGCCAAAATGATGGAATTCACGATCGAATTCGAGCGCGAGGCCGATGGCCGATGGATTGCCGAGATCCCTTCGCTGCCCGGCACGATGGCCTACGGCGCGACGCCGGAGCAGGCTCGTGCCCATGCGCAGGCGCTGGCGCTCCGCGTCGTTGCCGAACGGCTCGAGCATGAGGAAGCCGGTTCGGAAGCACTCACCATTACGTTCCGCGCCGCATGAGCGAGTGGCCAAGCACGCGGGCGCGTCAGGTGCTGGCGGCACTGCTGCGGACCGGCTGGCGCGTGAAGCGCACGAGCGGGTCGCATCGCACCCTGTCACGCGAACAGTGGCCGGATTTCGTCTTCGCGTTCCATGACGGCGAGGAGATCGGGCCGCGGATGCTTGCGCGTATCGGCAAGCGCACGGGGTTGCAGCCGGCGGATCTCTGAGGAACAGCAGCCATCTTCAAACGTACGAAAGACGCGTCTTCCACGAGGGCGCATCTTTCGCTTTCGGCGCAGGGATTTCGAGGGGTGGGGCACGGCGGCCGCAAGCGACGCTCGGCGTGCTAGGAGACGAACTTTGCGAACGGATGAAAGCGGAACCGGTTGTGGGGGTCGACCTGCTTTTTGGTCGCCTTGACCATCGCAGCCATATCTTCGGTGCCGAAGATCACCGCCGCAACCGCGCTGCGGTCGGGGTCGTCCGGCTGCGAATGCGTCCCGCTCAGGTCGATCGAAAGCCCACCCACCGCGCGGGCCTTGTCGACCACGCGCTTGGTGAGGTCCGCGATCACCATCCGCTCCTCCGCCGACTTTCCCTTTGCGTCGTAGATCGTGACCATATCCAGGAAAAACGCGTGGTGGCAGTTGCCCGTCGGCAGCTTTCGCCCCGACATCGCGGCGCCGCCGAGCGCGCGGATCTCCACGATCGACATCGCGGCCTCGTCGAGCGGCGCCTCGGCGACCACGGTGTCGCACACGAACGCGAGAGTCGCGTCGTCGGGCATCCCGCGCGTACCCATCGCGTGATACATCGACACGAGCGGATCGCCCTTTTGCCCGGCGATCACCGGCCACAGCGCGGCCGCGGTCTCGTACCACGATGCCCAGTGCCCCTCAGCGACCACCGGCAGCTTCATCTCGGCCGCGAGGTCCTCCCACGGCTTGACGAAGTCGGCGATGCTGCCCTTGAAGCCGTCGTAGAACACGAAGGTTGCGACCAGCACCTTCGTGCCGGCGACGACAAGCTCCATCGATACGGTCTCGTCGGGCAGGATGCGCTCCTTCATCAGGCGCAGCGCGCGGTGCGAGTACGCCACTGCCTGCGCGCGCGTCTCGAACGCCATCACGCGCTGCTCGCCGCCGCGGACCACGTTCTGTGGCGCGACCCGCAGCGTGACGTCGACCACCACCGCGAGCGCGCTTCCCGCGCCCAGCATCGCGGTGAAAAGCGGATCGCTCGGCGTGAGCACGCGAATTTCACCCGTCGCCATGACCACCGTCATGCGTGTCGCGCGCTGTCCGAGCAGCCCGAGCCGCCGCGAGAAGTAGCCACTCAGGCCGCCGTTCACGATGTAGCCGACCGCGCCCACGCCTTGGCCGGTTCCGACGGGCAGGGCGCCGTGATTCGCCTTGACCGCTTCCACCAACTCGCGGAAGCAGACTCCCGCGCCGAGGGTCACGAGCATGCCCTCGCTGTCGTTCGAGAACTCGATCGACTTGAGATGCACAAGGTCGAGGATGATCGCCTCGGTGCTCGCGTATGCAGACGCGTTGGCCGACTCGTGGCCTCCGCACACGCATGCGATCGGCATCGATTTGGGCAGCGACTTGATCACCGCCGCGATCTCCTGGGCGGAGCGCGGACGGTAGATCGTCTTCGCAAGCGTGGTGCGCGGGATGGCGGCTCCATCCTTCGTGACCACCTTGTTGCCGCTGATGGCCCAGATGCGCTCGGAGAACCATGCTGCGTTCGCTTCGACGGTCTCGACCTCAATCGGGTTGTCTTCATGGTCCATTGGGCGCGTCTCTGGGAAGGCTTGCACAATAGCTCGTGCAGCCCGCATGCGCGCGAGCGACGACCTCCACACCCGCGCCATCCAGTGGACAACAAGGCGAAGCTGACTTAGCCTCGTCAGTCTCCTCTTCAGTGCCCGCCGCCGTCGCGCCTGATCTGGGTCCCCCTGCCGCAACACCCCGGAATCTAACCATGAACTCGATCGCCCCACAGAAGCAGATGACCGGCATGCTCGGCCACCCGGTTGCGGAGAACCCGATCGACCGGATGTTTGATGCGGTGTACGCGCACCATGGCCTGCACTGGCAGTTCTGGAAGAACGACATCGCCAACGAACGCGACCTGGCACTCGCGGTCGCCGCGCTGCGGCCGCTCGGCTACCGCGGCATGTGCATCACGGTGCCGTGGAAGGTGGCGGTGATGCCGCTCCTCGACGAACTTGATGATGACGTGCGCGCGATCGGCGCCGCCAACTACATCACCATGCGTGATGGACGGCTGATCGGCCACAACAACGACGGCAAGGGCGTGGTGAAGGCCATCGCCAAGGTGGCTCCGCTGAAGGGTCAGCGCGTGGTGATGCTGGGCGCCGGCGGCGCGGGGCGCGCCATGGCCGTGGAGATTGCGTGGGCAGGCGCCGCGCACTTGACGCTGGTGACCCGGCGCGAGGAACAGGGCCGCGAGGTGGCCGAGCGCGTGCGCCATGCATCGGGCGTGCCTTGCGAATGGCAGCGGTGGGAATCACCGGTGCGTCTGCCAACGGGCACTACGATGATCATGAACGCCACGCACCTCGGCTGCGCACCCGGGCTTGAGCCCGTGCCGGTGGACTGGGAAACGGTCGCTCCGGGCTGCCTTGCCGTCGACGTGATCACGAACCCGCGGATCACGCCCTTCCTGCGCGCGGCGCGCGAGCGCGGTTGCCCCGTTGTCGACGGGGTCGAGATGCTCGTGCAACTCGCCATGCAGATCTTCGAGCAGTGGACGGGCATTCGGCCCGAAGAAGCCGTGTTCCAGCGCGCCGTCGCTGACGCGCTCGGCGAGTGATGTGCAGAGCATGTCGAGCGCGGAGCTCGGGACGTTGTCGCATGATCATGCGACAAGCAAAAGCCTCGTATGCCTACGCGACAAGATGAAACGTAGCGTGCTCATGCGACCGATCGCCGGAACTGCATATTCCATCCTTTGGTGATGATGGACGGAGGGGGCAGATCTCGTTCATGTAAGCATCACCGCTCCGGCAACGTGCCATCGAGCGAATGTCCCCTCGGCTCTTGCCGCTTTATCTCGGCTCTTGCCGCTTTATCTCGGCTCTTGCCGCTTCATCACGATCCCCACGGAGTTTCACATGCGCTACGCCACTCTCGCCGTTTCCGCCGCCACCACGATCGCTCTCGCCTCGAGTGCGATGGCAGGCGTTGTCTTTAACGATTCCGCCACCGACCTCCCAGCCGGCGGCAACAACCTGCAGAACATCCTGAGTGTTGATGTCTCGCACACGGAAACCTCCATCAAGTTCCGGCTCACGCTGAACGGCATTTCCGACAATTACCAAGCCCATACCCAGTACGCCCTTGCCCTCTCGACGCCGGGCGCTGCCACCAAGACCACCGCTGTTTGGGCCAACCAGGCGAGCTTCTTCAGCAACGGCGGCATGAACTACACGGTCCGGGCGGATCCTCCTTACAACGGTCGGACGTTCTTCCAGAGCCATGGAGTCAATGGTTGGAGCCCCAACGCGGAGAACCAGAACAGCGCCATCGGCACAAACTACGACACCAACACCTTGGACATCTACGTGACGCGCTCGGCCATTGGCATGGCTGGTGACGGCACCTTCTTCTTCGACGTGTGGGCGATCTCGCTGAACAACAGTGTCTTCGATGCGCTGTCCACCAACGCGACGCTCGGTGGATACAGCAGCGACTTCACCACCACCAACGCGCTCTCATACACGATCGGTGCGCCCGTCCCCGCCCCCGGCGCAATCGCGCTCCTCGGCGCGGCAGGCCTCCTCGGCTCACGCCGTCGTCGCGCCTGAGCTTGATTCGACACAGCAATTCCGACGCCCCGGTCTCATGACCGGGGTGTTCGCGTTTTGCGCTCAGCCCACGCGCCGCGCGATCACGTGGAACACGTGCCAGTGCTTCGGTACTTCGTTCGGTGGAACGCCGATCACGCCGTCGCGCTCCTCCTCGGCGATCG
>SIAD01000031.1 GCA_009691915.1 Phycisphaerales bacterium
CCCATAGGCGGACCGGGATGAGGCGAGCGACACCTGCTGCTCGAGAATGATGCGCCCCAGCGTGGCAAACCCCGGTGGTCATTGCGCGTCGGCTGGAGACCTCGATCGCGACCTGTCCGGCGGCACCGGCGGGTGTGACGGCCGTGACGACCTTGGATGCCAGCGCCTGGAGGCTGGTGCAGTGGACGCCGCCGATCAGCACCGCGCTGGTGGTCGAGAGACCCCTGCCGATGATGGTGATGAGTGTGCCACCGGGGATGCCACCGCAATTGTTAGTCACCGAGTCGATGGACCGCGAGCAGGCGCCCCACTCAGAGAGCAGAATGCCTAGATCCTCGCCGTCGACTAGGCCATCCCCGCTGTTGTCGGAGTTGCAGGTCTTGCCGTGTGCCGCGCCGCGGACAAAACGATAGATGCGCGAACAGGGAATCGGCCGCTCAACATCACGCCACTTATCCCAACCCAAACTCCAAGCAAGGCGGGGCGCGGAGATCTTTTTTGGGGAGGGTGCGGGGGGGCGTTCGGCAGCGCGCCGGGCCGGTAATTGCGGAATCCGAGCCCGCGGATCAGTGCCGGTCAGTCACTTTCTTCGAAGAAATCGCTGTCGATGCGGGCATTCAGACCCGCCTCACCCACCCGCGCGACATCGCGCGATTCGGCCGGGTCCAGTTCATGATCGAAGAGCTTGGACGGCACCGCTCGCTCTACAACGGGCGTCTCGCTCCCTCAACAGCGCCCGGAATGGGAATGTCGGCGATCGGCACCCGCATCGCGCGCAACTCGGTGACGCCTGCTCCATCGTCACCGGCATGAGTCCAGACCAAGATGAGCGAGTCGCCCAGCCGCGCGGCACGCGGGTATCCGCTTCGCCGACTCAGACCCATCGGCGCGACATCGACCGTTGCGCCGTGCCCGCCATCGGCGCGCACGCGCTGCATGCGAATCACACCCTCCGACTCGCCACCGGCAGTGCCGTCACGCATCCCAAGCCAGACCACAACGGCTTCGCCTGAGGGGAGCATGACGACATCCAGTCGACCCGGGGCAAACTCCTGCTCCACGGCAATCGCCTTGCCCCATGTCGCGCCGCCGTCGGGTGAGAAGGCGCACTGTAGCGACGGTCGATCCTGCGCCCCAGTTGGCCAGGCCAGAACGATTGCATCGTTGGACGAATCCATCGCCGGACCATTCACCGGGCAGCCCGAGGTTCGCCATCCGTCCGCGAACGCAACGCGGGGTGAATCCCACAAAGGTTGATCCAGCCCACTCGAGCGGACCAGCCCAATGTCACGGACTTCTTCAATTCCCGCACGGCCGCGGTAGGCCGTGGTGAAACCGGAGGTCGTCGCAACTGCCGCAGTCGGGCAGCACTCGCAGACGCGCGGATCGAGGAGTTGGCTGGGTGCAACTGAGAGTCGGCCGCCCTCGACCCGAAGCGTCGAAGTGCGCAGTTGCATTCCACGATCGCCACCGGCGTGGCCGTGGCCTCCATCGTGGCCTCCATCATGCTTCCCAACCGAGGCCATCGCCCGCCCGTCGAGCCAGAACGCACGCACCGTTCCCGCAGACGGGACGAGCGAGACGAAACCATGCTCCCCGGGAACTGCGTCGTCATTGACCTTGGCGGGCGCGCACCAGGTCTGGCCCGCGTCGCTCGATGCCGAGGCCATGATGTCGTAGTCGTAGACCTCTGTCCCGCTGCGGCGCAGCCAGGTGACAACGAGGCTGCCATCCGCAGTCGCCGCGAGCTGCGGAGTGTCGGCCCAGTTGGCGAAGAACTCGGATCCCGCGGTCACGACCGACTTGGACGAGCTCACCGTGCCATCGGTTGATGCGAAGACGAGTCGCATGCCACCGCTATCGGCGTTCTCCAGCCACACCATGCCGACCCGGGCGCCAAGCGGCGCGACTGCGACCGACATTGCTCCGGGGCCAGCACTCAGGGGCAGCGGTGAACCCAGGCTGGTGATGAGGAGCGGAATGGCGGTGAGCATCGGGGTTTGATCGTACGGTTCGGTGGAGCAGCCCGAGCAGCGGCACGCACTGATCCTGGATCAAAGCGACTTCAAGTCCGAAATGCCGTTCTAGGGGTCCTGGAATGGCGGACGGCGGTTTCAATGCGGCCCAGCGCGATCCGGAGTCCGCTGGATCACAATACAAATCGTCTGAACATTTGCATATCTCCAGACGCTCTGTCTGATGCACGCGCAATGTCCAGCCATCGACCACGATCACGGCTCGCTCGCGGCGGTCGTGAAAACTCCCCCGACTGGACTTGAACCAGTAACCTGGCGGTTAACAGCCGCCCGCTCTACCATTGAGCTACGAGGGAATGGAGCGGCAAAGATAGCAGTCTGATGCGATGCGTCAACCAACCGCAGTGCGCGGGCGTTGCGCGACTCCCCCGCTGCTACCGCTTGCGCCTGCGTGGGTTTTCCGTACACTGCGCGACTCGCAACGGAGCCACCCATGAAGCAGGACATCCATCCTCAGTATCACCACGATTGCAAGGTCTACTTCCGTGGCGATGTCGTCATGACGGTCGGGGCAACGGTCCCCGAGATTCATGTCGAAGTCTGGTCCGGATCGCACCCGTTCTATACCGGCCAGAAGACTTTCGTCGACACCGCGGGACGCGTCGAACGGTTCCAGCGCAAGTTTGCCGGCGGCTACTTCGGCAAGGGTAAAGATGGCGGCAAGGACAAGTCGGCTGCCGCCTCCGCCCCCAAGCAATAGTTACGAACAACCTGAAGTTCATCCGCACCGTGCCCTGTGGCACGGTGTGTTCTTGTGCCCTTGACCGTCGCAGACCACTCCCCAGCACACCCGCGTGACTACACCGCCCGACACGCTCGTCCGCAAACTCACCGAACTCGATCATGAGTTCGGCTCGCTCGATGCCCAGATGCTCGACGAGGATGTCCTCGCGGATCACCGGCGACTGCGCACGATCGCCGTCCGCCGCAGTGCGATCGAAGGAATGGTTCAGCGGTGGCGGCGATGGCTCGCCGCGGGCCGCGAGGCCGACGCCGCACGCGAACTCGCCCGCGAAGGCGACAGCGCCTTCGCCGACCTCGCACGGGCCGAGATTACGGCCCTCTCCTCGGAGCGCGACGGACTCCTGCACTCACTGATCAACGAACTCGTAACCGCCGATGACCGGATGATCGGCGCGGTCATCCTGGAAGTCCGCGCCGGAGTCGGCGGCGACGAAGCCGCGCTGTGGGCCGGCGATCTTGCCCAGATGTACCAGCGCTACTGCCAGTCACGACGATGGGGCTTTGAGGAACTCGAACTGAAGCCGGGTGACATGGGCGGCCTCAGTCACGGCGTCTACGAGATCACCGGGGCTGGCGTGTGGAGCGCGCTTGGATACGAAGGTGGCACGCACCAGGTCAAGCGCGTCCCTACGACCGAAGCACAGGGACGAGTGCATACTTCGACGGCGACTGTCGCGGTACTCGCGGAGCCCGAGGAAGTCGAGAACGCGGTCGACCCGGACGAGGTCAAGGAGATCATGACGACCTCGCAGGGGCCGGGCGGGCAGAATGTCAACAAGGTGGCCACCGCGGTGCAGCTCATCCATCTCCCCACGGGGATCGAAGTGCGCATGCAGGAGACGCGCAGTCAACTGCAAAACCGCGACAAGGCATGGCGACTGCTGCGCGCGCGCGTCTACGAACACCGCAAGGCCGAGGCTGCGTCGCGCCGGGCGGACGAGCGAAGTCTGATGATCGGCTCGGGGAGCCGCGCGGAGAAGATCCGCACTTACCGCGCGAAGGAGAACATCGCGGTCGACCATCGCATCGAAGAGAGTTTCAATCTGACCGAACTTCTTGGGGGCAAACTGCAGCCGCTCCTTGACGCGCTCTCACTAAAGGACATCGCCGACCGCGTGCAGCGGCTCTGAATATCACGGCGCGACGGCCGCAGGGACCGCAGCGGTCGCGGGCTGAACGCTCCCGATCACTTCGACCACCTGCTGGATCTCGCCGGCCCACAGCGTGAACGGCGCTTTGAGAAACCCCTTGAATCCAGCCCTGGGGGTGACCCTGACGACCACCATGAGCCCCCCGTCCTTCGCGCGTTCGGCCTTCATGAACTCGACGGCGATATCGGCGCTGTCGGAAGTCGCCTTGTCCACTGCATGGCGTGCATTGCGGGTGGTGAAGATCGCCTCGCTCGGCTCGCCTGCGGTCATTCGTCCGATGACCGATCGCTTGTCAACGAGGTCGATGGTCATCGAACGGTCTATCGTTTCGTTGCGCACGCGCACATCGGCGACGGCCGCTTCCGCGCAATCGGTCTCGATGTAGAGGTGGGTCGGAAGGTTGTCGGCCGATCCCGTCAGGTCATAGGCGACGAGATACGACGCGCGCGGTGGGGCATCGGGACCATCGAGCCCCTGCACCGTCATGGGCGCACCGAAAGTCGAAAGAATCCGAAACGGTTTCCGGTCGAGCGACTCAACGACCATGCGTCCCATGAGATTCTTCCCGCCGACCGCGTTGACATACGGCGGCACAGTCCGAATCGGCAGCGACACCTCGCCCTTCACCGGAATATCGAGCGGCCGTCCGAACCCTTCCACCATCACCTTCACCGATGAACGACGCATTCCCATGGCGGGAGCCCCGTCCAGTTTGATCTTGAGGTGCTCGCTGGCGCCGGGCGCGATCACCGTGCCGTCAAGTTTGGTTATGGTGGTGCACTTGCACGATGGCTGGACAAGCTCGATGGTCAGCGGCGCGTCGGACGCGTTGGTCAGGGTGATCGTCCCGATCCCCGGCGTATTGGGGGCAAGGAATCCGAAGTCCATCACGGGTGGGTCGGCGGTGAGCGGCGGCAGAGTCCCAACCGATCCGGGTTGCCTGGGGGGTACTGGAGGCCGTGGGGTTCTCGGAACTTCCGGCTTCGCGGCCGGGGTCGTTGGGGCGGGGCTCTGCGCCTCGAAAGGCCGCGATTTCCAGTGGATCTCGACGAAAACGGAGGCCGTCAGGAGCAGGGTCGCAAGCATCGCTCCGGAGGCTATCCAGTTGCGCGGTTCCAATAAAGAGGGAAGATTCTTTCCCAATTCTTCGGGCCAGTGGTTTACAACCGGCAATGGCGGGCTATGTTCGGGATGCGGATGAGAGTCCGCGGCAATCAGTGGCAAAGGAGCGAAGGCCCCAAGTCATTGCGTTGCCCAAACACGCCCTTTTCCCTCCCTCCGCCCCCGAGCCTTGTGCTCGGGGGTTTTTTTGTGTTGGCGAGGTGTCCGAGCGCGGTTTCGACCCCGGCGCGACCCCGATTCGACCAGAGAATGAGATCTGCCGACGCTCGCTATGATCGCTTGGCTCGGAACCAAACCCCCATGAACTCCCATGAACTCCACTGAACTCAGACCTGGAATCGCCATCAAACTCGACGGACGCATGTGGGTTGTGACCCAGTACACGCATGTCACGCCCGGCAACCTGCGCGCGTTCGTGCAGGTCAAGATCCGCGACATCCAGAAGGGGACGATCATCGAGAAGCGACTGCGCTCGGGCGAGGTCGTTGAGCAGGTCGAGCTGGATCGGCGACCGATGGAGTACCTCTACGCGGACGGCAAGAACTTCATCTTCATGGACACGGCGACTTACGACCAGCACGAGTTCACCGAATCGGTAGTGGGCGATGTTCCGCTCTACTGCAAGCCGAACACTCAGCTCGTCGTCATGTGGTGCGACGGCAAGCCGGTCTCCATCGAGATGCCCAATGTCGTCGAGCTGCAGGTCACCGACACGGCCCCGGGAATCAAAGGGGCGACGGCGACCAATCAGCTGAAGGAAGCGACGCTTGAGACGGGGTTGAAGACGCGCGTCCCTCCGTTCATCGCCAACGGCGAAGTGATCCGCGTGAACACGGTCGACGGCAGCTACGCCAGCCGCGCGTGAGTGGGAGGGGTCGGGTTTTCTGAAGCGGGCCGAACTGCTCGGGCGCATCAACCTGCGCTGCGCCGGCGCCTCGCTGCGCGACTGGCAGCTGAGTCGACTCCAGATCCATGCGGTCTCGCAGTAAACCTCCAAGAGTTCAAAGTGCCTAAGAAACCGCATCGCCGAACTTCGACTGGAATCGTCGTAACCCTCACTCAACTCAGCGCACGCGACCACGCTGATGCCGATCGTGAGCTCTCCCCGCTTCGACAGGAATCCGGCGGCCTTTCCCGGGGTTCGCCCTCGGAGAGCAGGGCATCAACGAGAGCGCTTCCGTTGCCGGACCGTGGAAACCTGCCGACCTTGGGAATGATCCACTTCAGGAGATCGCTCGCCAAAATCACAGCCGCCGGTTCAGAGGGTTGCGCATCTGCCATTTTTCAAAATTTTTTTGCTTTGGTTCTACAGCCTCGGAAGGCAGCCTCAGGAAAACAGCCTCGCAGCCGAAAATGGAAGAGGAAAAAGAGAAAAGGAAATCAAGGAGTCCTGGCGACACGGAGCCCGATG
>SIAD01000032.1 GCA_009691915.1 Phycisphaerales bacterium
ATTTCATTTTGGCGCCTTGGCGATGGCCGACAGGGCGTCGTACCGCTCGCCCTTGCCTAAGGCTCGGAACTCGAAGCCCGTCGAGAGCACCGTGACCCGCAGCGTCTCGCCCCAATCAAGAGCCTGCCTACCGGCGCACGATCGCGTGGCCCGGGCGGGGGAGCCGCTCGTCGCGTGTTGCGTCGGCGTTGGGGGCCACGACCCCGAGCACGCGCGCGCGGGCAGGCGATGCCCTGACGCTGGCATCGTTGGCCAGAGTGGCCGCAAGTGCGAGCGACTCATCGCACAGCCCGCCGCGCACCGCGGCCTGTGCGATCCAAAGCAAGCGCCGGATCAGGTACTGCCGTTTCCTCTTGGTAGCGGCGCTTGAGTGCGGCCATCGTCATCGCATCGAGCTCCTCGCGCTCGCTCGTGATGTCGAACATTGGTTCAGTCGCGGTCATTCGGTCTCCTTGCTTCGGGATGGCATCCGCGGCGTCGCCGCGTGGCGCACAGTGACGCTCGACTGGGCCGGAAGCCGTGATTTCAAGGATGGGGCATGTAGCGGGGTCAGCCGCAAGGATTTCCTCACGACTCGTCCGTCGCCTGATGTCGTCGAGCCTGCGGATGCCGCGGGCGAGGAGGTCGCCGATCGCGCGCATGCGCGCTGCATTTGGGATGGGGTCGTCGTGTGGATGCGGCATGTCGAGGCTGAAGGCGCTTGCCTCCATCCCTCTATCTCCGCAGCCATAACCAGAGTCCTCCGCTTTCTTGGCGGAGGGCGTCAGAATTCTTCAGGGAGTAGTTCCGTCGAAGCTACCTCAGGGCGCGACTGTCATCGATCGATTCAGCTGCCGAAGACGAGGCATTGGGTCTGAGGCAGCGGAGAGATCGGGCGCGGCACGCTGGAACTCGATGAGTATCCGCTCCGCCATCCGACGGATCGCGCGATCCTCGACACGCTCGGTGTGGCCCATCGGCACGGCCCAGGTGAAGCGCCCCGTCTCCGCGGACGCCGTCGGAATGTGGAGGAACTCGCGGTCCACCCCTGGACCCATCTCGGCATCGCTCGCGCGGCCGCGTTCGGTCGCGTCCACGAAGAAGTCGATGGCGTAGCGCGGGTAGCCGAACAGCAGTCCATAGGCTCGCCAGCGCTGCGCCCGCGGAAGTCGGTCGACGACTGCGACGACTTCCGCAGGATGGGTGCAGGGAGCGATGCCGAGCGGGGACCAGAACTCCTGTTCGCGTTCGATCATGGCGGCGAGCGACGCACGGTGCACGACATACGCCTCGATCGTGCGCTTGCCGTCGTGCGCGGTGGCGAAGACCTGCACATCTGCGTAGTAGGTGTCGTCCCGCAGCGGCGCGAGCGCCCGCCGCACGCGCACCAGCTCAGCGAGATCTGCGCCTTCCACGGTCAATTCGCCCTGCCAGAAGCCCGTGCTGAGCGGCTTGAGTCCGCCAACGAGCGTGTACAGCGCCTCGCGCTCGAGCGCTGTCGTGAGAAGTTCGCGAAACCGGCTCGTCTCCTCGATGCTCGTCAGCGGAGCGTCGCGGTCTGCGGAGTTCAAGGGGCGCGCGGCGCAGCCCCACGCAAGCATGGGCAGGCTTGACGCGAAGAGAAGCGCCGCCAGAATGAGGAACCGTGACTTCAACGCGTTGACCCTCCGATCGCGCGCACAAGCGGCCGCCGTGAACGATGCCACCGTGCACTCAAGCCGACGCAACGCGCATGCGCGCAGCGCGGAACGGCGTGCGCTGGCCGCGACGGGCAAGGGCGAACGCGCGCGCCGCGAGGGCGGCAAGCACGAGTACGACGAGCGGAACGGTTGTTCCTGCAAGCGACACGGATCCGCACGAGGTGCAGAGCCCCGCGGCGGGCGAGCCGACGAGGGTTGCGGACGAGCAGGATGGGCAGGCACAGGTCTCGGTGGTCACGATTTGGGTCACTCTCAAAGGGTGGTGAAGAGAAACGGACTGGGGAACGGCGCGTCACGCCACACAGGCGCTGCACTTCCCCGAGAGCACGATGGTGTGCTCCTCGAGCGTGAAGCCCCGCGGAAGCAGCCCTCGAAGGCCCCCGGGACAGCCTTCGAGGTCGTAGACGCGGTCGCAGGCACGGCAGTGGAAGTGGTGGTGATGGTGCGCGGCGACCTCGGCGAGCTCGTATCGGGGCGGTTGGCCCGGAATCGACACGGCGTGGATCTCGCCCGCCTCTTCGAGCGCACGGAGGTTGCGATAGACGGTGCTCTGGCTGATCGACGGGATCGTACGGATGGCGAGGGCGTGCAGCTCGTATGGGGAGAGCGGGCGCGACTCGCGCGCGATGATCGAGAGAATCGCACTGCGCTGGCGCGTGCTGCGGCCGAGCGCCTGCTGCGCGGACGCTGGCGCGTGCTGCGCGGAAGATCGGGCGCGCGCGTGAGCAGTCGCACGGTGTTTGCGGGACACGGCCATGGGAGGTAGTATATGCGAACGCATTCCCATTTGCAAGAGAGCGCCAACCATGGTCACCGTCACGCACAGCGATCCGTCGTCCACCTCTCGCCGCCTGCCAGTCACCGTGCTCTCGGGCTTCCTCGGCGCGGGCAAGACGACGCTCCTCAGCCATGTCCTCAACAATCGCGAGGGCCTTCGCGTGGCCCTCATCGTGAACGACATGAGCGAGGTGAACATCGACGCGACGCTCGTCCGCGACTCGGTCGAGCTGAGCCGCACAGAGGAGAAGCTCGTCGAGATGTCGAACGGCTGCATCTGCTGCACGCTGCGAGAGGATCTGATGTTGGAGGTGCGCCGCCTCGCCGACGAAGGCCGCTTCGACTACCTCCTCATCGAGTCGACGGGGATCGGCGAGCCGAAGCCGGTCGCTGCGAGCTTCTACGTGCAGGACGAGGAAGGCCGCATGCTGGCCGACGTTGCCGATCTCGACACGATGGTGACGGTCGTCGACGCGAAGAACTTCCTACACGACTGGGACAGTTCGCAGCAGTTGAAGGACCGGCGCGCGCTCCAAGCCGATGGCGACGAGCGGATGATCGTTGATCTTCTGAACGATCAGGTCGAGTTCGCGAACATCATCGTGATCAACAAGTGCGACCTTGTGACCGCCACAGACGCCGATCGGCTCGAGGCGATCCTCCGACAACTGAACCCGAAGGCGCGCTTCATCCGCGCCGATCACGGCAAGGTGCCGCCGCGCGAGATCCTGAACACGCGCTCCTTCGACTACGAAGCCGCGCAGGCGAGCCCGGGCTGGGTACAGGAACTCATGGGGAACCACACGCCCGAGACGGAGGAGTACGGCATCTCGAGCTTCGTCTACCGCGCGCGCATTCCGTTCCATCCGAGGCGCCTCGGCCTGCTCCTTGCGCGGGGCATGAGTGGCGTGGTGCGCTCGAAGGGCTTCTTCTGGCTCGCAACCCGCATGCGCGAGTGCGGATCGTGGGCACAGGCGGGCTCGTCGCTCACGATCGGCCGAGCGGGGATGTGGTACGCGGCGCTGCCGAGGAGCCAGTGGGAGGGTGTCGGAGGACTCGCCGACTGGGTCAAGTCGAACTGGCAGGAGCCTTTCGGCGACCGTCGACAGGAAGTCGTATTCATCGGCGCAGGGATGGATCGCGATGAACTCATGCGTCAGCTAGATGCGTGCCTCTTGACCGAAGAGGAGTTCGCGGCGGGTCCGAAGGCGTGGGCGCGATACGAGGATCCGTTTCCTGAATGGGACGAGCCAGAGACAGTCGAGACCTGACATCGCACGCGTCGGCGTCCCTGCTCACGCACCCATCACCCGAGACTTTCGCCTTCCGCGGCCTCCGCGCCGTCCGGATTTTGGCCGAAGCGACTCGGTTGCTTATGAGTTCGTGCATTTCGGCCTCGGGAACCGTGAACCAGAGACTTTTGAGGGCGCGAGGTCTCTCGATTTACGGAGAGACAATTCGCGAGCACGCCCGCGACGGGCCGCCAGGCGCTCGGCCGCGTCACCGCGCTGGTCCACCCCGAGAGACCTCCGCGCACGCAACCCCTTGTCGCAAAAGCGCGTACGCACGCCGCAAAACGCGAACGCCCCGGCCGTGTGGCCGGGGCGTTCACTCTGAACCTGCTGGCGCGCCAGTTTCGCGCGCGCCTCTTGAAGTAGTCCTGAGCCGACGCTAATCGGAAAGTCGTGGAGTTTTGATCGGAGAACCGACCGCCGCCAACGAACGACATAACCGGGCCAGCGCGCGCAAATCCCGTTCATGCATGAGTTTGAGGCCGTTCGCTGCAGTGCCCGCCTCGGTCACCAATCCGGACAGCTCGTCTGCGTGCCTCCCGAGGATTCTCTAAGGATCCCCCGGCCTCTCGGCGAGGGTTCTTCGTGGACTGGCGTGGACTGCTCGCCCCACGCACGCGCGCGGCGCGGGCGGGGGTGCGTCGCGCCTTCCACTGCGGGCAGCCGCGAGTCCCGTCGTCGCCCCGATCTGACGTCGCCGTCATCTACAGCGGCGAGGTCCGGCACCGCGAGGCGAGCAGTCCGGTCGCTTCGCCGAGGTCGAGATCGGCGACGAGCAGCCCCGCTTGGCCGTACGGTTGGAAGCAGAGCGGCGAGCCGTCCGGACGAGCGATCGCCGAGGTGGTGCCGGAGCCCTCGCTCGCGCAATTCACCGAGGCGAAGTAGCAGGTGTTCTCGGCCGCGCGACAGAGCACCGCCTTCTCGTGGAACGAGTTGCCGGGATCGGCGAATGCGGTCGGGCGGTAGCTTTCGGGTTCGGCGACATGCGCATGCGGGTGAAAGACGACCTGCGCACCCCGACGGACGGCCCACCGCACGGTCTCGGGATATCTCCAGCCTTCATGGCAGATCACCACGCCGAAGGTCAGTGGTCCGGCGGTGAAGATCCTGCGTTCAGAGCCGAACGCCGGGTAGATCGCGTCTTCCGACGGATCGAGCTGCACCTTTTCCTGCCAGCCGGCGATCGTGCCGTCCGGGTTGATCACGCAGGCAGCGATTTGCAAGCCGCGATCGGTCAGCCGCTCCATGCCCATGATGACCGTGATTCCTGCATCCTTGGCCGCACGGGCCACTTCGGACAACGCTCGCTCGAGAAACGCCGGATCCGGCGGCGGTGTGGTCGTGCCCGGCCAGCGATATCCCGGAATGAAGCACTCAGGAAAGCACACCACGAGTGCCCCTTGCCGACCGGCGTCGGCGATCGTCGATGTTGCGAGAAGGACGGACTCGTCCGGAGTCGTAGCGACCGGGATGTTGGCGAGGGCGATGCGAACCGAACTCATGTCGAGATCCTTGGTTGATGGACGGCATTGATCGGAACCGGTCCTCCCAACGACGAGAGAATAGTTGCGCGCGGCGCGCGGGCGTAACCCGCTCCCTCGTGCCATGCGCGAGCACACCGTACCCCTCCGCGCGAGCAGAGTCATCACCCGCGGGTCGCTGTTCGCAACGGTTCGGGACCGCCCCAGCGCTCCCGAACCCGGGGGTAGTGACCGCTCCAGCGGGCCCGACCCACTCTTAACCCGGCACCCTCCCGCGGAGAGACCCGGAGAGACTTTCGGCCCATCCGGTCGGCCAGTGGGGGTATCCGGGCGACCCGGCGGTGAAGACTGCGAGACACGCGGCGACCGCCCGCCCTGGCCCACCCCTCGAAATCCCTGCGTACAAAGCGAAAGACGCGCCCTCATGGAGGACGCGTCTCTCGTGCGTTTGGCGAGGGCTGCTGTTCGCAACCACTCTTGAAGTAGGGGGGATGCGGAGGATTAGCGCAGCTTCAGACCGCTGCTTTCGTCCGTGTTGGGGCACCGATGGTCAGAAAAGGGGCAGCTACGAAGAACTGACCTTCCCCCCTGAAACCGTACCAAGCCGGATTTTGGTATCCGGCGCATTTCAGGAGGTCAGGTCATGCCAGGCAAGCGTTTCAAGGCGGAGGAGATCGTCAACAAGCTGCGTCAGGCGGACGTCGAGCTCGCCCGGGGCAGCACG
>SIAD01000033.1 GCA_009691915.1 Phycisphaerales bacterium
ACAATCATCGCTGCGCCAGCATCGACCACGGTAAATGAGATCGTTGCGGCGGTGACGAGAGCTGAAACAATCGAAGTGTGTATGGTCAATTAGGACTCCGTAAAAACCCTATGACCTACCTCCGAGACATCAACAGTCTGCTACAGGAATACAACTATGCAATCTTGCTCGCAATGATTCTCAGTTTGTTGCTGCTTCCAACTGTTATTATGCGGTCGCGATCATCATTGCCAAGCGTGAATCGCAGGCCCGCAATATGTCGCTAAAGGTCTGATAATACGGTTGTTAGCGTGTTGCTCCATTACATGAGCGGCCCAGCCAGTGATACGCGATGCGACGAAGATCGGGGTGTACTGCGGAACCGGTATCCCCATGATGAAGTAGGTCATTCCGCATGGAAAGTCGACATTGGGGTGAATTGCCTTGTCACGAAGCATGATCGCCTGCACCTCATCCCCCAGGTCAAACCACCTCTTCGCCGATGCTCCGAGACTCGACGCCAGTTTCAGGCCCCAGTTCCTGAGGATGGGTGCCCGATGATCCCCGTTCTTGTAGACCCGGTGGCCAAAACCCATCAGCTTCCGCTTCTCAGCGAACGCCCTGGTCATCCACGCCTCGACGCTCATCGCCCCACCTGCGCAGTCGCGGTCGATGTCCTTGAGCATCTCCATGGCCGCCTCGTTCGCGCCGCCGTGCAGCGGACCCTTCAGAGCGCCGATGGCGCCGCAGACCGCGCTGTGCAGGTCCGACTCGGTGCTGGCGATCACGCGCGCAGCAAAAGTACTCGCGTTGAAATCGTGCTCGGCATAGAGCACTAGGCTCACATCGAGGATCCGCGCCGCAAGCGCGTCGGGCTTCGTTCCCGACATGCACCAGAGCAGGTTCGCCGAGTGATCGAGCGAGGGATCCGGGTCAATAGGCGCCTTCCCCTCGAGTGCGCGCTGACAGGTCCCGATGATGGTCGGGATCTGCGCGAGAAGCCGCTTGGCCTTGCGAAGTTCCGCATCGGGGGCGAGACTCTCGCAGTCCGGATCGAGGTGTGACAGAAGCGACACTCCGGTGCGCAGAATGCTCATCGGATGGGCAGTCGGACTCTCCCTGCAGATCCTGACAATCGCGTCACGCACGGAGGCTGGAATCGCCCGAAGCGCCCCCTGTTCGCGCTTGAACTCCTCAAGCTCCGCTGCCGACGGCTTGTGCCCTGCGAGCAGCAAGTAGGCAACCTCTTCGAAGCTGGCGTGCTGCGCGAGATCCGCGATCTCATAGCCCCGGTACACGAGCTGCGTCTGGTTCACCATGCAGATTGCCGTGTCCCCCACGGTCTGACCGGCGAGGCCTCTTGAGTCGGGACCCTTCGCGGGAGGCTGCGCCTGATGTGCCGTAGTTGCCATGATCGTTCGATGCTAGCGACGCCGACCAATCCAAGGCACAATGCGCCCATTATGACGACCAAGCGACTCAGCCTCTGCCGTCGGACATCAATCATTGCCACGATCGTCGGCCTAGCCGGGTGCGGAACCGAACTCTCCGCCAAGATCGACCCCCCACTCCCGTCGCCCAACGCGACGGCATTCGCGTGCGCTCTCGTGGGCAACTACGCCAACACGAACCAGGCGGCGAGTGACGCGGCAGTCCCCGCGCTGTCACTGCACATCTGCCCGATCTGGACCGACCGCATTGACGGCCTGTGGGTGTATGTCGAGGGAACCACTCAGTCGGATCCGGGTACTCCCTACCGCCAGCGGATCTACCAAGTGGTTGACGGCAACGATGCCGACTCAGTCGACGCGCGGATGTACGAGTTTTCCGACAACGGTTCCAAGTACGCGGGTGCGTGGAAGGCGTCGAACCCTCTCGATGCGCTCAGCCCGTTCCTCTTGACCCCACGCGCCGGATGCACGACCACATTTCAAAGGGCGGCCGATGGATCATGGACCGGCCGGATGCGCCCGAACGAGTGTGCCACCGACTACAAGGGGGCGAGCTACACCATCAGTGATGTCACGCTCTCCGACTCAACCCTCACGGCACTTGACCGCGGATTTGATGCGCAAGGGAAAGAGGTCTGGACCGGATCGACCGCCCCCATCGTCTTTGTGAAGGGCCGGTGACGCTTGTAATGTCGTCATGCCACCCTGCGCAGCAGAGTGACTCGGCCGATCGGGACCCACTCCGCGACGAGGATGTCGCCGCTGGCGAGCCAGATTGCATCATGCGGATGGACGAACTTTCCAGGGACAAATCCGCTGCGCTGGGCCCCTCGTAGTGCCGTCGGATGCCCATCACCGAGCGAGACAATCGGCCGAAACGCTGGGTCGTAGAGAGTTACGACGCTCTCGAGATCCGGCACGAGCATCGCCCCATCCCGGAACTTCATGTCGCATGGCATGCGCACGCCGTCGGTGTGAAACGCGATGTGCTTGCCATCAAGATCGAGGACTTGGATCCGTCGATTGCCGCGGTCAGCAACAACCAGCGTGGGTGTCGATGAGCGGGGATCGATCCAGAGGCCATGGGGACAGTTCACTTCACCCAACCCTGCTCCCGGACGGGCCACGATCTTCTTCCAACTGCCGTCTTTGCCAAACCGATGGATGAACGACCTTCCGTAGCCATCGCCGACGAAAAGGTCGCCGTCGGGGGAGAACGCGACATTCGTCGGGCACCACTCTTCGGGCTTCGCATAGACCCCGCTCTCCATCGGGCATCCAATGTTCCACACGACCCGGCCATCAAGCGCTGTCTTCTCGACACATCGCCGCCTCGTGTCGCAGTGGTAGAGGAACTCCTCGCCAGACTCTTCGCGCAGGTCAAGGCCGTGCGCGCCATGGGCGAACTGCCCTCCCCACGAGTGAAGAAACTTCCCCGTGGCGTCATAGACGCAAACTCCATCTTTCATCTCGCTCGTCGCGCCAACCGTCTGCGCGAGGTAAATCCGGCCTGCCTTGTCCTGCGTCACGCCATGCGTGTCGCCAAAGGACATGCCCGTAGGCGGCGTGATCCAGTCATGGAGACATTCATAGCGCTCGCTGCCTGAGCCGAGGATCAGCGGCTTGGCGGGCTCGGACTTGGTAGCCGACTGCCACCCGGCACGCGCGCTCGACGACGCCAGCCCCGCAGCGACGGCCGCTGCAGAACGAACTAGGAATTCTCGCCGCTTCACTCTTCGGTCTCCGCCGAATGGCGGGGATTTCCACGCCCATCGGGAGGATCCCACTGCACGCCTGGTGTATAGCCCAGGAGCGCATAGAGATCCGTTCGCGTCTGCATACGAGGCACCATTGCCTCGAGAGACCCGTCGCGTCTGAGCGCGGCGAGTCCTTCCTCGACTGCAAGCATCGCCATCCTCATCACCGAATAGGGAAAGATCACGATCGAATACCCGAAGCTTGAGAAGTCCCGGACACTTAGGTGGGCGGTCTTGCCAAACTCGGTCATGTTGGCGAGCGCATGGCCAGGTGAGAGGGCACGAAATGCCTTGAATTCGTTGGCATCAGAGAGGCCCTCGGGGAATATCACATCGGCTCCGGCCTCGCGGTAGAGGTTCGCGCGGGAGACTGCACCCTCCATCCCCTCGATCGCCCGCGCATCCGTCCGGGCAATCACTACGAAGTCTGCGCTCGTTCGTGCAGCGCACATCGCCGACACCTTGTCCGCCATCGCCTGGGGCGCGACAAGCTCCTTGCCGTCGAGATGTCCACAGCGCTTGGGGAAGACCTGATCCTCCACATGAAGCGCGGCCGCTCCTGCGCGCTCGTATTCGACGACAGTCCGCGAGGCGCACTCGATGTCGCCGAACCCCGTGTCCGCATCGGCGATAACTGGAAGTCTGCTGGCATTGCAGATCTCGCGGATCGTCCGGGTCATGTCGGTGAGCGTCAGAATCCCGATGTCCGGATAGCCCGAGCCGTTCGCTGTCGCCGCTCCGGAGACATAGCACGCGGAGAACTGTTGGCGCGCGACCGCTCGAGCGACCAGTGCATTGAACGCCCCGGGCGCGACGACGATCCCTCTGTCCATCAGCCCACGAAGCGTTGCGCCTGATGAGATCGGCATTGCTGGAGCACTCTAGTCCATCGTTTCGATCGACCATACCCACGGTGCCTCAGGATCCGCACGCGTCCGATGCCAGGAGAGCCTGAGTCGCTGCCGGACTCCCGTTGTCGTGATCTCGGGTGGAGTGCCCGACGCTCCCTGCGAGGCCTTCACACCCGGGACCAATGTGAACGAAGCGGTTGCCGCCCCACCCGACTTCCCCTTCCGATTGGACTCGGACTCTGTGTCGCAGGGGAGCGTCGGAGTGAACACACTCGCGCACCGCGCTTCAACGACCGAGAAGCCTGGGCGCCACGGCGACGGCCCGGCAAATGACCGATCGCCAAGATCGCGCGCCAACTGCGCGAAACTGGCAGCCACGACTCCTTCACCGTCGAGCGCGCGCAGGCCCTCACCGAGGAATGCGAGGCGTTCCCGCGTTGTTTCGTCGGGGTTTGCGCGCTCCGCCATCAGGTGCTCCCGCCAGCGGCGACCCAGAACAGCCCAGTCCTCGTCGGACACGACTCCAAAGGCGCTGGCGAAGGAGGTGTCATGTGTCATCCCTGCGGAGACGCCGTGGAGGTATCGAAGGAATGCTGCCGCCTCGGCACTGCGCGGCTGTCCGGCCAGGAATCGCACCAGCGAAGACGCCTGCTCCTGGAGTACTCCGGCACGGTCTGCGGCGGCCTTCGTGCGCCACGCACTTGCATCGATCTCGAGGAGCTCGCGCGGAGTACGCGCGGAAGTCCCGGAGGCCGCGGTGCGAACACGGCACAGTCCCGCGTCCCCAATACCACCGCTCCCTCGATTGCCCCCGACCGACCCGCGTGACACTAGGTCAGCGAGACCAATCTCGATCGCGGGAGGAAGGTCGGCACCGCAAGTCGATCTCAGATACTCGGCGACCACCGCTGCAGCGAGTCCGCGCTCAAGCATCGGTGCGGGAGCGTCCTCCTCCGACAGCGCGATTCCGATCCCCAGCGGACTACGAAACGCAAACACGGGTCCGGTCGCATCGATCGCGAGTTGCGAACGCATCGTGTCATCGAGATCCTCGCGCGTCGCAAACACTAGGAGATCGCGTGGCGCCAGCGCGCGAATTCGCAGCGGACCAAGAGCCTGTGCAACAGCACTCCACAGAGCGTCAACCTGTGCGGCGATCGCGCTTGCTTGGCGCGGATCCGCATCGCTGCGCACGCGGTGGGTCCCCGCCGGCACGATGGATTTTGCCGTGCGGTCCCACCAGGATGCCTTTGCGCGGATTTCGTCTTGGGGGTTGGCAACGGCGGAGACACCGGTGCCAAACCCGACCATCCCAAGTACAAGGACCGCGGAGGTCCAGCCCCTACAACCCATGGGTCGGGGCCGATAATGTGCAGAGGCACGCCGAGCGATTGATGAGCGTCGACCCGAGAAAGATTTCTTTCGATTCTTTGAACTTCGAGCATCCAGATCCGTCACAACTACGGATACTAAGTGCGTCGGAAGAGGAGTAGGGACCTCAACCGACGGTAAGCGGATCGGGATGGTGATGGGAGCTCGGCGTTTAAGGGACTACGAGCAACCAAATACCAAAGTGATTGAGGGACAAGGGCTTCGCAAGAAGCGAGTTTGAAGGGGTTTCAAGGGATGTATCTGAAACCAACCGGTCTGCTGGTAGGGAATGAGGAAAAGGGAGGCCGGCCGCGATCCTGAAAAGGGCGCGGCCGAGCCTATTTTTGGGGGTTCTTGTGAGGGCTATACTTCCGCCCCTCGCATGAGCATGACGAACAGGACGAACATGACGACACCAGGATTCACGGTGGGCTGGGCGAACGCCGCGGCGATCGCCGTCATCTGTGCATCCTTAGCGGGAGCG
>SIAD01000034.1 GCA_009691915.1 Phycisphaerales bacterium
GGCACTGATGGATGTGTGGAATGGATTGAAGTTTGGTATCAGCGCGAAAGGTCGCACAGCTCACTTGGCTATCTCAGTCCCGAACAGTTCGAGGCGGCCAGGAGAGTTGGTTAGCATGATTGCTTGTCCACTGAAAGTGGGGAAGTCCAGAGTGAGTCTGGCGTCCCGTTGTCGATCCCGAAGTCGTAGAGCACTATCCCCCGGGGGCATGTAGTAGGTCCCGTACCTCCTTGCTTCAGAGCGTTTGCGTGTCCGCTGTCGGACTCTGGCGGACAATCCTTGCCGTGACCGATCTATTCGCTGCCGCGATCTCCTGTCGAGTGACCGCCGCCACCCTGGCGGTGTTCGTGGCCGCCTCGGTGCACGCTCAGTCCGACGGCGGTCAACGGCAGGCCGGGATTCGTGTCGGAGCACTCGCCCCCGAGTTCACGCTCTCTGATGTCGATAACACGCATGCTCAGCCTCTCAGCGGCCTGCGCGGGAAGCCGACGGTTCTCGTCTTCGGAAGCTGCACCTGCCCACCATTCGTGGCGAGCACCACTGCAATTGACGAGCTCTATGCGAAGTACCGGCTTCGCGCGAACTTCCTCATGGTCTACATCAAGGAGGCGCACCCGATCGATGGGCGACAGGTTCCAGGGGTCGCCTTCCGGGTCGTGTCGCCAAAAACCACTGCGGAGCGTTGCACACTCGCCCGAGCCTTCGACCAGACTGTTGAGATCGACCTCCCCATCGTCGTCGACACGATCGATGATGCGGTCTCCAGGCTCTACTCCCCGTGGCCCAACCGTATGGTCATCATCGATGCGGCCGGTGTCGTTGTAGATGCGGCTGACGCGGGGCCTCAGGCGACGACGAAGTCGGCAGCGCGTGCGTCGGAAGTGCTCGACGCGCTCCTCGCAAAGACCGCGGGTGCACCGGCGGCTCAGACTGACGCGCCCGCCGCGGAACGCACGCCCGTCGAGCGTTCATGGACGATTGATGGAATCGAGCGGAAGGCACTCGTGTCCCTTCCGATGACTGCACCAACGGACACAGAGAAATCCCCGATTGTGTTCATCTTCCACGGACACGGTGGAAACGCCCGTCAAGTGCGTCGCTCATATCAGGCGGAACGCCACTGGCCCGAAGCGATTTTCGTCTACCCGCAGGGACTACCGACACCCGGCGCTCTCACCGATCCCGAGGGGAAGCGCGCCGGATGGCAGTCGATCCCCGGGATGCTGGGTGACCGCGACCTAAAACTCTTCGATGCGATCCTCGCGTCGCTGAAGAGCGAGTGCCAGGGCGATGCCGATCGCGTGTTCGCCGCAGGTCACTCTAACGGTGGCGGGTTCACCTACCTCTTGTGGAGCCAGCGGCACGCGGACCTCGCAGCGGTCGCGCCCAGTTCGGCGTACGGACGGATCGGCACACTCCGTAAGCCCCTGCCGGCAATGCACATCGCCGGTCGAAACGACCCACTTGTGAAGTTCGACCGACAGGAGCGCACGATGGAAGAAGTCCGCAAGATCGATGGATGCGCGCCCGAAGGGACACGCCGCGGCGACCGGGGGATGTACTTCGCCTCAGCCACTGGAACGCCAGTACTCCTCTGGATCTCAGACAGCACCCACAAGTTTGACCAGTCAAGTGTCGAGCCAATGATTGGGTTCTTTTTTGCCCAGCGCCGAAATGACGGATAGGATCGCTGCAGGTTCCCTGCTCGGTCCACTCCCCAAGACAGGAAAGACAGGAGACATCTCGTCCATGAAACAGAAGCTCGCGCTTGCAGCGTTCCTCGGTGCTGTCGCACTCTCGTTCGCCGGTAATCAGGGAATCCCCGATCACCCGGCCGCATCCATTCGATCCGTAGACCCCGCCTTCGTACTCGAACTCCCTTCGGAATGGGCCACCATCGATGCCACCGGCACCGAGACGCTCACCGACTGGATCGAGGTCTGGAAGCCGATGTGCGGAAGCAAGCGCGGCGTACTGACCGCAGACATGCTGGAGAAGATGGCGCTTGATCACCACGCGCAAGTTGATGACCCCGATGGGGTGATAGTCATCGACACTCCGCGCGACGGAGTTGCGGCCCCGTTCAATCTCGTATTCACGCTCGCATCCACCGTTCCGGCCTCGGCGATTGCGTCGTTCACGCGCGCGGAGGAGTACCTGGAGGCGCGGTTCACCGACTCGGTAACTGTCACCATCAGCTGCTCCTTTGCCGCGATGGGCAGCGGAGTCCTCGGCGGAACAAGCCCGAGTTACACGACCGCGACCTACACCTCGGCCCGTGCCGGACTCGTGGCTGGTGCCGATGCCAGTGACACGCTGCAGGCGAACCTCCCCACGGGAACGCGCATCGGAGTGCGCTACAGCGGGACCTCTTCGACCGTCACGCAGGAAGACAAGATCTATTTCACTCGCGCCAACTACAAGTCAACGATCGGCTCAGTCTCAGGCACCGACGCGAGCATGCAGTTCAACAACCAGTTCGGCTGGGACTATGACCCGACGAACGGAGTCTCCGGGTACTCGTTCACCGATGTGCTCATCCACGAGGTCGGGCATGCGATGGGGTTCGTGAGCGCCGCCGGAGTCTGGACCAATGAGTCGACCGCGCTCGACCTCTTCCGCTTCCAGCAGACCGATGGCACCAGTGACTACAACCCGGACACACTGGCCGAATGGACGGCCCGGCCTCGCCTCGTCGCCTACAACAGCCCCAATGACGCGCACATCACTGACTATGTGACGGTTGAATACGCGATGAGCGACGGTTCCCCATATCAAGCGAGCCACTTCCGAGAGCAGTCGAGCAACATCGGGATCATGGATCCCGCGTTCAGTTCAGGACAGACTTTCTATCCCACCTACATGAAGACGAGCGATCTCAATGCCTTCGATGGCATCGGCTGGGATCGCTGAGCCACTACAAATCAGCCATTGACCGACCCCGCGAGCCAACTCGCGGGGTCTTTCATTGTCGCAGACACCGTGCTCACCGATCGTGCGATTGTGCGCAGGTCGCTGCGCCGGACACTTCCCGGGCTCATCGACTCTCGCGATGTCGCGCTCGCCGACACGCTCAGTGCGAGCGTCCAGCGGACGGGTGCACGGGTGCGCACACAGAATCGCTGGCTTCACGCAGTGAGTGCCGATGCGACACGATCACAGGTAGCGGCGCTGCGCACACTTCCGGGTGTCGTCCGCATCGAGCCTGTCCGTCGCGGCCGAATCAACTGGCCGACGGAAACGCCGACTGCACCACCAGAGGGAGGCGTGGCGAGCCTCGGGTACGGTGTCTCGCAGGCACAGCTGGCGCAGATCGATCTCATCCGGCTACATGACTGGGGCTACACCGGGTCCGGAATCATCATCGGAATCCTCGACACCGGGTTCACCAGGCATTCAACAACCCGCCGCACCCGCTTCAGGTACTCGCCGAGTGGGACTTCATCAACAACGACTCCAACACGGGGATCGATGGAACCGATCCCGCCTCGCAGCACCGACATGGAACATGGATCCTTGGAACGATCGCTGCGCACCTCCCCGGCACGGTCGTCGGAGGAGCCTTCGATGCGAAGTTTGTGCTCGCCAAAACCGAGGATGTCTCGTCCGAGACCCCGGCGGAAGAGGACTTCTATGCCGCCGGCATCGAGTTCATCGAGGCCGAGGGGGCTGATCTGGCAACGAGCTCGCTGGGCTACATCGACTGGTACACGCAGGCAGATCTTGATGGACTGACGGCCGTGACGACGGTCGCCGTCAATCTGGCCACGGCCAATGGACTGGTCTGCATCACAGCGGCGGGCAACTCTGGCTTTGACGCCGATCCAGCAACCAGCTCAATCATCGCCCCCGCCGATTCGTTCGATGTCATTAGCTGCGGAGCGGTAGACGGCGCAGGAACAATCGCCTCGTTCTCGTCAAGCGGACCCGCCGCCGATGGCCGCCTCAAGCCGGAAGTACTCGCGTGGGGTGTTGGCACCGCGACGGTTCACTCAACCAACGCGACCGGAACAAGTGCGGTCAGCGGGACGAGTCTCAGCACGCCGCTGGTCGCGTCGGCTGTCGCCTGCATCCTTCAGGCGCGCCCGGACTATTCGGTTGCTCAACTTCGCGAGGCGCTCTTCGCTTCCGCGTCGCGCTCGGACGCGGACGGACTCCATCCCGATCCGCTCTTTGTGCTGGGACATGGAGTGATCAACGCTTTCAAGACGGCCACGCGCGGACGCACCGCTGCGGATCTCAACCTCGATGGCCATGTCGATGGTGCGGACCTCACCGTGCTCATCAGTCGATGGGGGCAAGCCGGGGAACCCGGATCGGTGTGGGGAGACATCAATCTCGATGGGGTGATTGACGGGCTCGATGCCACCGCACTCCTGAGCAGCTGGGGCTGACCGCGGAGTACCTTGCGCCGATGCGACTCACTCGCCGCCGGATGATCCAGAGTTCATCACTCGCGCTCGGGGGACTCGTGATGGGCGACCTGTGGGGGTGCGCGTCCGCGCCGCGCATCGCGGCGCAACCCATTCGACGGCCAAAGAACTCCAAGCTCCAGATTCTGCAGGTCGGCGTCGGCGGGACGACCGCCCCGGTTGACCGAGAACAATTCGTTGCTCACCCGGATCTCGCACTCGTGGGGCTCTGCGATGTCGATTCGGACGCGCTGTCGACGGTCGCGGCTCAATTCCCGAGCGCCTTCACCTGCGTCGACTGGCGCGAGGCGTTCGCGAAGCACACCGACGTCTTCGACGCGGTCGTCGTATGCACGCCTGATCACAACCATGCTGTGATCATGGCAAGCGCCATGGCGGCCAACAAGCATGTCTACGGACAGAAGCCACTCGTACAGCAGCTCTCGGAAGTTGCCGTCATGGATGCGGCCGTCCGCGCTCGCCCGGATCTCGTGACTCAAGTTGGCAACCAGCGGATGGGGCCCGTGGCGCGGCAGCACGCCGTCGACATTCTGCGCCGCGGACTCCTCGGAAAGGCGATCGAGGCCCATGTCTGGATCGAGGGACCACCCAACGATGGCAGTCATTACTTCTGGTACGGCGGCCTAAAGGCTCCATCGCCGCCCCCTGCCAACCTCAACTGGCCGCTCTGGCTTGGCTGCGCGATGGATGCGCCATTCCGTGAGGGACTCGCTCCCGTGCGCTGGCGCTCCTCGTGGGACTACGGAACGGGCCAACTTGGAGACTGGTGCACGCACCTCCTCGATGTTCTCGTTTTCGCCTACGACCTCGGAAGCCCGTTCGCGGTTCTCACTGACACCCGCACCCCGAGCGACTTCTATCACGCGCAGCAAGTGCAGGCGGTCCTCTCGTATGTCGGTGGCGGCCCTCACTTCGCCAACCCCGTGTTCCCGGTGCACTACTGCGACAAAGCGCAGTTTCCATCGCGGGCGGCACTGGGGCTCCCACCGGGAGACTTCGGTTCAATTGGCACGCTGGTGGTCTGCGAAGACGGCGTCCTGTGCGTGGGCGCCGACGGCCCGCTCGAAGTGTGGCGCGGCGGCAAGGCCATCGACTGGAAGACAATTCCCGGCCAAGGGACGATCACTGAGCGCAACCACTGGCACTCCTGGGTCGA
>SIAD01000019.1 GCA_009691915.1 Phycisphaerales bacterium
GGTGCCAATAGTTCGATGCCGCGGCATCCTACTGGCAGGCACATCACTTTGACTTCTACTGCAATCCAGTGAGCGGGTGTATGTCTATCGACCTTGCGATCGACCGCACCACGATCGAACTGGTTGATCCAACCACTGTCACTCTCGACGGTCGAGCTCGCGGAGATCGGCCGCATCGACTGCGTTGAAACGCGCGACCATCTTCAGGACGAACCGACCGCGTATGGCGCGACGGGTACCCATCCACCAACACCACCGGTGATGAGGTCGAAGATCGGCCAGATGGCGCAGAATTCGTCGCCGGGGCCGAACTGCGCCGCGCCGACGCGGTGGATCCGCCCGAATCCAGCCAGCGTCGCGTCGCGTTCGCGGTGAAAGGCGCTGACTCCAGGAAGGCGCGTCGTCGAGTGGCTCACCGACTGCCCCTCGAATCCCATGTCCCGCGCGAACCGGGTTCCAGCATCGCTGATGACGCGGAACTTCCAGCCGCGCTTGTTGATCTGGTTCATCAACGATGCCGGCGAGTTCGGTGAAGCCAGCACGAGTGCGGCGCGTCGCGCGATGTGAGGAGCGAACGCACTGAGGCCGTCCGCCCACAACGCACAGTACTGGCAGCTCTCGCCCATGTTGTGGATGACCACGAGGTCGTCGTGATCGCCGAAGAGTTCGCTGAGGCGGACAGTCGCGCCGTTCGAATCGCGGAACTCATAGTCCTCGACCGACGGGATCGACGCACCGATGTTTCGCGCCGTCGTGAGCTCCTTGCGAAGTTCCATCATCTTCAGTTCAAGCTCGTCGACACGCGCGGTCTGCGAGCCGAAGGGAGAGTGGCCGATGTCCTTGTGTGTGGTCATCCGTGTGAAATCGTAGTCAGAGGCCCGGGCTCACGAGATCACAGCAGATAGAAGAGCGGAAAGAGAAAAATCCAGATGAGATCGGAACGTGTCAATACCTTTGAGACACCTTTGTTTATGAAACTGCGAGTTTCCTCGTGAGTGTGCCTGGTTCTTGTTCGGGAGATTGAGGTCGATTGATCCAGACCTGGTCGATCGCCGCCGGCGCGAGTGCCGCAGCGGCAAGGTGGGAAATGAAGGTTCGGCGGCTGGTCTAACGGCTATTTTCTGGCGAGTCTGGCATTAGCGGCTCCGTGATCGAGGGCGTCTTGCCGACGATAGAGCCGCTGACCCCAGAAATCAAGAGTTAGGGATCGGTTGTTCTGTCATAGCGGCCGCGCCAGGTCTTCAGGCCGGTTCACATTCACCGTCAGGCCAGAGTCGGCATCGACCGTGACAACACGCAGTAGCACAAGGACTTCCTGCAGCGACATTGCGCGGGTGCCGCTCCCGGCGATGGCCGTGCGCAGCGCTGGCACCGCACCCGTCCGGTATAGGCCGATGCAGGGCTCGAGCCCGGAGGGCGTTCTTGCAACGATTGCGTCGGCGTCGGGGTTATCGCGGGCGCAATCGAGGATCGACTTCACGAGACTGCGCGCGATTAGGGGGAGGTCTCCAGCAAGTACGAACACTGCGACGCCGGGCCGGGAGTCACTGGCTATGTGTTCGAACGCGCTCAGAATGCCACCGGCTGGTCCGAGCCCGGGATACCGGTCCGGAATGATGAGATCGCCGTGTTGCGCCACCGACGCGTCGCACTCTCCCACGAGAGCGACGCATGGCCCGAACACATCGCGCAGCGCGCGGATCGGCCGCTCGACGAGTGTGCCGTCGGTCAATGGTTCGCGGAGTTTGTCGCGGCCGAAGCGACGGCTCTTCCCGCCGACAAGGACGATGGGCTGGATCGCCTCGGGAGTCTTCATCGCTCGGCGCGGTGTGCGTGTGGCGAGGTGTCACCGCGCAGCATGCGGATGGCGTGGGGCAGGATGTCCGAGATCGCTTCGAGTGTCTCGAGTGCACCTGTGGGCGATCCTGGCAGCGTGATGATGAGAGTCGAGCCCGCCGCCCCGGCGACGGCGCGCGAGAGATACGCGCGCGGATTCTTTGCTCCGCAACGCGCGCGCGCGAGTTCCATTAGGCCGGGGTGCGGCCGATCGATGACCCGCATTGCCGCTTCTGGTGTGCAGTCGCGGGGAGAAAGCCCCGTGCCACCAGTGACGAGTGCCAGGTCGACGCGCTCCAGTGGTTCGCTCCAGCGCCGCAGGAACGCCTCGATGGCGTCCGCGTCGTCGCTGACGATGTCCTGCGCAACGACCTCACCAGCGAGTCTCTCCAGCACGAACTGGCCGACCGCCGGGCCGGATACATCGATGGCCGTCCCCGCGGCGCACCGATCGCTCGAAGTGAGGATCACGGCGCGGATCGCGGCGGCAGCGGTCAAGGCTGCGCCTTCATGTCGGGTGCAATCAGCGTCCCCGATCGCCCGCCACGCTTCTCGATCATGCGCACTCCCTCGATCACCATCCAGCGGTCAATCGCCTTTCCCATGTCAACGATTGTGAGGCAGGCGACCGCGACCGCGGTGAGCGCCTCCATCTCGACACCTGTGCGCGCATGAACACGGACACACGCCTCCACGCGGACCCGTCCAGGCAGCAGTTCGGCAGTCACATCGCAGGAGTCGAGCGGCAACGAGTGGCACAGAGGGATGAGTTCGTCGGTGCGCTTGGCGGCCTGGATCCCCGCTAGGCGCGCAACCTCCAGCACTGACCCCTTGGCGATGGAGTTCTCGCGGATTCTGCGCTCAAGTTCTGCGCTGATGCGCACGAATCCCTCGGCGCGGGCCAGTCGCTGGGTGATCTCCTTCGCCGAGACATCGACCATCGCGGCGTGTCCTGCAGCGTCGATATGGCTCAACTGGTCGTGCGCCGCGCTGGCGGGTCTAGTGGTCATTGCAGTGCCTTTCGCCCTCAGCGGGGCCATGGGAAGTAGGGAACGGGGGTTCCGGTTGACGATCGCGGCGCAAGCTCGACGAATCCATCGCTGCCAGACGCGCCGACGACATCGCCGGACCCCCGAAGGTCGATCAGGTCAGCCTCTCCGTCGGCACGGATGCGCACGAGCCGATGCCACCAGAGGTCGAGGCGCCTTCCATCGTCGTTGGCGAGCATGATTGCGGGCGCATCTGGCCAGCGAGTGGCACCAGCGTGCGCGGCGAGCGCAGGCAGCGCGATCCGCACGAGGGTCACCATCGCGGAGACGGGATTGCCGGGGAGCCCGAAGATGAGGAGTGGCGGCCGCGGGTGGCGATCAAGCATCCCGGCCAGCATCGGTTTTCCAGGCCGCTGCGGCAATCCGTGGAAGATGAGTCGCGCCGAAAGCCTCTCGATGGCGCTGCGCACTCCGTCGCGGTGGCCCATCGAGACGCCTCCCGTGAGGAGCACCGCGTCGCACTCGTCGGCCGCGCGGCGAAGCGGTTCGTCGAGTGCGATCGAATCGTCGCGGACATGGCAAGCGGGTGCCGCGTCGATCCAGCGCTGCGCACCGAGGAGACCTGCGAGCGCGACCGAATTGCTGTTGTGGATGGCGTGGTCGGCAACCGGTGATCCTGGCTCCGCCAGTTCGTCGCCGGTCGTGATGGTCGCCACACGCAGTCGGCGGACGACCTGCGCACGAGCGACCCCCGCGGCGCAGAGCGTCCCCAGGTCGGCGCAGGTGAGGAGGCGTCCCGCGAAGACCGCAACAGAACCAGCACGAGCATTCTCGCCTCTGTGTCGGACATTCTCGTTCGTCGCTACGCGCGCCATCACACCTGCCGCAGGCTCGATGGCGACGACCGCGCCCTGTGCGTCGGTCAACTCGGTGACATCCTCGCGGCGGATGACGCGGTCGGCGCCGGAAGGCATCGGCGCGCCGGTCGAGATGCGGATCGCTGCGTCACGGCCAGTCAACGGCGGCGGCGCTTGTCCGATGAGCGATTCGCCGACGACAGCAACGGAGCCGAGCGTGCCGACACACGCCGGTCCCACCGCGTACCCATCCATCGCCGAGTAGTCGAACGGCGGACTGTCGCGGGTGAGCCGCGTGTCGGATGCGAGGATCCGCCCGAGCGCCAGTGACAGCGCGACCTCCTCTGCGCCGTGCGCCACGCTGCCTCGGTGCACTGTGACGGCAGCGATGGCAGCGGCGGGGGAGTCGAAGGCAAATGCCTCACCTCGGAATCCCGTCATCGTCGCCGCGGTCGCCATGGGGTTAGAGTATTCGTCGAGATGCAGATTCAAGTGCTCGTGTTTGGCGTGCTGGCATCAACCGTCGGTGATCGAAAGGTCGTCGTCAAAGTCGCGTCGCCAGCGACCGCTGCCGATGTGCTCTCGGCACTCGCCGCGCAGCACCCCTCGCTCCAGTTCGCGCTGCCTGCGGCGAGGCTTGCGGTCAACAGCGCCTTTGCCTCCAGCGGCCTCGCCGTCACAGAGAGCGATGAAATTGCGCTGATCGCGCTCGTCGGTGGCGGATGATCGCTGTTGCCGAGATAGTCGACGGCCCCATCGACGCCGAGGCCCTGTCGCAGGTACTCGCGTCGCAGCGGTGGCGTGGCGGCAGCGCGACTTCGGCTGGGCGCATCGGCGCGACTGTGCGATTCGACGGAATCGTGAGGCGAATGGAGCCGGGGGCAGATGGCGATGATCGTCCACTGCGCGCACTCGACTACGAAACCTACGACCCGATGGCGCAGAGGGAACTGCTCACGCTGGCCCAGCGCACCCTCGAGACGCATGCGCTCCAGCGCATTGCGGCGATTCACTCTCGGGGGCGCGTGCGTGTGGGCGAGACATCGTTCGTGCTGATCATCGAGGCACCCCATCGTGCCCAGGCGCTCTCGGCAATGAGCTCGTTCATCGATGAACTCAAGCGCGATGTCCCCATCTGGAAGCGGCCAATATGGGAGTGTTGACCGCCGAGCCCTCATGACGCGATCAGCTTGAGCGAGGCCAGCAGGACCACGAGGGCGAGCAATCCCCGAAGCCATCGGAACCCGAGATAGCGGCTCCCGAAGCGGGCACCGACTGCGCCGCCGACACACCCAGCGAGTGCCAGCAATGCCAATCCCGGTGTCGGTCTCCAACCATCGAGCGCAAGCCCCCCCAGCCCCGCTACCGAATTGCAGAAAATGAACAACGCGCTCGTGGCGGCGACCTGCTTTGGATTTGCCCAGCGCCTCAGCAGCATGAGCGGACTGAGGAAGATCCCGCCGCCGGTTCCTGTGATTCCCGAAAGAAGTCCGATGACCGCACCGCTTCCGAGCGCCGCGCCCCGCCGCGGTGGCTTCAGCGTTGCGGGGTCGCCGTCGAGATCGCGCACACAGGTCGACGCCATTCGTGCCGAGGCGAGGAGCAGCGCAAAGCCGATGGCGAGCGTGACCGCGCGATCTCCCAGCGGAAGCGCGGCACCAAAGAATGCCGCCGTCGGCGCGGTCACGACAAACGGCCATGCGAGTGGCCACGAGAAGTATCCGGCCGCCCGGAAGTGAAGGAACGCGATCGCCGCCACCAGGATGTTCACACTGAGGGCAGTCGGTCGCATCGACTCCGGCGCGAAGTTCATCAGCGTCATCACCGCGAGATACCCCGACGCTCCCGCGTGGCCGACGCTCGAGTAGAGCGCGCCCACAACCAGGAATAGCGCGGCGAGGATGATCAGTGTCTCAACTGGCATCGTGCAGGAGATGGCGCTCGGCCAAGAGTGCGTCACCCACCAATGGCGCTCATTGTGCGCTCGGGCTGGTGGAAGTCGGGCGAATCGATCCCGTGACCGGCCTGCTTGTTCCACGCGGCATCAGTGAGAAACTCGGCGACCTCCTCATCGGACGCACCCGCGCGCAGAACGCTGCGCAGATCCCACTCGTCCTGTGAAAAGAGACATGGCCGGATCATCCCGTCGGCGGTGAGCCTGAGCCGGCTGCACGCGCCGCAGAACGGTGTGCTCACCGGGGCGATGAAGCCGACGCGTCCCGGTGCGCCGTCGGCGAATTCGAAGGTCCGCGCGGTCGAGGACGGGTCGTCGCCATCGCAGGGAACCAGTGCGTGGCGTTTCTCTATCGCCCGACGGGTTTCGCTGGCGGGCACCCAGCGGGAGGAGTCCCACGCGCGGGCACTATCGAGGGGCATGTACTCGATGAACCGCATCTCGATGTCGAATCGACGCGCGAGGTCGGCGAGGTCCGCCGCCTCGTCGTCGTTGATCCCCTTGATCAGCACCGCGTTCACCTTGACCCGACCGAGCCCTTCGTCGATGGCGAGCTCGATCGCTCTCAGCACATCCTCGGGTGTGCAGGTGGATCGTGTGATCTGTGTGAAGCGATCAGGCCGCAGCGAGTCGATGCTGAAGGTCATCCGCCCCAGTCCGGCGTCTCGCCACGCCCGCAGCCGCTCGCGCGTGACGAGCGATCCATTGGAGATCATGGCGATCTCCGCGGCGCATCCGTGGCGGATCGCGGCGATGATTTCGCACAGTCGAGGATGGAGCGTCGGCTCACCGCCAGTCAGTCTGACCTTGCGAACGCCAAGCGTTGAGGCGATGCGCGCCACGCGCGCGAAATCCGCGACGCTGAGCAGATCCTCCGCTCTGGCGAACTGGGTCGAGGGATCCATGCAGTAGACGCAGCGGAAATTGCACCGATCGGTCACGCTGATCCGCAGGTCGGTGATCGTCCGCCCATGCGCATCGACGAGCCGTTGTCCGCGAATGTGAGACGGCGCACGGCGGATCGGGGGATCGCTCCGTGAGGGGCTCAGCGCGCTCCGCAGAACTAGGAGCGGGATCGTCGATAGCTCAGCGGTTGAACTGCTCATTGGCCCAGCTCCATGCGGCAACGGTGCGCGGGAATCCGACGGTGTTCATCCCCGAGAGAACCGCCTGCTCGATCTCCACCCGGGTAGCGCCATGCTCGAGGGCGCGCCGCACATGACTACGCAGCGCTGACTCGAGCCCGGCACCAAGGCAGATTCCGATCTTCACAAGAGCGAGGGTCCTGTCGTCGAGCGGACCAGCCGCATCGACGGCTCGGGCGACCGACTCATGTGCATCGCCAAGGGCTGGAAACTTGGCGATGAAGGCGCGGAAGGTGGGTGGCGGGGGGGAGGTGTTGCTTTCCATTGGGATCCTCCATCATATCTCGGATATACGGCTCTCAATTTCGGTCAAGGGAGCCCCGTCGACGCGGAGTCCCGGCACAGGCTACGCAAGTGCGCCGGGGATCCGGAGTTCGAACCGCGCACCGCGCTCGGTGGCTGTCGCCGGGATGAGCCGCAGCGATCCCCCCATTCCCTCCGCCAGTGCCCTCGACACGGCGAGTCCGAGTCCCAGGCCCGGTTGGTTCGACCCCTCCGCGCCTGCGCGGTCGAAGGGGCGCCAGATCGCCGCCTCCTGACGGGGGGAGACCCCCGGGCCGTGATCGCGCACCCGTACTACAAGTGCGCTGATGTCGCGGACGATTGTCACATCGATGACCGACGATCCATCGATTGAGCGACCGTACTTCGCCGCGTTCTCGACGAGGTTGGCGATGATCTGGGAGAGAGAATCCCGATCCGTTCGGACCACCGACGATCCAATCGACTCTTCGACCGTGACGCGCGCGTCAGGCGCCCGTTCGGAGGCAATCGCGCTCACGACGACGACGAGTTCCTCGACGGAGAGGGATGCCTCGGCGTGTCGTGGTCGCGTGCCGCGCTCAAGGCGGGCGAGGCTGAGCACATTCTCGACGAGATGCGAGAGTCTCTTCGACTCGCGACAGAGTGTGGCGAGGCACTCCTGCCGTCTAGCGGGGTCGGGGATCATCCCGTCGCGGAGCATCTCGGCATAAAGCTGAAAGGTGGTCAGTGGAGTCCGCAGTTCGTGCGTAACGCTTGAGGCAAATCGCGCCTGACGATCGCCGAAGGAGACTCCCGCGACAGCCGCAGCACCGGCCCCGGCAAGCGCAAAGATCGCGGCGATCCACGCGAACTGCACGGCGGGGGCGCTCGAGACGATCTCGGGTGCGCTCAGCGTCAGGAACTTCGCCGCGCGAAGGTCGGCTGGCAGACTCGCCAGCCGTGTGGGGCCGAACTCCTCCGCGTCGGCCGCAGTCGGGACGAGACTCGCGTCGATCGCGAGATCCGTGATCTGTGCCACCAGCAGCGTCGAGAGTGTCGGCCAGTCGACCATGAACCCCTGGATGCGCGACTGATCGCCCTCGCGAACGCGGCGCACGAAAATGAGTTCAGGTGGGCTCGTCGAGAGCCACGCGGGCACGAACGGGCCGATTGAAGTTGCTGTCAGTGTGCGAACCTCAGCCGCGGCGAGTTTCTCGTCAAGGGCTGCGCCGACGGCCTTTCGTTCGGGAGGGCCTTTCGTCTGAATCCCCAGATCGACATCCATCTGTGTCTGTTGTGCAACCTGCTGGGCCTCGGCGGACGCGCGTGCGCGGCCGGCGAGATCGCCAGACTCCTGCTTTGACTGCAGCCTCGTCGGTTCGCGCTTGGAGATCGCGGCGCGCTCGGCGGGGGACGGCATCTTCTTCCGTGTCTCGTTCGATGCCTCAGCGGACTCGGCGGCTGGAGCTCGCCACGATTCGCCAAGTGCTGAGTTGGCGACTTCCGCCTCCGTCGTGCATGCCTCCAGCGACTGCGGGGCAGCCGCAATCATCGTGGCCAGGTGGGCGAGCGACTCCCGACGATTGTCGAGAACCTGATCGTTGAGGTACTTGCCCGATGCCAGATCGAGCAGATTGCCCTCGGGAACCTGCGGGCTCGACAACGAGCCGTCCTTACGCGTCTCAAAATAGACAGGGATCCATTCCGGCGTCGAAATGAGCAGCGGACTCGGCGTCAGGACTTCGCCTTTGGGGACGACCTGAAGCATCCGGTTGACCGTGCCACTGGGTGCATAGAAGGACGAGTATTCGGCCGGAGAACGCGCAGCTTCGCGCGCCAGTCGAGGCGTCATCCAGCTGTCCATCCGCCACAGCGCGAGTCGCACAGTCTCCGCGCGCGACACTTCGTCGAGCGTCTCAATCTGCCGCTGCTCGAGTCGGCGCACTTCAGCCGTCACAATCCAGAGCCCCGACACTGTTGCAATGGTGGCCGCGACAAGCACCAGGACCCAGACGCCGCGGTGGCGTGGCATCCTCATGCCGTCACCACGGCCCCCTCGCAGAGCCGGTACCCCTTCCCTCGGACTGTCTCGATGAGGGCGTCGGCGCCTACCTGCGAGAGCGACTCGCGCAACCGCACGATTTGCATGTCGATGGCGCGGGTGTCGGCGCCACGGGGATCGACTCCCCACACGGTGCGCAGCAGTTCGTCGCGCGAGATCGCGCGTTCACGATTGGCCGCCAACGCGCGAAGCACATCGACATCCCGTTGCGTGAGCGTGACTGACTGGCCTGAGCGCGATGCCTCGCAGCGAAGCAGCGAGACCGACGCTCCACCAAGCGAGATCGCCCCGACATCGGTGGGCCGCTCGGCGCTGCGCCGAAGAACCGCGCCGACTCGTGCGAGCAGCTCCCGCGCGCTGAACGGTTTGACGACATAGTCGTCCGCGCCTCGCTCAAGGCCGTCGATCCGATCGCGCTCGTCGCCGCGCGCCGTGACCATGACGACCGGGAGCGTCGGCTTGGCGGCGCGGAGGTCGCGCAGGATCTCAAAACCGTTGCGGCCCGGCAGCATCACATCAAGCAGGACGAGATCCGGAGCAGCCTCCAGGATTTCGCGCAGTGCCCTGTCGCCGCGTGCGCACGAAAGCGGGTGGTATCCGCCAAACTTGAGCGCGTCGCACAGCCCCTCGCGGATCGCGTCGTCATCCTCGACGACCATCACTCGGGGCTGTGCGGCGGACATGGCCAAATCCTACGGTGATCAGCAGCCTGGTTCGCCGGGCTTCGCCGGAGCAGTCGGAGATCCTGGAGGCGTGACGCCGACTGGCGGGGCGAACTGCATTCCCTTCTGGGTCGCTTGCTTGCGGATCGCCTGCTTCAGCGTGTCGTCGAGAGTCGCGCCCTGCGTCACCGCGATCTTCTTGGCCTCGTCGGCGGCGAAGGCATCGCGCTTGGTCTGCACCGTCTGGATCTCCTTCTGGATCGTCTGTCGCTCCGTCTCGTTCTTGGCAAGGATCGCCTTCTTCTCCTCAAGCGTCTTGCCGCGCATCAACTCAGGCAGATCCGCGTCCTTCACATCCTCGATCTTCATCGTGCCCTTGGCACAGCCATCAACGAGATCCCACTGGTGGTTGTCGTAGAGCTGTCCGCCCTTGGTCTGGCATCGCTGCGCGGCAACTCCGGCGCCGAGGTTCGCCGCATTCTCATCCTGGGCCTGCTGGTTCGCCCACCGTTCGCGGCCAGTGGCGCCGATGGGGAGGTAAGTCGTGTTGAGCGCGGTCGAGAGCGTCGACAACTGCGCGTCGAAGGGAGTCTCCGCAACGGCCGCTCCGGTCGACTGATCGATGCAGAGGAACTGTCCATCCGCGAGCTTGGCGACTTCGGCCCACGCTGCGGCGATCGGATCTCCCTGACTTCCGCAGAAAATGCTGTTGACGAGGATCCCCCGCTCGATGCTGGTCTTGCTGGCCTGCTGATAGGTGACCGTTGTGTCCTGATCGGCGCCTTCATTACCTGCGACGACGATGATCTTGAGCGCGTTGGGGTCGGTCGACCACTCCAGCTTCCGCGCCGCGTCATCAACGACTCGCCCCACGAGCTCGGTGCCGCCATTGGTTTTCAGGGCGAATAGTTTCTGCGAGATCAGATCCAGATCCTCGGTGAGGCCCGAGTCGACGACGACCCATCCGGTCGTGGGGTCGTAGGCGTCGCACCCGTAGCTGAGAAGCGCGACCCGCAGTTGCGGGACGGGCTTCGCGGTGGCGAGGTCATTCACGATCGACCAAAGCCGCGCCTTGGCGCTGTCGATGAGGCCGTCCATGCTGCCGGAGATGTCGAGGCAGATGGCGATGTCGACCGGCGGACGCGCGGGCGGATCGCAGGCGAGGATTGAAGCAACGATCATTGAAGTAGCAATGAGTGTCATGGTGGAATCCTTGGGGGTTAGAGAGTCGGTGTCTGCGGGTTGCGGACAAGAATGTTTCTGGTCTGGTGACGGACGATGGTGTCGCCGGGCAGTGAGAGAACGCCTTGGCGCCCCTCGGCGGCGAGTTCGGCGATCAGCGCAAGGTGCCTTTCCGATCCGAACTCGACCGTCTCGTCGATCGTGATCGACTCGGTCGGCACAGCCTCGCGCCCCGACGCGACGAGTTGCGAATCGACCCAGCGGCCTGAGTTGTTGTAGAAGCAGCGGTCGGAGACTTGCTGCACCGTGGAGATCGTCTGCGCCTGCAGCGATTCATCGATGAACCGATTGTCGTAGGCGACCTGCGCCTTGCCCTTCATGTCATTGAAGTTGATTCCCTGATTGAGTGCGGCGGCGCCAGTTCGTGTCATGACGGCGCGCTTCTCCAGGCGCTCGCGGCAGCCGCGAGCGAGCCCACCCCAGTCGCCGAGGTTGGTCCCCTCGTTGGCAAAGAAAGCGGTGTACTCGGTCAGGATGCCGAAGCGCGCGCTCAGACGGACGATCTCATCGACGAGTTCCTTCGCGCGAGGGTCGTCGAGTCCGGGCGTCGTACCCACGGGAACTGTGGGGCGATCCGACGAGAGTTGCCGTACTTCATCGACGAGTTCCGCGATCCTGCGGGTCGCCCAAAGTCGCGCGACATAAGCGTGGCGCGTCGTGGCTATCGCAGGATCAAACGGAACTGTCGCGCCGACGGATCCGCCGGGGGTCCGCGCCTTGAGTTCGAGCAGTGCTGGTTTCTCGCCGCGATACGCGCCGAATACCACGAGCTGTTCGCCAGCGAAAACATCGGGGATGCGGCGGGGGGCGAGGTCGTGGATGCGTCTCGTGTCCTCGGCACCGCCCGAGTCACGCGCGGTGAGCTCGATGTCGGCAAGCACAGGTCCACTGAGTTGCTTGGCGACCTGCGCCACTTTCACTTCGACATCCTCACCGGGAACGATGTATGCGGCCTTGGCGCGCGTGATGTCCGCGATGCGGTCCAGCAGCGGCACATTCACATCCGCGCCGACTCCGATGGCGTAGATGCGGCGCGAGTGCGGATTGCCCTTCTCGGCAATCTCGCGGATCGCGCGCTCACTGGTCTGTCCAACGGTCGGAAGGCCGTCGGTCAGAAAGAGGACGATCGGCACAGTGCCGACAGTGTGTGGTTGGCGGAGCGCCTCGACAAGCGCATCGGAAATGTTCGTGCCGCCGGAAGGACGCAGGGTGGCGACATACGCGCGCGCCTCGACCATCGCCTTGCCATCCGCCGCGACAGGCTCGCGCGCGAAGAGCGACACACCGTTGGAGTAGTCAATGATGTTGAACCGTTCTCCCGGGAGCAGCGACTCGACGATCTGGACAATCGCTAACTTCGCCTGATCGAGCTTGCCGCCGGCCATGCTGCCGGAGCGGTCAAGGACGATCGTGACCTCACGGGGGATCGCGTTGCCACTCGAGGACGAGGGGGCGACACCGCCTAGGAGCATGAAGTAGCCACCGCCTTCGGTCGGGTCGGGATAGCCCGCAATCGTGGCTGTCGCGCCTAAGCCCTGCGCGGGGAGTACCGAAAGCATGAACGGTCCTGGCGCGCGCTGAGTCTGCGCGTCAAGGACGAACTGTCGCTTGGTCGAGTCGGGTCCGCGGTGAACTTCGATGAGCGCGTGGCTCGGCGAGTAGACCGCCGCGATGCCGCCACTGCTCTCGACCGTAACCCGCATCGACCACGGCGCTTCCTGCCTGAGGTGTTCGCTGCGCGGCAGGATGTAGTCGAGCCGCCCATCGTTGCTCGCCAGCAATTCTTCCCACTCGACGCGGATCTTCTGAGTCGCGCCTGCACCGATCGGGAACACGCTTGAGCGAATCAGCGTCGCACCCGCAAACTCCAGGAGCCCGGGATCGCGACTCGCCCGCACGATCGAGTCGTAGAGGCGGCGCGCATCGTCGCGTGGCATGATGTTGGCGACACCCTCGGGATTGCTCACCATCTGGCCGGGCGCGGCGCTGAACGCGAAGCCCTTGACCGTCGCCCCTGCGGGGACTGGAACTAGAAGCACTGCTTCAGCTGGAGTTGGAGACGGGTTGTAGACGCTGAGATCGAGCGTCGTTTGCGCGACGCGGCCGACGATCGCGACCGCAGAGTCAACCTGCGTCAGAACGATCCCCTGCGCCACGCCGGGGCGCAGGGGGACCACTCGATGCTGCGGCACGATGACATGCGAGACGGACGGTGGAAGCACGCTCTGCGCGCTGGCGAGCGCAGTTACGCAGAGAAGCGCGAGCGAGACGGCATGAAGTCGGGGAGTGGTCATGTCGGAACACTAGACCAGCCCGCGGCCCACTTCGACCACGCGTGTGTAACACGGCGTCAGCTCCGGCGTGCGTAGGTAGCCGCGCGCCACAGCCGTTCCATCGGCCCCGTCACAAAGCAAGAAAGCCATGCGTTCGCGGACAGAACCAGGGCGATCCAGACGGTGATGGCGATTGCAGCAATCCTTGCGTCCCCGAGTGATCCGAACCAGCCCAGTCCCCACCACGACGCCAGTGCAGTACAGATGATGGATTCGGCCAGATAGACCGTGAGGGCCATTCGCCCGGCTCGCTCGACGGGCAGGGCGATCCACCGGCTGAGTCGCGGCGCCCACTCGACCGCGGCGCAGGCGTAGGCAGGTGGGAGTGCGATCGCGCTCAGCGGGAGGAAGAAGGTGTGCATGGCGAGGGCGATCGGAGTATCGCTGCCGAAGATCCAGAAACCGGCCACGCAGAGGAGTGAACACGGGAGGCCGACAAGGAGCCCGAGCTTCACGATGCGTCGCCGTCGCGCCGACGCCTCCGGCACGGAGTCGAACAGCCGCAACTTGAGGGCGTACATCCCGAGCACCATCATCATGATCGTCGTCCACCCAAACCCAAATGGCGCCGATGCGACGCAAAGTGCCCACAAGGCCGCGCGGAATGCCAGAGCGTCGACGAAGGGGCCATCGCGATAGGCGGCTATCTCGGCATCGATCCAGATGGAACTATTGAAGACTTCCTGTCCCGACTTGAAAATGGCATCGATGCCGCGAAGGGGAGTCCCAGTGGCGTCGGTCTGATCCGACTCGACGATCTCGGCCGATGGCTGGGGGTGGAAGATGTCCGCGCTCAGTACCACCTGCGCCACGGCTCCGAGCAGCGAGAGCGCGACCATGACCGTCGCGATGATCACGAATGTTCGTCGCAGGGCGCGGGCAGACCAACCAGAGATCGCGAGCATGACCGTACCCGCGACCGCGTAGATGACGAGGATGTCGCCGTACCAGACAACGATCGCGTGGACGAAACCGATCGCCGCGAGCGCGCCCATGCGCCGAAGCCCCGTGGGCCACTTCGATTTGCCCGCTTCCACGGCCCGCCTGACCTGCAACGCTATCCCGAAGCCAAACAGCAGCGAAAACAGCGAGATGGACTTGAAGGTGAACAGTGCCTCTACGACCGACCAGACGATCTCGTCGAGTGTCGTTGTCTCGACTCCGGGCAGAAGATCTTGGGCGGAAAGCGCCTGGCCGAAGGGCCAGAAGAAGAATCGGACATTGACCATGAGGATCCCCAGCAGTGCGAATCCTCGTGCGAGATCGACTCCTTCGATGCGCTGTGCCGTGGGAAGCGGCGCGAGCCGTGCCTCAACCATCAACTTCCCCAGGCGGAAAGCCCGACCGAGAGGTCGGCGGCATCGACCTGTCCATTGGCGTCGAAGTCGTGAGCAATCCACGCTCCGTGCCGATGAACTCGACTTGCGCGGCGAGCGCGGAGGGGTCGAGGCTCCCGGAGCCGAAGTCCTTCGCGCTCTCGGTGGCCGTCTTCGTCGCGATCGCCGTGAGCAGCGTGTTCTGGTCGGAGAGCCGCTGCGATTGGAGTCCCAGCAGTTCGCGGAGGCGCTTCGCCCCTCCCTGCGGCGCCGTGACGGTCGCCTGCAGCGAGTCGGGGTCGACGGATGCGGGGAGATTCGTGAACCGCATCTCGAAGAGTCCCTCGCGTTCGGGTGCGGCGGCGGTTCGCGAGGCCATCGCGCGCCCCTGATACAGCGAGACTTCCGCCAGCACGCTGGCGGCGTCGAACGACTCCGCGTTGGGTACGAGGTCGTCGCCCAATGTGAAGTGAACGAGTGTGGCGGCGGCAACGGACGCCGTGACAACGAGTGTGCGTGTAAAGATCATCGTGGATCAGCTCCTCTTGGTTCCAGCCCGGACCATGGTGATGCACTGCGCGATGCGTCGCGCGCGAGTTTCAGGCCTCTTGGCGTCGAGAATAGCGTTGAACATGAAGTGATGGCGGCCGTCGTAGGGCATCGCACTGGTTCGGAACTTCGCCGCGCCGAAGTGGACAACGATGGGAAAGCGCGCACGGAGTCCGCCGAGTTTCTTGTGCACGGCCACCGGGAGCGTGATAAAGGTCCACTTGCCTTGATCGGCAAGGGCATACCATGGCTTGGCAACGAACGAGATGCGAGTCATGATCCCGATGATTGTAGTTGTCGGTGCGACAGTCTCTCTGGCTCAGGACAGTCCCGTGACAAACCATCTCGCAGGCTCGACGAGTCCTTATCTCCTTCAACACGCCCACAATCCGGTGGACTGGTATCCCTGGGGACCGGAGGCAATCGAGCTCGCGCGGCGATTGGACAAACCGATCTTCCTGTCGGTCGGCTACTCGACCTGCTACTGGTGCCATGTGATGGAACGCGAGGTCTTCGAGAACGAGGCGATAGCGAAACTGATGAACGACTCGTTCGTGTGCATAAAGGTCGACCGCGAGGAACGGCCAGACCTCGACGAGATCTATATGGCGGCAACTCAGCTCCTCGGTCGTCACGGCGGATGGCCCAACAGCGTCTTTCTGACTCCGCAGCTGAAGCCGTTCTTCGCCGGAACTTACTTCGGTCCAGAAGATCAGCCGGGTCGCCCGGGCTTCCCGACGGTGCTACTCCAGTTGCGCGAGGCATGGACGACACAGCGCGCCCGCGTCGAGGAAGTTGCGGCGAAAGTATCGGAGGCCATCGACGCAACGATTGGTGGCGAGGCGGACAGTACCGGCTCTGGCGCGGGTACAGGCACCGGTGGCGCAGCGGTCGCGGGTGAGCTCGGGCCAGCGATCGTGAACCGCACGATTCAGGATCTTGGCACGGCCTTCGACCCGCTCGATGGCGGATTCGGCGCAGCTCCCAAGTTTCCCAGCGACTTCTATTACTCATTCCTCCTTGACGCGGGCGGCGAGCGTGGACGGATGATCACGACGACGACGCTTGACGCGATGGCGGCCGGCGGCATTCACGATCATGTCGGTGGTGGATTCCATAGGTACAGCGTCGATGGGCAGTGGCATGTTCCGCACTTCGAGAAGATGCTCTACAACCAGGCGATGCTCCTGGGGGCGTTCGTCGATGCGTTCGCCGTGTCAGCGGATTCTCGTTACGCCGATGTCGCGCACGGAATCATCCGCTTCGTCGGCGAACGGTTCACCGGGTCCGATGGGCGGTTCTACAGCGCGCTTGATGCCGAAACGGACGCGGTCGAAGGGGCGTATTTCGTGTGGACACGCGAGGAGATCGTCTCGGTGCTGGGTGAGCGCGAGGGATCGGCGTTGCTCGAGATCTACCGGATCGTCCCGGTGCCTGAGTTTCCCGGGCACTTGCACCCCGATGGCGGCGCGCTCGTGCGCAAGGATCGCATAGCGCCGGTATCCGAGGAGGAGCGTGCCATGCTCGGTCGGCTCGCGGCGGTGCGCGCAGTACGGAAGCTGCCGAGGCTCGACGACAAGTCGATTGCCGCGTGGAACGGAATGATGATCGATGCTGAGGCACATGCTGGAACAGTGCTCGGCGATCTGGCGGCGATAAACGCCGCGCGACGGGCGGCGGACTTCGTGCTCCTGCGGATGGTGCGCCCCGATGGCACGCTCATGCGAACTGTGCGCGGCGACTCGCAAGGATCGCACGACGGATTCCTGGAGGACTACGCCTGGGTCGTGCGCGGGCTGCTCGCGCTGGCGAAGGCGGAGGGCAGCGGCGATGGCAGTAGCGCATCACGCGAGCGATGGATGAGCAATGCCATTCGACTTCAGGCCAAGGCTGACGAACTGTTTTGGGACGGCGTGCGCGGTGGGTACTTCGGCGCCGAGACGAGCGCGGATCTCATCGCTAGGAGTCGGGAACGAGGAGATGGAGCAACCCCGAGCGGCAACAGTGTGATGGCACACAATCTGGTGGACCTTGCGCGCGCGACGGGCGATATTCGGTACCGCGATCGCTGCGACGATCTCCTGCGCGCGTTCGCCCCGACTCTCACTCGCATGCCGCACTCCGCCGTGCATCTAGTCCATGCACTCCATCGACGCCTCGCGGATGGGCCGATTGTCGCGGCTCTCCCCCGAGTGACCGTGAAGTACGAGCCGGTCAAGGCCATCGTCGCAAGCACCGGTTCCGGCCCGCATCCCGCGGCAGTGTCCGTCGCAGTCACCGTGGCCACGGGATGGCACATCAACGCGAATCCAGTATCGGCGAAGGACCTCGTGCCGACGACCGTCGATCTCAGCTGCGACGATCCAGCGGTGACCGTGATCGGTGTCGATGCGCCGGAGGTGGTAGAGATCCCATCCAAGCTGCCGGAAGCACCGATCATTCGCGGATACACAGGCAAGGCCTTGTTCGTGATCCGCGTGGCGATTGCGCGGGCGCTGGTGACGGGAGAGTCGATCCCGCTTCGGATTGTGGTGCGATCTCAGGCATGTTCAGATGACGGCGTCTGTGAACGGCCATCGAGCGTCACGGTGCACGGCGCGATTGAAGTGCAGCCGTCGCCGTGAACTAGAGGGTTTTCTCGAGGACTTCGAAGTAGAGATCGTTGCGCTTGGGGAGTCCCGATCGCACATCACAGAAGGGAAACTCCTCCTTCCTGCCCGTGACGCGGTAGCCACGCCGCTCGTACCAGCGGATCAGCGTGTCGCGCTGACCGATCACGGTCATGCGAGCGAGCGAACGGCCCAAGGTTTCGCGGATCACCCGCTCGGCCTCCGCCAGCAGGTTTCGTCCGATCCCGCGGGCCTGCAGCGTGGGCTTGACCGAGAACATCCCGATGTATCCCGCGTCGCCCCGGTCATCGATGCGCACACACGCCACCAGTTCGTCATCCATGAACGCGATCCGCAGTCTGGTGGATGGTCCGGCGATGAGCGAGCCGATCTCCTCGGAATCGGTGCGCTGTCCATCAAGGAGGTCCGCTTCCGTCGTCCATCCAGCGCGGCTCGCGTCTCCGCGGTACGCGCTCTCGATGAGTGCGACAAGTGCGTCGGTGTCGCCGGTGTTCGCGTCGCGGAAGGCGAGTTCGCCGTGGCGAGTCACTTCTTCGCGGGCTCCGGGGCCGGCTCAGGCGTTGGGACCGGCGCAGGCGTCTGCTTCGCCGCCTCAAGTGCGCGCCATGCAGCGATGAGTTCTGCTTCCCGTGCGCGGGAGATCCCAGTCGCACCAGGCTTGGCGCCGAAGTCGAAGTCCGGCTTCGTCTTCTCGAACCAAGCGGCGGTGTCGCGCGCCGTGTCCGCAAGCGGTCGGAACAATAGGCCACCGTCGACTGCGCGCCGCCGACTGATCGAGCCCATCGTGGCTTCTGATGCCATCGTGGATGGAATCCACAGCGGCAGTCCCATCCACGGCCGTACGCCTTGTTCGAGCAGCCACGGTTCACCCACGGGGACGAAGGTCACGGCGTTGCCGAACGCCGCGCGGCATCCCCACAACAGTCCATCCATCGTGAGCGCACCATCCGGACCCGCGCAGTTGTAGGCGCCGCCGTGACCGCCCTCGGCGCAGGTGCACGCGAAATCCCCGAGATCACGCACATCGATGAAGGACACTTCGACCTCCGACGGCCTCTCCGCCTTGGGCACGAGTACTTCTCCGCCGCGCGCCATCCGCGCGGGCCAGTAGGTGAATCGATCCGTCGGATCTCCAGGTCCGACAATGAGTCCGGGTCGCAGCATCGTCGCGCGCTCGCCATAGACCGCAGACACCGCGCGCTCGCATGCTGCCTTCAGCGGCCCGTAAGTCTCGTTTGTCACATTCTCTTCACCCGCCGCGGGTGGCGGTGCAAGCGGCGCGCTCTCGTCGACGTGCGCGGGCATCCCCTCGGCATAGACATTGACCGTCGTGACGAGGATGTAGTGGCGAACCACAGGCTTGAGAAGCTCGGCGCTAGCCTTCGCGATCCGAGGCGTGTACGCACTCGTGTCGATGACTGCGTCCCAGGTTCGTCCCGCGGTGATCGTCGCCGCGAGCTTTGCAAGTCCATCTCCATTATCCGGGTCTCGGTCTCCGAGGACCTGTTCGAGATCGGGGAATAGCCCAGGATTTGTGCGCCCACGGTTGAAGAGAGTGACCTTCCAGCCGCGCGCCTGCGCACTGGCGACGATCGCGGGTCCGAGGAACGATGTGCCTCCAAGGATGAGTAGATTCACTGAAACGATGAGGGTAGCGTCGGGTGAACGCAAGCGACGCCCGCGCGCTCTCTTGGCGCCTGCGATGTGGCGCATACAATTGGGCCATGGACGGAATCTCGATTCTCGTGGGGATGGCGGTGGGGGTCGCGCTCGGCGGAGCTGCCGGCTTTGCAATCGCCTCATCGCGCGGACGCACTGGTTCCGTGGCCCAGCTCGCTGCCGCCGAGGCAAGGCTCGCGGCGGCGGAGGCCGAGCGCGAGCGACTGCTCGAAGCGGGCCGCGCCGAACGCGACCGCGCGGATGCCGAGCGCACGCAACGGGGAGTTGCCGAGCAGCGTGTGGCTGCGGTCCAGTCGGGACTCGCCGAACGAGAGAAGGCGATCGCGCAGTTGAAGCAGCAGGTCGAGGAGTCTCGTCAACAGCTTGTCGATGCGTTCAAGGCGACCGGGGCGGATGTACTGCGCGTCACGACTGGCGAGTTCCTGAAACACGCGGCCGAACAGTTTGCCGGGCAATCGCAACTCTCCGAGCAGGCGATGGAGGCGCGTCAGAAGGCGATGAACGAGGCGATCAAACCACTGTCCGAACACCTCGCCAAGAGCGAGCAGCTGGTCAAGGAGCTCTCCGAGAAGCGCGAAGGCGATGCGAAGCAGCTGTCGGAGCAGCTCAAGACGATTGCGGAGCTTCAGATGAAGGCCTCGAGCGCGGCGCAGACGCTCGGGAGTGCGCTGCGCAATACCAGCCAGCGCGGCAAGTGGGGGGAAGTCGGGTTGCGCACAGTCGTCGAACTGGCGGGGCTGGAGAAGGGCGTCCACTTCACCGAGCAGGTGACGATCGACGGCGAGTCCGGGCGACTGCGTCCCGACATGATCGTGCTGCTTCCCGGCGGGCGATCAATTCCAATCGACAGCAAAGTGCCGCTGGACGCGTACCTCGACTCGCTTGCTGGTGGACTTGACGATGCTCGCCGGGAGGAACTCCGTACCTCCCACGCGACGGCGCTGAGGAAGCATGTGAGTGCTCTCGCAAGAAAGGACTACGCGCTCGCCCTCGGCCAGACTCTGGAGTTCACGGTGCTATATCTACCGGTTGAGAGCGCATTCACGGCTTCGTTCGAGGCGGATCCGGACCTGCACGAGTTTGCCTTCAAGAACCGCGTCCTGGTGGCGACCCCTAGCACTCTCCTGTGCATGCTCAAGACCGTCGCCATGAGTTGGAGCGACGAAAAGCTGCACGAGAGTGCACTCGAGATTCGAGATGCGGCGCGCGAACTAGTCAAGCGAACCGGAACCCTCGTGGTCCACATGAATGCAACCGGGACCAAACTCGGAGCGGCGGTGATCGCGTTCAATGACTTCGTGGGGTCATTTGACACTCGTTTCGTGAAGACCGTGAACACGATTGCCAGGATGACAACGCAGTCCGAGCTCGTCCTCGATGGGTCGATCGACGACTACCCAAAGACGGCTCAGGCGCCGCAGTTGCGAGAGTCAGACGCCTGACCGGCCGCTTCGGCGCCGCTGACCCAGCGCGGGGTCACTCGATGCGAAACTCGGCCTCGCCAGCCATCAGCGGACCGCGCACACAATCGACCTGCGTGATGGAATCGACCCATCGCTCTCTGATCGCATCTACCAGCGCATCGACATCGGCGGCCTTGCCCTGCGCCGCGAGCTCAACGCTTCCATCGCGTTCATTGCGGACGAAGCCCGCCAGCGAGGGCCACTGTCGAGCAAACGACGCCGCCGTCTGTCGGAACCCCACTCCCTGTACGCGACCGCGAAAGCGCACCTCGATGCGCACCGTATCGAACTCCGGCAGAACAGCGCTGCCGTGGTAGATGTGGAACGAGAGTCCGAACGGGTCGGAGAACATCGCGCTGCACGGAGTTGGATCGGGAGTTCCGTCCGCACGGGCCGCGCAGCAAACTCCTGATGACGACTCGCGGCACCCGGCCCGGAGGAGGGCATCGCGTGCCTTCGCGAAGTCATCAACCTCGAACTCGAAGAAGGTCTTACCCGCGTAGCGGCCGCGAGTTGCCGCAGTCGAATCGTCCGCTGCCGCGTCGGCCATGGGCAGCGCTTCGACGAACAGCGTGATCGCGTCACCTTCGAATCGGACTTCCGTGTCTCCGGCGGCAGCGACCCGCAGGCCGATCACATCGCGGTAGAACGCGACCGCGCGTCCGAAGTCGCGCACGCGGACTGCGACGAACCGCGAGAGTCGAAAGCGCGGACTGCGCGCGTCCATCAGCCGGAGCAGCCGCAGCTCGAGCCACAGCAACCGCCAGCGGGATTCGCCGCCTTCGCGAACAGGCCGAAGGAAGTGCCGGCGGGATCAGTGACGACTGCAAAACGGCCGATGCCGGGAATGTCGGACGGTGGACAGCAGACCTTGCCGCCGCTGCTGGCAACCGTGGAAACCGACTTCTCGAGATCATCAACCCAGACATACGAGAGCCAATTCGAGGGGTGTGGTCCCCACTCAGCCTTGACCTTCATCATGCCGCCGACACAGCCCGACTGGTCGTGCGGATCGCATCCGGCGCGTGAAAAGGTGGTGTGCTCGGTTGCAGCGATCAGGTTGGTCGTTGCCGTCCAGCCCAGCAGCGCACCGTAGAACTTCGCCGCCGCGACCGGATCGCTGGTATGGAGTTCGGTCCAGCAGAAACTGCCGTTGTCGCCGTTGTAGCCCTGACAGCCGACGCCCGGGAGTCCCTTGAACAGGTTGACCCACGCTCCTGTTGGATCGGCAATCACGCCGAATCGGCCGACTTGGGGGATGTCTGTGCCCTCGACGACGACTTTGCCGCCGAGGCTCTTTGCCTTCACAAGCGACGCATCGACATCATCGACATTGACATATGGTGCCCAGTGCGAAGGCACTTCCGCGGGAACGCAGGCCGGCATCGTCATCATCCCGCCGAATTGGCGGCCGCTGTTGGCGAGACCGAGGTACTCGCCGGACTCCATCTTGCACTCGTGGAATTCCCACCCGAACACCTTGCCGTAGAAGGCGCGCGCGGCCGGAACATTGCGCGAGAGGTTCTCCCACCAGCAGAAGGCGCCGACGACCTGTTGGGTCTTCGAGCCGCAGCAGCCGGAATCTGTGTGCGTGGAGGGGGTGGACTGTGGTGCAGTGGTGGCGTTCGACATGATCTCTCCTGAATAGTTGGGGGAAGTACGGGTGTAGCTTAAGTGGGTTCCCGATCCAACCGTGCAATGATTTCACAGTTGAGCGGACCGACGAAGGCGCTGGTGCCATCCCGTTCGGCCTCATCAACCACGGCCAGCAGCCGTGTGAGCCAGGCGTCGTCGCCGAGGCCCAGTGCAACGATCCGAGGCGCGAAGACCCGGATGAACTCCGCCGGCCATTCCCACTGTCCTTCGCCGGGGCGTCCGATTGACGGAAGCAGGCGCAGTCGTTCGACGGAAAAGCCGTGACGCCCGAGCGCCGCGAGGACCGACCCCGCGGCATCGACAATCCCACCGCACTGAGCGAGTGCCGCGATGGCGTGGTCGAGGAACTCCTCGATCTCCGTGCGGCGGGGCATAAGCGCGTATGTGCGGTAGCACGCGTATTCATGGAACACGACGCCGCCGCCGGGGCGCAGGGCCGTGGCGATTCGGCCGACGAGCCGGTCGATGTCGGGAACGAACATGGCAACCCACCGGCACCATGCCGCATCGTGGAGACCGCGGTCGATCGGGATCGCGTCGAGCATGAGGTCGACCTGCGCGATCTGAATGCGCGCACTCTCTGCGGCAAAGCGTGCGCGCAGCACCTCGACGAACTCCCCCGATCGTTCGACCGCAGTGACGGTTCCGCGAGCACCGACGAGCGCCGCGAGATCAGCGGTGGCGAACCCTGGTCCGGCACCCACATCGAGGACGCGGGACCCGGGGCAGATACCGGCCTTTCGCCAGCCATCTTCGACGCGGTCGCGCCAGATCTCGTGCTGGCGGCCGAGTCTCTGGAGTTCCCGTTCGGCGTCGCCGAGGAGGTACTTGCCCTTCTCGAGGGATTTGCTCATCCACCGAGCGTAGCGACACGCGTCAGAAGGTTTCGCACGCTTCCTTTCCGGACTCAGTGGAGTCATGGGATGATGGCCTCCCCATGCCCACGCGCCGCGAGCCATCCATCGTCTCGGCGCGCCAGGCACGGCGAGTGCTGCTTGCGCTTCAGGGGCTCGCCGAACCGCCGCGACCGTCGAGCGCGTCGGCCGTCCAGCGACTCGTCGAAAAGCTCGGGTATGTGCAGATTGACTCGATCAATGTGCTCGAGCGCGCCCATCACCTCATCCTCGGGACGCGGCTTGATGGGTATCGACGCGAGCATCTCGCGCATCCGCTCGAGCGGACCCGCGGCCTCTTCGAGCACTGGACGCACGATGCCTGCGCAATCCCGACGAAGTGGTATCCCCACTGGAAGCGTCGCTTCGAGGCCTACGAGTCGCGGGTGGCCGAGAGCGCGTGGTGGCGATCGCACTTCGGGCCCGATCCCGCGAGCACGATTCGTGCGACGCTCGCGCGAGTCAAGCGCGCAGGGCCGATGCGCGCGCGCGACTTCGAGAAGCCCGATGATCATCGGAGCGCGGGTTGGTGGGAGTGGCATCCCGAGAAGGCTGCGCTCGAGCATCTGTGGCGGAAGGGCAAACTGGCTATCGCCCGCCGCGAGCGATTCGAAAAGGTTTACGACATCGCCGAGCGCGTCTATCCCGAGGCACACAGTCGGCGGCCGGCATCGGCGACGGGTCATGTCGAGTGGGCGTGCCGCGAAGCGATGGCGCGGATTGGGATCGCTACACCCGTGGAGATCGCGCGTTTTTTCTCGGCGGTGTCACCGGCGCAGGCTCGGGCATGGTGCGCGAAGGCGCTCGCGCGCGACGAAGTGATGGAGGTCACGGTCGAACCGGAACTTCGAGGGGGTCGTTCTGTGCGATGCATCGCGATTCCCCAATGGAAGCAACTCACGCTCGCGCCTGACGCGTCCTCGGCGCGGCTCCTGGCTCCGTTCGATCCTGTCGTGCGCGACCGTGTGCGCGCCAAGCGACTCTTCGGCGTCGACTACCGATTCGAGGCGTTTACTCCAGCACCCAAGCGCGTCTATGGGTATTACACGCTGCCCATTCTCGAAGGCGATCGCATCGTCGGACTCATCGACCCGAAGTTTGACCGCGAGGCTGGGACGGTGCGCGTGAGAGGCCCTTGGTGGTTCGGAAGTACACACGGAAACGCGCCTCGACGCCGACGATTGGCGCGCGCGCTCGTGTATTTGAACTCATCTGGCAACCTCACCAACACTTCGCGGTAGTTCGTTCCACCGGGAGTTGCGTAGTTGTTGTATCTAACAACATGGCCGTCCCCCGAGCTGTTGAGGCGCGTAACGCTCACCCTCACGCCACCAGCGTTTAGGAATTCTTGAACCTGCTCTTTGGTGATCTTGCCCTCTTGCAAGTCGAGCCAGTTGTTCAGGCCTGACCAATAGACTTCGCTTTCCTTGACGATGCCCTTAGCGGTCAGCCCCTTGATCTGCTGCTTCCAACTTTCAGCATTCGCTGACTTGGTAGTTGACTTACCTACCTCGACGCTTAAAGCGGAGTAGAAGGTGGCGGGGACTGCGGACTGCTCGAGGACTGAGGATTGGTTGGGAGCTGCGAATTGTTCTTCTCCAACTGGAATTGGTTTACCAATTGATCCATCATCTTCTTGAAGTTCTCCTTCGACATCTGGAACATCGATTTCTCGTTCTCCAGCTGCATATTTGTCGGTAACTATTCAAATAGTGTTTGCAGCCTTTTCAATTTCAGTTCCATCTTTGTAATTCTTTGCTTCATAAGAATTTCTGTATTCAACAGTTGCAGAAATCGCCTCCTCATCCGTGATTCCTGGCTTTCCTATTAAAGTCTTAAATTGTTCTAGTCCAACTTGTGTAGGAGCGGTAAGTAAAGAGCCGCGATATCTATTGAATGTCCTTGACCACCAACGATCCATTGTCAAGTAGCCATGCGCTCCCATTAGGTTTGCATAAAATGCTCCAAGCTTTGGACCGAGACTAACTGCCGCCACCGGCGTGACCATCCTGCAGGGAGAAGACATCCAGTGGGATGGCGGAATCCGGGTCGGCCTCACCAACGGAGCCGACGCGCTGACTTTCTTTCTAGGCATTTCCGTGCGGTACTAGGCGGTCTCAAACGGCGTCCGAGCGACCAAACGCACCGTTGAAGCTCGTACCCATCAAGCGTGCGGAGCCCTTGTGCGCAGACTCGTCACTCGGTTGCGTCCGGCGCGGCGTGGTTTATCGCAGGCGGCGATTCTCTAGCACCGAGTGGGTGTTTCTGTCGCCGTTACTCCCCGAGAAACCGCAGTGCGTGCGAGAGGCTTGGCCAGTACTCGCCAGACGCGGCGCCGAAGGGTCGCAGATGGACTCCAGTTGGAATCGCAATCCCATTGGAATCAATGTGCCCTGGACCAGTCGAGTCGATGACTAGCGGTTTGCCATCTGAAGACTTCGCACATTCTCCCGTCCACATGATCACATGTGCGAGTTTGCCTCCCGGCTTGTCGCAGATGTAAAGCAAGTCGCCAGCGCATAACTTCGCCATGAATGCAGCGCAGTCGTCGCCGCGCTCGATACGCCTGTGGGTTGCTGTCCCACCGACAGACTTTGGTCGCTGACCAGTCGCCTGTGCAGTCACCGCACTGTTGAGGTGGATCCCGAGTGCCCAGTTGTAAACCCACGAAGTGAAATTCGAGCAGTCGAGGCCGGCAGTCTGGTGTCCAACGCTGCACTTGTTGAATGGCCAATCCCTCGGCGGATCCCACGCAGGAATGTGATGATGCTGATACTCGATTCCAACATGCATCATCGCCGCCGCAACCACCCGCTCGCGCTTCTTGGCGATGGACCAATCGTTCACTTGCGCGTGGCAGTCGAAAGTGCGCGGCATCGGGCCCCAGCCCTTGAAGCGCTCCTTGGTCCCGATGGAATACCACTGCGCAAATGGAGTGGATGACTGCAACCTTGGATCGTTGCGCTCGGTGGCGCGGTCGAAAAGCAATTCTGCGATCGGAGTCGCGAAGGTCCACTGGTATGGCGAGACATAGTCGGTTCGGGGAACGATGCGACCCGCAATCGGCCGTGCGGGCAACGCTGGCGCACCTTGCAGCGCGTCATCAGCTTCTGGCGTCGGTGAGGATTGGCAGAGGAGAACACTCAACAAGACGACGGGGATCACCATGAGTTGCATGTGGGGAATCTATGCCGAACATGAGGGAAAATAGGGGTGCGCCGTACCATCTTCGAGTGGAAAGGCCAAACAGCGGGAGTATGTTTACAGGAGACCCTTGATGACCAATCGACTTTCTTGGACTCTCTCGCTGACTCTCGTCGGGTCTTGCGCCAGTACCGCGCTCGGGCAGGGGGTCCCAATCGTCAACTGGGTTCTCAATCCAACCAACGGCGTTCAGTTGTTCACCGTCACTTTTCGGCCGGCAAGTGCACAGGCTGGTGTGCGCTATCCAGCAATCGTGTTTGTGCCAGGAGGCGTTGGGACCACAACGGCTTTCTCAGACGCGATCATGCAGGCTCAGGCGGATCTCGGATTCGTAACCGTGAAGTTTGATCCCGATGGTCGGGGTCAAAGCACCAATGGAGGCACATACACCTTCGAGGACTTCGGCGGATCGCTCCAACAGGATGGGTTGCACGCCGTGCTCAAGTATGTCGCGGCGCGCAGCGATGTCGATGCCAACAACCTGCATGTGCAGTCCCGTTCATTCGGTGTGACGATGTCGGCGGGAGCGATCGCGCGGTATCCGCATACGCCACAGGTGAAGTCGTTGGTCGAGTGGGAGGGTCCAGCAGATCGCACAGACACCGGCACGATGACCGGGCACGACCTTGCCGACAATGTGTGGTGGTTCGAGCATGAGCCGATCAATTTTCTTCACCAGTTTCGCGGCGACTTCATTGCCGTGCAGTCGCTTGTCGATCATGTGCAGCCCGATCACTTGCACACAATCAAACTCAACAATCGTGCGGTGATGCAGTCGAGTGGTGGGACGGGTCGCGCCCGATTCGCTCGGGTGAATGGTGCAACTGGCGCCGGGTCGAATGCGGCGAACCAGCCTTTCACTGGCACGATGCTCAACTCGACCCTTCCAGAAACAACCTCACTCGAGCCATTTCTGCGCACAATCATGCAGGAGATGGCTGCGCGGCCTGCGCGCGGGGCGATTGCCGATGTCAATCAGAATGGCACGGTGAACGGCGAAGATCTCGCTGCGGTGCTTGCTGCGTGGGGAACCACCAATGCAGATTCAGATCTCAACGACGACGATATCGTCAACGGCGCAGATCTCGGGATGCTGCTCGCTGGATGGACTGGCCAAGGCACCGGCCCTGGGCCGTGGAACAACGACATCGGTGTGTTTCGAGTCGCGGCGGGCGGCACGCCCGTGCGTGTGCACACATTCGCTCGAGCTGGCGTCTCGACGCTGGTGCGTTTGGCAAGTGGCGAGTTGGTCGCCGCGTTTCAGTGGTTTCCAGAGGGCAACCCCGCGTCGTTTGATCGCATTGCCTTGAGCCGTTCACTTGATGACGGCGTGACATGGTCGACTCCCTCGACTCCTGCGATCACGGGTCTTGCGGGTGATGACCGTGCGCCATTCGATCCCACACTCGTTGCGCTCGCTGACGGTCGCATTCGCATGTACTTCACGATGAACAAGTTCTCTGTGGGTACGCCGCGCATCGGCAGCGCGATATCAATCGATGGTGTGCAATTCGCACTTGAGGCAGGAGATCGATTCGAAGTGACAGGGCAAATGGTGATCGACTGCGCGGTCGCGCAACTCGGCAGCACTTGGCAACTGATTGCGCCGATCCAGAATGCCGATGGCACAGCGTTTCGGGCCACGAGCAGTGACGGTCTCAACTTTGTGAGGCAAGCTGATCTTGCGGGCCCGGCCACCAATCGTTGGCTCGGCGCGATGATTCAGATTCCAAAGGGACTGCGCTTCTATGGCTCATCAAACGCGGGCGTTTGGAGTGCGCGCACGACCAACGGTTCATCGTGGACACTCGACACAGTGCCCGTGGGTGTGGCTGGCGCAGATCCTGGAGTCGCGGCACTTCCTGACGGTTCGTTGGTCGTGACAGCCACCGTCCCTGGGGGGTGATTTGGGGGGCGATCCACCGGTTACGGGCAGATTCGGCCCTCTTGAGGGCGGATTGGCCCGCAAGCGAGCCTGCTGCTCCCAGTTGCCTCGAACCGCAGTATCAAGAGAGCCATGTCCGTGCGGTACTGGGCAGTCCCTCGCTGCACCCGACAGGCCAACTGCAATCGTGAGCAGCGCAGCGGGTCTCAACCGCATATGGATCGGCGTCGGCGCGATGGCACTCGGAATCGCGGCGGCTAGTTTCGGGCAGTCCCCAACCTTCGTGAACTGGGAGACGCCGCAGGTACACCCAATCGATCTCACTCCATCGGGATCGGTCCTCGTCGCGGTGAACACGGCCGACAACCGCTTGGAAATCTTCGACATCGTTTCGGGAATGCCGGTGCGTCGAGGGTCGGTCTTCACTGGACTCGAACCAGTGTCTGTGCGAACGCGCGGCGAGAGTGAGGCGTGGGTCGTGAATCAACTGAGTGACTCGGTGAGCCGCGTCGACCTCGCGGCGATGCGCGTGACGCGCACGGTGCGCATCGGCGATGAGCCCGCGGACATCATCTTCGCCGGCTCGCCCGAGCGTGCGTATGTCTCGCTCGCGCAGCCGCGTCAACTTGCGCGGTTCGATCCGGCGGCTGCATCGCCGACCATCTCCACCATCAGCATCGCCGGGCCGCAACCGAGGGCACTCGCCAAGAGTCCCGACGGATCACTCGTCTATGTCGCGATCTTCGAGTCCGGCAATCATTCCGTGATCATTCCGCGAGCCACGGTGTCTGCGGCCTCCGGCCCCTATGGTGGGCAGAATCCGCCGCCCAACTCGGGCGGGTCATTCGTGCCGTCGATTGGCGCCGGACTGCCCCAGGCACCGCCAGTTGCGCACATCGCCCGCAAGAACGCCGCCAGCCAGTGGCGCGATGGCAACAATCGGAACTGGACAAGTCTTATCGACTGGGATGTGCTCGACCGCGACATCGCCGTCGTGAACACCGCCACCAACACGGCAACCTATGTCAACGGTCTCATGACGACGGTGTGCGGTCTCGGCGTCGCTAGCGACGGAAGCGTCCTCGCCATCGGGATGGAGTCCCGCAATGAAATCCGCTTCGAGAGCGGTCTCAACGGCGTCTTTCTCAAGTGCCTCGGCGCGCGGGTCGGGGCAGGGGGCACCGGCACGCCGACGATCTTCGACCTCAACCCGCACCTGACCTACACGAGCCCAAGCACCGATCTCCTCACACGGCTCCAAGCCGTTGGCGATCCCCGCGGCGTCGCATGGCTTCCTGACTTCTCACGGGCGTACATCGCGGGGATGGGGTCAAACAACGTGGTCGCGGTCTCGCCCTCGGGTGCGCGATTGGGGCTCGTGAGTGTCGGAGAGGGGCCGACCGGAGTCGTCGCGTCGCCGGACGGTGCGCGGATCTTTGTGCTCAATCGGTTTGAAGGAAGCATCTCGGTGGTGTCGACCGCTTCGAACAGTGAAACCGCGCGCGTGAGTTTCTTCGACCCGACTCCAACAGTTGTCAAGGCGGGCCGACCCCTCCTCTATGACACGCACGCCACCAGTGGC
>SIAD01000007.1 GCA_009691915.1 Phycisphaerales bacterium
AGAGAGGGCGATCACGAGGCGCTTCGTTCCCGAGTTCCGTCGCGCCAAGGCGAGCCGACTAAGGTGTTCCTGTGTCCACTGTGTTCCGCATTCGGTGCAGAGGAGTCGACTTCCCTCAATGAGGTGACCGCAGTGGCTGCACGCGGGCAGGGGGTCTCGTGCGAGCGCACGGAGCTTGAGTCCCGAGACGGCAAGCCACGCCGCCACCGCAATCAGCGCAAGTCCGATGATCGGGCAGAGCATGGACATGGACACCACCCAGGCGAGTCTAGGCGCACCTACACTCGCGGGATGCTGAAGGTCGATGTAAGGTTTCGGTCGATGTCGGCGCTGGCCACGATGCCGGCATACCAGAGCGAGCACGCCGCAGGGATGGACTTGCACGCCGCGATAGCCGCGGCGCTTGTCATAGCCCCCGGTGCCATCGAGATTGTTCCGCTCGGGTTCTCCGTCGAGATTCCCCGTGGGTACGAGGGACAAGTGCGGCCGCGCAGTGGGCTCGCGACAAAGCACGGGATCACCGTCCCCAACGCACCCGGGACTGTCGATGCTGACTACCGAGGAGAGATGAAGGTGGCACTCATCAACCTCGGACGAGGACCCTTCACAGTCGAGCCATCAATGAGGATCGCTCAACTGGTCATCTCTCCAGTGGCGCATGCGACGATGGTCGTCGTTGAAGAACTCACAACCACCGCGCGTGGCGCAGGCGGCTTTGGATCAACGGGACACTGACGGCTCTGGGCGCGCGAGCCACCCGAAATCAAAGCCAATGCACGCCGGGCTGAAGAACGGTTCGGCGGTCTCGGTCCCGATCCGGCTTCCGAAGTAGATCCCCTGGGCGTCGATCCAGTCGGGGACGGCGCGGTTTGACTCGCAGGCAACGAACTGACTGTGGTAGGCGAGGATCGAGCGCCGCTTCGTGGAGGCGAATCCGCTCGTATCTGCCACCAGCGATGGCTGGGGGACCGCGCGCAGATGAATAGAGAAGTACTGAAAGAGAGCGCGCGCATGCCAAGGCTCCCCCGAAAGATCGCACTTTGTGAGTCGTGCCGCGAACCGTCCCCCATCGACGAGTGCGGACGCTGCGACATGATCGGGGTGGGAGTCGAGCCCGTGGTGCGCGAAGAGGATGTCGGGTCGGAGCGTACGGATCGCCGTCGCGACCGCGTGGCGAGACTCGATGTCGTTGACGAGTTCGCGGTTGCGCAGCCCCAGCTGGATCCGGCTCACTCCGAGGATCCGAGCCGCCTCGGCCGCCTCGCGTGCACGGAGTTCGGGCGACCCCTCAGGGGTTGGTTCCCCATCGGTCATGTCGACCAATGTCACCTCATGACCATCGCGTGCGAGCCGCGCGATGGTGCCTCCCATCCCCAGCTCCTGATCGTCCGGGTGCGCTCCGAAGACAACGACTCGCATCCTCTCACTCTACCTCGTGGGAGTGTCAGGGTGCGCCAAGGGATCGATACAGAGCGAGCAGCCGCTGCGACATCGTGCGCCAGTCAAACTCTGCGCGGAGGGCGGCGCGACCGTGCTCGCCCATCGTGCGGCGCGCGTCGGGGTTCGCGGCCATCCACGCGACGGCGTTTCTGATGCCGCCGATGTCTCCCGGTTTCACGAGGATCCCCGTGTGGTTGGGAACGCAGACCTCGCGTGCACCGTCGATGTCATACGCGATCACAGGTTTCCCGGCGAGCAATCCCTGCACGACCGCGCGGGGCAACCCCTCTCGATAAGAGGGATGGACGATGACATCCATCGCGCCGACAAGCGCGGGGATCTCGCTCGGGTCGACAAGACCACTGAGCGCGACCAGCGCGTCGATCCCACGCGCATTGAGTCGGGCCACGAGTCTCTTTCGCCACCAGCCATCACCGACCCAGAACAGCGCGATCCGCGGTCGCTGGGCGGACAGAAGCCTGTCGCTAAGCGCGTCGATCAGATCGTCATGCCCCTTGTTCTCGGCCAACCGTGCGATGGTTCCGAGGACGAGTGTGTCGGGCTCCCATCCATAGCGGGCGCGGATCTCCTCCCGGCGGGTCGGTTCGGCGAGGAACGGTTCGACCTCCATGCCGCTGCGGATCGTCACATACTGACTTGGGATACCAACTCCACGCGCAAGAGCCTGCACTGTCATCGCGTCGGCGACGCTGACGATCGCATGACAGCGCCGTGCAGCCCACCGCTCGGCGCAGACATAGATCGCGTTACGAAGCCGGTTCTCAAACCGGTGGAAGGGGAGGCCGTGAACGGTGTGGACAATGACTCCGACTCGCTCCCGCCACGCCGCGGCGCGGCCGACGACACCGGCCTTGGACGAGTGAGTATGAACGACATCGGGTTTCCACTCTCGAATGAGCGACCTCAGCTGCCGTGCGCATGCGAGGTCTCGAAGTAGCGAGGCATCGCGCACGAGATCGCGGACTTCGAACCGTTCGATCCGTGGGTCGCCGAGGAGTCTAGGGAGGAGTGACCCCTCCGGACCGTAGATCGGGCCGAAGGCGAGAGCGACCGAGTGGCCCGCATCAGCAGCAGCGCGGCAGGAGAGCAGCGTGTTCTCCTGGGACCCTCCGACGATGAGTCGCGTCGAGATGTGCAGGATCCTCACGACGCCGTCCTCGGGGCGCCGTCATCGCCAACGGGCGCGCCATCCGCGCCACCGTAGTGAATCCACTCGAGGCAGAGCCCCTCGGGCGGCATCGTCGGACCCGCGCGCGAGCGGTCGCGCGCCGCCATGATCTCGCCCACCCGATCGGGGGGCGTCCGTCCTCGTCCAACCTCCACCAGGGTTCCCACGATGATCCGCACCATGTGGTGGAGAAACCCGCTGCCCGCCACATCGAAGCGGATGACTCCCGGCCGTGCTTCGTTCACGCTGATGCCATGCACCGTTCGAATGGTCGTCTCGCGCTCATCAGGGTTGTGCGCAAAGGCGCGGTAGTCGTGAGTGCCCGTCAACGGCGCACTGGCCGTGCGCATCGAGGTCAGATCCAGATGATGGCGCACATGGGCGGTCGAGAGTCGCTCGAATGGATCGGCCCGCCCCTCGAGTCCCGGTGGCCGCCCCGCATCGCCGTGTCTCAGGTGGTATGAGTACGACTTGCTCACGCAGTGACGCACGGGGTCGAAGTCGTCGTTGACACGCGATGCCACGCGCACTTCGATATCTCTGGGCAGCCGCGTGTTGAGCGCCATCGCGAGGCGCTCAATGGGGATCCGTGGATTCTCCACGGTGAACGCGGCGACCTGTCCGCGCGCGTGGACTCCCGAGTCGGTCCGGCTCGCACCATCGACCTTGAGCCCCATTCCGAAGAGATCGACAACTGCCTCAGTAAGAACTCCCTGGGCCGTTCTGAGCGGTGGCAGCCCCGGCGGTTCCTGTCTCTGCCATCCGTGAAAGTCGGTCCCGTCGTAGGCGATCTGGAGACGGAACCTCGGCACGGGCTACTCCCAAGAATCCAGTCAGTGTCCGAACAGCGACGCGGGCGAGAGCATTCCCTTGGCGTCAAAGTAGGAGAGTGCCTCGTCGACGCTTCGGAACACACGCGTCGCGGTTTCGCTGATGAACGGGCTGGGATTCTTCCGTGGCTTCCACACCACATACACCTCCTTGGTGTGCTCGAAGGCGTGGTGCAGTTCCCGTTCCACGCCACTGGACAGCGCAGGCACGCCTCCTGGGAGTTCCGGCACCAGCGAGACGATCATGTCGCTCTGGTCGATGAGCTTGAAGTCTCGCATGTAGATCTGTCCATCGATGTCGCCCGCGATGTCAAGGACCTCGCGCACCGGAAGGCGCATCACCGGATTGCCCTCGCGCGCGCCGAAGGCGTGCGGTTTGATCTCCACGAAGTCCTCCCCCTTGCGCGCCGCTTCCAGGGCCCGGTCGAGCAGGAGTTTTTCATCGACATCTCCGGGATCAAAGGTGATGAAGTGTCTGGCGAGTTCGGCGCGGAAGTGGTTGATCTCCGCGAGCACTTCGGGCATGTCGACGACATGGCTCATGGGGAAGGACGGGTAGACCTTCCTCATGTCGGGTCGAGTGACCAGCCGGAGGCAGGTCTCGATGGTGTCACTCTGGCGACCGCGGCTCAGGATGTAGAAGTTGTTCGCGCACCCCATCGCCTGAGCCATGATCTCTGTGGCGAGGATCTCCTCCTCCCGCCACACCATGCAGTCCTTGAGGGTCGCGTCGACGACATGCTCCTTATGCAGCCGATGATGCACCGTCTCAACATTGTCAACGAGGCAGATGAAGCAGTTTGGCTCGAGCTTCTGGAGTTGGTCGAAGTCGAAGGCGCTGAAGAGGCCGTGTCGCCAGCGAAAAGTGGCGTGGGTATTGACGATGAAGTTGGGGTGCTCGGTCTTGGGGTGGGTAGTCGCGATGACATCCTTGAAGGCCGCGCGGCGGAGGCTCGCAAGGCGAGATATCGGAAGGTCGAGAATCCTCCCAGGCGTGATGTCCGATCCCTCGGCGTACATGAGGTCGCCGATGTTGAAGAGCTCGATACGCTCCCCGCGGTCGTTTCCCGCCGCCAACACATCGCGAAGATACGGTTTCTTGTCGACCCCGATCTGTCCTGTCACGATCGCTCGCATGAAACCGAGTATACGACCCGTGCCGTGGTGTCCCGCGCGGCCTGGCTACTTCATCAGCGTGAGCAATGCACTCGCGTGCACCTCGATTGCGCGTCCCTCACCGACCGCATCGACCCGTTCGTGCGTCTTTCCCTTCACATTGATCGCACTTGGCTGGCATCCCAGGATCCGAGCAATGTTTGCGGCGATCTCCTCGCGGCGTGGAGAAATCTTCGGCTCCTCGCAGATGACCGTGCAGTCGACATTTCCGATCGCGTAGCCGGCATCGCGCATTCGTCGAGCCGCCTCGTGGAGAAAGCGCGACGAGTCCACTCCCTCGTTCGCCGGGTTCTGGTCCGGAAAGAGCTGGCCGATGTCGGGCTGTCCGAGCGCACCGAGGATCGCGTCGGTCACGGCGTGCAGCAGTGCGTCGCCGTCTGAGTGCGCCACCGGTCCAGCCGGATGGTCGAAGTGGATCCCCCCAAGGACAAACGCGCGGCCCGATCCATGAGGAGGTCGGGGCTCGAGCCGGTGGAGGTCGTACCCGTGCCCGATTCGCATCAATGGTCAGTCTCTCGGCCGCCCCGGAGTATGAAGCCCACCTTCGGGTGAGTCCGGGCCGGGGCTCGGCGGTACCGAGTCAGGAGGAACTATCAGCGTCGGGTCTGGAAGTGGATCCTCCGGGACCGGACGGAAACTGACATCGATGCGGCGGCACGATCGCGGCGGGCAGACCATCTGGTTGCGAAGCGATCCGAACTCGGTGTGCGCGTCCCACACCTCCCAGAGCAACTTCGACGGCTGGAGGCGCGAACCGCTTCCCGTCCCCTCAACGAACTTGAAAGTTAGTTGCTTTCCTGGCGGGATGTCCATATGGAAGAACGGTTCGCCATTGCGGGTGTCGATGAGCGTGATGCTCACCGGTCGTGTCGGGGTCGAGATGTAGACAAATCCCCGGTCGGAGGTCGAGAACCATCCACCGCCGGGCTGATAGCAGGCGGAGAGAATGGTCCCGACAGCCAGGGCTGCCGCCACGACGACAAGTGATCCGAGTAGGTGACGCACGACAACTGTATGGGCGCTCGTGATCATCGTCGGGATCGAGTCTAGCAGCGTGCTGAGGCGCTGCGTCGATGCACCAGCGCGACGAAGCATCTGCCTCGCGCTTCGAAGTTCAAGAACTGATCCCAGCTGGCGCAGCCCGGAGAGAGGAGCACGATATCGCCGGGGCGGGCGTGGGAAAACGCATCGTCGACTGCCCGATCCAGCGTTCCGCATCGGCGCGCTGCGCTGTGACCGCCCACGAGTGGTTCGGTCGCCCCTATCGCATACAGACCGGCCAGCGTCGGCGCGAGACGGCTGATGGCGCTCAAGTCGACTTTCTTGTCGTACCCACCGGCGATGAGGTGAATCCGCGCTGGATCGCCGAGCGAGTCGATCGCCAGCAGCGTTGCCTCGGGAGTCGTGGCCTTCGAGTCGTTGAAGCAGCGGATGCCTTCGCATTCCCCCACGAACTGGAGCCGATGCTCGAGTCCGGCGAACCCCGCGAGTGCCGTGCACGCATGGTCAAGGTGCGCGATCCCCCGATCCACTTCGGCGCATGCAGCGACGATCGAGAGTGCAAGCCGTGCGTTGCGTTGCTGATGTTCCCCAGGCACCGCGAGGCGGATGCTGCTTGTATCTGGGAGTTGCGCGTGCCACCCGCCGTCCCACCACGCGCCATCCGGTGAGGCCAATTGGGCGGCGGCCGCGGCCTGAGGGCACTCTGCACCGAACGACGACAGGAAGATCCCCCCCGGTGGTTGCGAGCACCGGATCTGCGCCTTTGCACCGATGTAGTGTGAGAGCGATCCATGCCAGTCGACATGGTTTGGAGCGATGTTGGTGAGTGCCGCGATGGTGGGGGACCAGCCTGACGCGCCAGCTTCTTCGGAGAGCCACCACAATTGGGCACTGGAGAGTTCGAGGACGATCCACTCTTCAGGATGGCTCGGTGATGTACCGAGAAGCGATCCGCCGAAGTTGCCGCCGACGCGCACTCTTCGTCCTGACGCCTCTAGCGCGCATGCCGCCATCGCAGCAGTCGTCGACTTTCCGGCACTGCCTGTGATCCCAATGGTGTGCCGCGTTCCCAGCCGGGCGATAGCGAGGCGGATCTCTGTAGTCACTTCGACACCGTGCTGACGCGCAGCGCACAGATACCGGTTGTCCCATGGATGACCGACCGCGGCGTTCGCGACGACGAGGTCGGCTGAGGCGAAGTCTTCCACGCGATGTTCACCAAGTCGGAGCGTGATCTCCCCTCGCTGGATCGGGGCGGAGATAGCCGCAAGCGAGCTTCCCAGCGCTTTCTCGTCGGCCGCATCGGTGACTAGGACGCGCGCACCCTGCGCGTGCAGCCATCGCACCACGCCGAGGCCGCCCCCGAACTGACCGAGACCCATGACGGTGACTGACTTCCCGCGAAACCAGCCGTCGTCGCGGCAAGAGGGGTCGCGGGGGTTCTCAGTGTCTTGGGTACGCACCATCTACCTGCGGCCGTGGTTCACTGGGATCAATCCCGCGGACTCGCTGCCATCCATCCCTAGGAGATCCTCGCGGTAGTCGTCGGCACTGCGACGGCGTGTGATCGGGCCGTCCGCGGAGCCTCGGAGAAACTGATGGACGATCTGCTCATCCTCGGTCAGGCCAAGCGCTTGCTCCGGAGAGAGCTGTCTGATCCGCTCGAACTCCGCCTTAGTGTCACTCTTGAGCACCCTGCCGCCGTCGAGCATCACCATCCGGTCGGCGATAGTGAACGCAGAGTCCATCTCGTGCGTGACGACGATGCTCGTGACCCCTAAGCTCCGTGTCAACTCAATGATGAGCTGATCGATTTCGGCACTGGTCACCGGATCGAGCCCTGCGCTTGGTTCGTCGTAGAAGAGGATCTTGGGGTCCATGGCCATTGCCCGGGCGAGTCCAGCGCGCTTCATCATGCCACCAGAGATCTGCGAGGGCAGCTTGTTGGCGTGCTCACGGAGTCCCACGAGTTCGAGCTTCATCTTGACCACCATCGCGATGACCTCAGGCGCGAGGTCGGTGTGCTCCCTCAGCGGAAGTGCGACATTCTCGCCGACGGTCATCGACTGAAAGAGCGCCCCCGATTGGAAGAGGATCCCGAACTGCTTGCGCAGCTGATCGAATTGCTCTCCAGTCAGCGCGCCGATGTCCTGCCCGAGTATGGAAATCGAGCCGGAAGTCGGAGTGTGCGAGCCGATTAGGAGGCGCAGCAGCGTTGTCTTCCCACATCCCGAGCCTCCCATAATCACGACGGTCTCCCCCCCATGGACATCAAGGTCGACTCCGGTGAGGACCGTCTGAGACCCGAACACTTTCGAGAGGCCGCGAGTCGAGACACGGACTTCACTCTCGGCCATTGGTCCCTTCCTTAGGCTCAGGCGGCGCCGATGGCGGGTAACGCAGGTCGCCGATGGTTGAGTCGTGGATCACGAGTTCCAAGAGCTGAAGCGAGAGTTGTCCCCGTGAGTCCCAGATTTCAATAGTACAGGTCGCCGCAATCTTGCCATTGACGAAGGTCAGCCCGTAGTCCGCCACGAACTGCTGATCTGACGACTGTGGGCGGCTGGCGGCGGAGTCCTGATCCAGTTGCGCCGACTCGAACGCTCCGTACCGACGGGTCAATGCCTCGCAGAACGCTCGCGCGTGCTCTTCGGATGTTCGGCCATTTGTGGTCGCCGGGCGAAATGACTCCTGGAACGAGGCGATGTCGCCCGAAGTACCCGCGGCCAGTGCCGCTTGCGGGCCAGTTAGAAACGGCAGGAACACATGGTCGTACGAGAACCGGAGAACGGCGTACTGTCCGATGGTCGCGCTCAATCCGATCACGATGGCGGCGAGCGCAAGCCATCCACCCTTCAGCGAGGCGTTTCTGCGCGTGGCGAACCACGCGATGACCCCAGTGACCACCCCGGCGAGAGTCGTCAGCGGGCAGCAGACGACGACTGAAAGGACGAGCGAGGTGATGGCGAGATCGCTCGTGCGCGTGGGCTGGTGAGATCCAAAGGCGACTGTCTCTGCGGCGTCACGACTCCACGGCGGCTGGATCTGGTTCATCGGGGCGCAGAGTATCAGGGGATCTTCGCGGGACAGTCGAGCGGCAGCGGGTTGGTCAATCCATCACCGTCGCCTGTACCGATCGAGATCGCAGTGAGCCGGACCGACGGCAGCCAGGTCGAAGGATCCGACGCGAGTTGCGCATCGACTGATCCAACCCGGCGGGCTTGCTCCGACTCGAGGAGGATCCGGAAGCTTGCGGTCATCGGAAGTCCAAGTTGGGAGTTCGTGATCGTCACGCTCGTGACCTCAGCGCTTCCGATCTCATCGCGCACCCGTTCTCTGAACGCGAGGAGCTCCTCGACCGAGACCCCAGACCACCATGCGGACGGATCAAGGTCACTGCCCAAGAGTTGATTCACCGCGCTGCGGATCTCCGAGACCATCTTCGCCTCGCTCGCACCCTGAAGCCGCGCACCAACGACGAGCGACACGCAGCCGAGCACCAGACTCACGATGACCGCCGCCGCCGCCAGCCCCGCGCCGCGGCGCTGTCCGCTGGACGCGCGAACCCTCCACCATCCAATGGCGCCTAGAACAACACCGATGAGTGCCGCGGCCGGGCAACATGCCAGCAGCGACCAACCAAATCCCAAGAGGGCAACTCGGTCAATTGGTGGCCGCGGCGTCGGGATTGTCGACCCGCTCAGGGGCAGTTGCCCCAGGCCGCGAGGATTGCGGAAAGGTCGATGGCATCAACCGTTCCGCTTGCGTTGACATCTCCGCTACCACTGCCACCCCAATTGGCAAGAACCACGGAGAGGTCGGTGGCATTGATGACCGAATCACCATTGAGGTCAGCTGGGCAGGCCACCGAGCACGAGATGTTCAGAGTTCCGGCACCTCCCGCCGTCGTAGTAGCTCCTCCGACGCGCATGTAGTAGGTCGCCCCTGCGACCGAGGTAAAGGTTGCCGACGATGTGCCACTGGCACACTCGGTTCCGTTGTCATTACACGCCGCAATCGCGGACGAGCCTGTGGGGCACGAGGCGTTGTTGACATACACCACGAGCCTCGTATCGAACGCCGCGGTCGAGCAGGTTGAGACAGTCGTTGAGCCCACGCACGACGGCACATACTTGAACCAGACATCCTTGGAGATAGTGGTCGAGCTGTTGGCGGTGCAGATCGAGGGAATGGCCGGGGAACTGTCAGTTGCATTGGTGCTGTCGAACGCGGTCGCGCCGATCGCGGCGGTCGTCGCACCAGTGCACTCGTCATTGGCGGGCGGGGGTGGAGGCGTCGTCGTGTAGACGGTGACATCGTCGACATACCAAGTGTCCGCTGCATCATCGCCATTGGTTCGGAACCGGAGACGGAACTTGTCGTGGCGGGCGGCTGCGGGAAGTGCATGCTCGTAGGTCGTGAAGACTGTCTGGTTGGTCCCGTCGGAGGTGAGCGTGTTGAGTGCCACCCAGTCAAGCGTGTTATTGAAGTACTCGACGACCAGCGTCTCACCAGTCTCAACGCCCGTGCGCTCTATCTTGTATGACGCAGTCGCGATAGCCGATCCGCCCAGCAGGATGTAGTTGGTGCGGATCTCGTCGTCGTCGTAGGCGTTGACGCCCGTCGAGTTGAGCGCCAGTGAGTACGGCGCGCTCGGTTCGTTGGTCGCCGCCGAACTCACGCCACCTCCGTCGTTGTAGGTCCAGCGGGCCGTCGTCAGGGTTCCTGACGCGAAGGGCTCCGTGAACGGGACCGCGACCGGAAGCGGCCTAGTGAAGTCGCACGCGACCTGTCCGAGATAGGTCGTGATCTCCGAGATGGAGAGCGGGTCGAGCTTGAGGTTCGAGCCCGAGATTCCCCCACACGCCCCGTTGGAAGAGCACATGATGTGGCACGCGCTGGTTCCCTGTGAGTCACAGTGGGTCGCGTCCCAGTTGTGCCCGAGTTCATGGGCCGAAAGTGAGATTCGGTAGTTGAGAGTGGTCGTATACCGGCTCTCAACGACTCCGTACTGCCCCTGAGTGATCGAGGCGCACACACCACCCAGATACGCGAGTCCGATCGTCCCGCCAGAGAAGGAGTATCCGGAAAACATGTGAACATCGTCGCGGTAGATGCCCGACTCGGGTGACGACGCCCACTTCGTTTCGAGTTCGCCTAGCCGACCGCCAATCGTGCCGGTCGTGTACGGATCTGCGGACACGCTGCGCACAACAATCGTGCCCAACTCAAAGATGATGTTCACATCGCGGTCGTAGATCGTGTTGACATTCGAGACAATGAGTTCGATGTCGTTGATCGTGTTGGCAATGCTGCTCGAGTTCTTCGTGAAGAACTCATAGTCGGTCTCGCACGCCAGTTCGACCTGAGAAGGAGTCGTTCCAGCGATCCCCCCCTGATCCTGCCCTTGGCCGTCCGCAATGGCCTGGGAGAGCGGAGATCGATACTTGGAGAGTGGGAACCCGGGACGGCCGAGTGCGCACCCACGTCCGTCGGGGATCACATCGGTGGCTGCGAATGAGACATGCTCGCCATGGCGCGGCAGGTCTGGGCGGAAATCGCTCAGTGGTTGAATGACCCAGTTCGCCCCATCGGCACGAGTGATCATTCCGCTGAAGCCGGTGGCGAGCAGCGATCCCGTGACGATCGAACCCGGCTGGTCTTCAAGAGTCCCACGATAGGTTCGGATGGCGGGGGGGTCGGAGTGCTCAAGCACACCGTTCCCACGATCGACGAGCACCGTGAACGAGTCGCCCCTGATCGAGTGTTTGGCGAGCTGGATCTTGGCGGGAGCACCGCCCAAGGTCGCATCGAACTCAAAGGACGCAGGCAGATCCATTGGCAGCTTCGGGGAGAAGTGCTCGCATCGCACGAGCTCGGAGATCGCGATCTGGGCGTCGGCCGCGCCGACCAACGGGCCACGCTTCGGTGGCGTCGCCACGCCACTCTGGAGGGCGGCGAGCACAGCGATTGACCCGAGAGACAACGAAACGACACCGACAAGGCGTCGAGGGTGGGGGGATGCCATGCCGAAATATACGCCGGGGCGGACCCATCGCCACGGAATTCAAAGAAAAGCGGCCTAGCAAATGCCAGGCCGCTTGAATTCCCAATGTCGCCGGACCAGTCTGTCAGGAGGTCCAGGCACCGAAGATCGTGGAGAGATCCTGGCCATCGGTGGCACCGTCTGCATTGACATCTCCGCAGGCGGCGCCCCAGCAGCCAAGGACTGCTGAGAGGTCGGAGGCGTTTACGAGGCCGTCACAGTTGATGTCTGCGGGGACGCACGGCGGGGCAGCAGCTGTCGGCTTCCTGCCGAGAACCGAGATCGAAGCCTCCGGGCTCGATGCCGTCGTTGCCTTCCAGATTCCAAGGGTGAGTAGTTGCGACGCATCGGTCGGAGCCGAGTTCGCATCGAACTCGAAGGTGTGCGTCGTTGACCAGCGGATCGCATGAGCGTTGGCATTCGTGTTCGGTTCGCAGCTCCATGTGATGCTGGCTGCGGTGACCGTTGAGGTCCACGGAGTGTTGGTAAAGACATCGCCGGAGTGATTGAACGGAGCGGAGTACTTGATGTTGGTCAGCACAACACCCGTTGCTAGCGGCACACTGAACGAGCCACCGTTTCGATCACTGTTGAGATTCTGAACCGCGTACGCGTAGTGCCAAGTTCCGTCGGCGTTCTGGAACGACCGACTTCCGACCAGGAAGCGCCCGTCGCCGACGACATCGTATTCACGCACAGCGGCATCGGCGTGAATCACCTGCCAGGCGTACATAGCCGGGGCCTGCTGGACTGTGCCGCCACTGAAACTGAGCGCGTAGCCGCTGGTAGTCGAGTATGTCGTTCCGACAGTGATGCGCCGATAAGACGCATTGTTGTTGTCGTTGTTGTTTGAGGCATCCGCCGGGTGCACATACTGGCACTCGACGAAATACGCGGCCCCTGGATTGAGGGCTGCAGTGAGATCGTCCTTTGGAACGGTGACTCGCTCGCGGATGGTGCTCGGATATCCAGTCGGAATCGCGGGATCCGAATAGGTTCCCGAAAAGTAGCCGGTCGATGCGTTGATGCCTGAGCGGCTCTTGAGGTCGCTCTGGCCTCCGTTGAGGCTCGACTCGTACGGATCCGAGCAGCCGATTCCAAGGACCGAGGGGCATCCGGATCCGGCCGGCGTGCACGCGCCGCACAGGGTTCCCTGAAGCGCACAGAAGCCGTGCTTCACCCAACTCTGGCCGATCTGCGTGAGGACGCCGTTCTTCACTCGGTACATGTTCTGAGGGATCACCGGGTGCAGATTGCTCGGATTCGCTTGCCACTGAAGTTGCTGGTTCCCAATGTTGCAACTGGTCGTGCCGACCGCGTAGCCAACATAGGTGACCCCACCCCAGATCCCTTGGCCGTAGGCCGAAATGTTCTGCATGGTTCCAACGATCACATCGGGTCCGGCGGCAACGCCGCCGTCGCCGCCATCACCAGGCAGCGCGACCGCATCCAGTTGACCGATGAATACCGCGAGTCCGCAAAGTCCGAGCGATCCGACGAGTGTTCCAATCTTCACAGTTATCTCTCCGTGCGTGAGGTTTTGGACTGAAAGTAAACACCAGTTCCAGCCCAGTTAAGGGGGTGGATCAAAGCGACAAACCGACAGCATACCCTACGCCACAATGCCCTGGGGCGCGGCCTTTCCCCAACATTTTTTTCGAGAAATCAGGTATGGAGTGAGTGCGCCAGCCAAACTCTGGACCCCACCTCGAGCGCCAGAAACACCTGCGCCGCCGATCGTGCCGGCGGCGCAGTGCGAGTGCAGAAATATCTGGAAAGGTCCGTTGACCTATTGGTGTCTGCGGCGTCCGCGGCGCGAGAACTGGAGTGCCAGTGCTCCCAGTGCTGCGACACCGGGGGCCGGGATCACGACGGACACCGGGGATGAGGTAATGGCGGAACTCTGTGTCTCCCTCCAGTCGATGTTCAACGAGAAACTGAATGCGAATGCCCCTGGGGCGAGGGTGGTTCCAGCGATCTGCATCACCTTGATCTCAGCGGTTCCAGCGAGAACGGGGTCGTTGTATGGAGTCGCGCCGCCACCGGTGCCGAGCTGTTGGCTCCACCCTGCACCCGCCGGGATCGTCGCGCCGCCACCAGGCCACCCGAGGACTGTGTTTTCTGTCGACGAGAGGAACTGGCCGTCGATTGAGACCCAGGAGTCGCTCCCAGCCCATGTCGTTGCACCGTTGAAGTTCCACGCCGGATTCCATGTGCCGCTGCCGTAGTCGCGGTGTTCCACTCCCGCCATCGACCCACCGGTCAGTTGGAAGCTGTTCACGGCAACGAGGCGATCGTTCGTGTCCGAGAAGCTTAGGTACACCCCCCAGACCCACCTTCCGGCGACCTGCGTGGGAGCAACCAGCTGCGCCGAAACAAACGCTCCGTCACTTTCTCGCGTGGCGGTGACCGCAACCATGGCAGCCAATACGCCACAGAATGTCTTTCCTGAGAGCATCTCTTCCCTTTCCCATTGTGGGTCACCTAACAGCGCGTGCCCAGTACCAATTTTCTGTTCCATCTCCCAAATCCCATCCACATCACCAGCCTTCCAGGCGGCGAAGCTTCACCCCTCAGAGTGGCACCAACCTCCAGGATTGCAAGCCGAACACAATAAAAATACCACCGCCATCTTTCGATGGCGGTGGTAAGATTCACCTACCTAGTTCTGAGTGATCCGGCTTCACGCCGGATGATTATCGGACGGTAGTCGCTCAGGCGCGACGACGACGGCTGACGAGACCCGCGATCCCCAAGAGCGCGATTGCGCCTGGAGCAGGAATGCCGACCGTGTAGTCGCCCCAACCCCACACCGCAGTCGTGGAGGCTGTCGAGGACTTGTAGCCCATGCCAAGGTGCGCGGTGTAGCCCGTATCACCAGTGGCGAGAGCGATCTGCATCATCTTGATGCGCTTGGTCGCCCCGACCACGATCGCAACCGAGGGGTTCGCGGTGTACCAGCCAGCGTGGTAGGGGATGCTGTTGGTGGCCACGCCCGTGCCAAAGCTGGGATCGAGAGCGGTTGACGACTGTGCGCCGGTCTTGCCAGTCATCGTGACAAAGGAGTCGCGGAACTGGTTCGAAGTGGCTGCCGTCGACGCGCTGGTGTAGGACGCATTCCAGTGTCCGATGGCCATGCTGGAGTCGTCCAGATAAGCGTCGGTGTGGAGGGCGTTGAGCGACCCGGCGACGATGTCGTGCTGAAGGCAATTCAGCACAACGTTGCTCGCGTTGTCGAACACAGCCCAGACTTGGTAGATCTCGCGACCGGCGACGGTGCCCATGACCACAACTTCCCAATTGGTGAATGTTGCATTAGCAGCCGAAGTCGCGATGAGCGCAGAAGCGCCCACGAGTAGGGAGAGGGACTTCATTTCTTGGTGATCCTTTCAGACTAGGGAGCGAAACAAGTGTCCAACGCATCCCTTTGCCGACCCCCATGGATCTCAACCTAGCCCGCATACGTGGGCAGTCAAGACAAATGATCTATTCTTGACCGTTTAAACTTAACTTGATGCGGTGGGACCGCCGACACTGAGGCGCCCATGAAGCAGCAATGGTGAGGCCCGCGTGATGAACACCGAAGCCAATTCTCCAACATGATGCCCAAAATCTGTCGAAGAGTCACAGTCCATCGCAACAATTATGTCTCCCGAGGTTCTCCCGACAAATTGAGCAGATACAGAATCGCTCTGAGAAACACTCGCTTGCTCGACGACAGACGCGCCGTTTACTGTTATCAGCCCAATGTGGTTCCGGCCGCGTTGGCTTGAGCGGGTCGTCCGAATATCGTCGATGAGCACCGTCTGAGTTGATCCGACCAGCTGTGCGTGAACGGCTGCCGAGACTTCGCTCTGAAGCGACAGTAGGGCGTTGTTTCTCGCGCGCTTCACAGGGTCCGGGACATCATCGGCCAGGCGACTGAACGCGGAGGTCCCGGGTCGCGGCGAGTACTTGAAGATGAAGTTGTTCTTGAACGGAAGCCGCCGCACGAGATCACATGTCGCTGCGAAGTCCTCGTCCGTTTCGGTTGGAAATCCGACAATGAAGTCCCCTGCGAGCGTCGCATCGGGAAGGTGAGTGAACGCTCGGTCGACGAAGTCGATGTACTCATTTACCGAGTATCCGCGATTCATGAGCCGAAGAATCCGGTCTGATCCGCTCTGCGCCGGGGCGTGTAGATATCGGCAAATCCTCGCGGAATCACGCATGGCTTCGAGAATGTCATCTCCGAAGTCACGGGGATAACTCGTGACGAAACGAAGGCGGGCGAGGTCGGGAATCTCATCATGGATTCTTCTCAAGAGGTCGGCAAAGGTCGTGGTTCCCGCGCCTCCCCTGGCGCGGAACACCGAGAGCCCCGGGCCGACCTGGGCGGCCTCTTCTCCCGACGCGGTGACCGCGACGCCATGCTGATACCGGTAGTGATTGACAGTCTGTCCGAGGAGCGTGATCTCCTTGACTCCGAGATCGACGAGCTTCCGGCACTCGTCGATGACATGCTGCGGCGGCCGGTGGACTTCCGCACCGCGTGTGTTCGGGACGACGCAGTAGGTGCAAAACTTGTTGCATCCGCGGGTGATCCTGACATAGGCCCGATGCCTGGGCTGGCCGGTTGTCTCCGGATCGAAGGCCCGGGAGAGATCAAGCGATTCAAGGTTGTCTTCCGCCGCGGCCAGCGTGGTTGACCGCCTGCTCTTATTGCCCGAGAGGGCGGCGCGTTCGGCCAGCGACGGCCTCTCAGTCGCTCCCTCGTGGGACGCAAGATCTGCCCGTCTGGCCGAGTCGATGAGGTGGGGGAGTTTGTCGAGCTCGCCCGGACCGCACAGAAAGTCCACCTGGGGATGCCGCCGGAAAATGTCCGTGCCGTCGCGTTCGGCCATGCATCCGATGACGCCGAGAATCACCCGCTCGCCAGCTCGCTTGCGCACACCCACGAGCCCGATGCGACTGAGTGCCTTCTGCTCCGCCTGCTCCCTCACCGAACAGGTGTTGTAGAGCACGATCTCCGCCTCCTCTGGGCGGTCGACGAATTGGTATCCGATGGCGCGAAGCTGCCCTGCCACCAGCTCACTATCGAGCTCGTTCATTTGACAGCCGAAAGTCTCGAGGAATACCGAAGTCATTGGGGGAGGGTCGAAGGTACCTCGGAGCGCGGTTTCTTCGCCCGCACGGGGCGTCCTTGCCGATACATGGGCGTGCTCAGGGCAGGACAAGGTATCGGTCTGTGCGCGATCTGCCTCCTCGTCTGTGGGGTGGTGTTCGTCAACTCCGCCAGCCTCGATGTGGCTGGTGACGCAAAGACAACCCTAGATGGAATGCTCTTCGGTCGATCGACCGTCTTTGCCCTGCTGTCGATTGCGTGCTTGGCACTCGGGGCGGCGATACCGCTGGATCGGCTTGGCCGCGCCAGGGGGATCACCAATCCCGTCTGGTGGATTCTCCTCGCGACCTTTGGAGGCATTGTGCTCGTGCATGTGCCCGGGATCGGCCGCGAGGTCAATGGGGCGAGTCGGTGGATCGCTGTGGGTCCGATCACCTTCCAGCCGAGCGAGATTGCCAAGTGGGGGATGCCGCTGGTGCTTGCGTGGTGGTGCTGCGCCCGCGCGGCATCGATGGAGAGGTTCTGGAGCGGATTCCTCCCCCCGGTTGCGATCGCTGCGCTCGTTTCGATGGGAATCGCGGTTGAAGATCTCGGTACGGCGACGCTTGTGATGAGCGTCTCGCTCCTGATTGTCGTCGCGGCGGGATGCCGATGGTGGCACGCGGCACTGCTTGCGCCAGTTGGGATCGCGGGGTTTGTCGCCCTCGTGATCGTCAGTCCCTACCGGGTGAACCGAATCATCGCCTATCTCGACCCGTACGCGGATTCGCAGGGGATCGGCTACCACATCATTCAGTCGATGGGTGCAATCTCCGGTGGCGGGATCGCCGGACGCGGCCTTGGCAACAGCATTCAGAAGTTCGGGTACCTGCCCGAAGGTACGACCGACTTCATCTACTCGATCATCTGCGAGGAGACCGGGATGATCGGAGCATTTCTCGTCGTCACGCTCTATGCCATCCTGCTGTGGTGCGGGTGGAGCGTCATCGGCGCGACGACCCAGGCGGGCAGTTCGGTGAGTCGGAGGGTGCCACGCCTCAGCCGCTACGCACGACTCGTGGGGCTCGGCGTCCTCGCGACGATCGGCCTGCAGGCGTTGATCAATGTGCTGGTCGTCACGGGGATCGCGCCCACCAAGGGGATCGCACTTCCGCTCATCTCCCGTGGGGGGACAGGATGGATGTTGACCTGTGTCTCGCTCGGCCTAGTGATGTCGCTGGACCGAGTCCTGGCGCGTGAGGACCGGCGCGCACTGCAAGATCCGTCGGCGTGCGATGGCTCGTTCGCCGACGCGCCTTCACCACTAGTTGCCTCAGGATGATGACAGCGGTGCTCTCCATGTCCAACGGAGGCATTCCAGCGGAAACGGTTCCCACCAAGGGGCTCTCTCGGCGATCGCCGACGATTGTTCTCGCGGGCGGTGGCACCGGAGGTCACATCTCTCCCGGCCTGGCGATCGCAGAGCGGCTGCGCGCGCTTGATGCGGGCGCGCGAATCGTGTTCGCCTGTTCTGCGCGGAAGATTGATTCCGTCATGCTGACAGAGGCCGCGGCGGAACACGGCGCGATCCACGCAGAGGGGTTCTCGCCGAGTCCAGGGAAGTTCATTCGCTTTGTCGCTGGGCTCGCCCGTGGGCGCGCGGACGCTCGGCGGCTGATCGAGTCAGTTCGCCCGGACTGGATCGTCTCGCTCGGCGGCTTTGTGACGCCACCCGTCGTCGTCGCCGCCAGGAAACGCGGAATTCCAGTGCTCCTGGTGAATCTGGACGCGACCCCCGGCCGCGCAAACCGCTGGGTCAGAAAGCGAGCGACATTGACCGTGTCCGCGGTGCCGGTTCCGTCCATCATGGGATTCGCAGCGGCTGTCATCGGAATGCCCATCCGCAGCATCGCGCTCGCGCCCGCGTCGCAGGAACTCTGCCGTGCCGAGCTTGGGCTTGACCCGACCGTGCCGGTGCTCCTCATCACAGGAGCGTCGCAGGGATCCCAGAGCCTGAACGACCTTGCCATCGCGCTGGCGAGAGGGCGCTCCGAAGAGTTCAAGGCATGGCAAGTCCTTCATCTGTGCGGTGGCACTCCTGCCGGAGGGATCGCCCGCTACGAACGGGCGTGGCGCGAGGCTGGTGTGCGCGCCGCCGTCCTGCCGTTTCTCCACCGGATGGGGGTCGCTTGGGGAGCAGCGGAAGTCGCCCTAAGTCGGGCTGGCGCAAGCTCAGTAGCCGAGGTGCAGGCCAACCGTGTGCCGACCGTGTTCGCTCCGTATCCGTACCACAGGGATCTCCACCAACGCGAGAACGCGATGCCGCTGGTGCAGGCTCAGGCGGCACTGATGGAGTCCGACCGAGTTGATCCTGTACGGAATCTGACCGGACTCGGCGCGCGTGTGCTGGAGCTGATGCGCTCCGGGGAGCGGCGTCACCTTATGCGTCAGGCACTGGCGGTCCTCCCACCCCCCGACAGTGCCGAACAGATTGCGGAGTTTCTTGTGCACGGGAGGTCGTTTCACAGTCAGGTTGTTCCGGCGTAGCGCCGAGCCCTCAGGCGGTGGTGCGGACTCGCGCCGTGACCCCTGATTAGGATGACGGCGATGCTCGCAGAAGTTTCTCCCGGCGACGCGTGGCTCAACTTCTTGGGTGCGCTTCACCCCGTGCTTGTGCACTTTCCGATCGCCCTAGCAGTGGTCGCAGCGATTGTCGAGTCGTGGCGCGCGATTCGCCGTGATCCGGGGCTCTCTCCGTTCGCGTGTACTGCCGTGACCTTCGCGGCGCTATCCGCCGTCGCCACGGCAACCAGTGGATGGTTCAACGCCGTCGCGTCCGATGACGCCGCCTCCGGAGGCCTCTTCCTGCACCGATGGAGCGGAATCTGCGCGGCCTCACTGCTCGTTGGACTCGCCCTGAGCGCCCCTTTGATCCGGCGGATGGGGACGGCACGGGCACTCGGGGCATGGCGATCGTCGCTCTTGCTGTGCGTCGGCATCGTCTCGGTCGCGGGGTGGTATGGCGGGAATCTTGTCTACGGTGACGGCCATCTCACCGATCCTTTGTGGAAGGCGATCGATTCCACTGAGCGGAGCCAGCGCGTCGAGGCCGAGGCCGATGCGCGCGCGCAGTTGGGGTGGCCTCCTGCCGAGGTCGCCAACGCTGAGGCGACGAGCGTGCCGCAACCAACCTCGTCGGTGCCCGATGGAACCCTCGCGCACATCGACTTTTCCTCGCAGATCCTCCCGATCTTCGAGTCTCGCTGCTACGAGTGCCATGGCCGGGGAAAGAAGAAGGGGGGGGTGAGGCTCGACGACCTCGCGCGAGTGACTTGCGAGCGAGATGGCGAATGGGTCGTGAAGCCGGGCGATCCTTCGGCAAGTCTGCTCATACGGATGGTGTCGATGCCTTCCGACTCCGACGAGCGCATGCCCCCCGAAGGAGATCCTCTGACTGAGGCGCAGATCGCGCTTCTGTCGAGTTGGATCAGCGAGGGGGCAAAGAGCCCTGCGGTTCCCGCGACGCCCTCGGTGTCGTCGGATCGCTGGTCAGTGCCCGAGCGCACGATCACTCAGGAGGACTTCGCGACCATAGAGCTCGAGAGGACGACGCTGCGGCGTCTCGGAATCGACTTGCGTCCGATCTCTGCGGGGTCGTCGAGTTACGAATTGGATGCCTCTCACGCAACGCAGCCTGTGACCGATGCAGAGATTGAGCGGATCGCGGCGTCGAAGGTTCTGGCATCAATCGTGGTGTCGCTCAATGCGACCCGCAGTGCGCTCACCGAATCGTGCGCACAGTCCATCGCGCAGATGACAAACCTCAGGGAGATCCGTGTCGATTTCACCGCGGTCGGGGACGCCGTCGCAGACGCCGCCGCGACCCTGCCGCACCTTGAGGCGGCAAATTTCGTCTCTACGCAGTTGACCGACGGAGGGATCGAGGCGCTCGCGAAATCCAAGTCGTTGAGGCGGCTCTTCGTGTGGAAGTCGCGGGTCACCCCGATGGGAGTGTCTAAGTTCCGCGAGGCCTGCGCTGGCGTTCGCCTTGTCGACGGAGCATAGGTTCACACGCGGGGGATCAACTGGGAGATCGCGTCCCATGCTCGGGGCGCGGCCCGGCCGTGCGCCGATGTCGTGGGCTTAGAGTCCGGCCGCGTGCTCGGCACGAAGGTGTGAGGCCCGTTGTGGACACGGGCGCGGTTGAGTGCTTCGGAGAGGGCGACAACCGCTGGATCGCTCTCGGGCGAGACCTCCGCACTCGGATCTTCGCGAAGCAGCGAGAGCCTCCCAACTATCTGGGTCCAGCTCAGGAGATCCTCTGGCGTCTCGGCGTGCGCACAGGCCACTTCCCCACAGTGGGCGGCAGCCCAGAATCGCCCCGCACCTGTGGCGGCGAGACACCCCGTCCGAAGCTGCCCATAGTCGAGCCTCCGCGCGACCTGTCGGTGGCGATCGACGACGAAGCGCACCGAATCCGCAGGCGCCCCCGCGGCGTTGAGAGACTCCGCGAAGGTCTCAAGGGCCGCGAGATCGTGGCTCGACATGCCATCTTTCGCCCGCAGTGCTTCGCAGGCTGAGAGGGTTCCCGAGAGGGCCGCAGTGTCTCCCTCCATGGCGAAGATCCAGGCGTTGGCGCAGAGCACCGCTCTTCGCGCAGCTCCACCGTGCGCCCGGGCAATCACCGACTCGGGAAACGGCGGCGGCGGGGATGGACTCTCCTGAGCCGCGCGGATTTTCATCATCGCGTGTGTCCACGCGTGCCCTTCGGGAGGCTGTGAGTCGATGCGGACTTCAGCACGCTCGACGGTGCGGACGGATTCGAAGTGAGCCCACGCAATCAGCTCGCCCGCGACACGCAGCTCCATCTGCAACACTCCTGGGAAGTCACCGCCGCGCTCCCGTGAGGACGGCGCCTTGAAGCCGATCATTAGCGTTGTCTCTGGCGGCACCGTCGCCACGGCAGTTTCGATGGCAAGGGTTCGGCTTGCTGGTTGGGAGTGATCCTCCCACGCATCTCCGGTCGCGAGCGAGTATCCAGCGCTTCGTGGAGTCATCGATTCCCTCAGCCGAATCTCAAGGGTCCAGCGACCATCAAGGGATCTGCGCCACTCCAGTGAGCGCGGCGTCGATGGACTTTCGGTCGACAGAACAACGCTGGCACGCTGCGACGGATCACGGTGGTGCGCCCAGTGCCAGGTACGCAGCGCGGCGAACGGGTCGTACTCGTCAGCGATGTGAGCAAACGATGGACCTTCTGTAGGCCATGCCTGCTCCCACGGCTCCGACATTCCGAGCACACTGATCCGCATGAACCTGTCATCCCATGAGATCGTGGTTCGGTCGGGTGGGAGCGGGTAGTCGAAGCCACGCATGGCCAGACACGGTTCGTACCAGTCGGCGCTGAGGGAGTTCGCGCTTCGTGAGGAGACTCCCGACCAGTGAATCGCGGCGGGAACCTCCGATGAGGTTCCGACCACGACCTGTGCGCTGTACGAGAACTCGAGTGCCCCCTTGCGCTCGTTGAGCGAAGCGCACCATCGCGCGACTTCCGCTGGCATGGGGGTCGCCCGACCTTCAAGCAGCTGAGCGCACCCGTAGCCGTCATCGAGCGCTGCGCACCACGCCTCTGGTGGCAGTCCCCGCCGGATCTCCGAAAGAAGCAGGGCGGGGGCCATCGACCAGTCGACCGCCCGCTTTCTGCCCAGTAGCACGGCATGGTCGCGAGCGGCAAACTCGCGGCGCATGTGCTCGGCCGACTGCTCCAGACTGCCCGCGAGAATCATCTCGGCTGACGCTCGTGCCTCGTCCCCTCGGGCGAGATGTGTCGCATGCGTCGTGATGGCCACGACGGCACACGCCACAAACAGTACCTGTAGCGCGCTCATCGGATCGAGAGAAACAGGGTGGCGCACCCACTTCCGCTGGCGCTCCCATTGGAGTCCACCGACACGGCGCCCACGGCATTGGCACTGCCTGTCCACCGTGTGTGGATCGGAATGTTTGTGAGCGCGCAGTAACTGCGGTCGGGCTTCACCGTGAAGGCGAGTGCACCCGTGGCCGATCCGGTTCCCTTGGCGACCCAACTGCTCGCTGAGTTGTACGAGCCGGTAAGCGACGGCGCCTCAAACGGAATGACCGTCCCGATGTTTCCCGAGATCATGAAGTCGCGCGAGGATTCGGTGTAGCTCGTGTTTGCGCTGATGGTGGGCACGGTGATCTCGGCGTTGGCGTTGCCGCGACTGGCCGCAAATCCAGAGACTGAGGCGGACGAGGACGCAGTACACCCCGGTCGTGCGGCGCAGGCGGCCGCAGCCGTCACCGCGCCCCGCCCGCAGGCGGCCAGCATGACATAGCGCGGGCACGCGGGAAATGACCCCTCCCATGTCTCCTTCCATCCGCTGGAGAATGCTGCCGAGACCGTCGTTGTGCTCGTTCCCGCGTCCCACCATGAACTCTTTCCGGAGATGCCGAAGGCCGCGCCTGCCGATGTCGCGCTGGCGTAGGCATTCTGGTCGATGTCGAATGTGCAGTTTGCGAGTCGCTTGTGGTGTGATTGGTCGAGCGGCTCGGTGGGGAGTGTCACAGTCAGCGAATCACGCCGCACCCACTGGCCGGGACCGCAGATGCACATCGGTTCCTCGCCCCCACCGGGTGGCGGCGAGTAGTCGCCGCACATGCGCTCGATATCAGGACACGGTGGCGGGCCATCGTCGGCGCACGCCCGCGGGTGGTGTGCGCCGAGTGGCACGCCGATGCCGGAAAGTGTGGCAGTAACTACGAGTGCCGCGGTGCGAACGGGGAATCGACCATTCTTCGAGTTGCAGTTCATGGTGCCTCCAGATTCTCACGCGCTCCGCGACGCCGCGAAGGTTCGCGCGCGGCGGCACCCTACGCCTCGGCCATGGCACGCTCGAAAAGTGTGCCGCTAATTCTTTCAGCGTCTGCCAGCCTCGCACCGTCGGCCCGCGCCCCAGAGGCGAGATGGCCGTAGGCCGCGCGGCTTGCAGCGACCGCGATGTTGAACAGCAGGCGCTCGCGACGATCGCAGCGGGAGAGGAGCGCGGCGGCATCCACACGCAGGCGGATCGGCGCCGCGGTCACCCCCGCGTCCCGTAGTGCTCGGCGGGCGAGACGGCGCGGACACTCAAGAAGTCCCCATCCCTCAGGCACCTCCCGTGGACGGATCATCCCCTGAGGACACAGCAAGTAGCAGCGATCTGCCAGTCGATAGCGAACCGCTAGGCAGAACTTTGTCTCACCGTGCAGCGATTGATCCACACGCCTCAGTCCGAGGAGCACTCGGCGGTAATCGGCGAGCTTGCTCCGAGTGAAATCCCATGCAGCGCGCTCCTCGAAGAGTCCTGGTTCCCATGTGCGCAGGTGGGGCTCGTACACCTTCACCCTCGTCTCCTCGATCTGAGTCCGACGGGTAGTCAGTCGCAGGCGCTCAGCGACGAGGGCGTCGAGGTGTTCATCGTCGCGGAGGAAGTCGGCGCGCGACTGCTTGCACTCGACGACAATCGACTCAGCCCCGAGAGCTGTGCGCTTCCACCCAGCGGCGTCAAATCGCCATCGCGGGATCGCGCAGGTCACCTCCAGGGCAACTGCGCGGCATCCCTGAGCGATCAGCCATGAGATGGCGAGCGACTTGAGCGCACGATGGTCGATCGTCTCCACCAAAGCACGATAGTGTTCGGAGTCTGTTCGGTCTATCGACCTGCGGCGAATTCGGCCCGTCGGGCTCAGCTCGGCTTCTGATACTGGCTCTGACTAGTCGACTGATGGGTCGACGAACCGGCGCTCCCAGGAGGGAGAGTTGGAGCCGCAGAGGCCGGCCCGCCCTGCGGGGGCTGGGTCGAGGTCGTCTGGTGAACATCGGTCTGGACATCAGCGAGCCCCTTCTTGAACTCGACAATCGTCTTGCCCACCGAACGCCCTAGTTCCGGGAGCCGCCTTCCGAAGATCAGGAGGCCAAGCACCAAGATGATCGCAAGTTCCCATCCGGAGAAGTTGAAGAATGCCAGCGAGGTCTGGTTGGTCAGGATCATGGCTTCCAAAGCATACACCTTTGAGGGTGGAAACATGGGATGGATGGGTGCGCTTTGGTACCTTTCCCCCTATGCAAGGATGCACCACGATTGTCGGTATTTCCCTTCTCGCCCTCGTCAGTGTCGCAGTGATCGGCTGCGAGGCGCCGCCGAAGCCGGGTCCTGAGCCGGAGTACGCGCGACCGCTGGCTCCGGGGGAGTGCGCGCTGCGCAAGCTCGGTCCCGACGAAGCATGGCCCGATGTGGCTGCAGCATGGCAGGCGCGCGATGCGTACCTCGAGGAGGCGATCAATCAGGACCAGAAGTGGTTTGAGTCGCTGTCGAGCCGTGCGCGCTTCCCGCAGATGTTTCCGTTTCCCGAAGTGTGCTCGTGGGATCAGGCTGCCTCGAGCGTGATTGCGTTCCGGCAGATTCTCGCCGACAGTACCGACCAGTCGGCGTTCGATGCGGCGTTCAAGCAAATGTTCGATTGCTGGCAGACCAAGGGTTGGAACGGGAAGGGCGGCGTCCTCTTCACCGGCTACTACGCGCCGGAGTTTCGGGCATCGCTGACGAAGCAGCCTGGCTTCGAGTATCCGATCTACCGCCGACCGAAGGAGCTTGAGACTGATCCCGTTACTGGCAAGCCGGTGGGGCGGCGTGTCGGCGAGTCTTCAGTCGTTCCGTGGCCGGGCCGCGCTGAAATCGACTCAAGCGGAATGCTCGCGGGGCTCGAGCTTGCGTGGTTCGCAACACCTCTCGACGCCTACATCGTGCAGGTCAACGGCAGCGCGAAACTCCTGCTTCCCGAAGGCAAGGTGATGTTCATCGGATACGCGGGGGCGACGGACGGCGAGTACAAAGGACTGGGAACGAGTCTCGTCGAGTGTGGCGCAATCGACGGGGCGAGTCTCAATCTCACCGCCATCAAGCGGCTCTACGAGAGTGACCCAGCTCTCGTGGTCGAGAAGCTCAACCTGAACAATCGGTATGTGTTCTTCGCCAATTACGACGGCAAGACATGGCCCGCGGGGAGTCTCGGTGTGAAGGTGACCGCCAAGACTTCTTTGGCGACGGACAAGAGCGTCTATCCCCCGGGCGGGATCATCTTTGTGGACACTCAGGCGAGTTCCTACAGTGGGTCGCGGCAGCCGTTCAAGCGGTTCATGCTCGACCAGGACACTGGTGGCGCGATTCTCGCCCCCGGCCGCGCGGACATCTTCATGGGGATCGGCCCTTCGGCGGAGATCCTCGCCGGTGGCCAGTACTGCGAAGGGACGCTTTACTATTACTTTCTGAAGCCCGAGTATGTCTCGCAGTATCCGCTGCCGGACCGAAAGCCACCAACTCCACCGAAGGGCACCGCGGGCTGACCCCACGCGGCACCCTCGGCTTATCGCGAACGCTAGTAGTCGCGGCGCACGAACACGGCTGTGGCGATCCACAACATGACGGCCTCGAAAGCGAGGCTCGTCCCGAGCACCCACCAGAGTGAACGGGATGCCGACTGCTCGTGCACGGCTGCCTGGAATTCCTCGACTGTTGCTTCGTTGGGCTCGAAGACACGGGGTCCGCTGAACGCTTCGCCTTTCAGGCCGGAGGGAATCTTGGCAGTGTCGATGAGCACGCGTTCCATCGCATCGAGCGTCTCCGCAGTCTTGGGAAGGCCGACATAGATCCAGTAGAACCACCCGTGGGCCGTCAGCCAGTTCGGCCGCGACTCCATCGCGTGGGCCAGTCGCTCCTCGACCTCTGCTCTGCGATCCTCGTCCGGAGGCTTGGTGGTGTCGGCGAGCACCCGTTCGCACGCGACGATGTCCATGGTGTTGGCAAGGAGTCCCTGATTGGTCAGCCACTCGCCGAATGTGACCGCAGAGATCGCGGCCCACGCCATCACGGTAAGGATGAGAGAGGCAATTGAGGAGCGCGTCACCATCCCGACCATCGCGCAGATCGAAAACAGCAGGCTGTAGAAAAAGGTCACGATCGGTACGGCGAGAAACAGGGCCCATTCCCAGGCGCCGCCGCGTATGCCGATGACGAAGAACACGGCTGTCGAGAAGATGAGAACCTGCAGTGCCGCGAAGAGAAGCCCAGTCGCGTACTTCGTGAGAAAGAGCCGTGGCCGGGAGATCGGTTTCGCCAGAATTAGGTCGATGGATCCCGGTGCGACGAGGTCCGGAACGATTCCGCAGGTGGTGACGAGCGCTAGCACAGTGGCGAGCATCCCGAGCCACCACTCGATCCCGAACTTGACGAAGAAGAGCTTGTAGAAAGTCTCGGGTGACATCGCGTTGGTGTTGAAGAACGGGCTGGCGCCATTCAATCCAAAGAGCGTGAGTCCAATCTCGTTGATTCCCACCGACGCGAAGATCCCTACGACGAGCAGCGTCGTCCCCAGCGCGAGCCAGAAGAGCCGCCGTGCGCTGAGCTCGCGGTACGCGGCGACAAAGATGGCGATCGTCTGCATCACGACGCGGCGCCAGGTTTGAAGATGAGTCCTGTTGTGGGATCGGTGACCGCGCGCATGAAGAGGTCCTCGAGCGACTCGCGCACAGTCTGCACGGCGACCACCGTCCGTCCCTCGGTTCGCAGTCGGTCGAGGATCGGCTGCGCCGCGGCCGCATCAAGACCGAGGAATACCAGACGGGTGCCGGCGCCCGAGATCCCGGCCGTCAGCAGAGATCCAGGGGGCATCGCCTGCACGGCCACAGAGGTTCCGCACCACAGCGGAACCGTGCCCTCGATGACGATCTCATAGCGACGGCTCGATGCGGTGAGTTCGTCGATCGTTCCTTGCGATACGACACGCCCCTGCACCATGATCGCCACCCGCGAGCAGACGGTCTCGACCTCGGAGAGCAGGTGCGAATTGAGCATCACCGTGCGGCCTTCGTCGCGCAGTGCCACGATGAGGTCGCGAAACTCGCGCCGACCCACCGGATCGACGCCATCGGTTGGTTCGTCGAGCACCACGAGCTGTGGTTCGTTGACCAGCGCCGCGGCGAGCCCCGCGCGCTGCCGCATTCCCTTGGAGTACGAGGAGAGGGGCCGTCGTCCCCACGCACCCAGCCCCACTCGATCAAGGAGTGCCCCCGCGCGAATCTTGCGTTCTCGCCGTGGCACCAGAGACATCGCGCCGCTGAACTCAACGACTTGGCGCCCGGTGAGGTAGGGTGGGAATCGGTGGTGTTCGGGCAGGTACCCGATCGTCGCGAGAGCCCCCTTATCCCCGACGGCGCGGCCCAGCACCGTGCCTTGGATCGAATCCGGCCGCACAATGGTCATCATCACCTTGACCAGCGTGCTCTTCCCCGCGCCGTTGGGACCCAGAAGGCCGTAGATCTCGCCGCGGCGAACATGGATGTCCACTCCCACGAGGGCGCGAACGCGTCGGCCGTAAGACTTTGACACGCCGGAGAGGTCGATGGCCAGTGGGCCTTCGTTCGGGTTCGACCCCTGAGTCATGACTAGGCGACCCCTGTTGATCCGGTCCCCTGCGGCGCATGGGCTGCCGCCGCAGCGGCGAGGTCGACCCCACGGTCTCTGGCAGCGCGCAGTGCATCGTTGATCATCGGCCGGAATCCGTGCGCGTCGAGCACAGCGAGTGCCGCGCTCGTCGTCCCTCCCCGACTCGTAACTGCGGCGCGATGATCGGCTGGAGACGTTCCTGATCGTGCGAGCATGGTCGAGGCGCCCAGTAGAGTCTGGCGGACGAGCCGCTCCGCTGTGGGTTGGTCAAGTCCCAGCCGCACCGCGCTCTCGATCATCGCCTCCGCGAGGAGAAAGAGATACGCGGGGCCTGATCCGCTGACGGCGGTCGCCGCGTCGAAGAGATGCTCGGGAAGTTCGACCGCAATCCCCAGCGCCCCAAGCAATCGAAGTGCGAAGTCACGGTCTTCAGAAGTGCATGCTGTCGAGCAGGCGAAGACCGTGGCGGCGAGGCCGGTCTGCGCCGCCACATTGGGCATGCAGCGGACAGTGCGCACGCTGGGAGAGAGTGCCTCCGCGATGCGCGTCATCGAGACGCCCGCCATCACCGAGATGACCAGCGTGGGCGCGCTGAGTTGTCCAAGCGATTGGGCAACCTCGGGGAAGGACTGGGGCTTGACGGCCAGCGCGATGCGCTCGACTCCCACGCAGTAGGAAGGGTCTGCCGCGACGCGGCAGCCCAGCCGTTCAGCGCGTGCTCTTGCGGATGGATCGGGATCGACGATCAGAATGTCCCGCGGTTCGATAAGGCTTGCGCGCAGCGTCCCCGAAACAAGCGCGCTTCCCATCACGCCGAATCCGAGGACAGCAAGACCTGTGGGCATCGCAGGACAATAGCACGGGTGGTAGGATTTCGCCCAATGTCGCGTGGCGGAACTGGCGCAGTGGCGATGCTCGACTTCGAACAGCCGGTCGCTGAGATCGAGAGGCAGATCGCCGCGCTGGAAGCGAAGGCCGAGGAGGGATCCGCCTCCGAGCTAGAGACGCTGGTTGCTACGAGAGCCGCACTTCTCACCAAGGCGTACGCCGACCTCTCTCCCTGGCAGACCGTTCGCGTGGCCCGCCACGGCGCCAGACCCCAGACCCTCGACTACATCGATCTCATCTGCCGCGACTTCTGCCAGCTGCACGGAGATCGGCGGTTCGCAGACGATCCGGCAATTGTCACAGGCTTTGCGCGGATCGGCCCGTTCAAGGTTCTAGTCGTTGGTCACCAGAAAGGTCGGACGACTCCAGAGCGGATCTCGTGCCGGTTCGGCTGCGCGAATCCGGAGGGCTATCGCAAAGCACTCCTGAAGATGAAGATCGCCGAGAAGTTTGGCCGTCCGATCGTGACCTTCGTCGACACGCCCGGGGCCTACCCGGGGATCGACTCGGAGCAGCGCGGGCAGGCGGAGGCGATCGCAGTCAATCTCCGGGAGATGAGCCGACTGAAAACTCCGATCGTCTCGATCGTGATCGGCGAAGGGGGTTCGGGTGGAGCCTTGGGGATCGCCGTGGCGGATCGGGTGGCGATGATGGAGCATGCGTGGTACTCGGTGATTTCGCCCGAGGGATGCGCGGCCATCCTGTGGAAGGAAGCGAACGAGCGGACCAACCCTCTGGCGGCGAAGGCGCTGTCGTTGACCGCGCGCGACAACCTTCGCAATGGGCTCATCGATGCCGTGGTGCGCGAGCCCCTTGGTGGGGCGCACCGCGACCCCAAGGCGGCCGCGGCGAGTGTGCAGGGATGGATCGTCGAACAACTCAAGGTGCTCTGCGCGATGCCGCTCGATGCGCTGGTCCGCGCGCGATACGACAAGTACCGCCGGATCGGCTCAGTGAAGGCTGATCCGGGCGCAGCCGATTCGGGCGTTTGACTTGAGGGCAAGTCACGGTAAAGTCCGCAGTTCCGTGTCAGCCAAGAAGACATCTGCGATGGGGTCAAAGCCTCGGCCGGGGGCTCGTTCGGCGGCTCGCCCAGGGGAAAAGTCCAAGCTGATCCCCGCGAAGGCCAAGCCCGTTCCGGCCCCGGTGCCCCTGAAGAAGCATCAACCGCCGACGGCGCCCCAGCTCACGAAACTTCCGCCACCCAAGCAGATATTCGTGATGCCTAAGAGCATCGTCGGGGAGCCGCCGCCGCCGCCGAAGCGGTCCAAGGGTGCGCCTCCTCCGGTGATTGCCAAGCCGAAGGTAAAGCACAAGGCCGCGTCGAGTGGCGACCGCTCGAGGGAGCCGAGAAAGAAAATCGACATGGCGCACGCGGTGACCGTGGCGCAGGCCGCGGCACGGGCGGCGGCAACGCAAAAGGTGGTCGGCGGATATGTCGTGATAAACGGTCGTAAGGTCCGAGTGGTCTCGGTCAAGGGCGTGAAGATCCCGAGGAAAAAGGCCGGGCAGGTCAAACTCGAGGCGGGCGAGGATGATTCGGAAGTCTCGACGGCGCCGGTCAAGTTGGGGAAGTGCAGGATTCCGGCGAAGGAGCTGGAGCGCTATCACGCCATGCTGCTCAAGCTGCGCACGGAACTCGTGGGTCGCGTCGAGGGAACGGAGAAGGAAGCCCTCAAGAGCAACGATGGCAATCTCTCGACAATGCCCTTGCACATGGCGGACATCGGGACCGACACTTTTGAGCAGGATTTCGCGCTAGGAATTGCCCAGCACGATCGCGCGATCGTGGTGGAGGTCGACGAAGCGCTGGCCCGCGTCAAGGATGGGACCTACGGACTCTGCCTGATGTCGGGAAAGGCGATCCCGAGGGGGCGCCTGCAGGCGAAACCGTGGGCGAAGTACACGATCGAGACGGAGCGGATCGTGGAGCGCACTCGAGGCCGCACTTGACCGAGGATCGGCGGGCGTGGTGCTCGCCACGCGCATGGACAACCCTTCTCGCGGTGTTTGCGATCGCGCTTGCCGTCGACTTGGCGACGAAGTCGATCGCCTTCGCGCGGGTCTCGTCTGAGAGCGTGGATCTCTCGAACCGCGAGGTGGTCGCGGACCCATCATTCCGCCTTCCCTGGCATGAGGGAATCCGAGCGGTGCCGCCGGATCTCCTCGACTTTCACCTCGTCGTCAATCATGGCGCGGTCTTCGGAATCGGCCAGAACGCCCGTGGCGTGTTCATCGGGTTCACGATCGTTGCGGTTATCGCGGGCGTGGCCATCTTCGGGTGGTGGACGCTCGCACGCTCGACCTGGGCCCATGTGGCGATCGGTCTCATTCTGGCTGGAGGAATCGGCAATCTCTACGACCGGGTGGTGTTCGGCGCGGTGCGCGACTTCCTCTATCTGTTGCCTCGGCGGCAACTGCCGTTCGGAATGGAATGGCCGGGCGGGAGCCGAGAGCCGTTCCCCTGGGTGTTCAATGTCGCGGACATGCTCTTACTCGCAGGGATGGCGATCCTCATACTCCACGCGCGGACCGACGACCGGCGGCGTTGCGCCGCTCAGGCCGAGCCCGGCGGCGCGGGGAGTTGAATGAGGCTTGACTGCGTGATCGAACCGGGGAGCGAGTCGAGTGGAATGGCATCGGCGATCGAGAAGGGGGCGCTGAAGGTGCGGCGAATGGTGCGGCAGTGTCCGCCGGTGCGAAGAGCCCGGCCGAGATCGCGCGCGAGACTCCGTACATAGAACCCCTTGGCGCAGTGGATGTCGAGTGCCAGGAGCGGCCATCGGTAATCACGCATCAGAAGTTCATGAACGAACGCGCCGCGAGGGGCGGGCGCCGGAGCTGGTTCCTGTTCAGGACGAGCGAGATTGCGCCGCGCGAGGTCGTAGGCGCGGCGCCCACCGATCTTCACCGCGCTGAAGGCCGGCGGTGCCTGCATGATCGAGCCACGAAATGCCTCAAGCGCGCGCTCAATCTCCGCCTCCGTCGGGGGCCTCGGGGGATGCACTCGTGTGGGTTCGCCTTCGCGGTCGTCGGTTGTCGTGAATGCGGTCAGGTCGATCACCGTCTCATACCGCTTGGCCCCTCCCATGAGGGATTCGAGCATTCGCGTGAACGGTCCCAGCGCGATGACCAGGAGTCCAGTCGCCAGTGGGTCCAGCGTGCCTGCATGTCCGCAGCGGACACCTCCGGCCGCGCGGCGCACGCGTTCGACTGCACGCATGCTCGTCGGTCCCTCCGGCTTGTCGATGAGGAGGATCCCAGCAAGATTGACTGGTTCGGTGCCTGTCATAGGGGGATCGCTAGACTAGCCCGCTCTGGACAGGTGTCCGAGTGGTCGAAGGAGCAGCATTGGAAATGCTGTATACGGGTAACCGTATCGAGAGTTCGAATCTCTCCCTGTCCGTTGCGGTTAGGTAGTCGAGTGGTGCGGTGCGCGCACGTCAAAGGCCCGTGCCGGAGGAATCGCGCGGCCTTCGCTATACTCGCCTTTCTGTCTCGGGCTGTAGCGCAGTTTGGTAGCGCGTTTGACTGGGGGTCAAAAGGTCGTGGGTTCAAATCCCGCCAGCCCGACTTTGGATTTGAGCGGGGCGAGGTGCCGTGGCGCACCACATCGGATTTCACGAGCCTGCGTCTATAGTGGAGGATCCATGCGGAAGGAGTTTTTGCCATTTTGCCGCCCCTCGATCACCGAGTCGGACATAGCGGCCGTCGGGGATGTCCTGCGCAGCGGATGGATCACGACCGGCCCAAAGGTGCAGGAACTGGAGCGGATGGTTGCTGTGCGCACGGGTGCGAAAGAGGCCATCGCGGCAACCTCCGGGACCGCGCTAATGCATCTGGCGCTGACCGCCCTCGGCATTGGTCGGGGTGACGAAGTGATCGGTCCGTCGATGACATGGGTCTCGACTCCCAACATGGTCGAACTCATGGGCGCTCGCAATGTCTTTGTGGATGTCGACCGCGAGACGCAGCTGGTGTCCTCCGAGGCGATCGATGCGGCGATCACGCCTCGCACTCGACTGGTCATACCCGTCCACTACGCCGGGGCGCCCTGCGATCTCGACGCTATCCGCGCGGTCTGCCGCCGTCGCGGTGTCCCGATCCTCGAGGATGCCGCCCACGCCATCGGGACGCAGTACAAGGGCCGTGAGATCGGCGGCGAGGACACGGCAATTTTCTCCCTGCACCCGATCAAGAACATCACCTCGGGCGAGGGCGGAGTGCTGACGACCAACGACGAGGCGCTGGCCTCCCGCATCCGACGACTTCGCTTTCATGGCCTTGCGGTCGACGCCAATGACCGGAAGCAGCAGGGGCGGTCGCCGCAGTCAGAAGTCGAAGAGCCGGGCTACAAACAGAACATGCCCGACATGAACGCGGTGCTTGCGGTACGGCAGCTGCCAAGGCTCGACTCGTTCATCGCGCGGCGCGAGCAGATTGCGAGCGCGTACAAGAAACGCCTCGCGGAGATCGAAGGGATCCTGCCACTGGCCGATCCGCCCTGGCCTCATCGTCACGCGCGCCATCTTGTCGTCGTTCGGGTTGATGAGCGCGCCTCGGGTATCGACCGCCTCGCCTTCACGGAGGGACTCAAGGAGCGCAACATCGGGACGGGAATCCACTTCCTCGCCGCGCATACTCAGCGGTGGTATCGGGAGCAACGGCCCGAATGGATGGGCAGACTGCCCAACACCGAGTGGAACTCGGCGCGGATCTGCACGCTTCCGTGCTTCCCCGACATGACCGACGACGATGTGACGAGCGTCGTCGACGCGATCAAGGACACGATCTCTCAGGCGCGGACACGCGTCCCGGGCGGCCGAAACGCCAGAGCGGGAGTCACCGCGCCATGAGCCACGACGCACCCTCGGTCACGGTCGTCATCCCCGTCTACAACGAACGAGGCAATATCGCCGCGCTCCTCGAACGGACGCTCTCGGCGTGCCGAGGACTGGGACGATCATTTGAACTCCTCCTCGTTGACGATGGAAGCCGCGATGGCTCCTCGGAGCTTCTTGCCCAGGCCGCGCGCGACCACCCCGGAGAGGTGAAGGCGATCATTCTCAATCGGAATTACGGCCAGCACAACGCGATCCTCTGCGCGTTTGCGGCGGCGCAGGGGGATATCCTCGTCACCTTGGACGCGGATCTCCAGAACCCGCCCGAAGAGATTGGTCGGCTCGTCGCCACTATCGACGAGGGATTCGATGTCGTCGGAAGTGTCCGTCAGGACCGCCATGACGCGATCTTCCGCAAAGTGTTCTCGGGGATCATCAACCTCATGGTGCGGCGGACGACTGGGGTAAAGCTTCACGACTACGGCTGCATGTTGCGCGCCTATCGCCGCCGGGTCGTCGAGGCGATGCTCAGTTGCCGCGAGCGGCACACCTTCATCCCCGTCCTCGCCAACCTCTTCGCCAAGCGGGTCACCGAGATCAATGTCGGCCACGCCGAGCGGCAGGAGGGGACGAGCAAGTACTCGATCCTCAAACTTGTCAATCTGCAATTCGATCTGCTGACCTGCATGACGACCGCGCCATTGCGCATGCTCTCCTGGGTCGGTGCCGGAATCTCTGCGCTCTCCATCGGATTCGGTGGGCTGCTCCTCATCCTCCGGGTGATCTACGGTCCCGAGTGGGCCGAACAGGGGGTGTTCACCCTGTTTGCCGTCGTGTTCTTCTTCATCGGCGTCCAGTTCATCGCGCTCGGGATGATGGGCGAGTACATCGGGCGCATTCATGCGGATGTCCGGGAGCGCCCCCGCTACATCGTCGACAGGATCGTCGGCGAGACGCTGGGGGAGCGCGCGGCACCTCAAGAGATTCGCGGGCGATCGGCCTAGCACTTCACGGAGCCACACACATGAGAACCGTCGTCCTTGCGTATCACGAGATTGGCGCCGCCGCCCTGGAACAGGTCATCACGAGCGGCCTCGAGGTCGTGGCGGTCTTCACCCACAAGGATGATCCTGCCGAGGGCGGCTGGTACGCCAGCGTCGCACGCATCGCCGCAAAGCACCAGATCCCGGTCCACGCGCCGGAGCGCCTCGACCACCCCATCTGGCTGGACCGAATCAAGGCGATGAAGCCCGACCTGCTTCTGTCGTTTCACTACCGAAACATGGTGGGCCCGAAGGTGCGCACGCTCTTCCCGAAGGGGTGCATCAATCTTCACTCGGCGCTGCTGCCGCGGTATCGAGGGCGATGTCCGATCAACTGGGTACTCGTCAATGGCGAGACGGAAACGGGAGTCACTCTTCACTTCATGGAGGACAAGGCCGACGCGGGTGACATCATCGCGCAGCAGAGGGTCGCCATCGCGGAGGATGATGATGCCCGTTCGCTGACGGCGAACATTGCGAGGGCGTCCGGCGAACTGCTCGCCAAGACCATTCCCCTGATCAAGTCCGGGAAGGCGCCGCGGACGCCGCAGGACGAGGCACGGGCGACCGTGATGGGTCGGCGAACTCCCGCCGACGGGCTGATCGACTGGACCGAAAGCGCGCAGTCGATCCGCAATCTCGTGCGCGCGGTCGCACATCCGTGGCCGGGTGCGTTTACGACGGCCGGAGCGCGCAAGATCATGGTGTGGCGGGTACGGCTGGCAGCGGGAAGCGGGCAGCCGGGCGAGATTCTCTCATCGACTCCACTCGTCATCGCCTGCGGTTCGGGAGCCATTGAAATCCTCGAAGGGCAGGGACCGGACGGTGTCTGGAGTTCGGGATCGCAACTCGCGTGCGATCTCAATCTCGTGGCGAAGGTTCGTCTCGGTGCGCGGCCCAGTGTCGCCAAGCGCCGCCGGACCTCGGTGCTGATCCTTGGCGTCAATGGATTCATCGGCAGTCACCTCTCCGAGCGGATTCTCCGTGAGGACGGCTACGAGGTCTACGGCATGGACCTAAACTCGGAGAACCTCGGTGCGCTCACCGAGCATCCGAGATTCCATTTCGTCGAAGGGGACATTTCGATCAATCGCGAGTGGGTCGAGTACCACGTGCGAAAGTGCGATGTGGTGTTGCCGCTCGTCGCCATCGCCACACCGATCGAGTATGTCCGCAATCCGCTGCGGGTCTTCGAGCTCGACTTCGAGGAAAACCTCCGGGTCATCCGCGATTGTGTCAAGTTCGGGAAGCGCCTCGTCTTTCCCTCCACCAGCGAGGTCTACGGGATGTGCACCGACGGCGAGTTCGACGAGGAGACGAGCCCGCTGGTGACCGGCCCCATCCATCGACAGCGGTGGATCTACTCCGCGAGCAAACAACTTCTGGACAGGGTCATCTGGGCGTACGGTGCGCAGCGGGGATTCAAGTTCAGCCTCTTCCGCCCCTTCAACTGGATCGGTCCTCGGCTCGATTCGCTGGACTCGGCGCGCATCGGATCGTCGCGAGCGATCACTCAACTGATCCTAAACCTGGTCGAGGGGACGCCGATCCTTCTCGTCGATGGCGGCGCACAGAAGCGCTGCTTCACCGATGTCGACGAAGGAATCGAGTGTCTCTTCCGGGTCATTGACAACGACCGCTCAAAGTGCGACGGGCGCATTTTCAACATTGGAAACCCGAAGAATGAAGCGTCGATCAAGGAACTCGCCGAGAGTCTCGTCGAAGCGTTCGACCGTCATCCGCTGCGTTCATGCTTCCCGCCCTTCGCGGGATTCCAGGTGGTTGAGAGCAGTGCCTACTACGGCGCGGGATACGAAGATGTCCAGCACCGTCTTCCGAGCATCCGCAACGCGCAGACCGTGCTGGGATGGACCCCGACGATTTCGACGGCGTCGAGTGTCGAGCGCACACTGGACTGGTTCCTCCAGCAGCACGCACGGACGAATGGACTGACACCCCTCGCGCCACCCAAGAGCGCGGTGAAACCGGCGGCGGCGAAGAAGACCGTCCGAGCATGACAGAGTCCCCGTGAGCATCGGCCTTCGAATCGATGTCGACACATTCCGGGGAACACGCGATGGCATCCCCAAGCTGCTGAGGATTCTCTCCAAGCGGGATATCCAGGCGACCTGGTACATGACACTCGGCCCCGACAACATGGGGCGGCATTTGCGTCGCATGCTCCGCCCATCGTTCGCCCTGAAGATGGTGCGTTCGGGTGCCCCGAGCCTGTACGGGTGGGACATCATCCTGCGAGGCACCATCTGGCCGGGTCAGGTGATCAGCGAGCATCTCGCCACGACGCTGCGAAAGCCGGCGGATGCGGGTCATGAAGTCGGCGTCCACGCATGGGATCATCACCGGTGGCAGGTAGGGATCGACTCACTCTCTGACACGGAACTCGATGCGGAATTGGCGCGCGCCTGTGAAGCATTTGTCGCGGTGTACGGACGGGAGGCCAGTACCGCCGCGGCGCCCGGGTGGCGCTGCACACAGCGAGTGCTCGGGCTCCACTCGTCGATGTCTCTCAAGTATCGAAGCGACTGCCGAGGGCCCGCGCGTGCCTTCCGTCCGCGCGTTGCGGGCCACGCGATCGACCAGCCCCAGATTCCGGTCGATCTGCCGACCTATGACGAGGGCTTCGCTGGAAGCAGTCGCTCCGATGCCTCGTGGAACGACCTGCTCCTTGCGCGCATCGGCGACGACAAGCCGCATGTCCTCACGATTCATGCCGAGAGCGAGGGTGGATCAAAGGCATCGGTCTTCGAGGAATTCCTCGACCGCGCATTGGCAAGTGGGCACTTCTTCGAGCCGCTTCGGGACTGGCTCGCGAGGCATCCGCCATCGGGCGAGGGGTCGATTGTGAAGGGAACGGTTCCCGGGCGCGAGGGATGGGTCGGCGTCGTCGGTGGGGGCGGTCGTTAGGATCAGCGATCGATGACCCTGAGGAGCCAGTGGATCTGGGCAACGCTGCTGTTTGTGATCGTCGGTGTGGCGGTGCTCGGTGTACGGCCGATGGTTCCTCCAGACGAACCTCGCTACGGAATCATCGCAGCCGAGATGGCCGAGACGGGCCACTGGCTCTCGCTGAGGATGGCGGGATTCCACTACTACGAGAAGCCGCCCTTGGCATATTGGCTGATGGCTGCGAGTGTGTCGCTCTTCGGGGAGAACGCCTTTGCGCTGCGGCTGCCAGGGGCGTTCGCCACAGGAGTGACCGCGCTTGTCACGGGCCTTCTATGTGCGCGGATGACTGCGCGACGCGAACTTGGCCCCGTGGCTTTCGCGGTGCAAGCAACGACGATCGGTCCAGCCGTGCTGGGAACGGTCGCAACGATCGATCCGATCTTCACGATGTGGATCACCCTGTCCCTCGCCTCGCTTTACGCCGCGCTTTCGAGCCGTGGGAGAGTGCGCCTCATAGCCCTTGTGGGCGCTGGGGCCGCGGCGGGACTGGCGTTCCTGACCAAGGGAGCGCTCGGCGTGGCGATTCCCGCCGTAGCCGGCGCCGGATTCCTGAGTTGGGAGCGGCGCTGGCGGGATCTGCTGATCATGCCGTGGATCCCGCTGCTGGCAGCCGCCGCAGTGGTGGCACCATTCGCGCTCGCTCTCCACAGGGCGGAGCCGGGATTCTGGGAGTACTTCCTGGTTGTCGAGCACTGGCGACGCTTCACCCAACCCGACTCCAACCAGCACGCCGAGCCGGCGTGGTTCCTCGTGGCAGCGCTCCCCGTCCTTGGCGTCATGTGGACGCTGATGTGGTGGCAGGCGGGGAAGGGGATTGCGCGCGTGGCTGCGTCGCGCACTGCCGTTCGATTTGCCGCGGCGTGGATTTTCTTCGCGCTGACCATCCTCTCGCTGAGCCTAGGGAAGGTGCCTACCTACATCCTGCCTCTGTTCCCGGCGGTCTCGATCCTGGTGACGATCGGTCTCGCCCAGGCGCATGACGCGGGTATCGTCGCGGGCGCGCCATCCCACACCGTCGGGCGGTGGATCCTCTGTGTGCTCGGCGCGGGCGCACTGGCACTAGCGATCTTCGGGACGCAGTGGCTCGGAGCGGAGACGCTGTGGGCGTCATCGGAAACGATTCGCTGGTCGGCGCTGGCCACCGCACTCTTCGCCTGGGCGGTCATCGATCGGTGGAGCTCTCGGGCGGCCACTACTGCTTCCTGGCTGCTGCGCGCGGCAACGGCACCGGTGGCAGTCATCGCGCTGATCCCCGCGCTCTTTCCGACCGCAGGGATCCGCACTTCGGCGATCCCGTGGCGGATACTCGCGGAAAACGCCACGGCGATCCGAACGGCCGAGTCCATCCTGTCTACCTCGCAGATGGCTCACTGTGTCAGCTGGACGACTGGTCGACGGGATCTCATGATCGTCGGCTACCCGAGCGAATTCGACAACGAGCTAGCGATCCCCGACGAGGCCGCGCGGCTCTTGACCCTCGAAGAAGCCATCGAGCGCGTCCGCACGGCGACGGCAAGGAGCGAGTCTGTCGCGCTTGTCGTACTACCCTCCGAGGCCGCGACGGCTGAGCGCGCGGCGGGTATTCCCGCACCGACGACGCGTGCCATCGACGGAGATGTTGCGATCCTCGTCTGGTCGGGCGCGTCCAAGGGGATTCCATGAACGACATAGACACTCGCGAGCCGGTCATCGTAGTTTCAGGATTGCCGCGCTCGGGCACCAGTATGGCGATGCAGATGCTGCAGGCCGGGGGAATCGCGGTCATGACCGACGCGCGCCGCACGCCCGACCTCGACAATCCCCGTGGCTACCTCGAATTCGAGCGAGTGAAGCAGCTCAAGTCCGACAAGTCGTGGCTTGCGGATGCTCAGGGCAAGGCTGTCAAGGTGATCCATCTCCTCGTCATGGAACTCCCGGAAGACCGTCGGTATCGCGTGATTTTCATGCGCCGCGACCTGCGAGAGGTGGTGCGCTCGCAGGCGGTCATGCTGGAGCGCAGCGGCAAGGCGGGGGGCGCGCTGGCTCCGCAGCGGATGATGGCGTTGTACGAACAGCAACTGCAGTCGGTGTTCACGTGGCTTGCCGCCCGGCCCGGTTTCGAGGTTCTCGAACTCGATCACGCGGCGTGTCTCGCGGATCCCCGTTCTGCCGCGGCCCAGATCAATGCGTTCCTCGGGGGGACGCTCAACGAGTCGGCGATGGTCGCGGCGGTTGATCCGTCGCTGCACCGAAACAAGACCTAGGTCTTGAGAAGCGACGCCGCAAAGGCGGCCGGACCCCAGAGTTCGGCTGGTGGCGGCGGAAGAGTCGCATCGGCCATGAGCTTCGCGACCGCTTCGCTGTGGGCGGCGGCTTTCGCAGAATCCCCCTCGGCCTCCGCGAGAGTCACGAGGAACCGGTGCGCGTCGACGAGCCCTGGTCGCATTGCCACGGCATGGCCAAACGACTGGATCGCGTGGGCATGGTCGCCGAGCCACGCCAGCGCCACGCCAAGCAAGTCGTGCGCCTCCGGGGTCAGGTGCCGCTTCTCGCACGCATCGAGGCAGTGTTCGACGGCCTCATCCCAACACTTGTCATGGAGCGCGATCCGCGCCAGCCCAACACTCGGCCGTGGTTCCTTCGCGTCGTGAGCCTTCGCGCGCTCATAGTGCGCGGCTGCCTCCCGGTTCTGCCCCAAGAGCGAGCGCAGGTCCCCCCACGCCAAGGCGAGATCGGGGCGCGCAGGAGTGCTTCGCTCAAGGAGGTCGGCGAGTCGCCGTGCCTCGTCCAGCTGTCCTGACTGGGCCAGCGATGCCACGAGTTGGATTCCGACTTCGGCGTTCTCCCGGTGCCGCTGATGAAACGGCGTGAGAAGTGCGACGGCCCGGGAGTGCTCGCGCAATGCAAGGAGACAGTTCCCGAGATTCACGACGAACCGGCTCTCGTCGGGGTTGTCCTTGACGAGCTGCTCGAGGATCGGCACCGCGAGCGCAGGTCTCGCCGTCGACATGTATACGACCGCCAGATTCGCCTGCGACTCACGGCGGGCCAGCGCGATCGACGCCTGCACATTCCCCTCGAGTGAGGGCATATAGCCGAGATCAATGAGCTGCTTGAGTGCGTCGGCGGACTCGAAGGGATCCTGCCGACCGTCGGCAGGGTGCATCCCGCACTCCCCATCAACTGCATCCCAGCTTGGGATCTCTCGGCGTTCATACGATCCGGCCAATGCCTCCGCTAGAACGCGACCGTCCATGTCCTGTCCGACACTGAGACCCAGCAGGGCGAGCGCAGTGGGAGTGATGGCAAGTAGCGTCGGCGAGTGAACCGTCGCCCCCTGCGCCACTCCCGGCCCGGACATGACGAGGACGCCGAAGGGTCGGTGCCAGCTCGCCTCGACGGCTGCGCGGTCAAGGGGATCAAGATTCCGTGTCACCGGCCGCTCCAAACCGGAGTGGAATCCGTGGTCGGAGAGGAGCAGAACCGTCGTGTCTGCACCGGCCGCGGCGAGGAGCTCCCCGAGGGCATGATCGTGCGCCTCATACACCCTCGGCATGACCTCGGCGTAGAGGCGGGCATCGTCCTTGGAGACATGGGCCATCCGCGGAGGGAAGTATTCCATGAAGTGATGGCCCACGGTGTCGATCGTCTCGTAGAAGACCATCGTGCAGTCCCACTCTCGATTGGTATTGAGCACTTCCAGCGCGGCGCCGTGGACAGTGCGCATCCGTGCCAGTTGCTTGGCGAGTGTCTGCGGCCGAGTGTCGTCCGACCGTGTCTGGGAGATCGCGGGGATGAACTGGGAGATAGCGGTCCTCGAGATGTCGCGGACACCCACTCGCCGCGCCGCGATCCGCTCCGAGCAGGCCTCGGGATGAACGGTTCCCTGCTTGATGGGCCACGGGACGCCAGTCTTTCCAGGCTCGCCATCCTGGAAAAGGTTGGTGACGCAGACTCCCGAGATGGCCTCCGCCGGGTGTGACGCATACCAGGCGATCACATTGACTCGCATCTGCTCCTGCGTGAGGATGTTCCAGAGCGCCTTGGTACTGCGGGTTGTGCTCGAGCTGACGCGCAGGGCGTCGCCTTCGGGGGTGGGCTCGACGAAGTTCAGAATCCCGTGCTTGTCAGCGGTCTTGCCGGTCGCGATGGAGGACCAGAGCAGGGGAGAGAGCTTGGGTTCGAGCGTTGCGAGGTCGGCTCGGACCCCGGCCTCAATGAGCCGCTTCAGGTTGGGCATCTTCCCACGAGCCAGAATGGCGTCGATGAGGATCCAGTCTGCGGCATCCCAACCGACGATCAGGAGTTTCTTTGCGCGCCGTGTCACCATTACACACGGATCCTAGAAAAAACCCCTCGGCGTAGGGCCGAGGGGTTGAATGTCAATCGTGCGAAGACGGGCCGTTACGGGCAGGTGCCCCAGCCCGAGAGGATGACCGCCATGTCGAGGCCGTCAGTCGTTCCGTCGCTATTCAAGTCACCTGACGCGGTTCCCCAGCCCGAGAGGATGACTGCCATGTCAAGCCCGTCGCGGAACCCGTCGAGATTGAAGTCGCCGCTGCACGCTGGTGGCGGAGGAGGGCCGACATCGCCGGCATTGATCGTTACACCTGCCACATCATTCCACGCGTACTCGACAAGCGTACGAGTCGCGGCGTTCGCGCCGATCGACATTCGTGCCCAGCCGTAGTGGGTGAGACCATCAGCTGCGAGGAACTTGAATCCAAAGATTCCAGTTGAATTGGCGGTCCATTGACCGACGAGGGTTCCGATCGTTGCATTCGAACTTCCGTAGAAGAACGATGCAGCGCCGATAGCGGTTCTTGCAGCGATGTTTGTGCGGGAAGTGCTAGTTCCAGCGCCTGGATTGCGCATGTAACCAGTTCCCGTCGCCGCATAGAGCGAGACGCCAGTTAATGAAGTTCCATAGGGATTGACATCCCAACCTGGTACCCCTGATCCCGGGCCATTGAGATACTGCCCAGTCTGGCAGTTGACGTACAGCCCATCAATGTTCGCCTGGATGACGACATTGATCACACCGCTGTGAACGACTGCGGCGTCGGATTGCGAAGCCGTTGCGACTGTCGCCATGGCGGCAGCACACACCGAAAAGTGACCTAGAAGTCTCTGAGAACGAGTTTTCATTGAACCTTCTCCTCGCGGCTTTGCCGCAATGCGCTTGTTTCCCACTTGTGTAAAACTGCTTTGCCGTCGCAGCAGTAATAGCCGCTAAACGAGCGTATACAACCCTTGCCCCTCTTCAACTTAAAAAAAACATCGGCGGCCACGGGGCCGCCGATGGAGTTTCAAATCGTGATCTGCGTCCTAAAGCCGCAGAATTGAGTCAGAATCAGGCGCGTCGACGACGGTTGATGAGACCTGCGAGACCGAGAAGCGCAACCGCTCCAGGGGCTGGAGCTCCAGCGGCAATCGTTGTAGCAGCGGTTGACTCAAATCCATAGTCCACGATCGTGCGCGTTGCTGCGTTGGCACCGATGGCGAGACGCATCCAACCGTAATGGGTCAAATTGTCTGCGGCTACGAACTTGAATCCAAAGATTCCAGTTGAATTGGCGGTCCATTGACCGACGAGGGTTCCGATCGTTGCATTCGAACTTCCGTAGAAGAACGATGCAGCGCCGATAGCGGTTCCTGCAGCGATGTTTGTGCGGGAAGTGCTAGTTCCAGCGCCAGGATTGCGCATGTAACCAGTTCCCACCGCCGCATAGAGCGAGACGCCAGTTAATGAAGTTCCATAGGGATTGACATCCCATCCAGGAACTCCCGCGCCTGCGCCGGCGAGATACTGCCCGGTTTGAACATTCATGTAAATGCCGTCAATGTTGGCGGGAACCACGATGTTGACAACGCCGCTGTAGACAACGACTGCATCCGCAGACGCGACCACGGCCACGGCCGCCGCTGCAGCAACGAAGTGCTTGTTCAGACGATTCGAGATACTCATTGGTTTCTCCACAAGAAAGGGACTAGAACTTGGAGCATCAGTTACGGGGTTAGGGACCCGCAAATGAAGGTGCTCGGAGAACTCCCGAACACGCAGTTACTGTGACTCGGAATTGTGGGGACGCAAGTTGGTCTCCACAATAAAACGCCAAAAACCTGCGGTTGCGTCCAGCTCAGGGCCGGGGCTGAAATGCGCGCCCAGATGGCCGTCCGGCGGGCTGATTCGGCTTTGAAGGCCTGTTTTTTGCGTGAAACTCGGGTTCGAACCAGTCGGAGGTCTGCTGGAGTTGGCTCGATGGACGCCGAGAGGCCCCTTCGAGGAGCTCCAAGTTGATGCGCTTGGCAAATGGACCCATCCTCGCCCCCGACTGCGATCCTGCGTCGATCCACTCCAAATGGGCCCTGAGTACCTCATAGGTCTGTGCGTCCGCCACGACCATCGCATGTCGAGGTCCTGGAGTCCGTCCAGCCGTTCCCTTCCTCGTGAACGACACGGTCATCGTCGGGCGGTCGCCCGGCTGGCTCTCCATGGGTGAGGGTTCGAACGAGGTCGTGTACCCACGGTCGAGCTTCGCAAGCATCGACTCCAGCGTGAGTGGCTCAAGCTCAACGGACTCGCCCTGATCGATCACGCCGCCTGACTCGAGCGTCCCAAGAAACATCGGGAGATTGAGCTCGCGCATCGACTTCGCAGTGCGCACTTCGCCGTGGGGATCGATCAACCAGTAGACGGTTCCATTGAACCCGAAGTTCACCCGGAGACGGGGAGTCCGCGGCTTGGACTCATCGCCAGACTCATTGGGCGGCGGGGACGGTGGTTGGAAGGCAAGCATCCACCGGCCACCGGGCCCAAGGACGAGCTCGCCCGCGCGGCTGACTCCCTTTGACGGAGAGTTCTCCAACTCCATTGTGATCCGGTAGGTGCGCACTCCCTCGCGGGCGGTCGCGCGAATCGACTCGAGCGCGGCGTACGCCCTGGAATCAGAGTCGGAGGGGACGAAGAACACCGCCAGCACGATCGCCGCGGCAATCCCGACCGAGCCGCCGATCCAGGCCACTCGTTGCCGGACGCGCAGGCGAAATCGGCCATTCTCCCGGCGAATTGTGTCAATCGCGCGATCGACGCGCCGCTGCACCCTCGCCGCCTCTCCCGGGAGGAGCAGCGCGAGCAGTCCATGCACGACGGCACTGTCCGCGGCGACATGGTCCGGGGCGACATGGTCCGGGGCGCCATCGCTCTCGCGGGCGAAGGGATCTCTCTCGTTCATCGCGGCACCTCCGTGGCTGGAACAAAGATGCTCTTCGCGCGCAGGCACTCGGCTAGGGCTAGGCGCGCGCGGTATAGCCGCTTGCGGAAGGTCTCGTCGTTGGTGGCAAGAGTCCGCGCCGCCGCGGTGGCGTCGAGCCCCCGGACATAGACGAGATCGACCGCCTCCCGCGCGTCCGGGGAAAGCCTTTCTATGCAGTCACGCAATGATTCGAGGCGGTCAGCGAATGTGTCGCCGGGTGAGCCATTGATCCGATCGATTTGCTGATCGACCCGGCGCTGCAGAAGCTCGTCGAGGTGCGCCTTGTAGCGGCGATTCCCCCGGGCAGTATTCAGAATGTGGTTGCGGGCGATCCCCCTAAGCCAGGGGCCGAACGGGCGGGTCGCATCGAACTCCTCAATCCGCTGCCAGGCGGTGATGACGGTCTCCTGAAAGATGTCGTCGACCGCGGAGCGATCGAACGCGACCGCATGAATGAACGCGCTGAGCATCTCCGCGTGCTGCCTGATCAAGATGTTGAAGAGGTTTTCCGCTCGCATGCCAGCCTGCAACGGTAGTTCGCCGCAGATCATCCCGGGGGGACACCGACTGGGTCGAAGTAGCATCGCCCGCCCGGAGACGGGAGGCCATGCCGATCTTCGCGCTCAAGATGCTGTTTGGTGACTCGGCACGGTTCTACGGGATGCTGCTCGGCCTAGCGTTCTCGACCCTGCTCATCTCCCAGCAGGCATCGATCTTCGTCGGCCTGATGACCAGGACCTTTGGCTTCATCACAGACACGCAGCAGCCGGACCTCTGGATCGCCGACCCGGTACAGCGGTTTCTTGATGACAACAAGCCGTTGCGTTCGACTGCCGTTCAGCGAATCCGATCAATTGAGGGGATCGACTGGGCGGTCCCGCTCTACAAGGGGCTCCTGAGCGTCGCGCTCCCGGATGGGAAGCGGCAGATGTCGCAGGTCATCGGAATCGACGACGCGAGCCTGATTGGTGGACCGGCCACGATGCTCGAGGGAAGCCTCACCGACCTGAGAAAGCCCGATGCAATCATTGTGGATGTCCGCGCCACCAAACGGGAGTTCAGGCTGACCAACCCCCCGGAGGGTGGTCCTCCGAGGGATCTGAGAGTTGGAGACTCGATGGAACTCAACGATCGGCGCGCGGAAGTGGTGGGGATCTGCCGGGCTACCCAGACCTTTCAGAGCCAGCCGGTCATCTACACCACCTACAACCGAGCGATCGGATTCGCACCCCGAGAGCGCCGGATGGTCACGATGGTGCTGGCCGGACTGACGGCGGGAGCCGACGAGCATCAGGTGGTTGCGGACATTGACGAGCGCACCGGTCTCGCGGCCTACACGGGTCCGGAGTTCGAAGAGAAGACCGTCGGCTACTGGATGTCCGAGACCGGAATCCCAATCAACTTCGGAACGGCGATCCTGCTGGGTTTCTTCGTCGGGATCGCGGTGGCTGGCCAGATGTTCTACAACTTCGTTCTCGACAATCTCAAGTACTTCGGCGCGATGAAGGCCATGGGCGCTTCGCGACGGACGCTGCTGGGGATGGTGGTCCTGCAGGCGTCGACGGTGGCGTTTCTTGGCTTCGGGATTGGAATCGGACTGACAAGCGCATTCGGGATCTCGCTCCCTGAAGGACGGCTCGCGTTCCGGATGGTCTGGCAGATTCCACTGATGGCCGCCTGTGCCGTCACGGTGATCTGTGCCCTGAGCGCCGCACTTGGGTTGTGGCGCGTCATCCGTCTTGATCCTGCCGATGTCTTCCAGGGCACATGATGATTGCAACCCCGACGAGTCCGGAGATTGCCGTGGGGGCGCGTGGCATCGAGAAGGTCTATGTGACTGGGGACACACGAGTCACGGCGCTTAGAGGGGCGGATCTCGAAGTCCGATCGGGAGAGTTGGTGATGCTGGTGGGGCCGTCGGGGTGTGGCAAGACATCCCTCATTTCGATCATCGCCGGGTTGCTGCGGCGCGATTCCGGAGAGCTCGCCGTGCTGGGGCAGGACCCGCAGGCGCTCACCAACGAACAGCGCACCTCGTGGCGGCTTCGTCACATCGGCTTCGTCTTTCAGCAGTTCAACCTGATCCCGACCTTGTCGATCGCCGAAAATGTGGCGATCCCGCTGATCCTTCAGGGGACTGACCGACGCACTGCGTGTCAGCGCGCCAAGGAAGCACTCGCCGAAGTGGGGCTCGAAGGACGCGAGAGTTCTGGGCCGAACCTCCTCTCGGGTGGGCAGCAGCAGCGAGTTGCGATCGCACGGGCCCTTGTGAACGGCCCCAGCGTGCTCGTGTGCGATGAGCCGACGAGCGCCCTCGACGGCCACACCGGGCTGCGCATCATGGAACTGGTAGCGCGCGTGGGAAGACGGCCCGGTCGCGCCGCGATCATCGTGACCCACGACGAACGGATCTTCCACCTTGCCGACCACATCGTCCACATGGACGATGGGCGTGTCGACCGAATCGAAAGACCTCCCTCGAGGACACACCATGTTGCAACCTAGGCCAAAGCGCAGACTGCCTCCACTTCGATACATCGTCATCCCGGTGCTTGCCGTCATCGGCGTGGCGACATCAATCTATACGGTGCGTGCCCAGATTCCATCCGCCGCGGTTCCCCAAGCGATGGCGTCCCCCCCAAGGAGCCCGTTCGCACAACGGGTCGCGGGAATAGGTACGGTGCTTCCCTCGTCGGACATTGTGAGTGTCGGCACGGTGATGCCGGGGGTCGTCGAAGAGGTCGCGGTCACCGAAGGACAGAGGGTGCAAAAGGGGGCGATGCTCTTTCGGATCGACGGTCGCATGACGAAGGCGGATCTTGCCGTCGCGCGCGCAAGGCTATCGGTGGCCCAGGCGGCGCTTGCTGGTGTCATCGCACTGCCGCGGGAGACTTCGGTGCGCGATGCCGAGGCGGTCGTCGCTGGTGCCTCGGCGCAGGTCGTCGATGCGAAGGGACGACTGGATCGGTTGGTCGAACTGGGGCCGGCAGCGGTGACGAGCAAGAACGAGAAGCCGCGGCTCGAGTACGAGTTGGCGGCGGCACAGAGTGCCCTCGAGCAGTCGCAGGCCCGACTGGATGCGGTTCGCGAGGGTGCGTGGCCGGAGGATGTCGCGGTCGGGAAGGCGCAGGTCGCGGTCGCCGCCGCGGAAGTTGGCCGACTTGAGACTCAGTTTGAGCTTGAGACGGTCCGTGCTCCATTCGACGGTGCCATCCTCTATGTAGACATCGATCCCGGCGAGCATGTGGTCCCCGGATCGGTACAGCAGATGGTTGCGATCGGCGTGCTCGACCCGCTGCATGTGCGCGTTCAGATCGACGAGATTGACGCGTGGAGATTCCGCCCTCAATCGAAGGCCGTGGCAATCCCGCGCGGCGGAGCTCCCGGCGAGTTTGAACTCAAGTTTCTCCGGGTGATTCCGCTGGTCATCCCCAAGCGACTCCTGAGCGGTGACTCTGCGGAGCGCGTCGATGTGCGGATCATGGAAATCGAGTACGAACTTCCGAACCCGGGGACGATGGCGCTCCTGCCTGGGCAGGTGGTAGATGTGTTCATCGCCGCGCCCGAGGATCCTCCTCCGGAATCCGCGGGCGACGCTTGATAAGGATCGCGATGAAGAATCCTTCAAGAGGCGGGAGGATTCGGCGGGCGCGTCCCATCGGGCCCGTAATGGCGCGTCCCTTCCACTGCGTGAGTGCGGGCACACCCACAGACTCTGCGAGCAGTGTGGGCACGAGTTTGACCATTTCTTCGTATCGTTCGAGCGCTCGTGCGATCACGAGCTCGTTCTCTTCGGGTGCGAGCGTGCAGGTCGAGTAGACAAGGGTGCCCCCGTCGCGCAGCGCGTCGAGGCCTGAGTGAACGAGTGCCTTCTGCCACGAGGCGAGACGACGGACTTTCGAAAGCGACTGAATGTGGAATGCTATGGCCGCGTGAGCTTCGAGTGACTGCAGTGTTCGCACATCGGCGCGAGCGACGACAGCCTCGGCGCACCATCATCTTCCATTGCGTGCATTGCGGCATCAAGCACCTCGGACGGAAGGATTGATCGCCAGCGGTCGAGGAGTTCGGCCGGGATGGGTGACTGCGTCATGCAGCGCCCGGCGCGAGGAGCGCGACCCGCATCGCCGAGTCATCGGGCCCCGAGAAGTGCCTCTCCCAACCGAGTTCCGTCTCGATCTCGCCGGGGTGAACGATCCGCTCCAAGTGGGCGTCAGTGTCCTTCACGACGGCGTCAATGTCCGTCTCGGCGAGTCGTGTTCCCCCAAGGAGTGTTGCGATCTTGTCGTGGAATGCCTCGGTCCGGGCTCGTGCGTGGGGTGTGAGCAGGGCGCGTGGACAGCTGAACTCGAGAATGATTCGCGTCAGGGGGCTGCCGCGTAGGGCAAGCCGCACGAGGGCGCAGAGTTCTTCATGCGAGATGTAGTAGGAAAGCCCCTCGATGACCCAGACCGAGGGCCGAGAGGGGTGCCACCCGGCGACCAGCAGCGCTGCGCGAGTCGCCTCGATGTCACGGGTGTCGCATTCGAGGCAGCGGATTCTGGCGGCAACACTCTCGCTCGCCGACCGCCGGATGAGATCACGCTTCGCCTCGACATGTTCGTAGTCGAGTTCGACGGCCCGCGCGGTCGGATTCATCGAACACCAGTCCAACGCGAGCGGACCCAATCCGGCTCCTGGGATGATGAGGGTCTGCACGGCCTCCATCTGCTGATCGCGCAGTGTCTCGAGCCAGCGTCGGATGCACGCCTTTCGCAATCGGACTCGGAGCGCGGCATCTGAAGACTCGCGGTTGGCGATCGCGGCGAAGACAACGCCCGAACTCAAGTCGAGCGAGGCTACGAGTCGGCGACCCTCGTCGGTCGCGGCGACCTCCGCGCCACCCAAGAGCATCGCCATCGCCGCGGTCGGACCCGCGCTGACCGTGAATGGACCGTCCACAGCGTGAGAATACGCGCGCGTGTCCTGCCTACACTCTGTGACATCACCAAGGTTGCGTAGCGGTCGTGGGTGGTCCGCCTGATAGCAGTGTCCTGATCCCAGAGGCATCCCGATGGAAGATTCTCTAAGTTACGGATTTGCGGCGCTTGTCGGATTTGCGCTGTCTGCGGCATGCGGAATGCGGATCTTTGCCCCCTTGGCGATTATCTCGGTGGCCGCGCACTACGGCTGGATCGACACCGGTGATGGCTTCGCGTGGATTGCCACGACCCCCGCGATGCTCTGCTTTGTCGTCGCCTGCACCATCGAAATCGTCGGGATGCTGGTGCCAATCGTCGATCATGTTCTAGATGTCGCGGGGGCACCGGTCGCCGCAGTCGCCGGGACGCTCGTCATGGCTTCACAGTTGGCCAACGCGGGAGGGGTGGACACGAGTGGGGTACCCGCATGGGCCACCTGGGCGCTCGCCGCCGTCGTGGGAGGCGGGGTCGCGGTAGGAATTCACGCCGCGGCGGGGACCGTGCGCGTCGGTTCGACCGCTGTGAGTGGAGGAGTACTGAATCCGGTGTTCTCGATCATTGAGACCGTCGGAAGCCTGATGGTTGCCGTGCTCGCAATCGTGGTGCCCGTTCTCGCCGTGATCGCGGCGATCGCACTGATTGCGGGGCTGCTGGTAACGGCTTGGATTGCGACGAAGCTCCTGCGCCGGGCGCGGCGTGCTGACGGCAGGAAAAAGGGGAGTGTTTCCGAAGTGTCGCACGCGCCGCGATAGGTTCCCCGCCGCAGCGTCGGGTGCGTGCCCGGCGTGCGTGCGATGGGTGCTGCACGCGATGCGTCTGACTGCACTCGGAGCGAGCGAAATGGACTTTCAAAGAATGGTGGCGATGGCGTTCGCCACAGCAGTGGCGGCCTCGGCCGATGGTGGCATCATCTTCACGGCATGGAACTTCAACGGTCCGCAGGGGACTTCCAATCCGTCGATTGGCGTGGGAGTCGCCTTGGCGGTCGGAGGTACCTCCGCGAACTTCGCCGCAGGTGATCCCGCCGACTCGGGTGCTCCCACCACGGCAGAGAACAAGGGGTGGAACATCGCCTCGTTTGCCGCACAGGGCTCCCAGTCCGGCGAGCGAGGCGTGCAATTCAGCGCATCGACACACGGGTATGACTCGATTGCCATCACCTGGCACGAGCGGCACTCAAACTCCGCCAGTCGATTCGTGCAGTGTCAATACACCGTCGATGGAACCGTGTTCACAAGCGCGGGTATCCCCAACGACGGGATCTTTGAGGCGGTGCTCGGCGGCGAAGTCTGGCAGTCCGAGCGGAGGGTAGAACTCAAGGGGGTGGCGGGGGTCTCAGGCAATGCCAAGTTCGCCGTTCGGATAGTGAGCATCTTTGGGCCTGGATCCACCCAGTTTGTCCCAACGAGTCCGACCGCGAGTTACTCCGCGAGCGGAACGATTCGCTTTGACCTTGTCAACATTGAGGGTGTCGCGGTGCCATCACCTGCGGTCCTTGCCCTCGGGGCCTCGGGCGCGATTCTGGCATCGCGCACACGGCGGAGGGCGAACTGAGAGTGTCGATGGCGGCGCGCGGCGTCAGGCCTGTGGAGCTGGCGTCGGCGGCGGAGTCTGCTGCTGCTTCTCGAGTGCCTCGTTCTTGAGCTTCTCCTGGCGGAGTTGCTCCTTGAGCGCGTCGTTCTGGGTCTGAGTCGTCGAATTGGCGTTCGTCTGCGACGCCTCTCGCTGCTTTGCGTCAGAACTGTCCATCAGGTTCCCGATGGCCGCGCCACCGAGTGCGCCGGCTCCGGCACCGATGGCCGCTCCCCCCCAGCCGCCGATGAGGCCCCCGGCAAGCCCACCCGCGCCCGCTCCGATCAGCGCCGCCGATTCAGTCTTGTTCTGGCAGCCGCCGAGAGCGATGGTCACTGCGGCGGCAATGAGTACGAAGCAGTGGGTTTCTTTCATGGCACATCCATCCTACCTAGGCCCTCAGCGCAGTTCCGCCATTGCCTGCTGCAGGGTCGGGGCAATCGGTATGACCTGGTCGATCGCCGAGACCTGTACCGTCTCCATCACCGCCGATGACGCAATGCACACGGCCAACTTGCCTCCCGCATCGCGCGCCGCCCGGTGTGCGAGGATGATCGCCCTCAGCCCGGCACTGCTCATGAATGTCGTGTGAGAGCAGTCGAGGAGGATTCGCTGGTGGTGCTTGGTGGCTTCGATGAACTTCGCTTGTGCGTCCGGTGAAGTGTGGCTGTCGAGCCGTCCGGCGATTTCGATGATGCACATCCCATCATGGAGTACCTGTGAAATCGTTAGTGGGGAGTCGGTCGGGGCCATGCCTGTCACGCTACTCCTCTGCCGCATGTACGGCAAGGCGCGGAGCGCTCACACCGACCAGTTGCTAAACAGGGCAGTCAGGTCTAGGCCATCGACTGTGCCGTCCCCGTTGATGTCTGCTGAGGCACTGGAGGTGCCCCACGCGCTGAAAAGCGCCGTCAGATCCATGCCATCGACCGTGCCGTCGCCGTTGACGTCCCCCATGATCGGGCTTGGGACGCCGCTTGCCACCAAGGAGAGGTCAAGCGTCGAGGATCCTGAACCATCGGAGAAGGTCCCAGAGAAGAGAAGGTTGGCCGTGAGTGTCCCGGGCGGGATTGTCGGGAGGGCGACCGGCATATTGACAAGCGGCGGGGGCGGCGGCAACGGACCTATTGGTTCGCTCGAGTGGACGGTCGATGTGAGCGACGCAGTTGACCCACGCGGTGTCAGCGTCCCGGTCAGCGTGAAGATCGCGGGTGTCGGATCTGGAGGAAGTGGCTGGCCACCCACGCTTCCGGTGACACTCACGAGTACCGGGATTGCGACAGCGACCGTAACAGTTCCGCTCCCCGACGGAGTTGCCGTCCCCAGAGCGGGGCCTGCCTGAACCGCAATCGCCGCCGTGATGGTCCCCGAGCCCACCGGAATGGTCACTGGGCCCAGTGATGGATAAATCGATGACGGGGCGACGGTGTGAAAGGTGGAGTAGGTCAGGATCAGATCGGATGTCACCGTCCCGGGGAACCCATTGACAAGATCGCACGCGAAGCCGGTGACCTGACAAGCGCCCGGAGCGACCAGGGCAAGGGTGAATGTTCCGGCGGGATGGGAGTTGATGGCATTGCTCGTTCGCGAAGTTGATGTGTACGGAATGGCGTTGTTTCCCGATCCGCCAAAGAAGCCGGGAAGGGTGCGAGTCCCTGTGGGGTTTGCCGCCGCGTCGTAGTTGCCGATGAAGGTCCCGGCAAGCGGATACTGGACGGTCATCGACTGGGTTGCGGTGCTCGCGCTCTGAAGCGTGAAGTCGTAGGAGTCCGCAGCAACGGCAGCGCAACCAAGACACGCCGCGATCGGGAGCACGCAGAGATGCATCCACACACTATAACTGCAGTCCCTGTCAATTCCAATTGACCCGCCTAGTTGCGGGCGGATTACCCCGCGCGCCGGGACTTCAAGATGACCCATAGCGCTCTCAGGCCGTCACGAAGCCCGATCTTCTTGCCATCGTGGCGCGAGCGGGGGGCGTAGGAGACTGGGACCTCGGTGATCGGAACGCGCGCTCGGGCCAGCGCGGCCACCAGTTGCGGCTCGATCCCGAAGCGCTTCTCGGTGAGGCGCGGAAGGATTTCACGCAGGACACCGACGGGCATCGCCTTGTAGCAGCACTCCATGTCCTTGATTGAAAGACCGGTCAATGCATTGCTGGAGAGTGTCAGCAGCCTGTTGACGAGCATGTGGAGCCGGCCCTTGAGGCCGCGAATGACCTGCCCGCGGTGCCAGCGATTGCCGACGACTGCCACACGATCCGGAGCTGTCTTGAGCGCCGCAATGATTGACCCGAAGTCGTGGGGGTCGTACTCGAGGTCGGCGTCCTGGATGACCACCGCGTCGCCAGCGTCGCGAGACACCGCGATCGCGTGGGCAAACCCGGTGGCGAGCGCAGCACCCTTGCCCCAGTTGTTCGGGTGGGCGATGCACTCGATCAGAGACGAATGGTTGCGCGCAACATCCGCCAGCGCGGACCGGGTCACCGCGTCAGACCCGTCGTCGACCGCGATGATCCGAAGCAACCACCCAGACGGCATGACGACCGACGCCATCCGCGCAACGCACGGGCTCAGTGTTGTCGGCTCGTTGTAGACAGGGACGATCGCGAAGAGCGTCGGCACCTCGCAATGTGTACCCGACCCGGTCAGGGACGAGGCGGGGCTGGTCGTGCCCAGGTGGGGGCATCGAACCATGCGGTGTCAAACTTCGACACACTGGTGCGCGTGAACACGATCACCGAGGGCGGTCCAGGAGGCGGCATCATCGTTCCGTCATGCGGGGGCGGCGGCCGTTGTCCGTGTCGTGGGCCGCGGGGCTCCTTGGGACCTGCGCCACCCGCTGTCGCGTCAAAGTTCATCTGAAGGCGCGTGACCTCGCCGGAGGCATCATCGACGCAGAGATCGATCGTCGTTGGCCGTTTCGGGTCATCCGATGCTTCTCGGGTCGCGCGCACTTGACGGGTGCCCACGGCACAGGGGGAATTCGCGTCGACTCGCTCCAGCGTGTAGTCGCTGCCGATTCCCTCGAGCACACCCGACATCGAGTCGACCAGCAGCGACCCATCGGGGGTTTCGATCCACCGAGGCCAAGGAACGCTCCGGTCAAAGGTCACGGCGTCGCCGTTCGAGTGGATCTCCCATGCCCCGTCGCCGCAACGGCCGCGCACACTGACTCGGCCGTCGGGGTAGCGGATCTCGCAGCGCATGTGCTCGGCATCGCGGACATCCAGAGTCGTGACCACCGGCGGCGGCGTATGGCCGTTGCGATGCGCCACCGATGTCATCTCGATGACATACTGCCGATCCCCATGGATCGCCGCGGCGCGGATCGCAGACCGCATGAGTGAGGTCGCCGAACTGGTTGTCGGGATGAACAGGAAGGAGACTGCCACGAGGGCCGCGAGTGGAAGCGCCCATCGCTCCCATGACCATCCCCACCATAGTCCCGCGCGTTGTGGGGAGGCGCCGAGCGCGCGCATCGTGCCGGTGATGCGCTGTTCCATCGAATGCTCCGACTCCGTGAGGTGGTGCTCGAGCAGCGCGTCGATATACCGGTCCCGTGCCGAGTTCTGCGTCGAGCCGGAACCATCGGTCGGTGTCAATTGGTCGTTCATGCGAGGACTCCCTTTCGTTGGAGACAGTCACCCAGGAGGGCGCGGGCGCGCTGTACCCGCTTCTTGATCGTCTCTTCGGTGACCGTGAGCCGAGTGGCAATGGCCCGAAGCGGCAGGTTCGCTGTGTATGTGAGGCGGATGACTTCAGCAGAGTCACTGGGGAGCCGTTCGATGCACTCATCCAGCGAGGCCAGCCTGGCCCTGAAGGAGAGCGCATGGTCGCCGTCGAACGCGGACGCGTGGCGCTCGAGTTCTGCGAGCATGGCAGGGTCGGCTACGGCCACGCGACGCCGCCCCGCATGATCCATCGCCACACGCGATCCGATCCCACGGATCCACGCCCCGAAGCTGCGCGAGCGGTCGAAGTCGGCAAGCCTGCGCCAAGCCACCATCATCGTCTCCTGGAAGATGTCGTCCACCGCGGACTTGTCCCGTACAACGGCCCTGAGGAAGACGAGCAGATGATCGGAGTGGTCACGGGCGAGGATCTCGAAGACCTCATGGGCGCTTGGCTCTCGTCGCAGGGTCATCTCGCAGGTCATTGGTGCGCGGAGGACGACGGGGACTCCGCTGGGTTGGATTTCTCCCTCAGCCGAGGAACAAACCGCTGCACGATGGGTGTAGCAACCATGGTGATCGCGATGACCACGATCGCCGCGTCGGCGCGCGCGGGTGTCGCCCATCCGATTGAGAGGGTGGCGGCGGCGACGACGAATCCGAACTCACCGACCTGCGAGAGAAGGAGTGCGAGCCGCCAGGCAACCTCGTGGGTGCTCCGCATCGATCGCGCGACACCGTAGATCACCAGCGCCTTGAGAAACAGGGTCGCGGGAGCGATCACGAGGATGGCCCCCCACGCCGGGTCGAGATCATCCGTGCGGATGCTCATTCCCACAGTCACGAAGAACAGTGCGAGCAATAGCGACTGATGGGGCATGACCACGCGGGCGATGCGCTCCCGCTCAGAGGACGCCGCCAGGGCCAGACCAGCGACAAACGCACCCAGCGTCATGGGAAGGCCCGCGGCATCGACGATTACCGCTGAACCCAGAACCAGGAGTGCGACTGTCGCCCCAATCGAGACCGTGTCCTGCCGCCGTGCGAGGTGCGCGATGAGCGTGGGGACGAGGAACCGGGCGACGACTGCGACGATCACGATCGCACCTATGGGCAGTGCGATGTCCCTGGCCTCGAGCGTGGCGCTCTCAGGTGTGATGAGGAGGGGATTGACCATCGGCACGATGGCCAGAAGCGGCACGACCGCCAGATCCTGCACCACGAGGATGGCGAGGGCCTTGTGACCGAGATCGGAGCCGAGCTCGCCGCGCTCGCGCAGCGTCTGCATCGCCAGCGCAGTCGAGGACATCGCCAGCGTGAATCCTGCGATGACCGCTCCAATCCAGTATTCCGTGTAGGTCACCATCAGGAGAGTGAGGACCGCGCCAGTCAGGATGACCTGAAGGATCCCCAGCATCACGAGGTGCCGCCATGAGCGGCCCATTCGCCCAGGCTGGAGTTCAAGGCCGATCACAAAGAGGAAGAGGACGATGCCGAGTTCGGAGATCGTGTGGAGTGATCCAGTGGCCTCGATGATCCCTGCGCCGCCGGGGCCGAGTAGGAATCCACCGACGAGGAGACCGAGGATTCCGCCAAAGCGCAACCGGTTAGAGAGGATGAGGCACGGCACGAGCACCACGAGAAGAAGGCAAACCTCTCGAAGGATGGTGCCGAGCGTCACGGCGACAACGGTACCGTTCGCACTCTGATGGCGAGGATTCTCATTACCGGCTTTGAACCGTTCGGCTCGAGCGACCTGAACCCGAGTGAGCAAGTGGCGTGCGCGTTCGGAGCGGAGGAACTACCCGGTGCAAGGGTGGCGCATGTGGTGCTGCCGGCCGTTGGCGGTGTCGGCGAAGCCAGTGGGTTTGGCGCTCTTGAGGCCGCTGTGAGGCGCTTCACACCGACAGCCATCGTTGCGCTGGGAGAGTCGGCGAAGTCCACGCAGATTGCCTTCGAGCGCGTCGCAATCAACTGGCGCGACGACCGGATAGCGGACAACGCCGGTGTTCAGCTGGTCGATCGACCAATTGTCGAGGGCGGAGCCGCGGCTCACTTCTCGACGCTGCCCGTGCGCGCAATGCGCGATGCGTGCGAGGGGGAAGGGGTTCCGGCGCTCCTCTCCGACTCAGCAGGAACCTTTCTGTGCAACGAGCTCATGTACCTGATCCTCGATGCTGTGGCGCGCGGAAAGTGGGTGTCAGTCGAGCGCGCTGGATTCATCCATCTTCCGCAGCTCCCGCAGCAGGCGGCAGCGCGTGGCGGGGTCTCGATGCGCCTCGACTTCATGATGCTGGGACTTCGAGCTGCGCTGCGTGAACTCACGACGCCACTTGGGTGAGGACTGGCTCGATGCGCGGGCTAGGATGACGCCATGACACGCAGGGAATCCGTCACTGAAGGCGCCGCCGAATCAGCCGACTGCGGCGCAGGGTGGGCTGGCATTCGCGCCATCGTGTGCGATGTCGATGGAACTCTCACCGCAGGGACGATCGCCATCAATGACTGCGGGCAAGAGACGAAAGAGTTCTGTGTACGCGACGGACTGGCCGTGTCGCTCTGGCGTGAGTCGGGCGGCAGGCTGGGTGTTGTGACCGGGCGCCAGGGGCTGGCGCTGCGCCATCGTCTCGAAGAACTCGGGGTTGATGCGGTGGTGCAGGGATCGCGCGACAAGGTCGCGGCGCTTGATACTTTTTGCGTTAGGTGGCGGTTGACACGCGGCGAGTGCGCGTTTGTCGGGGACGACCTCCCCGACCTCGCCGCCATGCTGGCATCGGGTCTTGCGGTCGCGGTCGCCGGAGCGGATCCCGAAGTCTCCAAGCGCGCGGCCTACACGACTATCGCGCGGCCCGGTCATGGCGCGCTACGGGAAGTGATCGAGCTCGCGCTCAAGGCGCAGGGAAAGTGGGAGGCCGTGATCTCCCGATTCGAACATGGATCGCCGCCACCTGCCGCGACCCGGCGCGAGGTCAACTTGTGATGGCCGCGTTTGCCCTCGCCGGCGCGCTCGCAGCGGGAGGCGTTGATGAGGTGTTCGGCCCTGTGCCATCTCCCCGCCAATTGCGCTGGCAGGCACACGAACAGTGCATGTTCATCCACTTTGGTGTGAATACATTCACCGGTGCCGAGTGGGGCCAGGGGAAGGAGAGCCCAGCGATCTTCGACCCCAAGGAGCTCGACTGCCGGCAGTGGGTGCGTGTCGCCAGAGAGGCGGGATTCAAAGGCATCGTGATCACAGCCAAGCACCACGATGGCTTCTGCCTATGGCCGTCGCCGCTCACCGAGCACTCGGTCAAGGCGGCTCCGTGGCGCGGCGGATCCGGTGATGTGCTGCGCGAACTCTCGGCGGCATGCCGTGAGGCGGGGATGGGCTTCGGCGTGTATCTTTCGCCGTGGGATCGCAACAATCCCAAGTACGGCACCGGGGCCGAATACAACGACTACTTCGCCGCGCAGCTGCGGGATGTTCTGACGAACTACGGTCCGGTCTTCGAGGTCTGGTTCGACGGAGCGTGTGGGGAGGGACCAGACGGGCACCGCCAGGAGTACGACTGGAAGAAGTTTGTCGCTGTCGTTCGGGAGTGTCAGCCGGACGCAGTCATCTTCAGCGATGCTGGTCCCGACATCCGATGGGTGGGAAATGAGCGCGGGATCGGCTGCGAGACGAACTGGTGTCGGCTCACGCTGAGCGACCTCTTCCCGGGGATTGCGGGGCGAAACGACGAACTCTGCCACGGCCAATGCGACGGCGTCGACTGGATTCAAGCGGAGGCGGATGTTTCGATTCGACCCGGATGGTTCTGGCGCGAGAGCGAGAGCGCTCAGGTCAAGACACCTGCCGAGCTCGTGCGGATCTGGATTGAGAGCGTCGGGCGAGGGTGCAATCTTCTGCTCAATGTTCCCGTCGACCGGCGTGGACTCATTGGCGACGCCGATATCGCATCGCTGCGCGGGTTCGCCAGTGCGATCGCCGCGCGCACAGTCCGTGATGTGGGCTCGGACGCCGAGGTTGTCGTGACGGCGACCGAAACAATCGACACCCCCTCGACTACCGAGCTCCGCTGGAAAGCATCGGTCAGTCCACGCCTGATCCGTCTCGAGGAGTTTGTCCAGCTCGGTCAGCGCGTGGAGGCCTTCCGCCTCGAGAGCCTCGCCGCGGATGGGTCGTGGAGGAAGCTCGCCCACGCCACCACGATTGGAGTCCGCAGGATTCTGGAGGTCGAGCCGATGCCCACCCGCGCCATCCGGATCATCGTCGAGAAGTCGCGTGCACGGGCACGGCTCTCGCGAGTGTCGGTCTACGAGTGACCCGTGGCCCGCCGTGAACCCAGCCCAAACTTCTCGAGCGCTGAGACCAGCATGACGAAGAAGACGGGAACAACCAGTTGATCCATCGTGGCGGAGCCGATCATCCCGCCCAGCACGGTCGTTCCGATGGACTGGCGGCTCTGAGCGCCCGCGCCGGTAGCGATGGCCAACGGCAGGACGCCCAGCATGAAGGCGATGGCGGTCATCATGATTGGGCGCAGCCGTTGGTGTGATGCGTTGACCGCGGCGTCGATCACATTTTCCCCGCGGTCGTAGCGGAGCTTCGCAAACTCGACGATGAGGATCGCGTTCTTGGCGGCGAGGCCGACCAGCATCACCATTCCGATCTGCGCGTAGACATCCAGCACCTTTCCGCGCGCGTGCATGAAGAGCAGTGCGCCCAGTGCGGCAAAGGTGACCGCGAGCAGCACATTGAAGGGGAGGAGCCAACTCTCGTAGAGCGCGGCGAGCAAGAGGTACACCGCGAGGATCGCCAGCGCGAAGATGATGGGCGCGTATCGGCCAGACTCGATCTGCTGATAGGTGACTCCCGTCCACTCGTAGGCGATTCCGTCGGGGAGGGTCGCAGCCGCCACCTCCTCGACGGCGCGGATCGCGTCGCCTGAGGCGAATCCCGGCCCGGACGCACCGTTGATCTGGACGGTGCTGTACATGTTGTAGCGCGTCGCGTTGTCCGTGCCTACGCCGATGACAGTCTCTGCGATTGCCGCCATTGGCACCATCCCGCCGTCGCGGTTCTGCACATACCCCCTGAGGACATCGGCGACCTTCATGCGTCCGTGCGCGTCCGCCTGAATCATCACATTGTAAACCTGATTGAACTCATTGAAATTGTTGATGTACGACTGACCCAGCGTCTGACCCAGCGTGTTGAACACGGTCGCCATGTCCAGTCCGAAGGTGAGTGCTCTGGTGCGATCGATCTTCACGGTGATGATCGGCACCTGAGACTGGAACGGGGTCGAGATGTTGGCGACCTCGGGCCGCTTCCCAAGTGCTTCAATGAAGTCGTTGGCGACAGCGGCCAACTGCGGGTATCCGATCCCGTTGACATCTTCAATCTGCATCTGCCAGCCAGCCACTTGGCCGAGCCCGGGGATGGGCGGAGGCGGGAAAGGCATGACCGTCGCTTCGGGGATCGCGTAGAGCTGCGGGAACACGCGAACGATGATCGCGCGAAGGTTCTCAGTCCAGACATCGCGCTGGTCCCAGGGCTTGAGCGTGACGATGATGAACCCCGCGTTGGTCGTGGCGACCTGCGTCAGGAAGTTGAATCCGTTGATCTGTATGACATCGACGACAGCCGGGTCCTTTCGGACGATCTCCAGAATCTGCTCGCTGACCGCTTCGCTGCGGTCAAGACTCGCCCCGGACGGCAGCGAGAACCCGATGAAGTAGTACCCCTGGTCCTCGTTGGGGATGAATGCGGTCGCCGTCCTGTCTAGTTCGTAGGCGAGTGCGCACACGCCGACAAGGAAGGCTCCGGCAACGATCACCCAGCGGTGGGCCAGCCATCGCACCAAGTTCGAGTAGTGCCCCGTGCACCACTCGAAACCATGATTGAACAGCACGAAGGGGCGGAATGTTGTCGAGTGCGGCTTGTTCAGGAAGACGGCACACAGGGCGGGGGAGAGAGTCAGCGAATTGATCATGCTCAGCACGATGCTGAAGGCAATCGTCAGCGCGAACTGGTTGTAGAGCTGGCCTGTGATCCCCGGCATCATCGCTGCGGGGATGAAGACCGCCAGAAGCACCGAGCTCGTGGCGACGATCGGTCCCGAGACCTCTTTCATCGCCCGTTCGGCAGCGACCGTGCCGCTCTCGGCCCCCATCTCCAGCTGGCGGTAGACATTCTCAACGACAATGATCGAGTCGTCGACGACCAGCCCGATCGCCAGAACCAGTCCAAGCAGGGTGAGCGTGTTGATGGAGAACCCAGCGGCCATCATGATGGCAAAGGTTCCTATGATCGACACGGGAATGGCGATCATCGGGATGATCGTGGCCCGCCAGCTCTGCAGGAACAGGAATATCACGCCGAGCACCAGAAGCCCGGCTTCCATCAGCGTTGTCGTGAGGTCGTCAATCGAGGCGGACACGAAGGCCGTGCTGTCGTAGGTCACCTGCCAGACCACTCCCGGCGGAAACAGCGGCTCAAGCCGCTTCATCTGCTGTTTGACCCCCTCGACGACGGAGTAGGCATTGGCGGTCGGCAGCTGGTAGATGCCCACCGTGCCGGTGCCCAGACCATTCAGCGTTGAGGTCGAGCCGTACTGGAAGGCGCCCAACTCAGCCCGCCCGATATCCCTGATGCGCACGACCGCGCCATCCGACCCGGTGCGCACGACGATGTCGCCGAATTCAGCTTCGCTTGTGAGCCGCCCGGTGGTTACGAGCGTCAGGTCGAATCCGGGATTGCCTGTCGTCGGGCTGGCCCCGACGCTTCCGATGGCGGCCTGCTGATTCTGATCCTTGACCGCCTGGACGACCTCTCCCGGCGAGAGATTCATGGCGGTCATCTTGACGGGATCGAGCCAGACGCGCATCGAATACTGGAGGAGTCCGAAGACCGTAATCGTCCCGACGCCATCGATGCGTGCGAGCACCGGCTCAACCACGATATTGGCGTAGTTGGAGAGAAACTTGCTGTCGTAGGCACCATCATCGGACTTCAGTGAGACCACGACCGTCAGGTTCGTCGACTGCTTGGTGATCGTGATGCCCAGTTGTTGCACTTGCTGGGGCAACTGCGGCGTCGCCGACTGGACGCGATTGAGCACATCCACGGCGCCGATGTCGAGGTCGTAACCGACCTCGAAGGTCACCGTGATGACGCTTGCCCCGTTGTTCGTGCTGTTTGAGGACATGTAGATCATGCCCTCCGTCCCATTGATCTGCTGCTCAAGCGGCATGGTGACCGCGTTGGCGACGGTGACCGCGTCGGCTCCGTTGTAGGTCGCGGTGACCTGCGCCGTCGGTGGCACGATGTTGGGGAACTGCGAGATTGGCAAGACCACCATGGCGATCGTGCCGGCAATCGCGGTGATGATCGCGATCACGCCGGCAAAGATTGGACGATGGATGAAAAACTTCACCATAATGTGGAGTGTCCGGGCGGCTACTTGACCGGGGGAGACTGTCCCGCTGGTGGCGTCCGAGGCGGAGCCTCGGCGACCTTTGATCCGGGTTTCAGCCGTTGGATCCCATCGACAACGATTCGATCGCCGGGCGCCGGGCCGCTCTTGAGCGCGACCGTCGGGCCGAGCTTTCGCAAGACCTCGACTCGCACGGTTTCCACAGTGTCGTCTGGCTTGACCCGCCAGACAAAGAGGTCAGTCTCGCGGGCGAAGAGGGCCTCCTGCGGGATAACGAGCGTGTCTGGTTGATCCCCCAGCGCGACTTCGACATTTACATACACGCCGGGGCGGAAGATCGCCGTCGGGTTGGCAAACTCGACCCGCATCATGAGGGTCGCCGTGCTGGTCGAAGCCTGATTGTCAACGAAGATGACCTTCGCAGGCGCGGTGATCGTTTCGTTTCCACCAAAGACGACTTTCGCGGCCAGAGGTCCTCCAGCCATTCGGGCGCGAAAGGCCGGCCAACTGCTGGCGGCGGGACTGAACTGCGCCCACATCGGATCGAGCTGTACGAGCGAGTTCAGGTTCTGTGTTGCTGCGGTCCCGACAACGGCTCCCTCGAAGTACCTGCTCGGCCCGAGCAGACCAACGAACGGCGCGGTCATCGTGCAGTACGAGAGATTGATCGTTGCGCTGGTCACATTGGCCTGGGCGGTGAGGACCTGGCCTTCCGCCTCCTGATAGTTGGCGACGAGCTGGTCAAAGTTCTGCTGGCTGATCGCGCTGATCTTGACGAGCGGCGCGTTGCGTTCCATTTCCTTCTTGGCATAATCACGCTGGGCTGTGGCCGTGACGAGCTGGCCCTCGGCCGCAGCAAGAGCAGCTTCAAAGGGGCGCGGATCGATCCGGTAGACCACCTCGTCAGGCTTGGTGATCGCACCATCGGGAATGGCCTGTTTCAGCAGGAATCCCTCGACTCGCGCGTCGATCTCGATCGAGCGAGGCGAGACGGTGAATCCCGGGAGTGTCTGATGTAGTGCTATGGTTTCAGAGACGACGGTCGCGGTGCGAACTGGGACCGTCGTGGGCCGTTGAGGAACATGCGGTTGCTCGACGCAGCCGGACAGCGCGCTGAGCACTGCAAGCGAGGCGATTGGGCGCCATGCACAGGATCGCCCTGTATGTCCAATCATGACTGTTCCTTGCCTCCTGCTGCCTCGGCAACTTCCCGATCAACTGCGCCGTCATCCCAGCCGCCACCGAGCGCGCGGTAGAGGCTCACGAACCCGGACGCGACCGCTCCCTGACTCTTGGCGAGATCGCTCTGCATCTCAAGGAGGCTGTTCTGGATCGATGTCAGGCGATCAAGGGTGATCGTACCCGCCTGATATTGCTGCTCGGCGAGCTTGAAGGTGCTCCCCGCGCTGGCGACCGCCTGCGTGTAGTACTCGACTGATCGCTTCTCCTGCACCAGCGTGCTGATCGAGGTCTCGACATCGCGCACCGCGTTGAGAACCGTATCGCGGTACACCGCGAGCGCGACCTGTGCCTGCCCCTTGGACTGCGCGATCAGACTGTCGACATACCCGCCCTGGAAGATCAGCCACGAGATGCTGGGACCAAAGCCGTAGGCCGTCGTCCCGGAGTTTCCAATGCTGCCGAATTGGTTGGCCGCGAGGTAAAAGTTGCCTGAGAGGGAGAACACCGGAAAGTTGAGTGCTTCGTTGGCCCCGATGTTGGCCACCGCGGCCGCGACGAGGCGTTCGCTGCTGCGCACATCTGGTCGTCGGCGCAGGAGGTCGGCGGGAATCCCGACTCCCACCGCATCAGGCGCCACGGGAAGCGGGGCGGTCGGCCCGAGCAGCGTCATCATCGGCTGAGGGGTTGTGCCACAGAGTTGAGCGATCGAGAAGATCGACGCCGCGAGGTCTGACTCGACTTGCGGAATCGACGCCTCGATTTCATCGAGATCCATCTGAGCTTCGTTTAGTTCCAGAAGCGAGGCCGTTCCCGCGTCGTACTTGGCCCGAGTCTGGTCTAGGATCGTGCGGTAGTTGGCGATCCCGGTCGTCAGAATTGCGAGTTGGAGTTGCAGAGTTCGGACCTTCATGTAGGTCGTTCCAACCTGCGCGCGCACTGACACTAGGGCATCGCGCAGATCTTCGACCGAGGCCTGCAGGCTGGCCGTCGAGGACTCGACTGTGCGGGCGATGCGCCCCCATACATCGATCTCCCAATTGGACATGGCGACGCCAGCCGCCCAGACGCTGTATGGGCTCGACTCAACTCCGGCCGACGGGACCAAGCTGACATTTGTCTCATTGCGCGAGTACGCGAATCCAGCGCGTAGCTTCGGCCAGTATTGGCTCTCCGTGACCCCCAGAATCGCCAGTCCGATCCGCACATTCGCCAAGGTCTTCTCGATGGTCGCATTGGACTGCTCCGCCTGGGCGATCAACTGGTCGAGAATCGGATCCTTGAAGTCCTTCCACCACTCGTTGAGATCGGGCGGCTCGCTGGTGACAGGACCCTTCGCCGCCTGGCTCCATGTGGCGGTTGGGAGTTCCTGCGGGGGCTCGTAATTGGGGCCGACCTTGCATCCGGTCACTGCGAGCGCCGCGGCTGCGAGTGTGAGAGTCGCGGCACGCTGCTTGGTGAAGGTCGCAACCATTTGCGAGACGAGTGTAGTCACCGACCTGTCAGCGCGTTACTTCGCCTGGCAGCTGACCGCAATTCGATTGGCCCAGTCCGTGAACGACTTCTCGAGGCTTCCCCAGACCGAAAGCTTCTCGGTTGAGAATCGGCTCGTCGTCTGAACTTCGGCAAATTCAAGCAGGACGGTTCCGTCGCCGCCGTCAAGGACTTCGATCGCGACCTCGCCGAAGCCGTATCCCGTGCCGCCGATCTGTGTTTGCGGTGCGAGATTCCGCGCGGGCGAGTTGGGAGCAAGCTTCACAATCTGCGCCCGCACGACCAGTGTCCCCGCGCCCGAACCCTGAGCGGCTTGGTAGCGCGCGGACATGGCCCCGGCAAGTGCGGCCCGAAACTTCGACGCCAGATTAGGGAGGTCAGACTCGTTTCCCCAGACGCCGCTGCCGAGCGCGTCGGGCGCAAAGACCACGGGGGCAACATAGACGGTCTTGTACTTCGACCAGTCGATGTCGGCGGCGGCGTAGTTCCACGAGCCATCGCCGGCCTTCTTCATGAGCTCGGGCTGCGAGAGGAATCCGACCGGCGCGGCGGTGATCGCATGGTGGGAACAGCTGACGGCCGAGATGACGAGCGCGGATGCAAGTAGGACGGGGGCGATATTGATGTGCATCGCGTAATTATCCTCACGCGAGCCCTCTGCGTCAATCGACCCGCCCTCTAGACTGCGCCACCATGTCGTCGCGCGAAGTCACGATCGGGCTCCTCCAGCATGCCTCACCGCTGGCGGCCTCGAAGAAGGACATCCTCGAACGAGTGGCAACGCTTGCGCGTGAAGCGGCTGCGAAGGGGGCCCAGATCATTGCGACGCAGGAGCTCTTTGTCTCGCACTACTTTTGCCAGCGCGAAGACTCCTCGCTCATGGATCTCGCCGAGGCAGTCCCCGATGGCCCGACCTGCGCGTTCATGCGCTCGTTGGCCCGCGACCTCAAGGTCGAGATCACCGCGAGCCTCTATGAACGGCGGACAGCTGGGGTCTACCACAACACAAGCGTCTACATCGACGCGGCCGGGGAGATCATCGGCAAGTACCGCAAGATGCACATTCCCGACGACCCGCGGTTCAGCGAAAAGTTCTATTTCACACCAGGCGATCTCTCCTGGCAGGCCGTGAAGGGCGCGCGGGCGAACTGCGGGATGCTTGTCTGCTGGGATCAGTGGTATCCCGAGGCCGCGCGGCTGACGGCCCTCTCGGGAGCGGAAATCATTTTCTATCCGACGGCCATCGGATGGTGGCATGGAGAGACCGCAGAAGACAAGCAGGTTCAGCGCGACGCGTGGATCACGATGCACAAGGCGCACGCGATCGCCAACGGCTGCTTCGTTGCGGCGATCAACCGGATTGGTACCGAGGCGGAACTCAAGTTCTGGGGAACAAGTCTGGTGTGCGACCCGGCGGGGCGGGTGATCGCGGAGGCTTCTGTTGACGAGCCGACGGTCCTGATGGCCCAGTGCAACCTCTCCATGATCGAGGAGCAGCGGCGCGGTTGGCCCTTCCTGCGGGATCGTCGGATCGACGCCTACGGCGGGCTCTCCCGGCGTGTGGTGGACGCATGACCAGCACGCGAGGGCCTGGGGCCGATCATGAGCGCGCGCCGCTGCGTCTGACTGGCTCTGCGGCGAAGCAGGGATTTCGGATGCCAGCAGAGTGGGATCGACAGTCGTGCGTGTGGCTGGTGAGGCCACACAACGAGGAAACCTGGCCCAACTGCCTTTCCGAGGCGCAGCGTGAGTGGGATTCGTGGCGCACGAAGCTCGCCGCGGTCATCGAGGTGCGCGATGTCTGGGAGCTGGGCATTCCCACCAACGACAGCTGGATCCGGGACTTCGGTCCGATCTTCGTGAAGCATCCGACGCGCGGCGTGGCCGGCCACTCATTTCGGTTCAATGGGTGGGGAGACAAGTACGAAGTGCGATCTCTTGACGATGCCGTCCCCGACGCCATCGCGAGACGGTGGGGAATACCCATGTGGCATCATGAGTTTGTCCTCGAAGGCGGATCGATTGAAGTGAACGGCTCTGGCACAGTGCTGACGACGAACCAGTGCCTCAAAGGAGCGAACAGGAATCCCGAGGCGGGGGTTGCGAAGATCGAGCAGACGCTTCAGGAAGCGCTGGGTGTCACGAACATTGTCTGGCTGCCTGGAGGCATCAGGGGTGATGACACCGACGGCCACATCGACGACCTCGCGCGTTGGGTGGCACGCGACACGGTCGTGGCGATCCGCGCGCCCAAGGGGCACCCTGATCACGAAGTGCTCGAACGCAACTTCGAGGCTCTGAGCCTTGCGCGCGACGAACGGGGGGAACCGATCCGGGTCATCGCGCTCTCCGTCCCCGAGCCCATTGAGTACGACTATCCCGCCGACAGATTCGGCCCCGGCGGGCGCACCATGATCCCGGCGAGCCACGCCAACTTCCTGCTCTGCAATGGCACAGCGTTCGTGCCGGTGTTCGGGGGGACGAGCGACGAACCCGCGCTTGATGTGCTTCGAGGCGCGCTGCCGGGATGGACCCTTCAGCCGGTCATGGCGCGCTCTCTTGTCGTGGGCCTCGGCAGTTTGCACTGTCTTAGCTGCCACCAGCCCGCCTAGGGCACCGCGAGGAATCTATCGGGGCTTGAACATCCGAAAGAGCCGCGTGAGTGGGTCGTAGAACTCATCGACAACCCGTTCCTTCATGGGGATGATCGCGTTGTCCGTGATCCCGATGTGTTCGGGGCAGACTTTCGTGCAGCACTTGCCGATGTTGCAGTACCCGATGCCATCGTGATGCTTGAGGTCGGCCACGCGGCTCTCGGTGTCCAGCGGATTCATCTCCAGCATGGCGGTGTACATCAGAAGCCGTGGCCCGATGAACTCGTCGTGCTTGTGGTGATCCCGCAGCACATGGCAGACATCCTGACAAAGGAAGCACTCGATGCACTTTCGGAACTCCTGCACTCGGTCCACATCGATCTGGTACATGGTCCAGGAGCCGTCGGCATTGTCCGGCTTCCGCGGCTTGAACGGCTTGATCTTCTTCTTGGCTCGGAAGTTCCAGCTGACATCGGTGACGAGGTCGCGGATCGAGGGGAAGGAGCGCATCGGCTCGACCCTCACAGGCTCGCCTTGCGGGAGCGTGTCCATCCGCGTCATGCACATCAGCTTGGGATTCCCATTGATTTCTGCTGAGCAGGATCCACACTTTCCCGCCTTGCAGTTCCAGCGCACGGCGAGATCGTTGGCCTGATCGGCCTGGATTCGGTGGATGCAATCAAGCACCACCATTCCGTCAGTGACTTCCACTGAGTACGACTTGAACTCGCCGCCCTGCGAGTCTCCGCGCCAGACCTTGAACTCGACCGTGCGCGTCGCGTGGACCGTCGAGGGTGGAGTGTGAGTCGTGGGCATGGTGCGTGGCGTCCGGCCTCTACTTCATCATTTCGATGATCGCGGCGAGGTCCGGCCTCGTCGGTACCAGTGGTCGACGACGAACTTCCATCGAACCGTCCGCAGTCTTCCTGGCAATGAGATTGAAGGTGGCGCACTCCGCCGACTTCTGGGGATAGTCCTCGCGGAACTGGGCTCCTCGGCTCTCCCTGCGTTCAAGCGCGCAGCGGGTGATCGCCTCCGAGATCGTCAACATGCAGCCGACATCTAGTGCCGTGTGCCATCCCGGGTTGTACTCGCGGTGGCCGCAGACCGAGACCCTCGCACATCGTTCGCGCAGTTGACCGATCCGCACGAGCGCCTGCTCCATCTCGTCCTTGGTACGCACGATTCCCACCAGGTCCTGCATGACATCCTGAAGGGCATACTGAATGGCGAATGGGCCTTCGCTGCCGCTGCGTTCAAAAGGAGCCTCGATGGCACGGGTGTGCGCCTCAACCTCGGCTGGATCGACCTCGACGGCGGTATGAGCCTGAGCAAATTTCGCTGCATGTTCGCCTGCGAGTTTTCCGAAGACGACGAGGTCGGAGAGCGAATTGCCGCCGAGTCGATTGGCCCCGTGAAGTCCCGCCGCCACCTCGCCTGCCGCAAACAACCCGGGCACGGTTGACTCCTGCGTGTTCCCGTCCACGGCTACACCACCCATCGCATAGTGCGTCGTCGGGCCGACCTCCATGCGCTCGTTAGTAATGTCGACCCCTGCCAGCTGCCTGAACTGGTGATACATGCTCGGGAGCTTGCGCTTGATGTGCTCCGATGCATTTGGGATCTTTTCCTTGATCCATGCGATGTCGAGGTAGACCCCGCCGTGCGGAGACCCGCGGCCCGCCTTCACTTCGCGGTTGATGCAGCGGGCGACATGGTCACGCGTCAGGAGTTCCGGCGGCCGCAGCGCGTTCTTGTCGCCGCAGACATAACGCCAACCCTCTTCCTCGGTGGTAGCGACCTGCGCTCGGTACGCCTCGGGAACATCATCGAACATGAACCGCTTCCCCTCACTGTTGCGAAGGACGCCCCCTTCGCCTCGCACTCCCTCGGTGACGAGGATCCCGCGCACGCTCGGTGGCCAGACCATGCCGGTGGGGTGAAACTGGACGAATTCCATGTCGAGCAGGTCCGCCCCCGCGTGGTACGCGAGCGATTGGCCGTCGCCGGTTCCCTCCCAACTGTTACTCGTGATACGAAAGGCCTTGCCCAGACCGCCAGTTGCCAGAATCACTGCCTTCGCCTTCCACACATGGAGCCGTCCGCGGTCGCGGTCATAGCCGAATACGCCGGCAATGCGCCCGCCAGACTTGAGGAGCGTGACCACCGTCATCTCCATGAAGACTTCGAGACCCTGATGAATCCCATGGTCCTGCAGCGTCCTAATGAGTTCGAGTCCAGTGCGGTCACCGACATGCGCGAGTCTCGGATAGCGATGACCGCCGAAGTTGCGCTGCAGGATCTTGCCATCCTTGGTCCTGTCGAACACGGCTCCCCAGCCCTCGAGTTCGCGCACGCGCGCAGGGGCGTCCTTGGCATGGCGCTCGGCCATGGTCGAGTTGTTCAGGTACTGCCCGCCTCGCATCGTGTCGGCGAAGTGAACCTCCCAGGTGTCACGGTCGTCGACATTCCCCATGGCTGCGGCCATGCCCCCTTCGGCCATGACGGTGTGAGCCTTCCCTAGGAGCGACTTGCAGATCACACCGACCGTGACTCCCGCAGCGGAGGCTTCGATGGCCGCGCGCAACCCCGCCCCGCCCGCCCCGATCACGATGACATCATGTTCATGAATGGTGCATCGGTCGAGGCTGCTCACAGGATTCTCCAGTCGGTCCAAGTTCCGCTGGCACAGAGACGCACATAGATGTCGGTGAAGCCCACGAAGAAGAGGCTTATCCATGCGAAGAGCATGTGGCGCGCGTTGAGCCAGGAGACGGCCTTGTACTTGTGCTGCCGCACGCTGCTACACGAGAGGCAATCGTGTTTTCCGCCGACCAGGTGTCGCAGGCAGTGGCAGCCGAAGGTGTACATGCCGAGAAAAACCGGATTGAGCACGAGGACGATCGTCCCGACGCTGACCCCGAGGCTTCGCGTTCCATCCGCGTTGAAGTGCCAGAACGACTGATAGGCGTCCCACGATAGGAGACCGATGAATGCGATCGCGATGTAAAGGAAGTAGCGGTGGAGGTTCTGGAAGATGAGGGGAAACTTCTGCTCGCCTCGGTAGTTGGCGCCGCGGAACTTTGGCTCTCCTACTGTGCAGCTGGCGGGATCGGCCCAGAACGCCTTGTAGTACGCCCCTCGGTAGTAGTAGCAGGTGAACCGGAATCCGGCGGGGAATGGCAGGATTATGAGCGCGGGCGAGAACAGAAGCCACGCCGGCCACCACAGAGGGGCATCACCAAACCACGCGTGTCCCGAGTGCACTCCCGAGGCGTCCCACAGCACAGGAGAGTAGAACGGCGAGAGAAGGTCCTGGACCCCAGGCTGCGACGGTCCGCCGATGAAATAGTTGTTCGCCTGAAAGGCAGCCCAGGTCGAGTAGATGAGGAACGCGCCGAATCCCGCAAGCACGAACAGCGGGGCGATCCACCACCGGTCGGTGCGTGCCGTCTCCAAGAACGCCCGAGTCTGTGGTAGTGAGTATCGGGTCTGAGACATGGACACAGGGTTCCTTCAGCCGACGGCGACGGTCGGTCCGCGACACGCGGATCCCCACTATAGCGAAACGGTTGCCAGCGCAAAGAGTTCCTTGAAATCGCCCGCTGACTCCATCGACATGATGCACTTCCGCAGGCGACGACACTTCTCGAGGCCGACGACATCGCCCCCCAAGGCATTGAACTTTACGGAGATTTCCTCTTCAGTCATGGGGTCGCGCGGGTCGCCCTTGGGAACATCGACACGGGTGGCGAAGGATTCGCCGCTGGTCGTCGTGATCGTGACACGACTGGGTTGGAACTTGGGAAAGAGCGCTTCGAACTCCTCGTTGGCGACGACCTTCACCAGATCCATGATGGGGATGAGCGACTTGTCGAGGACCCGCTCTTCCTTGAACTGCAGCGGCGTCACCATGCCATCGACCAATCCGACCGCCATGCAGTAGGGCAGGGAGTGGTCGGCCGTCTCCTTCGAATCGGGACGGTATTTGTGCGGGTCACCGAGAATGTCGGCGGCGCGGGCGATCACCTCGACCCTGATTTCCTTGACATCTCTCGCCTGAATCGCGTGGTCCTTCACAGTCTTCAGCATCGCGGTCAGGGGCGAATGGCTTAGCGCCTCAATCGGAAAACTCTTCATTCCGCAGTCGACGATGCGGAAGTGGCACTTGGGGCATGTCGGCAGTTCCCTGGTCAGCAGTGCGGCGTCAAAGGCGGCAGCCTTCCCCTTGTACTGGACATGCCCGAAAACGGCGAAGAGTCCTTCCTTGCCGTCGATGATGTGCTCCGGACCCGAGAACCCGTGACGGGCCAGGAGCGCACTCTCCGCCCCCATGCGTCCCGCCCATGGGTCCACCGTGTTCTTCATGTTGGTGAGCTTGCCGGCGGTGACCGCGCCGGGAGTGAATGTGCGCGACGCGCTGATGCCCATCGCCGCGACCATTTGTGCAGGAGTGAGACCGAGAACCCGTCCGCAGGCGATCGGCGCCGCAAACGCGCTCAGGGTCGCATGGTGCCAGCCATATTCGCGCACTCCGGGAAGGCCGAATTCGCACAGGCGCATCTCAATCTCGTAGGCGATGACCGTCGCCAGTATCAGTTCGCGACCTCCAAGTCCGTAGGCCTCGCAGAGTGCGAGCGGTCCGGCGATCAGGTCGCTCGGGTGACAGGGGTCTGACTTCCAGTAGATGTCGTTGTAGTCCATCGCCCGGATCATGTGACCGTTGAGGAACGCCGCATCGACGGGGTTGGTCCTGAAGCCGGAGACCAACGCCGTCGCTGTGCCGCTGCCCGAACCCATCTCGCGATGATGTTTGAGAAGGATGTGGGCGTCGTCCTGCTGGCTGCCGCCCAACGCGCAGCCGATCGAGTCGAACCAGAAGAGTTTGGCCGACTGGATCGCCGCCGGAGAGAGATCCTCAAAGCGAAGCGCCGCCGCCCACTCGGCGATGTCGTAGGAGATGAGGCGCGTCGTGGAGGCTGGAGGTGCTGTGGCATGTGCCATGGGGATTTCTCCTCGGCCTCAGCCGACCAGTCGTAGGACTTCGCGGGCGACATCAAGGGTCGATGCCTTGCCGCCGAGGTCGTAGGTGCGGACGGTGCCTTCCTTGATCACTCTCGCGACCGCCGACTCAAGCCGCGACGCCTTGTCCGACTCCTTGAGCCAGTCGAGCATCATCTTGGCGGTCAGCAGCATGGCGATCGGATTGACCTTGTACTGCCCCGAATACTTGGGGGCGCTCCCGTGTGTTGGTTCGAAAACCGCGTAGGTGTCGCCGAGGTTCGCGCTGGGTGCGAATCCGAGTCCGCCGATCAATCCCGCGCACAGATCACTCACGATGTCGCCGAACATGTTTTCCGCCACGAGCACCGAGTAGTCCTGCGGGTTCTTGAACATCCACATGCAGATCGCGTCGATGTTGGCCTCATCGGCCCAGATCTTCGGATACGCCTTGGCCACTTCACGGAAGCAGCGCGTCATCAGTCCGCCTGTCTCACGCAGCACATTGGGCTTCTCGATGAGAGTGACGCGTTTGCGGCCGGTGGCCTGAGCGTAGGCAAAGGCCTGCGAGCAGATGCTGGTGCATCCCTTGGTGCTGACGATTCGAGTCGACAGTGCGACACTCTCCAGCCCCTTCGCCTTCCACGGCTTCATCTTGGGATTGAGTGAGAGGGCCTCATAGACCGACTCCGGCAGGGGGAAGAACTCCACGCCGCCATACATCCCCTCGGTGTTCTCCCGAAAGACGATCTGGTCGATCGGAATCTCGCCTCCGCCCGGATTGGTGATGAGATTACCCCTGAAGTTGAGGGGATTTCCGGGGTAGCTGCGGCACGGGCGCATGTTCGTGTGGAGATTGAACATCTGCCGGAGCTTGACGATGGGCGAAAAGTAGACGAGACCCTTCCCCTTGAGTTCCGGGATGAGTTCCTCCTTGGCCTCGTCCTGGGGCTTGCTTGTGATCGCACCGAAGAGTCCGCATGTCGTTCCTTCGAGCGCCTTCACCGTTCGATCCGGGAGCGCATTTCCTTCCTTGCACCAAAAATCCCATCCGATGTCACATGGGATGTACTCAGCGTCGAGCTTCATGCCGTCGAGGACGATTCGGCACGCCTCCATGACATCGTTGCCGACTCCATCTCCTGGCATCCATGCGATCCGGTACTTGGACATTGCGAGCTTCTCCTGAATTTTTGCGTGTGAAAGGGGGTGGGATGGTAGCAACGCCCGTCACCTTTTTGGGCATCCGGATCAGCCCCGAAGGCGCGCGGCGATCAGAGCCTCGGCGCCCCCGGCGACGATGAGTTCCTGCGCCGCCGGACTCAGCGGGGGGAATGTGAACTCCGCGCCAGCAATCCTCAGCATCGATGTCGTGTAGTCGATCATTGCCGCAGGTGCGATGGCAGTCAGCGCACCCTTGGTGAGCGTTGCCCGCAGATGCGCGACGAGTTCGGGACACTCAAAGACGACGAATCCGTTATTGAACGCGTTGCGCTTGTAGGTCTCCGAGAAGCTCGCCGCGATCACGCACGGGATCCCCTTGAACTTGAGGGCGGTCGCCGCCTGCTCGCGGCTTGATCCTGAACCGAAGTTGAGCCCGCCAACGACGATGTCACCGGTCTTGTAGAGCGCGTTGAACCCAGGGTCGTAATTCTCGAAGGTGACCTCGGCCATCTGCGCCTTCGTGAGATCGTCACGATAGGTGTGCTTGCCGGCGTAGATGCCGTCCGTATTCAGATTGTCCTTGTCGAGGAAGAGGATCCGTCCTTCGACCCGCGCTGGGAATCCAGCAATGACGGTGACGGTGCCCGCAGGAGTTGCTCTCGACTTCGCACGGCGGATCGCCGTCCCCGCGGTCTTGTTCGCAAACGGCTCCGGCGCGCAGATGTACCCCGCGAGCGCGCTCGCTGTAACGACGGCGGGGGAGGCGAGGTAGACCTTGGCGTCCGGATCTCCCATGCGCCCCTTGAAGTTCCGGTTGGTGGCGCTGATCGCCGTCTCGCCCTTTCCGACGAGTCCTCGTCCTAGGCCGATGCATGTTCCGCATCCGGGCGGCAGCGCGATCGCGCCCGCTCCGACGAGTGCCTTCCAGTCGCCGCTGGCCTCCGCCTTCGCCTGCACCTCCGCGCTGGCCGCGGCGAGATAGAACTCGACGCCGGGTGCGACTCTCCCTCCCTTGGCCCTTACGACATCGGCGGCATCGTGAATATCGGAGAGGCGCGCGTTGACGCACGAGAGGAGGTACGCCTTCTGGACGGCAACTCGCCTGACCTCCATATCGGGCAGAGACACCATCGTCTTGACATCATTGGGACCGGAGACATGCGGGACGACGCTTGCGAGTTCGAGTTCGAGCTCGATGGCGTAGTGCGCCTCAGCATCAGGGGCGAACGCGGCGCGGTTCCTCCACCATTTGTCGATGTCGGAGGCGGTGTATCCGGAGCGGCTCAAGGCGCCGCGCGTTCCGGGACGACGATCAGATGCGAAGGCAGGGATGCGCGACCGCAGATACGCGACGGTCACTTCGTCGAACGGGAAGATGCCCGCCAGCGCCCCCCACTCTGTAGTCATGTTGGCGATCGTCATGCGCTCGTCCATCGAAAGTGAGGCGGCGCCGTCCCCGACGAACTCGACGGCGTGGTTGAGAACCTCGTCCTGATTGAACAGCCCGCACAGGGCAATGATCACATCCTTGCCGGTGACTCCAGGGGAGAGTCGCCCCCGCAACAACACGCGGGCGACCTGCGGCACCTGCCACCAGGTGATTCCTGTCGCCCAGATACTCGCCGCATCGGTGCGCACGACGGGCGTTCCGAGTGCGGCGACCGCACCGTAGAGGTTGGAGTGCGAGTCGCTCCCGACGACGAGTGCGCCCGGGACCACATAGCCCTGTTCCACCATGACCTGATGACTGATCCCCGTCCCCGCGGGGTAGAAGTCGATCCCATGTTCGCGCGCAAAGGCCTGAATCTTCGCATACTTGCCCAGATTCTCCGCAGACAGATTCTGGATGTCGTGGTCGATCGCAAAGACCGGCTGGGCGGGGTCGGCGATCCTGGTGGCACCTATCTGCTTGAACTTGGGGATGACCGCGCCGGTGTTGTCATGGGTCATCACATGACGGGGGCGGATGGAGACAAAGTCGCCGGCGCGCAGTTCTGCGCCGCGTGCAATCCCGTCCGCATGGACGGAAGCGATCTTCTCGACGAGGGTGAGTCCCATGGGTGGCTCTCGTAGTGTGCCTAGACGGACGCCTACTTCTTCGTGCCGCGCTTGCCAAGCCACTTCGCAATGTCGAAGTCCACGAAGTCCGCGTGATGGAAGATGATCGACTCGATCGACCGCTCCATCTTGTCGCCTTCGTGGCTGTGAGTGGCAATGATGTGCATCACTTCGCCCGGGACGGAGTGTTTGTAGGCAAGCGCGACTCCGGTAAAGGGGTGACGCACCTGCTGACCGAAAACTCCCTGGATGACCGTGCCCGAAGCGTCCTTGTCGAACTCCAGCGGCTTGCCGCAGTCAGCCAGCAGGGCGCCAGCAATCAGAAAGTCCCTGTTGATCGGGATCGCGCAGCGGAAGCTCGTCGCCAGAACATCAGCGATGGCGATGCACTGCAACGCGCACGAATTGAGATGCTCCACGAACGACATGTCGATGTCGCCCGCCAGCAGTGTGAACTTGACCGCCCGCAGCTCGTCAAAGGTCCAACCCTTGCCACCGCAGCCCGTGGTTATGGCCTCGTTCCAGACGGCGGCCACCTTGGTGCGCAGGGAGGCATCCTTTATGAGAGTGAGGCTGGGGAAAAGCGTGGCGATCTCTGCGACGCCGTAGCGCGCGCTGGACGGGGAGGTGGTGGGTGTTGTCATACTTGTCATTGCGGGTGTGCCAGTCATGGACTCGTTGGAAGTGTGCGCGTCGGCGGGCCGTCGTACCCGTGGTTCACCGGGTCGATTCGGCGCATCGGTCGCTCGCGTGTCTGCTCCTCGACGACATGCGCGACGAGACCCGGCGTGCGGGCAATCATGAAGATTCCGTTGAACACCGCGGGGCTGATGCCGACATCGGCCAGAATCGCGCCGATCGCGCCGTCGACATTGATCGGCAGCGGCTTCTTTTGATCGGCGAAGCACTTCTCGACGGCGCGTGCGGCCTTCATGAGTTCGCCGTCCACACCGGCGGCCTTGGCGAGCTCGAAGAGCTTGGTCGTGCGGGGATCTTTGGTGTGATAGCGGTGGCCGAACCCAGGCATGCGGTCGCCCGCCTCCTTCATCGCGGCAAGATGGCGCGATGCCGCCTCGTCGAGCGAGAGCGATTCTCTCGTCGCGCGATCGCAGATCCGTCGCAGCTCTCTGGCACAGTCCTCGATCGCGCCCCCGTGGTGGCGGTTGATCGACATGATCCCCGCGGCGACCGCCGCGCTCAACGAGGCGCCCGTTGAAGCAACCGTCCGTGCCGCGAGCGCGCTCGGGGGAGTGGCACCGTGGTCAATCGACGCGACGAGTACTGCGTCCATCAGGGTTCCGATTGAGGGCGACGGGAGTTCGCCGGTCAGGATGAGATGGACCGCCGCCCCGAACGAAGCGCGTCCCATCAGATCCGCGATGTCGTAGCCACGCACGGCGACCTTGTTTGGCTCGATGCAGGTGATCGCGGTGTGCCACTGCGCGTTTCGTTCAGCTTCGCTCATGAGGCTCCTTCCATTCATTCTCTCAAGAACCGCGACCACCGCGCCGGGTAAGTCGCCGAATGCGTCAACGACCGTCGCCCCCGCCTCGCGCAGTGCTTTCACCTTGCCCGCGTGGGTCCCGCGACCACCTTCAATGATCGCCCCTGCGTGGCTGAACCGCGTCCCCTCGCGCGCCGCCTTCCCTCCGATGTATGCCACTACGGGCTTCAAGATCCTTCGCTCCTTGATGAGCGAGGCCAGTTCCTCCTCCTGAGTCGAGCCGATCTCTCCGAAGATGACAATGGCCTCAGTGGCCGGGTCCGACTCGAACAGGAGTGCCGCCTCGGGGATGCGGATCCCCAGCACCGCGTCGCCGCCGATGTGCACGATCGTCGAAATGCGCACCCCCGCCTGAGAGAGGTAGTAGCCGGTGCTTGAGGCCATGCCACCCGAGCGACTGATGATGCCCACACCGGCCGGGACGCCCGGCTTGAACCACTGTCGCGCACTCTCCGCGCGGCCGCCGATCATGCCGATGACTGCCTTGCCCGGGCTGAGTGCGCCGAGTGTGTTTGGTCCGAGGAATCGCGCGTCGTTGGCCTTGGCCGCAGCGGCAATCTCCATCGCGTCCCAGACAGGAACACGGTCGGGGACGAGCACGGTGAGTGTGACCCCCGCGTCGAAGGCCTGGATGGCGGCGTCCTTCACACCCGCGGCAGGGACAAAGAGAACGGAGATGTCGATCCCGCCGAGCGCATCGACCGCCTCCCTTGGCGTGTTGAAGACCGGGACGCCGAGGACGACCTGACCGCCCTTGCCGGGCGTGACTCCGCCCACGACCTTTGTTCCATACTCCTTCATGAGGCGTGTGCGCGCCTGGCCTTCTCGCCCGGTGATTCCCTGCACGAGAACCCGTTTCGTCTCGTCGATCAGGATGGCCATCAGTTCGCCCCTCCTGCGAGCGCGGGTGCGGCTGCGGCGTACACAGAACCGGTCTCGAGTGCGGCGAGCCCTGGGATGTCGAGTTCCAGAAAGAACCCGTCGATCCCTGCGAGGAGGCACTCGACATCGCACGCAAGAAGTTCAGAGTCCTTGCCAGCGAATTCTTCGGCGGGAAGCGCCATGGCGGGCACACCTCCACGGTCAGTGACCAACCCGCCGGAGTGGGCCGTCACGGCCGACGCAATGTCGCCCCATCGCGGTGTGTCTATCCATACGCGACCAGCGCGCACTTCGAACTTCGTGGCGCCAGGCGAACCGACGAACGCCGGGCGTCTCGGCGAGCGCGGTCGCCAGACAGTCGAACCCGCCTCGTCAACGAGTGCGGCGAATCGCGCGGCAACTTCCGAGGGCGTGTCAGTTTTTCGGTACCCCTCGACCATTGCGCCAAGTAGCGCACCCATCCGCGCGAGGATGTCGACGGCTCGATCCTCGGTGTTACCTCCGAGACGGATCACCGCCGGAATGTCAAGATCGAGTTCCCAGAATGCCTTCGCAAGCCCATACGCCGACCAGTACTGCTCCTGACTGGCGACACCCGATCCAGAGCCGAAATATCCAACGAGATCTGGCTGGGCAAGAATGATCCGGCTCGCGCGGTAGACCTTGGTCGCCGACGGATTGCCGCTCGTGTCCGTGAAGTTTGCGATCGTGAATCCTGCCGTGACAATCGCGTCCATCGACATCATCGACCCGCCGCCACCGGCCCCGTGGAACCCAACGAGCCCCCGCGAACCCTTCACTGCAGCCGTCGCCAACTGCGCGAAGTAGAAGGTCCCGCGATGGTCCGCTTGTTCGGCGGCGTAAGCGACCCGTTCCAGCGCAGTCGGTGGATGATCGAACTCGCGCGCGATCTCGATGCCGAGTTCCGGATGGCGAGCGACCGCGTAGTCGTCGATGGTGATGCGACAGTCGGCGGCAACGAAGGCACCGTCGGTGGTCAGGACAAGCGGGTTGATCTCGAGGGAGCGCGCCTCAACAGCGCGCGCGGTGCCAAACAGACCCACGATCGCAGCGCGAAGGGCCTCTTCGTTCGCCGCAGAAAGCCCGCATCCAGCGGTCGCGTGCGCAAGTGCAACGGGATCGGGGCCATGCGTCGGGTCGCACGGGATTCGCTTCGTTGAGGCAACCCGCTCCTCAATGCCGCTCCCACCGCCCTGGGCAAATAGGATCATCGGAGCGCGCGCCGCGTCGTCGATTGCCAGCGACAGGAAAAACTCCCGGGCAATGTCGAGTTTCTCCTCCACAAGCACGCACTCGACGGGGAACTGGCCGACCCTCATGGCGAGCATCCGCGCGGCGTGGGCGCGCGTCTCCTCGGGGGTTCGTGCAAAGGCGACACCGCCGACACCCGCCCGCCCAGTCATCCATGCCTGAATCTTGACGACGACCTCGCCCCCGTTGCCAATCAACTCTGCCGCAGCCGTTGCCGCAAGCTCCGCAGTCGGCGCCGCGTGGCCTCTCGGGATGGAGAATCCGTGCCGGGCGAGGATCGCCTTGCCCTGAAATTCATGAAGCCGAGCCATGAATCGCCCATTCTAGGGGAAGCCGCGTGTCGGCTCAGCGCGTTGCGGTGCTCAGTGCCTTCGGGGGATTGATGGGGAGAATCCGTGCGAATCCGAGGGCGCGCCTCAGATCCGCCAGTTGCCCGGCATGCATCCCGTTGTGGACGGCAATGCGAATGACCAGCGAGGCGATTTCCTGCTGGTTCCCGCCCCAGTCGATCGTTCCGGCTAGTCGCTCGGTAGTGGTCTGTGAGAGCGTGGCAGCGAGGTCCGCGGTCGCGTTCTGAAACGACTCACGCCCACGCGCGAGGGTTGGGTAGTGATTTGCATGAGGCGACGGGGTCGAGTCCTTGGCGATTTCCTCAATGAAAAACCACTGTGGCTCGATGAGGTTGGAGGACGCACTCCAGCAGCCGGGCTGGAAGTCACTCGCGCGCGGCGCCGGAGCGCCGATCAGCTGGGCGAAGCGGGCCATGGTGAAGGCGCAGTGCCCGAGCGTCCAGATCGGGTGGTTGGGGAGCGAGGCGACCTGGGCCGCTCGGGTTCCATCGTCGAATCCGGCTAGAAAGCGCAGGAGAAGTGGGGCGCTCTCCACGATCATTCGGGCGTAGATCGAACGGTCGGTCGGTGTTGTGTCGTGGCTGGTCATGCCCCCAGTATCCCAGAAGTGCGTCAAAATCTGCGAACCCCGCTTGCCTCGCCGCGTACCAATCCGACATTACGGTTGCCATGGGCAAGAATCAGGGTCCAAACACAGTTCATCGAGTCCTCATCGCCGCCTTCAGCCTCTTCATGGGGATTCTGCTGGCCCGCACGATGGGGTTCTGACTTCAAGTCCCGGTGGTCAATCAGCAGGCGTTCAGTTGGTGACCGATCGGTCGACCACAAGGTCCGTGACTAGAGACAGTGATCCCGTGCTGCCGACGGCCTTGATCACGATCATCTGGTGGTGGAAGGGCTCGCTCAAGCGGTCTAGCTGGGAGCCCTGCTCGACTGTGACCGGCTTGTCGCTCTCAAAGTTTATCGATGCCCCGGTCCATGTGACGGTCCAGCGCGTCCCGCTCCCAGTGATCGTGAGCGGCTCAACATTGCCGGTATGGAATCGGTAGAGCTCCATGCCTTGAGTAGCGGGGTTGGTCAGAGTCATTTCGTCGCCGATTCGGACCCGGCCGTCGATGTTCCAGCTGACATTGCGATGGCAGGTGGCGCCGACATACGCCGCCGAAGTGTCAATGTCCACATCGCCTCCCGTAGGACCGAGGTTGTTCACAAAGAGCGGCGCGTTGATCGGCTTGCTGCTTGGCGTGATCTCGGCGACCTGCATGACATTAGACCCGCCAGTACTCGCGTAGCCACTGAAGTAAGTCGGATCGGTGTAGTCGATAGTCCCGCAGTTTGTCAGAACCAGCCGATTCCCGGAGTACACGCTCACATGACCCTGCTCGCGACGGATGTGGTTCTCCGAGAGTGCGCCCCCCTTCATCCACACCGCGAGCGCAGTCTGGGGCGCTGCGATCGGCTGGAACTCGCTGCGCCAGACAACCAACTGTTGGGCGGGGAAACTGGCAAAAACCGGCAGCCGGGCCTGAGCTGGCGTCGAGCTGGCAGCTAGGAAGTCCGCGTACAGAAGGGCGTCCAGCGCGCCGATCGGCGTCGGAGTGGGGTAGAGGAACCGCATCATCGCGACCGCATCATCTTCGCCCGAGGCCATCGCGGCCTCTGCAAACGACGAGTACGGGACACTCATGCACCAGCCAGGTAGCTCGGAGGCGCGCGTGTCATTGCAGTTGACGATCATCGCCCCAGGCATGTGCATATGGGTGAACCAGCGCCAATTGTTCTTGGCGAAGGGCGAGTTGAGGCAGCGCGTGTCCCCGAGCTGCCGCATGGAACCGAGGATGCTGTGCGTCGAGTGCAGGGTCATCTGGGCGTAGTTGACCCCTTCCAGGAACTCCCCCGACGCGCCGTGCGCGTTCAGGCTGGCAGCGAGGTTTTCAACACCCAAGTTGTATGCGGGCAGCAGCAGCGGGTCCTTGAGCCAGAGGGTCGCCTTTATGAGACCGACGTTAGGTTCAATCCACTGATTGGAGACGACACTCCGGTTCTTGACGAACCACGGTCGTTTGTCACGCCAGTCGACGCAGATCCGCATGACCTCCTCGCGTACCTGAGAGCGCATCCGCTCACGCAATTCGGTGGGGACGAGATCACCGAGGATCGTGGTCATGTCGACGATGGCGCTTATCCCCCAAGCCGTGGCCAGCCAGACTCCTTCGCCGCCAGGAGTGATCGGGACATTGGGATCCCAGATGGTCGTGCCTGGGCGCTGAAGCGGGACATACTTGTTGACCTCTTCCAGCATCCGGAGCGCGAGGGCGACGAGTACTGGATCATTGGTCTTCTTGGCAATCAGCGCCACGAGGACGCCGTTCCTCGACAGCCAAGAGGTCTGCGAGCAGTCGACATACGCGAGGCAGAACATCTCCTTGCGTTCGGGCAGCACAGTCTCGGCCCCCGACTGCATCAGGTCGGGTGGAATCTCCGCCAGCGATATCGGACGACGGAAGCGGGTGACATCCGCATACTGCGGGCTGCCGGCTTGTGATTGCAACTGACCGAGGATCCTGGAGAGCTGCTGATCGGATCCTGCACGCTGAACCAGGGCGTTCCAGTCGGTCGATGCAAACCTGAGTTCACCCGTCCACCGCGCGAGTCTTGTCCCGGGAATCGCCTGAAACGCTGCTTCGGCCGCCTCGATCGTCAGCCTAGTCACTTCTGTCATCGATGGAGCTGCGGTGGCCGCGGGGTCCGAAGTTCCGGTTGCGCCGACGCCTGCAGTTGTTGCTGGGGCGGTGGGGTTCAATAGGACTTCGCTTTTGTTCAAGGATCCATCGAGCACCTTTGTCAACTGCGAGGCGGTGATGGATCCGGATGTGAACTCGGCCACTGCCTTCGCGACTTCCGTGTCAGTCGGGGGAGTCTTCGTTGGTGACACCGCGAGCGGCGGTATTGTTGCAACCTTCGCTTCGGGTCCCGTCGTCGCCACTCCATTGGCATCGGCGATTATGGATGCGGTGTTGGGCCGGTCAATGGTCGCCGTGCGTGTGTCGCCAGACTTGCCGGTTTGTGTTGCGCCGAGCACGGTCTTGGATTCCGCCGGTCGCGCCGGAGGGGTGACGACTGCGGTCTCGGTCTTTGTGACGGAGACCCCGGTTGGCTTGGCAGGACCGGCGGGGGCTGTCACCGGAGCAGTCGTTGCGGGTCTCACGGCCGTCGCCGTTGCCGGAGCAGTCGTTGCGGGTCTCACGGCCGTCGCCGTTGCCGGAGCAGTCGTTGCGGGTCTCACGGCCGTCGCCGTTGCCGGAGCAGTCGTTGCGGGTCTCACGGCCGTCGCCGTTGCCGGAGCAGTCGTTGCGGGCTTCGCGGCAGTTGCCGTTGCCGGAGCAGTCGTCGCGGGCTTCGCGGCAGTTGCCGTTGCCGGAGCAGTCGTCGCGGGCTTCGCGGCAGTTGCCGTTGCCGGAGCAGTCGCCTCGGGCTTCGCGGCAGTTGCCGTTGCCGGAGCAGTCGTCGCGGGAAGCCCCTGGCTCCCCGATGCAGCGCGCGCTGCGGCGGACGCCTG
>SIAD01000003.1 GCA_009691915.1 Phycisphaerales bacterium
CCCTCAACGAGCGAAACCCCTATCTCTAGTTGCTAACAGGTAATGCTGAGGACTCTAGCGAGACTGCCGGTGTCAAACCGGAGGAAGGTGGGGATGACGTCAAGTCCTCATGGCCTTTATGCTTAGGGCTGCACACGTGCTACAATGGTGCCGACAGAACGACGCAAGACCGCAAGGTGGAGCAAATCGCTAAAAGGCACCCCAGTTCGGATTGGAGGCTGCAACTCGCCTCCATGAAGTTGGAATCGCTAGTAATCGCGGATCAGCTACGCCGCGGTGAATATGTTCCTGAGCCTTGTACACACCGCCCGTCAAGTCATGGAAGCTGGCAGCGCCCGAAGTGGTCCCAATTCAGGGGTCCCTACGGCGAGGCTGGTGACTGGGACTAAGTCGTAACAAGGTAGCCGTAGGGGAACCTGCGGCTGGATCACCTCCTTTCTAATGGAAACTAATTAGACGCACCTGAAGAGCGATCTTCGGGGCGAATTCGTCAACGCAATCTCGTCCGCCGCAAGGCGGGAACTGATCTGGTGACAGGTCAGAACGGCACCAACTGCTTATTGAACCAGGCGCTCTCCACAGGGCGCCTGGTTGTTTTTTTGCACTCCGCCTCCGACACCGGTCGCCTGCTGAGGGGCACCCCTTGAATTTGCTGATCTACGCGGCATACTTGGAGAGATGTTGCGACTCTTCGCCACTGGTGTGCTGGTTATGACAGCAGCCATTCCCGCGTCTGCCCAGACTCTCACTACCTCCATAGTCGCGACTGGGCTTACCAAGCCGATGGAGGTGGCGAGTCCACCGGGGGATGCCGCGCGCCTCTTTGTCCTTGAGCAGCGAGGGATCGTCAAGCTCATCAAGAATGGCGTACTGCAAGCGACTGCCTTCTTGAACATCGACTCCACGGTTCCCGAGCAGACCTACAGCGGGCTCTTCGGGATTGCGTTTCACCCCGACTACGCAAGCAACGGAAAGTTCTATCTCCATCACACGACGGGAACGACGAGCGCGATCATCGTCTGGATTGTCGAGTACACCCGAAACGCCACGAATCAAGACATCGCCGACACGGCAAGCCGGCGGGTCATCATGCGCATCGCTTCGCCATCGACCCAGGGGTACCACCTCGGGGGGACGCTCATCTTCGGCGGTGACGGCTACCTCTACATTCCGCTGGGTGACGGCGGGTACACCGGCGACCCTCAGGGCGGCACACGCAGCCAGTCGATGACCTCGCTGTGGGGGAAGATCCTGCGCGTTGATGTCAATGGCGACGACTTCCCGGCGGACGCGAGCGCGAACTACGCGATTCCGCCGACGAATCCGTATGTCGGCGGCATGAGCACGGTCGACGACCCGATCTACGCGAAGGGGCTTCGGAATCCATTCCGGTGCTCGCGGGATCCCCTCACTGGCACGCTGTGGATCGGCGATGTTGGCGGAACGGTTCGGGAGGAGGTCGATGTCTTCGACCCGACCACCGAGGCCGGCGCCAACTTCGCATGGAACTGTGTCGAGGGAACGCTGTGCACATCGAATGCGAATTGCTCGTGCCCTTCGGCGTCGCTGAAGGCGCCGGTTTACGAGTACACCCACTCGGTCGGGCTCTCCATCACGGGTGGAACGGTCTATCGGGGGTGCGCCATTCCCGCGCTCGAGGGGCAGTACCTGTTCGCCGACTACCAGAACTCAAAGGCGTGGCGGATGAATCTTTCGACGGGCTCGCCGGTTGTGACCGACATCACAGCGCAGCTCGCACCAGTGAGCGGACCAGTGTGCATCGGCGCGGACGCCAGTGGTGAACTATTCATCGTCAACCACACCGCGGGAACAGTGCGCCGCATTACCTCGAACCCTGCGCCGCCGGACAGTGATGCGGACGGGATTCCTGACTCGTGCGAAGTACGACCAGGGGATGTCAACGGCGATGGCGTTGTCTCCGCCGCGGATCTCTCACTGATCCTCGCTGGCTGGGGCGCGTCCGGACCAACCGACCTCAACGGCGACGGCACGACCGACTCGCTCGACATCGGGATCGTTCTGGCCGACTGGGGTTGATGACGCGCCGGGCCCTCGTGCAGGGAGGCCGGTCGGCGAACGCTCTTTCAGGCAGAAGATCGTGGCTTGCAGGGGTTCGGTCATTTGAAGTCGTTCATTCAATGGACATCGCTGGTGCGCCTCGCGATGTGATTGTGGCACTCGTGGACTCGGACATTTATCCCGAAACAGTGGTCGTAAATGCCAATGGGCAGATGGTTCTCTCTGGATGTGACCTCTACGGAGCGCCCGCTTCTATTCTGTCGTCCATGTAGGTGCTTCGGCCGACGGAGATTGATCCAAGTGGAGTCAACGCCATTGCGATCACCGCGGCCCGGCTGAACGGGCAGAGATTGAGTGACATTTACATGGTTCGCAAGAATCCTCCTGGACTACTCGGCCCCGAATTTGATGGCACGGGACTCGGTGGAACCGGCGGAGGCAACTATGCAGCAGCCGACCTCAATCTGGATGGCGTCGTCGATGGCTTGGACATGGGGGCTCTGTTGTCCGGCTGGAGCACCTCTGGAGACTCAGACATCAATGGCGACGGCTTCACCGACGGACTCGACCTGGGTGCCTTGCTGAGCGGTTGGACGGGGTGAGGGCGGTTGGTGCTGGCGCAGGCAGCAGAAGTGAAGCGCAAATCTATACCCTGACACCATGCCTGACAGCATGAATCGGCGATCATTTCTGCAGACCGTTCCCGTCGGAGTCGCGGCCGCGGCAGTCACTCCGAATGTCTTTCGTGCGAGTGCACGACAAGCACCCCCCGAGTCGACTGGGGCGAAGGGCGCGCAGGGGTACCGTCACTCGGTGTGCCGGTGGTGCTACGGGTCGATGGACCTTGCGCAGCTCGCGCGCAGTGCGAAGGCGATGGGAATCTCATCGGTCGAGCTCCTCGGCGAGTCAGAGTGGAGGGTCGTCCAGGGAGAGGGGATCACCTGTGCGCTGGCCAATGGACCGACCACCATCCCGAGCGGGTTCAATCGCATCGAGAACCACGATCGCCTTGTCATTCGCTCCGAGGAACTGCTGCCGAAGGTGAAGGCCGCCGGAATTCCCTCGATGATCGTCTTCTCGGGCAACCGGGCGGGCCTGTCGGATGCTGAGGGTCTCGACAACTGCGTCACGGGGCTAAAGCGGGTCGCACCGTTGGCCGAAGCGGCCGGTGTCACCATCGTGATGGAACTCCTCAACAGCAAGGTCGATCACATGGACTACATGTGCGATCGCACGGCGTGGGGGGTGGAGCTCGTGAAGCGAGTCGCCAGCGATCGGTTCCGCTTGCTCTACGACATCTATCACATGCAGATCATGGAAGGTGATGTCATCCGCACGATCGGAGAGAATGCCTGGGCGATCGGTCACTACCACACCGGCGGCGTGCCTGGGCGCGCGGAGATCGACGCAACCCAGGAGCTCAACTATCCGGCGATCTGCCGAGCGATCAACGGGGTCGGCTACACCGGGTACATCGCCCAGGAGTTCATTCCGCGCAGCGGAGATCCGATGAGGTCGCTCGCGGAGGCGGTGAGGCTGTGCACGGTCGGTTCGAGCTGACCGAAGAAGATTATTAGCGCGTTCTCTTGCAGCGGCGGAAAGCCGGAGTAGGTTGCCCCATCAGGTCCTCGGTTCACGGGTCCTTGATGAACACTGGGCGCTGGGCAGGCTCCTTCGTGGGGAGGCCTTCCCAGCGCCTTTCTTGTTTCCTGGGCAGACCGGATTGGACTGAGCGTGTCAGTCAAACCCGCCGAGTACACCCCAATTGAAGCCCGAGATGGTTCCAGTGCCGCCATTGGCCATCGGGTACCAATCGCCGACACCTTGCCCGGTGTTAGTGCCACCCAGCGCATGCCCGACATAATAATTGGTGCTGCCCACATTGATATTGCCACCGGTGTTAGTCGCCAGCCCCTGACCCTCCGCCATGTCGTTCCTTCCCGCAACAAGGTGCCACGATGCGCTGCGTGTCTGGTTCGCTATCGGTGTGACAAAGGTCGGCTGTGCGAAGCCTGACGCAGTGTTGGTGGTGTCATCGACTGGTGCAGGATCCGGTGCGAGTGTTGTCGCAGCGGGCGAGAAGTAGTGGTAGTGGACTGTTGGCGTTCCCAGCGCAGCCTGCTCGAGCGCGGTCGCACTCAACTCGCCGCCCTTCTGGTTGAAGCCGATCCCGAAGGGAACTCCTGTCGCGCTGTCAGAGTCCTTCTGCGCCGGTGGCGGACCGGCGAAACTTATGTTGGAGTCCTGCCGCAGGGTCGGAGCCGACGCCGCCAGTAAAAATGAGCCAGCACCCAGCGCGCTGATTCGCAGACCAAGCGCGAAGTTCGGGAAGGCTCGACTAGTCGGAATCGTCATGGGGCAAAGAGTATGCTCGCACTGGCGCACGCGAAAGTGCGGCATCCGCGCGCGGCGAGTACCAAGAGACCTGGAGAGAGCATGACCGTGACTTCGACCAATCCACCGACCTCTGCCCGCGCGGCATCTCCGACACCGTTTCCCCTGAGCGGGGTTCCCGGAGATGTGGCGGAGATCGACGCACTCTGTATCAACACGATCCGCACGCTTGCGATGGATGCGGTGCAGGCAGCGAAGTCAGGCCATCCCGGAACTCCGATGTCGCTGGCCCCGGTGGCGTACACGCTCTGGCAGGAGTTTCTGCGATTCGACCCCGCAAACCCGTTGTGCCCGGGGCGCGACCGGTTCGTTCTCTCGAATGGGCACGCGTCGATGCTCCTCTATTCACTCCTGCACCTGAGTAAGACGCAGGCCCTGGATGAGTCGCGCAAGGTGACCGGCCAGCCAAGCGTTCCGCTTGACGAAATCCGGGCGTTTCGCCAGCTCGACTCGCGCTGCCCCGGCCACCCCGAGTATCACTGGACCGCAGGGGTTGAGGCGACGACAGGGCCGCTGGGGCAGGGGCTTGCCAACAGCGTCGGGTTTGCGATGGCCGAGCGATGGCTCGCCGCGCGCTACAACCGACCGGCTCACGAGTTGTTCGGATACCGGGCGTGGGCGATCTGCGGCGACGGCTGCATGATGGAGGGGATTTCTCACGAGGCCGCGAGCCTCGCGGGTCACCTGAAGCTCGGCAACCTCTGCTGGATCTACGACAACAACCATATCACCATAGAGGGTCGGACAACGCTTGCCTATAGCGACGACGCGTCGACGCGGTTTCTTGGCTACGGATGGAATGTGCTGCGCGTCGCCGACGCCAATGACATCGATCAGCTGCGCCGGGCATTCCATGCCGCTACGGCGACCACGGATCGCCCGACACTCATTGTCGTCGACAGTCGGATCGGGTGGGGGGCGCCAACACGCGAGGACACCTCCGCAGCGCACGGAGAGCCACTGGGCGAAGAGGAGATTCGCAGGACCAAGCAGTTCTATCGATGGCCCGAGGACGCGAAGTTTCTCGTGCCCGAAGGGGTGTATGAGCGCTTCGCGCAGGGGGTTGGCGCACGCGGCGCCGCGCTCACCGCAGACTGGAACACGCGCTTCAGCGAGTACTCGAAGGCGTATCCGAAGGAAGCGGCAGAGGTCCGGCAGATGCAATCGCGGGAACTCCCTGCGGACTGGGCGGCCGAGCTGCCGGTGTTTCCTGCAGACGCCAAGGGGATGGCGACGCGCATCAGCAATGGGAAAGTGATCAACGCGGTAGCCAAGCGCATTCCGTGGTTCATCGGCGGTTCCGCCGACCTTGCGCCGAGCACCAAGACGCTGATGACCTTTGACGGCGCGGGATCCTTCGAAGCCGAGACGCCCTCGGGGCGAAACCTCCACTTCGGGATCCGCGAGCACGCCATGGGAGCTGTGTGCAACGCTCTTGCGCTGAGCGGACTGCGTCCGTTCGGCGCGGGATTCCTCATCTTCAGCGACTACATGAAGGGGTCGATCCGACTCTCGGCGATCATGGATCTGCCGGTCATCTATGTGTTCACACATGACTCCATCGGTGTCGGCGAGGATGGTCCGACGCACCAGCCGATTGAACAGCTCGCCGCACTGCGGGCGATGCCGCAGGTGTGCATCTTCCGCCCCTGTGACGCGAACGAAGTCACCGAGTGCTGGCGGACGATCCTTCCCATGACTCATCACCCGGTGGTACTTGCGCTCTCCCGACAGGATCTGCCGACGCTCGACCGAACCAAGTACGGCGCGGCATCGGGGGTAGCGCGCGGGGCATATGTGCTGGCAGACGCTGTCGGCGGCGCGCCGGAACTCATCCTGATTGGTACGGGGAGTGAAGTCGCGCTCTGCTTAGCTGTTCATCAGACACTCGAGAAGGAAGGCGTCAAGGTCCGCACGGTGAGCATGCCTTGCTGTGAGCTCTTCAACAGACAGGATCAGGCCTATCGGGACTCGGTGCTACCTCCATTGGTCCGTGCACGAGTCTCGGTCGAAGCCCTCTCGACCCTTGGATGGGAGCGCTATGTCGGCCTCGACGGTGAGGCAATCGGCATGACGACATTCGGCGCCTCGGCTCCGTTGTCAGCACTCCTGCGCCGATTCGGGTTCGAACCGGAGACTGTCGCCGCGCGTGCGCGCGCGGTACTCGCGCGCGTTCGGGCCGGAGCGTCGCGGTGAAGGTTGCGCTGGCATCGGATCATGCTGGGTTCGCGCTCAAGCAGGAACTTCTCTCGTTTGTGAAGGGGCTCGGTCACGAGGTCACTGACCTCGGCACGCACACCACCGATCCATGCGACTATCCCGACTTCGCCGAGAAGATCGCCGATGAAGTCCTTCATGGCCGCGCCGAACGGGGAATCCTGCTCTGCGGATCGGGTGTCGGCGCCAGCGTCGCCGCCAACAAGATTCCCGGGATCCGCGCGGGAAACTGCGGCGACTACTACTCGGCCCACCAAGGGGTCGAACACGACGCGATGAATGTCCTCGTGCTCGGCGGACGAATCGTCGGTGGCTCGGTGGCGCGAGACATGGTTCGTGCATTCCTGGAGGCGAGATATTCACACGAGGAGCGGCACGAGCGGCGTCTTGCCAAGGTGAAGGCGATCGAGGCGCGCTACTGCCTGTCGGTGTGATCTTGTAGTCTCCCGAGATCATGATGATCACGATCGCTTCCGTCGCGCTGTGCGCCGCGCTCACAATGCCCGCCCTCAGCCAGAGTGCAGAGCCCGACTACGAAACCTTGCCGCCCGATCCTGCCGAAACGGCACAGAAGCTCGCCGCCGCGCCCGTGAACATGGCCAAGGCGATCGAGTTGGCCACTGCGGCGACGGGTGGTCGCATCATCGAGGTCTCAACCAGCACCGAGGGTGACCATGTGACCTACGACTTCTTCTGCAGCGTGGGCGGTGTCCCGCAGCACGCGCTCGTGGATGGGAGTTCCGGCGAAGTGAAGACCATCAAGCTCACCATGGCCGACGCCATTGCTGCTGCGACCAAGAAGGTCGACGGGATCGTGCAGAAGGCGTCCGCCGAGTTCGAGGCCGCGGTGCCTTCGTACTCGGTCGTGGTGCTCACTGGCGGCAAGTTTCACACCGTGGGAATCGATGCCGCGACTGGTGCGGTTCTCAGCGAGGCAATCAGAGGACAGTTTCCCGGGATGGATGTCACGGGCGAACTGACGACGCTCTCCGACGGGCTTCAGTACTTCGACTTCGAAGAGGGGGGTGGCCTGGTCCCGTCCGGCCCAGCCGCTGTCGTCGAAGTTCACTACACCGGATACCTGGTCGATGGATCGAAGTTCGACTCTTCCGTCGATCGCGGTCAGCCCGCGTCGTTCCCGCTTGCCAATGTCATCAAGGGATGGACCGAGGGTGTGGGCTCGATGAAGGTCGGCGGCAAGCGGAAGCTCGTCATTCCGTACGCGCTGGCGTACGGTCCCGGCGGTCGTCCGCCCGTTATTCCCGCGAAGGCGACGCTTATCTTTGATGTCGAGTTGCTGCGCATAGTCAGCGATCCCGCCGTTCCGACCGCCCCCAAAGATCCCACCGAGAATCCGCCGACGACGAAGTGACGCTCGGCGGGATTACTTCTTGAAGATGTCGTCGGCCATCTTGCCGATCTCGGCGTCGCGGGCCTCGATCTTGTCGCGCGTACGCACGGCGGCATCACGGGCCTTGCCGAGCGTCGACTTGCTTCCACCATCGGGAATGGTGTCGAATTTCGCCTGAGATTGAGGGGCCGGAGGCGGATCGGGTTTCTTCGCCTGCCCGCGGTCAACTGAGGATTCGCAGCCGAGCGCGATGCCCAGAATGAGTCCGACGATGATGGTCGAGCGCGCTCTGCTCATCGGATCATCGTAGCCGTCATGTGGCGCTGAGCGCGTCCGGATTGAGCCCCTTGAGATCATCGACGACGAATAGGCCGTCGCGGCGGATCACCTCGCCGTCGAAGGAGATGGTTCCGCCACCATAGTCCGATCGCTGGATGCACACGATGTCCCAGTGAACCTGGCTGCGGTTTCCGTTTTCCGCCTCTTCGTAGCACTGGCCGGGGGTGAAGTGGAAGCTGCCTGCGATCTTCTCGTCGAACAGGGTGTCGAGGATCGGATGAAGGATCGTCGGATTGAAGCCGAGGCTGAACTCCCCGATGTAGCGCGCACCCTCGTCCGAATCGAGCATCGCGTTGAGTTTTTCGATGTCGCCATCGCAGGTTGCCTTGACGATCCTGCCCTTGCTGAACTCGAAGCGGACATTGGAGTAGGTGGTGCCCTGATAGAGCGTTCCCGTGTTGTATTGCAGGATTCCCTCGACGCTTTCGCGGACCGGCGCGCTGAAGCACTCGCCGTCGGGAATGTTGCGATCCCCCGAGCAGGCAACCGCCCCGATATTGCGGATGGAGAACCGGAGGTCGGTCGGGCCAGGTCCCTTGATATGAACTGTGTCCGCGCTCTTCATTCGCGTGACCAGCGGTTGCACGGCGTGGTCCATCTTCGCGTAGTCGACGCAACACACACGGAAGTAGTACTCCTCGAACTCGCGCGTCGACATCTTGGCGAGTTGCGCCATGCTCGGGCTCGGCCAGCGCAATACCACCCATTTGGTGTGCTTGACGCGCTGCTGGGAGTGAACCGGTGTGCTGTAGAACTTGCCGACCATCTGGAGCTGCGCGGATGGCACACCCGCCATCTCGCTGGCGTTGTCCGCGCCGCGCAAGCCGACATACGCCTGCATCTGCTTCATTCGGTGAAGATCGCAGTCGGCCCAGGTGACGAGATTCTCCTGGGTCGATCCCTCCTGCAGCGCGCGCATGATGCGCGTCGATCGCTCCGCGACATGCGCGTTGCCGCCGACTCGGCGCGCCTCGTCGATCAGGGCGATCACCATCTCCTCAGGGATGTCGAACGCCTCGATGAGAATGTTCTCGGCAGGACCGAGGCGGCAGGAGTGATTGATGATGACCGAGGCGAGCGTCTGAAATCGTGGGTCGTTCATGGGAGATCAGGGATTGGAGCAGCGTGGGAGTGAGTGCGTCAAGGCGATTGACTGGGAGATCCTGTTTCAGTGGCGCGCGGCTAGGGCAGTCGCGATCGCCGTCGCGGCGCGCTCGACGACATCCGAGGGCACATCAAGGTGCATGACCGCCCGTATGCGGTGCGGACCCATCGGGATCATGTCGACACCGAGCGCGCGCAGGCGCTGGCAGAGTGAGCGTGCGTCTCCCGCGGCCTGAGCTACGGTGAAAAAGACCATGTTCGACTCGATCGCGTTGGCGGGGGGCTCGACCGTCACATGGGGAATTGTGGCGATCGCGGCACCAAGTGCGCGGGCGCGGGCGTGGTCCTCGCTGAGCCGTTGGACATGATGATCGAGCGCGTAGATCGCCGCCGCCGCCAAGAGCCCGCTCTGGCGCATCCCGCCGCCGAGCATCTTGCGGAATCGCCGCGCGCGGGCGATGAGGTCTGCCGGTCCTGCGAGGGCGCTTCCCACCGGCGCACCGAGCCCCTTCGAGAAGCACACGCTGACCGTGTCCGCTGGAGCGGCAAAGTCGTGCGGCGAGTACCCCGCCGCAACCGAGGCATTCCACAGTCGCGCTCCGTCGAGATGGACGCTGAGCTGGTTCGCGCGTGCCGCGTCGGCTACCTGTCGGAACTGGGCCAGCGGCCAGACCGATCCACCGCCGCGATTGTGCGTGTTCTCGACGACGACGAGTCGGGACTTGGGTGAGTGGATGTCGCGATTGCGCACCGCGGTGTTGACGGCCTCGGCGTCGAATCGCCCGAACGGCCCGTCGAGAGGCTGGATCATGCATCCCGAGACCGCTGCCGGCGCACCAGTTTCATAGTGGATGATGTGGCTCTCGCGGTGCGCGATGATCTCGTCGCCGCCCTCGCAGTGGCAGCGGATTGCGAGCTGGTTGGCCATCGTGCCGCTGGGGACGAACAGCGCGGCCTCCTTGCCGAGGAGTGTTGCGACCTTCGCCTCAAGAGCCTGCACCGTGGGTTCGTCGCCAAGCACATCGTCGCCAAGCGGGGCCGCGCGCATCGCCTCCCACATGGCCGCGGTTGGGCGAGTCACGGTGTCGCTGCGTAGATCAATCACGGACATGAAGCCGATCCTATCGCGACTCGCGGACTACTCTCTGGCCATGCCCCGCACGGCGGTCGTTCTTCTCTCCGGCGGCATGGACTCCGCGGTAGTTCTCGCGTGGATGCAGCGAGAGGGGTTCGACTGCATCGCGCTCTCGATCGACTATGGCCAGCGGCATCGAATCGAGCTGGACTGCGCGCGCCGGGTCGCTGCGCGCGCACGGGTCCGCGAGCACATCGTGCAGTCGATCGACCTGCGCATAGTCGGTGCGAGCGCGCTCACCTCCGACATCCCGGTGCCGAAGAGGGGGGCATCGCGTGGCGAGATCCCCATTACCTATGTGCCCGCGCGCAATCTGCTCTTTCTCAGTTGCGCGCTCGGACTGGCCGAGGCACGCTCCGCACGGGACATCGCCATAGGAGTGAATTCACTCGACTATTCCGGATACCCCGACTGCAGGCCGCAGTTCATCGAGAGTTTCGAGCGCACAGCGAACTTGGCGACCAGGGCCGGTGTCGAAGCACTCAAGGGACAGTCGTGGTTCAAGGTGCACGCGCCGCTCGGGTCGCTCTCCAAGCGGGGGATCGTCGAACTGGGTCGCACGCTCGGCGTCGACTTCGACCTGACGATCAGCTGCTACGACCCATCACCCGACGGACTGGCGTGCTTAGAGTGCGACGCATGCCGACTTCGAGCCCTCGGCTTCTCCTCAACCCCCTGACCGCATGTCAGATGTCCAGGTTCTTCACTTCAAGGGCGTGCTTCTCGATGTAGGTGCGCCGCTGAGGCACATCCTCTCCCATGAGGATCGCGAACAACTTGCTCGCCTCGGCGGCTGCGTCGACGGTCACGCGCAAGAGCGTCCGCCGCGCCGGATCCATCGTCGTCTCCCAGAGCTGTTCCGGTTCCATCTCACCAAGACCCTTGAACCGCTTGATTTCGATGCCGCGACGGCCACACTCGTAAAGCGTCGCAAGGATCGCGGGCACATTGCTCGCCTCGACGAGTTCGGGATCGCCCTTCTCCGGCGCGACGAGCCAGCCATACTTGGCCGGCAGCCGTTCCCCGGTAACCGTCTCTTCCTGGACGAGCGAGTAGTCGTCGATATCGATCCCCAGACCCTGTAGTTGCGCGAAGATCCTGACCAGTTCCCCGACTTCGTGCATCTGACGAAGCGTGGCCACAGTAGACCCCGCCGCGACCGGACCGCTGGCGAGTTCATCGAGCACCATGCCGCGTTCGCTCACAGCCGCGTGTGCATCTTCTTCACTCCAGCGCAGGAGGTCGCCTCCGCTCCAGACGACATGATGGGTCGGCATCCGGGCCTGTTGTGCGGGATCATCACCGCGGGCACTGAGGAGTTTGGCGAAGGGGATACCGCGGCGCTTGACAACTCCCGCAAGCTCATCAAGGCGATGGAGCAGTCGCAGCGCCCGTGTCAGCTCATCGCCGGCAAGCGTCCGCACCGTGACTCCCTCGATGTCGCGAACGACCAGCGAGGCACTGCGCAGCGCCAGCTCAGCAAGCGTGTCATTCATCTGCCGGTCATTGAGCACATACTTGCTGACCTTGCCTCGGGCGACCTGATACAGCGGCGGCTGCGCGATGAAGATCCGTCCCTGCCGCACGAGTTCGTACATCTGGCGGAAGAGGAAGGTGAGCAGCAGGGTGCGGATGTGACTGCCATCAACATCGGCATCGGTCATGATGATGACCCGCCCGTATCGCAACTTTGCGATGTCCAAGTCGCTTCCGATGCCGCACTGCAGCGCCTGCACCAGTGTCTGGATCTCCTCGAAGGCAAGCACCTTGTCGAGGCGGCACTTCTCTACATTGAGGAGTTTTCCCCGCAACGGCAGGATCGCCTGGTGGACATGATCGCGCCCGCCCTTGGCGCTGCCACCGGCGCTGTCGCCCTCGACAATGAATATCTCGGTCGACTCGACATCGTCGCTCGAGCAATCGGAAAGCTTCTGAGGCAGAGCACTATCGCCCAGCGCACCCTTGCGCTTGATCAGTTCGCGCGCCTTCTTCGCCGCCTCGCGCGCCTCTGCGGCAAGGATGGCGCGCAGACAGATGTTCTTCGCCTCCTTGGGGTGCTTGTCGAGCCACGCAGCGAGTTCTTCGCCGACCGACGCGCTCACGAAGCTCTCGACTTCCTCGTTGAGCAGCTTCTCCTTGGTCTGGTTGTTGAACTGCGGGTTGGAAAGCTTGACGCTCACCACCGCCGTCAGCCCTTCGCGCAGGTCGTCGCCGGTCGGCACGAGATCCTTCAGAATCCCTTCGCGCTTGGCGTATCCGTTGATGACGCGGGTTAGTGAAACCTTGAACCCCTGCACATGGGTGCCGCCGTCGGGATTCCAGATGTTGTTGCCGAACGCGAGCAAGTTCTCGGCGGTGGCGTCTGTGTACTGCATGGCGATGTCGCAACGAAGACCCCGCTCCGCGTCCTCTCGCTGGATGGCAATGCACGGGCTCTGGATGGTCTTCCCCTCATTGAGCCACTTGACATATCCGGCGATCCCCTCGGTGTCGCAGAAGACCACATCCCGCGGCTTTCCGTCACTGCCGACATGCTCGTCGATGAGACGAATGCTGACCCCGGAGTTGAGATAACTCAGCTCTCGGAGCCGCGACTCCAGGACATCGGCGCGGAACTGTGTATCGGGAAAAATATCGGAGTCGGGGAGGAAGGTCATGCGCGTGCCGTTGCCGACGACACCAGCCTCCTTGATCTGGTGCAGGGGCTTCACCAGCAGCCCGCGCTCGAAGGAGATTCCCCAGGACCTGCCGCCCTTGTGAACTTCGATCTCGGTCCATGCACTGAGTGCATTCACGCACTTGACCCCGACGCCGTGGAGTCCGCCCGAGACCTTGTAGGCGTTGTTGTCGAACTTGCCGCCTGCGTGGAGCTCAGTCAGGATCACCTCGATCGCGGGCCGACCGTCGATTTTCGGATTGTCGCTCTTCATGAGATCGACGGGCATTCCTCGGCCGTCGTCGACGACGGTGCACGATCCATCGACCCCAAGCCGAACCAGCACGGTCGTCGCAAATCCAGCCATCGCCTCGTCGATCGAATTGTCGACGCACTCATACACAAGGTGGTGGAGCGCATTGAGTCCGGTGCCCCCGACATACATGCCCGGACGCTTGCGGATTGCCTCGAGACCCTCGAGAACCTGGATGTCTTCAGCGGTGTAGCGAGGAGCCTGTTCGGTCGGTGTACTCATGGTTTTCTGCGGTGGAACTGAGCCTTTTGATCCTACCCGAACCGCCTCCACCGGGGCGTCGTAATCTGCACTTCAAGGAGACAATGGGTCGATACAACGGCTCTGGGCATGGCGACTCAAGGTCTCAATTCAGCGGCTGGAGACGATCCACTTTCTTCGCGCGTTTTCAATCGGCGGCAGGTTCTGCTTGCCGGTCTTGGCGTGGGTGCAGGGCTCATCGCCGGATGTTCTTCCACTCCGACGAAGGCCGCCAGAATGCCGAGTCCGCTCTGGCCCGCTGACTCCCTGCTACAGCCTCCCGTTCCTATCGCTGTCGCTCAAGCACCAGCGGCTCTGCCGCGGTCGCCACTGATGGCGAGTGTCATTCCGCGCAACGCATGGACGCGCGGTGGTCCCGACAAGGGCGAAATCAACCCGATGCTTCCGGTTCACTGGATCACCATCCACCACGATGGGATGGATTCGTTCATTGCCACCGACTACGCATCGTGCGCGTCGCGTATCGAACTGATCAGAATGGGTCACCGGGGAAAGGGGTGGGCGGACATCGGCTACCACTTCGTGATCGACCGCTCAGGACGGGTCTGGGAGGGTCGCGAACTCTGTTGGCAGGGGGCCCATGTCAAGAATCACAACGAGGGCAACATTGGGATCCTCTGTCTTGGCAACTTTGACCTGCAGAAGCCCAGCGCGGCGCAACTCGCCATGCTTGAGAGGCACACGCGCCTAGTGATGAAGCAGTACAGACTCTCGCCCGCGAGCGTTCGCAGCCACCGCGAGTGGCCAGCCGCAGCAACTGCATGTCCGGGTCGCCATCTTCAGGCAAAGGTTGGCACGATCCGCCGCCATCTGGCGTGATCCGGGCGATCTAGGAGATTCCCGAACGCTCACGGCCCTTGCGGGCCCGCTCGTCGTCAGCGTCGAGTTTCGCGCGGAACTTCGGGTCGCCGGATTCCTGCCGTCCGACGAGTTTCCATGCGATGAAGGCGATGGCCGCCATGCCCACCAAGGCCAGGATGATGTTGAGGGGGTCGGTCATTGCTGGCATGCCGAGTGTGTGAACCAGTGCGCGAGCGAGTTCGCGCACAGAGAGTAACGGGATGCGATCGCGCCAAACTTGTGAGCGCCGGGGCCGGGATCTGCGTGGTTGACCTCAGCGATCAACGCTGTCGCCTCGTCGATGTCCCGCCAGATACCCGTGCCGACGCCGCCAAGAAGGGCAGCTCCGTACGCAGCGCCTGCCGTTTGACCGACGCACACTGTCGGGCAGGCGAATGCGTCCGCCAGCATCTGTCTCCACCAGGCGCTGCGAGCGCCGCCACCCGAGAGCCGCACCCGATCTACCGTTACGGAGCATCGGCGGGCCAACACAAGCGTCTCTCGCAACGAACAGGTCACTCCCTCGACGACCGCGCGGATCATGTGCGCGCGCGATGACCGCATGGAGAGGCCCGCGAACACGCCCCGCGCATCCGGGTCGGATCTCGGCGTTCGTTCGCCGCTGAGGTACGGAAGGAAGACAAGTCCCTCGCATCCCTCAGGTGCCGAGGCGGCATCGATGAGCATTCGCTCGTAGGGATCCTGTCCTCGGGCCTCTGCCTCGCGCACGAGGTCGGCGCAGAGCGTGTCGCGCATCCATCGCAGGCTGCCCCCCGCGGAGAGGGTGACGCCCATGAGGTGCCAACGCGAGGGCGCAGCGTGGCAGAAGGCGTGGAGCGCACCCTCGGGGGCGCTTCGCCATGCATCAAGTGCGGCGAAGATCACGCCGCTTGTCCCAATGGTGCAGGACACGGCTCCCTCGCGCACGATGCCCGTTCCAACGGCCTGCGCTGCTTGGTCGCCCGCACCGGCGATTACCGGAGTGCCCTGGGGAAGGCCAGTGGCGCGGGATCCATCAGCGGAGACGCGCGCCGACACCGTGGCAGACTCGAACACCTCAGGTAGGAGCGTTTCGGGGAGCCGAATCGCTCGGCACATCTCGGAAGACCACTTCCGCTGCTCACAATTGAAGAACAGAGTGCCAGACGCGTCGGAGACATCGGTGTGCGCGGCGCCAGTGAGCCTGAGCCGCAGATAGTCCTTGGGAAGCATGATCCGCCGCGTTCGACGGATCGACTCGGGCTCATGGCGCGCAAGCCACATCCACTTCGGAGCCGTGAATCCCGTGAGCATTCGATTGCCCGTCAGTGTCAGGATTGTTTCGCGCGAGATCACACGCTCTGCCTCCTCGACCTCGCTTGCGGTGCGCTGGTCGTTCCACATTATCGCGGGGCGCACGACTTCGGAGTCGCCATCGACGAGGACGAGTCCGTGCATCTGGCCTGTGAGTCCGACCGACGCGATAGCCCGGTCCGTCACGGCGGGATGGGACATCACTCTGCGCAGCGCGTCACACGACGCACGCCACCACACCTCGGGGTCAGCCTCGGCCCAGCCGGGCTGAGGCGACTCGAACGAACACTCGATGGACTCACTGGCGACGACTTGTCCCGACGCGTCGATGGCAATCGCCTTCGCCGAACCGGTCCCCGCATCGACCCCGATGCACAGGGGAGACGGGGTCACCTCGCTGCGGTTCCGCACGGTGGGAGGACGCACCCAACCGCGGTCGTCGAACGCGGCTCCACCGGAGTGCCCACGGCAATCGCGTTGGTGACTTCGTCGAGGTCGCTCCTGGTCGGCGGTCCGTAGGTGGTTCCGAGCCCCTTGTACCGATTGTCGATCCGTCCGCGATAGACGAGGATTCCGTTCGATTCAACGACCGCGACGGACGGGATCGTGGCGACCCCGAGTGTGCAGCCAAGATCAGCTGATCCTTCGATGAGTGCCGGCAGAGGAAGCGAGTAGTCGCGGCGGAACTCGCGGACCATCTTGGGAGTGATCCCCTCCTCGGGGAAGACCATGATCCATGTGATTCCGCGCGTGGCGTCGCGCTCAGCCGCGCGCGCAACGACCGGTGAGTACGACCGGGCAATCGGGCACTCCGGACCGGCGAAGTACCAGACCGTCGCTCTGGTTCCGCGCACCAGTGGTTCGCCATCCACCCCCGTGGTCGGGAGCAAGGCGAGGTTCACCGTGCCTCCCAGAGGCAGCGAGCGGACTCCGCCGGGCGCGCATGCCACGATCCACGCGAGCAAGAGCACGCACACGAATGCGAAGGCATTGCGCAGCGCGGTGTAGACCATCGTTGCCAAGCGTACTCGCCACCGAGATCAAACCTCTATCGTGCGCGGGTGACACCATCGGCGCTCGACTGGTCCATCGTGGCGCTCTTCGTCGCACTGCTGATCGCGACAGCGTGGTTCGCAAACTCTCTTGGTCGCGGGGTCGCCGGGTTCCTCAGCGCTGACCGCTGCGCGGGCCGCTACCTCGTCAGCGTGGCCTACAACATGGCGCAGGTCGGGGTGATCACCCTCGTCTGGTACTTCCAGCTCGGCTACGATGTTGGATTCACGCAGATCTGGTGGGGATACATGGAAGGACCCTCGCTGATTCTCCTGGCGATCACAGGATGGGTCATCTACCGGTTCCGCGAAACGCGCGCCATGACGCTCGCGCAGTTCTTTGAGTTGCGCTATTCGAAGCGCTTCAGGATTCTTTCGGGGATCGTCGCATTCATTTCGGGAATCATCAACTACGGAATCTTCCCCGGCGTGACGGCCCGCTTCTTCATCGCCCTCTGCGGGCTACCCGATGAGTTCCCACTGCTGGGCGCGTCGATACCGACCTTCCCGACGGTGATGGTCTTCCTTCTCGCACTCGGAATCTTCATGATCTTTGCCGGCGGAATGGTCTCGATCATTCTGACCGACTTCCTTCAGGGTGTGTTCTGTTTCGGAACTTTCGTCTTCATATGCTTCTGGCTGCTCGCGCAGTTTCCTTGGCCGGTGCTGGAGCGCGCGATGCTCGCCATGCCCGAGGGAACCTCGTGCCTCGATCCGCTGGGACTCAAGGACGAGAAGAACTTCGGCATCATCTACTGGGCGATCTCGGCGTTCATCCTGTTCTACGCCGCGCGCGCTTGGCAGGGGGATCAGGGATACAACTCGGCGCCGCTCAATGCGCACGAGGCGCGGATGGCGCAGATTCTCAATGGGTGGCGTTACCGCGTGCTGATGCTGGTGACGATCATCGTTCCACTGGCCGTGCGGGCATTTCTCACACAGCCGGAGTATGCCGATGCGGCCGCGCCCGTGAATGACGCGCTCGCGCAGATCAGCAACGAGTCCCTCCGCTCCGAACTTCGTACGCCGCTTGCGCTCTCCCTCATGCTTCCGGCGGGGATCATGGGGCTCTTCATCGCGGCCATGCTCGGCGCGGCAGTATCCACCGACGAGGCGTACCTGCACTCGTGGGGATCAATTTTCATTCAGGATGTCATTCTTCCGTTTCGCAAGAGGCACTTCGAGCCCAGGACTCACATCAGACTGCTGAAGCTCTCCGCGCTGGGTGTGGCGATCTTCGCGTTCATGTTCTCTCTGCTCTACAAGCCGAATCAGTACATCGCCATGTTCGCATCGATCACGGCGACTGTCTTCGTGGGGGGCGCAGGGGCGGCGATCATCGGCGGCTTGTACTGGCGGCGTGGGTCGACGCAGGCGGCGTGGGGAGCGATGCTGACGGGCATAGTGCTTGCTGCGCTCGGGGTCATCGTCTACCAACTGGATGAAGAGGCCATGGCGCGCGAGTCGGCTGGGTCGGGCCTCTTGGCAGCGACGGCCGCGACGGCACTCTGGCTGCGCACGACTTTCACTGGGCAGGAGATGAGCTTCATCGGCATGATGAGCGCGTGCATCGTTTATGTCGGTGTCAGCCTCCTGGGGCCGCGCACCGACTTCGACCTGGACCGGATGCTGCATCGGCGCCGATGGCGCGTCGAGGGGGACCCGGAGATTGACAAGGTGCCGACGACGATTGCGGAGAAACTCGGGATCGACTGTCAGTTCAAGGGGTGGGACAAGGTCGTGACGCTGGTCACGCTTGCCTGGCCGCTTGTGTTCACCGGCGTATTCCTAGTGGGAACCGGGTACGCGATCTGGCGTCGGAGCACGGGAGATCCGATCTCCAGTCAGTCGTGGAGCACCTGGTGGTTCTGGTGGATGTGGCTCATCCTCGGAACGAGCGTGGTGATCGTCGTCTGGTTCACCATCGGTGGCATCCGCGATGTCATCCGCATGATCCGCATTCTTCGTTCGCGTGCCATCGACAACAGGGATGACGGGATGGTCGTCGCGGACGAGCCGCGCCGCCAGTGAGCAAGTCAATGGCGCACGGAATTGAGCAAAGCCTCTGCGGCGACTCGTGGCGCATGACCGCCGCCGACGGCCGTTCATGGAAGGCCACGGTCCCTGGGTGTGCGCATCTAGATCTGATGAGGGAGGGGGATCTCCCGCACCCAGACTCTCCCGGAGGCGAGGAGGCGCAGAGCTGGGTGGGACGGACGCGATTCTCCTGGTCACGACGATTCAAGGTCGATCCGGAGGTGGCGGTGCACACTCACATCGATCTGGTTTGTGAGCGAGTCGACACGGTGGCGAGTGTGCGTGTCGACGGCATGACCGTGCTCGCCACGGCGAACGAGTTTCACCCGCATAGGGTCGATCTGCGGGGAGTGCTGCCGGATGACCCAGAGCGCGAGCACACCATCGAAATCGTGTGCGAGGGTCCGGTCGCCGAGGTCGAACGGCTCGAGCGCGAACTCGGATCGCGGCCGGTCAATGGCGACTGGACCCCGTATCCGTTCATGCGCAAGACGGCCTGTGAGTTCGGTTGGGACTTTGGTCCGCGCGTGCCATCAAGCGGGATCCGCGGGATCATCGCATTGCATGGATGGTCCTCCGCGCGACTCGTCGGCGTTCGTCCCCTGGTGACGCAGTGCACCGCGGAGCGCGCACGCGTCGAGGTCGCCGTTGACGCGATCGTCGATCCGTGGTCGCCGTCACTCGATGTGAAATGCGAGATGGTCGCGCCCGACGGGACTCGCCTGCGTGCATCGGGAACGATTGGAACCAGCGGCTCCACAAGCACGCGGGTGACCTTCGAGATTCCGCGCCCCATGCGCTGGTTTCCCCGGGGATTTGGTGCGCAGCATCTCTACAAACTGGATGTCGCGATTGTGACCGGTGGGGAGACCATCGACCGTACCTCATGCATGATCGGGCTCAGAAGTGTCGAACTCGATTCGGCGGCTGATGGCATTGGCGAGCGGTTCGTCATCAAGGTGAACGGGGAACCGATCTGGTGCACGGGTGCCAACTGGATCCCCGACGGGCTCTTTGATCAATGCTCCGATCGCGCCCGACTTGATGCCAGGCTCAATCAGGCGTGCGAGGCGAATCTCGTCATGCTGCGTGTCTGGGGTGGCGGGGGATACGAGTCCGACGCGTTCTACTCTCTGTGCGACGAGCGGGGAATCCTTGTCTGGCAGGACTTCGCTTTCGCCTGCGCGACCTATCCCGAGGACGACCCGTTCCCCGCGCGCATCGAAGCGGAGGCGCGCTGGCAGGTGAGTCGTTTGTCGAAGCACCCATCGGTTGCCATCTGGTGTGGCGGGAACGAGGACATTCTCGCGTGGGCTGCGTGGGGCTTCCGCGAGCGATTGCGCGAGGGGCAGTCGTGGGGACGGCGCTATTGGTTGGAGATCCTTCCCCGCATCTGCGCGGAACTCGATCCGACTCGTCCCTACTGGCCGGAGAGCCCGTGGTCAGGTTCGCTGGAGACGCATCCCAATGACCCATCTTGTGGTGACCGGCACACTTGGGATCAGGAGGCGAAGGTCGAGGGGCTGCGCTCGGTCACCCCGCGGTTCTGCAGCGAGTTCGGCCATCAGTCTTCGCCGTCGCTTAGGTCGCTCGCCGAGGCACTCGGAATCGACGAACGAGAACTCGGCGCGCTGAGTGCAAGCGAGGGCTGCACCCTAATCGCGTCGCGCCAACGGGCAACTGGCGGCGATCATCCCCAGTACCGATTCCTCCAGGAGCGATTTCCCCCGGCGACCGACTTCGCATCATGGATCGTGCAGGCCCAAGTCGTGCAGGCCAAGGCGATGCGCATCGCTTTCACCTGGCTGCGAGCGAACCGACCCCGCTCGATGGGTGCACTCGTCTGGCAACTCAATGATGCGTGGACCGGTCATGCGTGGTCGCTGATCGATGTCCGTGGCCGCGCCAAGCCCGCGTGGCATGCGGTGCGCGACGCATGCGCACCCCGCATCATTGTGATCCAACCGCGCGACGGTGAGCTGGTTGTCGATGCGATCAACGAGAGCCGAGACCCGTGGCGATCGCAGGTACTTCTCACGCGCCTCCCGCTGTCTTCCGATTCTCTGGGCGAGGAGGCGCCACGCCATGTTGAGCGGTTCGAAGTTGCGCCCCGGAGCGTCGCGCGAGTCTGTGTCGTCCCGATAGCGCTGTGCCCGGATGACACCGCAATTCTTTTCGCCGAGGCGACCACTGGTCTTGAGCGGCCGCCGCTGTCTTCCTCATGGCACTCCGCGGTTCACGAGAACGCGCTGCGAAGCGGTGGCCGAGCCTTCGTTCCCAAGGCTGAGCTGCGCTGGGCTGAGTCTCCGGTCACTTCCAAGGAGGGCGAAGTCTCGGCGCAATTGGAGGTGCGCGCAACGACCCCACTCATGGATGCGGTGATCGTGCCGACTGGCCCATGGGTGTCAGTCGAACCGATGTTCCTCTCGATGGCGGGTGGGGAGAGCACGCTCGCGCGGATTTCGTGGCGGATTGAGTACACAGCGACTCTCGACCGCCGAGCTATCGGTGCAGAGCTCTACTGCTGCGGGGTGCGTGTGGCAGCAGTGGGCTGAAAACCCATCGAGGAAATAGGGGACGACTTTCGGCAGTCGCTCGGCGAGTCCATAGGTTGCCGCCTCGGAGGCACCAATGCGCGACGACCTGCGAGCGAAGAAGAAACGACCCGTACATCTAGATGAACTGTGGGAGGCCAAGCGGAGGGTCAGAACAGCAGCGATAGACCGGATGATCGAAGACGCGTCAGACCGAGGCGACTGCACGAACCGCCTCTATTGGACGCTTCTATACGACTTCGATCATGCGCCCATGACCACCAATCTTGCCCAGTTGGAGGAGGCTGGCGTGAGGCTTCCCGCCTTGTCAGAACTTCCAGACTCCGAGGTCGGGCTCTGGCTGTGGGAGGCGGTCGAGGGGCTCGCGGATCTTTGCATCTACCTCGTTCACACCAATCATCTCAGCGACCGCGCGCTCTACCAACGGCTCGTCGAAAAGATCCTGATCGAACCCGTGCGGGACCTCCCACCCGACGCGGGGGTGAACGAGTTCGTGGACCTTGTTGGGGGCGAGGGAGTCGACCAATGCGAACTTCACGAGTTCCATGACCGCCAGAATTGTGACCGAGACCGCCATCTCCCGCGGCCTAGGTCAGTCGAATCGGATCATGACACAAAAATGGAGGATGGCCGACTCCCGCTGAAGTAAGCCGGCCAACCTGCCATGCCGTCGGATTGTGTGTGCGAAACCTCTCCGCGCCGAAGGTCTTAGAGAGACGATTGGTTTCAGCGACAGGGATGCAAGCGATTCATGGCGCGTTTCCGTATGATTTTTCTGTGAGTACCGCCACGATCGCCAGTGCCTGCGCACTAAGTGCGCTGTCGGTGTGGGCTTGCATCTCCACGCCGGTCGCCCCGATTCCATCTGGCCTCCTGGGAAGTTGGCGAGGCGACTCGACTGGCGACCTCTTGGAGTTTGCACCGGGGGGCATCGTCGTCATCGAGCTCAAGGATGGGGCAACCTTTGTCGGTCGCTGTGTGGTCGATGATGAACAGTTGACAATTCGCTACCAGCTTGGCGCGTCGATCTGCCCCGAAGAGCCCGGTCGCTACACGCTGACGCTTGAGAGCGGGTCGCTCGCGCTCGCCAGCGGGGTCGATACATGCGCCGATCGGGAGAGGGTGCTCAGTCAACGCTGGACGAGAGAGTCACAGTGAGAGTTCTACGCTCTGCAGCTTGCTCGGTCACATTGCTTGCGTTGGCGGTAGCCGTTGACGCCTCGGCGCGGTCGCCGGCATCTGGGCAGACGGCACCTCGAGCGACGAAGGAGGCTGTGGACGAACCGGTCAGACTCCTCGGCGCGAATGGTCTCTCGACCATGCGCGGTGTGGCTGACGGATCAATCACGGGAACCGCTGCACTCGGGTCTCTCTCCAAGGCATTTTCAGACTCGACCAACGAACTGCTCGGCGCGCTCTCGGGGCCGACGCCGGCGACTGGGGCCAAGCACACCAAGCCCGCGCCTCGCTCATCGCGGACGGCAAAGGCTGCCAAGCAGCGCGAGTTCTCCCTCAGGCTCCGCGAGTCATTCGACCGCGTGGTTCCTGATGCCGCGGCCTGGCAGCTCTGCCGACTGGTGACATCGGCGGTTCCCGCAGAGCAGGGGGCGGTGGCGGGAGAGTTCCTCGCGCATCCGGAATTCGCGAGGACGCTGGCACTGGTTGCCGAGCCCGATGCCGAGGAAGCGGCGAAGGTGGTGCGGATCGCCCGCGCACTGATGGCGCAGCGCTCCGAGGCCGTCGAACGGTTTCCGGAACTTGCTGCGGCGGTTTCGGTAGTCCTCGATGTGCCGGTCGTGATGGCCGTCAATGAAAATGTCGCGCGCGGATGCGATCCGATCGTGGTCTTCGACCACTTCGTCGCCAGCGAATGGCGGATGTTCTTCGGCCTTCGAGGGATCGCTCCGGAACTGCTCATCTACCTCGTGGATGTCGCCGCCACACCCGACGAACTTGCCTGGGCGCTCAGTCAGTTCGCCGGGCATCCCGCGGTCGGCGAACTGTATGACAAGGTCGAGTATGACTTCGACCACCTCGAGAAGGGTCAACCCAAGAAGGTCAACGAAGCAGGGTGGAACCTGAGGAACATTCTCAAGTTCGGCGGAATCTGTGCGGATCAGGCGTATTTCGCGACGACAGTGGGCAAGGCGATCGGCGTTCCGTGCGCCTACACCGCCGCGACCGATGGTGTCCTCTCCCATGCATGGATCGGCTTCGTCGCCAAGTCGGGGAGACATCCACAGTGGACCGAGACCGGAAGGTTCGGCGCCTATCAGGGGGTCGAGGGACTCACGCGCGACCCGCAGACGCAGCGCCAGGTGTCGAACACGCAGATGCCGATGCTCGTGCAGTACGGGATCGAGCCCAGCGGCGATCGTGCGTACGCCGCGGCACTTCGCATCGCAGCACGGAAGCTGTGCGGCGACCCCAAAGCCAAGACTCCACCCGCGCCACAGGCGATCGCCCAGGCACTTGAACTGGCCGGTCTTGCCGTGCGCGCGTGCATCACCGATCCCCGATCGTGGTCGGTTGTGGCGCTGGCCGCGCAGAGCGGAGCGATGACGACCGAACAGAAGCAGTTGTGGGCTACCGACATCGTCGACCTCTGCGGCGAGTCATATCCGGAGTACGCGCTCCGAACCATCGCGCCGATGATCGAGTCGATCACTGATCCTGGGGAGCGACACCAGGCACTCGACGGCGCGTTCAAACTCTTCCAGTCGCGTGGGGACCTTGCTGGGCAGATTCTCATGCAACAGGCGGCACTGTTCGAGGCCGAGACCAATCTCGCGGCCGCGGGCCGTTGCTACGAGACGGTCCTCGAGCGCTACCCCAATGACGGTCCGTTCGCCATCTCCGCGCTGAAGGCTGCATCCGCGATTCTGGGGACCACCAACAATGTCATGGCCAACGTGACGCTCCACGACCGCGCGTTTCGCTCGATGGAGGTTCCTGAGGGCATTTCCCCGCAGTTCGCCCGTCAGAGCAACTGGTTTCGTTCAGGGGTGATGCTTGCTGCCGCCCTGCGGCTCGCGGGCCGCGATCGCGACGCGTTGCTTCTTGAACAGCGGATGGCGACCCAGATGCGTTGAAGACACGACTGCCGCGCCCGAGGCACTCGCGCCGCGATCAACTCTCGAATGCTCGGTGGGAGGGCTTCTCGTCGATAGGTCGCTGCAGGGACATACCCGGCACACTCGACAAGCGACCGCCACTCCCGACCATGCGGACGGATCCTTGCGCCATGGAGTGAGACCGCCGCGAGATGGGCCAGTTCATGACAGAGGACTTCACGCAGCAGGTCATGGGCGTCAGGATGGATCAGTGCGCGGTTGAGTCGCACAACCGACCGGGAGTAGATCGCGCGGCCCAGGCAAGTTCGCATCCGAGAACTCAGCGTGATCGTGACGCGGCCCGAGAGCCCCGGGGTGTTCCAGCCGTCGCACCACTCACGCATCGCCACACGCAGCGCGGGAGTCGGTTGCACGGCGGTGAGTCTAGCGGTGTCTCAACGCGTGACTATGATCTAGGCGATGGGCACTGCACTGATCGGCGATCCCGGGGGACCAAGTCTCCTTCTTGACGCACGGCGCAATCTCGATGCCGCGTTTACCGAGCGCGAGCGGGAAGACCACGGGCTGATCGGACTCCTTCCCGACGGAATCGAGTCGATGGAAGTCCAGCTCGACCGTGCGCGCGCACAGTTTGCCGACCAGCCGAGCGATCTCGCGAAGTACCAGTTCCTGTCGGCGCTGCAGGATCGGCAGGAGCGGCTCTTCTACGCCCTGCTGCGAAGTGACTTTCAGCGGTTCATGCCCATCGTGTACACGCCGACGGTCGGTGAAGCGTGCCAGCGGTTCGGACACATGATGCGCCGACCAAAGGGGATGTACATCTCCACTCGCCGCCGCGGGCACATCGCGAAAGTGCTTCGCAACTGGCCGGTAAAGGATGTCCGCTTCATCGTCGTGACCGATGGCGAACGGATCCTCGGTCTGGGCGATCAGGGTGTCTGCGGGATGGGAATTCCACTGGGGAAACTGGCGCTGTACACCGCGTGTGCGGGAGTTCCTCCCGAAGTGACGCTTCCGATCGTCATCGATGTGGGGACCAACAACGAGGCCTTCCTCATTGATCCTCTCTATCCAGGTATCCGCCAGAGACGCATCGAGGGCGAGGAGTACCTGTCGCTCATTGACGAATTCGTAGACGCGGTGCAGGCAACCTTCCCGGACTGCTGCATTCAGTTTGAGGACTTCACCAACAGGAACGCGATCCCCCTCCTGAACCGGTACCGTGAGAGAGTCTGCTGCTTCAACGATGACATTCAAGGGACCGCGTCTGTTGCGGTCGCGGGGCTCTTCGGTGCCTGCCGCCTAGCCGGGACGACCCTCAGCCAGCAAACGATCCTCTTCCAGGGCGCAGGGAACGCGGCCGTCGGTATCGCGGATCTCTTCGTGAAGGAGTTGGTGGCCCGCGGAATGGCCTTCAAGGACGCGCTCGACCGCTGCTGGTTCGTCAACTCGCGTGGGCTGGTCTGCGCCGGAATGCCGAGGCTTCCGGAGTATCTCACGCGCTACGCGCACTCGTTGGACGCCGTGTCCATCCCCGAGGGGGCGGTCGCGGGTCCAGACTCTCCGATGACCAGCCTCGCCGACTGCATCGAGGCGATCCGACCAACAGTGATCGTCGGAGTCTCTGCCGTAGCGCACGCGTTCTCGGAGACGGTCGTGCGGGCGATGGCGCGGCTCAACGACCGACCGATCATATTTCCGCTCTCGAATCCGACCAACAAGTCCGAGTGCACGGCGGAGGAGGCGATCAAGTGGTCGGGCGGACGCGCAATCGTCGCGACCGGCAGCCCATTTGCGCCGCTGCACTTTGGGGGGAGACTCTTCGTGCCTGGGCAGGGGAACAATGTCTACATCTACCCGGCGGTGGGGATGGCGGTGTACGCCTCGCGCGCGAGGAGGGTCACCGACGAAATGTTCCTGTGCGCGGCCGAATCGCTGGCGCGGCAGACGACCGATCATGACCTCTCGGTGGGACTGATCTATCCGCCCGTCGGCTCGATATTCGAGACGAGTGTGCAGGTGGCAGTCGATGTGGCGCGGCTCATCTTCGAGTCTGGCCTCGCGCGCGAAGAGCACCCGGTCGACATCGCCGAGTTCGTGCGGGCGAAGGTCTACTTTCCGGAGTTCTGAACCGGAGTCGAAGCCACGACTCTCGGCGCCGCATCGAAGTAAATCCAGAAGTCGCTCGACTTCGTGGCGCCTGCGGGATCGGTTGCGGTCATCGAAACCGGGGCGAGAATGATGCCCGTCGCGTTGGGCGCGGCCGTGGCCGCGAGTGAGATCATCGCGTGATCGGTGTCCGATTGTTGCGCCATGAACTCGACCAGAACGCGCGGATCTCGCGACGCGACTCCGGTCACTCGCCATCCCTGCGACTTCTTCAGCTCGAACTCGAACGCGGTGCGAACGCCAGGCTCAAGCGCTCCGAGATTGGCGCGATACTCGGCGAATGGGAGTTGCGGCGAAATCTTTGTGCACTTGTGCCGAATACGAAGGTCGATGATCGGCGCCTTCGGATGGTCAGTCGCAATGACGAGGTACGGCGGAACTCGGTCGCAGGGAATCCCGGCAAGCGAGTACTTCACCTGGTACGACGGGCGCGGCGCGTCCGATGAGGGGACGAATCCGACAAACTGGGCTGGAGCACCCATGACGCTGGTGACTCGGAACACCGTAGAGTCGATCGACGCGACCGTCACAATCCCGTCAAGCGGCGCAGAGGCGGATCCCTGTGGCAGCGCTGGATCCCCGAAGGCGTTGATGTACGGGACGGTGGCACCACTCATGAAGTCGATGGCGGTCGCGCGCACTGGGTAGGCAATCTCCCCCTTCATCTCGACCGTTACGGGCGGGATCCCCGGACCAAAGGTGAATGTGATGCCCGCAACCTTTATCCCCGTCGCGGCCGAGACCTTCATCGTCATCGGCAGTTCGAGCGCCGCGCCAGGCTGGATCACCTTTCCCTGGGCATCGACCGATGTGCAGGTGCAGCTCGGAATGGCGGATGCAATAGTGACGGTCTGCGCCCCTGTGTTCACGAGGCGGAAACTCCGTGTGATGGTCGCGCGAGGCTCGATGAACCCAAGCGGGATGACCGGAGGATCGGCGATGACCTGAGCGGTGGCCACCCACGCCAAGGAGAGCGCACCAAGGGCGGAGGCGGCGAGACAACCGATCGTGCTCATCGACCTAGTATAGATGCCTACCCATGAAGGCCATCGTCGTACTGAGGCGGGGGAATCCCGTGGCGCCGAACATCGGCTGTGTCAACGATCTCGCGACACCGACGCCTGGTGCTGGTGAGCTGCTCGTACGCACCGAGGCGTCCGCCCTCAACAGTCTGGATCTCTGGGTGGGCCGAGGCCTTCCCGGAATCGACACGAAGTACCCGTTCTGCGGTGGATCCGACGGAGTAGGCCGGGTGACCACCGTGGGTGATCTCGTCGACAAATCGTGGGTTGGCCGTCGCGTCATGCTCAATGCTGCGGTCGTGCAACCGCAGGGCGCGCTTCCCGAGTCTTTGAGATCCGGTGAAGACATCCGGATGATCGGCGAGCACACCGAGGGGACCCATGCCGAGTGGTTTGTCGCTCCAGCGTGCAATGTGCTTGACATCGGCGACGCCGATCCGATTCAGGCGGCGGCATTTGGTCTGACCCATCTGACTGCATGGCGGATGCTCGTGACTCGGGCGCGGCTGCACGCGGGAATGACCGTCCTCGTCACCGGGATAGGCGGCGGCGTGGCGGTGGCGCTCCTCAACATCGCCCGCCACTTCGGCTGTCGGGTCATCGTGACAAGCCGACACCGGGCAAAGCTTGCTCGCGCACTCGAACTGGGCGCGTCCGACGCGATTCTCGACGATGGCAGCGACTGGTCGAAGTCGGTGCGCGCCGCCACCTTCAAGCGTGGCGTGGACATCGTGGCCGACTCGATAGGGAAGGCCGTCCACCCTCAGTGCATCAAGTCGATGGCCCGAGGCGGAGTGTTTGTGACCTGCGGGGCGACGACGGGGGGGGAGGCGACGACCGATCTCGCACGGATCTTCTGGAATCAGCTCACGATCATTGGGTCCACGATGGGAGACATGGTGGAGTTCCAGGAAGTAACCAGCCTCTTCCGCGGCGGTTCGCTCAAACCACAGGTAGACGCGGTGTTCGCTCCCGAGCGCGGAGTCGACGCCTACTCACGGCTCGAGGCCGCGGAGCAGTTCGGCAAGATCGTCATCGACTGGCGATCGGCCAATAACACTGGAGGGAATCGTTGATTGTGGACTCTAAATATTTTGGATTCTCTCGAATCGGTGCTACTTTCAGAGCGTAAAGGCCCAGCCTGAGTTGTTCTGGTCGGGTATCGCCGCGTCGCCCATTCCCGCTGGTTCACCCGCCTGCACAGGAGTCAGAAAGATGAAGAACTGCGATCGATTCGCAATCACAGCCTCAATCGTTGTCGTTGGTTCGGCACTTGCCTGCGCGGAGATCGCCGCTGCCCAATGCTCGGTGACACCTCCGCCTGGCGCGATTGTCTCACCGGACGGATGCGCCCATACGACTGGAGGTCCCGTCGACTCCAACGGCGGCTGCAATCAGATCCCAGCCACATTCACCGACCTTGGATCGATTCCTTCGGGCGGCGCGATCAATGTCAGTGGCCAGTTTGGAACCTACAACCCCGCGGGAACTGGCGCATCCACAACGCGCGATCTCGACTGGTATCTCGTTGCTACCGATGGCGGGACGCTCACCGTGACTCTCCAGACGCGGAACTCCGTCGGCACCGGCCAGATGGCCAATAGTGTGATCTTCATCAAGGGGAATGTCGGCTCAGACCCCTGCGTCGGCAACTTCAATGTCGGAATCCAGAGCACTGTGTGCCCCCATGTCCAGACTTACATCGGCGGGGCTGGCACGCATCTCGTGGTCGTCACGACTCCCTTCGAGACCACAGGGGCGGCCGAGATTTACAACTGCGGTCAGTACCTGCTGACGCTCTCGCACACACCTCTCAACTACCCGGTGTGCGGGACCTCGACGGCGGATTGCACGGCACCGCACACGATCGGCGGATGCAATCTCCCCGCGTGCTGCGACAGCGTTTGCGGTTTCAACCCAATCTGCTGCGATGTCGGCTGGGATCAGAGTTGCGTCGACCAAGCCGTCACCAGCTGCGGACTCTTCATCTACAACTGCGCGCCTCCGACGGGAGCTCCGGCCAATGACTGCGCGATCTCTTCGCAGTTGATCTCGGTCGGTCAGCCCAATGTCGTCGTGAACAACGCCGCAGCGGGAACCGACGGGCCGGTCGGCCCGGCGGCAACCTGTGCCGCCAAGATGGGGCGCGACCTCTGGTACACGATCAAGGCTCCAACTGATGGCGCTCTGGGTCTTACCACCTGCCCAACTGGCGATGCCACAACTGACACCGTGATCGAGCTCTATGGGCTCGGCACCGATCCGGTCGTCACTGCTGCGCGTGCGTCGACGCTTCCTGACCTCTACATCGGGTGCATCGACGACTCCTGCCCAGACGCGTCAGGAACGGTGATCGTGGGCGGCCCAACAGCGGTCACACTCATCGACGCGGTCGGCGGCGACTATTACCTCATCCGAATCGGTGGCTGGTACGACGACACCACATCCGGGCCGGACGCGGCTGACACATTCTCAGTCACGCTGGAGACAGACTTCCAGTATGTCGTTTACACGACCGGTTCGCAGCACTCGATCAACTCGAGCGGCGTGCTGACCAACGTGGGTCTTAGCTCAGGCTGCACGGCGGCAACGACTCCCCAGCGCTGGCTGGCACAACCATTCAGTGTTCCAGCCTCCTCGTCCGAGTGGAATGTCGAAAGGATGACGGTCAAGGGCTTCGCTCCAACCGGTGTCACCAATACGACCATGAATTATGTCGTGTGGAATCGCCTCGCAGGGAACCCGGCGCCGACAGCCGCCAACCAGCGGATCACCGGTTCCGTACCGTACCCCGTCGGATACGACAACGCCGCCGACGATGCGGCGAATGCGTCTCATGACATCGGCGTCGCGTTCGCGCTCCCGCCGGGCAACTACTACCTGACGGCGTACGCGACCAACGCGAGTTGCGCGACAATCTTCTCGAACTTTGCGTGGTTTGTCAGCGCGTACGACGGGATCAACCTCATTGACGGTGCTGGGTCATTCTGCTGGCGCTCCTCGACTTTCCCGACACCCGGCTTCGTCCGCTTCACGCTCCCAGCGACCTTCACGCAGCCCACGGGCGTGGATCCTGCCGACATCTACAACACGGCGTTCGACATTTTCGGAACGCCGACTACCACGACCCCTCCATGCCCGGCCGACTTCAACGGCGACCAGGTCCGTGACGGCTTGGACATGACCGTCATTCTCTCAAACTGGGGGATGGCTGGCGGCGATGTGAATGGAGATGGGACGACGGATGGCCTCGACATGACAGTGCTCCTGTCAGGTTGGGGCGCCTGCCCGAACTGAGTCTGACCTTAGTAGTTATTAGCAATATCGCCCGTCAGTCGAGAGACTGGCGGGCTTTTTATTGAATATTCAGTAACAAGCATCGATTGGGGCCGGTCAGAGTGGAATGTCGCAGTCGCGCAACAGACACCCCCTCCGTGGGCACCCGAATGTTTTTTGGTGGGTTTTGCACGGCAAAATTGGAACGGCCGTGATCAGGGGCTAGTTTCTGATCGAGAACCTCTCGTGCTGCTTCGTTGCGGCAGGGCGGGACTCGCTTGCGAACCCCGCGAAGCAGTGTTGTGTGTCTCATCAAGACCCGTGAAGAAAGGCTTACTCCAATGAAGATTCGTTGTACCACCTCGACGATCCTCACCGCGACGGCTGCTGCCCTCGCGATGACGGCCGTCAACTGTTCCTACGGACAGGACGAGTGTGCAGGCGCTCCTCCAATCGCCGCGAATACCCCGACGGCGTACTCAACAGTTTCGGCAACCCCAAGCGCCAACATCCCAACCGATGCTTTGTGCGCGGGAACCTACCTCAACTGGCTAGACACTCAGAACGATGTCTGGTTCACCTTCACGGCCAGTGAGCCCGGCCTCGCCGAGTTCACGACCTGCGATCCCGCGTCGTATGACACTTCGCTGGCGCTCTACAAGGGCACCTGCGGCAACCTGATCGCCTGCAACGGCGACGGAACCGGCGGTTCCGGCTGTCAGGTCTACTACTCGCGCATCGCTGATGTCGCCTGCCAGGCTGGCGATCTCTTCTTCATCCGCATCGGCGGATACAACGCGGCTGTCGGCGCGGGCAACATGACCGTGAACTTCACGGCATCGTCGGCCTCATGCGTCGGCGCGACCGGAGCATGCAATGTGGCGCACGGCGGACTCGGATGCGACAACCCGACCTGCTGCACGAACATCTGCACACTCAACCCACTGTGCTGCGAAATCGGGTGGGACGGGGACTGCGTTACCCTCGCCATTCAGCAGTGCGGCTACTACTTCTGTGCACCGGTTGGCGGAGCCCCCGCCAACAATTGCGCCACCAGCGCTACGGCGATCTCGAGTACTGACAGCACGGTGAACTTCAACTCTGCTGGCGCAACCATGGACGGGCCGAGTCAGCCCGGCCAGTGCGCGTCGGGTAATGAGTTCTTCTACAACGACATTTGGTACAAGGTCTCACCGATCGCCAACGGAACCATGGGGCTGTCCACCTGCGGTGCAGTCGGCTACGACAACAAGCTCGCCGTCTACGACATGGGAACCAATCCCGCGTCCTTTAACTTCAACGCGATCGCCGCGAGCCTCGTCGGCTGCATCGATGACGGTGCGAGCGGGACCTGCTTCCTCACGGATGGCACGACCCCGTACGCCGCTGAGATGGAGGCCGGAGTTGAGCTCGGCCACACCTACCTCATCCGCATCGGTTCGTACGAAGAGATCGGTATGGGTCCTGGCACGATGATCGTCAACATGCCGGAGGCCTGCACACTTCCGACGCCAACCGGCAGCGAGGGTGAAGATTGCGGTCTGGCAATCAACGATGGCTGCAACGGCGATGGTGGGTCGATCTCGGTTGGACCTAGCTCGATCACGTCCGGCACCTTCTGGGCCGAGGCGGACACTTCCGGCAACGGCAACCGCGACACTGACTTCTATACAGTCAGCGTTGGATCGGACACCTCGCTCACCGCGTCTGTCCATGCGGGCCGTCTGGTCACGGTACTCGTGCTCACTGGCGATCTCAGCATCGCTGACTGCACCGGCGTGACGGTTGTTGCCGAAGCCACGGGGACCTGCCCGTCGGTGGCGACCTACTGCATGAACGCGGGCTCGTACCACATCTTTGTCGCGGACGCCGACTTCGCAGGAAACCCCTGCGGAAGCGGAATCTTCAACGACTACACCCTCTCGGTGACAACGGCTGCTGCAAGCTGCCCGATCACCGTCTCGGGTGGTGGCGCGACCGCCGGAACCTGCGACGCTGCTGGCCCGAATTCGTTCTCGATCAACACCAACCCCGATACGGTCACAGGCGGAGTCGTCGCGTGTGCCTATGGCAATGGCGCCTTCCCGAACTGCGCGTCGGGCGGTACCACGGTCAACAGCTACGCCCGCGTCTTCCCGGCTGGCCAGCTCACCGGCGACATCAGTTGCATCAACTTCGGCGCGTACTGCGTCGTTCGTGCAACCAACACGGCGGGTACGGCTTGCGGTCTTTACTACAGCGATGTCCCGCTGCCGGCGCAATTGGGTATCTACCGCGACCTCGATGGTGGAGCACCCCGCCGCACGACTGTCGACGGCGGCGTTGACGGTGGCGATCTCGAAGCCATCGTCGTTCAGGAAGTCCGAGTGCCAGGCGGTGTCTACCGCGCGACGCTCAACTTCTCAGAGCCGGTGTGCGTCATGGATGACACGGCGAACAACCTCGTCGTTGTCATCGAATTCCCGCTGGTCGGCGGCACGGGATACAGCATCCGCGCCGGTAGTAACACCTTCGGGCCAGGTATGAACACCTACTGCCGCCTCAGCTGCGCCGACGCCGCTGGGCAGTTTGTCCTCACCGAGTCTCTCGGCGCGACATTCACGGCTCAGTGGGTCTGCCAGCTCAATGGCACCAATGGTGTCAACTGTGGCGCTCCCTCGTGCCCCGCCGACTTCAACGGCGACGGCCTCCGCGACGGTCTCGACATGACTGTGATCCTGTCGAACTGGGGCGGTGCGGGCGGCGATGTCAACAGCGACGGCACGACCGACGGTCTTGATATGACTGTCCTTCTGTCGGGCTGGGGCATCTGCCCGTAAGTCGATTCGGTAATCACAACACTGCTTCTGCTACAACAAGCCCCTCTGGTCGTAGGACCAGGGGGGCTTTCGCGCTTACCCCTGTGATGTAGCCTCTCTGGTTCCCCCTGCGGTTGAGGAGCCCCCGTGTCGAAACCAATGAAGTACGGAGTCATCTCGTCGATCGTCGTCGTTGTCGTGGCGATCATGTTCGGGAAAGAGATGTGGGGTGTCCTGATGGACATCCAGGCCGAGGGCGGGCTTGAGGCTCGGATCGCGCTCGTGGCGGAGGGGTCCTTGCGCGAGAGCGTCTCCGCCCCCGGCTATGTCGAACCGGTCTCAAAGGTGGACATTTCGGCGCAGATTTCGGCACGAATCGTGGCGTTGGCATTCCGCGAGGGGGATCCGGTCAAGAAGGGTGATGTCGTCGTGCAGTTGGACGATCGGAACCTAAAGGCACAGTTGGCGTCAACGACAGCAAGACGCGATGGAGAACGGGCGAGGCTGGAAGCGGAGAAGGCCCGTTCGGCCGGCCCTAGGCAATCCCTCGAGAATGCTCTGCGAAACCTTGAGCGGCAGCGAAAGCTCTTCGAGACCGGGGATGTGTCGAGGCAGGCGCTCGACGACGCGCTTGTACGGAGCGAGGAACTTCAGGCGACTGTCGCGGCGACCGCTAAGACGCTCGGCGCGCTGGAGAGCTCGCTCGCCGCCAGCGAGGCGGAGATCGAACGCGTTAGGGAAGAAGTCGCCTACGCCACGATGCGCGCGCCGATCGATGGGACGATCACGCGGCTCAATGCGGAGGTTGGTGAGCTGGTGGTGGTCGGGACGATGAACAACGCCGGCACGGTCATCATGACGGTTGCTGATCTTGGGCGCATGCGCGTTCGCGTGCAGGTCGCCGAGGCCGACATCGTCAAAGTGCAGGAAGGGCAGCCGGCCGAGATCCACATCAACGCCTTTCCTGAGCGGGTGTTTTCCGGGGTCGTGGAGGAAGTGGCCCTTCAGCGGACCTTGACGGCAGGTGGCGGGTCTCAGGCCCAGTCCGCTGGAACTTTCAAGGTCGACATCTCCCTCGACACCGAGGGGCTCAAGGTGTATTCCGGGCTCGCCGCCAATGCGGACATCACCATCAAGGAGCACCATGGCTTGGTGGTGCCGACGCAGGCGATTGTTGAGCGCAAGCGGGATGACCTTGAGGCGGATCTCGCAGATTCGCCTCACTTCAAGGACGCGCAGCGAGTCGTCCCGATCATCTATCGGGACAACGATGGTGTGGCGCTCCCGACCGCCGTGAAACTTGGTGCCAGCAGCCTGACCGAGACGATTATCGAGGCCGGGCTTGAGGCTGGCCAGAGCGTGGTGATCGGCCCCTACAAGACACTTGAGAAGCTCACTAACGGCGAGACTCTTCGCAAGGATGCAACCATGATCGGTGGGCCAGGAAGACCCGGCGGACGGCGGTCTCGTTCTGGAATGTCCGTCAGGATCGGCATGTGACGCCAGATGATCCGGATTAAAGGGCTGCGAAAGGTCTACCGGGTTGGGGAGGAACAGATTCACGCTCTGCGCGGACTTGACCTGCAAATCGGAAGCAATGAAATGGTTGCGGTGATGGGGGTATCGGGTTCGGGCAAGAGCACACTAATGAACATCATCGGGTGCCTCGATCGGCCGTCCGCGGGGTCGTACGAACTCGACTCAAAGAGTGTGGCCAAGATGACCGCCAACCAACTCGCGCTTGTACGCAACGAGAAAGTCGGATTCGTCTTCCAGTCATTCGAGCTGTTGGCGCGGCAGACGGCGCTTGAAAATGTCGAACTTCCACTGATCTACTCGCTCGAGCGCGGACTCACATCCGCCGAGCGCAGGCGACGAGCGCTCGAAGCACTCGACCGTGTGCGACTGACTGACCGGGTCACCCACCGCCCGAACCAACTGTCGGGAGGGCAGCGGCAACGAGTCGCAATCGCGCGGGCGATCCTCAATCGTCCGGCGATTCTGATGGCCGATGAGCCCACTGGGAACCTCGACTCAGTCACCAGCCACGAGATCATGGAGATCTTCCGGAAGCTCCATCAGGATGGGCAGACCGTGCTAATCGTCACGCACGAGAATGACATCGCGGCGTACTGCCAGCGAGTCGTCCGCTTGAAGGACGGTCAGATCCTCAGTGACCTTTCCATCGCCGAGGACACTGCGGGGAGGGCGGTGCGGTGATTCTGACACCGTACTTCTATGCACAGGCAATCAAGCTCGCCCTCGGGCAGATCTGGGCCAATCGAAGGCGAAGCATTCTCACCTCGCTCGGGATCATTGTCGGAGTTGCGAGCACGACTGCGGTCATCGCCGCACTCACCGGTCTCAAGGCGAGTGTCCTGCAGGAGTTTGAATCCTTCGGGGCTAACCGCATTTTCGTCTTCCCGAGTCGGCCCGACAATGTGCCGCGCAACAAGGTTCCCTGGGACAAGATGCGCATCAAACCGTGGGAAGTCCGCGAGCTCCAGGCGGGGTGCCCGTCGCTGCGCGCGATCACGCCCGTGACAGAAATCGGAGTGACGGTATTGAGCGCCGACCGCGAGCTTGAGGGGATCTCGGTGGTCGGCATCTGGCCGGACTGGCATGAGACGGAGAACCGGCGAGTCATAGAGGGGCGCCAGTTCAGCCAGATCGACGAGGACCGCGAGCGCCAGGTGTGCCTGCTCAATGAGGCGGCGGTGGATGCTTTGCGCCTCCCGGACGATGGCGTTGAGAGCCACATCCTGATCGGAGGTCGGAGGTTCCTCGTTGTCGGACTCGTTGAGACAATTCAGTCAAGGATGTTCGGAATGGGCGCGGACACTGGAGAGGTGTTCATCCCGTTCTCAATGGCCGTCAAGCTGCAGCCTCCCGAGTATTTTCTCCGCGTTGCGGCACTGGCAAGAAACGCCGAGGTCTCCGAGGAGGCGCAGATCGAGATTCAGCGGACGATGCGGAGGATTCGTGGCATCCAGCCGGGAGACCCCGACACCTTTCGCGTAGAGGCGATCGACCGCTATATCGAGCAGTTCAAGACGATGGCCACGGGGATCACCGCCGTGGCGGCGGGGATCGTGGGGATCAGCCTCCTCGTCGGTGGTATCGGGATCATGAACATCATGCTGGTCTCGGTTTCAGAACGGACGCGGGAGATCGGGCTGCGCAAGGCGGTCGGCGCAACCCCAGCGGCGATCCTGATGCAGTTCCTTCTGGAGGCAGTAGTGCTATGCCTCTTCGGCGGGTTGATCGGTGTGCTCTGTGGGAAGCTGACTGCCATCGGACTGACATTTATCCCCGGAGCACCGCTCAAGCACGCGGATGTGCCGATGTGGGCGGTCGGGGTGAGCTTTGCCTTCAGCGCCGCGGTCGGCGTCGCGTTCGGATTCTTCCCCGCCCTCAAGGCCTCGCGCCTTGACCCCATCGAGGCTCTGCGCCATGAGTGATTCGCTGAGACGGTCGATTCGTGGCCTGATCGTCGGTGTGGCGGCGTGCGCCGGAATGGGCTCGTTGCACGGATGCCAGAACGACCTCTTCGCCAAGGACGAAGAAATCTGGGGACCACTGACGAGTACGCAGTCGATCGGGGCGTTTGATCCATCAAAGAAGTCGGAGATCAAACCGCAGTCTCTGGAGGATGCGGTCGAGGCCGCGACCGAAAGGGGATTCACACCTCCGTCCTACCCAGTGAAGTCCGATGTCACAGTCAGCGAAGTTCGCGTCAGCGCGCTCGCCAACAACCTCGAGATCGGTGTCACCCGGTTTGATCCGGCGGTCGGCGTCACTCGGATCAATCAGGAACTGGCGAAGTTCGAGGCGATCCTCAACGCCTCGTACGTACGCAATACGACAGGATTCCTCACGCAGCTCGAGGATGGGGTGTCGGCCGACACGAGCAATGCAAACCTGAATGTCAGCGTCCCCCTGGTGACCGGCGCAACCATCACTGCCGGGACTCTCTTAAATCAGGCGGACGAGAACGCGTCGATCATTCCCGGGTACGAGCCGTATGAGGCGGGAATGCAGTTCTCGATCTCGCAGCCGCTGCTCAGGGGGGCAGGAATCCGCACGAATACCGCGTCGATCCGCATTGCGAAGTACCAGGGGCGCATCATCGACGCCCGGACGAAGCTGCAGGCCATCCGCATCCTCGCCGACGCGGAGAAGGCGTACTGGAATCTCTACCGGGCATCGAGGCAGCTAGATGTCCGCGTGCGCCAGTATGAGGTCGCCATGAAGCAGCTCACGAGCGCCAAGCGGCGGGTTGAGCAGGGGGTCGCGGCCGAAATCGAGGTCATGCGTGCGGAGAGCGGCATGGGATCAACGGTCGAACAGGTGATCGTCGCAGACAACATCCTGCGCCTTCGACAGCGAGATCTCAAGCGGTTGATGAACGATCCGCGCTTGCCGTTGGAGAGTACGACCGCGATCCGGCCGGTCACAGACGCGGTACCCGTCAGTCTGCGCTTCGACGACGACAAGCTACTCGCCGACGCGATGGATGGGCGAATGGAACTGTTGGAATTGGAACTCCAGCTGCTCGTCGACTCCGAGCAGATCGATCTTGCACGCAATGCCGCGCTGCCGAACTTCGTTGTCTCCTACCAGTACCAATACCTCGGCGATGACACTTCTCTCGGAAGTGCGTACGCCGCCGTCGGCAACGCGGATGGTTACACGGTGACCGCGACGGCGAACATCCCGATCGGGAACGAAGCAGCGAAGTCAGCAGTCAGCCGCGCAATTCTGACGCGTCTTCAGCGGCTGTCCTCGGTGGAAGCGCGCAAGCAGGCCATTGTGCAGGAGGTGCTCAATGCTGCGGACACCGTAGAGAACACCTGGCGGCGCATTCTCGCAGCGCGGCTCGAATCCGTCCTCGCGGGGCGGACATTCGAGGGAGAGCAGCGGCAGTTCGATGTCGGACTGCGCACCAGCACGGATGTGCTCGATGCCGCCGCACGGCTCGCCGACGCGCAGAGCCGCGAGGTTGATGCTCTCGCCGGATACGAGATCGCGCTCATCGATCTTGCGTTCGCGACCGGCACGACTCTCGGCAGTGCCGGCATCGTGCTGCCGGATCCCGTCGATCCAACTTCACTTCAATGACGGTTCGGCCACACCTGTCAGAACTTCTGACTAGTCAGCCGTGGCCTCGAGCCCCATGCGAAGTGTGAAGAACGCTCGCCAGGCGATGTCGCGAAGGCGCAGATCCGCGCTCTCATCGATCCATATGTTTCGGAACGCATGCTCGAGGGCGTGGCTCGACTGGCGAGTGATCCGCGTCCGATGATTCGCCATGGCGGCTGCGATCGACGCAGCGTAATACACCGCGCCAAGCGTCCGATCATCGACGGTCTCGCCGTCGAGCGTGAGATGTTTGAACGCGTCCTTGCAGGCCAGCAGCGTTGCGCACGGCGTCTTGGGGTCTACCATCAGATCGATGGCGCTCACTGCGCTTGGCTCGATTTCCTTGGCGATCCAGGTGGTGAGTGTGATGGCGGGCGATGACCCTGATTGCAGAACCCACTCGAGGATCGGCACCGCGGTGCGTTCGGGATCGGTCATCGGCGCCCACCACCGATTTCCACAAGAAGCGCGCTCACCTCTGCGACAACGCTTTCGCTGTCCTCATCAAACTGGCCAAGTTGCGCCATGAGCGCGGCAGTGAACCGGCGCTTCATGCGTGCCACGATGTTGGCGACCTGTACTGCCGACGAGAGCGACCACTGCCGCATGAACGCCTCGGTGCTGACCGGCACCGCGCCCGTCATGCATGGTTGCAGGAGGCGGCGGTCAAGGATGTCCCAGTGCATTTCCTGGCCGCTGCGGAGTGCGTGTTCCCGGACTTCGTTGGATGCCCGGTCGATGATCATCACCACCCACGCCGAGAGAAAGGCACGCTCAGGGTCACCGTCAACTGCGACACTGCCCGTGTCATCTTCCAATTGGACCACCCAGCCCGCTTCGGGCTTGCGGGATGCCGCCATGCGCTTTCGGAGTTGATCGATCGTGTAGTTCCTCACCGAGGCCATCAGGAGTGCGCGGAACTTCCCGCGCTCGGGTGTCGCCGATGCCAGGAGGTTTCTCCCAAGCAGCACATCGGCGATGAATCCCTGTGTGACATCGTCAGCTTCTGCGGTGTTCACTCCGCTGCGTTTCACGAATGCGTTGATGACGGGCCAGTACCGCTGCGCGACCGCCTCGCGGCTCTGATCTGAAGTGACCGAACTGGAGGCGGCATCCACGATGGCCTTCCAATTGGTGTGGCTTGACCCGCCGGTCGAGTCGCCAGGGCTGATCGAGAGGGGTTTTTCGCGGGCCGTAGTCATGTCGTCATGGAGCACTTAGAGCAATTGAAGGCGCTACGAACAAAATAGTGGAGCCGAGGGGAGTCGAACCCCTGTGCCGATCCCGATGTCAAGCCGCTTCTACGCGTGTAGCCGCCCCTTCAATCTCGGTCCGCGCTCTGTTGGGCAGCGACATGCAGCAGACCTTGGCACGCAATTGTCTCGTTCCTCCGCGGCGTGCCAGCCCATTGGAACCAGCCCGATTTGTGTCGGTCCCCCGCCCCATCGGGCGTCAGGCGGAGTGACCGCGCAGCCTAATTAGGCCGCGAGTGCGTACTGCGTGTTGGCAGACGTGTTTTTGCATCCTTTTTGCGTGGCCTGGATGCTCCACGACGCGCGACGACAAGCCATGCTGGGCCGGTCGAAGCCAGTTCGGCCCCGATTGTCAAAGAACGCCACAATGATACGGGCACCGAGAGCCAATGGTGCGCATGAAGCGCGCAGTATTCTGGCCCCCGTGCCTCTGTTCGCCCTCGGATTGCTCGCCGCGATCATGTTGGGTTGCGGCGATCCTCACAATCACACCCAGGAGACCGCTCAGGTGCCCGCTCGTGAATCCACCAAAGAGGCGGGTCTCCCCGTGCGCGCCATCTCTCGCGCCGGCCACGATGTGACCCCTTTGTCGAAGGAACGCGTTGGAGAGCTGGCAAAGGCACTCGACCCCGAGTCGTACCGAGTCACACAGCGGTCCGGGACTGAGCCGGCGTTCTGTGGAAACTTGACGGACAACAAGAAGGCTGGCATCTACTGCTGTGTCGTGTGCGGACTGCCCCTCTTTGCATCATCTGCGAAGTTTCACTCGGGCACGGGATGGCCAAGCTTCTTTGCCCCCTTCGATCCGGCGCATGTGACAACCAAGGGCGACTCTTCGCACGGCATGACTCGCCTCGAGATCAACTGCACGCGCTGCGGCGCGCACCTGGGCCATGTCTTTGATGACGGCCCGGAGCCCACCCAGCTGCGCTTCTGTCTCAACAGCGCGGCGCTCAAGTTCCTCGACGCCGGAGCCCCCATTCCAACGGAGTCCCGTGGCGTTGAAGTTGAGACCGCGTACTTCGCAGGTGGCTGTTTCTGGGGGGTCGAGCACTCATTTCAGCAGGCGCCCGGAGTCATCCATGCCGAGAGCGGCTACATGCAGGGGAGGGCACCGAATCCAACCTACAAGGATGTCTGTACCGACGAGTCGGGGCACGCTGAAGCGGTCAAGGTGACCTATGACCCGAAGACGATCACCTATCGGCAACTCCTCGAGGGTTTCTTCCTGATGCATGATCCGACCGAGTTCAATCGGCAGGGTCCCGACGCGGGGACTCAGTACCGAAGCGGCGTCTACTGTGCGACCGAGGGACAACTTGGCGAGGCGAGAGCGTTTGTCGACGAGTTGAAGAGATCGGCGCGGTGGAAGAGCCCGGTCGTGACGGAGGTTGAGCTAGCTAAGACCTTCTATCCGGCCGAGGAGTATCACCAGGACTATGTAGAAAAGACTGGGCGGGTGTGCCACACCGGGAATCCATGGCCGGAAGTCCTGGGTATGACGAAGTGATTGCAGCCGCGCTGCTGTTGGCGCTGGCGTCTGCCGCGCCGGACGATTCCGCGGAGTTCGCGAAGAAGCTCGAGGCATGCATCGACCCCGCGAGCCTCCGTCAGTGGCACGATCTTCTGGGGAGCGAGCCCCATGTCGCTGGAACGGACGGCGACGCGCGTGAAATCCGTCGACTCGATATCGCGTTCAAGCAGATGGGTCTTGAGGTCGAGGTCGACGAATTCTGGGCGTACCTCGCGAGCCCCGTCTCGGCCCGCGTCGAGATCGTCGGGCCCGCTGACACCCAACCTGCGCGACGGGGCGTCCTCCCCATCATCGAGCGCAACCTCGCGGAAGATCCCGCGGCCGCGCATCCTGATCTCACTTGGGGATGGAATGCCTACAGCGGCTCGGGGGAAGTCGAGTCCGAAGTGATCTACGCGAACTACGGGACTCGAGCAGATTTTGCGCGGCTGAAGGAACTGGGCGTCTCGGTCACGGGAAAGATCGTGATCGCCCGCTACGGCGGCAACTTCCGCGGCTACAAAGCTCGCTTCGCCCAAGATGCCGGGGCTGCGGGGCTCCTCATGTACATCGATCCGGCGGACAGCGGGTTCACCAAGGGCGCGGTCTACCCACAGGGGACTTGGGCCAACGACACCTGCATCCAGCGCGGCGCGGTGGGAACTCTTCCGTATCCCGGAGATCCGCTGACTCCAATGATTCCGGCAACAGAGGACGCAGTGCGCGTTGATGAGTCGACCGTCGACCTGCCGAAGATTCCAGTGCAGCCGATTGGCTACGGCGCGGCGGCACAGATCCTGTCGAAGATGCGCGGGCGCGAGGTCCCCGATGCCTCATGGAAGGGAGGGCTCGAGCTCCCGTACCGCCTTGAGGGCGGAGCGGATCTTCGCGTCCGTATGAAGGTCGAACAGAAGCGGACGGTTCGCCGCAGTGCGAATGTCATTGCCACCCTCAAGGGAACGAGGCAGGACGGGTCGAGCGTGATCGTCGGATGCCATCATGATGCGTGGGGATTCGGCGCGGCGGATCCGCTGGCAGGGACGATTGTCCTGATGGAATGCGCGAAGGCCTTCTCGAAGTGCGCCGCTGCGGGCGTCCGGCCAGACTGCGACATCCTCTTCTGCGCGTGGGGGGCCGAGGAGTTCGGGATCATCGGATCGACCGAGTGGGTCGAGGCTCGGCGCGACAAACTTGGCGGTGTGCGGGGGTACTTGAATCTCGACATGGCGTCGATGGGGCCGAATCTCGGCGCGAGCGCATCTCCGAGCCTTCAGGCGGTCGTCGCGGCGGCAAGCGGGCTCGGTCGCGAGAAGGTCGGCGCGATCGGCGCGGGAAGCGACCACATCGGATTCATCTTTCACGCGGGGGTTCCGTCGGTGGGAGTGAGTGCATCAGGCGCTCCCGGAACGGCCTATCACTCGAACTACGACACGACGGCGTGGTATCGGAAGACTGTCGGGGAGGACTACGCAAGTGCATCGATCGTTGCGCGGGCGACCTTGGCGATCATGGCAGCGCTCTCGCAGTTGCCGGTCACTCCGGTCTCGGCGAGTGACATGATTGATGATGTCCGTAAGGCGTGCGCGGCGATCGAAGGGACCAGTGCGCCATCAGACGACTCTGTTCAGGCGGCCAAACAGGACGCGGCGCGGCGTGTCGCCGAGTGCTTTGCGAAATGCGTCGCGGCCGCGTCGGCGTTTGACCGGGACATCGCGGCGGCCAATGCGGTCGGAGGAGTCACAGAAGTGACCCCCGCCCTCGACCGCAGGGCGCGTGCCATCGACCGTGCCTTGCTTGACATGGACGGCATTCCTGGCAGGCCCTGGTATCGGAACCTGGCGTTGGCGAGCGATCGCGACTCCGGATACGCGGCAACAGCCCTGCCAGCCCTTGCCGAGGCTGCGACACCACAAGCGGCAAGTTTGGCCGCAGACCGCCTCTGCGCGAGCGCGGAGCGGTTTCTCGAGTTCCTGACGCCGCGGGCAGCCATAAAACCGTAAGAATGGTCCGGCAGCGGTCCCCAATTCCTTGTTTTTTGGCAATAGGGGTGTACAGTGAGACCACTACGCGCGTATAGGCGCACACCCGAGATCTCCATGCGATTGACCACTCTCTCCACCGTCTGCCTCTCGTTCGCCGTTGCCTCAGGCGCCTTGGCTGGCACGACGGCCATCAAGCCAAAACTGGTTCTTTCGACGGGGCTCACCTACCCGACTTTTCTCACGCACGCGCCCGGCGACACCGACCGGCTGTTCGTCATTGAGAAGCGGGGGCTGATCCGGATCATCGACATCTCCACAGCGACTCCGACGCTTCTGACAACGGCGTTCCTCAACATCGATGCGATCGTGACTGGAGGCGCCTCCATCAGCGATGAGCAGGGGCTGCTCGGATTGGCCTTCGATCCGGACTACACAAACAACGGACAGTTCTTTGTGTACTACACGGGGTCTGGAACGAATGTGGTCGCCCGCTACACGCGCAGCGCTGCGAATCCCAATGTGGCCAATGCGACCGGCGTCATCATGTTGAGTTGGTCCGACCCATACACGAATCACAATGGCGGATGGATGGACTTCAAGCCAGGGACACGCGATCTCTACATCGGTACCGGCGATGGCGGCAGCGCGGACGATCCGTCGGGCAACGCGCAAAACCTCACCAGCAAACTCGGGAAAATGCACCGCATCGCCCCGACTGTCGGCGGCGCTTCCCCGTACTACACGATCCCCGCGACCAACCCATACGCCGGTGGCGCAACCACCATGGACGACGCGGTCTGGGCGTACGGCCTTCGTAACCCCTGGCGATGCAGCTTCGACCGCGAGAACGGCGACCTCTACATAGGCGATGTCGGTCAGAACGCCGTCGAGGAGATCGACTACCAGCCGTCGGGGGCAGCTGGCGGGCGCAACTACGGATGGCGCTGCACTGAGGGAAACAGCTGCACCGGTCTCACCGGCTGCACCTGCAATGGTGCAACCCTCACCGCCCCCGTGCGAACACACACCCACTCGGCCACAGGCGGCTACTGCATCACCGGCGGATATGTCTATCGAGGGTGCGCGATGCCCGACATGCAGGGGGTCTACTTCTACGCTGACTACTCCGCGAACAACTCATGGTCGTTCCGGATGGTCAACAATGTGGTGACCGAGTTCGTGACCCGCAACAGCGAGTTGCAGACGGCGCTCGGCGGACAGGCGGTCAACCAGATCGCGTCCTTCGGCGAGGACGGCAACGGCGAGCTCTACATCATCGACCACGGCGGCGGCATTTACAAGGTCGTTCCAGCGTCCGGCGAGATTGCCTGCCCGGAGCCGAATCCCGCCGATCTCAATGGCGACGGGGTCGTCAACGGCGCCGATCTCACCATCATCCTGTCGTGCTGGGCGAGCCCCTGCGCGGACATCAATGGCGATGCCACCACCGACGGCCAAGACCTGACGGTCGTCCTGAGCAGCTGGACTCCCTGAGCGAAGTTTCAGGCGCGGCGAGTGCCGCTACGTGCTCCGCGGGACGGTCTTGCGCCGCATGCGGATGTTGACCATCTCGACGACCAGCGAGAACGCCATCGTGAAGTAGATCGCCCCCTTGGGGAACGGAATGTGCACAGACTCCAAGACGAGCGCAGCGCCGATCAACACCAGGAACGAGAGCGCAAGTGTCTTGAGGGTCGGATGTCGTTCGATTACACGCGCGACCGCCCCGGAGCACAACATCATCACGCCGACAGAGAGGACGATGGCAGCGATCATGATGGTGAGGTTGTTCGCCATTCCGACGGCCGTGATCACAGAGTCGATGGAGAAGACGATGTCCATCAGTAATATCTGGGACAGGATCGCGGCAAATCCACGCCTGTTGGCTAGGGGGATTGTGTCCTCGTGCGGAGCCTCCACCTGATGGTGCATCTCCAAGACCGCCTTGATCATTAGAACTAGCCCGCCGACTCCGAGGACGAGATCGCGCACACTGGGTTCAAGAGTGTGCCCAAGAAGCGAGAACGAGGCGAGGGGTGTCGTGAGTCTTGAGAGCCATCCCACCCCAAAGAGCAGCAGGATGCGGATTCCCATGGCGAGACCAAGCCCCCATCGGCGCGCCAATTCTCGCTGTGACTCGGGGAGCCGTCCGCAGAGGATCGAGATGTAGACGACATTGTCAATTCCGAGAACGATCTCGAGGGCACTCAGTGTGACGAACGCCACCAGGTTGTCGATGGTGAGGAGCTCCATGGAGGGGAAGTACGATAGCAAACCAATGATTCGAGTTTCCGCGCGTCGTTTCCAGTTAGGGGTTGCGTCAATCGTGGCGTGTGCCGGGTCGCTCGCCTACGGAGCGCCGCAGGCGCCACCGGTCGTCATCACGCCGTCGATCATCGATTTCGGGAGGGTGGCTCCGGGCTCGCGCCATCGCGCGGCATTCGAGATTGTGAACACGGGGAGTGCGCCGGTGACCATCAAGTCAGTGGTTCCCAGTTGCAAGTGCACTGATGTGAACCAACTCGCGGGGACGATGATCGCGTCGGGCTCGAAGGCGATCCTTGAGGCGACACTGGATGTCCCAACAACCCCCGGCGAAAAGGACGCCAAGGTCTTCCTGACCTTTGAGGGGTATGCGCAACCAATGATGGCGCTTATGAAGGCCGATGCCAGCCTTCCGATTCGAGCCACACCCGCATTTGTCGATGCCCTCAAGAAAGTGTCAGGCGGGACGATCCTCGTGACGAGTGAGGATCGGCAGCCATTCACGGTTGTGAGTGCGGGCGGGGTGGCGCCGGTGTTTGAGGGATTCAACCCAGCAACTGATGCGCCCCGCGCGTCCTACACACTCAAGTGGAACGCCCCCACGAGTCCCTGCGAGTCGATGCCGCTCTGGTGGATCGTCGAGACCGATCGGCCGGACTGTCCGCTGATCGCCTTGCGAATCCGCCACGAGTGCACAGGATCCCGCGCCGATCCGACGAAGGCTGACCGATTCTGGTTCTTCCCCGAGCCGATCGTCGTGGCCGGGCGAGTACCAAGCGGTCAGTCGGTCTCAGTGCCCATTGTGATCGAGCACTACAACTCGACGGGCCGAGGGGCGGTCGTGCGCCCCGACTGGTCGCAGGTGAAGTCGGTGAAGTCGCTCTCTCCGAGCCTAGTTGCAAGCCTCGAAGGAACCCGGCCCGGGAACCGGGAAGATGTCGCGGTGCTCCTAAAGGTTTCACCGGCCCCCGGAGTCGACGGATTGATCTACGCGCTCGTCGAGGTCGAGACAGCCAGCGGCACGGGGTCATTCGCAGTCGTCATGCAGGTTCCCAAGGTCGATGGTGCACGCTGATGTCCCTTCCGGAGGTCAACTTTCTCGACGCCGACGAAGTGATCTCGGTGTTGGAGGCTGGGGCCGACGCGATGGAAGATTCGCCGCTTCGACAGGGCGCTTCGGTGCGACTGCCGTTGCGAGGGACGCTCCTCTTCTCGGGGGACATTCACGACTATCCCGGTCACCTTGAAGCAATCGTGCGCCTCGCGAACCTCGACGAGTCCCCTGACAACCATGTGATCCTCCACGAACTCATCCACGGCGAGAGGGTGTTCAACGGAATGGATATGTCGTACCGGAATCTGTCGGCGGTCGCGGCACTCGTGCAGCGCTACCCAAGGCAGGTCCATCCGATCCTCGCAAACCACGAACTCGCGCAGTGCTTTCGCATCGCCGTCAGCAAGGGTGGTGGCGATCAGGTGGCCATGTTTGATGCGGGGCTCGACTATGTTTTCTCTGATCGCGCCGAAGAGGTGGCCACCGCGATCCGCGACTTCATCCGAGCGATGCCGCTGGTAGTGAGAGCCGAGAACGGGGTGTGGTGCGGCCACTCGATCCCCGCACAGGGCGACTTCGACCGCGCCATCTTCGATCGTCCGCTCGAGGACGCGGACTACCTCGGCCCCGATGGCGGCGCGTGGCGTCTCGTCTGGGGCCGATTGCAGGACCCCGCTCATGTGAAGGCGCTCCTGGCGAAGTTCGATGCCAAGGTGTTCCTCGTTGGCCACTGCCACGCCGAGATGGGGATCGAGAGTCCAGTCGACGGGCTGGTCGTCGTCAACAGCGACCACGATCGTGGCGTCGTTGTCCAGATCGATCTCGCCGCCAAGGCTCCCAGTGCTCGTGACATTGAGCGCTCGGCGATTCCACTGGGCCTCTATCGCCCGCCCTCGTAATGGCCGTACTCCTCGCCATCGAGTCAAGCCAGCGGCAAGTAAGCGTCGCCGTCGAGGGGTTGGACGCAGTTGTGCACACGGAGGTCGCATCGGGCGATCCACGGGAGCGCGATCTGCTTCTGCCTGCCATCGACACTCTGTGCCGACGGGCGGGACTCGCGCCTGGAGACCTCCAAGCCATCGCCGTGTCGACGGGTCCCGGTGGTTTCACCGGACTTCGCGTTTCGATTGCCACGGCGAAAGGACTATGCGAGTCGCTCGGGATTCCCGCCATCGATGTGCCGTCGGCACTGGTCGCTGCCCAAGGCGCGCGCGAAGGCTGGATGGATGTGGGCAGATCCGTGATCGTGGCATTGGCGTCGAAAGGGGAGCAGTGCTGGGCGACGCTTGTTGACATGGACGAACGAGGTTCACTCGTGGTGGGGTGGGAGCGATCCGTGACCGCCGGAACACTCACGCTGCCGATGTCGCGTGTCCTGCTGGGCGACGAACACATGCCGCAGTCGATCCGAACTTGGTGCGCCGAGGCGAAGATCGAGATCGTCGAACCAACCTTCCACGCAAGAGACTGCCTTGCAGTGGCACGGGACCTGCACGCTCGTGGCGAAGTCATTGATCCCATGCGCCTGTCGGCGCGGTATCCGCGCGAGCCGGAGGCAGTCACGCTCTGGCGGGCGCGGCAGGCGCGATAAGTCGAAGTTTGGGGCGAAAAGACGAGGAAGTCCGCTCAAGCATGGCTCCTGGGAGCCCGATGTGGGGTGTGGAGCAAACCCCATGTCCCACTCCATCACCGATCCCCGAACACTTGGCCGCGCGCGCGTACTGCTGGTGGGTGCCGCGACTGAGTTAGGGAGCGCACCGCTTGACGCAGTCTCATCCCGTGCGGGATGGAACCTGCGGGTCGAGCGATCCCGCGGACCGCGCGAGGCAATTCGCGCGCTGCGCGGCCAGCCGATCGATCTTGTGATTCTTGATTACGACTCGATGGACCAACGGGCGCGCCGCGTCGCAGCCGCTGCCCGCAAGGCCCATCCGCACTCTTCAATTCTCATTCTCGGGCGATGGCCTGCAGGGTCGGTCGTCGCGGAGTTCCTGCGAGCCGGGATCGCGGACTGGATTGAGCCATCGCACTGGACCGCCGATGATCGAATCGTCGCCACGCTTGGATCGCTCCTCGAGACCGCTGTGAACACGCGGGTGGGCGCGAATCGTATCGCGGTGCTCGAGAGCGCCTGTCGGCGCCTCTCGCAGGAGCGAACCGCGCTCGAAAGGCGTCTCGGAGGTGCATGCGCGAATCTCGCGGGTGTGGAGGAGCTCACGCGGGACCGAGAGGGGATCGCCGCGATGCAAGCCGAGTGCAGGACGCTCTTGGCGCAGGAGGCGGAGACCGAACCGATTGTCGAGATCGGGGCGAACTATCTGATCGCGCGGGCAGGGCTGTCGAATGCGGCGCTGTTCATCTGCGAGGGAGGGAAGTATCGGCTCGCGGCCTATGTGCGCGACGACCTGTCACGACGAAGCGCGGGGGGGTTGATCGAACACTTGGCGTCCCAATGGTGCGCGAAGATCTCTGAGCGCGAAGGAATCGTCAGACTCACTGCGGGGGAACCCGCACCCGAAGGGTTGGAAGGTCTCGCCGGGGTGCTGCCAGGGCGGTCGACGCTCGCGTTCGCCTGTCGAAGTGCAGACTCCGCCCAGCCCGAGGCGGTCATTGTTCTCTTCCGTGATGGCCAGCGGCCGTTCAGTCCGGAGTCCGAGCGGGTTACTCGCGCGGTCGGGGCGGCACTCGGTTCCGCGCTCGAGCGCGTCAATCGCATTCTCAATCGTGCGAAGCCTTCGTGGCCTCTTGAGACCCCGGATCCAGACCCACGCTCCGACGAGTGACGAGTCGTGTGGGCTCTACACCGATGGCATCGAGGCCAGTACGGTCACGCCGCCAGTGACTCTCGCCCCCTTGGCGACACGAATCGTGTTGGTCGCGCGAGTGGGGATGATGAGTTCGGTGGTCGATCCAAACTTGATCATGCCGAAGCGCTCACCGCGCGTGACGCGTGATCCCACCCCGACCGCGCAGACGATTCGCCGGGCTATCGCGCCTGAGACCTGCCGCACACCAAGGCGCACCCCGGTGACCCCCTCGATGATGATGAGGTTTGACTCGTTGACCTGCGCGCTCTCGGGAGTCCGTGCATCGAGGTAGCGGCCTGGCGAGTGCTGAACGGAAACGACCCGCGCCTCACATGGCATGCGATTGATGTGAACATCGAGCACGCTGAGGAACACCCGGACAATCGTCGCGGGCCCACCGACCGCCTCATGAAATGGGAGTTCGAGGACCGCCGATACCACGCCATCCGCTGGGCTCACGAGATCGTCGGGATTCACCGTCGCCGGCCGGCGCCAGAGGGGATCGCGGAAAAACGCCACTATCAACATCCACAGGATTACGACAAGGAAGACCATCCACTGACTGGGCCAGACGAGGATCAGCGCGGCGATTGCCGCGGCCGTCGCCATTCCCCATTCGCGGATCCCGTAGGGGGAGAGGGTCACTCGATCGCGCGGCCGACGAAGAAGCCGATGCCGCCAGCGAGAACCGTGACGCCCGCCAGAGCACCCAGCCAGAGAACAAGGTCGCCCGTGATCATTCCTGCGAGTGCCGAACCGCCGCCCATGCGAGTGCCGATGACAACTACCGCACCAAGCACGATGGCCGCGAGCGCGCCAGCGAGAAGGCCGATGCTGAGTCCGCTCGACGCTGTGTCAATAGTTGCAGTGGCGGCCTGCGTGAGCGTCATGGTGCCGCCAGCCATCGGGGATGATGCGGCCGCTGGAGAGTCCTCATACGACTGCTCATCCGACGGGCCTGCGAAGAGATCCTCCGCGCCGCCGAGCGCGGCTTCGGCGTCTTCTCCGTGGCCTGGGTCTTCCAGTAGCGCAGCCCCCATCGTCGACTGGTCCGAGTCCCCAGCGAGGTCGAGCATGCCACTACCAGATCCGACCGTCTCGAGGTTTAGTCCACCCGACTCAGAGGAAGTTCGTTCGGAGGATCCAGCGAGTCCCTCCTCCGCAGCCCGTCGAGCCGGGGACTCCGATCCGGTTCCGGACTTGGCAGCCACCGACCCGCTCTGGTCGGAGCCCTTGGGGGTCGTGGCCTGCTCAGCGCTATCGGCCAAGCCGAATCCGCCGCCCCCCGATCCGGTCCCAGTCGATGGGGAGTCAAGCCCCAGGTCGAGGTCCAGTCCGAGATCAAGACCGGATCCAGCGCCGCTATCGCTCGCCGGTGGAGCGTCAGATGGATTGATCGAGCTCTTGGCGGCAGAGTCGGCGAGTCCGAGCGCTTCGCTTGATCCGGAAGACTGGAAGTCGGCGACCGACGAACCATCGGGAGTGTTGCTAAGCGGCGCGTGGTCCGAGCCGCCACGCGATCCAGCGAGCGAGAGTGGATCGTCCATTCCGAGTCCGAGATCGATCCCGCCGGCACTTCCGCCAGACCCCAAGCCCGTGGGCTCGGCGAACTTGAGATCGGCGAACTCGCCGCTACCTGATGGAATCGAGCTGGCTATGGCAGAGGATCCGCCGGGGACTGAGAGGTCTAGTAGATCGCCAAGATCGTCCATGACGAGCTGGTCGATGGCTGCCCGTTTGAAGTGGAGCACATCATGCATCCGGAACTGCTCAAGCTGGCCTGAGGCCACCATCGACTCGAGCTCGTCGCTTGACTTGCCGAGTTTCGTCGCTGCCTCATCGATGGTGTAGAAGAGTTTGGCCATGTTTGTGTGGGAAACGCCTACGCTATGGAGCCGATGGCGGTTGCGCAAGCCGAAAGTCGAGCCATAGTAGCAGACGCACAAACGCCCATCTCGACGCAGGTAGTCTGCCCGGATCGATGGCGAAGCGTCACACTTGGGAGAGCCCGTCATGCGCGCGGCGTTTCGCGCTGGTTGTCGCGTGCATCGGCACGCTGGCAGGGTGCGAGCCGAAGGAGAATCCCATCCTGTCAAACGAGCGGTTTCCTGGTGACGTGTACCCGCCCAACATGCTGCTAAATAAAGCGCAGGAAGCGCAGGTGATCACGGCATTGCAGGCGACTGCGGCGGGCATGCCGACCTCGCCTCTTACCGATGCCACCGACGCGGTGCGATGGGGTGATGTGAGACAGGCGGCCGGTGTGGCGGCGACGCTCGCCGAGATGGGGATGCTGTCGTCCAAGTTGGAAGGCAGCACTTGGACCTTTCGCATCGAGACGCTCAGCGGCGCGCCCGTCACGCTGAGCGTTGAGGAGCGGCCACCGCCACTAATGTATCTAGCCACCGCGAAGGCAGGTTCCTTTGGCGAGGAGTTCGACAAGGCGGAGCGGCTCGTGCGCGAGTTCCGCATGGCGATGCGACGACTGGGAAAGATCAAGCGACCGTCGTAAGGGATGGTGGCGCGGCATCCAGTGGCCCGCTCGCGCGCTCAAGCGCACGGGCAATCTTGAAGAGCATCGGCTCGTTGAACGCCTGCGCCTGTAGTTGCATCCCCACCGGCAGTGGTCGATCCGCGGAGTGGTCGAGCCCCGCCTGCAGGGAGATGCCGCAGATTCCCGCGATGTTGGTGTTCACTGTGTAGACATCGCACATGTACATCGCCAGAGGGTCGGTTACCCCACCGATCGGAAACGCCGCAGTGGGCGAGGTGGGGCCGAGGATCACATCGCACTGGGCCAGTACGGTGTCGAACTCCTGCTTGATGAGACGGCGGATCTGGAGCGCGCGCCGGTAGTACGCGTCGTAGTAGCCGGCGCTGAGCACATAGGTGCCCAGCATGATGCGCCGCTGCACCTCAGCGCCGAATCCCTCGGCACGGCTGTTGGCATAGAGGTCGAAGAGGTCTTGCGAACCATGGGCGGTCGAGCGGTGGCCATAGCGGATTCCGTCGAAGCGGGCGAGGTTGCTCGACGCTTCGGCTGGGGCGATCACGTAGTAGGTTGAGATGCCGAGATCGGTCATGGGAAGGTCGACATCGACGATCGTCGCGCCAGCCTTCTGGAGGAGCAAGGCGGCGCGTTCGAGAGCCGTGTCGACCGCGGGAGAATTTCCCTTGCGGTACTGGTGTGGGATGCCCACTCGAAAAGTGCGGGGGGTTTCGTCCAGCGTCGCGCTGACCGGCTCCACCGCGCGCGCGGCACAGGTTGAATCGCGCGGATCATCGCCGGCCATGACTTCATAGAGAAGCGCCGCGTCGCGCACGCTGTGGCAAATGGGTCCGATCTGGTCGAGGCTGCTGCCGAAGGCAACGAGCCCGTACCGCGAGACTCGCCCGTAGGTCGGCTTGAAGCCGACTACTCCGCAGAGAGCGGCGGGCTGGCGAATCGATCCTCCGGTGTCGGAGCCGAGCGCCGCGGCACAGAGATTGGCGGCGACGGCGGCGGCGCTCCCTCCGGAACTACCGCCTGGGACGCGTGAAGGATCCCACGGATTGCGGACCGGTCCCCATGCACACCGCTCACAGGACGATCCCATTGCAAACTCGTCGAGGTTGGTCTTGCCGACGACGATCGCGTCTGCCGCCGCAAGCCGCTCGATCACTGTGGCATCAAAGGGTGAGCGGTAGTTCTCGAGGATTCGAGACGAGCAGGTCGTGGTACCGAGTTTCGTCGCAATATTGTCTTTGACGGCGATGGGGACGCCCGCAAGGGGTCCAAGGCGATCGCCACGACTGATTGCCGCATCGACCGAGTCCGCAGCAGCGCGCGCCTCCTCAGCGAAGACCTCGTGGTATGCGTTCAGCACTCCATTGGCCGCATCGATGCGTGCGAGGTAGCCGTCGATGACTTCGCGCGCCGAGGTCGCGCGCTGCGCGATGGCATCTCGAACACCGACGAGGTCGCCATTCACGACGACTCACCTCCGAGCACCTTGGGAACGGCGATGAAGTCACCATGTCTGGCAGGAGCGTTCCGCAGGGCGTCGCTGAGGGAAAGGCCCGGGCGCGATTCGTCCGCGCGCAAACGATTGGTCATCGGCAAGGGGTGGGCCATCGGCTCCAGCCCCTTCGTGTCGACCGCCTGCAGCTGCGCGATGTGTCCCAGAATGGCTACGAGTTCCTCCCGCATCGGGCCAAGGCGATCCTCGGGCACGGCAAGCCTCGCTAGCTTTGCGACATGCCGGACATCTTCGATCGAGAGTTGCGCGGGACCGTCGTCCATCGATGCGAGTCTAGCGTTGAGGATATTCTCGACTCGCACAGGCGCATCCGATGAAGCGAAGCAAGCACTCCGACAAACTGATTGCTGGCGTTGACCTCGGGGGCACGAACATGACAGTCGGCCTCGTCGATGGGCGCGGCAAGATCGTTCACTCCGAGAAACGGAAGACGAAGGCATCCCTCGGGCAAGATGCGGTGATTGACCGCCTGGTGGAGACGATCGAGCGCGTGTGCGCCGTCGCGGCGGTGGAACCGAGAGACCTATCTGCAGTTGGGATTGGCGCTCCCAGCGCTATCGACTTCGATCGGGGGGTGGTCATCAATGCAGGGAATCTGGGCTGGAAGGATGTGCCGCTCAGATCGATTCTGACAAAGCGGCTGAAAGTGCCGGTCGTTGTGGAGAATGATGTGAATGCCGCGGCATGGGGGGAGGCGACCATGGGGGCCGCGCATGATTGGAAGGACATGCTTGCAGTCTGGGTCGGTACCGGGATCGGTGGCGGGCTCATTCTCGACGGCACGATCTGGCGCGGCTCGTTCCACACGGCAGGCGAGATCGGCCAGATGATTCTCTTTCCCCGCGCGGCACTCGGTCGACGGACGCTGGAGGAAAACTGCGGGAGGCTTTCGATGGTGCGGGCGATGGAGACGATCTCCGGGTTCTACCCGCAGAGTCCCATGCGGGCCGCTCTCGCCGCGCGAGTTGATGGCGAGATGCTCGGTAGTTCCCCGATCGCGAAGGCGTATGCCGACGGCGACGAACTGTGCCGAAGGGTCGTCGATGACGCCGCCGAGCTCCTGGGGATCGGGATCGCCAATGTAGTCACGCTCCTCAGCGTCAATACGGTCGTGCTTGGCGGGGGAGTGACCGAGGCGCTTGGAGAGCGGTATGTCGATCGCGTGCGCGAGTCGTTCGAGTTCCATGTCTTTCCATCGACCTGCCGGAAGTGCAAGGTCGTCACGAGCGCGCTCGGCGCAGAGGCGGGAATCCTCGGAGCCGCAATGCTGGCGCAGGAGCACACGGAGGCGAAGTAAGCCGCTGCGAGCGGGACGGCGCGTCGTCAGGCATCTGTCAGCGGGTGCGCGTCGAGCTTGGAAATCGTGAACGACATGCGTGGGGCCGCGCGAGCGAGCCGTTGAGCGAGCGTGGGGAGGTACCCGCGCTCGCTGACGGTGTGGCCCGATAGCAGCAGCGTGCAGCCGCGACGGGTGGCGGCGATCTGGTCGTGGTGCTTCGCCTCTCCAGTAAAGAAGAGTGTCGCTCCGAGATCGATGGCGGCGTCGCACATGGACATCCCTGAGCCCGCACATACGCCGATCACTTCGTGCTCGGAACGAGGGATTTCCGGCTGTGCGCACTCGATGCGGGCGGCGCCGAGGTGTTTGCGCAGGCGCCGGGCAATCTCCCGCGTCGATGCGGGGGCCGAAAGGTGCACCATGCGCCCCTGTCCCTGCCGTGCCGAGGGTTGCGGCGCGAGCGTGTGCACTTCCGTCGCGGGAGTTTCATAGGGATGCGCCTGCCTCAGTGCGGCGAGCGCGGCGGGGAGCGATCGTGGTCCGCAGACCATCTCGATGCGCGTCTCGGCGACTCGTTCGAACTTGCCTCGCCGCCCGGCGCGCGGATGGGTCGAGGAGCCCCCGAAGAAGGTTCCCTCCACCTGGGAGGACTGCGAACACTGCGAGTAGTCGCCGATCCGTCCGGCTCCGGCGATGCTCATCGCACCACGGATCCGATCGACTGCCTCGTGTGGGGCCATCGTGACGATCTTGAAGCTCTCGGTGGCGGGCAGGGACGAGGCCGGCTCCAAGGGGCGTCTGGTCGAATCGCCCAACCCATCGGCGAGCCAGTCATTGACGCCGCCCGCGACCGCATCGAGCGCCGTGTGCGGCGAAAGGAGCGCGATCGAGTGCCTGATCGCCTCATGAACGACGCTTGATGACGGGTCCCCCTGCACGATGCGCCTGAGAGGAGCGAAGATCGGCGGGTGGTAGGCGACGATGGCCTGGACCTGAAGTTCCCGGGCTTCCTCCAGGACGGCTTGCGTAAGGTCGATTGTCAGAAGAACACGGCTGCATGGTCCCGCTGGGTCGCCACAGAGAAGCCCGATATTGTCCCACTCTGCGGCAAGATTCGATGGGGCCACCGAGGCCAATGCTGCAGAGAGTTCGCGGATGCGCAGAAGTCGCTTGACCATCCCTTCACGCTACCTTCGTGGACAAATCCGGGGATCCGCTCGCCAAGCGGCTACGCGAATCCTAGAATGAGTTCATCCATGATGAGCCGTCCAGTGTTGGGTGCGGGCTCCCACAAGATCGCGGCGAAGGCGTCGGCAGCATCGAGTGCGGAGCGAGTTCGGAAGCACTTCATCCTCGACACGAATGTTCTCCTGCACAATCCGCAGGCGATCTTCAAGTTTGAGGAACATGAGGTTGTCATCCCGATCTCAGTACTTGAGGAACTCGACAACTTCAAGAAGAACAACGATGAGAAGGGGCGAAATGCGCGGCAGGTGATCCGGTCACTCGATCGCCTGCGCGGGATGGGGCACCTCTTCGAAGGGGTTGTCTGGAATGAGCAGGGAGGGACGGTTCGCGTCATGCGGGTGAAACCTGCCGCGAGTTTTGATCTGGACCTCGGGATCGTCGACAACAGAATCATTGCGGTGGCGCATGCGTTGAACGACGCGGGGCTGCGCACGATCTTCGTTTCCAAGGACATCAACGCGCGCGTCAAGTGCGACGCGATCGGCGTGGTCGCCGAGGACTTCGAGGCGGACCGCGTCGATGCGGACTGGCTGTCAACCGGGTTCATCACCAGCCGCGTCCCACGGGAACTCATCGACGATCTCTATTCGGAGCGCCAACTGCCGATCTCGCGCATCGAGGCGGTGCCCGGCGCGATCCCGACTCCCGAGGGCGAGGTGGGCTCACCGAACGAACGCCCCGGGATCCTTCCCAACCAATTCATCTCGCTCATCGATGAGGTCGACCCGTCTCACACCGGGCTCGCCCGCAGGCTCTCTGACACTGATCACATCATTCCCATCACCGGCCCGCGCAAGCCAATCTATGGAGTGATTGCCCGCAATGTTCAGCAGACGATGGCACTCGACTTGCTGCTTGACGACGAGATCAAGCTGGTAACGCTGATCGGCCCGGCGGGAACCGGCAAGACGCTCCTGGCCATCGCGGCGGGAATGCACAAGGTCTTCAAGGAGGAGCGATTCGACAAGTTGCTCGTGGCGCGGCCGATCATGCCGCTGGGTCGTGACATCGGCTACCTCCCCGGCGACAAGGACGAGAAGCTCTCCATGTGGATGCAGCCGATCTTTGACAACATTGCCTACCTGCTCTCGACTCGTGGGGGCCACGGGTCATCTGAGCCAGACAGCAAGTCGACCGAACAGCGCATCGACCAGCTAGTGGCCACGCGCAAGCTCGTGCTGGAGCCGATCACCTACATCCGAGGGCGCAGCATCCCGCACCAGTTCATCGTCGTCGATGAGGCGCAAAACCTTTCGCCGCACGAAGTGAAGACGATTGTCTCGCGCGTTGGGGATGGCACGAAGATCGTCCTCTGCGGCGACATCGGGCAGATCGACAATCCGTACCTCGATGCCTCCAGCAATGGGCTCTCTCACCTGATTGAGCGAATGAAGGGGCACCGCATCGCCGGCCATGTGACTCTGTCAAAGACTGAGCGGAGCGAGCTCGCGTCGATCGCGGCCGAGATGCTCTAGCGCATCGACGAGGATCCGGGTCTTGTCGAGGCACTCCCGCTCTTCGTCCTCCGGATCGCTCTCAGCGACGATCCCACACCCGGCGCGGTAATCGATCTCCCAAACCTCGGGACCCGAACGCGTCATCGCGGCGGTGCGGATCGCCACGCTGAACTGAGCGCTGCCACAGGAGCTCAACATGCCGACCGCCCCGCAGTACGGGCCGCGCGGACGCGATTCGAGCTCATCGATCACTTGCATGGCGCGCACCTTGGGGGCACCCGTTACAGAACCAGGAGGGAAGGATGCCGCTACGAGCGACGCGGCGTCATAGCCGCTGGCCAGCGTTCCCGAAACTTCCGCGACCGTCTGCAGGACGGTTGGGTGGTGCTCCACACTCCTCGGGTTTTCGACTATGACCGAGCCGGTCTCACACAGGCGGCCGAGGTCGTTGCGCATGAGATCGACGATCATGGTGAGTTCTGCTGCGTCCTTGGTGCTGGCGAGTAACTGCGCGGGGTCACCGGATGCGGGTCGCGTCCCCTTCATCGGACGGGTGATCACGCGCCGTGTGTGGCTATCGAAGCAGAGGTAGAGCTCGGGGCTGAACGAGAGCAGCGAGCGGTCCGAGTCGAGTTCGAGGTAGGCACCGTAGCGGGGGCGGCTCGCACACAACGAGTCAATCGCGAAGGCGCGCGGACTCCCCTCGATGGACGCCGCGAACGGCTGCGTAATGTTCGCCTGATAGATGTCGCCGGAGCGAACGAATTCGACCGCGCGCGCGACCGACTGCGCGAACGCACCCGCAGAGTCGAGTGCGCGAAGCCGTTCGGGTCCACGCGAGCGCCACACGCCCGAGTCCTGTTTGGCCAGCGGAGACCCATCGATGCACCCAGAGACTTCAGCAGCGTCGGGATCCCCGACTTCAAACCAAGCGCGGTGTTGGTGTGAGTAGAGAAGTGCCCGAGGCACTCGACACAGCATCGCGTCGGGCCAGGCATCGGCTCGTTCAGGTGCCCGCTTGGCGGGGCGCGATGCAGCGACCCGTGGTTCGAAGAGCCGTCCACACTCGTAGCCGATGAAGCCGATCCAGCCACCCGAGAAGGGCAGGGGCGTTCCGTCGCTGAGGTGGAGCACCGGTCCCTGGCCTGCGCTTGTGCGCATGGCGTCGAGCAACTCGGCGGACCCCAGCAGTTCGTGCACCTTGATCGTGTGAATCTCTCGACGGGGTGCCATCACGCTCCATCGGCCGAAGCGACCCTCGCGATCGCCGGAGACGAGTGCGAGGAGTGGTTCCTCGCCGCGCCATCGCCTGAGCGCCTCGTCGGGACCGAACCGCCAGTCGAGAGGTTGAATTCTGTCGCCGCGAGGCATCGCGCCATCGTAGTTCCCGCGTGTTTCGGAAGACTCCGCCTCACAGGTAGGATCTTGCGCTTTCCCCGGAGAATCCATGCCCAGCGCAATAGCGAGTCGAAAATCACAGCGCCGCACATCGAAGTCAGCCACACCCGGCGCCAAGAAGCCGAAGCGAACCAAGATGGTTTACTTCTTCGGGCAGACGATCACGGAGGGTCGCAGCGACCAGAAGCTGCTGCTGGGCGGGAAGGGGGCCAACCTTGCGGACATGACCTCGATCGGCCTTCCGGTTCCTCCCGGGTTCACGATCACGACTGAGGCGTGCGGGCTCTATAGCGCTGGGAAGCGCCGGATGCCCGACGGGCTGATCGACGATGTTGGACGGAATATCCGCATGCTTGAGCGCGAGCTTGGGAAGCGGTTCGGCAGCGGGAAGTATCCACTTCTTGTGTCGGTGCGATCCGGCGCCGCGGTCTCGATGCCCGGAATGATGGACACGATTCTCAATCTCGGTCTCAATGACGAGGTGGTGGAAGGGCTCGCCTCGGCGACCGGAAATCCCCGATTCGCCTACGACGCCTACCGGCGCCTCATCAACATGTTCGGCGATGTGGTGATGGGAGTTGATCACCACCTCTTTGAGCATGCGTTCGGTGTGATCAAGGCGAAGTACCAGACGACCGAGGACGCCGCGGTGCCCCTCGAGGGTCTGAGGGAATTGTGCGAGACATATCAGGCGATCTATCGGGACAGGGTCGGCAAGCGGTTCCCCCAGGACCCGATGAAGCAGCTTGAGGCGGCCATCGGCGCTGTGTTCGAGAGCTGGAACGGCGCACGCGCGATCTCGTACCGCCAGATCAACAACATCAGGGGGCTGGTCGGGACTGCGGTGAATGTGCAGGCGATGGCCTATGGCAACATGGGAGATGACTCGGGTACGGGTGTGGCATTCACGCGCGATCCAGCGACGGGCGAGAACACCTTCTACGGAGAGTTCCTCGTCAACGCGCAGGGCGAGGATGTCGTGGCGGGTATCCGCACGCCACAACCGATCAGTCGAATGGAACAGTGGAATCCGAAGGTGTGGAAGCAGCTCCTCGCGGTGCGCAAGAAACTTGAGCGTCACTACCGCGACATGCAGGACATCGAGTTCACCATCGAGAAGGGGCGACTCTTCATGCTCCAGACCCGCAACGGCAAGCGCAACGGAGTAGCAGCGGTGCGAACGGCGGTCGAGATGGTGCGCGAGGGGCTCATCAATGAGCGAACCGCGCTGAAGCGCATTCCGGCGGGGGACCTCATGCAACTGCTGCTGCCGTACTACCGCGCCGAGGACAAGCAGGGAATAGAAATCCTCACCAAGGGGATCGGTGCGAGTCCCGGCGCAGCCAGCGGGAAACTCGCCTTCACCGCCGCCGAGGCGGTCGAACGCGCCAGCGCGGGAGAACGGGTCCTGCTCATTCGCAAGGAGACATCTCCCGAGGATGTCGCGGGGATGCACAAGGCCGAGGGGATTCTGACCTCCACTGGAGGGAAGACGAGTCACGCTGCGGTTGTCGCCGTCGGCTGGGGCAAGTGCTGCGTGGTCGGCGCGGGTGAGCTCTCGATCGACATTGAGGCTGGAACGCTCAGTGTGTCGGGACGGACCTTCGGGCGCAACGATGTCCTCTCGATCGATGGATCGACTGGCGAAGTCATGCCCGGCGAAGTCGCGCGGACGACCCCCCAGGGAATATCCGGCGAATTCCTGCAGGTAATGAAGTGGGCGGATAAGCACGCTTCGATGGGAGTGCGTGCCAATGCTGACACGCCAGCAGATGCCTCGCTCGCCCGCAGTTACGGCGCGATCGGTATCGGTCTCTGCCGGACCGAGCACATGTTCTTCCAGGCCGACCGCATCAAGGCCGTGCGCAAGATGATCCTTGCCAAGACGACCTCCGAGCGAGAGCGGGCGTTGGCGACGCTGCTCCCGTACCAGCGAGGCGACTTCATCGGGATCTTCACGGCGATGACGGGTCTGCCGGTCACGGTGCGGCTTCTTGATCCTCCGCTGCACGAGTTTGTCCCTCACGACGAGGCGCCGCAGCAGGAACTCGCCAATGAGGCAGGCGTGCCGCTGTCCGAGGTGCAGCGGCGCGTCGCGCAACTGCACGAGGCAAACCCGATGCTCGGCCACCGCGGATGTCGGCTCGCGGTGACTTATCCCGAGATCCTCGTGATGCAGGTCCGGGCCATCACCGAGGCGGCCATTGAATGCCGCGCCGAGCGCATCGACGCCCGCCCCGAGGTCATGATTCCCCTCGTCGGCACGCTGAAGGAATTGGCGATGCTTCGCGTACTCACCGAGCAGACGATCGCGTCGGTTTTCGCTGAGCGGAAGGGACGGCGCTTCAACATCCCCATCGGCACGATGATCGAGATCCCACGGGCTGCGATCACCGCGAACGAGATCGCCGAGGCCGCCGAATTCTTCTCCTTCGGCACCAACGACCTCACACAGATGACCTTCGGCTTCAGCCGCGATGACATTGCCTCGTTCGTGCCTGCGTATCTGGACAAGGCCATTCTCGACATCGATCCATTCCAATCGATCGATGTCGGAGGTGTTGGCGCACTCGTGCGAATGGCGTGCGAGAAGGGTCGCTCGGTGAAGCCGAAGCTCAAGCTCGGGGTCTGCGGCGAGCATGGCGGCGATCCTGCGTCGATCAGGTTTTTCCAAGCGTGCGGACTCGACTATGTTTCATGCTCCTCGTTCCGCGTCCCTGTGGCCCGGCTTGCCGCAGCGCAGGCGGCGCTGGCGTGATGAAACGATCCCTCGCGTGCTTTGGGTACGCCGCGGTGGCATTGGCAGTGGTGGTTTCCGCGCTCGCAGGATGCGCGGCGAAACCCACGGAGATCGTCCGCGACGATTACACACCTCCGGAACCGGTCCCATCGACCGCACCGCTGAGTTCGCCACGGCAGTACAGCGCACCGTGGTTTGCGCTGCCACCGGCGATCGACGGAAATGCCGACGCTGCGTGGGATCAGGCCGAGTGGACCGAGGACTTCGTCGACATCGAGGGACCAACCCGCGCCGTTCCGCGTCGGGGCACGCGCGTCAAGATGGGGTGGGACGCGACCAACCTGTACATCCTTGCGGAACTCGAGGAGCCCGACCTGTGGGCAACGCTCACCGAGCGCGATGCAATCGTCTTTCACGACAACGACTTTGAAGTCTTCATCGACCCTGACGGTGACACGCGTGAGTACTACGAGATCGAAGTGAACGCCATCGGCACGGTGTTCGACCTGTTTCTGCCAAAGCCCTACCGCGCCGCGGGAAAGGCCGATCACTCATGGACCGCCGCGGGAATGCGCTGCGCCATCGGGCTGGAGGGAACGCTCAATGACTCGCGTGACACAGATCGAGGCTGGTGGGTTGAGATGGCCCTGCCGTGGACACTGTTCGAGCCTGTGGCCAGCGGCGGTCGCTCCTGGCAGCGCGCGGCGAGGCCGCCACGGCAAGGAGATCAGTGGAGAATCAACTTCTCGCGGGTACAGTGGACGCTCGAGAAACAGGGGTCGGGATACGCCAAGGTGTCCGGGCACCCCGAGGACAACTGGACTTGGACTCCGCAGTGGATCGTCGACATGCATGTCCCACAGCGGTGGGGATTGGTGAAGTTCGTGAAGGAGCAGGAATGACCAGCAGAGCCACACCCGAAGATCCCGTCCGCCACCAGTCGGAGATTCTCGAAGCTCTGGGAGTCTCGCCGACGACGGGCGGGCTCTATTCGCAGGTTCTGCAGCGGATGCTGAGCGCGGCGGAGACTCTGGGAATGCCGCGCGAGCAGCAGCTCATCCTCGCCCGCGCGAAGAACTCGATCACCGTGAACTTCCCCGTTCTGATGGACGATGGTGAGTGCCAGATGTTCACGGGGATGCGGATCCAGCACAATGATGCGCTCGGTCCGTTCAAGGGTGGGCTGCGGTTCGCCCCGAGGATGACTCACAATGACCTCGCTGGTCTGGCCATTCTGATGATGCTGAAGTCGTCCCTCCTCCGACTCCCGTTCGGTGGGGCCGCGGGCGGGGTGATCTGCGACCCGACCCTCTTGTCGCGCGAAGAGTTGATGCGGGTCGTGCGGCGGTTCGCCGCGTCGATCGCCCATCACATCGGCCCCGACTACGATGTGCCCGGCCCGGATGTCGGCGCCGACGCGCAGGTGATGGCGTGGTTCGCCGACACCACCGCACAGATGACCCCCGATCGCTCTCGTCAGGGGATGCGCGCGATCGTGACGGGCAAGCCGCCTGAACTTGGCGGGGCAAGCGGACGCGAGATTGCCCTGGGCACTGGACTTCTGCACATACTGCGCGACATCCTTCCCGACTTCAACATGAAGGTTCAGGGGCTGCGCTTCTCGGTGTGCGGGTTCGGACGGATGGGTGCGCAGGTCGCGCGCATGCTCACCGGCGAGGGGGCGACACTGGTCGGCGCGCTCGACCGGCGAGGGGGAATCCTCTCGGAGAAGGGGATCGAGAGCGAAGCAGTTGTCGAACGGCTCAAGTCCACCGGTGGAGTTGGGGGCGTACCGGGCACAACGGCCACCGATGAAGAACACTTCTACAGAGCGAAGCCGGACCTGCTCGTGATCGCTGCGGGCGAGAGCATCGTCAATGCCCGGATCGCCGAATGGATCGGTGCGCCGCTGGTTGCCGAAGTCGCCCATGCGCCTTGGACTGCCGATGGCGACGATGTTCTCTTCCAGCGCGGCATCGATGTGATTCCGAGCGTCCTGTGCAACTCCGGCGCGGTCGTGGGGTCCTACCTCGAGTGGGTACAGAACCGCACATACATCCCTTGGAGCCCTACCGAGTTCGACCGACAGATTGAGCAGTATGTCGTGCTGGGTGCGCGTCGTGTGAAGCTCGCGCGCATGCGGTTCGAAACCGACTGGCGAACCGCCGCCTACGCCGCGTCGCTCGAAAACCTCGGTCGGGTCTACGACCTGCGCGGCATTTTTCCCTGACGCCGGGGGCACGATGGCGTCGATCTTCACCCGCATCATTCGAGGGGAGATCCCGTCGGACAGGGTCTACGAAGACTCCGCAGTCGTCGCATTTCTCGATGTGACGCCCCTTTCCCCAGGACATGTGCTGGTCGTGCCCGTCGAGGAGAAGGAGTACCTGCACCAGCTCAGCGAAGAGAGCGCGGCCGCGCTCGGGCGAGCGCTTCCCAGGGTTGCACGGGCGGTGCTCGCGGCGACGGGGGCCGCGGCCTACAACATTCTCCAGAACAATGGCGCACTCGCGAACCAAGCGGTGATGCATGTTCACTTCCACATCATTCCGAAGTTCGAGGATGGACGGGGTCTCGGTCTGGTGTGGAAGGCCTCGAAGGCCGAGCCCAACGAGTCCGCCGAACTCGCCGCGCGGATCCGCGAGAGGATCGGAGAGTGACACCTTTGACAACGCCAAGCGCCGCACCGCTATCCGTGTGGCCAGAGGCCCTCGGACGCATCGTCGCCCAGAGCACGAGATGGAAGGAGATCGTGGTCCTCCGCGAAACGCGCTCGACGCAGGACCACGCGCGACAACTTCGGCCGGGCGCCGTCGTTGTCGCGTGGCGGCAGACGCACGGTCGGGGGCGGCTCGGTCGCTCGTGGATAGATACGGGTGAGGACGGACTCGCCATGAGCGCCACCATCGAGGACGACCGAAGTGGCCGCGCGAGCGTGATCGCCGGTGTCGCTGCGGCTGAGGCGATCGACCGAGCGTGCACGCAGGCATCGCATGGAGCACTGGAAGTCGGGCTAAAGTGGCCCAACGATCTCATCCTCTCGCATCGAAAACTTGGAGGAATCCTCGTCGAGGCGCATAGCGGGTGCCTGACCATCGGGATCGGAGTCAACTGTGCTCAGCAGGAGTTCGCGTCGCCGCTGGGCTCAACAGCGACGAGCCTCGCAATGCACGGGGTCGGCATCGACCGGCTCGATCTGGCGGGGGAGCTTCTGAGGGCACTCGAACGGTGGCTTGTTGAGAACGACGATAGGGTCGGCGAGGCGTATACCCGCCGCGACACTCTGGTCGGACGACACCACCGTTTCTCGACCCCCGAGGGAGTGGTCGAGGGTGTCGTGGTGCGGATCGACCCCGCCAAGGGGCTTGTCGTTCGCACCAGCCGCGGCGACCTGCTGTTGTGCGCTTCGACGACGAGTCTGTGTGCGCCAGATGCTCGATCCTGAGCGATCCCGTCGGCGTATCCTGACCGCCATGGGTTCGTGCCAGATCTCTCGGATCACGCTGATTGCGCTCGGTGCCGCGATCGCGCTCGGCCCACCGGGGGCAGCGCAGAATGCTGCGCCCCCAGCGCCACCCCGCAAAGCATCGCCTGTCGCTGATGATCCATCGTCGCATCAGCCAGTTGAGCCCGCTGTTGCCGATCGGGGCCCGCTCGCGATGCCCGGCCGCCAGATGCCCTACGAGCTTGCGCTGCCGCAGGGATTTGACCGGGTCTACCGAGTGCCAGGAAACACCGGCAAGTTTTACCGAGCGAGTGGCGCGCTCTATGCGGTGTTCGACGAGTCTGTCTATCGGCTCTCGAAAGAAGGGGCAAGGACCGCGGAAGTACCGCCGGGGACCGTGTACTACATCGGACGGCCCGACTGGAGCACGCTTCGCGGAGTGCAAGACATCGAAGCCGGATCGATCATGCTTCAGGAGCAGATTGATGCCCGCAAGGGACACGCATCGGCGGACGACATCGGTGAGGCGCCAGCGAAGAGCGACACACCGGCCCCTGCGACGACTCAGAGCGAGCCGCCGGCGGACGCCGCTGCCATCGAGTTTGCGTCGAAGCATCACGATGTCGCTGCGACGACTGGGCGACTTCCCAAGGATGTCGATCGATCACTTCTAGTCGGCGATGGCCAGGATGTGGCGCCGCGCATGGTGGCGGATGCGCTGTACCGACAGGAGCGCCTCTCTCTCCTGTTTCAGCAGGCGATGAGTCGCCGCGTGGGCCCGTGAAATGAAGACCAGGCCGGCGGTGATGGTGCTCTCGGCGGCAGCCGCCGTTGCGCTGCTTCCATTACTTTGTGTGCAGGCGAGAGCACAGGAGTCAGTCGGCGGCGCTGGTGCGCCCACCTTCGCACCGGCATTCAACGGGCTCCCCATCACCCAAGACATAGCGACCACCGTGGTGAATCCGATCGCGGTGCGCGGTGGAGTGCTGCTCCTGCCGCTCGTCCGGCGCAGTGCCGAGGTCGCGTGGCCGATCACGATAGAGCTGACCATGGGGGATGGCCGGTCGCTCAGCGGCAAGGTGGTCCGAATCGTCGCGCGCGATGGGTCTCATGCAAAGTGGACCGCGCCCGCGAGGGTGGTCGGCACTGGGCCACCTGAAGGAGATGGTGAGATCGCACTTCTTGCGCCGCTGCCGACGGACGGCGACGACTCGCTCCATCTGGGCACCCAAGAAGTCGACGCCATCTGGATGGATCCGCTTGCGCCCCCCAGCGGTCCTCCGCGCGAGGAGCCGGATCTTGGAGAGTCGGACACTCCCGACTCTTCCGCGCCCAACGAGCACTTTCGCGCGGTACTCCAGGCGCATCGCTTTGGAATGCAGCCACCGGCACCGCACGCTGAAGGCACCGACGGGCTCTACGCGCGGGCCATCGCGGGGCTTTGGTCGGCCGCGATCGCGCGACTTGCAGAGCAGGACCCGGTTCTCGCCGAACTCGTCGTCAGCGATCTCGTCGGCCGCGCGCGAGGAAGCGACGCGATGGCCGCGCTCAGTCTGGCTGCGTGGGAGACGAGCGATACCGAGCTCTCCCAGCTCCTCAGGGTGCTGCTCGAGCCGCGCGTAGCCGGAATCGTGCTCGTCGAGAGCGCACGGGCGTGGATCGAAGGGCGTAGCCCGCTGGCGATCTGGGTCGAACACGACGAGGGAGAGGCGCTGGTCGTGGCTGTCGCGAACCCGCGGAGTGCTGCGGTCACGCTGCAACTTCGCTGGCCGGACCGCAACGACGCTTTGTTCGAAGGGGAGATCCCCCCAGAGTCGATCGAGTTCGTGCGTGTCGAACGACCGAGATGGGTCGACAATGACGGACCGATCATCGACGAGGCACTCGCCGTAGCCATGGAAGAGCGGGGATTGGGACGACTCATCCCCCCAGCCAATCGTCTCGGGGCGTCAGCGCCACGGTCCGCGGTGGAGTCCGAGGCCCGCGCGCCGCGAATTCTGCTGGCAGAGTCGGACACGACATCCCAGCCGATAATGGTCGGCTCGGGCCGGATCGCGGTGCGTCCGCCCGGTGTGGGACTCGGAACTCTGATTCCAAGCGCGAACCTCGCGGCGATCCGTGGCGGTGCGCTTCGGGGACCGCCGGTCGAATGGTCGACGAATGTCGGCCTGCGAAAGCGGCCGACTGGCTGGGAGCTGATCCTCGAGTGCCGCGTGCCCGAGGGCGCCGCACCCACAATCGATGAAGTGACCGTGACCGTCGATGCGGGATTCCTCCACACGGTGAGGGTCAGTTCGTCGGGCCAGATCATTGCCGGCAACGAGTCCGTCGAAGATGGGGGGCGCGTGGCTCGCCACCGCGACCGCTGGCGCGCCAGAGTTCCGCTTCCCGATGAGTGGATTGTGGGGGACAGTGGGACGCCAGCGCGCGTCGCCATCTCGGCGCAGAGACGGATCGAGGGTGCTGAGTTGGACGCGCCGCCTGCGTATGCGCGCCTGCAGTTCGCAGGTATCGCGCCGCGTGGGACAGACCCTAAAGCGAAGGCTATTCCCGTCGATCTGTCGAGTTGGTCCTTCGCAAGCGTTACACTCTCTCCATGAAGCGTGCGCCGGCGAAGTCGAGCCCACCTCCGACGGCTCCGCCAGCGCGAGTGATCGCCCTGCTGAATCAGAAGGGCGGCGTCGGCAAAACCACTTCGACGGCCAATCTTGGGGCAGCTTTCGCGCTCGGCGGACTGCGCACGCTGGTCGTCGATCTTGATCCGCAGTCAAACCTCTCACTGCATTTTGGTCATGAGCCGACGCCCGATCAGCCGACGGTGCGCGACCTATTCATGAGTGACGAGCTTGCGGCAAGGGAACTGGTCCGGCAGGCGAGGCCAAACCTCTGGTTTATCCCCAGCGACACCGAACTGGCGCTCGTCGAAGGCGAACTTGCTTTGCAGCCCAACATGCAGCACATCCTCGCGCAACGGCTCGCGGGGGTGATCACGGACTTTGATGTGATCTTGCTTGACTGCCCTCCCAGCCTCGGTGTGCTCACGGTCAATGCGCTGACCTTTGCGGATGATGTTGTTGTCCCGACTCAGGCGCAGTACCTCGCCCTGCGCGGACTCGAGAAGCTGCTCGAGACGGTGCTATTGGTCAATCGCGCACTCAATCCGAAACTCTGCGTCGCGGGTGTGCTCCTGTGCATGCATGAGTCGCAGTCGAGTCACGGGAAGGCGGTCGTCGAAGAGATGGACCAGTACTTCGCGAAGTACCGAGGAAGCGGGTTGCCATGGCAGGATGCCTCGGTGCTTCGTCCTCCGGTGCGCCGAAACATCAAGCTGGCGGAAGCACCGAGTTTCGGCCAGACAATTTTCGACTACGCGCCGTTGTGCGCCGGTGCTGCTGATTACCGCGCGCTGGCAAACGAGCTGCGCGCGCGCTGGACTCCCCTGAGAGAGAACCCCCGCGAAGCCGCGACAACCGGGGCTGCCGCGCAGTGAGTGCGCCGGAACGGATGGGGGCGCGGGGACTCAGGGTGTGGCGGTTGCTTGCGATCTCAGCAATGGTCATGACGAGCATCGCAACGCACTGGCCACGGCTCACATTCGGGGCGGAGGGCCCCAGCGACAAGGCGGTTCATGCGCTCGCTTTCGGAGTCATTGCATATCTCGTCGTTCAAGCGAGGTGGATCCGCGGACTTTGGGCAACAGGCCTCGCCATGTCTGGCTACGCACTCCTCGACGAGTCCACCCAGCAATTGCCGTGGTTCAACCGCCACACATCCATCGAGGACTACTTCGCGGACATCATCGGAATTGCCACTGCCTGCATGATGGTCTGGCCGTTGCCCATGCCGGCAACTCGACTGGCCAAACTGCGGCAGGGCCTCTCCGACGCGGCGCGTCGACGATTGCTCGATCGTCCCGCAGCGTGGCTCGCGTTCGTGACGACCGGAGTGCTCGGTGCGATGATCGGGGGAGCCATCGGACTCCTCTTTCGGAACCTGGCTTTCGATCGTGTTCGGATCGGCCAGGCGATTCTGGCTGGCACCGTCATCGGTGTAGGGATAGCCATCGCACTTGCGTGTCGGCCCGCCTTGGCCGCGCATTCCCGCGCGATCCGTGGGGGACGGCTCTGCTTCAAGTGCGGTAACGCGATTGCGCTGGGCGCGGACGCACGGGAGGGGGCGTGCCTAGGTTGCGGCGCACTGTGGCGCCGAGTTCAATGGATCCTTCCAGCGGACACTGACGAGAGTGGGCGATCCATCAGCACGCGCTTAGCGCGAACTGTGCTGGCCATGAGCAACGCTCGCGCGGTTGTGATGGTGATCGCCGCCGGCGCGATCGTGGTGGTCTCCTCATGGGCTATGGCATTCTCAGACATACTCGTGATGCCGTCCTCAGATCTGCGTGCGCTAGCCGTTGCCGCAGTCTGGGTCGCCGCGATCGCCGTGGCAGAACGATCGATCAGGCTCGCGAAGCAGAGTCGGCGCGATGGCGAAGGCAACCGTTGCCTCGCGTGTGGTCATGACCTGCACGCCTCGATGGTGGGGGACGACCGTGGGTGCTGCCCGGAGTGCGGAGCCGAGTTCGCTCGGATCGACGCGGCCGCTCAGGGATAGGGCGGGGGCGCGAATCCTCCCGGGGGGCCGATCAATCGGTCGGGGGACGGTGCATCCACCGCCTGCTGGGCTGACCCTCCAGTGCCGACCCTGAGCAGCGCAGGGCTCATCATGGGGTCGATCTGATTCAACGCGATCTGCACCGACGCCCATCGCGGAGGCTTCGAGAAGTTCATAATCGTCGTCTTGCCTCGTGACTGTTCCGAGACGACGCTCCAACCGTGTTCGACGAAGACTGCCCGGGTCTCTGTGATGTTCTTCCGCGTGTCGGAGACATCGCCACGGTAGATCACTTCGATCGCTGACACCATCCCGTCGGCGTGCTCGATATCCCGCGTGATGATCGGTTCGTACCCGCTGACATTGGGGATGTCGCTGTCGAGGACCATCGTCTTGGTGGACCCGCAGCCCGCAAGCGATCCGAAACAGACCGCGAGGAGTGCGAGCAACGCAAGGATTGGCGGCAGTCGATCCATTGAGCCGATGGGAGGACTCTACCCTCCCGCACATGGCCCGTCATTTCGAGTTCCACGCGAGAACCGTCTCGGCGCTGACTTTCGTGAGCCGGGTCACCGGCTTGGCACGCGATGCCGCGATGAGCCGCGTCTTTGGTGCCGGGGCGGTGACTGACGCCTTCGCCTTCGCGTTCATGGTGCCAAACCTCTTCCGCCGACTCTTTGGCGAGGGGGCACTCACTTCGAGCTTTCTCCCTGTGTACGCAAAGCTCGAGGAGAAGGAGCCCGCTGTAGCCGCGGCACTGGCGCGGATGGTGCTCGCACGAGTCGCGGTCTTCTTGGCGGTGGTATGCCTGATCGGGGAGGGCGTTCTCCTGCTGTGTTGGCCCAGCGGCGCGAACGATGCGGCGACGCTCTCGGCGAAGTTGGTCGCCATCCTCCTCCCGTACATGCCGCTCGTATGCCTCGTGGCGTTGATCGGTGCAATTCTTCAGGTCCATCATCGGTTTGGTCCCACTGCAGCCGCGCCGATCATCCTCAATGTCGCGATCGTTGCGACTTGCGTCGGACTGATGCCGCAGACGCTCGCTGCCCTCGGGTTCGCCGCGATCTCGCAGCATGCGCATGTCATGATGGTGGCGTCGAGTGTGATCGTTGCCGGAGTCCTCCAGGTGGCGTGGAGCTGGCACGCCCTGAGGTCGGTTGCCGTAGAGCACGCTGACGAGCGCACGGCCGCCTCGCGCGCGTTCAGCCGTGTCATTCTGCAGGCGGTTCCCATGGCGCTCGGGCTAGGCGTGCTGCAAGTCAACACCTTTGTCGACGGACTCATTGCCAGCTACCCAACCATCGTCGGGCCGACGGTGTTCGGCATCGAGTACCCGCTCAAGGAAGGAGCGATGGCGTCGCTCTCTTTCGCCCAGCGGCTCTACGAGTTTCCGCTGGGCGTCTTCGGGATCTCAGTCGCCACCGCAATCTTCCCGCAACTGTCCCGCGAGGCGCACGACACGGATGCCTTTCGTGCGACGCTCGCGCGGGCACTGAGGCTGGTGATGTTCGTCGGACTGCCTGCGAGCGTCGGGCTCATGATGCTGCGGATTCCTCTGACGGCGGCGGTGTTTCAAGGGGACTCGTTTACTGAGGCGGACACAGCGCGGGTCGCGTCGATTCTCCTGGCATTCGCTCCGGCGATCTGGGCCTACAGCGCGAACCATGTTCTCACTCGGGCGTTCTACGCGCGCGGTGAGCCCATGACGCCGGTCATCGTCGCGGTCGCGATGGTCGCCCTCAATTTCCTCCTGAACATCACTCTGATCTGGACCCCGCTCAACACCGCAGGGCTCGCGCTCTCAACGGCGACTTGCTCGATCATTCAGATGGTGATCCTCCAGCGGTTGCTCGCCAAGCGTGTGGGGCCACTCGTCACCGGGGAAGTCGTGACCAGCTGGTGGCGAAGCGCCTTCGTCACGGCCGTGATGGGCGTCGTGCTTCTGGGCGCGATGCAGTTCACGCCTGAGAAGGGCTCATGGTTCGTGATGCTGTCGACGCTTCTGCTGCTGGTCGCGGTCGGCGCGGCAACCGCGCTGGGTGCGGCGCGCATGCTCAGGATGACCGAACTTCGCTGGGCTCTGGGTCGACGCTAGTGCTCGCCGAGTGCTAGTCAGCCGCCGCTTGGTGGAATCGGCAGCGGCTTCAGTGACACGGGATCGCGCAGGGGCAACTGCGTGGCCAGTCCATCTTCGGGCATGATCTGCGACATGGTGGCCCGCCCCTGCAGGTCTCCCTTGGAAATGTCCGACCATTTGCCCACGACGAGGACGGTCATGCTCTTGGGATCGAGATACTTCTGCGCCACCCGCTGGATGTCGTCGGGAGTCACCGCCCGGATGTTGTCCCGGTAGCTATCCCAGTAACCCGCAGGCCGCGTGGTCATCTCATCCGCCACAAACACGCCGAGCGTTCCGGCCTTGGAGGCGAAGTTTGCCGGGAATGTTTCGATGAAGGAGTTCTTGGCGATGTCCAGCTCCGAGGCACTGACCTGCGTGTCGCGAATGCGATCAAGTTCTTCGAAGATGATCTTCGCTGCCAGAGCACAGGTTGGGTTCTTGCTCTCGAACGCCGCGCGGAAAACCCCGGGGTAGAACGCGCCAGCCCTGAACCCTGAGCCCGCGCTGTAGGCGAGCCCTTCGTCGCTGCGGACTTTCTGGGTGATCCGGCTGGAGAACCCACCGCCGCCGAGGATCTCGTTCATCACGGTGTAGGCGTAGAAATCCGGGTTGTCGCGCATGATCGAGCGCATACCGATCGTGACCTTGCCCTGGGGAATGTCCTTCTCGACATAGAAAACTCCCGCAGGCATCTCGTGGGTTGGTGCCGATGGTGGCGCGATCCGTTCCCCCCTCTGCCAGCCGGCGAAGGCCTTCTCTAGTGCAGCGGGCAGGGTGGTCGGATCGAAGTCGCCCGTTGCCGAGACAATCATGTTGCCGGGATTGAAGACTCTCGTCGCCATCGCGCGCATGTCATCGGTGGAAATCGAGTCGACTGACTCTCCGGTGGGCTGCGCGGACTCAAAGTGATCCTCCCCGTAGACGAGGTAGCCCCACTCACGAGCGCTGATGGCCGCGGCATTGTCGTTGCGCTGCTTGAGTCCTTCCAGCAGCTCGCCCTTGGCGATCTTGAACTTTTCCGCATCGAAGCCGGGGTTTCGCAGCAGGTCCACGAGGATCGCGAGGCTCTCGTCGAAGTTGGACTTAAGACAGTCCATCGTGGCTGAGCTCGTCCAGCCCGAGGAGTTCACGCCGAGGTTGGTGGCCATGAAGTCGAGCCGCTCGTCGACCTCGCTGGCCGTGCGAGAGGTCGATCCGCCCTGGCGGATCATCGCGGCGGTCATCCACGCCAGACCTTCCTTTCCGGCAGGGTCGAGGTTCGATCCGCCCATGCAGGTGATGGTCAGCGTGATGAGCGGGAACTCGTGGCTCGGGAACATGTAAAGCGCTGTTCCATCAGAGAGCGTGGTGCGATATTCGCTCGCCTTCGGCGGGGTGAACTTCAGTTCCGGGAAGTTGAGACTCTCCGGGCGCGAAGGGATCGCTCCCTGCGCGAACGCGGGGGTTGCGGTCACGAGCGAACCGAGGCAGACGAGCACGACGGAAAGCGTGGTGATTGTGCTGGGCATGGCGTTGTCCTTTCTCTGGCGAGTCGCGTCTCTCACTTGCCACCTCCGGCAGATTCAAGTTGAGCGATGCGTTCCTTGATCTTGCGCGCCATGAGTTCAAACATGGGCTTCATCGGCGGAGGCACCTGCTCGGTCTGTCCTTCCATCTGCGCAAGGCCAGCCTTGAGGCCGGCGAGATCTTCGTCCTTCATGACCTGCGCCAACATTTGCTTCGCGCGCGCCTGCATCGGTGCGGGGAGGGCGGCGATGTCCGGATCCGCTGGCGCCTCGGCGGCAGCACTGGCCTTGCGAAGGAATGTGGCGACAGATCGGTTGGATTCGGCGAAGTACTGGCGTGCGACCCGCTGGATGTCCGCTGGTGTCACGGCCTGGAGCTTCTTCGGGTTCTCGTTGATCTCTTCCCAACCACCCATCGCCTCTGAAATCGCCAGACCGATCATCAGGCGGAAGTTCGCCTGCAGCCCCCGGTAGTGGTCGGCCGCGACATTGTTCTTGATCTTCTGGAGTTCTTCCTCCGGAACCAGTTTATCCTGAACTATCTTGAGTTCTGCGTACCACGCCTCCTCGAGCTGCTCGGGCGACGCGTCTCCCTTGGTCTCGGCACTGAACGAGAACGCCCCGGCATAGTGACGGCTGTCCTGTTGGCTTGAGGCGGAGCTTGCGATCTCCTTACCTTCGACCATCGACTTGTAGAGCCGTCCGGTTCGTCCGTTGAGGATCCCTGTCAACATGTCGAGGGCATAGCTGTCGGCATGCAGTGCCGGCACCGTGTGGTAGCGCACCTCGACCTGCGGCTGACAATCAGCTTCGGCGTTCATGCGCTGCTCGGCCATCTGTTTGGCCTCGAGCGTGATGACGGGCGGTGGCGGCAGGATCCCGGTCTGGAGACGCGAGAAGTAGGACTCGATCATCGGCTTCACTTCTGCGGGGTCGAAGTCACCCACGATGATGCCGACGATGTTGTTCGGTCGGTAATAGATGTTCCAGTACTTCATCGCCTCCTCCATGGAGTAGGAGTTGAGGTCGCTGGTCCACCCGATCACCGGCCAGGCGTAGGGGCAGGAGATCCAGAACATCGCGTCGAACTGCTCCTGGAAAGCGCCGGTCGGCGTCGACTCCGTGCGAAGTCGCCGCTCCTCGTGAACGACATCGCGCTCGCTGTAGAACTCGCGGAAGACGCTGTCGTTGAGTCGATCGCTCTCCATCCAGCACCAGAGTTCGAACTTGTTGCTCGGAACCTGGATGAAGTAGAAGGTGAGATCGAAGCTGGTGAAGGCGTTCATGCGGGCGCCGCCGGCCTTGGTGTAGATCTTGTCGAACTCATCCTTGTTGATCGAGCTAAACTGCTTCTGCTCGGCCTCAAGGTCGGCAATCTGCCCCTCAAGTCCCTTGGCCTTCGCGGCCCCATCAGCGGTGGCGCGGTCAGCTCCGGCGAGCTCCTTCTTGAGATCGGAAATCGTCGTCGTGTTCCCGCGACCCTGTTGACTGTCCATCGACTTCTTGAGATCGGCGCGGAGCTTGGCGAGAACCGGCGTGTCATTCTTCACATTCCACGGATCGTCGATCTCACCGAGAAAGAACCGCTGATACTGGGTCGTCCAGGTGTAGAGGTTCATCGCGTCCCTGAGCTTCTTCTGCTCGGCGCGGTACTGCGCATCGCGCTCCTTGTCCGGAGTGCCTATCGTGTTGGTCCCCTTGAACATCATGTGCTCGAAGAAGTGGGAGATCCCGGTGATCCCCGGGCGTTCGTTGACGCTGCCGACCTTGGCGAGCCAGCCCGCACTGATGGTGTTGGGTTCGTCGTGGCGCGGGACAAGGATGAACTTCATCCCGTTGTCGAGGCTGACGATTTCGGGGGTCAGTTGCTGCGCAGGGGCGGCACAGATACCCGCCAATGTGGAGGAGATGGCGACGAACCAGATGGCGGCGTTCTTCATGGGACTCTCCAAGGTGGTCGAACCGACTTAGGAAGGGGCATTTGTAGGCGATATTGCCGGAATACGCCTCCATGAGGCCGAGTCTTGGGCTATGGTTCGCCATATGCCAAACCGGTCACGCCTTGCAATAATCATTGCGGCGGCGAGTGTTGCCGCACCTGCACTCGGGCAGGTTCGCGTACTGAACTACAATTACGCACATTTGGGCGGCGATCCTGCCTCGATCCAGGCGGTCTTGGCCGCCGCGCACGCCGATAACAGTGTCGGTTGGGCGAAGCCGGTCGATGTGATGATGTTTCAGGAGGTCACTGGGAGCACCGTCGGCACCTTGCAATCCCTCATTGATGCGGCAGCACCCTCCGGTGCCACCTACGCGCGGGCAACATTTACGACCTCGGGGAACGAGGACAGCGCCTCCGGGGCGCAGTGTGCGTTCTACCGAATTCAAACCATCTCGGAGACGGTGGCATCGCACGCCGACATTTCAACGGGGGCGAGTCGCAATGCCGACCGCTGGCTCTTCAGGTTGAACGGCTACACATCGGGTGCGGCGAGTTTCTATGTGTACAGCATGCACCTGAAGGCGTCGCTCGGATATGAGGATGTGCGGGAGACCGGAGCCCTTGCGGTGCGGGCCAACGCGAACGCACTCGGGGTCGGTGTTCGCGCGATCTATCTCGGCGACTTCAATGTCTACATCAATACTGAGCCTGCCTACCTCGCATTTATCGCCTCTGGCAATGGGCAGGCATTCGACGGACTAGGCACGGGCTCGTGGGCCGGCGTGGCGAACGCGTGGAAGCACACACAGAGTCCTCGGCTGGCATCGACGGGACTCATCGGCGGCGGGATGGACGATCGATTCGACATACATCTGGCGACGGCCGCGCTGACCGACGGCGAGGGCATAGCCCAGATTCCCGGGGCGTACCGCGCATTCGGAAACGACGGTGATCATTTCGACACAGACATCAACGCCGGTAACAACTCGTTCTACCCCTCGGATATTGCGCGGTCCAATGCACTCGCCGATGCGTTGCGCGAAGCCAGCGATCACATTCCGGTGATTGTCGACTATCAGGTTCCGGCGGTGGCTAGCGCGGTAATGGGGGTGGTGCCCCCGCGCGTGATCCAGGGGGCCTCGGCGTCAGCGCAGGTCACGATCAAGAACATGGCCACGGTCGCCACGCCGCTTGGCTCGGATGAGCTCGATTACTCGGTAGCGGGCAGCGGCGGATTCGTGGGGACTGCCACAGGAGTCGCCCCGCTTGCGCCGGCACTGGCGACGGTGAATCTTGCGATGGCGACAACTTCCGTCGGTTCTTTTTCTCCGCAGGCTCTCGTGACAACTTCCTCGGAGGCTGCACAGAACCCATCGATCGCGCTCTCGTCGGCGTTTACGGTGGTGGCCAAATCGCGCCCTTCATGGAGGGTCGATGCTGTGGCAACGACTGGGTCCTTCGCGGTTGGCATCAACCCGAATGCGACGCTGGAAGTCGACATTCCGCTTTTCAACTATGGGTACTCCGCGAACCAGTCCAAGTTGGACGCCGACTTCTGGTCGACACCGTTCGGGAGCCCCGTTCAGGTTGTTGGTTCCCTCCCCTTGGCGATTGGAGCGAATCCCGGCGCGATTCGCATTCGCGTGAACTCCGCGGGCCTTCCTTCGGGGCTGACCATCGTCAACGCAACACTCCTGACGAGCGACGAGAATGTCCCGGGAGAGTCCGACGCCTCGCTGTCTCTCGCCATCGGAATCACGGTCGCCGGGCCGCCGCCTCAACCGGAGGACTTCAACGGCGATGGCGCCGTGAACGCCAGCGATCTGTCGGTGCTGCTTGCGCAGTGGGGAGGCCCCGGCCAGGCAGATCTCAATGGATCAGGAACGGTCGATGGCATCGATCTCGGGATGCTGCTCAGCAACTGGGGATAGATCATCGCGTAGGGTGTCGTGAATATGCGAACAGCCCAAACTTCTCCAGCCGCGTTTCGCGCGTGCACCCTCGTCCTGGGGGCGGGCCTGACCTCCGCGGCAGCGGCTGTCGATCTCGCCGTGATGAGCGTCGAGATCACGCAGGGTGGACAGTTCGGTGGAGCGACGACGCTCGTGGCAGGCCGCCCGACCATGGTCCGCGTCAAGGTGGGGGTGACCGGGCAGACCACCTCTCAGGCGAATGTCGATGCGGTGCTCCGGATGTATGTCGGTGGCCAGCAGCTCGTGGGTTCGCCCTACTTCTCGCGTAACGGACCGATCACGGCTCCCGTGGCTCCCAACTCCGCGAATGTCAACGACACGGTCAATTTCACCGTGATAGCCCCGGTTAGCACAGATGTTGACTTCGTCGTCGTGGTCGATCCGCGCAATCTTGTAACCGAGACCAACGAGGCGAACAACACCTACTCACTCAACAATAAGTCATTCGTGTGCCGCAAGGTTCTGGATGTCGCCTATGTCTCGGTCAACTACACACCCGGCGGCGGGCAGCCGGTCGCAGCCACGATCGAACCGGGTGTCGGTGACAACTTCATGCGCGGGATCTATGCGGTGGGAGAGCTCAACTATCACCGGTCCCCGCTTGGCCCGCTGACCTGGACTTCCAGCATCAACTCTAGCGGTGCCGCGCTGCTCAGTTCGCTTTCGACGATTCGTACTTCGACGATTCCGGCGGCGGGTTTCTCGCGGCCAGAGTTCATATATGGATGGCTGCCCGGCAATCCCTACAGCGGGAATGGCGTGGCCAACGGGATCCCCGGCGACGCGGCCTTCGGGAACACGGAATCCTCGCGGTTTCAGCGGACCTTCGCCCATGAGATCGGCCACTGCTGGGGGCGCGGCCACACCAGCAACACAATCGCCTATGTCGGGTTCGATGTCGAACACCATCTGGCGAACCCACTCGCTCTCGCGCAGACGCATGCGGCGAGCAAATACGATGTGATGGTCGCGGGGATGCTCACGAGCCAGGCGTGGGTCGATTCCGGGACCTACAGCGACTGCCTCACCGACTCGCGATCCCAGTGCACCGCGGCTTCAGGCGACGGAGACGGAAGCGGCGGTGGTGGGGCCACCGATGCCCATGACGCACATGATGCCCAACGGTCGCTTCACCTGTCGGGCGCGTACGACCACGCCGCGAAATCCATCGAGTTGTTCCCGGCAAACCTCGTCGAGATCGTTTCGCCAACCCAAGACGACCCGCGCGGGGATCTTGTGATCCAGTCTTTTGACGCGCGCGGTGGGCTCCTGACGAGCCTGCGATGGAAGTCGGGCACGACACGCGAGTCGTGCGCAAGCGAGCCGGGGCATTCGAGTCTGCACGCTCGATCACCGGTGTCAGTGTTCATCCCGCAGGTTGTCGGAGGCGAATTCGTGGCACGCGTGGAGATGCGAGTGCTGGCATCCGGCCGACTTCTTGCATCGCGCAGCGTGAGCAAGCGCGCGCCAGAGATTTTGTTGCTTGGATCGCGCCTCGTCAGTGGCACGGGAGTGGCGAGCCACGCAGGCACAGGACCGTTCGTCGAGATCTTCTGGAACGCAGCGGATGCCGATGGCGACCCGCTGCGCACCGATGTCCACTACAGCCGCGATGGCGGGGAGTCGTGGTCGGCCATTCAAGCCAATGTCGATGGATCGGCCGCGCGCCTTTCCCTCGCGGACATCCCTGCGGCGATCCCCGGCCGCGGCATTGTCAGACTCTGCGTCACCGACGGGCTCCGCGTCACGCAGGCAGAGATGCCCGCGGCACTGGGCGAGTTTGGGCCCACCTTTGAAGGTGGCGTCTCCGGCTCAGGCGACTGGAGCGGATTCCTCGTCAACAATCCTCCTGACATCCATCTTGTGTCGCCGAACTCGAATAATTCCTATCCCCAAGGCGCGGCGGTGCTCCTGCATGCCTCGGGGTGGGACTTGGAGCAGCAGTACCTCGGTGACTCCGCGGTCACTTGGACCAGCTCGCTCGCCGGAACAGTTGGCACAGGACGGATGCTGCTGGTCAAGACGCTGCCTGTGGGCACACAGACAATCACGCTGCAGGGAACCGATGCCGAGGGTCTATCCGTCTCGAAGAGCGTGGTCATCGCCGTCACGGCGCGCACGCTGGTCACACCCGACATCAATGGCGATTGGATCGTCAACGGCGCGGACCTCTCCGCGGTCCTTGGAAACTGGGGGGGCACGGGGCTCGGCGACCTCGACTTTGACGGAGTTGTCGGCGGACCGGATCTCACCGTGATCATCTCCGGATGGACCGGATGAAACTTCACGCGTCGACCGCACCTCTTGCCGCAGCGTGGCTTCTCGCTTCGGCCTGCGCAGCGTCGGCGGCGACTATCGTCCTCACGACCGTAAAGGATGTCACGCTGATTCAGGATCCAGCAGGCGAGTTTGCCCTCGGCGCGGCGTACAACATTTACGCAGGGCGGGTCGGCGAAAACGCGGGAGGGACTTTGCGTCGGGGACTTATCCAGTTCGATTTCAGTGCGCTGAGCCCGGGGTCGGTGGTGACGAGCGTCCAGCTCAAGCTCAACATGAGTGCGACTCAGCCCGGGACCTACTCCGTCGGCCTCCACAGGGCGTTGTTGTCATGGGGCGAGGGGACCTCGTTTGCATTTGGCGGCGGAGGTGCCGCGCCAACGGCTAACGATGCGACCTGGACCTACCGCTTCTATCCCGGGAGCCCGTGGCCAGTGCCCGGAGGTTCCTACTCGACCTCTGTCAGTGCGACCAAGAGCATCACCGCGGTCGGTTGGTACACCTGGGGATCGACCTTCCAGATGGTGGCCGATGTGCAACAGTGGGTCGACCAGCCATCAACGAATATGGGGTGGGCGGTGATCGGCAATGAAGTCACCCTTCAGGCCGTCAAGCGGTTTGACGCGCGCGAGTCTGGCCCGACCACCCAGCCACAGTTGATCGTGACCTACACGCCGCCGCCCTCGAATCCGGCCGATGTCAACGGCGATGGCGCCGTGAATGCATCGGATCTCACACTGATTCTCGGCGCCTGGGGAACGGCACACGCCGCCAGCGACATCGACAACGATGGCATCGTGGGAGGCACCGATCTAACCCAGCTCTTTTCGGCTTGGGGAAGCTAGATAGCATTCCGTCGTGGACGGGACCACTGCGCTGATCGAAGCAACCGGGCTTCGGAAAAGTTTCGGGAGTCTTGAGGCAGTTCGGGGGATTGACATTCGCGTAGAGCGCGGACAGGTCGTCGGGTTCCTCGGTCCAAATGGCGCGGGAAAGTCGACATCCATGCGGATGCTCTCCGGGTACATCGAGCCGGACGCGGGCTCGATCAGGATCGCGGGGATCGATCTGGCGGCGGAGCCTCTGCGCGCCAAGCGAAATCTCGGATATCTCGCGGAGGGTGCGCCGGCGTACGGGGACATGCGGGTCGAGGACTTTCTAGTCTTCGTCGCGCGGACGCGCGGCTACCGAGGGACTGAGATCCGTCAGCGTGTCGATCACGCGATTGCAAGGGTTCACCTCGAGCCATGCCGCGGACAGCGAATCGAGACGCTCTCAAAGGGCTACAAACGGCGGACGGGGATCGCCCAGGCGCTCCTGCACGACCCACCAGTTCTCATCCTTGACGAGCCCACCGACGGGCTCGACCCCAACCAGAAGTTTGAGGTCCGGCAGTTGGTGCGCGAGCTCGGCAAGACGCGCGCCATCGTGCTGTCGACCCACATTCTCGAAGAGGTTGAGGCGGTCTGCACTCGCGCCATCATCATCGACAAGGGAACAACGGTCTTTGATGGGACGCCGAAGGAGCTCGAGGCGCGGGCGCCCGCGAGCGTCATCAGCAACCGCCTCGATCATGTCTTCCGTGAGCTGACCGCGAGGCGGCCGGGCGCATCAGTTCGGGGGAAGGCGTGATGACTCCATCTGAGCAGCCGCCGCCGACACCCTCGGCCCTCGCGCGAACGATGAGCGTCGCCCGCCGGGAACTCGCCGGATACTTCGCCACGCCGCTCGCCGCGGTGTTCCTTGTGACCTTTGTCGCTCTCGCGGCACTCCTTGCGTTCCAGGCGGGCGGACTGTTCACGCGTGGTACCGCAGACCTCCGAGCACTATTCCAGTGGCAGCCCTGGCTCGGGTTGTTCTTCATGCCCGCGCTTGGAATGCGCCTGTGGGCCGACGAACGCCGCAGCGGATCGCTGGAACTTCTCATGACGCTTCCCCTTTCCCCGCGCGACATGGTCCTTGGAAAGTTTCTCGCCGCGTGGGCATTTGCGTGCGTCTCGCTCCTCTTGACCGTGCCGCTGTGGATCACTATTGCGTGGCTGGGTGCCCCCGACCAAGGGGTGATCGTCGCCGGATACATCGCGTCGGCACTTCTCTTCGCCTCGCTGCTCTCGGTGTGCGCCTGTCTGAGTGCCTGCACACGCAATGCGGTTGTCGCGTTCGTGCTCGGGGTCACGGCATGTTTCGTCCTTCTGTTGAGCGGCTATCCGCTAGTCCTCGACTTCTTTGCTGGATGGGCGCCGCGAACTCTGATCGAGGCGGTCGCCTCCATGAGCGCGCTTGTCCATTTCGAGGCACTCACGCGCGGAGTACTCGATGTCCGGGACCTGCTGTATCCGCTCTCGGTCGTGGTCGGAGGGCTCATGATCAATGCCATCCTGCTGCGCGGTCCGGATAGGGCGGTGGGCACGCGCTGGTGGTCGAGCGGGCGCCGCTTGATCGCGCTCATTGTCGCGGGGGTCGTCCTCTTCAACGCCGCAGCCGGGTATGGACTTGTGGGGTGGCGGATCGACCTCACTCACGAGGGGCTCTACACATTCTCTCCAGGAACTAGGGCAATCCTCGCGTCGCTGCGGGAGCCGGTCAGGCTCGACTACTACTGCTCGTCAGAAGCGCTCGCGGATGTTCCCGAGATGCGCGCGCACGCGCAGCGTGTGCAGGAGTACCTCGACGAGCTCGTCACGCTGTCCGACGGGTCACTGGAACTTCGCGTCATCCATCCGAAGTCCTTCAGTGGATCGGAGGATGATGCGCGCGCGGCGGGGCTGATTGTCCACCAGCTGAATGCGGCGGGAGCAACGGCGATCCTTGGACTCGTTGCCGCGGGTCCGACCGGACAGACGAAGTCCATACCGCTATTCACCCCCGAGAGAGACGCGTTTCTCGAGTATGAGATCACAAGAGCGATCGCCACGGTCGGGCGGACGCGCAAGCCGACAGTCGGACTGCTCTCGTGTATGCCGCTCGAGCCACAGCGGCAAACGATGGATGGCTCGCTCGCTCCGCCGTCGCGCGCGCCGCTCGTCGTCGAGCAGATGCGCGAGCTCTTCAATCTGGTGGAGATTCCGCCGGATGCGGACGCGCTCCCGGACGGGATCGAAGCACTGGCGGTCGTGCAACCACGCACACTTTCGGAGGGGATGCTCCGGTCGATCGACGCCTGGGCGGTTGCGGGGAAGCCGCTCGTCGTGCTGGCAGACCCGTTTGCAGAGAGCGACACTCATCCCGACTCGCGCGCCATGGGGACGAAGGTGCCCGCGACGACCTACGACTTCCCGCTCCTTGCCGCGTGGGGTATCGACATTCCCCGAGATTTCGCGGTCGGCGACATCAACTACACAACGCGCATCCAGACGGCCGGGCCAAGCGGAGCGATGCGCGAACTGAACTATGTCGCCTGGCTCAGTCTCACGCGCAATGCGCTCAGTCAGCAGGATCCGCTGATGGGCGGATTCGAGGCAATCAATCTCAAGAGCGTCGGCGAGATCAGGCGTCGCATGGACGCACCGGCAGAGGTCTGCCCGACGATTGAACCACTGATCGTGTCAAGCGATGGCTCTCAGCTCATTCAGACGATCAAGCTCGGCTACTTCGGCGACGCCGAGCAGCTTCTGCGCGATTGCAAGCCCGATGGCATCGTGCGAACCTTTGCCGCGCGCATCAAGGGGCCGATCAAGAGCGCGTTCACAGAGAAGATTGGAATCGGTGACATCGTGGTTATCGCCGATGTAGACCTCCTCTGGGACGACACTTGGGTCAGCACGAATCCTCAGACGGGACAACACACGGCGATTGCCGACAACGGGCCGCTCATCATCGGCCTCTTGGAGCGCATGGCAGGCGACCCCGCCGTCGCGTCACTGCGCTCGCGGGGTGGTTTCCGACGGCCCTTCGAGAGAGTGGAGGAACTGCGCAAGGCGGCGGAGACTCGGTACATCGCCCGCGAGAAGGATCTTCAGTGGGAAGTCCGCACTGCCGAGGTCAATATCGCGCAGCTCCAGAGTCAGGCAGGCGGGACCGAATCAGGAAAGCTGCTCCTCTCCGAAGACCAGAAGGCAGAGCTTGCACGCCTGCAGCAGACGGTGAACGAGTACCGCAAGGAACTTAGGAGCGTGCAGTTCGGGCTTCGCGAGGATGTCGAGACCCTCGGTCAGCGACTTCTCTTCCTGAATGTCGTCGTGTGGCCCGCGATCGTCGCCGTCGGTGCCGGTCTCTGGTGCTGGCGCGCCTCGCGCCGCGTCGATCACATACGACCTGAGGAGCGGTAGCCGGATGGCGCGTCTATCATCCAGCCTTCAGAGAAGTCACCAGTTACTGGATTCGCCTCAGACCACACCTAAAGGAGTCGCTATGAGTACTGACAACGCATCGTGCAAGACCTCGGGAAGCTGCTGCAAGAGCCGCTTCTGTCTCATCCTCTTCAAGCTGATCATCGCGGGGCTGCTGACCTGCATCGCCACCAGCCTGTGGCAGATCGAGAAAGCGGTGGTGCGCATTGCGCCAGTGGCTGCGGCGAAGCCATAGTGCCACGGACCGGAGTCAGACCGCGCCGAGCCAGGCCCAAGAGCTAGCCCACAAAAACGCCAGCCGCCTCTCGGAGGAGGCGGCTGGAGTAAGGCCGAGGTGGGATTTGAACCCACGAATAACGGATTTGCAATCCGTCCCCTTAGGCCACTTGGGTACTCGGCCGAGGGAGCGGTATGGTGGCGTGAAGATCGTCCTGCGTCAAACGGAGATTCGTGTCTTCCCGGTGCGCCTTCTGGCTTAGACTCGCCCCCTATGACCCAATCCACGCAGAGCGCGCCATCGACCACCATCGCCCCCAGTCCGCTGCGAGCGGGACCGATGGGACCGTGGGCCGTCGTCCTGCACAACGACGAGACCAACACATTTGACTTCGTGATCCGCTGCCTCCGCGAGATCGCTCGGCTTGAGCTCACAGATGCGGTCGCCAAGACCAAAGAGATTCATCACGATGGTGCCTCGCGTGTGACCTGCACCCACCGCGAGCACGCCGAGCTCATCTGCGAGCGACTGTGCACACGGGGTCTCACGGCGACGATCGAACCGGCGTGACCTTCGCCGTGCCCGCGGCCTTCACAACTCTCATTCAGATAGCGCTGACCGCGGCCTTCGCCCAGAGCGTGCCGCAGGCTGAGCCTCCCGCGGCGCAGGGAAGTGCGGCGGTGACTCCAGCCCAGGAGGCTGCGGAGATACTCGCGTCCGGCCGATTCGCCGCGCCTCTCATCCCTGAGGGCGGCCATTTTCGGCGTGCGCAGGGACGACTCGGTCGGGACGAGTTTCTCGGGGTGTGGACCTTTGATCTCTCTGATCGCGTCAACGGTGCGGCCAATCGGTCGATCATCCTTCTTCCATCGCAGGCGCTCGATGACATGGTGAGCACGCACCAGGAACGCGCGGCGCAAGGCGCGGAGTCGCCCACGTTCGAACTCTCCGGCGCGATCTTTGTGTTCAGAGGAGCCAATTTTCTCCTGCCGTCGTTCGCAAACCCAGTTTCGCACTCGACGGCGTCGCCGCCGCTTGCACCGACTCAAGCCCCGGCTCCAGCCCCAGGCTCGGAGAGTGCAACCAGCCTTGCGCCGCCGAGCGCGGCGGCACCACTGCAGGCGGCGGAGTCGACTGCACCTATCGATCCCGAGACCTTTGCAGCGGAACTCGAGCGCCGGCTTCAGTCGCGCATCGAGAGTGTCCCGACGAGCGCAGCACCGGTCGTGGATGAGGCGTCCGCGCCACCGAACCCCGATCCACCGGCCGCCTCGATGCCGATGATCGAGCCCGTCCCGATCGTCGTCGTCGGACAACCGCACCTCGATAGGGCGGCCGAGCTCCTCCCCCCGATGCGCATCCAAAGCCGTCGAGGCACGGTCACTCGTGATCCGATCACCGGGACCTGGCGGTTCATCTTCGCGTCTGGCCACCGCGACGAGGGGGATGTCGCGATGGAACTCCTCCCCTGCACCACTCTCACTGCGCTTATCACCCAAGCGCGCTCGAGCACACGCACGCCGATTCTGCTCACCGGAGATGTCGAAGTGTTCGAGGGGCGCAACTACCTGCGACCGATTCGCTTCAAGGCGCTTTCCGCGGGCAAGGGCATCGGCCCCTGAGTCTCCAAGGTCGTACGAGTCGCCTCTGGCAGCAACGCCCGGGGTTGCTATTCTCGCTTGCCTATGGCCAAGAAAGAGACTTCCTATCCCACCGTCCACATCGAGACAACGCTCGGCGACTTTGACATCGAGCTCTGGAACGATGTCGCTCCCAAACATGCGGAGAACTTCCAGAAGCTCGCGCGCAAGGGTTTTTATGACGGGCTGAACTTTCACCGAATCATCAAGGACTTCGTGATCCAAGGAGGCTGCCCGGATGGCAACGGCACGGGCGGTCCCGGGTGGCAGGTCAAGGCCGAGTTCAACGATCGCAAGCACGAGCCTGGCGTTCTGTCGATGGCTCGGTCCGCGCACCCCGATAGCGCGGGAAGCCAGTTCTTTGTCTGCCTGACTCGCGACCACTGCAAACACCTCGATGGGCAGTACACGGCCTTTGGCCGAGTGACTTCGGGGATGGAGTCGGTCGAGAAGATCGCTGCGCTGGCGTGCGATCGTAATGGAATGCCTAAGGCTCCGCCCACGATGACCAAGGTCACCGCGAAGTAGCAACTGTGTTCGAACTCAGCGAGTTTCCGGGCTCGTTTGGCCCGCACGGTCCGTCGGCTTCACGCGATCCTGGCGTCGATCGATTCCCGGCATGCGCGCAGGGGCTTCGATGAGCCGGATCGTGAGGATGCGGGGGATCGTCACCGGTCGCCCCTCGGCGACATCCGCAATCGGCGTCGCGGCGATCGAGTCGATCACTCGGTTGCCCAGGACGGCATAGCCGAACGCGCAGTACTGGCCGTCGAGCCTCGCGCATCCCTCTCGGCCAAGGGCGAAGAAGAACTGCGATCCCGCCGAGTGAGGCTCGTCCGCGCGTGCCATTGAAATGACTCCGTAGTCATGCGCCAGCGTGCTTGGCTCGAGCGCAAGCGCGTACCCAGGACCGCCGTTGCCAGTCTGGGTCGGGTCGCCGCCTTGAATCACGAATGGGTGTCCCTTGCGATCAACAGGAACGACCCGATGAAACCCACCGTTGTCGTAGAAACCTTCGCGGATCAGTGTGCGGAAGTTCCAAACAGTCGATGGCGCCTCATCTGGGGAGAGCGCGACGCGGATCTCGCCGTGGTCGGTGCGGATGAGCGCATCCATCTCCGTATAGGTCCTGTACCCCGACAGCACCGGCGGATCGCCGGCGATCCACTTCACACTCTCTTCCTTGATTCGTGGATCAGCGGCGTCGAGCATCTCGCTCCCCCAGCCGATGACTTTGGTGTACGGCGATGTGGTTCCAGAGCGCATGTCGCGCATGGTGCGAACCGGTGGCGGCTCGAGGATCGGCTGGACGACGATCGGGGGTCCCAGCGGCTTGTCGGCTTGGGCCAGCTGCACCCAGGCAGCCTTGGTCAATGTCGCAACCCCCGGTAGTGCAGCCCGCAGATCGACGCGACCCGACTCGATTGTCGCGAGCGAGAGCACTTCCCCACAGGCGTCGAGCAGAAAGAGCGCGAGAGGGCCGTGCGCGTCCCGGATCCGCACGACGATTTCCACTGGGCCCTCGGGCTTTGAGTATGGACGAACCGGCCGCGCCGATGGAGCTGACGAGGCGCGGTCGCCTGCAGGATCAGAGGTCTCCTCGCGGAATCTCCGCAGTCGCTCGTTCACCGCCGCGGCCTCAGCCGCTGTCGTCGCAGTAGCCGCAGTCGCTGGTCGCGCTCGCGTCGAGTCCTGGGCGAACGACGGGGAGAGCGACGACGAGACCACCGCTGCGGCAAGTGCCGCACACCGCGTCAAGGTGCTCGTGGGTCGAAGTCGATTCATGAACGGCGAGAGTTCACGCTATCACACAAGCGCACGGCTCCGGTCGCGCAGGGGTCGAGTCGTATCATCTCTGAATGACCGACCCGGGTCCAAGATCAATTGCCAAGCGACGGCTGATCGTTGGCCTTGAGATTCATGTCGAGTTGGCGACGCATTCCAAGATGTTCACTTCGGCGCCAAATGTCGCCAACCCGGAGTTTTACGGCGCGCCGGTCAACACGCTTCTCGATCCAGTCGTTCTGGCGCTGCCAGGATCTCTTCCGGTGATCAACACCCTGGCCATCGAAATGGCCATGATGGTCGGGGTGGCACTCCACTGCGAGATCGCCGCAGTTTCCAAGTGGGATCGCAAGAACTACTTCTATCCCGACTTGCCCAAGGGCTACCAGATCAGTCAGTACGACATGCCACTGTGCGGAAAGGGATGGCATGAGATGACACTTCCCGACGGGACACGCAAGCGCATTGGAATCGTGCGCGCGCATCTGGAAGAAGACACAGGCAAGCTCGTCCATGAACTGCCCGGCGGTGGGCCCTGCGAGGGATCGCTCGTCGATCTCAACCGCGCCGGCACGCCGCTGCTGGAGATCGTCACCGAGCCCGACTTCTCCAGCGCCGACGAGGTCGTCCAGTTCGCCCACGAACTTCGCGACATCTGCCGGTTCCTCGAGGTAACTGAAGGGGTGATGCAGAAGGGGCACATGCGATTCGAGCCCAATGTGAATCTCGCGCTCACTCGCGTCGATGGCTCCGAAGTCCGCACGCCGATCAGCGAGATCAAGAATCTCAATTCATTCCGTTCGGTCAAGGGGGCGATCGAGTTTGAGACGCTGCGTCAGGAGCGCGACTGGATCGCCGACGGTCGGACTCAGGGGCGCGGAATGAAGTCGACTAGGGGGTGGGACGATGAGCACCTCGAGACAATCCTCCAGCGCGAAAAGGAGGACGCCCACGACTACCGGTACTTCCCCGATCCCGATCTCGTTCCTGTCGAAGTTGACGAGGCGTGGCTCACGCGGGTCACCTCGCGGATGAAGGAACTGCCCGCCACGAGGCGCGCGCGCTATGTGGCTGCAGGAGTCAACGAGAAAGATCTCCGACAGTTGATGGATCAGCCCGAGTTGTGTGAGTTCTTCGATCGGGCGGTTGCCGAGTCGGGTGGGGCGCATGCGACCTCCGCCGTCGCCAAAGTCGTCCTCAACGCGGGGGCAAGACGCGCTAATGAGTCCGGTACCACCGTCGCCAAGTTGGGGATCACGCCCACCCAGATCGCGCAGCTTGTCGAGATGCGAGAGTCCGGCGCGATCTCCGCCCAGAGCGCCGACCAATTGTTCGGTCTCTGCTGCGCTTCGCCTGATGCTCCAAAGGAAATCGCCGCACGCTCCGGACTCCTCGTGACGAAGGACCAGGGCCAACTTGGCGCATGGGTCGACGCCGCGATCACAGCCAATGCTCAGGCGGCTTCCGATGTGCGCGCGGGCAAGATGGCGGCGATCGGCCGGATCGTGGGTGCGGTCGTAAAACAGGCGGGTGGCTCGGTCGATGGCAAGACCGCGCAGGCGATGATCCTCAAACGCCTCGGGGTGGCTCCATGACCACAACGCTCGTTCCCGACTACTGGCTCGCGCAGGGAGTCGAGCGCGTGCTCGTCGACGAGGAGGCGATCGCGCGCCGCGTGCGCGAACTGGGTGCGCTTCTCGCCAGCGACTTCAATGACGGCCGCGACATCGTCCTCATCCCGGTTCTAACGGGCGCGATTGTCTTCGCCGCCGACCTGATGCGCGCGATTCCCACCCGTGTGAAGATCTCGATGGTCAGCGTCAGCAGCTACGGAGCCGCGACGACCAGCCAGGGTGCGGTGCGGGCGGGATCGCTGCCCAGCGGCCTCGCGGGCAAGCATGTGGTCATCGTCGACGAGATCCTCGACTCGGGCGCGACGGTTCAACTGTTGAGGCGCGAGATCGGCTCGCTTGGCGCCGCGTCGCTCAGAGTCTGCGTTCTCCTTCGCAAGCAGCGCCGGCAGGCACTCGCGACCCAGTGCGAGATGGTCGGATTCGACATTCCCGATGTCTTCGTCGTCGGCTACGGACTCGACTTCAACGACGAGTTCCGCAACATGCCCTTCGTCGGTGTGCTCGGCGAGGCGGGCATCAGGGCGAGGAGCACCGGGTGAGCCCGGCGCTAGCGGATCCCGCCCAGGACGCACAGTCCGTTTCGGACCTCCCCCGGGAGGAGCGGCTGGGGCACAGAATCGTCAGCGAAGATGAGACGATCATCCTCATGATCCGCCCGAGCGCGTGGTTCGTCGTGGCCACAAGCGTGAATGCGCTGCCTGCCGCAGTTGCAGCCGGTGCGGTGCTGGCACTGGCGACGATTGACGATGCGATTCCGTGGAATACCGCCGGCGCGCTGCTCGCGTCCCTGGCGATCCTTCTGGCGCGGTTCTTGTGGCAGTCGGTTGACTGGTTCCTGCGCCTCTACATCCTCACCGACCGGCGCATCGTGGTGCGGCGCGGGGCGATCCCTGAAGTCTGCGAGTGCTCACTGAGCGAGATCGCTGGAATCGGCCTCCCGCGGCGCAGGATCGAGCGCTTCGCCCGCACAGGATCCCTCGCCGTTATGCGCGGTTCATCGAGCCGTGCGCGCAGCGCGTCGAGGGCGAGACAGGTGGGGCAGACTCGGCGCGAAGGACCGAGGGTGCGTGTCGATCACTCGCTGGAGTGGAGCGTCATCCGCAAGAGTGACGAGACGCGCCGGACCATCCTTGCTGCGGTCTCGCGATTCCGGTGACTGGGCGCACGGCGTCCCGCACGCGAGCAGTCAGGACCAGCGGTTCTGTCGTGGATTCGGAAGCCTCGCAGCGACCGCACGAAGTGCCGATTCTTCGTCGGGTCCAATAGCCGTCGGCGCAACGATCTGAATCAATGCGTAGAAGTCTCCGGCTGGTCCACTCGCGGGGGCGATTCCCTGCCCTGGAACCCGCAGCCGCTTGCCGCTGGAAGTGCCTGGTGGAATCCGAAGTGCGACGGTTCCCTTGAGCAGGGGAATGTCGGCCGTAGTTCCAAGCGCCGCCTCCGCGATCGAGATCGGCACATCGATCGAGATGTCCAGGCCATCCCGGGTGAACCATGGATGGGGCGCAATCTTGATGATCAGGAGCAGGTCGCCGCAGGGGCCACCTGCGATGCCTTGGCGCCCCTTTCCGGCGATGCGCAGCGATCCGCCGTTGGGCACACCGGCAGGGACCTTCACATCTATCGAAGTCACCCTGCCGCTTTCGTCGCGCACGCTCACATTGCGGGCTCCCCCAATGGCTGCCGTCATGAAGTCAATCGTGACTTCGAGATCGATGTTTTCACCCCGACGCGGGTTCGGCTTGCGCGCACGGCTTCTGGTAGATCCTCCGATGCCGGGACCTCGGAAAAAGTCGCCGATGCCACCCAGTCCGCCAAGCATCTCTTCGAGGTCATGCTCGTTGACATTCTGCCACGCGCCCGAGCCGAATGGAGATCCAGGAGCGCCGCCGCCGCCGGCACCAAACGGTCCTCCCGCGGCTCCTGAGTGCCCGAACTGGTCGTAATGCGCGCGCTTCGCCTCGTCAGAGAGGGCTTCATAGGCTTGCTGGACTTCGGCGAACCGTTTCGCCGCCTCCGGCGCCTTGTTCTTGTCTGGGTGATGCTCCTTGGCCAGCTTCCGGTGAGCGCGCCGAATCTCGTCCGGCGTGGCGGAGCGTCCCACTCCAAGCACCTCGTAGTAGTCGCGCGCCATCGGTGCCAAGTATAGGAGTCGCACGAATCGCGCCGCCTATCATCACAGAATGGCGTTGAGGTCGCGGCCGCTCCCCGTCTTGAATCAGCCGAAGAGATGCGCGACGGCGAAGGACAGCCCGATCCGTCCCTCGCGGATGACGCGCCGACGATTCGCTGTGCTGGTGGCGGTGCAGGCGCTAATGATTCTGCATGTCTTGCAGTGGGTGGCCATGGGATCGACGCTCGGACCCATGGAGCCCAGCGAGTCTATGGAGACTGTCAAGCACGGCATCGTCACCGTTGGATTCATCGTGTTCGCGCTCGCCATCCTTTCGACGGCGATCCTCGGGCGGTGGTTCTGTGGCTGGGGATGCCATGTGATCCTGTTGCAAGACTGGTGCGGACAGCTCCTGCACAGTGCAGGTATCAAGCCCCGTGCATTTCACTCCCGGCTGCTGCGGTATCTCCCGCTGGTGTTGGCTCTCTACATGTTCGTGTGGCCGGTTGTCTACCGACTCGCGGTCGCGCCCTTTGTCCAGCCCGATCTTGCGTGGGATGGCTTCTCGTGGCGTCTGACCACCGTCGACTTCTGGGCGACTTTTCCCGGATGGCTCACGGCGATTCCATTCCTGCTGGTCTGTGGATTTCTGACCGTCTACTTCCTCGGACAGAAGGGGTACTGCACCTACGCGTGCCCCTATGCGGGCTTCTTCGTTCCGGTCGAAACATTGGCTGTGGGGCGGATCAGAGTCAACGAGGACTGCGAGGGGTGCGGCCACTGCACGGCCGTCTGCACCTCGAATGTGCGGGTGCACGAGGAGGTCGCGACCTACGGCATGGTGGTCGATCCTGGGTGCATGAAGTGCATGGACTGCGTCAGCGTCTGTCCGAAGAACGCTCTCTCTTTCGGGTTCGGCTCCGCTGCGGCCGGGCGCGCCAGGAAGGAGCGCGCGCCGCGAAGATGGGATCTCAGCCTCCGGGAGGAACTACTCGTCGCCGCAGCCGCTGTGTTCGCCTTCTACTCCGTCTACTTCCCCTTCGGCCAGAGTGCGGCGAAATTCTCACTGCCACTGCTGTTCGCCTCAGGGATTTCGGTGTGCGCAGCGTTCATGGCTTGGAAGTCGTCGCTCATCCTGCAGAGGCGCCCAACCGGATTTCACAGATGGAATCTCGTGCGCGACAGCCGGATCCAGCGCCCCGGGCTCGTCTGGCTAGCCGCCACTCTTCTGGCGTATTCGGCCCTCGCGGACAACCTCGCTCTCAATGCTGTCGGGTGGTCGGCGTTCCAACACGACCTCAAGGTGCAGGTCTCCGACAGCGCCGTGTTCGGCGGAGAGCGCGAGAAGATCACCCCGGAGATCGAGGCCGAGGCTCGCGCTGCGCTCTCTCTTTACGAGATCGCGCGCCCCGTCGGCATGGGCGGATGGTCTCTCTTCCCGGATCGAGGCGAGGCCATCGCCCTGCGGTGCGCCTGGCTCTCGGCTGTGCTCGGTGAGTACCCACAAGCAGAGTCGCTCTTGCGCGCAGCCTTCCTGGAGGAGCCACGCGAGCCGATTGCGATCATGCTCGCTCGGACCATGCGCGCGCAAGGGCACCGTGACGAGTCCGACGAGTTCATGCGTGCGATGGTGGCTGACCACCGGGCGTGGGGCGCACTCGAAGACGAGCGACGGAACTGGCTGCTCTCGGAGGGGCGCGTCGCCGAGGCCGTACAGTTCGCGCGTGATCTAGCCTCGTTCGCAGGCGCGGCAAGCGTCGAACGGCGGCGCCTGGCGACACTGCTCATCGAAGTGGGTGACACCTCTCAGGTCGAAGAGGGCGTGTCGATTGCCCGTGCAATTATCGCCTCCGACGGCGGAAACCCCTTCGCGCACGCGGCCATCGCCACTGGATTGCTCAGACTCCAACGACCAGCCGAGGCCGTTGAGCCACTCCGTAGGGCGATTGAACTTGACCCCAGTTTCCCGCAGTTTCAGGAGATGATCGCTGAGGCACTCGAACAGTCCGGTGAGCCCGCACTCGCCGCTTTGGCGCGCGAGCGAGCGGCCGAGCTTGGCGCACAGCGGGGGACTCAACCGAGAAGTCCCAGCCACGAACGCGAGTGACCTCGCGAGGCAAAGTGGCTGTGGCTACTCTTCACCGCTTCCACCCATGCCGCCGACAAGTGCGTCAAACCTCACGATTGCGAACCTACTTTCACCACAGGCCATCCGAGTCCCATTGGCGGCCTCCGATCGCCGCGCAGCACTTGAGGAACTCGTCGATGCCCTTGCATCTACGGGTGCAGTGACCGATCCCGAACTCTTCAAGCGGTCGGTGTGGGAACGCGAGCAGCAACGGTCGACAGGGATAGGCGAGGGGCTGGCCATTCCGCACGGAAAGTGCGCTGGAATCCTGAAGCCCGCGATCGCGGTGGGTCGGCCAGCGACCCCGATGGAGTTCGGGTCAATTGACCACAAGCCGGTTCGACTGATCGTCCTGCTTGCGTCGCCACCGGACCGAATGGCCGAGCACATTCAGGTCCTCCACCGGATCAGCAGGATTTTTTCGAGCGTTGCCACGAGAGAACGGGCGTGCATGGCTCCGGATGCGGTGACCATGTACGCCGAGCTCTGTCAGGCAGATAGCGCGGTGTGAGTCTGATAACCAATCACTACTGCCCCCTGCCTGTTAGAGATTGACGTAAAGCCCATGTCGGGTGTTTGCGCCGGAGCATTTCCGTGATAGGTTTGATCTAGGAAGGCGTGAATTGGGCGGTCAGTTGAACTGGCTGACGCACTCGATTCAGGAACTTCCAAATGAACAATCGAACAACTTGGGCGGTCGCAGGAGTTGTTTCCGCCGCTGTCTCACTCACCGCGTCCGGTGCCGTCATTGCGGCGTGGTCGATGCCAACTGCGGTGCCAACCGGAATAATCGGCAGCAGCTACAGCTATGGCACTGCGAACAGTGGCGACAGCACAGGCGGATCGTCGTTGTCCGGATTCCACACTCTTGCGACGACGGTCTGGTCATCGCCTTCCGGCAACGGCTCGCTGTACTCACTCAGTTCGAATGGATGGACCGCTGGCGACTACTACCAAGTCGTGGCGTCCACGACCGGATTCTACGGCGTGTCGATCTCTTGGAATCAGACTCGCAGCAGCACCGGGCCCTCGTTATTCGCCGTCCAGATGAGTCATGACAGTGGCGCATCGTGGATGAGTCTCGTTAACTACACCGTGATCCAGGCGGGCGGGGTGGGGACCAACACCACCAGTTGGAATACGACGACCGGTCAGGCAGCCTTCGATATGTCTGTGGCAGCCGGCGCCATGGGTGATGGGGTTGGCGGACTGATGTTCCGCTTCCGTTCGAACACGACATCGACCTTTGCGGGAACCAACCGCATCGACAACATCGTTGTGTCAGGCAGTGCAGTCCCAGCACCAGGCGCGATCGCGCTTCTGGGCATCGCGGGACTCCTCGCTCGCCGTCGCCGCTGAGGCTCGGCTCAAACTTCGAGTGCACGAGAACCCCGGCAAGTGCCGGGGTTCTCTCTTTTCTGCGATCGGGGGCCGAGTTCGTCGGCGCGGTGTCCGCGTCGGTCACTCCCACTCAGCAACTTCCGCACGGATCTTCGCGCGGTTGAACCAGATCGCGAAGAAGACTGGGAGGGGCATTGCCAGAAGAAACCCTCCGACGACCTGAATCGCCAAGAGTGCGGCGGTCCACTGTCCCGAGTCGGCATCTTCCGCCGCAGTGCGCGACATGACCGCAACCTGTTCCTTGGCACTGAGAAACCAGAGCCAGGTGCCGCCCAGCACCTTGAGCACCTTGACCGCAGACCAGACGAGAAGCAGTTGTCGCGCGTTGCGACGGCGCTGCAGGAGCCGCGCACCACCGTAGATCAGGAACACAGCCAGCGCAATGCCGACCACCGAGAGTGCCAGCTGCGGCCCCTGGTACTTCAGCGCGACCGCCATGGTGTCAGCAAACGCCTCACTTGGCGATGAGCCGCCACCTGTGGGTGCCGGTTGGTCCCCCCAACCATTTTCGCCGCCGCCGGAAGTACCAGCATGCTAAGCGCGTCGCAAAGCCCGCCAAGCCCGCCAAGAGCGCCGATGATTCCAATCACGATCGAAAGAATCCCCACTCGCCTGGGCCACCGTGTCCCTGGTGCGACTTCGGGGATGAACGAATCGAACTCTGGCGGGGTCAGTTGAGACTGCTGAGTCTCCTTGGGGTAGCGCGCGTGGGCGCCGTGCTACTTCAATGCGAGCAGCGTATGGTAAGAGCCATCCGTCAGTGCAGTGGGCGCATCGCCGAGTTCGCCTCGGGCCGGCCACATCTGTTCTTTCTCCACTCGGGCACCAACACAGCGCGCCAGCCACTTCGCTTGCTCCTGATTCTCTTCGCGCTCAAGGCTGCAGGTGGTGATGAGAATCGTGCCCTTGGGGGCGACGAGCCCGCGATGGTGTTCCGCGATCGAGCGTTGAAGCCGCACCAGTTCCTCGAGGCTGCGCTCGCTGAACCGATAGCGCGCCTCCAGCCTCCGCGCAAGAACTCCAGTGTTGGAGCAGGGCACATCCAGCAGCATCAGGTCAAAGTGGCTCGGAAGCGCACCTAGTTCCGCAAGGTCGACCACTTTCATGTTGGGAAACTTCTCCGCCCGTGCTCGCAGCGACACCATGCGCTTGGCGTCCGGGTCGGTTGCCCACACTTCGGCGTTGGGATGAAGTAGGGCGAACTGCACCGCCTTCGTGCCCCGTCCGGCGCACGCGTCAAGTATCCGTCTGGGGGAGCGATCACGCGTTGACTCGACCGCCTGCGCACTCGCAGGATCCTGCACGAGGAGGGAGGGTCGCGCCGCCAGCGTCTCGGAGAGCGAATCGATCGACGAGGTCCAGACATGGAAGGAGGAAACATCGTGGGGAGTAGAGCGCTGCGAAAACGACGCATCGTGGGCGGCGCACTCCCTCGATCCGTCGTGCACGACTAGCGGCATCTGAAGGAGTCCATGCGCGGCCAGGATTCGTGTCTCTGCGATTCCGCGTGCCACCGACCAGCGAGTCACAAGAGCCACCGGGTGGCTCGTCTGCCCGGCCAGCCGGACAAGAGGATCAGCGCTGAACACTTCGCTCGCCAGTCGCACGCACGATCCATCAGGGCAGGGGACAAGATCGCGTCGATCCCACCACGAAAGATTCGAGCGCGGCTCAGTTCGTTCCACCCTGAGCGCCGCGGCCTTTCTCAGGATCGCGTTGACGAATCCTCCCGCTCCCTGCGGCAGCCGTCCCCTTGTCCACCGCACCGCGTCGTCAACGATGGCGTGGTCGGGCTCGCGTGGCATGAACAGCAGCTGAGTGATCCCTACGAGAAGAGCGGCGCGCACTTCGTGCTGCACCTCGAGCCACGGCCGCGAGCAGAGCGATCGCGCGATGGTCTCGGAGGTCAGCCAGTGTCTGATGGTCGCTTGTTCGATCGCCCCAGCCAGGCCTCCGAGCGCCGCCTCGTCGCCGAAGCGCAGATCGGGGAAATGGGCGACCTGCGCGAGGATGCGGGTCATCGCTCCATCGCGCGTCGGCGACACCTGACGGATGGTCACTTGGATCGGGCTTTCACCGCCGACTTGCGAAGCGCGGAGACAACATTCGTACGCTCCCATGTGAAGGTGCCCTTGCCGCACTCGTCCGGTTCGCGGCCGAAATGGCCGTGGTACGCGGTGTGTGAGTAGATCGGTCTGAGCAGGTCAAGTGTCTCGATGATTCCGAATGGCGTCAGGTCGAAGTTCTCCTCGACCACCCTCGCGAGTCGCTCGTCGGGAATCTTGCCTGAGCCGTGGGTATCGACCAGCACCGAGGTCGGTCTGGCGACGCCGATGGCGTAGGCGAGTTGGACTTCGCAGATTTCGGCAAGGTCGGCGGCGACGATGTTCTTGGCGACATAGCGGGCCATATAGGCGGCGGATCGATCGACCTTGGATGGATCCTTGCCGCTGAACGCGCCACCGCCGTGGCGGCCGCGCCCACCGTAGGTATCGACGATGATCTTGCGCCCGGTGAGCCCGCAGTCACCGTGGGGGCCGCCGATTTCGAATCGACCCGTCGGATTTACAAAGACCTTGATGCCATCGTGCCACCAGTCGCCTAGGACGGGTTTGATGACATGCTTGAGAATCTCGTCGTGCAACTTTCCCTGCGAGGCGTTCCACGAGGAGTCGTGCTGCGTCGAGAGCACGACATTCACGATCTTCTTCGGGGTGCGACCCTCGAACTCGACTGCCACCTGACTCTTGGCGTCGGGACGGAGACCGCGGACTATCTCTTCGCGTCGCACCTCGGCCTGTCGAGCGACGAGCCGGTGCGAGAGCATGATGGGCAGCGGCATCAACTGCCGTGTGTCGCGGCACGCGTACCCGAACATCATTCCCTGATCGCCAGCTCCCTGATCGCGTCGTTTGGCGGCGGACTTCTTGGTGTCAACACCACGCGCGATGTCGGGGGACTGGCGACCGAGAGTCACCAGCACGCCGCAGGATCGGCCATCAAAACCCTTGTCGGCCGAGTCGTATCCGATCCGCAAAACCGTCTCGCGCGTGATCTTTGGAATGTCCACATAACCCCCGCAGGTCACTTCTCCGGCAACAACGGCGAGCCCGGTCGTGACGAGGGTCTCGCAGGCGACGCGCGAGGTGGGGTCGACGGCGAGCATGGCATCGAGGACCGCGTCGGAAATCTGATCCGCCATCTTGTCGGGATGGCCCATTGAGACGGATTCGGAGGTGAAAGTGTGGGAATTAGGTGGCATTCTGGTGTCCTGAAGAGATAGTTGGAAACGGAGGAATGTACTGCAAAGTCGCCATGGGAGACCATGGCGACCTACGCTTCTTTGACGCACGATGATGCCCACTCGCCCACATTCGAGCTCCGGACTCCTGCGCCTCCTGGCCATCGGAGTGGTCTCGTGCTGTGGCGCCTTGGACCCTCAGGCAGAGGCTGATGACGATCTCTACTCGCAGGACCATCTGATGGTCAGAGTCAAGCGCGGCGTCTCGCCCGCGAACCTTGATGGTGGTGGGCTGACCTTCCGCCGAGATGGCGCGCCGCCCGAAGCGAGCCTAGGACAGATGATGAAGGCACTCGGCGCTAACCGCATTGAGCCAGCCGCTTCACACACCGTCGCGCACAAGGAGTTCGCGGCGCGGCTTAGCATGGACCGCTGGTACCGCGTTTCGCTCGCACCGGGGTTCGACGCTTTGCGTGCCGCCGATCTTTTGAAGGCGACCTGGGATGGCTTCGAGATTTGCGAAGTAGACCCGATTGGGGGACTCGCGGACATCCCCAACGATCCGAGTTTCGCCATCCAATATCCCCTGAGGAACACCGGGCAGTCAGGCGGCACTGTGGGCGCCGACATTCGCGCCGTCGCTGCATGGTCCATCTCCACGAGCAATCCAACCCTGACGATTGCCTTTCTCGACAGTGGCGTATTCCCACACATCGAACTCGACTCACGAATCCTCCCCGGACGGAACATCCCGCTCGACTCGTCGGACACCACCGATGTCTGCGGCGGTCACGGCACGCATGTCGCCGGGATCGCCACGGCACGCGGCGCGAACGGTGTGGGGATCGCCGGAGTCTGCTGGGACGCGCTCATTCTCCCGGTTGTCGTTGTCAATCCGTGTACCGGTCTCGAGTCGTATGTTGCTGACGGACTGACCTGGGCGGTCGACCACGGGGCCGATCTCGTCAACATGAGTCTGCAGTACTCGCTCGGTTCGGTGTATCTGGAGACTGCGGTGCAGTACGCCGATCTTGCAGGAGTACCGATGATCGCCGCGACCGGCAACTCCAACGCGGCCGTATCGTTTCCAGCCCGCTGGCCGCAGACGATCGCCGTTGCGGCTTCCGATCGATTTGACCAGCGATGGTCGCTTTCCAACTTCGGACCGGAGGTCGAGGTCACGGCGCCAGGCGACTCGGTCTACTCACTGAACACCGGCAACCTCTACGCGACGCGCAGCGGCACGAGCATAGCCACAACGCATGTCACGGGGGTCGTCGCGCTAATGCGGTCGGTCTACCCCGGGATTCGCAGCGCATCGATTCGAACGGTGCTGATGCAGACTGCACGCGACATCTCCCCCCAAGGATTCGACAACTACACAGGTGCGGGGGTGGTGAACGCCGCCGCCGCAGTCGCCCTGGCGCAGAGCCTTGATCCTGGGCCGGCCGACTTCAACGGCGACGGCTTCGTCGATGGGGTCGATCTTGCGGCGTTCCTCTCCCAGTGGGGTGCGTGTGCTGCGTGCGACTGCACCGGCGATTTCAATGACGACTGTGTGGTTGATGGCGTCGACATGGCTCTAGTCCTATCCTCATGGTCGGGAGCGTGACCATGCCGATCCAAGTGGAACTGTCAAGAATCTTCATCCGCGAGATGGCGGACATGCAGGTGATCGAACTCACAGAGGTGGGGGGAAGCCGCTCCTTCCCGATTGTCATCGGCCTGACCGAAGCGTGCGCCATCGAGCGCAGACTCAAGGGCTGCGAGGTCACGCGCCCGCAGACTCACGATCTGCTCGCCAACATCATCGGACTCGTTGGGGCGACCGTGGTTCGAATTGAGATCCCGGAACTTAAGGGGGGAACCTTCTTCGCCAAGATCGTCCTCTCGCACGCGGGCAAGGAGATCGAAGTCGACGCGCGGCCTTCTGATGCGATCGCGCTCGGCGTGGCGCACCGCGCCCCCATCCTCGTTGCGGAGTCTGTGATTACTGAAGCCGGTCTCAGCGCTCAGGGGGCACCACCGCCGGCAATCGAGTCATCGGACGACGATGATGACGACGACGCCGCCGACGATGACGACGATGATGATGACGAGTCCTGATTGGACTCGTCGGTAGCGCGTCCTACTCGGAGTTCGCCGAAGAGTTCGCGAAGGACGGTTGTGGCAAACGAACCGGGGGGCAGATCGAACACGGCCCGTACGAACCCTCCGAACTCGTCGACTCCCGCGTCGATTGATGCATTGGCGAGCGGGATCCTGAGAGGTCGTCTCGCGCCCGGCGGCGGAAATGGAGCGTCGGCAAAGGTTGCGAGGGACACCCCGAACCTCTCCGCGGCTCGCTGTTCGGCCTCGCGCACTCGGCTGGAACCTTCAAGAAGCTTCGCCCCCAGCAGCGGGCCGGTGGGCGACAGCTCCATTGCGGCCGCGCGCGCGTTCGCATCCTCGAGGTCGGATTCACCAACTACGAAGCATCCGCCACTCTCGTGCTTGAAGGCGACATCGCCACAGGCAAGCGACCCGAGCGAGCCGTTCGCGATGCGATCATCAAGCACTCCGTTGAATACCGCAGACTGCAGTGCGGTGATCCAGAATCGAAGGAGCTCGCCGCCGAGCGACTTGACTGCCCGTGATGGGGTCCATCCACGAGAGAGTGCCAACGCGACTTTGCGCTCGGCGTTGTCCTGCGCCCCCCAGAGAGGAACGCTGCGTCCCCACTCGCCGCGGTCGCACGCCTCGCGCGCTTCCCGTTGATAGTCGGGGCAGGGGAGGTCTCCCGCTCCGGTGAGTTCACAGACAAGTTCGTCCCATCGCTCCTCAAGGGCGAGTCTTCCGAGTCGGTGATTGTTTAGTCTCATACCGAATCGCTGCGAGCCGAAGCCGTTGGGGACTCCTGAGGACTCGAGAACGCGCAGTCGCCGCAACACCGTTGGCGCCGTCAGCGGGTCGACACCGCGCACACGGATCACAAAGCGATTTCCTGCGAGGTGTCCGCGACGGAGTTTGCTTTGGTGACGACGCGACCAGAGCACGATCAGGCGATCATGGACGAGTGCAACGGCCGGTTCGCCGTGGGGAATGTTGATCGAAAGAGTCTGGCGGGTCTCTGCGCGCCGATCCTTGATTCCGGCGTGGCCGATCGCCCCGAGATCGACCCCGTAGTGACGCGCGACGATCCGCAGGAGTTCGTCGTGCGCCATGTCAACCTTGTGGACACCGATGAAGAGATGCTCGCCGAGGCCGGATGGTTCGTAGAGAGGGAGCTCATCAACGAGAAAATCTCCGGGCCGTTCCTTGATGATCCCGCCGACACCTTTGACGCGTGTCACGGTGGCTGAGGCCAGCGGCGATGGCATGGTCGAAGTCGGCATCCGACTGAAGCACGCGAGAGCCCGAGAGATCTGCGCCGCGGGATCCCCCGCATGGTCGATGATGCTCGCGTGCCAGCCGCCAGCGCGCGCCGCCATCACATTCTCAGGGAGATCGTCGACGAAGAGAATCTCGTGAGGGTCGCATTCCATGGCTCGCTCGAATGCGGTGAAGATCGCCTCATCGGGCTTGGTCAACCCAAAGAGGTGGGAGGCGTACCGATGATCGATCGCCGCGAAGGCAGGGGATGTCGCTTCCATCTGTCGCCAGTGGCGATCGTTAGTGTTCGAGAGGCAGGCGATGGCGATGCCCCGAGCCTTGGTGGTCTCGAGCAGTTCACGCACTCCCGGGTAGTCACCAAGGATCAGGGAATCGTGCGCGCGCGTGATCTCCTCCTTGGAGTAGAGGCCGCCGAGGGCCGAGTCGATCGCGGTCACAAACGCATCGAATGAGATTTCACCACGGTGAAGTTTGTCCACGGCCTCTTCGCGCGCGGCGCGTGTCTCGTCACATTCCGGACTCGACGCAGGTCGCGGTTCAATTCCCGCGGCGCGGCACGCGTCCTCGAACGACCTGCAGATCCTGACGACAACACCGCCAAGGTCGAGGCACAGAACCTTGGGGAGTCTCGCGGTCATCGACACACGCCTTTCTTCGCCGCGCGCCGGGCTCGGAAGAACTCGGTGAGCATCCGACCGCATGCGTGGGCCATCACGCCGCCGAAGACCTCGACGCGATGATTGAGGCGCGCGTCGCGACAGAGGTCGAAGAGCGTGTCGACCGCGCCGGCCTTGGGGTCGCGCGCGCCATAGACGAGCCGGGCGATTCGCGCGTTGACGAGCGCGCCGGCGCACATCGGGCAGGGCTCAAGCGTCACCGCGATCGAGCAGTCGATGAGCCTCCACCCACCGGCATTCGCTGCGGCCAGTCGGAGTGCGACAACCTCGGCGTGTCCGGTTGGATCCGCAGAGGCTTCACGGAGATTGCCTGCCTCGCCGATGATCGTTTCGCCTCGGTAGATGACCGCACCAACTGGCACCTCGCCCGCGGCCGCCGCCATCGCGGCGAGTTCGAGGGCGCGGCCCATCATGCGCCGGTCGATCGCGGTGACTCCATCGTGCGAGAGTCGCCGTCGGCGGGCGATGCGCCGTTGCCAAGGCGCCTTGAGGCGCGAAGGGCGCGGTCCGCCAACACATCGCTCCGACGGCATCACTCGTCCCCGACATTTCCCTCGCGTGTCGAGGACCCGCTCGGAGACTGCTCGCGCCGGAATCGTTGTCCAAACTCGCTCAAGACGGTGCCGGTGCCAACGCGCGATACGGTGGCCATCACGATGAGGATGATCGAGAACTCGTACAGGAGGTAGAGCGGTACTGCCACGATCACCAGCGACAGGAGGTCGCCCGGGGCGACGGCGGCGGCGAGGATCACGACGCCGAAGATGGCGTAGCGCCGTCCCTTTCGGAGGATCGCCGGGTTGACCACGCCGATCCAACTCAGCAGCAGGAGGACAATCGGCAGCTGGAAGGCGAGTGCCAGACACATTGCGAAGAGGAGGACAAAGTCGAGGTACTCGCTCAACCGGAACGAGGCCACCAGTGTGCCGGGATGCTCCAAAGGGATGCGGGCGACTTCGACTCGTGCAGGATCGCCTTCCGCGGGGATGGCCACTCGCAGTTCGCGCTCGGCGGAGTTGATCCAGAACTCTCCAGCCTTGGCCGTCGCGGGGTCGGTCGGAAGGACCTGCACAATGGCCCCGTTCATCTCGGGACCGGAATCGGTTGCGGAGTCGAGCAACATCGTTGGGGCGACGCTGAAGCCAACAAGCACACTCAGCATCAGCGGGAGAAGCACGAAGTAGAGGAGCAGAATTCCCGCGGCGGCCAGCAGTGCGCTTCCAGGAAGGAGGAGCCGTACGAACCGCGCCTCGTAAGAGTGAAGCCCAGGCGCAACGAATTTCCAGAGCTGGTAGAGCACCCATGGCGCCGCGATCACGAGTGCTCCGATCAGCGCGATCTTGAGGTCCGCCATCATCGTCTCGATCGGGCTCAGGACCGTCAGTTTGGCGGGGAGATTGTTCTCGCGCATCGCGTACAGGAGCGGGGCGCAGAGGACCTCCCGCACTCGTCCGGCGAAGATGAACAGGACGAGCATCAGCGGAACGGGAACGATCACGCTGAGGAAAACGCGGCGGCGGAGTTCCTCAAGATGGTCGCCGAAACTCATCGTCGATCTGGGTGTGTTGTCCACTTTCCGCGACATGCGCGACCCATAGTAGGGGGGTCGATTCAGAGATCTCCTGCCAGAGCCGGCCCGAAGAATCTCACTGCATTGCGGTCGAGTTGTTCTTCGAGCGCTTCGTATTTCATGTCGTGGACTTGCGCGAGCGCGTGTGCCACATGCACTACGAACCGCGGCTCGTTTGGCCATGTGCCTCGTTCTGGGACGGGAGAAAGGAACGGCGCATCGGTCTCGACCATCACGCGGTCGAGCGGAACAAGGGCCGCGGCACGGCGCACTTCGGGAGCGTTCGAGTAGGTGAGCACGCCGGTGAACGAGATGTGTGCTCCCAGATCGAGCGCCATGCGCGCGTCCTCTTCGTTTCCTGTGAAACAGTGAAAGACGAAGCGATCTCCCGGCAGTCCGCTGGCGCGAAGAATCGGGACAAGTTCGGCGAATGCCTTGCGGCAGTGGATGACCACCGGCCTTTCAAGCCCCGCCAGACGCCACTCGACAATGTGGGCGAGCTGCTCGTCAAGGACCTGGCGCTGAAGATCCTTTGGCGGCTTTGGGTGATGGTTGTCAAGTCCGAGTTCCCCCCACGCGACGCACTTGGGATGCGCTCCCGCCAAACGCATCACCTCCCAGTCGCGCGGTCGGTCGGAATACAAAGGATGGACCCCCGCGGACGCGAAGAGCCTCGGGTGCTGGGCCGCCAACGCGACCGTTCGTGCGCAGTCTTCTGTCGTCGTCGCAATCGTGATCACGCTGTGGACACCTACCGCGCGGGCCGCCGCCAGCACCGCATCGACCTTCGCGTCGAATTCGGGGAAAGTGAGGTGGCAGTGGGTGTCGATCATCGAGCGCTACGGTACGCCCGGCACCGCCACAGTCACGCGCTTGAGCGCCATGCGCATCACGATCGGCCCAGCGAGTTCGTCGATGGCTATGCAGGCGATGACCACCGACGAGAGACTGCGCGCCCACGGTTCGCCGGGAAACTCGAGTGACATCTGCGCCACGAGCGCGAGCGACATCCCGGCCTGGGGAATGAACCCCGCCCACGCCCAGCGGATCGCTCCCGGAGAGAGACCACCCGCGCGCGCGCCGAGGGACGCACCGATCCACATGCTCACCGACCGGGTGGCCGAGAGTGCCAACACTCCTGGCCAGTGCGCCGCGAGACCACCGAGGTCTAGATGCGCTCCCGCGGCGGCGAAGAAGACGCAGCAGACCGCCAGAAACATGCGGCGGGAGTTGGCGAAGAACGACGCGGTCTCACGGGGGGCGATCGCCCGCATGGTGAATCCGAAGGTGACGGCCGCCACTAGAGGAACAAGGCCGAGCGCACCACAGAGGGCCACGAATCCCATCGCCACGACCAAGACCAACGCGCCGACTCGGCGCTCAACGCACCCGATCGCACGCGCGAGTGGCCACGCGAGCGCGGCGCCGATGGCGATGCTTCCCACGAGCCTCCAGGCGATCGCGTCCCAGGTGGGGGCGAAGGCGCGTGTCGTGCCGGTCGAGGCGACAAGGAACATGACAATAGAGAACGCCAGAACCAAGAGCAGGTCCTTGGACAGGGTGGTTGCAAGCAGCAGCCGTGCGAACTCTGTCGGGTGTCGCATCTCACGGAGGAGCGCGACCGACACCGCGGAGCTGCTGGTGGCGGCGATGGTCGCCAACAGCGCGGCCTCGTGAAGTTGGTAACGCAATAGGGAGGCCATCGCGGCGACCGAAATCGAAACAGCCACAATCTGGAATCCGCCAAGCGCGGCGATTGAGCGCAGCCGCGGCTTGAGGAACGAAGCGTCGATCTCGGAGCCCGCGACGAGCCCGATCATCACGAGCGCGAGCATTTCGGCTGTAGCAAGCCCCGCGAGTTGTTCGGCGTTGACTAGCGCGAAGGTCGGTCGTCCCAGCACGGACCACAGTTCAGGCCCGATGGCGATCCCGAAGATGAGTTGCCCAGTAAGCGCCGGCAAGCCAATTCGCCGCGCGATCCGCCCCGATAGCCACGCACCAAGGATCGTCAGCCCGAGGACGGTCATAGTCTCGCCGGCGGCGGGCAGTGCCGACTGGGGCAGGCCGACGACTCCCTCACGGACGAATCGCGCTGCCACGACGAGCGCGGCGAGACCTACGAGTGCCGCCATGAGTGTGAGGATCGATCCGGCACCGGTTCGCTGGCGCGTTCGCGTGGCCAGGGTTGTGTTCACGCGCGATCATCCTTGAGATCATCCTGTGGAGGTCGAAGGGCGGTCAGCGCGATGGAACCAAGGGCGACGAGCGTGCCGAGCGTGAGCAGCTCGGACGCAAGCCCCGACCGATCCTGCACAGAGAATGCCAGCAGCACCACGATCACCAGCGGCGCCTGACGGACCACTGCGCGCGATGCAGGCAGCGAGTGGAGCTGGGCTGGGGCATCGGCACCGAGCGCGAGTGCCATCACCAGCGGCTTGAGAATGTCTCGCGCCAACGCGATCACCACAGCCGCGATTACAAGCCAGAGACACACCACAGGCTCCGCAGGGACACGAAGCAGGAGCCCCGCGAAGAGGAACAACCCTGCGGCTACGACTGGTTCGCCACGGGAGATGAATGCAGCGAGAGTGCTGGCGCGAGTACGGCTCGCAGCAATCGTCGCGCCGATGAGCAGTCCGCTGAAGAGTCCTGATCCTCCACACGACACTGCCACCCCCGCGAGGAGTGCGAGTGCGCCTACGACGACGAGCGTCGTGCGCGCATCATCCTCACGGGAGTCTCGAACGATCGCCACCGCGACCAGCGCGACGGCAGCGACGGCCGCGGCTTCAAGAGCGAGCGCCCACAGTCCTGCACTAGGGGCCATCACGGCCACGCCACTGGAGTCGAGATGTGCGATCTGTAGCGAGAGCGATGAGACAAGTACTGATCCGATCGCCAGCGCGCCCGCACCGACCTGGACGAAGCGAGCGAGTTTCAGCGATGCCTGATTACTGCGGATGCCAAGCGATCGAGACTCCGGGTTCCATCCGATGGCGATGGAGGCTGCAGTTCCCGCAAGGACTAGCTGGCCGGCAGCGCTCGGCTCCTGCTGCCACGCACCCGAGAGCGCGGTGGCTGCGACCGCACCGCCGAGAAGACACAGGAAAAAGTCAGCAGCGATCCATCGCCACAGCGGTCGCGGAATCGCGCGGATCAAGGCCCACTGGCACTGCAGGCCGACGACGGCTCCGCACCATGCGAGGAGGAGCAGGAGGATCGGCTGCGCGGTTGCGAGCCGATCCTCTGACACGATCCCCGACGCCATCGGTCCGAGCACGACTCCAAGGAAGAGGAATCCCCATCCGCCACCGAGGATCCGCAGAAAGCGTTGCTGCCGAGCGCCCCGATCCATCCACCGACCCCCGGCAAGGAGAACAATGAGACCGAGCGCCAGCCAGACGAACAGGTCGATCACGCCTCAGTTCCGAGCACCCGGATCGACGGGAGAATGATGGCAATCGGGCGATCATCCCTGGGGAGCTCCTCTAGCCTGCCAAAGGCGGTCGATGCCGATTGATCCGACGCGACGGCAATGACAACTCTGCTTCCGATCGCCTTCGGCAACATCGCCGCAAGTCCGGCGAAAATCGGCATATCAAGCTGCATGATCGACTCAATACTCTGAGATTCGGCAACTGCAGCACAGGTGACCCCAGAGTCAATGAGAATGTTCATGACCGCTTCAAACGATCCGCCGTGCTGGACGAGGACGATCATGAGACTCTGGTTCTGGGCTTTATCAACCATCCCTGTTGCACTCCTGCTTGAAAAACTCGCATAGTTCTCCGGCGTCCGTCTCCGAAAGCATCGCCTCCCGAGCATCCCTCCGGGAGCAGATTCTGGCCACCCGCGCAAGGGTTCGCACATGGCGCCAAGGCTCTTTGGTGTCAGCAAAGAGGCCGACGGCAATGCGGATGTGGTGTGGCCCGAAAAGGACGGGGGCGGCCGTTGTCACGATCACAAGACCGGGGGAGTCGATCTCTGGCAGGATCGCGTGCGGAAAGGCAACCCCCTCGGGTGTGCTGGTTGGGCCGAGTTCCTCTCGCTCATGAAGGCGAGCGTGGAGGACTTCGACTGAGATTCCCGAGAGAAATGTTGTATTGGCCAGTCGGGCAATCTCCATGAGCACCCCATCGCGGGTAGCGGCGGGGCAACAAGGGTGTCCCGCATAGACGCGGATGCAATGTTCGCCGCTCACAGGGAGAATCTAGTCCACCGGCATTGATCCCCAATCCTTGACTGGGCTGCTGTTGGAGGCGTACTCTGCCCGTTCGTTTCGAGATTGTGAAAAAAGGCACAAAGTCCGATCGGTTCACTATTTCGCCCATTCCACACATGCCAGCCAAGAGTCGATTCCTCTTCCCACGGTGGTCGAATGCGCTGCTGCCGTTCCTCATCGTGGCAGGCGCGACGATGCCTATATATGCCGCGTTCATCGTCGCGTACGGACTGAGCCCCAAGACGCTCGACCTGGGATACCAACCGGTGCAGCCGGTGCCGTACAGCCACGCGCTGCATGTTGGCAAGCTCGGCCTCGACTGCCGCTACTGCCACAACACCGTCGAACGAGCATCGTTCGCCGCGGTCCCGCCTACGCAGACCTGCATGAACTGCCACACGCAGATCCAGCGCGATAGTCCGAAACTCGAGAAGGTGCGCAGTTCGTACGAGAGCGGAAAGTCGATCGAGTGGGTAAAGGTTCACAAGCTTCCCGACTACGCCTACTTCGACCACAGTGCCCATGTGAATCGCGGCGTCGGCTGCGTCGAGTGCCATGGCCGCGTCGATCAGATGGAAGTCGTCTATCGGTTCTCACCGTTGGCGATGGGCTGGTGCCTCGAGTGCCATCGCGACCCCGACTCACATCTTCGCCCGGTCTCTCAGATCACCAACCTGGCATGGGATCAGAAGGTCGAGATGACGCCTGAGGAGCGCGCCGCGCTCAAGTCGCTCTATCACATAAGCCCAAGCGAGAATTGCTCCACATGTCATCGATAAAGGACCGGTACTGGCGCAGCGTCGAGGACCTCACTCAGTCCGAGGACTTCCGTGAGTGGATGCACCGCGAGTTTCAGGATGGCGCGACTGAACTTAGCACCGAGGATCGGCGGCAGTTCCTCAAAGTGATGGGAGCATCGTTTGCGCTAGCAGGTCTCTCTATCGCGGGCTGCCGTCGCTGGCCAGAGACCCATGTAGTTCCGGCCGCCAATCAGCCGGCGAATCGCACACCGGGGCAGCCCGTCTACTACGCCTCGGCGTGGGAATTCGCAGGGTTCGCACAACCGATGCTGGTCAAGAGCTTCGATGGCCGTCCGATCAAGCTCGAGCCCAATCCATCCCATCCGTTCGGCGGCGCCGGACTCTCGTCGGTGGCGCAGGCGCAGGTCCTTGCGATGTATGACCCGGATCGCAGCCGCACGGTGCTCTCAAGAGGCACGCGCTCCACCTATCCGCAGTTCAGCTCGTTCTTCGCGACCAAGGCTGCGGCGCTGCGCGCACAGCGGGGCACGGGACTGGCGATTCTCGCGGACTACCGCAGCGGTCCGACCTATGCGGCGACGATGGCTGCCGTGCACACCGCGTTTCCCGGCGCGATGGTGGTGGCGTGGGAGCCGCTCTCGCGCGACAACGCGAGTGATGGCACCGCGCTGGCATTTTCCTCGCCGCGCCGCGTGCTCAATCGATTTGACAGGGCGAAGGTGATCATCTCGCTCGGTGATGACTTCCTGTACTCGACGCCACTGGCCTCCCAATGGGCGTTCCAGTGGTCGAAGGGACGCGCCATCGAGGCAGCCGATCCGAAGGTCCAGGAGATCACGCGCCTCTATGTAGTCGAGAGCGGCTTGACCCTGACCGGCATGAATGCCGATGAACGGCTCGCCGTGCGGCCCAGCGGAGTCGTGCTGGTTGCGGCACTTGTGGCTCATGCCATCGGAGCCGGTCAGGGCGACGCCGCGCTGACGGGCGCGATCGATGCGATCGCCAGTTCGCCGGCAGCGCAATCCCAACTCGCAGGCAAGGGGAAGGCGATCATCGATGCGATCGTGGCCGATCTCAAGACGCACAGGAGTGCGGCCCTCCTGACTGCGGGCGACACCGCCTCGCCGTTGACCCACGCGCTCGTCGCGGCCTGCAATCGCACGCTCGGTGCGGACGGAACCACGCTGGCGTATCTCGACGAGCCCATCGCACCGTCGGCGGCCAATTTCGGCGCACTCGTCGCGGCGATGGGGGCTGGTTCGATCGACACGCTGATCATCCTCGGCGGGAATCCGGTCTACGACGCTCCTGCGGACCTCGACTTCGGGACTGCACTCGCCAAGGTGCCGCATGTCGTACATCTCGACATGTATGCCAATGAGACGGCGCTTCATCCCGCGTGCTCCTGGCACATTCCCGAGGCGAGTTTTCTCGAGGCGTGGGGAGACGCGCGGAGCTTTGACGGCACCGTCACAATTCAGCAGCCACTCATCCTTCCTATGGTCGCGGGTGATCAGGGTGGGAAGTGCCAGATCGAACTGCTCTCGGAACTCGTGGGCGCGAGTGCGCTCGATTCGCAGACGATCGTGCGCAAGACGCACGAAGCATCCAGCGGTCTAACTGGGCAGGCGTTTGATGCCGCATGGCGGAGCTGGCTCGACGAGGGTTTCGTTCCGTCGAGCGCGTACGCGGTGGCGGAATCACCGTTCAACGCTGCCGCACTCGCCAGCGCACTTCGTGCGTACGCGGCGCCCACATCGCATGCACCCGAACTCTCCTTCCTGCGCGACATGAAAGTTTGGGATGGCCGGTTCTCAAACCTCGGGTGGCTTCAGGAGCTTCCCGATCCGGTCACCAAGATCAATTGGGACAACGCCGCGCTCATGGATCAGACGCTCGCCCAGACGCTGGGAGTCAGACGCGGCGACATGGTGAAGCTGTCACTCACCACAGGAAACTCGACCCGTTCCATCGAGGCGGTGGCGTGGCCGCTGCCGGGTCACTCCGCAGGAACCGTGTCACTCGCGCTGGGCTACGGCCGAAGCGGCGCGGGAGTTGGCGCGGTCGCGGAAGCGGCGGGATTCAACGCCTTCAAACTCCGCACGACGAACACGCTCGACTGGGCCCCAACACTCTCCATCGAGAGGACGGGGGAGAAGTACGCGGTCGCGCACACCCAGGACCACGGCGCCGCCGACGCGCTTGTCACCAGCGTTCCGGAGCAGGGGATTCAGGATCGCCTTCCCACGCTCATTCGTGAGGCACCGCTTGCCGTGTATCGGAACCACCCCGACTTCGCGCGCCATGTCACGCATGTGACCAGCCGACTCTCCCTCTGGGAGGAATCTAACCTCGACGGCGCGCAGTTCCGCTGGGCGATGTCGGTCGATCTGGCCAAGTGCACCGGGTGCAGCGCGTGCGTTACCGCGTGCCAGGCGGAGAACAACATTCCCATCGTCGGCAAGGATCAGGTCCTGCGCGGACGCGAGATGCACTGGATCCGAATCGACCGCTACTTCAAGGGATCGAGCCCCGCCTCACCCGACAGCTTCGCGATTCAGCCGGTGACATGCATGCATTGTGAGAACGCACCGTGCGAGCAGGTCTGCCCGGTCGCGGCGACGGTCCATGACGCGGACGGCCTCAATGTGATGGTCTACAACCGCTGCGTCGGAACCCGTTACTGCAGCAACAACTGCCCGTACAAGGTCCGGCGCTTCAACTTCTTCGACTACCAGCGCCGGGAACCCCAGCGGGAAGAGGGTCTCGCAAAGGTGAAGCCCGAGTACTACGTCGACGAAGGACCGGACATCTGGCTGCGCATGCAGTTCAATCCCGATGTCACGGTGCGAATGCGTGGCGTGATGGAGAAGTGCACCTTCTGTACGCAGCGGATCCAGTCGGCAAAAATCAAGAGCAAGAACGCGTGGGCGATGGCCGGTGGCGAGCGACCGGGAGCCGCAAACTTCTCGATACCCGACGGAGAGATTCAGACCGCCTGCCAGCAGGCGTGCCCGACGAACGCCATTGTCTTTGGCGACCTCAATGTCAAGGACTCAAGGGTCGCCAAGCTCCATCGCAGCGGGCGGTCCTACCAGCTGCTTGAGGAACTGAACACCAAGACCCGTGTCCAGTATCTCGCCCGGGTAACGAATCCGGCGACCACTCAACCACCTGGGCATGCCGAGCCATCGACCGCCCCCGACCACCCTCACGCAGGACTCTGAGCATCCCGAGCATTCAGATCATGAAGATCATGTCGAATTCCTCCAGCAACTCAATGAGGGGCTTCATAGACACGGACAACACGGAGCAGCCTGTCGGCACGCGCGTTCCGCTCGTCCTTCACATGAAGTCGTTCGGCGAGGTGACCCATCAGGTCTGCCGCGTCGCCGAGACGAAGCCACCGCTGGCGTGGTATGTGGCCTTCGCGGTCTCGCTGTCGATGCTTGCATTTCTGGGGTTCTGCGTCACCTACCTGATCTTCACCGGGGTCGGAGTCTGGGGACTCAACAACCCAGTCATGTGGGCCTACGACATCACGAACTTCGTGTTCTGGGTCGGCATCGGGCACGCGGGCACGCTCATCAGCGCGATCCTCTTCCTCTTCCGCCAGAAGTGGCGCACAGGCATCAATCGGTTCGCCGAGGCCATGACCATCTTTGCAGTCATCTGCGCCGGACTGTTTCCTGGGATCCACATCGGCCGCGTATGGCTGGCCTACTGGCTCTTTCCGATCCCGAACTCGATGGACATGTGGCCCCAGTTCCGCAGCCCGCTTCTCTGGGATGTGTTCGCGGTCGGAACATACTTCACGGTTTCACTGGTCTTCTGGTACATAGGAATGATCCCCGACCTCGCCACGCTGCGCGACCGGGCCACGGGGAAGTTCCAACAGTTCGCGTACGGGCTCGCGTCCATCGGATGGCGAGGTTCGATGCGCCATTGGCATCGCTACGAGGTCGCGTATCTCCTGCTCGCGGCTCTGGCGACACCGCTGGTGCTCTCGGTGCACAGCGTGGTGTCGTTCGACTTCGCCGTCAGCCAGCTCCCTGGATGGCATTCCACGATCTTCCCACCCTACTTCGTGGCGGGGGCGATCTTCTCGGGCTTTGCGATGGTGGTTTCACTAGCCGTACCGGCGCGCCAGCTCTTTGGCCTCAAGGATCTCATCACGCTGCGTCATCTCGACAACATGAACAAGATCATCCTGGTGACAGGATGCATGGTCGGGTACGCCTACTCGATGGAATTCTTCATCGCCTGGTACTCAGGCGCGCTGTACGAGAAGTTCGCCTTCATCAACCGCGCCTTCGGGCAGTACTGGTGGGCCTACTGGATCATGGTCAGCTGCAATGTCATTACGCCGCAGCTCTTCTGGTTCAAGGCGATCCGCATCAGTGTGCCGCTGATGTTCGTGCTGAGCATCTTCGTGAATGTGGGGATGTGGTTCGAGCGGTTCGTGATCATCGTCACGAGTCTCGCCAACGACTTCCTTCCCTCATCGTGGGATCAGTTCGTCCCGACATGGGTTGATATCGGAACGATGGTGGGAGCGTTCGGGCTTTTCGGTACCTGCTTCCTGCTCTTCTGCAGGTACCTCCCGATGATCGCGATCGCCGAGGTGAAGGCGGTAATGCCGCAGGCGAACCCGCATCCGCACCATGATCACGCGCATGACCCGCATGACCCGCAGGGCGCAGGTGCCGCCGGAGTGAAACGATGACAACCCTCACGCCGACTTCGTCCGCGCACGAGACGCCTGCGAAGGCAGCACCAGCCCCTCTCTACGGCGTGATGGCCGAGTTCGTGACGCCAGAGGCGATCACCAAGGCAGCCATCGCAGTTCACGCGGCCGGATATCGCTTCTGGGACTGCCATGTTCCGTTTCCGGTGCACGGGCTGGACAAGGCGATGGGAGTGAAACGCACCATCCTTCCGTTCCTCGTATTCGGCGCGGGGCTCACGGGCATGATCCTGGCATTCTGCCTGCAGGCGTTCACGAACGCGGCCTCGTTTTCCCTCTGGGCACTCGTGTGGGTGTCCGGCTACCCGTTCCTGATCTCGGGCAAACCGATGATGTCTATTCCTGCCTGGATACCGGTCATATTTGAGTTCACCGTGCTCCTGTCTGCCCTCGCCGCCGCGGGGCTCATGCTTGGTCTCAACCATCTTCCCAGACTCTCGCATCCGCTGTTGTCGAACAATCGATTCCGCCGTGCGACCGATGACCGCTTCTTTGTGGTGATCGAGGCGCGCGATCCGAAGTTCCTACGGTCCAAGACAGAAGCGTTCCTGGCGTCGCTTGGTGCCACGCATGTCGAAGCCGTGGAGGACCGCTGATGCCACGAATCATCGTCTACACACTGCTCATTCTGACCCTCCTGGCGATCCTCCCACCGGTCGTCATCGCGCAGGTCCGGTCGAAGCCGAATCCGAACCTTCCGATCAACCTGATCCAGGACATGGACCTTCAGGCGAAGTTCAAGGCGCAGTCCATGAACGACTTGTTCTCCGACGGCCGTTCGCAGCGCGTTCAGGTCGCCGGAACCATCGCCAGGGGCGAGGCCGCTCTCGACACGCACTTCAATCAGGGAGTTGTCGACGGTCAGTGGGCCTCGTCGTTTCCCGAACGGCTCCCGGCGAACATGGAACTCATGAAGCGTGGAGAGGGGCGATTCAACATCTACTGCTCACCCTGCCATGGGTACTCCGGCGGTGGCAATGGCGCGGTCAACCAGCGTGCGCTCGAACTCGTGGCCAATGCTGACGGTCCGGTGAATGGGACGGTATGGGTTGCGGCGAAGAGTCTTCACGACGCGACCATCACGATTCAGCCTGTCGGGCAGCTGTTCAACACAGTGACCTACGGGATTCGAAACATGGCTGGCTACCAGTCGCAGATTCCCGTCGAGGATCGCTGGGCGATCGTCGCGTATGTGAAGGCACTTCAGCGAAGCCAGGATGCCGCCCTCAACGATGTTCCTACAGACAAGCGGGGGGGACTCTGAGCCATGAGCGCATCGGTCACTACATCCGCTGACCTCTCCGACCGCAGCATCATGGGAGACGAACGCTTGGTGCGTGTCTCGCGCATGGCGTACACGGTTGCGGTCGCCGCGCTCGCCTTGGCAGCGCTGGTTGCATGGCGACAGGGCGATGCCCACGGCTTCGCGATGATCTGGCTTCAGAACGGTCTGTTCGTACTGTCGCTGGCGCTTGGTGCACTCTTCTTCACCATGATCCAGCACATCACCAACGCCGGGTGGGGGATCTCAGTCCGCCGCGTCGCGGAAGCGCAGGCGGCAAATCTCACTTGGATCTGGGTGCTCTTCCTCGTGCCGATGGGCTGGTTGTGCCTGACGAACCACGAATGGGCTGGACACGGCCACGGTCTCGCGCTCGTCTGGCCGTGGGCGGACATGGCGCACATGAGTGCCCACGCCCACGCCGAGGCAAAAATCGTCCAGGCCAAGGCCGCCTACCTGAATGTCCCGTTCTTTCTGATCCGAGCAGTCTGCTACTTCGCGGTGTGGGCATTCCTCTCGGCATGGTTCCTGCGCACCTCGCGTCGACAGGACGAGACCGGGGACCCCGCGCTTTCCGCGAAGATGCGCAAGGGTGCGGCGGTGTCGCTCATCCTCTTCGCCTTGACCGCGACCTTCGCGTCGTTCGACTGGATCATGTCGCTCTCGCCGGCGTGGTTCAGCACGATGTTCGGCATCTACTTCTTCTGTGGCACATGCGCGGGTGGGTTCTCGGCAATAGCCGTCGCATGCCTTCGCCTGCAGTCGAAGGGATACCTCCGAGGTGTCATTACCGCAGAGCACTATCAGGATCTGGGAAAGCTCATCTGGGCATTCGGTGTCGTGTTCTGGGCGTACATCGGGTTCAGTCAATACATGCTGATCTGGTACGGCAACCTTCCCGAGGAAACCGTCTGGTTCCTTGCGCGCCAGATCGGCAGCTGGGGGTGGGTCAGCTTCGCACTGCTCTTCGGCCACTTCATCATTCCGTTCCTGTTCCTTCTCTCCCGCTGGACGAAGCGTTGGCGCGGCACGCTGATGATTGGTGCGCTGTGGATGCTCGCCTTCGCGTGGATTGATCTCTACTGGCTGGTGATGCCGGTGGTGCCAGCGGATGCCGCAACCTTCGATACCTACGACGCGCTCAACCTCGCGTACTCGACGACGACGACTGGGCTGTCGAATCCCCTCAACTACCTCGTGCTCGCCGGATTCCTGGGAATCAGCATCGGGACATCAACGCGGCGCCTCTCGCAGGGTTCCGTCCTTTGCCGCCGCGACCCGAGGCTTGCCGAGAGTCTCCGCTTCGAAAACATCTGAGTCCATCCACACGCGACCTACAGACATGTCACACCACCCAACCACAGCTCCAGCAGTTCAGATCGACGACCCCGAGGCGGGCCAGACCTGGGTGGCCGCTCTCTCCGGCGTGATCATTCTGGCGGCCCTCGTGGTGGCGACCTGCGTCTTCTACTTCCGCGTTGAGCAGGAGGAGGTTGATCTCAAGGTGATCGATGTTCAAGACCAGTGGCTCGCCGGACTCAAGCAGGAGCAGGTTCGGGAGATCTCCGTCTACCAGAAGTACACCGTCACGGCCCCAGATGGCGCTTCGCTGCCGCGGATTCGGATCCCTGTGACGCTAGCGATGGAACTGGTTGTTCGGGATTTGAAGGAACACAAGGCTCCAGTACCAGCCCCACACCATGACGCTGCTGCTCATCCCGATCCAGGAGCGTCGACCAAGTGATCCGTCGCGCGTCCATTCTTGTCTTCGGCGCCGCGTTCCTGACGCTGGGCGTGTGTCTGACCTCAGCGCACGCACAGTCGTCGCAGGCTCCCTACGCGCCGGGCGAGGCCCCAATCGTGGCGGACGGAGTCGCACCCGAGATGGAGGGCGTCGACATCACGGAACACCTCGGCGGCAGCGTGCCGCTCGACCTCGCGCTGATGAACGACGACGGGACACAGACGACCATGGGCGCACTGCTAGCCGCGGGTCGTCCCGTGATGCTCCATCTGGGCTACTACAAGTGCCCGATGCTTTGCACACTTGTGCTCAACGAAGGAATTCGCTCGCTCGCCAAGGTCGACCTTTCGATGGGTAAGGACTTCGACCTCGTCTCGATCTCAATCAGCCCCAAAGAAGGGCACGAGCTCGCCCACGCCAAGAAGCAGGGGTATCTCGCGGAGTACTCGCGCCCGGGAGCGGAGAAGGGAATGCGGTTTCTCACCGCAGTTCCAACCGCCGTGGGCGAGACCGCGCCCGGAGCAATCGCCGACGCCGTCGGATTCGGCTACAAGTTGCTGCCTAGCGGCGAGTACTCGCATGCAGCGATCTTCGTCATGCTCGCTCCGGATGGGCGAATCGTTCGCTACCTCTACGGAGTCCGGTTCGATCCCGCGACAATGCGTATGGCGATCGTCGAAGCGGGCGAGGGGAAGATCGGAACGCCGCTGGATCGTTTCATTCTCTGGTGCCATCAGTGGGATCCCTTAAGCAAGGGGTACTCGCTTCTGGCCTTCCGAGTCATGCAGGTCGGCGGAGCGATCACCGTCTGCGTGATGGCCGTCGGCCTCGTGTGGATGTTCGCCCGCTCCGCGCGACGGGCGCGCCTTGCCCCCCACGCCGCCTAGGACACTCCCATGCCATCGATCGCATCCACTCTCCTCGCGCAAACACCAAGCCCGTTGACCCCTGCGGACTTCTGGCTCCCCATCGGCGCGTCGCAGCAGGCGGCCGGTGTCGACTGGATGTTCACGGCGATCAACTGGATCTGCTACTTCTTCTTCCTGCTCGTCGTGACCATGATGGTGGTCTTCGTCGTCAAGTACCGGGGCAAACCTGGCGCGCGATTCCGCAGTGATGCCCCGACCCACAACACGCTCCTCGAACTGTCCTGGTCGGTCATCCCGCTGCTCCTGTGCATCGCGATCTTCTGGTACGGGTTCAAGGGGTATGTCGATCTGTCGACACCTCCCAAGAATTCGTTTGATGTGAATGTCACCGCCTTCAAGTGGGGGTGGCAGTTCAAGTACCCCAATGGAGCGCAGTCGGACAACCTTGTTGTCCCCGCCAATCGTCCCGTGCGGTTGACGATGCGGGCCACTGATGTGCTCCACTGCTGCTTCATCCCTGCGTTCCGGGTGAAGAAGGACATCGTTCCAGGGCGCTACTCGACCCTCTGGTTCCAGTGCGATCACCCGACCGGCCTCGACGAGGCGGCGGGATACCACCTCTTCTGCGCGGAGTACTGCGGTACCGGCCACTCCAACATGAATCGCCGTGTGCTCGTGCTGCCGCAGGCGGAGTTCGACGCCTGGATGGTCAAGCAGGCCGCATGGCTCGACGAGATTCCCGATGATGAGCTGTACTTCAAGGCGGGCCCCAAGATCTATGCGCGCTGCCAGCAGTGCCATTCGCTCGACGGGACGGCGGGGCTCGCCCCCACCTGGCAAGGATTATGGGATCGCGTCGCGAACCCAACCGGTGCGGTGCGGTTCACCGACGGGAAGAGCTATGCGGATCTCATCGGCCCCGGCAAGGAGTTCCCAACACCGCAGGACTATGTCCGCGACTCGATCTACAACCCTGGGCACTACCTCGTTGCCCCCTACGGCAATGTGATGCCGACCTTCAAGGGGCAGCTCAATGATCGCGGGATTGATGCTGTGATCGGGATGATGCAACACCTAGACGAATTCAACGCCAAGGGAGTCTGGACGAAGGCGACTTCTGCCAAGGATCCAGCGAAGTAACGACTTGATGCACGCGAAGAGACTCCAATGACGACACTAGACGCCCCACGGCACGACATCTTGGACACGACCGCTTCAAGCGACAACTACCTGACGCATTCGCGCGGGTTCCTGTCCTGGGCGCTGACCCTCGACCACAAGCGAATCGGCGTGATGTACCTCATTGCCGTCCTTGGGTCGTTCCTCGTCGGCGGGATCTTTGCGCTGCTCCTTCGCACCGAGCTCCTGACCCCCGGACGGACCTTCGTCGACGCCGACACCTACAACCAGTTCTTCACCCTGCACGGGGCGATCATGGTGTTCCTAGTCATCATCCCGAGCATTCCCGCAGCCCTCGGGAACTTCGTGCTGCCGATCATGCTGGGCGCAAAGGATGTGGCGTTCCCGAGGCTGAACCTGTTCTCCTTCTACCTGTGGGTCGGCGGCGCGTTGTTCACCCTCTACTCGCTGGCCGTTGGTGGCTTTGACACCGGGTGGACCTTCTACACGCCGTACTCGACGACGACGACCACTGGCGGCGTTGTTCCTGTGCTCATCGGCGTGTTCATCCTCGGGTTCTCCTCGATTTTCACCGGGCTCAATTTCATTGTCACGGTGCACAAGCTACGGCCGCCGGGGATGATCTGGTTCAAGATGCCTCTCTTCCTGTGGGCGATCTACTCGACCGCGATCATTCAGGTGCTGGCGACGCCAGTGCTGGCGATCACGCTGTGTCTGCTCATTGTGGAGAGAACACTCAACATCGGGATCTTCAATCCTTCGATGGGCGGCGACCCTGTGCTCTACCAGCACTTCTTCTGGTTCTACAGCCATCCTGCGGTCTACATCATGATCGTTCCGGCCATGGGAATCATCAGCGAGATCATCGCCGTTCACTCCCACCGACACATTTTCGGGTATCGGTTCATCGCATTTTCGTCGATCGCCATCGCGATGTTCTCGTTCATCGTCTGGGGCCACCACATGTTCATTTCGGGTCAGTCGGGATTGATGAACACGATCTTCTCGCTCATCTCATTCAGCGTGGCGATCCCCTCGGCGGTCAAGACATTCAACTGGACGATGACGCTCTACAAGGGGACGATCAGCCTGACCGCCCCCATGATGTACGGGCTCTCATTCCTCTTTCTGTTCACGATCGGCGGGCTGACAGGACTGCACTGCGCGACGCTCAACACCGATGTGCATCTTCATGACACCTACTTCGTGGTCGCGCACTTTCACTATGTGATGATGGGATCCGCGCTCATCGGAATGATCGGCGGGCTTCACCACTGGTGGCCCAAGATGACCGGGCGGATGTACCACGAGGGGACGGCCATCACCGCCTGCATCATCATCTTCATTGGGTTCAACCTGACCTTCTTCACGCAGTTCATGCTGGGAAGTCAGGGGATGCCGCGGCGTTACTACGACTACCAACCAGAGTTCCAGATTTACCATGTGATCTCGACGATCGGCGCGTACACGATGGCAGTCGGATTCGTGATCACCGCCGTCTGCTTCGCGCAGAGCCTCATGTCCGGCCGTCGCGCACCAGCCAACCCTTGGGGCGGACGAAGTCTCGAGTGGCAGTGCGCCTCGCCGCCGCCGCATGACAACTTTGCAACTACTCCAACGGTCGGTGACTGCTACAACTTCACCGCAGTTATCTGGGACGAGAAGCAGCAGGGGTACATCGTCGATCGCACTCTTGATCCGGACATGCCGCACAGCACCGGCGCGAAGCCCGGAGGTCACTCGTGAGTCAGATCACGGCCGAGAGGGATCCGCACCTGCACGGCGGCGCTGATGCGGACTCAGGCCACGCCCACTCGGGTGAGCACGCCAAGTACTCCTTTCTGGCTCACCACTTCGATTCGCCCGCCCAGCAGTTCGACTCTGCCAAACTGGGGATGTGGCTCTTTCTCGCGACCGAAGTCCTCTTCTTCGGTGCGCTGTTCGTCGGCTACGCGGTCCTCAGGAGCCGATTCCCCGAAGTGTTTTCGTACGCGAGTCACTACCTCGACACGACCATGGGCGGGATCAACACCGGCGTACTCATCGTGTCGAGCCTCACCATGGCGCTCGGCGTCTACTTCGCGCAGCGCGGCAGGAAGTTGGCGCTGATCATCTGCCTGTGGCTGACCATGGCCGGCGCGGCCGGGTTCCTCGTCATCAAGTACTTCGAGTACTCACACAAGATCCACGCGCATCTGGTGTGGGGGCCGACCTTCTACATACCGCCTCACAACGAGTTTGGAAACGAGGAGGCAACTGCCTTGGCGCACGCGCCGACACCCGCGCCCGCGGCGGTCGGCGTTCCAGTCCATTCCGCAGTGGCCGCGGTAGGACCCTTGGGAACGGCCCCCATGGTCGACGCCTCGGTCATCAAGCCCGCGAGCGTTGGTCCGACAGGGCTCAGCGCGGCGGCGGTCGACCACCGACTTGCTGGCGGCGGTGACATCATTCCCTACGAGATGCCGTCGGCGCACCTTGAAGACCCGAACATGCCGCCGAACACGCATCTGTTCTTCTCGATCTACTACGCGATGACCGGGCTCCACGGCATCCATGTTGTCGTAGGAATGTTCGTGATCGGCATGCTGATCCATCGCGCCACGCGCGGAGACTTCGGCCCCAACTACTACACCCCGGTCGATCTGGTGGGCCTCTACTGGCACATCGTCGATCTTGTGTGGATCTTTCTCTTCCCGCTGTTCTATCTGATTCACTGAGCCAATCGAGCCTCCCATGTCACAGCCCAATCAACCCTCGCACGCCACTGATGTCGCCGCGGGTCACCCGCTGGTCGGCCACCTCGTGGGCATCAAGACCCTCGTCACGACCGCCTCCGCGCTCCTGTTCCTCACCATCGTGACGGTCATCGTGCGCTACATCGACATTGGGGAATTCAACATCTGGGTCGCGATTGGGATCGCAGTCATCAAGGCCGGACTGGTGGCTACATTCTTCATGCACCTGAAGTGGGACCGTCCATTCAATGTCCTCGTGTTCATGGGGTGCTCACTCTTCGTCATTCTGATGATGGCCTTCTGCGTTCTGGACACGAGCCAATACCGCGCGACCCAGTACACGGGCAACGCGACACTGGTGCAGGAGACGCTGGACGCGCACGCCCCGGGCGCGCCGATCACGCAGAAGAGGACGGAAATCAATCCCTAGCCGGAGCCGCGAGGCATTCGCCACCCCCAGCCAGCGCGACCAGGCGTCGCGGCTTGGGATGATGGTGTTCCTCATCGTCGTCGCCGTGCTCTTTGTGGCGGCAATTCTCGGCTATCTCGTGGTACGGCTCGATGCGACACACGGCATCCCTTGGCGCGACGCCTCTGTCCCGGGACTTCCCAAGACCCTTCTCCTGAGCACTGGCGCCTTGCTCGCATCGAGCAGCATGCTTCATCGTGGAATCATTCGCGCGCGCCATGGCGATCGCCGGGGGTGCGCGGTGAGCGTGGGAATGGCGTACTGGCTCGGCGTCCTCTTCGTCCTCCTGCAGTGCGAGGCGTGGTGGTGGATGTGGCGCAGCCATGTGGCGATCACCGACAGCCTGTACGCCTGGACCTTCTATGTGCTGACCGCGCTGCATGCTCTTCACATCGTGGGCGGGCTCTATGGGATGGGGCGCACGCTGCGCAGCGCCCGCGCGGGCAGGTACACACCGGTTTCGCACAACGGTCTCATTCTCTGCTCGATGTACTGGCATGCCCTTGATGCCATCTGGATCGTGCTCTATGCGACACTGTGGATCGGATCGCGGTAGGCGCGCCGCTATCAAGTAACTGAGTCATCGGGCCATCGGGTGGAACGCGTTCCACGCGAACCAGCGGCAGGGGACCATGAGCGGCGGTGGTTCAGAGTCGACGAGCACCGCGCCGTAGACCGGCACCAGCGACCACATCCGCCGAACGCCGAACGCCGAGGTGTCGACATACCCCTCAGCGGTCGTGCGCAGAGACTCCATGAATCTGAGCGGTACGACGCGCCATCCGTCCTCCGCCCTCACGCCGATCACCATGGTCATGTCGCTCAGTGCGGTCTGGACGAGTCCCGCAGCAGTTGGGTTGATGGACTCAAAGGGCACGGATGGATCCGCCTCGGCGAATGCCCCCAGACTGGCGACCGGAAATGTCGGCGTGCCGTCGCGCCAGTAGCGCTTGTAGTCGAACTCCTTCATTCTGCGCCAATCAGAGTCGTTGGGCATGGCGATCGTTGTCTCGGGGTGGATGAGGAACCACGAGGCCCATGTCGAGACCTGGACGCCCGGTAGCGGCGTGAGGCGTTCATTGCGACTGCACGCCGGTCCCGCGATCGGACCGAACGCCAGCTGCGACCAGAGGCTCGGAGAGGGTGAGTCGGGCGACTTGTCGTACATCACGAGGTTGTTGTCTAGGAGAAGGCCGCTCACTCCGAACTGCAGCGTGCGGTCCCCGACTCGCCGATCGAATACCACCGCGCTGTCGCAGAGTGGGCTGTAGGTCACTGCGATGGGGACTCCGCCAAGCTCGTCGTTGACGATCTCGTGCACATTGAGCAGCTGGAGCGGGTACGCGCGTGTTTCGGGTCCGATCGTGATCCCGATCACCCGATCTTCGGGGACTGCGTACTTGTTTCGCTCCCTCTGATTGCGCTCGGCGATCTCGTTCCCAGGGACAGTCCTGGGGGCGTCGAGGCTCGCGAGGAAGTCGCGGGGATTTCCGCTGGCGACGAGGGCCGCAGCAGGGACACGGAGATTCGACAGGTCGAACCCATAGGTCGCGGGATTGCGTCCATCGCCGATGGGTCGCTGCCCCGATAGGGGACCTACGAGAGCGAAGAGAACGACCGCCACCACACCCGCCAGTGCCAAGGCAATCACCCATGTCGCGGAGCGAAGGGACACGCTAGCCGCACGAGCGTCTGGACCGCTGCTCATTGGGTCTCCATCGGCGAGTCGGGGGACACAATGACCGCGCCCCCACGGACACCCGCCCCTGCCGAAACCGGCCCGCGGTCAAGAACCATGGAGAGGAGCAGGAGCGGGAGATAAGAGATGCTTGCGAAGAAGACGCGGCGCGCGTTAGCGTCGCTCCTCGCGAAGAGAAACCGTGTGCTCACCACCGAGAGCCAGCCTCCGAGGAGCAGCGCCGAGGCGGCGTACCACCAGCCCGCGATTCCGTAGATGACCCCCGAGAGCGCCAACGGGATGAGCGTCAGGCTCGTGAGCACCATCGTCTGGGCTGTGATCTGCCCCGAAGGATCATTGACCGAGAGCATCGCAAAGCCGCCGCGCCGATAGTCGTCGCGGTACATCCACGCCAGCGCCATGAAGTGGGGGAGCTGCCAGACGAAGAGGATTCCGCCGACTATCCACGCACCGGGTGCGAGCGATCCAGTCGCCGCTGACCATCCAACCATCGGTGGGATCGCACCGCAGACCGCCCCTACGAGTGTGTTGAGCGTGGTCAAGCGTTTGAGGGGGGTGTAGATGGCCGCATAGATCACGATGTTTCCCACCGCCAGGAGCGCAGGGAGCCATCCATTGAAGCTGACGAGAACGCTGCCACCCGCGTATGCCGCCGCGAGCGCGCCGACGAAGACGGCGGGCGCCGGGAATCGGCGTTGCGCCATCGGGCGCCCCTGCGTCCGCGTCATCAGCGAGTCCCTTCGCGCTTCAATCAGTTGATTGAGCATCGCCGCGCTTCCTGCGCACAGGCCGGTGCCGAGCATCATCCAGAGGAGATTGGCCCAGTCGATTTCGCTGTCGGGTGCGACGACAAAACCCGCCGCCGCTGTGACGAGCACCAAGGCGTTGAGACGCACCTTGACGAGTTCGCCTAGCGACTCGGCAAGCCTGACTCCGCGGGCTCTCGTCGAGGTCGCTTCGATCTCCGTAGTATAGAACTCGCCATGAACGACCCGTCGACGGCGCGCCGCGGACTGCACCTTGCCATCGGATTCGCGACTACTGTCACCATGTGGGCCATCGGCTATGTCGCCTTGATGCGCCCGGGAGTCGTGGCGGGAGAGGCCCTCTTCGCGGTGATGGTGCTCGCGGCTCTGGTCGGTGGATTTGTCGGCGGGAAACTGGCCGCGTCCGAGGGGCGTCGGGCCAGTGCCCGTGGCGGAGTACTCGTGGGGCTCGCATGCGCGACCACGAATCTGCTCATCATCGGCAGCCTCTTCGACCGCGACACTGAGGCACGAATCTGGCAGGACCTTGGCCTCTGGGTCGCAGGGCTATATGCATCGACAGCTGTCATCGCGGCCATCGGCGGGCTCTTGGCGGGGACCGGGAGGCGTTGGCGTCCGCGCATGAGCGCGACGGCAATCTTTGCCCTGACGACTTGCGCAGCGATCTTCCTCCTGCTCGTGACGGGCGGATTGGTGACCGGGCTTGAGGCGGGGCTTGCCGTCCCCGACTGGCCCAACAGTTTCGGTCACAACATGCTCCTCTATCCGATCGCCGAGATGAAGGGCGGGGTCTACTACGAGCACGCGCACCGCCTCTATGGGATGCTGGTCGGACTCTCGGCGATCACACTGCTCGTCCTAGTCCTGAGGAACGAACCCTCGCGCGCGGTTCGTGCGCTCGCGGTCGTCGGCTTCCTGATGGTTGTCACGCAGGGGATCCTCGGGGGGATGCGCGTGACTGGTCATCTCACATTCTCACAGAGCGCGGGGGACTTGGCACCGAGCGTGAGGCTGGCCGTCGTACACGGAGTGCTCGGCCAGCTTGTCTTCGCGGTGTATTGCCTCATCGCCATCATGTGTTCGCAGCGGTGGTGTGATGTCTCCACGCAGCCATCCGACGACGATCGGCGCGGCCGCCGACTGAGCAGCGCGCTGGTTGTAGTGCTGCTAATCCAGCTCATCTCCGGTGCTCTCTACCGCCACTACCAGATCCCGGTTCCAGACGCGGCTCCGAAGCATCCGGCATGGGCCATGCACATGCATCTGACCTGGGCCGTCGTCGCCCTCGTGACCACGCTCTTCATCGGGCTCCGCGCGATGCGGTTTCCCAAGGCGCTTCGACCGCTTCCACAACTCGGCCACGGGATCCTCATGCTGGTGGGGATTCAGGTACTCCTCGGGATCGGCTCTCTCGTGGCGGTGATCGTTCGCAAGGGCGCAGAGATCCCGACCTCAGAAGTTGTTCTTACGAGCCTGCATCAAGTGACCGGCGCGTTGCTCCTTGGAACAAGCGTGATGCTCGCTGCGTGGTGGAGGCGACTTACTTCGGCTGGCGTGCACGCATCGACGGCGAAGGCTTGATCGCCTCCTCGAGAGCCAGCACCGCGTAGATCGTGCAGAGGTCCGAGTTCGACTCCTCCCACCGCGCTGAGGCATTGACCCACGAGCCGTCGGAACGCTGCCGCGAGGAAAGCGCATCCACAAGTTCCTCGCGCCAACTGTGCGCTGTTCCCGAGACATCAATGAACTCCGTCTGCTGTGCAGCCGAGAGTGCCCGGGCCATCGCGTGCAGGTAGTAGTAGTAGCCCTGCTGACCGAGCCCGGGATTCTCGGCAAAGGTCCAGTGCGTGCGGATCCACCCCATGGCGGCGCGTACGCGAGGGTCGTCGCGTGTCAGCCCGGCGAACAGAAGACTCTTGAAGCCGGCATAGGTCATCGAGCCGTAACTTCTGAGGCTGCGAGGCTCGCCAGCGGGGACCAACTCACCAAAGCGCCCCTCGCCAGCCGCTTCGCTGGAGAAACTCTCTCCTCCGCCTGAAGGGGTGTAGACGAATCCACCATCCTTCGATCCAGACTGCGCCCATGGCGCGGCGTTCGTGGCCGCGTTGTTCTGCGTTCTCGTCAGGAAGACGAGCGCACGCTGAATCGCCGGGTCCTCGGGCGAGACTTGAGCGTCATGCAGCGCGTCGAGCATCATCTGCGTGCTGGAGAGATCCGGGCGACCCCTGGTGCCATAGCCGGAGCCGCCGTACCAATCGAGGCGCGGCGAGACACCCTCGCTCTCATCCCACTGCGTTCGTGTCAGCCACTCGATGGCCGCTTCGACCAATGGGCGATCCGCCCCGTCATCGACCGAGGCAAGTCCACTGGCGATCGCGCTGGCGACATAGGTGCCGAGTCCGCCCTCAGGATCGGGAGTGAACACGCCGGGTGTCGCACCGACGCGGCGGTACACGAGAGCTCGTGCGCGCGAAGCCGACGCATCAGTTGCCGGTGTCCGCCCTGCCTGCGCGAATGCCTGGAGCGCGAGGGAAGTCACTGCGGTCGAGGCGGCCGTCGAGGGCTGCCGCTGATCAGTGGCCTTCACTGCGGTTCGCTCCATCCACGCTCCTGACGGCGCCTGTGTCGAGGCCAGATGGGTGAGTCCGCGCTCGAGTGCGCGATGCGCACGCCCATAGACATCGGCGGTGCAGGGGACTTGGTCGGCGGCGAGGGCGATCCTGTGAATTGCAGGAATCGCCGGGGCGAGATGCGCAGTGGGCTCAACCGTGGGTTGCTCGGTGATCTTCGCCTTCTCGACTCGCGGGTCGAGAGTCGCGCTTGCACCGGGTGCGACGGGCAGCGGGACAGGGGGAGTCCCATGACTCATGATGAGCAGTGCCGAAACTCCAATCACAAGATGATCCATCGCCTCAGTCTAGTATCGGGCCATGGTCTCTGTGTCGGTGCTTGTCATCGCTTCGGCACTCGCGCAGACGACCGGGCCAACCGATACGCCTGTGGCTGACATTCCCGCAACCGGTCGGATTGATTTCCCCCCAGCGGCATTGGACGCGTTCGAATCGATCGCTCAGCCACGGCAGTCGGTCGCGGAGAAGGGGATCCAGTTCAATGTCAATCTCACGGTTGATGGCGGCTACAACCTGACTGGCGGCGTGCAGGCGGGGGGGTTCGTCGCCGGGCTGGTTACTGGAACGGTTGCGTTGGACGCCGAGAAGCTCGCTGGGATTTCGGGTGGATCGTTCGTCGCGACCTGGAGTTCTTTCTTCGAGTCAAACCCAGGACCCTACAACCTGATTCCCGACTGGTGGGGGTACGAAGGAATATCAACAGGATTCGGCGACATTAATGAGGTCGGCCAGTGCTACTACCAGCAACAGTCGTTCGATGACGCGGTCACCCTTGTGTTCGGGAAGCAGGATGCATGCAACAACTTCACCTGCCCCCTCGGATCACAGTGCGCGTTCATCAACACGATGGCGTATTACCCCACGACACTGGTCCCGTACCTGCCGAGTTACCCCGATCAGGCGATGGGGCTGGTCGCCGTCGGCCGACCAACGAAGTCGCTTGCGCTCAAGGTCGGGTGGTTTGACGGAACCAATGTCTACTCGACCGATGGCACGACTCCGAAATCGACGGGATCGCTCGGCCCCGGGACTTTCTTCGACAATCCAGGATCGTGGTTCTATATCACGCAGGCGGAGTTTTCATGGAACCTTGACGGCGGGCTCGACGGCTCGGTCGCAGCTGGCGGATGGTGGCAGACGGGTCCCTCCGTGCCGCGCGGCGCGTCGAGTCCCACCCCCCTTCAGGAGAGCGATCTCGTCGATGGCTTCTATGTACAGGCGACCCAGCGTGTGTTCAACCCCGACCCCACCGCGAGTTCGCCGGCGGGTCTTCAGGTCTTCGGGCAGTTTGGCTGGTCGAGTCCATCAGTGAATCCGTCGCCGTGGTCACTGATGGGAGGACTTGTGTACACCGGGCTGTTACCTGGGCGCGAGGCGGATTCGCTGGGAGTCGCGCTCGGGTACGCAGCGTTCTCAGATTCGCCTCAGGCATTCCAGTCGACCCCCGGGCTCTACGAACTTGCGTTCGAGGCGTACTACCGCATTGCGATCACGAAGTGGATGAGTCTTCAGCCCGACTTGCAGGTCATCGTGACACCGGGTCTCGGGGAAGAACTTCCGACCGCGGTGGTGGGGATTATGCGTCTCTCCATCAACTTCTGACTCTCGCCGAGGCGACGCGCTCAGCGCAATGCCGGAACGCTACGCTACGGGGATGCCCCTAATTTCAGCACTTGCACTCTCGACCGTCGTGGCGGTCCCACCTGTTCCCGTCATCACCGAGACTCAGGTGCTCGATGCGCCGAGCCCGACGGTCTCGCCAACTTTCGGCATCATCGTGGGTATTTCTGGAGATCGAATCTTCGCCACCGGCCCCGATCCATCGCGCTCCGGAGGCTCCGTTGGGCAGGTCGCGACCTTTGAACTCGAACCGACGGGATCGTGGAAGGCCTTCAAGGAAATGTTGTCAATTGATGGGACTCCCGTCGGGAACATGGTGATCGGCCGCGCGGTGATGGGAGGCAACGCGCTGATCGTTTCCGACGAGCGACGCGATGGAGGCAACAGCAGCGTCGTGACCTTCGAACGAGGCGACAGCGCATCGGGATGGCGTCTCATGGGACGGCTCCAGCCGCTAGCGAGCGCCGCAGAGCCGGCCTTCGGCGGGGTCATTGCGACTGACGGAGTGGTTGCGGCTATCTCGACCGTCGATATGCGAGTGCTGGGCGAAGCGCCCCGAACCGTGCAGGCTTCCCCGAAGGTCTACCTCTTCAAGAACGGTCCCGAGGGGTGGAAGGGACTCGGATACATCCAGCGCGACGAGGCGCTCCAACCAAAGTTCTTCGGCGTAGCGCTCTCGATGACTCCGGGCCAGGTCGTCGTCGGATGCCCGAACGCGATCACAGCCGCCCCGCATCAGGAACTGGTCACTGGCGGAGAGTCAGTCGTGGTGATCTACCGAATGAACGAGCAGGGACTCTGGGCGGTCGATGGCGAACTGAGACCGCCGCCGGGGTATGCCGAGTGGCTCGGCTTTGGCACGACGCTCGCGTCGGATGCGAACACTGTTGTCGTTCGAATGTCCAAGGTCACTGGACCGGGGGGCAAGATCTTTGTCTACCGGCGCGGGGCTACGGGGTGGACCCTCGACGGGGATCTCACACCGCTCTCAGATGTGATCCCAGGCGCGGGGTGGGGGATATCACTAGCAATGGCCGACGGCCGGGCCGTCGTCGGCGACCCCACCGCGCTGGGCGGGCAGGCCCCCGGGTATGTGGGCGCGTTCTCACGGCGCGATGACGGTCTGTGGGGAGAGAGTGTGCGCTTCAAGTCCACCGTGTCAGTCTCGACGGCGCGATGGGGGGTTGGTCTACGCGCCGATGGGCCTCGCGTTGTCGTCGCGAGGCCGATGAGCGAGCGCGACGGAGTCGTCACCGGCGGGGCGCTTCTTTTCACGCTTCCCCCTTCGGACAAGACGCCCGCAATCGTTCCGACGGGACTCGTGCCGACAGCGACGCAGCCGCTTGACCGGCCCGTCACCTCGCCCTGAGGTTGCCCGAGGCCGGTGTCGACAAGCGCTACTGCCAGTTGCGCACGACGCACGCGGCGCACAGGACTCCGCAGGCGATGTTGAACGGAGCCTCCCAAGGTGCCGGAATGTTGAGCGGGGCGAGCGTGTTGAGGGCGACACACATGGCCGCCATGATCGCCGCCCAGGCGGGGAACTTTGCTTTGGCCAGCCAGATTGCCCCGATTCCCGAGGCGATGAAGATCGCCCATGCGACGAATGCGTTCAGTGGGCTTGACTGGAGCACTTCAAGCTTCGCGGCGCGGCCAAAGAGCAGTGCGCCCACAACCGCGATCATGATGAGGATTGGCTTCACGCAATGAGAGTACCGAATTGCCTAGACTCGCCTCATGGATGCCATGGGTCCCATGGATGCCGCTAAGCGAGAGTTCGCCAGGCGACTCTTCGAAGAGGCGATCAGCACAGGCACGCCCGATCCGGCAGAGTGGACATCGACGAAGACCGACGACCGTGAAGTTGTCGCTGAAGTGATCCGTCTTCTCGAGCGGCACGGCTCGCACGCAACCCACTCAGACGCAGCGTCCACCCCGGGTGTGACGAAACTTGCCGACCCCCTGCTCGGGGCGACGCTTGGCGGTTTTGTACTCGTGAAGATGGTGGGGGTGGGAGGAATGGGCCGGGTCTACCTGGGAACACCCCTCGCGGATCCGAAGGGCGAGGTAGCGCTCAAGGTGCTGGCACGCGGCCTCACGGGGTCGATCGCCCTGCAACGGTTTGAACGGGAGGCGGAGGTGCTTGGGCGTCTCAAACACCCGGGCATCGCGGCGTTTCTCGGCAGCGGCGTCTACGACGACGGCGAGGGTGCAGTTCCGTGGTTCGCGATGGAGTTCGTGGGCAACGCGATGCCTCTATCGCAGTGGTGCGATTTCCGCAACCTCACACTGCGCGAGAGGGTCGGAGTCGTCGCTCAAGTGGGAGACGCAATCGGCTATGCGCACCGACTGGGGATCGTCCATCGCGACCTTAAATCGGCCAACATCCTCGTGAATCCGCACGGCGAAACAAAGATCATCGACTTTGGTGTTGCCCGATGTGTCGGGTCCGAGTCGGGCTTGGGCGCACTGCAGACCCAGACCGGGCAACTCGTGGGGACGATGCAGTACATGAGCCCCGAGCAGTTCGAGGGGGATCCAAGGAAGATTGATCAGCGCGCCGATGTCTACGCGCTTGGCGTCATCCTCTACGAACTCCTTTCAGGAACCTATCCCCACGATGTGCGAACGCTGCCCGTTGCGGAGGCTGCGCGGATGGTGTGCCAGGAGAACGCGCCAGACATCAGGACCTGCCTGCCCGACTGTGACGGAGCGCTCGCCACCATCGTCGCCCAGTGTCTGGCGCGCAGTCGCGAATCCCGCTATCTCGATGCGGGGCAGGTTGAAGCGGCGCTCTCGGGGTGGCTCCGCGGCGTCGAACCGATCGCCATCGAGCCCTCGGCCAAGGAGCGCGTGAATCGTGGTCCAGGACGCGAACCGAGGGGCGAACCCGAGGATGTCCATCGAGGGATCGAAGTAGTTGCGATTGCCCGCTCCGGCGGATGGCTTGTGCCGATTCTCTCTCTGCTGCTCGTCGCAGTCGTCGTGCTCGTGGCGACCGGACTCGTCACTCCGCAGCGAGTCGTGGCATGGTGGCACTCCGCCCAGGCGCAGATCGTCGCCGATGCCACCGGCTCAGTCCCTGGCGGTCCAACATTTGTTGAACCCATCACTGTCGAATCCGATCCGGCAGGTGCCACGGTCACTCTTGACGGCAAGGTGGTCGGGATGACTCCGTGCCGTTCCGAAGTCGCGTGGCAAGAAGGCCGCGCATCGGCGACGGTGGTAGTAGCCAAGGATGGATTCCGCCGGGAAACGATGGTGATTGCTGCGGCCCCGCGGGGGGGGCGCACGGCACCATTGAAAGTGGCCGTGCGCCTCGTCCCCGCCTTGGTGCCCACCCACCCCTGAATCCCGCCGCTCCTGCGCGAACGCACGAGACGGTCCCGAAGGCCCACTCGGGATCAGGTATGGATGGATTTGCTCAGTCCGAAAATCGGCAGCAGCATCGCCGCCGCGATTCCTCCAACGACTACTCCCATTCCAAGAATCATGATTGGCTCGATCAGACTGGTTGCCGTCTTGATCGCGGTGTCTAGTTCATCCTCCGCAAACGCTGCGGCATGGTCGAGCGTCTCGCACAGTCGACCGCTGCGCTCGCCGGCATTGATCATCGCCGAGACCGGTCGTGGGACGAAGTCGGACTTCAGAAACGCCGTCGACATGTCCTGCCCGCGATTGACCCGCTCCTCGAGTTCGTCCCACAGGCCCGCGTACAGCGAATTGCCGGTGACGCTCCGAAGAATCTTGACGACCTCTAGAAGACTGACGCCCGCGGCAAGAAGCGTCCCCATCGTCCCTGCGAAGCGGACGACATAGAGCTGCTTGAACATGTTCTTCACGATGGGTGTGTTGAGGCGCAGCCAGTCGAGGCTGTGCCGACCCGATTCCGAACGCGCCCACATGACCGATCCGACGACGACGGTGGCAAGCGACGAGATCCAAAGAATCCAGTGCGTGTGAATGCTGTCAGCGAGTGCCATCAGACCCTGAGTGATCAGCGGAAGCTTGTCCCCCTGCGCCAAGAAGAGCGGGCGGAACTTTGGCAGCACAAAGGTCATGATCACCGTGACGGCAACAAACGCCACAAAGAGCATGATTCCCGGATAGGCCATCGCGCCCTTTACCTGCCTCGTGAACTTGCGCTGCTTGGCGAGATCGCGGGCGATCCTTCCCAGCATCTGGTCCATCATTCCGGTGGCCTCGGCGGCCTTGAGGAGCGAGATCATCACGGGTGGGAAGATGCGTGGCCACTTCGCCATCACCACGGAAAGGTCTTCGCCTTCGCAGACATCGTCCTTGATGCGGCGAATGACCGCTGCAGCCTCTTTGCACTGCGTCTGCGCTGCATAGGTCTCGAGTCCCTCGACGAGCGAGACGCCGGTCTTCATCATCACCGAGAGTTGCGTGCAGAGCGAGAGAACCTCATCCCGCTTGAATCTGGCGGAAAGACCGCGGTCGCCGGGCGTAGCTCGTTCGAGCGGCTTGGCGTCTAGGTCGGTCAGCGCGACGGAGACGGCGGACAGCCCCTGGTGCCGCAGTTCGCGGACGACGCCCGCGTAGGTCTCGGACTCCATGATTCCGCGATGTTGCGAACCGTCGGACCGACGGGCTCGCCACTCGAAGCGTTTAGTCAGAGGCAGTTCAGCGACGGCAGGCACCATGCACCTCCTCAGGGGTAGTCAAACCGGCAAGCACCTTTTGCATGCCGTCATCCCACAAGGTTTCAAATCCCCGCTCGGAAAGCAAGTGACGGATGACACTCAGGTCCTCATTTGTTGAGATGGCCTCGAGGATCTGCGCGTCCGGGACGAAGAGCTCGTACAGGCCAACGCGTCCGGCGTACCCGCGCTCATGGCACCGACGGCACCCGATGCCCTTCATGAGTTGTGTGGCACTTGCGGCATACTTGCCGAGGCTCAGCCGGTCGGCAGCGTTGGGGATGTAGGCGGTCTTGCACTGCGAGCAGTTGCGGCGCACGAGCCGCTGCGCAAGAACTCCGCGCACACTGGCAGCGACGAGGAACGGTTCTACCCCGAGGTTCACCAACCGCGTCACGGCACTGGGGGCATCGTTGGTGTGCAGCGTCGAGAGAACCATGTGGCCTGTGAGCGCTGCCTGGACAGCGGTCTGAGCGGTCTCGGAGTCGCGAATCTCGCCCACCATGATGACATCGGGATCCTGCCGTAGCAGTGATCGCAGCGCCGAAGAAAAAGTCAGGCCCGCCTTCACATTGGTCTGTGTCTGGTGGACGCCGGGAATATTGCTCTCCACAGGATCCTCGACCGTCGAGACATTGATGGCAACCGTGTCAAAGCCGGCCAGCACGGAGTACAGAGTCGTCGACTTACCGCTGCCAGTGGGTCCGGTGACCAAGACCACGCCGTGTGGTTCGTCGATCACCTCCTTGAAGAGCGCCGCGGTTGACTCGCGGAAACCGAGTTTCTCGAGGGGAAGCCGCGACCCGCCGACATCGATCACTCGCATCACGACCTTCTCGCCGAATTTCCCGGGGAGGGTCGATACGCGAAGGTCGATCGGTCGGCCGCTGACTCGGACGCTGATCTCTCCGTCCTGTGGCACGCGACGCTCGGAGATGTCGAGCTTGGCCATGATCTTGATGCGGCTGGCGATCGCCGCGTGCATTCGGTAGGGGGGCTTCACACGCTCATGCAGGACACCGTCGACGCGCAGGCGCACTCGCAGGTGACCGTCATCGGGTTCGATGTGGATGTCTGATGCACCTTCGGAAACTGCACAGGCAATGATGTGGTTCACAAGGCGGACGACGGGACCGCTGGACGCCTCCTCGGCGCCTGCGGCCATCTCCGCCGTCTGGCTCTCCGTGACCTCGCCTACGACATGATCGAGGTTGTCGAGGATCTCCGCGACGAGATTGTCGGTCTGCGCGCCGTTGCGCTCGGCGACCGTCTCGACTTCAGGCATCGGTACGGCGAAGGCCGCCTCAATCCGCTCGGGTGTGCTAACCGCCACACGGATTCGGAATCCCGTGATTCGCGCCAGTCGTTCGTTGACAACAAAGTCGTCGGGGTTGGAAGTACAGACGACAAGCGTCCCGTCGCTGAGGGACATGGGGAGCACCATGTGCTCATTGCGGATCGACTCGGGGACGAGTGCCCGCACGGCGACATCGGCATCGCCGCGAGGATCTTCGATGAACTCAAGCGCCTTGGCCTGCGCCAGGGCGCGCAGGAGCTGCTCTTGCGTCACGAGCCCACGCTCGATGAGGATTTCCCCAAGCATCTTGCGCTGGCTGTCGCCGGACTGAACGCTCAGCGCAGCGCGGAGCTGATCGGCAGTGAGCAGCTTGCAGTCAAGAAGTACCTGGCCGAGGGAGAGCGTGGCGGGGCGGGCGAGTTCACTCATTGGGGGTCTCGAAGATGTCAATGCCCATCGTGAGGTCACTGTGGTGTGCGCCGCAGGCGAAGGTGGCGCTGCGATGGCCGACGCGGATGAGCTGGAAGCGCTGGTTCGTTTTGGGATCGGTCCAGAACTGGCCCACCCGCATGGTGCGCCCGCTGATTACCGCGTGCGTGCCATCGAGTGTCGCCTGCAGAACGAGCCCTGCATCGGCTACGGCCGGCTGTACCGCGCTCGCGGCCGCCGCCGCCGCTGGCTTCGGGGCCGGAGGGGCTGCGAACGGACTGCGAGATGGCTTGTGCGCGAGGTTCCATCGTGGAGTCGAAGAGACAAACGCGCTAGGGATCGCCGCGACGATTGCCGTGGCGGAGGCAGGCGCGACCGTACTCGCTGGCACAGCTGCTGCGATCGCAGCCTTGGGTTCCATGGCCACCTTGCCCATGAAGATGCCAATGGCAACGACCCCGGAGAGCATTAGCAGGGCGAGCTGTCGCGAGGATGTGCCGAGTCTGGTGGCCAGCATCGTCCACCGGTTCGATAAACTCATGGGTGCAACTCCTCCTGGGCACGGAAGAACTCGTCGATCCCAACCGTCGCCTGGACATGCTCCCCTGTCTGCCGGAACTCGACAACCCGTACCCGATTGAGCCCAGCCTCGTTCTCGGCGCTGCCGAGCGCGGCAAAGACGGCATCGAATGATCCTGTCATCTGGAGCTCGACCGCGCGGCGGTCAAGTTTCATCCCCGCGGGTCGCGCAAGCATCGGCTCTCGCTCTCCAATCTTGATCGACTGGTCGAGCACCTCGGTGCCGTCGATGGCCCTGGTCAGCCTGGTGACGAGTGCGCTCTCATTGACATCCGAGCGCAGCGAGTGCCCGCGGTCGAGCACCTCGGCGCGCAGTCGCCCAAGCTCAGCCTGCAGTCGGTCACACTCATCGCGCTGCACGAGGTACTGGTCGGTGGCGCGGGCGAGATCCTTGCTGTCCACGCGCATCTGTCGCGCCTTCGAGTAGTTCGGAACGGCCACCAGAGCGACGACGGCAAGCGCCACGGTTGCGGGGGCGAGAGCCCAGATCCAGTACCCGTTGCGTTTCATTGGTGAACCTCGGCAGCTGGTTGCGTGATGGTCGAGGCCCCGGACGAGACCACTTCGTCAGATGCCACCAACGCGGGGTTGACTCTGAGACGCATCACGAACTGTTGGTCGGTGCCACCGGCCGCCCTCGGCGCGGTTCGTTGTTCGACGACGGTGACCGCGACGAACGGTTGCGTCTTCCTGAGGCTTGTCGCGAGTGCCTGGACATCCTCGGCGGATCCAGCGCGTCCATTCATCTGCACCGTATACACCGGGCGCGCCGCCGGCGCACCTCTCGTGAGCTTTGTCTCGTCGAGCGAGACGCGCAGCGACTCCAACCAGCTGCCCTGGGGGAGCAGGTTGGCGATAGTGGCGACAATCTCTGTCGTCTCCACCGGAGAACGCAGGACGCTGTCGGCGCCCAGTTCCGCGTGCAGCGCGGCGCGCTCCGCGACTCCATTCGCGAGGAGTTCGTCGACCCTGTTGGCACGATCGCGCATTGACACGATCACCGAGTGCTCGGCACGCGCGTGGCGCAGTTCGACGAACGAGCTCGTGACACCGCCGACGGTGACGGTCAGGATGAGCGCGGCACCAAACTTGAAGAGTCGCAGGCGGGACCGGCGATGGATGTGCCGTCGCGCGTCATCCGGGAGCAGATCGACGAAGAATTCGTTCATGCGACCCTCCGAGCCGACGAGACCGGTGCATGGTGAGACGGCAGAATCGTGGCAATCGCCGCGGTCCAGTGAGAGTGCGATCCAGTACCCGCGGGGGCGGCGCTCCAATCGACGCGGCGCGCCGAGTCGAAGAGTTCGGTGGAGGCACCACACACAGAGCCGATCGCGGAGGCCACTCCGGGCTCCTCTGCGAGCGGTCCGCTCATGCGGATGCACTCCGGCCAGGATCCGGGGGCGCGTCGTTCGACATGGCGGAGGCACTGGAGCACCTGTTCACCAAGCTGCCGCCAGCGCCAGGCCTTCGACTCGGAATGGGCTTCGGTGCCCGCGATGGAAATCAGGTCGGGGTTGAGTTGGGCGCTCGATTCCCACTCGAAGGCGCGGAAGTACGCGAGGCCGTGAAGATTGAGAAGCGCAAGCGTCGCGCGATCGGGCTCGAGGTGCAGGAATCCGAACGATCCGACGCGTCCCCCGTCCTTGATCGTTCCCCAGGCCATCCGCATGGCAGCGACCGCGCCGAGTTCAGCACGATTTGTCTGGAGCCCCGCGTGCGCCAGCAGTTTGATCGCCCGGTTGATGAGTGACTTCTGCGAGGCGACTACCAGAACTTCCTGTGTTGTCCCGCCAAGCGTCCCATTGCGGATCGGGAGATGACCAGCGACGAGATCCTCGCGCTCCATCCCCATTCGATCAACTGCGGTCCAAGAGATCGTATCGCGCAACTCGTCACCTGCAACGGAAGGGACCTCTACCAATTCGGTGAAGACTGATGAGGAGGGGAGGGCCAGGGCGCACGCGGCACCCGAAAACTTCCCTTGCTTGAGGGCATCGCGGAGTCGCCGTGCCATCGGTTCGTCCAGCGGTCCGTCCTCGAAGATTCCGGTGGCAGCAGGCAGCGTCGCCACGGCGTGGACGGCGGGAGCCGTCGACACGGAAGAGAGCTGGATCATCCTCGTTGCGGATCTCGAGAAGTCCACGGCGATCGGGCTGCGCTGTCCTGGCGAATTGAACACGAGTGGCTCCTGAGTGTGTTGGGGTCCGTCCGTTCAAGACTGTGCGCCGCGAGGGGATCTGCATCCCACTCGCGGCGCACGGCTTTCCACTTGTCTGCGCAGTCACGCGGACCGCGCACGCGCTGTCAGATACTCAACTCAGGGGGTCGGAATGACCTTGCCGCTGCTGTACGACCAGCCCTTGGCGGAGTTGACTTGATTGACATAGTCGGCGGCTGTGCAGTAGCCAGCTGTGGCGAGTTTGGCGAGGTCTGCATCAGCGATCTGGCCGTTGGCAGTGGCGATGGCCGTTCCGCCGCCGGGGAGGAACTGGTTGTAGCGCGTGATCATGGTGAGGATCTGCGCGCCACGGGCATCGGCCGCTTCAGTCTGCGCGTCGGTCAGGGCGCTGGTCACGCTGGGCACAACCAGAGCTGCGAGCACGCCGAGAATGACAACGACGATCAGGATTTCGATCAGGGTGAATCCGCGCTTGATAGTGCGAGCAATCATGAGTGTTCTCCAAGTGGCGACCCCCTCTTCAGTTGGGGGGTCATGTTTGCAAATGCTGGATCCCGACATTCAAGATCCGACACCTACACCATCGGAACCCGGCGGCGGGAATCCAAGGCAACTTGAAAGTATTTTGGATGGTTTTGTCCCCCCAGACATGACCCCCTTGCTTTTTGAGCGCAGGAACCGAGAGTTCGCCCGTGAAGTTGCGAGGATGGGAAACCAAAGGGATCAGGGCTGTGGGAGCGAACCGCCCTGGAATGACCCTGATCGAGTGCCTCGTGGCGATGGCACTGGTCGTCGTTGCCGCGGCGATCATGTCGAGCGCGGTCCGCGATGGTCTCGCGGCGCAGGAGGACGCTCTGGCATTGACGCTCGGAGGGACTGCCGCGGAGTCGCGTGTCGCTGAGTATCTAGCGAAGCCATACGCATCGATCGCGGCGGCGGATGCCACCGAGAATGTCGGTGCGATGACGACTCCCCAAGGGGGCGCGTTCTCCGAGAGCTATTCTAGATTCGGTCGTCGCACGATCGTCTCCGAAAGGTCACTCACGGTTCCCGACTTTCCAGGGCTGTCCATCCCGGGCTACCTGATTCAGGTAACAGTGTCCGATCTCTGGGATGGGACGGAGCGCAAAATCGTTGCGCTCCAACGGTTCCGACCGCGGACGATCGAAGACGAGATCGCCGCCGCCGCTGCGGGGACCCCGTGACACGAACTCGCCGCGGATTCACGCTCATTGAAGTGATCGTGGCGACGCTCGTGACCAGCGTCGTGGCGGGATCGGTTGTCGGTATGGTCGAGGCCTTCCGAGCAGCGGTAGCTGTCCAAGACTTGCGCAGCGAGGCGATCGTGCGGGGGGCAGGCGTGCAGTCGCACCTCGGGCTCCTTGCACTCAAGACTCGTATGACGCTCTCACTCTCGCCGCAGCGGATCCTTCTGTGGCTTCCCTCCGAGACCCTCAGTACTTCTGGGACTGGAAGCGATACTGAATTTGACCTGATCAATCTTCTCAATGATGAACTCCACTGGCTGGAGTTCCTGCAGGACCAGGATCTGTCGTGGACGCTCATTGAGTGGACCGTCAAACCAGGACTCGTCCCTTCGGGGGCGTCGACGACTTACTTCTCTTCCGACGGCGAGTTCTGGGATTCCCTGTTCGTTCAGCTGCGAGACTCGGAGATGCTCCGTCGCTCGACACTCGCCAGCGGGCTCGACGGGCCTCAGCTGGCAGGGGGCTCGGCGAGCCCTCCCAAGTTCGTCTGGCAGACGGCGAGCACATGCGAGAACCGCTCACTTGGCGCGGAATTCGCCTTCGTTGCAGATGACGGCACGGGCCCGCTGCGCAGCGACCTTCGGGTTGAGAGCGCACTGGCATTCTTTGATCGGCACCCCATCTGTTCGGAGGAATGAATATGAAGTTTCTTCACTCCAGGGCGAGGCACCGCCGAGGCAATGGCGATTCACACCCGCGCCGAGGCGCGGCACTTCTCATGGCGCTGTTCGCGCTCAGCGTCGCGACTACGGTTGGCACGGCGTTCATCAAGTCGCGCGATCGCAGCGTGATGGTGGGGCGAAGCATGAGCGATGCGGCGAGCGCCAGACTGGCGGCCGCAGAAGGGCTCGCGATCTCGCGCGAAGTGCTCGCGGGGATTTTCCGAGAGCCAGACGCCACGCGCGCGGCGCAGTGGCGCGCACAGCTCTCCGATGGGGTGTTGTTGACCGAGTACCACATCAATGGCGCAGTACTCAGTGTCACCGTAGCTGATCTCACGACTGGGGCTGCCCCGACGATCAGCACGACCGAGTTCCAGGCCAACATCACCGTCACCGTCGGCGACACCAGCTACCAGATGAGCGCGCAAATGAGCCTGCAAAGCCTCATCAAGGGTCAGTATGCGATCTTCGCAAACAAGCTCTTCCGGATGGAGGGGAACAACTTCGTCGGGCGCTGGGAACGGGCCCCCGCAAGCCCGCAGAAACACCCGATCAATCTCGGAACACAAGCACTGCGGAGTTGGTTCAGCGAGGAAGGGGCGTACTTCGGTACTGACGCCTACTTCGAGGATCAGGCGGTCGCGATCACGGGCAGTTACTCATCGTTGGCACAGGCGCTGGCGGCGCAGCCGACGCAATTTGTGCGGGCGGCGCGGGCCGGATTCGCCGGTGTGCGCATCAACGCGCAGGACATGGTCTACAAGTACGAGAGCGGGGCGACCACTACAGCGTCGTCCTGGACTCTTGATGACGGGACCTTTGCCACCAAGCAGGCGTACCTCTATTACCCGTCCAACGCCGAGAGCGTGACGGTGACCGGTGGGAGTGCAGAGGAAGTGGAACTTGTTCGGCTCGCAGAGGGGGAGTCGATCCGGATGCCGACGCCACCCAACGAACCGTCGTTCATCCCCGGCACGACCTACACCGGCAACCGGACCTACAGCGGCCAGACGATCACGCTCAATCCAATCCGCGTGAAGTGCAACGAGTTCTTCGGGATTCCCTACGCCGGCGGCGACCTGACCATATCCAACAACAGCGTTGTCACCCTAAAGAGCGGCGTCTACCGCGTCGACGACAAGTTCAAGTTGACCAACAGCCGCCTCATCATTGACGGCAATGTCAAGATCGTCATGAAGGCGCGCATGTGGTTCGACCTCGATGCCAAGAGCCTCGAGCTGAACAACTCGGCGATCGAACTCAAGGGCAATTCCCAGCTCCTGCTCTTCGTCGCGTACGACCTCACGACCACCGGATCGTGGATCGGCAGCGACTACACCTGCCCATCCCAGTCGGGCGCGTCGGCGGCGGGCGATCCGCACCGGAAGAAGTGGCTCAACCAGTGGACGGCCACCGCCTGCGATCCCAATCCTCCTCTTGAGCCCCGTTACATCGAGCCCTGGCGGATCCGCATTTATCCCGACCCGGCCTTCCTCTCCTCGATCTTCATCTGGGACTTCAACTCGACCGCAATCGTCGGATCCATCTACATGCCGACCAACCCCGTCATCCTGCGGGGAAACACAGAGATCTACGGGCGCATCGCCGCCAACCATGTGATCCTTCGTGACGAGGCGAGCTTCTTCTACGACCACGCCCTCGACGATGTCACCGGCCTCACGGAAGGGGCGCCTCCGCCGCGCGGCGGAACCCAGCAGATCCCGACACGCATCCAGATCAATTTCTAACCATGACCACCATGACCACCATGACCACCATGACCACCATGACCAGCATGACACGCATGACAACTATGACCCACATGCCGAGAGCCTTCACTTTCATCGAACTGATCATCGCGATCATCATCATCTCAGTCGTCACCGCTCTGGCACTGCCGATGTTCTCGGACCAGAGTTCCGACCGGCTGACAGCCGCGAAGCACCGCCTTTGGGCAGACATCCAGTACGCGCAGGCGTGGACGATCGCGAATCCATCAAACCCGGCGAGGATCCGATTCCTCCAGGATGGGTATGTGATCGAGGGGCCCCCGGACGGCGGAACCGTTAGATTCACCAGCACTGGATTTTCTGAGGCCACGGGAGTCAAACTCTCTGTGTCGAACACTCCCACCGACGGCATCCCTTTCAGTCACTCTGGTGCGTTGAATATAGGCCTCGATGCCCCTGAGCCCCGAATTCATCTCACGACCGACGGCGGTAACGAGTCCGTCGATCTCGTCCTTCAACCGACTTCCGGTCAGATCCGGATGGAAAAGCAAACGCTCTACCCATAATGAGCCGAAACCAAGTCTTGGGAGTTGTCAGAGTTGTTCATGACAGCGCCCAACGCATGGCACACTGGTCACACCAAGCCTGTGGTTATCGGTATCTCTCGGTCGCGTCGCTGCGCCGCGGAGTTGTCGCGATCACACTGATCTCAGCAGTCGCGGCCCCTCGCGCGGCGATCGCCGCGCCCCACATGCAGGATGCACCGCCGAGTACGCCACCAGGTGGGTTCGCTCCCTTTGGATCAAGTGACCCGTTCGCTGCGGTTCCTCCGTCAACGCCTCCGCAGCAGGCTGCACCCGCCGCCGCTCCTGTGGCACCCGTCTCCGTTCCTCCAGCAACCCCAACTGAACTCCCGGCGCAGGCCAAGGCAATCCAGGAGGAGTTGAGCCCGCCGCCAGTCATCGAAATCTCCGCGAGTGGAACGATCACTCTCTCGGCGCAGAATGTCTCCATCGACGCGCTTCTCGAACTTCTCTCGGTGCGCAGCAAGCAGAACATCGTGGCCAGTGACGAGGTCGAGGGCAAGGTGTCTGTCAATCTCTATGAAGTCCCATTTGCTGAAGCACTCGAGGCAATTCTGAGCGTCAATGGGCTGGTCTCGGTCCGTCAGGGCGCGTTCATCTTCGTCTACACACAGGCGGAGTTCGCGACCGCCGAGCGGGCCAAGAAGCAGCTGGGAACGCAGGTTTTCACGATGCAGTTCCTCAATGCCGCCGATGCCGAGGGTTTCGTCAAGCCAATCCTCTCCAAGGATGGGCAGATGGCCTCTCGAGGAACCGTGGTCGCAGGATTCACGCCGACCTTGGAAAACGGCGGTGCGGATGACTACGCCTTCACGGCGCGGCTGGTCGTGACCGACTACGCGACCAACCTGACGGAAATCGCGCGGGTTCTGAAGGAGATTGATGTCGCGCCGAAGCAAGTGCGCGTTGAAGCAACCGTCATCTCAGCCAACATCGAGGAGAACAACGCCTACGGGCTGGACATAGCGGCGATCGGCAACCTCAACTTTCAGAACATCGTCGCGAAGGCGATTCCACCCCTTGAGATTCCAGACGCATTGCGGACCGGCGCGAACTCCGCGAAACAGTTCATGACCCCCTACCCGACGACGGCGCAGGCTGGGTCGATCACCAATCAGATCACGCTACCCAACTCACCTCAGCCCAATATCAAACTGGGGATCATCTCCAACGATGTGGCCGTGTTTCTCACAGTCCTCGATGATGTGACCGACCTGACCGTGCTCGCCCGCCCGGCGGTGACCTGCCTCAATCGACAGCGTGCGGCAGTTATGATCCAGGAGCGCGTGGCGTACGTGTCGACGACGCAGAATCAGACGGTCACGACGCAGACCGTCGAGTACCTCGACACAGGAATCGAACTGACCTTCCGTCCATTCATAACGGACGACGGGATGATCCGTATGGAGCTGCGGCCGAGCATCTCCGACTACAAACTGCGCAACATCGGGCTTCCCGAAGGCGGCCTTACGCAAGTTCCCGACGTGTCGAGCCAGGAACTGCGGACCAATGTGCGGGTGCGCAGCGGTCAGACCATCGTCCTTGGAGGCCTCTTTAGCGACAAGGTCATTTCGCAGCGGAGACAAGTGCCGTTTCTCAGCGAGATCCCGTTGGTGGGCGGAGCACTCACCGGCCAAGCTGATCAGGTCAAGCGTCAGGAAATCATCTTCCTTGTGACGCCGACGGTCATCGAGGACGAGAAACTCTACGAGGAGGGGCGAGACTCCCTCGATGTGGCGCAGAATGTCCGGGTCGGCGCGCGCGCTGGACTCCTTCCGTTCTCGCGCGAGCAGATCACGGCCAACTATCAGCAGGATGCATTCGAGTCGTATGCACGGGGCGACCTTTCGAAGGCGCTCTACTATGCCAACGCCGCGCTCAGGATGAAACCAGTCTCGCCGGGCATGCAGCAGTTGCGCGAGCGGCTGATGGCGATGCCCGGATCGGAGTTTCAGACCGCGGTCGATGAGACGATCATCGAGCGGAGGACTTTCTCGCCAGGTTCACCGAGCATGCTTCCAAAGATTGAGATCCAACCAAAGCCAGTGGCGCCCGCCATTCAGCAGGAGTCCAACCCATGAGTACGCCTCGCCTCCTGACCTCGTTGTGTGCTGCTGGTTGCTCGCTTGCTCTTGCCGTTCTGCCCGGATGTAGCGGACCGACGACGACCGGACTCGAGGCGCGCAAGGCTGCCCACGACCGATTCAATCGCGTCGGCGCGGCAGTAGCCAGCGACCAGGCTGAACAAGCCCTGAATGCGGGGCAGTTCAAGGACGCGCTCGCCCACATCGACCGCGCAGTGAGTTCGTTCCCGGATGACGCGAATGCCCGACTCCTCCGAGGGCGGGTGGTGCTGGAGATGGGACGGCTCGAACTTGCGATGACCGAGTTCAAGAACGCCTCCCAACTCGACCCGTCATGCGATGAGTGCCACTACTACCAAGGCGTCGTCTTTCAGCGATGGGGGCGCGACGACGAGGCGACGGCTTCCTATGCTGCCGCGCTCACGCTTGTTCCCAACAACACTCACTATCTTCTGGCACAGGCGGAGTCGCTGGTCGCGCTGGGAAGAATCGAGGATGCCAAGAGGCTGATCGAAGACTCCGAGTGCCACTTCGAATTCAACTCAGCGTTGGCGCACCTTCGCAGCGAGATCGCCGTGGCGGAGGGGGACTTTCAGAAGGGTCTCAGAGACATGGAGATCGCCGTCACGCTCGCCTCTGATCCCAACGTCTATCAGGAGGATCTCGTCATGGTCGCGTTCCGTGCCGGCCAGTGGGATCAATGCCTGAGGGCCATGGAACTCCTGCCGGAGAGTGTCCAGGACCGTGATGACCTTGTCAGATCCCGCGCTCGATGCCTTGCCATGACTGGCCGAACCGTGGAGGCGCGCGACGGCCTCTTGGAGCACGAGAAAGTGATCGCCAAGCGCGGTGACTCGATCTGCGCCGAACACGACCTCACGCTTGGCTACATCGCGTCGATGGTTGGTGACTGGCCGCGTGTTGATGCGTGTGCACGGCGACTGATGGGGCGAAGCCCGCAACTGGCCGATGGCTATGTCCTGAAGGGGATGGTGACTGAGCGGCTCGGAGACCTCGACGGCGCCATCAGGTACTTCAGGAAGGCCGCGGAACTGGCTCCCGGCAGGGCCATGCCCCGCACGCTGCTGGCTCGCGCGGAGGCCGCGCATGTCGCTCTCGGCTGCGTGGCGCTGGCGGACTCGGCTCGCTAGCGCGGTCGCCCGCGGAAACTCAAAGGCCTTATCGCTAGACTGTCTCCCGTCTCTACATCGGACGCACCGACTCGTACCACGGAGGTTCAGTCATGGGTTTCACGAATGTCGCTCGATTCAGTGGCGCAGGGCGGAAATTGTCGAACGCTCTCGCGTGCCTCGCGGTTGCTGGGACGGCAGCCTCGGTCGGGTGCAACACCAAGAATCCGATGCTGCACCATGTGACGAGTGGTCTCGATGCCCTTGCCGCGGTCGAGACCTCGGGAAAGCCGATTCCCCCGGAGGAGCTCAAGTCATGTGCCGGCGTCGCTCTTCTGGAGTGCTTCCAGATGGGGATCGTGTTGGGCAGCATGGGCGGCGAAGGTGTCGCAGTCAAGAGACTCTCGACTGGATGGTCGTCGCCGGTGGCGATCGGAGTGATTAGCGGGGACTTCGGCGCGCTGATCGGGGCACAGCACATCGACCTTGTGATGATCTTCAAGAACGGCGCGGACTTTGACAAGTTCGTGACCGATGGCACCTATTTCGCTGCCAACGCGTCGGGGACTGCAGGAGACGCCACCGGTTCGACGCAGGCCAGCGGTCCTCCGGTCAAGATCTTCACCACAGCTGCGGGGCTGTACGGGGGCGCATCCATCGGGGGGCTTGGCGTGATCGTGAAGACCGCCGCTAACACCGATGGCTACGGTGCGGAGGCGACGCCTCTGGACATCCTCAATGGGAAGTATCCCTTGCCTCCTGGTGGGCTTCAGCTCACTCAGAAGCTCGACGTCGCCAGTCGGTAGATCAGTTCCCGAGTGTCATGGATCCCGCGCCTTCCCATTCAGGCGCGCTCGACGGCGAGCCCGTCGGAGTCGAAGAGGTGCGCGGCGGCGGCGTCAATGCTGAGCGAGATCGGGTCGCCTTCGTTGATGTTCGCAGCGCGCTCAGACGGCCATCGGGCGATCACGCGGGCTCCCTCGGCCTCAAGGACGACATCGCAGAGCGCCCCGTAGCGCTCGATCGCGGCAACCCGCCCGCAGATCGTCGACCCAGCCGCGGTCCCACTTGGAGCAATCCGATCCGGGCGAATGCCCAGCGTCACTACCGTCCCCGTGAGTGACGCCAGCGCGGATAGTGTCCAGCGTCCGCGTGGGAGGGTCAACTCCGTCACTCCCCAGGCAAGGGTCAGCTTCGCATCGTCCCCGCGAGCGAGCGTCGCAGGCAGCATGATCATCGGCGGACTTCCCATGAATCCGGCGACGAAGCGGTTGGCAGGACGGTCATACACCTCCCCCGGCGAACCGATCTGCTGCACGATTCCATCTCGCATTACGACGATTCTGTCAGCGAGGCTCATCGCCTCTTCCTGGTCATGCGTCACATAGATCATCGTCGCCTTCAGTCGTCGATGAAGGATTCGCAGCTCAGTGCGCATCTCGCCACGAAGCAGGGCGTCGAGGTTGGAGAGTGGTTCGTCGAAGAGGAAGACCGCGGGGTCGCGGACGAGTGCGCGGCCGACGGCCACCCGTTGTCGTTGCCCACCGGAGAGTTCGCGGGGGGGGCGGTTCAATAGGCCGTCAATGCCGAGTGTTGTCGCCGCTGCCAGAACCCGTGACTCGATGGCCACCGACTCCTTGCGCCGTTGAATCCGGTAGGGCGAGTCCCACAGGGCGCGCAGACGGCTCGGGAACCTCCTCCTCCGCTCCAGCCCGAAGGAGAGGTTGTCGCGCACGCTCAAGTGCGGATACAGGGCGTAGTTCTGGAAGACCATCGCGATGTTCCGGTCCCTGGGTGCGACGGCATTGACCACTCGCGAGGAGATCGCGATGGTCCCACCAGAGACCTTTTCGAGGCCAGCAATCATGCGCAGCGTCGTCGTCTTTCCGCACCCGGACGGGCCAACTATGACGACGAACTCGCCATCGGCGATGGCCATCGAAAGAGAGTCGACCGCGCGAAGGCCTCCGGCGTAGACCTTGGAGACATTCGTCAGGAGAACCGAGGCCATGGTGAGCGAGGCTACCCCGCGAGTGAACTCGGGGTACAACATGGAGACCATGACACGGACCCGCGCCGCATCAACGATCCTTTCCATGACATGCGCATGCGTGCCGCTCGCCGCTTCCATCGGTGCCAACGCACCGAGGCAGGGATCGGAGGTCCAGAACACGGTGGCTCAGGCGGATGTTGTTCCCCCGAGTTCGAAGTGCCCAACCGACCGGCGGCTTCCCGCTGCGGTGCGCTACGCGGTGCTCCCGCTGTCTGGGGAGATCGGCGACGGCACTGCGACTGGGGGAACGGAGGCGGCAGTCGATGCCCTGATGGAGCAGTCCGGGATGATTGCGATCAAGGGGCAGAATGCGCGGCAGTCGCTCGGGTGGCTCCGTGAGAACTACAGCAATCCAGTGAGATAACCGGGCGGTGCGGCATCGTGGCACTCCGCGACGAAGCCATGCTCCTTCTCGACAGACCGACCAGCGTGTCAGACACCCACATCTATTCGCTGGAACCTGCGCACGGCTCGTTCTTCACCACCCCCGACTGGGCGAAGAACGCCATCTGGTACCAGATCATGCTGGAACGGTTCCGTGACGGCGATCCTTCCAACAATCCGGATCCGTGTCGGCCATGGACGAGTGAGTGGTATTCACAGAGCCCGTGGGAAGGCCGTGAGGGCAGCACTTTCTACCAGTGGGATGTCTTCAAGCGCCATTACGGCGGGGACCTCACGGGGCTGCGAACCAAACTCGGCTACCTGAAAGAACTTGGGATTTCGGCGATCTACCTCAATCCCATCTTTCAAGCAACTACCCATCACAAGTACAACGTCACCAGTTTTCTCCATGTAGATGAACACTTCGGGACGGTTGGCGACTACGCGAAGGCGGAGGCGACGGAAGATCTCAGGAATCAGGCGACCTGGACATGGACGCCCACCGACCGACTCTTCCTTGATGTCCTCAAGGAAGCCAAGCGGCTCGGTTTCCGGGTAATCCTCGACGGCGTGTTCAATCATGTCGGCACCTCGCACCCAGCATTCCGCGATCTTGTCGCGCGTAGGCAGGAGAGCCCCTACCGCGACTGGTTCAGTGTGCGCAGCTGGGATCCATTCGAGTACGACGGATGGGCGGGGTTCATCGAGCTGCCGGTGTTCCTCAAGAACGATCGGGGGTTCTCAAGCGACGAGGTCAAGCAACACATATTTGCCATCACTCGGCGCTGGATGGATCCCGATGGCGACGGGGATCCATCCGATGGGATTGATGGATGGCGACTGGATGTTCCCAATGAGATCGCCATGCCGTTCTGGCAAGAGTGGCGGGCGTTCGTCAAGTCGACCAATCCAGACGCGTACATCGTCGGTGAGATCTGGCGGCGTGCCGACGACTGGCTCGATGGTCGATCGTTCGACGCCGTGATGAACTATCCATTCGCGGAGACGATGCTCCACTGGATCCGCGACAAGAACCGCAAGATCTCATGCAGCGAGATGGATCGGAGGATGGCTGAGCTCCGCAATGCGTACCCCGCACAGGCGACCTATGCCCTCCAGAATCTCCTCGACAGCCACGACACGGACCGAGTGGTCTCAAAGTTGCTTCATCCAGACTCTGAGTACGACAAGGGCAACCGGGAGCAGGAGAACTCCGCGTACAAGGGCGGTAAGCCGTCCGCGCGCGAGTACAAGATCGCGCGCCTCCTCGCGTTCATTCAGATGGTCTATGTCGGCGCACCGATGGTCTATTACGGCGATGAGGCGGGGATGTGGGGCGCAGACGACCCAACGAACCGGAAGCCGATGCTGTGGAAGGACCTTGAACCCTACGACAGGCCGGCGGAGAACGCCGTCGACGAGGAGCATCTTGCGTGGTATCGCCGCGTGATCGCGCTGCGCAACGCGCACCCCGCGCTTCGCACTGGGTCGTTCGAGACGGTCCTCTGTCATGACGCGGAGGATGTCTGGGTGTTTGTGCGCGAACTGAAGGGTGAGACCCTTCTCGTCGCCGTGAATGCCTCGGATCGGGACGCGCACATCGACCTGGCGGCAACGAAGGCGGCTGCTCGCAACGGCCATTGGCGCACAGTGTTCGGTGGAGAGAACGGCACCCTGACGGACGAGCACTTTCCGCGGGTCTCGGTCGCCGCCCATTCGGGCCGCGTGTGGGTGCTCTCTTCGTGAGGCCGACGGGCAACCCTATCGTGAGCCGTCGCAGCGCGGGAGTGCTACTTCACCTCTCGAGCCTTGATGGACCATTCAGCATCGGGGATCTCGGCCCACGGGCCCACGAGTTTGCGGGGTGGTGCGCCTCGGCAGGCTTCTCGTGGTGGCAGATGCTTCCTGTCGGGCCGGTCGGCAAGGGTGACTCTCCCTACTCGAGCACATCGAGTTTTGCAGGCGAGCCTCTGCTCGTGTCGCTCGAAGGGCTTCTCGCTGACGGCCTGCTCTCTCGTGGCGATCTGCGACGGGCGAAGGCGAGCGTGGGTCGCCGGGTCCAGCGAACCGACTACTCGCGCGCGCGAAATGCGAAGGGACCGGCGTTTCGGGCGGCCTTCGACGCGTTCACGCTTGGGCGAGGAGCCCTCAGTGCGGACTATCGCGCGTTCGAGAGCCGTACCGCCTCGTGGCTCTCGGGGTGGCGGCGCTTCACCGGCGATGACACCGGCTTCCACGCCTTTCTACAATTCCAGTTCGATCGGCAGTGGCGGTCGCTTCGGAAATCGTGCTCGACAGCTGGTGTAAGGCTCCTTGGCGACCTGCCGCTCTTCGTGACACTCGAGAGTGCCGATGTCGCAGATCATCCGGAATTGTTCAGGCTGGATCGACGAGGACGGCCGGTCGTCGTGACAGGGGTTCCGCCCGACTGTTTCTCGCGCGATGGTCAGCTCTGGGGTCACCCGCACTACCGATGGAGTGCTCATCGCCGTGAGCACTTCGCCTGGTGGATCGCCCGCATTGCTGCAGCGCTTCAGCGGTTCGACGCTCTACGCATCGATCACTTCGTGGGACTCCATCACGCCTACGAGATCAACGCCTCGGCCCGAAACGCGCGACGGGGGGTGTGGCGCCGTCAGGCCGGGATGGAGCTTCTAAGCGCTGCTCGGCGTTCGCTTGGTCGGCTCCCACTGCTCGCCGAGGATCTTGGCGCAGTCACGGATGAGGTTGTCGCCATGCGGCGGAAGTTCGACCTTCCCGGGATGCGGGTGCTCCATCATGCATTCGACGAGGACGACTCCTCAAGCCTGCCGCGCCACCTCGAGCGCGGCACGGTCGTCTACACGGGGACCCACGACAACAACACCACGCGAGGATGGTGGGCGGATCTGGATGCCCGAGCTCGCAGGCGGCTGGTGGCCTACGCGGGCCAGGATGCGCGGCAAGATCCTGCGGGGGTGCTGCTGCGGCTTGCCTTCGAGTCCCCGGCCGCGCTCGCCATTGCTCCTATGCAGGATTTCATGCGTCTCAGAGCTGCGGCCCGGATGAATATCCCGGGAAAGCCCGACGGAAACTGGCGATGGCGGCTGGCCACCGGGTGGCGATCCGATGCGTCGGCCATCGCCCACGAGGTGCGTCTACTGGCCTCAGTGACGGCGCGCCGGCACTGACCCAGACTGCCCTCAGACCTTTGGTAGAAATGCAACGCTCATGGCTCGCGCGCCACGACTTCCATCCATCACGGTCGACGACCTGACCCTGCACCTTCGCGATCTCGCGTCCAACCTCTGGTGGAGTTGGAACGAAGAGGGATGGAGTGTGTTTCAGACACTAGATCCTGTCGAGTGGCGCGCGACCAACCACTCGCCGCTGGCGACTCTTGAGCGGACCTCACACGCGCGACTGGAGGCGCTCGCGCACGACCCCATCTTTGTCAAGCGCGTGTACGACGGGCTTGCCGCACGCATGGCCTATCTCGGCGAACGCGCGTGGTTTCAGCGCGGTGCCGCGGCCCGTCTCAGGGGGTTCAAGGTCGCCTATTTCTGCAGTGAATTTGGTCTCCATGAGTCGATCCAGCAGTACGCAGGCGGCCTTGGGATCCTCGCTGGTGATCACCTCAAGAGCGCGTCGGATCTTGGGGTGCCGCTTGTCGGCGTCGGCCTCGCCTACCGACACGGGTACTACATCCAGAACCTCCATCGCGACGGCTCGACGCAGGTTCTCTACCCCGAGTACGACTTCCATCGATGGGGGCTCGAAGACCTGCATGTCTCGATCGCCTGTCCAATCGGCGCGCGCCTGGTGACAGCGCGCATCCTTCGCCTTCAGGTCGGTCGCGTCCCGCTCTATCTCCTCGACACCAACCTCAAGGCGAACTCGCCAGACGACCGACGATTGACCGAAGGTCTCTACAAGGGCGAGCCGGCCCTCAGGCTGCGGCAGCAGGTACTCCTAGGTGTCGGTGGGATGCTCGCGCTCAAGGCGCTCGGTGAACGAGTCAGCGTGCTCCACCTCAATGAGGGACACGCGGCCTTCGCAGCCCTTCAGCGCGCCGTCGACATTCACGCATCGGGTGGGGTGTTCGGCGATGCTGTCGGCGCGGTCCGGCGATCAACTGTCTTCACAACGCACACGCCCGTCCCCGCTGGGCACGACCGCTACGACCACGCGATGGTCGCCGACGCGCTTGAGGGGGTGATCGCCCGCGCTGGAATTTCTGCGAGCGAACTCGCAGACCTTGGGCGCGTCCGCGCGGGGGACTCAACCGAGTCGTTCTGCATGACTGTGCTCGCGATGCGTCTCGCGCAACGGGTCAACGGCGTCTCGTCGTTGCACGGGGAAGTGAGTCGTGAGATGTGGCGGGAGTTGTACGGGGCTGACGGGCACAGCGTGCCGATCGGGTCGATCACCAATGGAGTTCACACCAAGACATGGATCGACCCCGACGCCGCACACTTCTGGCGCGAAGAGATCGGACTGCGACTGTCCAAGCAGGCACCGACCGCGTCGGGCTGGCGCCGCGCCGAGAGCGCCGATCCTCGACGGTTCTGGGCGATGCGCACGCGGTTGCGCAACCGCCTTGTGCATTTCGTTCGCGATCGCATGGCGCTTCAGCGAAAGCGGCGGGGGGAGGGGCAGGCCGCCGTCGCCGCGACCTACTCCCTCTTCGACGAGAATGCCCTCACCATCGGATTTGCTCGGCGGTTCGCGACCTACAAGCGGGCACCACTGCTCTTCCATGACGCGGACCGTCTGGCCAGGATTCTCTCGGACCAGCGGCGTCCGGTGCAGATCGTCTTCGCGGGAAAGGCGCACCCGCGCGACGAGGCAGGGCAGGCGTTTGCGCGCCGGATCTTCGAGCTCTCACGCGAGGGGAGATTCGTCGGCCGCGTAGCGTTCCTCGAGGAGTACGACATGCATGTCGGACGCATGCTCGTCTCAGGGTGCGATGTCTGGCTCAATACGCCGACGCGACCCTACGAAGCCAGCGGGACAAGCGGCATGAAGCCGCCGCTGCATGGAGGTCTCAATCTTTCGATTCTCGATGGGTGGTGGCCTGAGGCTTACGACGGGATCAACGGCTGGCAGATCGGCACGACCGAGGCGGCAGAGGATCAGGCGGCCCAGGACGAGTGCGATGCAACGAGCATCTACGAGACTCTTGAGCAGTCGGTGATCCCTCAGTTCTACGACCGCGACGCAGATGGCACTCCGCTGGGTTGGGTGGCGCGAGCGCTGCACAGCGCCGCGACGGTCCCTCTCGCATTCAACTCACACCGCATGGTCGCGCAGTACACGCGCACCATGTATGTCGGAGCGCACGAGACGCGCGGGTCCTAGCGCGCGGGCTCTGCCTCAGCCTTCCACAGGGCTAGGCGTTCGTCGATCGAGTCCTGATCCTCGGGGAGGGCCATCGACGCGGCACGCGAGAGTGTGCGCAGGGCATTGTCGAGTTGCCCTGAGCGCGCCTGCACATCCGCCAGCGCGATGAATGCCCGGGCCTCCTTCTCCTTCGAGAGACTGGTCGCTCCCAGAGCGGCCATCATCGCCAGTGTGAAATCCGGCTTCGGAAAAAGTGGAGACACGAGTGTCCTGGCCAACTCAGCGTGAACAACCCAGTCTCTGCTGCCCTTGAGGAGGGTGTTCGCGGCCGCGAGAGCGTCCGCCGTCCTTCCCGCCTGCTGAAGCATGCCGACGCGCAGGAGCCGACCCTCGCGCGACAGACCGGGATCGGGATCCTTCTCCATCTCGGCGACGACCTCCAGGAGTGCCATGAACTCCTTCCGGTCCAGAAGCGTCGTGAGGCGCGTGTCGAACTCCGAGGCGCGCTGACTCGTCGCCGCATCGCGTTCGAAATCAGCCTTGCGCAGGTCGGGCGTCCATCGGCCCTCCAGAATCGCCGTGATCACCTGCTCGGCCGCTCGTGGGTTGCCGATCCACTGGACCGATCCGCCTCCGCATATGAAAGCCGTCGGAAGAGCCTTCTGCCAGGACGGCACCATGTACTGGCGGTAGGCGCTCTGATCTGGGTCGCATCCGACCGGAATCGTCACCCGCCCCTTGAGCGGCCCTGATTCAAGCAGCGGGGCGATCGCCTCCGCGGGCTCGCTCGTGATGGCCACCACGATGACCCCGCGATCCTCGAACTTCGCGGCAAGCCGCGAGAGCAGAACAAGCGACTCGCGCGCCGGCGTCACTGCGGATGTCCAGAACGAGATGAGGTAGGTGCGTGTTGGATCCGTCAAGGACGCAGGTTCGCGGATCAGCCATCGCTCAACCGCTGGGGTTGGCATCGGGGAACCGAAGGAGAACGGTGGGCAGGCGGCAACCCGCCGCACTGGCACATCGACCGGCGGGGGAAGTGCCTGAAGCGCAAAGATGGCCGTCGCTAGCGCGAGCATCGACGGAGCCTACTCGCGCGTGGCGCGGCTACATTCTCCAGATGCGGCGCGTGTTCAAGGTGACTTCGTGGCTTCCTGACCTCGTCGTCTGTGCAGGAATTGTGCTGGGCGTGGTCATTCTTCTGGCACCACGCGCTGTCGGGCTCGATGTGACCTACACCGCGGGCGAGTTCCCAGAGTCTGATCTTAAGTCCGTGTCAGCGCCGTGGTTTCTCCTGCCGATGATCGGCCTGGTGATCATGTGGGGCGCGCTCAGAGCCTCCACCCACGCGGAGGCAATCGCGCACAGGCTGCGCGATCCTTTCGGCGCACTGACCTTGACGCTCTCGGGCATCACGATCGAATTGGTTCTCGTCATCGCGGTGATGATGACGGGTCGGAACGCAGACACCGTCGCCCGCGACACGATGTTCGCAACGCTGATGATGATCCTCAACGGGCTCGTCGGGGTCGCGCTGGTGGCCGGGGCGATCAAGCGGCGCGAGCAGGCGTTCAATCAGCAGTCATCAGGCGCGTACCTCTCGATGATCGCAGCCCTGTGCACGATCGGGCTCGTTCTGCCGAGGTTCACTACCTCGGAGCCGGGTGGCTACATGTCCGACTCGATGGAAGTGTTCGTCGCGGGCGCATCGCTGGCGGTCTACATCGCCTTTATCGCGTTGCAGAGTTCGGCCCACCGGGACTTCTTCGTGATGGTCAGACCTGTCGCTCGGGAGTCACGGGTGCACAGCGGGACGCGGGTCTCAACATCGGTCCTCCGGCGGACGATCCTGCTCATCTGCTCACTGGTGTGCGTCATCCTGCTCGCTGATTCGCTCGGCGACCTTCTCGTCAACGCGCTACGCCAGTCCTTCCTCCCTGTCGCACTGCAGGGGGTGGTCATCGCACTTCTGATTCTTCTTCCTGAGGGGATTACCGCCATCCGCTCCGCGCTGGGGTCAGATCTTCAGCGCACCATCAACATCCTTCACGGGAGCGCGCTGTCAACGATTGGCCTGACCATTCCCGCGGTGCTGATCGTCGGACGACTCATAGGGACCAACGCGGAACTTGGCTTGGAAGCTCCCGAGATCACGCTGCTCACGGCGACGATCCTGGTGTCGACGATTCAGTTTGGCCAAGGCCGCACCAACCTGATGCATGGGCTCGTTCATGTGATGCTCTTCATGCTCTGGATCGCGCTCTTGACGGATTCCGGCATCGAGAGCGTCAGTGCTCCTGCAGCGGCACTACCGTAAACGCATCGACATCGATGATCCCGCAGTCAGACACTTTGAGACTGGGGATGACCGAGAGCGGCAGGAATGCGAGCTGCATGAATGGATCGGTCAGTGTGCCGCCGAGACTCTCGTAGGCAGCCTGCATCGCGTGCTGGCGTCGCGCCACCGCAGCCGGCGGCTCGTCGGACAGGATTCCAGCGATCGCAAGCGGCAATTCGGCAAGAACTTTTCCCTTGGCCACGATGCACTGGCCACCGCCGAGTTCGGCGAGCCGCTTCGCCGCCGCGAGCATGTCTTGAGGATCGCTGCCGGCGACCGAGAGATTGTGCGCGTCGTGGCCCACAGTGCTGGCGATCGCCCCCTCCCGTAGACCGAAGCCGCGCACGAGGCCGACGCCCACGCGCCCTGGCCCCCCATGCCTTTCGATGGAAACGAGCAGCAGGAGATCCCGAGAGGGATCGGCCGCGAGCCGACCGTTGACAACCTTCGGGACCTCGCGTAGTGACTTAGTCACGATCTGGCCCGGGATGATTCCGACGACCCGCGCCGGAATTCCCTCCATCGCCGGAATTGCGAAGGATGCCGCAGTGAGCCCCGAGGGAAGATGCACGGTGCCACGGAGGAACGCAGGCACCGGGAGTGTGTCGCACGGGGCGACGCACCCGCCGTCGCGCGCGACGAGCCGTCCCTCGACCCATGTCGCCTCAATGGTCAGGTCGGACCAGTCGCCCCTGGTCGTGCGGGCGAGCGAAAAGTCCGCGGCCATACCGGGCGCGATTGCCCCGTAATCATGGAGGCCAAAGTGCTCTGCCACATGTAGCGAGGCCATCGCAACGGCGGTCGGTCCGTCGAAACCCATGGCCGCAGCGCGTCGGATGACGCGATCGAGGTGCCCATCTTCGGCGGCTTCGAACGCGTGGACATCGTCGGTGCAGAAGCACACGCGGTGGGCATTGGCCGGGGTCACCACGGGGAGAAGTGCCGCAAGATTGCGCGCCGCGCTCCCCTCGCGAATGAACACTCGTTGTCCGAGCGCGAGTTTTTCAGCCGCCTCCTCCGCCGTGAACGACTCGTGATCACTCGACGGTCCGGCCGCGATGTACGCCTGCAGCCGTCGGCCACGCAGCCCCGGAGCGTGCCCATCAACGCGCCCTCGCCGCGCGAGGCCAAGGGCTATCTTGGCCATGATCGATTCATCGGCGGCGATCGTCCCCGGGAAATTCATCATCTCGGCGAGCGCGATCATCCGCGGGTCATCGAAAAGTGGAGCAAGATCATCGCGCGCGAGAGTCGCCGCAGCCGTTTCCAGGTTGCTCGCGGGGACGCAACTGGACGCGGTGAACCAGATCCGGATGGGCGCGTTTCTGGCATCCTCCATCATCCACCGGATTCCGGGAATCCCTGCGACATTGGCGATTTCATGGGGATCGGCGACCAGCCCTGTCGTCCCGTGCGCCACAACGAGGCCGGCGCAGGTCGATGGGGGGAGCATCATGCTCTCAATGTGAACATGGGCGTCGATGAACCCGGGCAGTGCGAGCCGCCCCTGGGCATCAACGCGCTCGCGTGCGTTCGCAGGCGAACCATCCGGGAGAACCGCAGCGATCCGCCCTCCCATGATCAGGATTGACCGCGGCTCGATCGCCCTCGTGAAGACATTGACGACCTGAGCATTCTCGACAACGAGGTCGGCGACGCCATCGCCGCACGCCGCGCGCACGAACTCAGGATCCGTGCGCTCGATCATTGCTCAGGAGAGCCTGGGCACACCATCATCACTGGTCCGATGGAGGGGTCGCCCCTGTTGCGCCTCTCGAGGAGATCCCGCCGAACGCGGCCTGTCTCGGCGCCATGCCCGTGGGGACGCGCGCACGGCCGGTGGCGATCGCGCTCTTCACGAACGAGACTGACAGTGCGTCGGCCATGGAAGCGCCCTGCGACGCGGACACAACATCGAAAATGCGGTTGATCGCCCACGCTGAGGAGTTCCACGGAACTTGATGGCTCGTGCCACGCATTGCGTCGACGAAGAGTTCAGCATTCTCGAAGTAGGTCGTCTGGTCCGGAATGATTACTCCCTCGTTGGTGTATCGCCCCCTGTAGCAGTACCACGCGCACAGGGGCGTGCCACCGCCGGTTGGTTTGCGCACGATGTGCCCCGCGACCGCGAGTACACACTGATCCTGAGCAGGGCGGTAGGCGTACGCGAGGGCGTCGATGGTTTCGGTGAGCTGGACGGGATTGCCACCCGCATCGATCTCGTCGGTCGAAAGCGACCGCGTCGACACTGCCTGTAAGACGATCGACTCGCCGGTCGAAGTATCCGGCATCTTGTCGTCGTGAGCCTCGGCCCAGTCGAACAGCGCGCGATGTGCTGCAGGCAGCGCGGTTCGAACGATCGAGGGCGCGTTCGTGCCCTCGGGGATCGCGGATGGCGTTGCGCATCCGGTCATGAAGGCAATGGTGGCAGCGAGAGCGGCGCGGGTCCACGGACCGCAGCTGGTGCAGGACGAATGTTGTTCGGTTCGCATCGGTGTCCCTACTGTACAGCGCGACGGCGCGCTCCATGCCGGAGGCGCATCAGTCCGCAGTGGCGTGAGTCGGTGTGGAAACCCTCTCCGAATTGTCACTTTGCGGGATTGTCGGCATCGAGTCGAGGTGCAACCTGATCCAGTCGGACTTCTTCGCGGGCCCCGATGTCGGAAAGTTCTTTGGGATCGACGCGAACCTGATCCTCGCCATTGGGAGATAGAGGATCGTTGAACACTCGGTGACTTCGACCATGACACCGTCGGTGGCGACACCGATCAGCATCCCAACGAGGAGCTCCTCCTCGCTATCGCTCGACGGGCCGACGATGTGAACGACTGCCGGAACCGATCGATGCAGGAGATGGTGGACAGTCTCTGGCGAGCGTCCGCCGGCGCGAAGCTCGTGGCGATTGGACTCCTGATCTCGGACTGCCGGCTCCGGCGCAGCGACTGGCACTGGCGGTGGGGGAACCTGGAACAGTCCAGGGATCGATCCGGCGAGAACCCAGTCATCGCGCCCGGCCTGCTGGATCCTCGACTCTGGTGTCAACTTCTTGGACTGAGCCGCCTCGCGCAGAGCCTCACCAGGCAGCCACCCGGAGATAGTGTCCCCCGTCTTGAACCTGTACTTCACGCTCACGGGAGGCTCCTTTCGCGGCGCGCGCGGCCTATGTGATGCGGGACTGAGAGCTGGCTTCTCCGCGTAGTGTACCCCGTCCAGACCTGTGGACGGCGGGCGCGTTGTCATTTCCCGAGGGCTGGTCACTAGACTTCCCTCAAGTTTCGCCGCAGTTCGCGTGCATTGTCCCGGTAGCTCAGTTGGATAGAGCAGCAGATTTCTAATCTGCAGGTCGGTGGTTCGAGTCCACCCCGGGACGCTTCTCGTTGCGGGCGCGACGAACTCCGAGGCTCAGCTCTCCGGCGCGGTCACCGTCAGCGTGAGCGTGCGTCGGTCGGCAGGGGCGGCATCTTTCTCCCAGGGACGCACGAGTTCGAACGAGAGCGTCGCCGTTCCTGGGCCGACTACAGAGAACTCGAAGATGCAGTCCACCGGTCCGCCAGCGAGTCCTTGGCTACGCGGCTTCTCCACCCCGGCCCCCGCGGCCGCGTCAAACTTGGGGCTCACGACCGCCGCCGAGTCGGTCGCGCGCACGCACTTCCACTGGTAACCGGTCCCAGCGCTCATTGCAAGTTCGACGACGAGAAGGTCGCCGACGCTCGCAGAACTCGTCGCTGACGCATCAAGGATCACCACATCACTGCCCGCAGGGGGCGTCTGATTGCCACCAGTCACAGCCTCGCGCAGGCGTGCGACGAGCCTGCGCTGTGGCAGGATGGCGGGGCGTCCCGAAATCGTTTCCGGCGGTGGGCTGTCGCTGGAGCATCCGACGACAGCCGTCAGCAGTGCGAGCACGACAAAGCGACATCTCCAAGGGGCCATGGCTGGATTCTACTTGGATCGCTCATTGCCACTAGTCTCCATCCGAGTGTCCGTGATCGCCCACCCGTTCCGGCTCTTTCGACGCTCGCCGACCGCGCTCTTCTGGGCTTCGACGCTTGGGGTCTATCTCGCGTGGTCACTAATGACGCTGACGCTGCAGGGGAACATCGCCTACGACCATGTCGAAATGCTGGTGTGGGGGCGTGCGTGGCAGCTCTCATACTGGAAGCACCCGCCACTGCCGGCATGGGTGGCGGAAGCGGTTTCACTCGCCACCAACCGCGCCATCTGGCCCCAGTATTTCCTTGCGCCCGCGACCGTCGCGGTGGCGGCGTGGGTGGTCTGGCGCGCGGCGCTCGATGTCGTCGGTCCGTGGCGCGCGCTGATCGCCGCGCTCGCTCTGCAGGGATGCATCTACTACTCGTACGAGTGCGATATCCTCAATCACAATTCGATTCAGATCCCGTTCGTTGCGGGGCTCATCTGGGCCGGATGGCGTGCGATGAAGGGATCGACCCGCGCGTGGATCGTATTCGGGGTGGTCTCAGCGATTGCCATCTACGGGAAGCACTCGGCAGGGTTTGTTCCTGTCGGCGTGTTGCTCTTCACGATTGTGTCGCGTGAGACTCGCGCACTCTGGAAGACTCGCGGCCCGTGGCTCGCTCTCGCGGCAGGGCTCCTTGTGATCGCCCCTCACCTCTACGGACTCTGGCAACTCGACTTCTCCCCATTCAGGACTGCATTCCTCGACCATGATGGGGGCTTCCAGACGATGGTCGAGTCGGCTCCGTGGTGGGGGCGGATCGTCTATCCCCTCGACTTCCTGGGCTTCAACGCGCTGATGCTCTCGGGGGTTGCGGTAATGCTGTTCCTGCTTTTTCTGGTTCCAGGCGACCCACTCATCGAGCCCGCGCCGCCGCGAGATGGTGCCCGCCTCGCGCTGCGCTACTACGCATGGGCGACATTCTTTCCCGTTGTGGTCTCGGTCGCGCTCTCACTCGCCATGAACTTCCACATGAGCGCACTCTGGGCAATGGCTTGGTTCCCGTTTGCCGGGCTTGTCGGTCTTCTGGCCATCGACCGACCCATCGGTGCCAGCGGCTACCGGACGATGTGGGGCGCATGGTTCGCGTTGGCCATCGGCGTACTTCTGTTCGTGGCTGTCAAGCTCACCGCGGGGCCGTACCTGACGGGCACCGTCCCCAATGTCAAGCACGATGGGGAATCGCTGGCGAAGGTGGTGGGCGAGCGATGGTCATCCTTGTCGCAGGGCGCACCACTCAGGATCGTGATCGGTACCCACTGGATCGGCGGCAATGTCTGCGTGTACCACGATGAGTATCCCGAGTTGCTGCTTGACGGGATCCCCGCTCGGGCTCTGTGGTTTGACCTTTCGCGCATTCCACGGGAGGGTGCGGCACTCGTGTGGGAGGGGAACGCGCCGCCAGCGTGGATAGACGAGTTCGGTCCACACTCGCCGGTTGAGCATGTCGAGATCAAGCCGCGAACAGGGGCGGAAGTTCCCGCGCGCCCCTACTCGATGGCGTTCATCCTGCCGCCACCCGCGGCGCCCCTCGACTTCGGGAAACAATGAGCCCAATGAGGGCCGATTGTTTCCCGAACTTCGATGACTTCACGACACATTGAGCGTTCGCACGAACCCATTGAGCGCCTGCTGCTGAGCCGCGAGGGTCGATCGCTCCTTCTCCGTTTCGGCGCGAATCGCTTCCAGCCGTGTCTCCTGGTCGCCGAACTTGGCGAGATAGCGCCGGTAGACCTCCGAGGCGTGGTCGATCGAATTCATGTTCTGCCTGATTCGAGACTGGTCCGCGTCGATGCCTGTGCGCTCCTGCTCGAGCCGCGCGATCCGGTCGTTGGTGGCATTGATCTCGCTCTGCATTTCCGCCGCCTTGGTGACGGCCTTGACGACTGCCGGCGATGCCTTGCCGTCGGTGGCGAATGAGAGAAGCGTCGCCATGTTGTAGCCGACGACACCGAGTCGCTCCAGACCGGTGTGTTCCTGGGCAACGACCAGCGTTCCCTTGGCGCCAGGTGCCAGTTCAATCTCAAATCGGTAGAGATTCGCAGTCTCTTCCGCGGGCTTCTTTGGTTCGACGAGTGCCCAGTCATGGAGTTTATGTGCCTCGACCAGAATCGTGCGCCCCTTGGTGGTGTCCTTGTTGTTGAAGGCGTAGGAGACCCGGTGCAGCTGCTGGTAGGTCTGTTCAATCGCCCCATCGACAATGCGGATAGATCGCACATGGCTCGTCTGCTCCGACTGCTCCGCCGCAGCGACGGAGAGGTCGACCGCGTAGGCCAGAAGCCGAGAGTCGTTGAGGGTCATGTAGCCGATCTCGGCATCACCTGCATAGGCGAACCCGTCGTACACCGCGATCGGCCCGGGGATCAGCTGAAGACCCGTAGTGTTTTTCAGCTCGAGTCCGCGCATCGGATGTTCAATTCCATCATGCGCATTGAAAATGCTGACCCGCCGCGCGTCGATGGGGCCGGTGAGGATCGGCAGCATCGCCGACTGCTGCCGTGCAATGGAGATCGGGTTGCTGAGCGTGTACTGAAATGCCTCTCCGACGGAGCCACCCTGCGCCTCGCTCATTGGCGAACTACCGAACAGTCCGCCGCGACTCATCGCCACCTCGCCACCCTCTTGGCGCGCACTGCCTGCGCGATGCCTTGGCTCAACACCGCCACCCCCGTCGAAACCAGCCACGCTCGCATCCGCCAGAGACACCGGTGCAGGCGCGCTCGTGATAGGGGGAGACCCCGGGCTCGCCATCTTGCGCGCGTCGGAATGCAGGGACCGATTCGCGGCGAACGCATCACCATCGCTGTATATGCGCGGCGCGGCCCCGGCGACCATCGGCACGGGAAGCTGTGGCCTCGTGATGTGCAGGCTCTGCGCGAGATCCATCTCGAAGCTGACCGGCTGGCTGGCGACGAGGGCGAGCTCGACATCGTTCCAGTCGTCATCAGTAGTGTTCTCGACGATGGCCCATCCTTGGATGAGCGGTTTCTCCGAGGCCTTCTTGTCGTCGCGCAGGACAAGCCGATAGCTCGTCTTCCAAATGGGCATCTCGTTGACATACGAGACAACCACCTCGCGTGCCGTCTTGCCGCCGAAAGTGATCTCGACGGTCTTGAACCGATCAGTCGTGTGTGAGGCGAGTGCTGCGAGCGCCTTGATGAGCTCTGCGTTGAGCGCTGCATCCTCGAGCGCGACAGAGACCGCGGTGTTCAGATCGACCGAGATGACCCCGGCGGGAGTGACCACATTGATGAACGGAACCGACAGTGGTTCCTGAGTATGCCCCTCGGCCTTCTGGCGAGTCTCGCCACCGAGGATCACTCCCTCGACGGTGCCGTCCGCGGTGCCAATCTTGACGCGCGTTCCGCGCAGTCGCCCGAGAAGTCCCGCCAGCGTCGGGTTGTCGGACAGATCGATTCCGAAACTCGCCAGTTGCCGGGAGAGTGGCTCCTTCGACTCATAGGACACCGACTCGAGCGCGTGTTCTGGATCGAGGATGACCATCGACTTGAGCATGTCGTTGATCTCGTCGTTGGCAAAGCGCAGCTGAACCGAGTCGCCGCTCTTGACCGACCCGTTGCGTTCGAAGTAGCCGACTCCCGACCGATACAGCGTGACGGATGTGAGCGGTAGTGAAGTCCGCGAACCGCCAGCTACTGCTTGGCCATGGGCCGAGGCCGAGGCGACGAGCAAGGCGAGTGCCGCAGCCGACGCGCAGGAGGGGCGAAGGACTCCGAAGGTTGAGAGAGTCATGAGTGTGCTCCTTTCAGCATTGGGTCATCCTAGATCGGTGCGCGCTTCAGCGGCGTCTCTGGGCCGCGTTGTGACCACGGCGTTACGAATGCCACGCAGGCGAGGCCGACAACTAGTCCGGGATCGATGAGATAGTCCCATAGATTGGCGGACTCCATGATGTCGGCGGCGTATGCAAGCAGCGCGAGTGCGATCAGCCGCATCCAGCGAAGGTCAATCCGCCGCCAGAGGACTAGGCAGATCGCGACGATCGCACCAAGCATGATCCACGGGCGCCATCCCAGTGAGTAGACATCGATTCCGAACAGGTCGACTCCTGCCAGCACTGGGAGGTAGAGCGCGCCGAAGACAGCGAGCACGAGAAGTGCCGCAATGGTCGGCGGGGGTCGCGACGGAAGTCGCGAAGGACTCAGGCCGTAGAGCAGCAGCAGGGATGTCGTTACGACGCTCGCGTCTCCCCAGAGGCCGCGAAGGTGCTCCCAGACGGATCCCCCAGGAAGGGGGGTTAGCGCCACGGCAATGGCGACGCAGAAGAACACGATCGATCCGCGCGGCGTTGCCGCCTTTGTCGCAAGATCGCGGCACACGATCAACACAGCCGCAATGATTGCGCACTGCGAGACGAACCCGTAGATGGCTGGTGCAGTCACGGCGTCCCCTCCGCGTCGAGCCACGCACGACCAAACGAGAGCAGCCTGATTCCCTTGCGAAGGCGCGTGTACGACAGGTGGATGGTTCCCGATCGAGACTCGACGAGACATGGGTAGGAGAACTCGTCCGCGGGGTTCGCGCTTGTGTCGATGACTCGCGAGGGAGCCCAAGTTGCCCCCTTATCGTGCGACCTGAAGAGCTGAAGTGTGGAGCGCCCTGTGGGAAGCGGATTCGCAGCAATGAGCAGCGAGCCGTCGGCGAGACGGATCAACGCCAGGCCCGAGTTCGGGTTGGGGATGGTTGTAGACCCTTCCGAGTCCCACGATTCGCCCCCGTCGGCGGTCCTCACAAGACCGACGGCGCCGATAGACGAAGTGGTACATCGAAGCGCCGCCACCGCACGCGCACTCGAGAGCGGAGCGATCGAAGGTTGCAGCCAGTTCCCGGTATCGGGCCGCATCGTGCGCGTATCGAGAACCCTGCCATCGACCCCAACGCGCACCCAGAGTCCCCACTTGTGGATGAACTCGTGGTAGGCCCCGAGTCCGACGGAGCCGTCCGTCATTGCGACTGGCTGGCTGCGAACGAGGGTGCTCAGATTGAAGAGCGGCGACATGACGAGGCGGCGAGCGCCTGACCATGTTCTCCCACCATCGCCTGACTGAAGCCAGTTCACGGAACTTCCCGACCAGCCGCCGTAACTCACGCTGACGACCCACAGGTTGAGGCGGTCGTCGCCATCTGCCCAGACGACAGGATTTCCAACCATCCGTACTACGCGGTGGACGGATGCCGCGAGCGTCTCGCGTCCCAGCGCCGGCCAGTGCGCACCAACCGTCGACGAGACGGGATCGACCTCAGCCATCCAGATCGCGACATCGGAGGATCCCTCCCGTGCGCCGCCGAACCACGCGATCCGCAGCGATCCGCTCCCGAGAATCGCGATCGACGAGGCGTGCGCGCTGGGCGTCGGCATCGGGAGGTCGATCAGTGTCGGTGGCTCCGTCGACGAACTCGCCGTGGTAGGTCCCCAGCCGTGAGGCGGTGCCGAGAACTCGACGACTCCCTTGGACGGCACACGCCACGCTGCGGCCGCGATCGCCACGATGAGCAGTGCCGCCGTCAGACGGGGCGCGCGCCGCGAACGGGTCATGCGTAAACGCTCCAACACGCGCGAATCTATAGCATCGCGAGAGCGAACGCCCGTTCGAACAGAGCACGCATGGACATTGGGACGCAAAGGTTCATCGATCGGTGGGTTGGCACTCCCGCATGCGCGGCGCTCTCGGCACTGCACGCAGTGACGCCCGTTTTCGGATCGCCCTCGCCTGCCGAGCCCCCTCAGAGGATCCTGATCATCCTCTTGAGCGAGATGGGCAGCCTGGTCCTCGCGGAGCCCATGCTGCGCACCCTCAGGAGTCGATATCCACGAGCCGAGCTCCACTTTCTCCTGTTCGCGCGAAATCGTCAGCTACTGGATCTCCTCGGAGTCGTCGACCAAGACAAGGTGATCGAGATTCGTGACACGAGCGCGTGGGAGCTCCTCGGCGGACTCCTCGGAGCGATTCGGCGGATCCGTGGCCTGCGCATCGACACGGTCATCGACTGCGAACTCTTCGCCCGCGTAAGCGCCATCGTGAGCGGCCTCTCGGGGGCGGCGCGTCGCGTCGGGTTCCACCGTCACACGCAGGAGGGGCTCTATCGCGGCTCCTTCATGACCTCCAGGGTTCTCTACAACCCGTACCGGCATCTCTCCCACCAGCTCCTCTCGCTGGCCGATGCCATCGAGAGTCGCTCAACCCCGCCTGCCAAGGAGACACGCGAGGATCGGCCGCTGTTGCCGCCCCCGTTCTCCCCTGAAGAAGGCGAGGTCGAACGCGAGCGGGCGGCGCTCCATGCGGCGCACACCACGCTCGCTCAGGGACCCCTCGTCTTCATGTACCCAAGCGGCGGGCTCCTCCCGATCCGCGCATGGCCCCTTGATCACTACGCCGCGGTTGCCCGCGCCCTCCTCAGCGACGGATGCTCGATCGCGATCATCGGCATGGATTCAGACCATGCGCTCGGCGAACAGCTGCGCGCACGCGTCGGCGGCCACGCTCGCTGCGTGAATCTCTCGGGCTACACACGCTCCGTGCGCCATCTCATGTCACTCTTCCAATGCGGCGCACTCGTCATCACCAACGACGGCGGGCCGGTTCAGTTTGCAGCGATGGCCGGGATCCAGAGCATCGTGTTTTTCGGTCCTGAAACGCCGACTCTCTATCGGAGTTGGTCGCCGCTGGCCCATGTCTATTTCACGCAGCTTCCCTGTGCGCCATGCGTGACGGCGTACAACCACCGAACTTCGCCCTGCGATGGCGACAACCAGTGCCTCAAGCGAATCCTCCCGGACGAGGTCGCCGCCAAGGCACGCGAAATGCTCGCGCGGCACAGGGCACGGCCCACCGCTGTGGCGACAGCCTGAATCCATGCGCACGCCCTCGGGTCCGATTCGCCGCGTCGTCGCCTGGAGCTGGCACCAGCGATATCGCTTCATGCAGTTTGGGATGGTCGGCTTCTCCGGAATCGCTCTCAACCAACTCGTGATCTGGCTCTGCCAGGAGCGGCTCTACACCGGCGTTGCCGATCTCTCCTTGCGGCTCAATCTGGCGATGGCCACCGGAATCCTCGTTGGGATGACAAACAACTTTCACTGGAACCGGCGGTGGACCTGGAAGGATCGCACTCGTGCGTCTACGACCCCGCTCCTCAGGCAGTACCTCCAGTACTGCGCGGCCAATTGGGCAGGCATCCTCATCCAGGTCGCGCTCACCAATCTGCTGGTCCTCTGGACTCCGTATCTCCTCGCCAATCTCATCGGAATCGCCTTCGCCAGCCTCGCCAACTTCGCGCTCAACGACCTCTGGACCTACCGCCATGTCCGCACCGAGGGAATCGATCCCGAGCAGGTGCAGCTCGCGCGCGCGCGAATGGCGCTGCCGCTGCTTCTGTGCGGCCTCGTGCTGTCACTGTGCACGTACATCGTCGGACTCGGATCGCTTCACATTCCCACCAACGGCGACGAGCTCGTCTATATGCAGATCACGAGGGCCACCGCCGAGAGTGGTCACTGGCTTCCCCTGGAAAGCGGAATGCCAGCGATGCGCAACACAAAGCCGCCGTTGCTCTTCTGGCAGGGGATTCTCTCGACGAATTGGGGTGAGGACTGGAGCCTTACGAGTCTCCGCTGGCCGAGCGTCGCATGGACCTTCGCGACAAGCCTCATGTGTGGGCTGCTCGTGTTCCGAATCTCCCGAGGCGACCTGCTGCGTTCCATCCTCGCCGCGCTCTTCTACCTGGCGTTTCTGTCGACATTCCGTTACGGACGGCCGTTTCTCACAAACCCCCCGGAGACCTTCTGGGTCTTCTCCTGCTTCTTCGTGATGCTCTGGTGGCATCCGAGATCGTTCGAGTCGCGCTTCCTTGTCCCGACCACTCTTGGGGTGCTCGCGGGCATGGCGCTTCTCACCAAGAGTTTCGCACAGCTCCTGCCCATCGGGCTCATCCTCGCCGCTTGGCATCTTGCCGAAGGCAGATGGAAGTGGAGTCAGTTCGCCCTTCGCGCACTGCCTGGACTTGTGTGGATGGCGCTTGTCTCACTGGCGATCTTTTCGCTCTGGTTCGCGCTCGATCCACGCCCCGCGGAAATCTGGCGCGAGTTCGTGGTCGGCGAGAATGTCGGCAAGTTGGCGGGCGGGATCGGTCCATGGATACGCGGGTTCCTCTTCAGTTCCGACAGCCTGTGGACGCTCGGCGCGAGCTGGTTCCTAAATGCGGGGCTGCTTGCGTTTCCTCTCTTCGGCGTGATCGTCGAGTCGTGGAAGTATCGGCGCCTTCTCGCGCCCGATGAGCGGCTCCTCTGGATCTGGGTCGTGGCGATCTTCCTCGTCTTCTGCCTTCCAGAGCAGCGGTCAGGGCGCTATCTCTTGGAAGCGATGCCTGCGATCGCCGTCCTGATGGCATTGCGATGGCATCATGTGGGGCGCAGTGCCTTCGTGCTCACGCATGTCGGGGTCGTGTGCGCGCTCGTCCCGATTGCATGGCTCTCCGTTGTTCTCGCTGGCGAGATCGGTGCGGGCGCATTTGCCTGGTGGCACTGGCCGCTGCTCATGGGCGCGATCGCCTTTGCGATCCTCTCCATGGTGAAGGCTCGCTGGACCGCAATGTGTGCGGCACCTGCCGCGATGACGGTGTTCCTCGCACTGTCGAGTTTTCTCGCCGTCTTCGACGCCCCTCTTGGCGCCTTCGACGCGAACACCGTCGCGGCTCTGAAGGGCAAGACGCTCTGGGTTCCCGAAAACTTCCGCTCAGTCGCGGAACTCCATCGGTTCCTTCTGCCGGGCGCGGCCGTCAAGGGATTTGCGAGCACGCTGTCTTCGCCCCCGGCGGCTCAGGCGAAAGCAGGGGAGTACTTCGCGAAGATCGAGCCGCTCACCGCGCCCGCACCAGCCGGGGCCGTCGGCAGCAGAATCCAGCTCACTTCCCGTCACACAACCCAGCAGATCTGGGAGATGGCAACAGGTCGCGCGCAGGAACACCTTTTCTGTCGCGAATGGATCGTCCCCGTCACTCCCTGAGCGCGCCTCGGGGGGAAATCGTCCGGGCGATCAACAGCATGAGGACGACCGCGATGAGCGCGAACAGCGCAAACACCGCGAAGCTCGCGTTGAGCGGCATTTTCGCGTCGCGCATCGCTCCGAATGTCCAATCGGCCAGACCGCCGCAGCTGATCGAGACAAAGTTCATGATGCCGTAGCCCGTGGCGCGCAGGTGCGGCCGCGCGATCTGCGACAGGATCGGCATGTTGTTGCAGTCAAAGAATCCCCAACCAAGGCCAAAGAGCGCCAAGAACGCGACCGCGATGGCAAGGGTGGGTGCGTTCCCGACTCCGAACATCGCGGGCACGATGAGTGCGATGCCGATCGTGCTAACGAACGCTCTCCCGCGATCAGTCACCCGGCACCAGCGGTCGGCGAGCCACCCGCCGATACCGGCTCCGCAGAGCATTGCGATCGTCGTGTAAAGCGTTGCCGAGACTCCCGCGGCTCCCTGCCCGATGTTGAACTCCTGCTTGAGAATCGCCGGCATCCAGTCGCGGACGATCCACCCCGCCATTGCCGGCAAGGTGAAGCAAGCCACGAGCAGGAGGAATGGGAGGCTCGTAAGAAGTTCGCTGGCGACGGCGCGGATGCTCGCTCTTCGCTCAATCGGCGCACCCTCGTTCGTCCTCGGTGCCTCGCGCAGCATGAACGCTAGTGGGATCGCATAGATGACACCGACCGCGCCCGCCAGGTGAAACGCGCCGCGCCAGCCGACACTGGCCGCGTCGGCCGCGTATCCCCCGAACCCGCCGAGCATCATTCCGCAGTAGATCGCCGTCTGGTGGAGTCCGACCGCGCGCGATCGCGTGCGCGCACTGTGGAAGTCGGTGATGAGCGCGAGTGCCGCCGGAATGTAGAACGCTTCGCTCACTCCCATCAAGGTGCGCGTCCACAGCAGCTCCTGATAGGAGGTGACATTTCCAGTGAGCCATGTGACCGCGCTCCAGGCAGCGAGACTTCCGACGATAGTCAGTCGCCGCCCGAATCGGTCGGCCACAAAGCCTCCGAGTGGGCTCAGGAATGCATAGGCCCACTTGAACTGCCCGAGCATGATCCCCCAGTTGGCGTCTGTCGCGATGTCCCCGACATCCCCCATGACCGAGAACTTCATCGACGCCAGCATCTGGCGGTCGAGGTAGTTGAGCATGGCCACCGGCCACAGCAGTGCGACCGCCAGCCACGCGGTGCGCGCGAGCGAGTGGGATGGGCCCGCGAGCAGACGGCTGATCACACTGTGAGAGTAATCGGTAGCCTAGGAGTGCTGTACTACCGGATCCGCGGTTCACTCTTCTTGGGGGCGGCCCAGAGAGCCATGCAGGAGGCTCGCACTTCCGGTGTAGCGCGATGCGCCGTCATCGACCTCGCTCATGTGCCGATGATCGATGCGACTGGAATCGTGAATATCGAGAGCGCGGTCGACCCTCTCCGGCGTGCGGGGATCCCTGTGATTCTCGCTGGGGCGAAGATTGTCAGCGAGCGACGCTGATCACTCGCACCTGCGCGAACTGGCGGTGGCCGGCCTTTCCGCTGTGGTAGCCGAACCCTGACTCCTTCGCGCCCACCCACGGCGATCCGCTAGCGCCGCCGCAGCCCTTGTTGATGCCAACCATTCCCGTGTCGAGCGCCCGGGCGACGCGCAGCGCGTGCTCGCGTTCGCCGAACACCGCGCCGCCGAGACCGAACGGCGTCCCGTTGGCCAGTCGCACTGCTTCGTCGTCGCTCTTGACACTCATCACGCAGGCAACAGGCCCGAATGTTTCTTCCTGCATGATCCGCATTGATGGCGTGACGCCAGTGAGGACAGTCGGCCGCACGAAGTTTCCCTTCGTCTGGCCACCGACCGCCACCGTCGCCCCCGAACGCACTGCGTCCTCGATTAGTGCGAGCACATGCGACTTCTGCCCCGCGTCCGCCATCGGACCGATCTGCGTCGACTCGTTGGCCGGGTCTCCCTGGACGAGCGCCTCGGCTCTCTTCGACAGTTCCGCGACGAACCTGGTCGCCACCCGTTCATGCACGAAGATCCGCTCCGTCGACACGCACACCTGTCCGGCGTTCCGAAAGCAGTTGCGCGCCGCAAACGCGGTCGCGAGATCAAGATCCGCGTCGTCGAGCACGATCAGCGCGTCTTTACCTCCCAGTTCCAGCACGAGTCGCTTGAGACCACCGGCTGCCTCCCGCATGATGTGCTTGCCGGCCGCGCGACTTCCCACGAATGCGATGAGATTCACATCGGCCTGGACGAGCGCCTTTCCTTGCATCTCGTCGCCGTGGATGAGCGCAAGGACATCGCGACCGACTGCTCCGATCAGGCACTCCGCCCAGGCCTGTGCGCACAGCGGCGTTTTCTCGCTGGGCTTGAGCAACACCGTGTTACCCGCGAGAAGGCTGGGGATGACGACATCCTGCGGCATGGCCACAGGAAAGTTCCAGGGCGTAATGCAGGCGGCGACGCCAAGCGGATCAAAGCGCAGTTCCGAGTGGACTGACTTGTCCTCGAGCGTTTCAGGTTCGAGCGCGGTAACGATCTCGGCAACCGACTCCGCCAGACTCTCCGCGCAATAACTCACTTCGCCGATGGCCTCCTTGAGAGGTTTGCCCATCTCGTGGCTGGCAAGCGTTCCGATCTCGATTGCGCGCACCTTCAGCGCTTCAGCCGCCGCCGTGACCCGTCGTGCGCGCTCAGCGAGCCCAAGCTCCGCCCAGGCCGGCTGAGCCGCGCGTGCGCGTGCAACCACTGCGGCGATCTCGCCCACACTTGTGACCGCCACTTCTCCCACGACACTACCAAGCGCGGGATCAATCGACTGCAGTGTCCTCGTCATCCCACGACTGTAGCCGCACCTGCGAGGGCTCGGCTCATCCGCTTGTCGCCGCCGCTCTCGCTGGGGCTCCTTCGTTGCCGGCATGAAGGGGCCGCTGCGCCTGCGGGTAGCTGCCCAGCACCACCAGTCGTGCGCAATGACGCTCCGCCTCCTCGAGCGCGCGCGCCATGGGAAGGTCGAGCCGATGCGCGGCGGCATCGATGAAGAACACATAATCCCAGTGAGCCTCGCCGCTGGGGCGCTTCTCGATGTAGGTGATGTTGATGCCTTCGCGCCTGAATCCCTCGAGCACACCGACCAGGCCACCCGGCCGATTGGCTAGCGCGAACCACATCGAGGTCTTGTCGTTGCCCGTCTGCGGCACCGGTTCCCGACCAAGGATCAGGAATCGCGTCGCATTACCGGCACGGTCCTCGATCGCATCAAAGAGCGTGCGAACGCCATGCAATTCTCCGGCGAAAGTCGAGGCGATCGCCGCTGCGCCCGGTTCGTCACGGGCTCGAAGGACTGACGCGCTGGTGCTCGTCTCGGAGAGCCGCGCTGCGTTTGGCATCACGCGACGGCACCACTGCGCGCACTGGTCAAAGACCTGCGGCTTCGAGTAGATCCGTGTCACATCGGTCGGCGCGCAGTTGGCCAGGAGGGCCAGTCTCACAAAGACCAGCGCCTCCGCGCGGATGGCGACATCATGCGCGAGGAACGCGTCGAGTGTCTCGAAGATCGATCCCATGCTCGAGTTCTCATACGGAACCATCCCGTGATCGGCGTGTCCGGAGGCGACCTCTGCGAAGACGCCGCCGATCGAAGGCACGAAGCAGTGCTCGACGCTTGATCCAAAATGTCGCGTTGCCGCCAGGTGACTGAACGACCCCTCCGGTCCGAGGCAGGCGATCCGCAGCGGCCGCTCAAGTGCGAACGAGCCCGACATGATCTCCCGGAAGACCGCTTCTATAGTCCGTGCCTGAAGCGGCCCGGGATTCAATCTCACGGCGCGCTCGATCACCGCGCGTTCGCGTCCCGGGGCGTAGACCGCGACTCCCTCTGATCGCTTGGCAGAGCCGACTTCGACGACGAGTCGTGCGCGTTCGGCCAGCAGTGCCACGAGTCGTTCGTCAACCGAGTCGATGGCTGTGCGCAGGTCGGACAGGTGTCGGGGTGTGTGTGGCGCAGTCATCGCAGAGTCTCCCGGACACATCTTCCCATGGATTGCCCACGAAAGCAGGCCGAGAATCTCGATCAATCCCTGTGTGGCCGGGCTCAATCCGCGCTATTTTGATAGCCACGCGCCGGCCGACCGTGGTGGGCGTTCGCCGACGGACATTGCTCGGTTCCAGTCCTTCCCTTACGGAGGTTTCCGATGCCTGAATACACGACGAGTCAGATCCGCAACATTGCCATTGTGGGTGCGGGGGGTTCGGGGAAGACGACGCTGGTCGAAGCACTGCTCTACGCGGGCGGTGCGATCCAGCGGCCTGGCAAGGTCGAGGACGGCTCGACGGTGACCGGTTCGGACGCTGTCTCCAAACATTTCGGGACGACGGTCGACTCGTGCATAGTGCACCTCGATCACGCCGGCGTCCGCGTGAACATGATCGACACGCCCGGCTCTCCAGACTTCGTCGGCGCGGCGATCTGTGCGCTGCCGGCGGTCGAGACGGTCGTTGTCGTCGTCGATGCGGTGGCTGGCGTGCAGACCACCACCAGACGCATGGTGAGCATTGCCAAGGAGCGCAATCTCCCGACGATGATCGTCGTCAACAAGATGGATGCGTCAGACGACGAAGAACTTGTGCTTGCGGGCATCCAGGAAGAGTTCGGCGAGATCTGCCAGCCCATCGACCTCCCGTCCGATCACGGCAAGGCTGTCGTCGACTGCTTCGGGAATGCTGCGGGAACGAGCGATCTCGGCGAGGTCAAGGCGTTCCACGACCGCGTGATCGACCAGGTCGCAGAAGTGGACGACGCTCTCATGGAGGAGGTGCTCGATGGCCGCGCAGTCACCCCGCAGCGGATGCACGATCCGTTCGAGAAGTCCATGCGCGAGCGCCACCTCATCCCGATCTGCTTCGTCTCCGCCCGCACCGGTGCGGGAGTGAGAGAGCTTCTCAATGACATTGTCGCGCTCTGCCCTAGCCCATGCGAAGGGAATCCACGGCCGTTCGAGTACGCCAAGGATGGTGGGACCAGCATCTTCGTCCCGTCGATGAAGTCCGGCGACAGCCTGCTCGCCCATGTCTTCAAGATGTCCACCGACCCGTTCGCCGGTCGGCTCGCGTTCTTCAAGGTCCATCAGGGGTCGCTCACCCACGGCAGCAATCTGTCGCTTGATGACGGCGCGAAGACGGTGCGCGTACCGCATGTGTATTCGGTCATGGCCGCAAAGCACAAGGAGACGGAGGCCATCATCGCCGGGGACATCGGCGCGGTTTCGAAGATCGAGGAACTGCACGCCGGGACGATCATCCACGGCCACGGGACTCCCCCAGGCCTCGCGCTGCGTCCGCTGCCGCTTCCGCGCCCGATGTTTGGAGTCGCGCTCGACGCAGCCAATCGCGCGGCGGAAACCAAGCTCGGCGAGGCGCTTCACAAGCTGGCGGCGGAGGACTCCACGCTCGCGATTGACCAAGTCACGGCAACCAAGGAACTCGTCCTTCGCGGACTCGGCGAGTTGCATGTCAGGGTCAAGCTCCACATGCTCAAGGAGCGATTCGGTGTCGAAGTGACAACTCATCCGCCGAAAGTCGCGTACCGGGAGACGATCACCGCGAAGGCCGAGGGGCATTACCGCCACAAGAAGCAATCGGGCGGGGCGGGCCAGTTTGGCGAGGTGTTCCTCCGAGTCGAGCCTATCGATGGCGCGGCGACGGGTACCGGGGCCGACTTCGAATTCGTCGATGACACATTTGGCGGCAGCGTTCCTAGGCAATTCCTTCCGGCGATCGAGAAGGGGGTGCGGCAGGTGCTGCACGAGGGGGCTATCGCGGGCTATCCCCTCGGGGGCGTGCGTGTGCTGGTCTACGACGGGAAGCATCACCCGGTTGACAGCAAGGAAGTTGCCTTCACTATCGCGGGAAAGCATGCGTTCATCGAGGCGGTGAAAAAGGCACGACCCGTTCTGATGGAGCCGTTCGTCCACCTCGAGATCACGGCCCCGGTTGGCGCGATCGGCGCGATCGTCGCGGATCTTTCATCTCGCCGCGGGCGCGTGCAGGGCAACGAAGCGACAGCGGGAGGGCAGGCGGTCATCCGCGCGACCGCTCCGATGTCCGAGCTCACCTCCTATGCAGGCACGCTCAAGTCGATCACGGGCGGGCTCGGGAGTTACAGCATGGAGTTTGCGCACTCTGAGCCTGCGCCGCCAGGAATTCAAGCGGAGCAGATCGCCGCGCACAAGCCGGCGATGCACGAGGCGTAGGCCAGGATCCGGCTCATCCGGGGCACCACTCAACCTCGCCTACACCCCTGCGGCGGCGACATCGTCGATGTTCGCCAAGTGCCCGCCGAGTGCATCGCGCCGTCTCCGATCACGATGCTGCCGACACCGCTCACCGCTGGCGTCGAGCAGGTGTCATTGGGGCCTGTGCGAGGCACGCGAGCCCTGGCAGAAGAGCCGCCAGTGCAGCGAAGTGCGATCGACCCATGGGCGACAGCGATGCTCTCCGGAATGTTCGAGTGATTGACATCAACCCCGTCACTTCGGCTTGTTGGTATTGGCTAGGGCGATCACCTGTGTAGCGTCGCCATCTCCGGAAAAGACCGCGAGGAACGCAGCGGGATCCGCCGGCAGCGAGGTCGCGAATCCGAACCGCTGACTCATCGACAGATTGCAGGTCACGATGGTCAAGCTGCCGCAGCGGGTGGTGCGGGCCTCAGTGATCGTCGCTGGGCCGGTGGTTGCAGCCTTTGCACCCTTAATGAGATCTGCGCGCACTTTCTGGCCGCGGAAGTTCACGACCTGTACACCGTCGGCGAGCATCGCTTCGAAGGCGGGCATCTCCTGCTTCCGCTGGAGATCGAGGAACTTTGCGAGCAGCGTCGATCCCTGACCATTGAGCGTCGTATCGCCCGCATAGGTCGGCAGTCCCGGGGCTGGTCGCTCTCTGGGCATATTGAGGTTCGCCCATGCGGCGAGCCGCCACTGCGAGTCGACATACTGCCAGACTCCCAGTCGCGGGGTCGCAGCAGATCCCAGTTGCTGACCACCTATCGTCTGGCTCCCCTCAGCCAAGCAGGTGACAATCAGGGCGTCGCCGACGCGCGTGGCAATCACCGAGCTGACCTTCGCGGGGGCCGCCATCGCGAGGTCCTTCATCGCTTCAATCGAACCCGCGCGATCGGCGGCACCAATGAAGCGGATCGACTGGAAGCAGGGCTGAAGACACTGCTCGAGTCCCGCGATGTCACCTGTGGCAGAGCGCTTCATCTGCGCCTCAACGAGCTGTGTTCCGAGCGCCGTGAGTGCGTCGGCAGAGGCTGGCCACGGACTCGCAGGCGGGGCGGTCTGCGCTGGAATCTGTGCTGATGCCAGGGAGCAGGTCGTCGAGAGTGGCGCGAGAAGGCTCGCAGCGAGACAGAAGGTCATGGAGTCCATGCAGCCGAGCGTACTGGGCTACTGCTGCCTCGGCCCGCGGCGTACTCTTGTCGCTTCCGCCATGTTTGGTCCGTCCCCAACGCCTCTTGATCCCTCCCGCGACTGGGGCGGTCTGCTGCCCGCGCTCCTTCGCAACCCGAGAGCGGAGTTGGAAGCGGGATTCTCGCGGCTCAGGGATCTCTTGAGTGCCGAAGGGGTGCAGTCTCGTCGGATGATTGAGATCTACACACGGGCTACCAGTGGCGGCGCGTCGAGCGAGGAGATCCACACCGCTAATCAGCAGATGATGGATCTCATTCGCTTGGCAGGCATGGGGGCTTTTTTCGCGGTGGTTCCGGGAAGCGCGCTCTTGCTGCCGTTGGCAATCGCGACGGCATCGAAGCTCGGCATCCGGCTGATGCCCGACTCGTGGACCCAGAGAGTGTCCAAGGGACCGCCTCCGAACCTAGAGCCGCCGCGCTCGCATGATCCGCACGGGTGATCCCTCGGCGACGACGACCGAGTGGATCTCACGCATGCAGTGCGCGAGGTCGCGCGGGAGAAACCGTCCTAGCGGGCCAGCGACAGTTCCTTGCGCCTTGGGCCAAACGCGCCAGGGCGGATGCTCAACCTCGTACTCGGTGGTCTCTCCACTGCGTCCCTTGGTGTATCCGTAGTAGTGCTCGGTGATGAACTCCGCGAGCGACCCAGAAGCCAGTTGTTCAGCGCGGCCGTATGTTTCGGCGCACATGAGGACGGTCTCGTTGCCGTCCGACCAGGAGTAACTGGTCTGCCGGCACTCACCAGCTACTGCGCTCTGAGAGTCCATGCCATGCACCACATAGTGCTCTCCATAGAGGAGGTTCGCGGTCGAGGCAATCAGTCGAAAGGGCACTATCTCCTTCACGAACACGACGCCACGGCGCCAGGAGCCGTCAGCTAGCTCGCGCTTCACATAGAAGCGCAGATTGATCTCCTCGAAGTTTCCGCAGAAGGGCAGCGTCATGCCCTGAAGGCTCACGGTACAGAAGGCGAAGCCAACCATGGAGACAAGGTGTTCTCCCTGCCAGTCATCGAGCACGGTTCCGCGGGGGAGGTAGGACGCAAGGGTTTCCGCTGGCACGGCGTAGTTGACGATGATCAATTGACGCCACTGCGCGCTCATCATGACCCCTGAGCGCTGCGGAAACATGGTGAGGTCCGAGGGGAGTGCGTTCAGAACGAGCGCTCGTTGCTGCGGGGCAACAAGCGGGCAGAGGTCGGGATGCCTGGGGGCGCCGAAGAGGCGCATGCGAAGGCGGGCCACGAGGTCGTAGCAGGCGTTGGACACGCAGAGGGGGACAAATCGAAGCAGGAGCAGGATCACCCAGGGCCAGCCGAGTTCCGACACAATCGCGAAGAGTGCTGCGGCGCGGATGAACAGCGTCCCGTTCTTCCACACGACGATCGTCGAGCTCGTGGAAGCGTCGATGCCGAAGTCACGGAACACAGCGGAAGCAACGGGTGTCCCCGCAAGCGTCTGAAGCGGCACGAAACGAAAGCGGTTGCTGCGCGAGCGGCGCATCAGGCTCCTCACCACGCCGTGGCAGGTCGCGCAACGGCCGTCGTACATGATGTACACAGGGTCGCGCGGCAACTGGTCCCGGCGGTCGTTCATCATGGCCGTGCGTTGGGGTGACGCGAACCGGGAGAGCGGGCGATAGTGGATTCTAACCTTCGTCGACTCCTGCGGGAAACACAGTGGTTTCACAATCACGCGGTGCAGAATGCGCCCCAACTGGCGTCATTCGCACCATGTAAATTGATAGTTGCAGCAAGTGTTTTTCATAGTATGCTGTTTGGATGATCGACCGCATTGACGCCACGGCCCGCATTCACGCTGCCCTTCGCCGTGCACAGATCGTGCTGTTGCTCGGTCCACGCCAATGCGGAAAGACCACCCTCGCGCGAACATTCGTCGCCAGCGACTCTAGCGCATACTTCGACCTCGAATCACCAGACGCCCTTGCCCGGATGAGTCAACCAATGACAGCGCTCACGCCACTGCGTGGCACGGTTGTCATCGACGAAGTGCAGCGACTCCCCGACCTGTTTCCCCTGCTTCGCGTGCTTGCAGATCGCAAGCCGCTCCCAGCTCGATTTCTCGTGCTTGGCAGCGCATCCCCAGAGCTGCTTCGGCAGTCATCAGAGTCTCTCGCCGGTCGCGTTGAGATCGTGCAACTCGGCTCGTTCACACTTGCAGAGTGCGGCGCAGGCAGACTCGACAAACGATGGAGTCGCGGTGGATTCCCACGCGCATTCCTCGCACGAAATGCCGACGACTCAACCACTTGGATGACGAACTTCATCTCAACGCTCATTGAGCGCGACCTTCCCTTCTACGACGCCCGCCTCGCGCCTGGGCTTGTCCGACGGATGTGGACGATGTTCGCTCACTACCACGGGCAGACCACAAACTACTCGTCGATTGCATCGAGCCTTGGCACGCCAACGTCGACGGTTCGACATCATCTCGATCTGCTGACAGGACTGCTCGTCGTGCGACAGATTCAACCTTGGTTCGAGAACATCGGCAAGCGCCAAGTGAAGTCGCCGCGACTTTACTTTCGCGACACCGGCATGCTGCATTCGTTGCTCGGCATTGACTCAACGAAGGCGTTGCTCTCACATCCACGGTGCGGCGCGTCGTGGGAAGGACTCGTCGTGGAAGAACTTCTCACCCGCGTGCCGCACAGTCACGCATACTGGTGGTCAACACAACAGGGCGCAGAGATCGATCTCGTCCTGTTCCACAAGGGAAAGCGCTTCGGCGTCGAAGTCAAACGGGCCGACGCTGCAACCGTGACGCCGTCGATCCGCATCGCGAAAGAGGCGCTCGGGCTCAAACAGGTCACAATCGTGCATCCTGGCGAGAAAAACTATCCGCTTGCGAAGGGCATCAAGGCAGTGGGAATCGAAGAGGTGATCCGTGATCCTGCATGTGTGCTTGACGATTGAGGGCGGATCGCAACGAGCGCTCGACTCCGCTCACACCCCCAGCACGCCGGTGCTGTCGCCGAATCGATCGCACTTCACATGTTCTCGCAATTTGGAACTCAACCCCTTGAAGGTTGCGAGGTTGTGCGAGGTTGTGCGAAGTCTTGCGACTCCGTGCAAAACCCTGCAAAGTGAATCAATGGGCGAGGAAGGATTCGAAGATGTGCAGGAAACAGCGAGGAATCGTGTGATTCCAGTTTCGGGTGGAGCAGAATGCGGAGCAGATGACGCTGGATGGCATGTGCCTGGGGCGAATGGTGATCCTGATCTGCAGAAGTTGATCGACTCGTGGGGGAGTCTGCCTGCGCCGATGCGTGCTGCGATTTGTTCGATCGTGCAGGCGGCAGTGCGGGTGGGAACGAATGAAGGAGATCGTCGGTCATGCGATATGTCCTAACGTGTCCGCTCGATGTTCAGATGGGCATTCACACATGATTCAAAAAACTGTCTTCTCGGAAACCACTGGAAACAAAACGATTTATCAGCATGTGATTGTCCGCTGTTGGCACGACGGTTGCTCGGTGTTCCCTTGCATCTCGTGTCGTTTACCTCGTGACATCTCGTCATGTGGGCGACGTGAGAAGAAGTCACGCACACATGTGGGTGTATTGAAAGGACGGTCTCAGCATGGTGAATCGAGAAGAAGTGGCATCGGTCGTCGCGAATGGATCGGTGCGCTGCGTTACAACTCCTCGGCAAGCATCAGCGACTCAAACGAAACCGAGGGCCATCGCACCGCAGTCGCTCCATCGGAGGTGCAGGAATAATCAACTGAAACTTTGGCAGCGGTGCCTGCCATGATGTTGAATCGGTCAAACACTGGGGGCGCTCATAGATATGAAGTCGCTGAAGGCGCATTTCCCAAACGCTGAGGAGATTGTGATCGATTGCCGTGGGTTTTGGTATAGATCGGTTGGTAATCTGCCAGTGAAGATTGAAGCGGTGGGTTATCGTGGTGGTGCCATGGTACGGGTTGCTTTCGGATTTGAGAACCCTACCGCAATCGAGAAGTTGGAAGTCGCATCGGCCGAGATTCCAATCACGCTCAAGGCCACAGTGGAAGCCACGCATGGCGAGAGAATCGCGACCTTCCGATACAACCTTCGGACCAAGATCGGTCGGTTTGACACTCACGATGTCACGACTCCTTGAGATGAGATTTGCAGGGCGGATCACGATCGACGCTCTGCCGACTATCATCGCGGGATGGATCCAACGGGGAAACGTCGCGGAGCTGAAGCGGGCGCCAAGGAATTGACTTGGTGTGAGGTCATCGCTAGGTCTCCCAATCCAACGTTCGTAACCGATGCAGAGTTTGCAGATCGCATTCTCGCGACAATGTTGCCTTGGAGAGTCAAGCACATCCAGAGTGGGATTGTGATGCTCCTGGTGCCACCGGGCAAATTTGTGATGGGAATGAGTCCAAACGATCCAGCAGGCGAGGACGACGAAAGACCCGCACACGAGGTGACGCTGACGCGCGCATTTTACTTGGGCGAGACTCCGGTCACGCAGGCGCAGTGGTCGCAGGTCAATTCGGCGAACCCTAGCAAGTTCGGCGCGGTGAGCGGCAATGCTATTGACAGGCTTCTCGGAAGTGGGCTCACGAATGAGGAAGCCAGTGAGAAGCTCCGTCGGTCAGACAGTGGCATGCTTCCTGTTGAACGCGTCTCTTGGGATGACGCGATCCAGTTTGTACGCAAGACGGGTCTTGAATTGCCGACGGAGGCGCAATGGGAGTACGCATGCAGAGCTGGCGTGCGCACACGCCGGTATGGTCCACTCGATCTCATCGCATGGCATAAAGGAAATGCGAATCGGCAGACTCAACCAGTCAAGATGAAGCGGGCGAACGCTTTGGGCTTTTACGACATGCTTGGGAACGTTTTTGAATGGTGCAGCGATTACTACGGCGGAGCATTTTACGACGACGAGCGTTCACGTTCGATCGATCCAGCCGGGCCGAGTCGAGGAGCAAAGCGAGTCCTTATCGGGGCAACTAACTCGATTGCTGGTGAATCGCGTGTGCTGAGAGGCGGTTCTTGGGAGTGCGCCGACAAAGACTGTCGCGCATCTGCGCGGAAAGAAAACTTCCCGGAATTTGGGCTTCCTTTCATTGGCTTCAGAGTTATGAAACAGGCGTGATGCAACTCCTTCGAATTCCAAACCTATCATCTTGAGTTATGGAAACAGCACTCCTCATCGCAAACTCGGGTGTCCAGTACATCCGAATTCCAAACGCATTCACTTCAAAAGTTGCTTCTGACTTTAAGAAGCGATACGAGGCCGACCCAAGCACTCACGCCCACACAGAGTTGACGGGTGAGGAAGATGATGAGATTGCTGCGGGCCTGAGGTCGAAGTGCAAAAACGCCAACGAGATTTTGGGTGGCAAGTCATTGCTCCGAAGGAGTCGGCTGTGGAGTGACGAAGACCTGCTTCCGCTTCCGATGGAGGGCGGCAGACTTTGGTGTGCCGTTGGGATCAAGCAAAGCCGAGACAGCTTGCCAGATCCAACGATGCAGTCCTATGACGTTGTCTTTGCTGTCGATACTGATTTTGTACTTGATGAGGGGGCTGAACATCAGGATGGCATCGAAAAGGTGAGTCTGAATAGAAATTTGAAAATCTCCTCTTCGAGCCCCGATTTTTGGCACCATCCGCTATTGCTCCGCCTCTACGAACAGGTGGTGGCGGACGTCGGGGGTTGTAGCGTGGCAGGGGTAGAAGCTGAACTGTTTACGCTGTGCAAGTTTCTGGAGTCGCTGCAATCACCGCCGCAAGCCCAGCCTCCTATCCCACCGTTCCTTCCAACGATTAAGGTCGCTAGCCACGTCAAGGAACAGGATTGTCGACCCGTAGACCTTGTGATCGATCTTGGCAATAGCAGAACTTGCGCCGTATTGATCGAGCCGTCTGGGGATGGTCCCGCCAACCAGTGGCGACTGAAGTTTGTCCCGAAAGACCGTCCGTTCACCGATGAGTCCATGCCTTGCCCTAGCGAATTGGCATTTGTGGCGCACACATTTTTCCCATTTGCGCGCAAGGACGTCGCAGGCAGAGACCTATCTACATTTCGATTACTTTCACCGATTGCCTTCGGTCAAGCGGCGCGGGACGAGTTGAAGATGAGTTCGAAGGGGATTGATCGGCGAGGGATGTCCAGCCCCAAGAGGTATGTGTGGGATTCTGCGCCGAGGGCGCTACCGTGGATTTACTCCAGAACTGATATCGAAAACCCGGAGTCGGTGACATCGGTCGCTCTGGCACACATCGACAAGAAGTCGCCTGAAAAACAGCCCAACATCGGTGGTGGCGAGTTTGAACTTGTGCCAGATCATCCCCGAAGTGCAGGAATCATTTTGGTCATTCTCGAACTGCTCGAGCAGGCATACCGTGAAGCGAATTCGCTCGAGTATCGCGATCGATATGCACACTACCAAACGCGGAGGCGAATCTCCAGCGTTGTGATCATGAACCCGTCGAGCATGGCTTCTGCCGAGATTGGACGACTCAATCAACTCGTGAAGCGGGGACTTGACATTTGGCGTGACTACCGGGCAAATCCAGTCGAGTTTTTCAAGGGGAAAGGTCGCGTGATCCCGTGTGATGACCGCGACAGCGCGCCGCCGCAATTCGAGAATCCATGCGATGAGGGTATGTCAATTCAGGCATGTTTCGTGTATTCCGAGTGCTCACGACTCTTCGGCCGGAGAGCGGCGGTGATGACGGATCTGCTTGGACGCCCTCGCCCAAAGCGTCACGCGGACGGGCAGGAACTGCCAGCGGGAAGTCACCCATCGATGCGAGTCGCATCTCTCGACATCGGAGGTGGCACGATCGACCTGAGCATTGCTGACTATCGTGCTGCAGCGAATGGCGCACATGATGCTGGAGTTGCCAACGAGTTTCATATTGAACAACTGTTCCAAGACGGATTCCCCTCGGCAGGGGATGACTTGGTGAAACACATTCTCGAGTCGATTGTGTTTCCCTGCTTGTTTGAACAGACTGTCACGAACGAAGGCACGCGAGAAGCGGCGCTCCTCACGTGGAACCGAGCGATGAGCGAATCCGTCAACGACCCTCAGTTGATAGGTTTGCGAAAATGGCTCGTCGATGGCGTCTGGATTCCGATGTGCCACGCCATCCTGAACCACTTTGAGTCTGACTCAGCGCGGAGTTTTGAAAAAACCGCCGCGGAAGTATTTAGTGATTCGTTGGGATCGCCCAACTACTTGGACGAGCTCGATGCGTTTCTTCGGCAGCCGAGTGGGAAGTTGCGACAGTTGAAGGTCGTCGTGAGCCCCGAGCAACTTAAGGACGCCGTCACGAGGTGTTGGGGGGAAACCCTAAAATTGGCTTGTCAGGTCATGGGCGAGTTCAAGTGCGACCTCCTCGTCGTTGGTGGGCGGTCTGCAACAATGCCATCCCTCAAGTCCATTCTCGAGTTGTATGCGCCAGTCTCGCCCGACCGCATCCGATGCCTCAGCGAGTTGGAAGTGGATCGTTGGTATCCATTCGGGGAGAATGGTCGCGTCAAGGATGCCAAGACCGCCGCAGTTGTCGGCTGCGGCATTTTCTACAAGGCCCTGAGCGCGCAGTTGGATTTTCACTTTGTTCAGAGCGGTGGCGTGAATCCAGTGGAGCAATTTGTCGGATTGTTGAACGAGAGCGAGCATCCGATGAAGCTCGAAGCCGACTTGTTCGCGAATCAGCCAGGCGGTGATAGTGAATCTCAACTCAGTCGGGCGGTGACATCTCGCGGCGCACCGCAGTGGATTGGCGTGCGGCGTGTGCGCAATGAACGAGCTCCAAGCAGGCCGATCTACCGAGTGAGCCGTACCGAAAAGTTGGAAAGCCATGCTGTCAGATTCCCAACACCGAATCCTGGCGAGATTCAGTTCAGAATTCGCAGAGAGAGTCCCGCCGCAGAGGCAGGAGTCGTCAAAGCACGTCACAGCGATCGTGTTCAAGCGGATGTGGAGATTACGAGCGGCGCACTGATGTATAGGTCTGGTCCAAACAAGCCTGAGCAGGAGTGGACCGAACCTCCGCTAGCAGTGAAGTTGCAAACAGTTATTGAAGGAACCTATTGGCTCGATAACGGCCAGTTCGCCCATTTGCGTGGAAGAATTGAGGTGGATTGATGCAGCCGAGTCAAGCAGAGTGCAGAGTTGTGTACAGCGATTGGCTCGCGTTGATGAAACGCCCCGCGGGCGAGCCTCAACGCAAGCCACCACCCGTGGAGCCTCCAAGTGCCTTGATCGATAATGCACGCACGAATGAATGGAACTCATTCTTGGCACTGGCCGAAAAAGTCGGCTGTGGAGAGGACTTTAGAAACGCACTCAAGAGCGAATCGAAAGACTATAAGTTCCTGACAAGTGACCGCCGTGATCAACTGTTGAATTTTCTCTGCGCGATTCAGATCGTGCAGAATCAACGCTCGCCTACGTGTCCAATGAAACTCTTCAAACACCAAGATGCGGCGATTGAGGGAGCTCGGCAGTTTGGGGAACTCGCGTTCAAGATCTCGTACGGTTCGCCGGAAGTGGGTGCAACAAACCTGACCAAATGGGCGGCAGATTTGGTCAATCGCAGCCTTGGGGAAGCCCATATGTTCGAAGTGAAGGACCTAGGAACGTCGAAGCGAAAGTGGAACGGTTCGTTGGACCACCCGACTGGGCCGGCGTGCCAGAACTCACTTGTTCGCCCCACTTCATTTGAGATCAAGAACAAGGAGTCGGACACGGTGATTCGGAAGGCAAAGTGCGAGTACTGCTAGGTCGGTGAGTCACCATGCTCCATAGAGAACTCGATCAAACAGAAGGTTTCATCATGACCGATGAGCGACCGCTCATCGAGTGTTTTAGTGCGCTGCCGCTCTGCCTGCGAAACATTTTGGCGCGGCCGATTCGGTTGTACTCCCATCCAACGCTCGCAGCCCACGTGGATTGGCAGATTTCAGATGATTGCGATTGCCTCGATGCAGGCTCAGCAGAATGGCCATCACCCGCGAACGATTTTGAGTCGGTCTTCGTTCAAGTTCGGAACATCATCGAGGATATCGATCGCCATGTGACACGTGGCGGAAAGGGCTTGCCATCTCAACACAGCGAACAGTTCCCTGGCTTGCGGGGAATGACGCTCAATGATGCGAAGTTCCGTCAAAATGTCGCGGAACTCGCCATTCGAGCGTTGCGCGCGGGGATCGAGTTTGGATTGCTCCGAAAGGCCAACCTCGGTACTGGCGCGGTGTTCGTCGATTGGGGAATTCTGCCGTTGAACTCTGGTGCGGAGGGTCTGCGTGCGCTTCGCCCACCAATTGGGATTTGCAATGTCCAAGAGTCGCCGACAAACGAGTCCCCGTCGGGTCCTGTTGTTCCAATGGGCACCCAGAGCCGCAGCGCCGAAAGGGAGGCAGAGAACGATCCGATCGACACGCGAGTCCATCCCGCTCCGAAACCTGCAGGTACTTCGCACTTTGAGGAGCAGATCCAAGAGCTCACATCCAGATTGGGCCAGGCCGAGACGGGGACCGAGGTTCACCTCATTCTCGACCAATTGCAACGACTCGAGGGACGAGTTCCAGATGAACTTCGGATCAAGATTGAGGGGGTTCGATCCAAGCATCAATGCCGCGTGAACTTCTATGAGTTGATGGATCGCGCTGGGCACTCCAGCAGCGAGCGTGCTCAAGGCGCGTTTGTAGAACAAGCTCGAACCCTTGCGGTTACCGATTCTGAGAAGCGCCTCGTTCACGAGTGGTGTGAGCAGTATGAGTTTGCCAAATCTGAAAGGGAGCCAGAAACTCCAGACGCTGTTGGCGAGGAGTTAGACCTCGTGGAGGCGGATCTTGAACGCATGGAGCGTGATCCAGAGGGCGCTCGTGTCGTGATTCTGCCAGAACAAGTCGCGAGGCTCCGTCAGCGTGTTCGCGTGATTGCCACGGACGGCTTGAACACCTCAGATTTTGTGAAGCGCATCCAGTTGCTGGAAGCGCGAATTGCTGAGCTTGAAGGCAGAACGGTTGTGACCGCCGGCGCCGGTCCGGGCGGCCATCGCTATGAAGTGGAGCGCGGGGCATTGGGGCAGTCGGGATTTCTTGGGGGGCGTGGATTTGGCGTGGGTTGCCTTCACCCCTGGAGTCTGTTCCTGCTCTTGATGGCACTCATCATGCTCTTGTTGGTGCTGGGATTGGTTCATAGTTGTGGTATGCCATGCGTACCGATCCCGACCGCCGGTTCCGGGACAGGTTTGGGGTCGGCTACTACACCAATATCGGGTTCAAGTTCCGTCCCCAGTCAGCCATCAGGCGCGAGTTCTACTCCCGTTAAGCCTACAGAGATTCCTACGACACCCCGTTCATCCGATGGCGGCACGGGTGGCGGTAGCTCAAGCGCGCAACCGCCTATTCACGTTCCACCTATCGAAGTCGACCCACCGAACTCAGCGCCCGGCGGTGCCGACAGCGATGGAACCCCCCCTGAGCCGAGCAGTGGTAGCGGCAGTGGTGCCGGGAGCGACCCACCGAACTCAGCGCCCGGCGGTGCCGACGGCGATGGAACCCCCCCTGAGCCGAGCAGCGGTAGCGGCAGTGGTGCCGGGAGCGACCCACCGAACTCAGCGCCCAGCGGTGCCGACGGCGATGGAACCCCCCCTGAACCACCTCCACCGCCACCGCCACCTCCACCGCCACCGCCACCTCCACCTCCACCGCCACCTCCACCGCCACCTCCACCTCCACCTCCACCGCCACCTCCACCGCCACCTCCACCTCCACCGCCACCGCCACCTCCACCCGCAACCTTTCTAGGGTTGTCCCTTGATGGCAAGTCAGTTGTGTACTTGCTTGACGCTTCTTCGAG
>SIAD01000020.1 GCA_009691915.1 Phycisphaerales bacterium
CGCGCGCTGCTGCCTCTTCGCGCGCTGCTGCCTCTTCGCGCGCTGCTGCCTCTTCGCGCGCTGCTGCCTCTTCGCGCGCTGCTGCCTCTTCGCGCGCTGCTGCCTCTTCGCGCGCTGCTGCCTCTTCGCGCGCTGCTGCTTCGGCTGCTGCCTGCGAGTCATCGGGCGGCATCTCAGTGGGCTCTGGTTCCTGTAGCGGCGGCTCTGACGGTTGAGGTTCGGACACGGGGGCCGCCTCAGGTTCTGGAGTGAGCGCCGGATCCATCGTCAAGGGTTCGTCTCGCGCGGGTTCTGCTTCCGTCGTAGCGGAGGTCTCGCTCGGCGCGGGATCAAACAGGTCGGCGATCACAGGTGCCGCGGGTGCTATCTCAATGGACTGCGCAGCAATCGTCCATTTCGTCACGCAGTAGGGCCCGACGAAGTCGCCCGCGCGATGCCACGGACCCTCCTTGGCGTGCTCCGCCGAGAAGGCCAGCTGCGCGTCGAATGCACCGTGAAGGATGAATGCGGCGTCGGACGGATGGTTCCGCAGGAGCGCGCGCGTCGTCTCACCTTCGAGTTCCGCACGGAACTCGCGGCTGGTCTCAGTCTTCTGATCAGCCGCGAGCGAGCGGCACACGATCGCGACCCGCTGAGGACTCGTGCGCGATGGTTCGACTCGGACCACCATCACCAGCCACGAAACGGGCTGATTGAGGATCGCGTTCTGTCGCGCCGCCCACTGTGCGACCTCGTCGCTGAACCTGTCGAATTCGCTGACTTGATCGACCGACGGGCCGCCGCCGACGCCAAACCGTTCGAAGTACCGTCGCTCAAGTTCCACAGCCATCGCGGACGAGTTCGCAAACGGATCGACGGGCTCTTCCCGAGCCACGGCTATCTCGACGATGGAGGGTGGTATGGGCGCGTTGGCAGCGGTCGCTGCTGCTGGTAGTGCGGACGCCGCCTCTGCCGCCGGTCGCCCCTGAAGGTGCGCCTCAAGTTCGCGTACTCGGGCCTCAAGTTCAGCAATTCTCCTCCCGGCCTCGAGCAGATCCTCATCAGAGCGTTGGATGGGCGCGGCTCCGGCGGGTCGCGTCACATCGGGATCGGCACCGCTCGACTGGGCGGGTGCCTCGCGGATGCCCACCAAGAGCAACACGGCGCAGGCGCATACTGTGATCACTGACATATTCGCTGGACTTCGCATCTTGGCTATCTTAGAGGCTGAACCGATGGTTGCGCGATGAAGACCCCTGATCCAATTCGGAAAATCGTGGCCTCGGCCCGTCGACGCATGGTGCTGTCATCGGGGATCTCTGCCGCTTCGAAGGGTGGAGTGATTGGTGGAACGGTGCTCCTCGTGCTGGCACTGGGGCAAAAACTGGCGGGAATCGAGACAACCGGCGGCGCGGGCGCGCTGGTCTGGTTTGTCGGACCAGTTGTGGCGGTGACTATGGCAGTCGCCGCGGCGAGTCTCATCCGCGCCATGAGGACACGCCGCGAGAATGCCAGCGATGTTGCTGTCGCCTCGGTCATCGATGTTCGACTGAAGCTTCACGACCGTCTCTCAACGGCCGTGGCGGTCGAGCACCGGACCGATTGCTTCGCCCAAGCCGCCGTTGCGGAGGGACTGCGTTCGGCGTCTGACGGGCGAGTGATCGAAGGCGTCGCGCGCGCAGTTCCCGTGGAGTTTCCTAGGCGATGGTGGGTTGGACCCACCTTGGCAGGCGCGGCGATCGCCCTCTGGCTGTTCCTTCCCGGAGTGCACTGGGCCTCGCCCAAGGCAGCCTCCGCCGATGATGGCGCGGAGTTGGCGGCGGCGCGCGCGGCATCGAAGGTGCAGGTCGCGGCGATCCAGTCGGCGATCGATGCCAATCCCGAACTGAACAAGGCGATGGCCGCGGCCGCGCAGGAGAAGTCGGCACTTGCGCCGCGAACAGATGACGAGTTGCGTTCTCCCGACGAAATCAGGCGCGAGACGACACGCCAGGTGAACGAGTTGTCCAAGCGGCTGGACGAGATTCTGAAGTCGGAGCAGGCGCAGCAGCTCGATGCGATGAAGGACGCGCTCAGCCGTGTCGAAGCAAGCGAGTCGGGACCGCTGCAGAAACTAGCCGAGGCGCTCAAGCGAGCGGATCCCCAGGCCGCCAAGGCGGCCCTCGAGTCGCTGCAGAAGACACTCGAGAACGGCATGCCGGACGAAGCTGCACGAAAGACCCTGGGTGAGGCCCTCGACAGGCTCGCCAAGCAACTCGACGAAGCGTCGGGTGCGAATGACTCCCTTCGCAAGGCGCTCGAGTCGGCTGGACTCGATGGCGACTTGGCCAAGAACTCGGCGGCAGCGAAGAAGGCCATCGAAGGGGCGAAGGGGCTGAACGAATCGCAGAAACAGGCGCTTCAACAGGCTCTTGAGGCGCAGCGAAAGGCTGGAGAGAAGCTGGAGAAGATCGCGAAGGCGTGCAAGTCGATGTCGTCGCAGTGCAAGAATCCCGGCTCCGGGAAGGGGGCGATGGCATCGGCGTGCAAGGGGGGATCCGAGTCGCTCTCGGAGATGGAGATGCTCGACGAGATGCTCAAGGACGCGGAGTCTGCGCGGGGCCAGTGTCAGGGTGGAACTGCGGGCAGCACGCCTGGTCAGTCGTCGATGAATTCGCAGGGTGGCCTCGGCATCGGTGGCACGCGAACCAAGGAGTCGACGGCCACGGGAACAAAGTTGCGAAAGGAAAGGGTCGCGCTCAACGGCGGTGATGTGATCGCGCGCCAGCTGGTCGATGCGCCGCCGATGCAAGGGGAGAGCCGTGCGGTGGTCGAGCGGCTGTCTGGCGAGATCGGCTCCGGCTACGAGGATGGCACTGAGGACGATCCCGTGCCTGCCAACCTCCGCGACATCCACAAGCAGTACTTCGGCAACCTCAAGCGCACCATCGACAAGAAGGGATCGAAGGACTCTTCGCCGCCGACCACCGCTCCCGCACCCGTGCCTGCGAAGGCGGAATGACCATCGAGCGAGGCTGGCATGCGTGAAGTTCCTGTGGGCATCATGCTGGGACTTCCGGTTGTTGTCTCGCTGTCCATGGGGCTCACCACGCTCTTTGGCGGATGCGATCGGTCCGGCGACGCGCAAGGGGCTAAGTACGGCGAGGGCGATGCACCTCAGAGAGAGGTCGTCGTCTATGTCAGCGCGGACGAGGCTATTGCCAGGCCGATCCTCGAAGAGTTTGCACGCGAAAGCGGGATTTCGGTGAGAGCCCGCTACGACGGCGAAGCGTCGAAGACCGCGGCGCTCGTCGCCATGTTGCGCCAGGAGCGCGACTCGCCCCGTGCGGATGTCTTCTGGTCGAGCGAGTGCTTCGCCGCGTCGGAGCTTGCGCTGGAGGGGCTTGTGGCGTCGTGGCGAAGCCGCCGCTCCGACTCGCTACCTGAGGCACTTCGCGGGGAAGCGGGACGCTGGTACGGATTTGCTCCACGCATGCGCGTGCTGGTGTTTGATCCCGCGCGAACGAGTCCCGGAAATGTGCCGCAGACGATGATTGATCTGGCAGTGCCCCATCTGAACGGCCGCGTGGCGATCGCTGATCCCCGCTTCGGAACGACGCGCGGTCACATCGGCGCGTTTGCCGCAATGATCGAACGGGACTCGCCGGGGGCGTTCGTCGAGTGGGTTGGCGGATTCGCGGCACGGCGCCCGCTCGTCCTGTCAGGCGGGAACGCGGCGGTCGTCGATGCAGTCACGCGCGGCGAGGCCGCGTTCGGATTGACCGACTCCGACGACTACTTCGCAGCGATTTCGCAGGGCGCGTCGTTGGCGGTCGTGCCGATCCGTCAATTCGATCCGTCGCGCGAGGGTGGTGGAGCGATGCTGATTCCAAACACCGTGTCGCTCGTTGCGGGAGCCCCGCATCCCGCCGAAGCCGGGGAGTTGATGGATTTTCTTCTCGGTGGGAGCGTGTCGCGCTGGCTGCACGAGTCGCGCTCCGGGAATCTGGTCATCCCCGAGATCGCTGCCCTCGACGGCGCGGGCGTGGCGGCACTCCCGCAACTCCCCAGCGGGATTCCGAAGATGCCGCAATCCTGTGCGGACTCGCCGGGGTATCAGGCAATCGAGAGTGCGCGCGATCCATTCATCTATGACGCGTCCGCGGTCAGGGGCTCGATCGATGAGTCAGTCGCGGCGTTGAGGGCAGCGTGTGCGAAAGAGGCCTCGCGGTGACCAGGGGCCGCACCGGCGCGGCCGATGTGCTCGCGATTCCCGGACTTGTGACGCTGGTGATCGCGGTCGCCCTTCCGCTGACGGCGGTGGGATGGACACTGGTCGGCGCCGATATCCAGGATGGCGGCTCGGATCTCCAGGAGTCGGCGGCACTTCTACCCGTTTCGATCGCATGGGCCTTCGGAGTTGCTGCCCTTGCGACGCTCGTTGGGTGGTTGCCGGGTCGCGCAATCCGACGGGGGAGGGTGTGGCTTCGGATCGGACTTCTAGCGAGCGCCATCATTCCCGCCTACGCGATCTATTTCTGCTGGTGGCGTGTGCTTCGGCCTGGGACCGTGATCGCTGACGCCGCGATTGCGGGGGAATGGGTGCAATCTCTTCGCAGCACGGTTCTCGCGGCAGCGCTCGTGGCGTCGAGTTGGCCCATCGCGGCTGCGGTCGTTGCACTGAGGCGATTCGCGCCAGAAGCCGCCGAGCGGGTCTTGCTGCGACTCGACTCTGGTTCGTGGCGCGATCGACTCGCGTGCTCGTTCCGTGCGGACCGGTGGGCACTCGCGCTGGGATGTTCGGCCATCGCGGCCATACTGCTGGGGGAGTCCGCCTCATTCGATGCCGCGCAGGTCGCGACAGTTGCATCTGAAGTGCGCACGCTGGACGCGTCCGGCTCGTCGATCGGGTCTGTCATGCGCGCCGCGCAGGGCTCGATGGCCGTCGCGCTCGTACTTGCTGTGGTTCTGGCGATTTCTCTGGCACGATCCGCGACGATGTTTCGCTCAGACGGCTCCGACGATAGTGACGAGGGGGGAACGCTTCCAACGCTCGGCTCTCAGCGTGCGGGTGTGTGGCTCGGCGGGATCCTCGTGGTTGTCGGCACAATGCTGCCTCTGGGCCTCCTCGCCTTCGACACCGCACTGCGTGGCGAGGGGCGGGAGTTCGGAACGCTGCACGCGCGGGCGTCGGCCAACTCGCTGCTCACGGCGGCCGAAGCGGCGCTCGGTGGCGCTGCAATTGCACTCGCCGCGACCATGCTGACGATCCGAGGGCGCACTGTGCTTCTTGGCATTGCCGCTGCTGGCTCGATGCTGATGCTCGCACTTCCCTCGACGGTTGTAGCACTCGCTGTCGCCGAGATCTGGCAGGGGATGCCACTGGGCAACTCGATCTACGACTCGCACTTCGTCGTCTCGCTCGCGCAGACTGGGAGGTGGAGCGCCGTCGCAATCACCTTGGGTGCGTGGTGCGGCAGTTCGCTGCCGGCCACTGCGCGTGAGAACTGGGAGGTGCATGGAGATTCGCTGGGGGACTTTCTTCGCATGGCGCGTCCAACCCTCACGGCCGCGATCATCGGCGGATTCCTTTGTACCTTCGCGCTGGCGGCGACGGAGTCATCCATTGCGGCGCGTCTTCAGCCACCGGGGATCGACTGGCTTGCCGCGACCCTCCTGAATGCGATCCACTACCAGGATCCAACCGCCGTCAGTGCAGCCCTTGTGTGGATGGCACTCCTCTCAATCGCCTGCGCCGCGACTGTCATGTGGGTGCTCGCGCCTCGTGCGCGCCGTGCGCCGACCGCGCTCCTCCTACTCAGCGTGCTCCTCGTCGCGTGTGATGGCACCTCAGTGTCCGAGGACAGTGCCGCCTCCACCGAAACTCCCGCAGAGCTTCCGACGGACCGAGTCTTAGGACGCGCCGGCCACACGGACGGTCGCTTCTACATCCCCCGCGCGATGGCGTTCGAACCGACGACAGGATGCCTCTTCGTCATCGACAAGGATGCGCGCGTCCAGCGGTTCTCTGCGGACGGCCAGTTTGAACTCGGATGGCGAATGCCCAAGTTCGACAAGGGCAAACCGACCGGAGTCTCGGTGGCTCCCGACGGACGGATCTTCGTCGCGGATACGCATGAGAAACGCATCCTGATCTTCGATCGCGACGGGTCGATCCTCGGCGAGTTCGGGTCATACGGCACGGGGCCGGGTGAATTCATCTACCCCTGCGATGTCGCGTTCGGTCGCGGCGGAGAGGTCTTCGTCAGCGAGTACGGAGGGAACGACCGCGTGCAGGTCTTCGACGCGAACAACCAGTACCTAAGGGAATTCGGCCGACCGGGTCGGGGGCCGGGCGAATTCGCACGCCCTCAGTCGCTGGTGATCTCTCTTGACGGCACCGAAGTCTTCGTCGCCGATAGTTGCAATCATCGCATCCAGGTTTTCGACACCGATGGGCACCTGCGACGGATCCTCGGTCGCGCCGGCCGTGGTGCGGGCGAGTTCGCCTACCCCTATGGCGTCCACATCCTGCCCGACGGATCGCTGATCGTGGCCGAGTTCGGCAACTGCCGCATTCAGCGCATCAATCCAACCGATGGTGTAGGTGGGGGATGTTGGGGCGGCGGCGGTGCGAGGGTCGGCCGACTCAACGCGCCATGGGCCGTCGACTCCTGCCTCGATCGCCTCGCAGTCCTCGACTCGGCCAACGCGCGCGTGCAGTCGATGGCTCTCGATTCGCTCAGATAGGATCCGCTCGCCGCATGATTCCGATTGGCTTTGAACGCCCCGCCGCGCTTGTTTTGCTGGGGGTTCTTCCGGTGATCTGGTGGATGATTTTCCGTCGCCGCCACGCCACCGGCATCGCCCGGAGTTGGGTGAGCGCCACGGCGCGCTCGCTACTCATCACGCTCTTGGCTCTGAGCCTCGCACAGCCGTCGATTGTCCGACGGGGTGATGGAGTCACGGTGCTTGTTGTCGGTGATGTGAGCCAGTCGATCCCCTCCGAAGCGCTCGCGAAGGCGGAGCGGGCGTTGCACGCGGCACTGTCAGCGACGACCCAACCTGAGAATCGCGTCGGTGTTGTGACTGTGGCGCGCGGAGCCAGCGTTGCGCAGATGCCCGAGCCTCAGGGCGAAGTCAGTTTCGGTTCCCACGGCGGTGACATCGATGCCACGGACCTCGCCAAGGGAGTCCGGCGTGCGCTGGCGCTCCTTCCCGCGGACACGATGAACCGCGTGCTCCTCGTGTCCGATGGAAACGAGACCTCAGGGAGTCTCCGCGAGGCTGCGTTGCTCGCGCGTGCCAACGGGATCCCCATCGATGTCCTTCCCATCGAGTACCGATTGGACAAGGTGACCGTCTTCGAGGGGATCCGTGCGCCGACCCGTGCGCGTGTCGGGCAGTCGGTGGACCTCAGGTTGTTCATTCGAAACCAAGGGGGAGCATCCGGCACGGTCTACCTCACTGAGAACGGCCGGGCCGTCGATCTCGATTCCACTTCCCCCGGAGACGGCCGCCGCGTGACACTCGTCCCCGGTCCGAACACCATCGAAGTGCCGCTGAGTCTCGACTCCCCCGGCGCGCAGCGCTACGAGGCGGTCTTCGAGCCAGATGAGGCGAGCGCCGATGGAATCGTCCAGAACAAGCGTGGGGCGACGACGGTTTTCGTGGCAGGGGAAGGGCGCGTGCTCGTCGTCGACTCCAGCGAGGAGTCTTCGTCGCTGGTGCAGGCACTGCGCACTGGTGGACTCACCGTCGATGTCGCTGCCCCGGATGCACTCGAACAGGGAATCGCGTTCATCGCAGGCTTTGACGCGCTTGTCCTCGTCAATGTCGCGCGCTACGAAATCGACAACGCGACTGACCGCATGCTGCACGCCTATGTCCATGACCTCGGCGGGGGGATGCTCGTCATTGGCGGTGACAAGTCGTTCGGCGCGGGCGGCTGGTTCGACAGCGAGACCGCACGGGCATGGCCGGTCAAACTGGATCCGCCGGCGACCCGCGAACTTCCACGCGGTGCCCTCGCCCTCGTGATGCACTCGTGCGAGATGGCCGATGCCAACCATTGGAGCGAGGTCGTCGCCATCAGCGCGATCGAGGCGCTCTCTCGGCTCGACTACATCGGGATTGTGGTCTTCGGGTGGGGCGGTGCCCAATTGGTCAACGGATCGAGCTGGTACTACCCGATGCAGCTGGCGGGCGACAAGACGGCAGCGATCGCGGCCGCCAAGTCGATGCCTGTCGGGGACATGCCAGACTTCGCCGACTCAATGGAAGTCGCGCTGGAGGGGCTGCGCTCGGTGAAGGCGGGGCAGCGCCACGCGATTGTCATCTCCGACGGTGATCCCATGCCTCCGTCGAAGGAGTTGCTCGACAAGTATCGAGAGTTGAAGATCACGGTCACGACGGTGATGCTCGCGGGACATGGTGACGCGCAGCAGCTCCAGAACATGAAGGCGATGGCGGAGCTGACCGGCGGGAGCTTCTACAGCGTGACCAATCCCAAGTTGCTCCCGAAGATCTTCGTCAAGGAGGCATCGCTCGTCTCGCGCACCCTCATCGTGGAGGGGGACTACCAACCCACGGCCGCCGCAGGAGTGGGCGGACCGATCGAGGGGTTGTCCGCGGTGCCCCCAGTGCGCGGCTATGTCCTGACCGTTCCGCGCGAGGGGCTCGGCCAGATTCCGATCATCAACAGAACCTCCGAGGGCAATGACCCGATCTACGCCTACTGGAACTACGGCACCGGCAAGTCAATCGTGTTCACCAGTGATCTCTGGGGGCGCTGGGGGAGCGCGTGGCCTGGGTGGAGCGGCTTCCAACCGATGTGGGAGCGCTCAGTGAGATGGATCATGCGGCCCGCGTCGCCGTCGAATGTGCTTCTCAAGACAACCCTCGATGGCGAAGAGGCAACTGTTGACCTCGAGGCCACGAGTGTCGAGGGGGGGCTCGCCAACTTCATGCGAACCCAGGGGCGCGTGGTCGGTCCCGATGGGACGATCGCGCCCTTGGCCCTGGAGCAGGTCGGTCCCGGGAGATACCGAGGAAAGTTCAGCGCTACCGAGACCGGGTCGTATCTCGTCGATGTCGGACTGCTTGATGGCACCGGTGCGAGCGTCGGTGGTTCCGTGCAGGGAGCGGTCTCGCTCGCCTACCCGCGCGAGTTCCGCACGACCCGCGACAACAGCGCGCTCCTTCGCAGCGTCGCTGAGACGACAGGAGGGAGAGTCCTCACCGTGGGGGACATCGGGGTGGTGGACTTGTTCGACCGTGCGTCCTTGCGCCAGCCCGAGAGTGTCCGGAGGATCTGGGACATCCTGGCGATCATCGCCGCGGCACTTCTGGTGATCGATGTGGCTGTGCGTCGACTCGTGCTTGACCCTGAGGCCGCCCGCGAGCTCTCCCAGCAGGCGCTCGGCGGTGGATCCACAAGTGATGGAAGCACAGTGACCGCATGGAAGAAGGCGAGGGCGCGTTCTGTGCGCGTCGCTACGGATGGGAGCGCGACGAAGTCGGTGTCGGAGCAGCCGGTCATTACGCCACGGGCCGCACCCGAGGCACCGCGCCCCGATCTTCCCGAGACGACCACCGAGTCGCCGATCGATCGCCTGCGCCGTGCCAAGCGGCGGGCACAGATGCGGCCCGAGTCTCTTGATGACGACGCCACTGGGTCGGAAGGTCCGCCGTGAGCATCTCTGTGGACTCGATCAGCTCGATTGAGGAACTCCGCGCGGCGTGCGCCGAGTTCAAGGAGGTGGTCCATCGGTTGCGGACTGAGGTCAACAAGGCGATCGTCGGTCAGCAGCAGGTGGTCGACGAGGTCTTCACGGCGCTCTTTGCCAATGGACATGTCCTCCTCGAGGGGGTCCCCGGGCTTGGGAAGACACTCCTTGTGCGGACTCTCGGCCAGGCACTGGGGCTCAAGTTCTCGCGGATTCAGTTCACTCCCGATCTGATGCCCGCCGACATCGTCGGCACACAGATAGTGGTCGACGACGAGTCGAGCGGTCATCGCGTGTTTCAGTTCAGACCTGGACCGATCTTCACGCAGATTCTTCTGGCCGACGAAGTCAATCGCGCGTCTCCCAAGAGTCAGTCGGCCCTCTTGGAAGCGATGCAGGAGTCTTCGGTGACGGTGGGCGGCGAGACCCGCAGGCTTGAGCGCCCATTCCTGGTGCTGGCGACTCAGAACCCGATCGAGCACGATGGCACATACCCGCTGCCGGAGGCGCAGCTGGATCGGTTCCTCCTGAAAGTGGCGGTGCCGTACGCGTCGCGCGACGAGATCGGTGCCATCGTCAGTCGCACCACGGGAGTCGCGACGGCGCAGTCCGAGGTGGTTCGGGCGATTGCGCCCGACGAGATCATTGCGGCGCAGCAGCTGGCGCGCCGCGTGTTGATCGCCCCGCATGTGCAGGACTATGCCGTGAGGCTGGTTCTCGCGACGCATCCCACGGCACAGGCCTTGGAGTGGGTGCGGCGAATGGTGGTGGTGGGGGCGAGTCCGCGCGGGGCGCAGGGGCTCGTAGGGGCCGCCAAGGTGCGCGCTCTCATGGGTGGCCGGTGCGCGGCCAGTACTCAGGACATCGCCGCGGTTGCTCCAAGTGTCCTTCGCCACCGGATCGCCCGCAGCTTTGAGGCCGAGGCGGCCGGGGTCACGGCGGATGCAGTTATCGCCGAGATCATTCGCGCAACACCCAAAGAGGCGCAGCCGTGAGCCGCCCCCAAACGGTCGACGACCTCATCGACTCGCGTCTGATGGCGAGGCTCGATCAACTCGATGTCGTCAGTCGCAAGATCTTCACCAGCAAGATCCAGGGGGAGCGGCGCAGTCGTCGCCGCGGGCAGTCGGTCGAGTTCGCCGACTTCCGAAGCTACTCGCCCGGCGACGATCTCCGCTTTGTTGACTGGAACATCTACGCGCGGCTCGACCGCCTCTTTCTCAAGATGTTCCTGGAGGAAGAGGATCTCTCCATGGTGATTGCCATTGATCTCAGCGCGTCGATGGACTCGGGGGATCCGAGCAAGATCGACTATGCACGGAGGCTCGCGATGGCGCTCGGATACATAGGGCTCGTCAACAACAACCGGGTCAGCCTGTTCGGATTCGGTGGCACCGCGCGTAAGGCCGATGGCGTCGGCGCGGCGCCTCGGATTGAACGGCTCACCGGCATGCGGGGGCGGCGTCGAACTCGCGAGATGGGTTCCTGGATACTCAGCCGCGAAATCGGCGGCGAGGCAAACTTTTCCGACGCCATGCGGGCGATCGCGCTCGGCGGGCAGGGACGGGGCGTGCTCCTCGTGGTGAGCGATTTCCTTTTCCGCGACGGGTTCGAGCAGGGACTGCGCTATGTCGCTGGGCGCGGATTCGATCTCTTCGCCTTGCAGATCCTGTCGCCGCAGGAGACTGATCCCGCGCGCGCTGGGATTTCAGGGGACCTGCGGCTCGTCGACTCTGAGACGCGCGCGGAGACGGAGGTGACTGCGTCCACGGCAGTGCTGGCGGCGTACCGCGAGTCGTTGGGGACGCTGGTCTCGTCGCTGCGCGAGTTCTCGGTGCGACGGTCGATCTCCCATTTGCTCGTCGAGACGACACTTGACCTCGACACGCTGCTGCTCGACTATCTGCGCCGACGAGGACTCCTCCAGTGATCTGGATGGCCCCTCTGGCGGCGGGGATTGTCGCGCTGGCGACACTGCCGCCGCTCGTCGCGTTGTACTTTCTGAGGCTACGGCGGACGCGACGCGTAGTTTCGAGCACGATGCTCTGGGTACGGGCGACGGAGGATCTCCACGCCAATACGCCATTTCAGCGGATTCGATTCTCGCTGCTGCTGCTCCTTCAGATCATCGCGCTCGCGCTCGTGGCGCTAGCCATCGCGCAGCCCCATGCCGATCTGGGCGAGGCGACTGCCAAGCGCGTGGTCATGCTGATGGATCGGTCGGGGTCGATGGGGGCCACCGACGCCGAGGGTGGTTCGACACGGCTCGATGAGGCGAAACGCTTGGCGCGCGCACGCGTCGAGCAGCTGCATGAGGGCGGGCTCTTCTCGGCCAAGGCGCCAACCATCATGGTGATCGCCTTCGCCAGCGATGCAGAAATCGTCTGTCCCTTCACGGACAACGCCGCGCGGCTGAGGGCGGCTATCGATGCCATCGAACCGACCGACGAGACGACCCGGATCGCCGATGCCTTCGAACTGGCGCGGGCGTTCACGACGGTGACGAATCCGGACAACGCGGCCGCGACGCCGGCAGAGCCGCCCGCCTACGAGCTGTATTCCGACGGACTGGTCGCCGATGCCTCCTCCTGCGCACTGAGGCCGGGTGAGTCGGTGGTGTACCGGCGCGTCGGAGAAATCGGCGCAGGAAATGCGGGGTTGGCGGCGCTCGCAGTGGCACGCACTCCGGATCGCCCCGACGAGGTCGAGGTCTACGCGCGCGTGATCAACTGGTCGCCGCAGCCGTGGGCGAGTGACCTTGAGCTGCGCGTGGATGGGACGATCCGCGCAGTGACTCCGGAGCCGGTGGAAGTCCCGCCGAGATCGAGCGACCCCGCCACAGGTCGTCTGTCCCCCGGTCAGTCGCAGGTCATCTTTCCGTCGCTTGCGCTTCCGCGGGGGGGCGTCGTGACGGTTCGCGCGGTGAAGGGTGATCTTCTTGCCGCCGACGATCGCGCTTCGGTCGTGGCGGCTCCACAGGTTGCGCTCCGGGTTGCGCTTGTGGGGCGCGGGGCGTTCGTGATCCGCAGCATTCTCGACGCGATGGGCCTGGCCGAACTGGACGCGATGAGCGTAGAGGCGTGGGACGACCTCGTTGCCAAGGATCCGTACACCCCGGATCAATACGACGCGATCGTCCTCGATGCGGTCGCCCCCGCGGTCACTCTGCGCGGGCACTATCTTGCGTTCGCGGTGCCACCGAGAATCGAAGGGCTCGTCCCGTTTGGCACAAAGTCCAACGCCGTGGTGCGCAGTGTCCGCGAGGGTCATCCACTCCTGCAGTTCGTCAATCTGGATGATCTGTTCGTTGCCTCGATGACCGCCGTAGCCGCGGGCGGTGATGCCGAAGTGATCGTCGAAGCGGGCGAGGGGCCGCTCGTTCTCACGCTCCGGCGCGGTCCTCTGGCGGTGGTATGCGTCACCTTTGATCCGATGGAGAGCAACTGGCCGTTCCAGCGCGGGTTCGTCAATTTTTTCGTCAACGCCCTTCGATGGGTTGCCGCTGGCGGGGACGCGGTGTCCGAAGAGCCGCTCGTCCCAGGCCAGGTGGCGCGCGCTCGGATTCCGATCGGCGCGCGCGCCGTCGTGGTCTCGACGCCCGGGGGATCGGCGACGGCACTTGAAGTTCACGATGCCTCTGACATCTCGTTCGGTCCGCTGCGGATGAGCGGTGTCTACGAACTCTCGTGGGATGGTCCCGCGAATCCCTCAGGGACGAACTCTGAGTCCGTTGCCGTCAACATGGACTCCGCTGGGGAAGGCTTGATCGACGCGGCCGAAACCCTGGGGTTTGCGGCACAGAGAGTCGCCGGGATTGTCGGCGGCGCGACTTCGCGCAGCGCACTCTGGCCATGGTTCCTGCTTGCCGCGCTTGCGGTGCTCATGCTCGAGTGGTGGGTCTGGCTGCGCCGAGTCTGACGAATTCGGGAAACATTCGGCCCTGTGAGGGCACAAACCTTCCCGAATTCGGTGATCACGCAGTGGTGCGGATCGAGGCGAGGACCTCCTCATCGATGCCGAGGTACTCAAACATGTGCTGCTCGTAGATCTCCTGATCGCGGTCGCGCGAGAAGTCCAGTCGCATCTCATTGATGACCTTGGTTCCTTGGCCGATCCATTCGTGCCATGTCTCGGCGGAGATGTTGTGGTGAATCCACTCGCCGGTCGGCCCGCGCATGGGGGGTGACGGCAACTGCGTCCCCGCTCTCCCTGTGCGGCGGCAGACGAACGAACCGACACCGGGTGATCCGGCAGCCGGCGCAGCGCTGGGTCGTTCGATGGTGGGCACGACCCGTCCGATCGAAGTCAAGAGCTTCGCGATCGCTGTCTCGACCATCCGATCGCCGCGCGTGGCAGCGACCTCATAGCCGCTCGACAGCGTCTCGGCGGCGCGGTCGGCCCATCCAGCACCGATCATTGCCTGTCCACAGAGTTGGTAGGCCTTGCTCATTCCCGGGCTCAGCTCAATCACGTGGGCGAGACTCTGCGCCGCCTCCGCATGTCGACCCGCCTGCAGGTAGGCATTGCCGAGACTGAAGTGAGCCATTTCGTTCGTCGGGTCGGCCGAGGCCATCTTCTCAAACTGCGCGATGCGTTCCGGTGTGCTCATGATGACCGATGATAGATGTGTTACAACCCTGCCGTGTCGCATCCCGCACCACTGGCGACGACGCTTGCCGGAGTCGAACTGCGAAATGGGGTCATCGCCGCGGCCGGGACCTGCGGATATGTGGACGAGCTCGCCGATGCCATCGACCTATCGCTCATAGGCGCGGTGACAACCAAGACCATCACGCGCGAACCTCGGGAGGGAAATGCTCCCTGGCGAATGGTCCCTACCCCAGTCGGAATGCTCAACGCGATTGGTCTCGCCAACATGGGGCTTGACGCATTCCTTGAGCGCGAGGTGCCGCGCATCCGTGCCTGTCCGACGACCGTCATTGCCAGCGTCGGCGGCCACTCAATCGACGACTATGTCGCGGTCGCCCATGCCCTCGACGAGACCAGGGAGTTCCGCGCGCTCGAACTCAATGTCTCCTGCCCCAACACGAGTACGGGTCGGACCTTTTCCTCGGATCCTGCGGCGCTTGCCGAGGTGCTTCGGCATGTGCGTGCCGTCGTGGAACACGCGACACTGTTCGTGAAGCTCCCCCCGGACATGGCTGATCCCTGCGCGATGGCGGCGGCCGCAATCGAGTCAGGGGCACAGGTGCTCGTTCTGTGCAACACGCTGCCGGGGATGGCGATTGATGTGACGACTCGCGCGCCACGCCTCTCGCGCGGTACGGGGGGAATGTCCGGGCCGGGGATCCACCCACTCGTGGTGCGCGTCGTGCACGAGGTGTACTCCGCGGTAGCGCGTTCGGCACGGGTTCCCATCGTTGGTGTCGGTGGCGTCTCCACATGGACGGATGCCGCCGAACTCATCCTCGCGGGCGCGTCGGCCATCGGCATGGGAACGGCGATCTTCGCAGATCCCCGCTCGGCGCTCCGTGTTGTTCGCGGGCTTGATCGATGGGTCTGCGCACAGCAGTGCACGAGCATCGGTGAGCTGGTGGGGCAGGTTCGCCTGTGAAGGAGGGCTGGTCGCGCGCGAACCGCGAGCGATTCGACTCGATCCTCGAAACGGTTATGGGGACGCTTCCCCGCGAATTGCTCAGACTTCTCGACGAGGCGCCGCTCATCGTCGATGACTTGCCCAGCGCCGAGCTTCTCAAGTCAATGGGACTCGATCCAGCTGAAGACGATCTCTGCGGGCTGCACTCGGGGTTCTCACTCATGGAGCGCTCCGTCTCCCATTCTGGAGAGCTACCTGAGCAGATCCAGATTTTCAGGCAGGGGATTCTCGATTCAGCTGGCGGCTGGGACGAGACGGTCGACGAAGATGGCGAAGCGATGGGCGGTGAGGCAGCCGTCGAGCGCGAGATCAGGATTACGGTGTTGCACGAGATCGGACACCACTTCGGTCTCTCCGAAGAGGATCTCGAGCGGCTCGGCTACGCATGAACGCGCATGATCTCGCATGAACGCGCATGATCTCGCATGAACGCGCATGAACGCGCATGAACGCGCATGAACGCGCATGACTTGAAGGCCGGCGCTCAGGCGACGGCGTTGCCAACCTGCGGGATGTACAGGATCCGGTGGCAGGAAGTACAGATCACCACCACATTCGCGTTGGACGCGAGCGTCGCGTACTTGTCGGGGGGAAGTTCCATATTGCACGCGCCACAGACATACTCCCGTCGTTTGGCATCGACGGCGACGAGTTCGGCCATCGCTTCGCCGTCGTAGAGGTCGGCCACCCGATCGAAGATGTCCAGCTCGCGCGATGGGATCTTGGCAGACGCTCCCGTGCGCTCGCGGTCAAGCTCTCCGAGCCGCGCCCCGACCTCGCCGCGGCAGGTCTCGATCTCTCGGCGCGCCGCGGCACACACGGCCGCCCGTTCCGCGACCTTCGTGTCCAGATCGGCGAGTCGCCCCTGAAGTTCTTCGGACTTCTGAAGTTGCGCCAGCGCGAGTCCGTCGAACTCGTCGCGTTGGGCCTGCATCGTCTTGAGCTCATTGAGCAGCGCCGCGTACTGCTTGGGGTTGGTCGCCAGATTGAGCTGCCCCCGGAACTGGTCGATCCGCATTTTTACACTGCCGCCCTCGGCCTCGAGATTGGCGGCGGTCGCCTGATGCTGGCGGATCTGGCTGCGAACCTCCTCGATCCGCGCGGCAACATCCTTGCGCTGGCGTTCCTGTGTGGCGTAGTGGCGTTCGGCAGTATCCAACCTACCCCTCAAGGCACGAACCTGACAGTCGACTTGGTGGAGGGAGACGAGGTCGCCGAGGAGCGTCATGGACTTTTGATCGTAGCAGGAATGTCCGCGCGATCCAAAGGTTCCGTCGTTCACGCGGAAAGTAGCCACCAAGCGAGCGGCCCTGCGATCAGAAGCGAGTCCATCACATCAAACAATCCTCCCATTCCGGGGAGGATGGCACCGGAGTCCTTTCGCCCCGCGTCTCGTTTGAGCAGACTCTCCACGAGGTCTCCGCCGACGCCCGCGAGTCCGAGCGCGGCGCCGATCAGGGCGCCCCGCGCAGTCCCCACCGGTTCGACGAACGCATCAGCCGCCAGCGACTGCTGCGACAGGATCGCCAGCAGGGATCCGACGGTCGCCGCCACCGCGACACCACCGATGAGCCCCTCCCAGGTCTTGCCTGGGCTGAGCCAGCGGATGAGTGGGTGCCGTCCGATGGCCATTCCCGTGAAGTACGCGCCGATGTCCGAGCTCTTGACGAGGAGAACCGCGCCGACGAGCGTCCAGGCTTCCCGTTCGCGCCGAAGAAGGAGCCAGAAACCCAGAGGGATTCCAATGAGTGCCAGTCCCATTAGCGGTGCCGTGACTGCGCGGATCGCGCCGTCGCTGCGGCGCGAGAGTGCGTGGAATACACAGGCAAGAACCGCCAGCAGGAAGATCCCCACGAGCCCTGCGGGAAGCGCATGGAACCGGTCTTCCATCGTCGTGGGTAGGAACAGAAGGGCCGCTCCCAGGCAGATGGCGAGCCACTGGAGCGTGGCCGCGCCGCGTACGGGCCGCGTCGAACCGGGGATCATCGCAAGGCGCGCAAGTTCGCGCGCCAGGATCGGGCCGATGACGACGACGAGGACGAGCGCGAGAACGAATCCGGGTCCGATCGTCCCCCACGCCGTGGCGAGTGTCGGGTTGGCACTGTCGAGCCACGCAAGTCCGACCAGCGCGCCGATGAGCAGCGCGCCAGTCAGAAGTCGCTGTCGGAGCATTGGCGCAGTGTAGGGATCGGTGTGAAATCGGCCGTCACTACCATGAGTCCATGCCCACGATGCCTTCCTTGTTGTGGTGGCGCGCGCGGGATGGAATCGTCGCGGCGACCCTTCTGCTTGGGCTGTGTCACTGGTCATTCGCAGTGCAGAATGCAGATCCTCAAGCCTCGCCTTCCACGCAGTCAGCAGTCACCGATCAGGCGGGACGAGATGCCGCGGTAGCGGCGCGTCGCGCGCGTCAGACACAAGCCATGGTCGACTCGATCCAGATCGTCGCCACAGCGATGGAGGAGGCGGATGTTGAGGCGTTCCTCGATCATGTCGGATTGGTGCCGTCATCCGACGGACGGGATGCGGGATTCCGTGAGTCGCTGGCGACGGCGATCCAGGCGTATGACAGGCAGCGCTCGACCGCGGTCGACGCGCCTGTGGCGGAACTCAAAGAGGCGATTCGGCGGTCAATTGGGGAGACTGGCTACCCCGGCGAACAGTTGGCAGCGCGAATCCCGCCGCTGCGCGCGACACTCGCGGCGCTCGACGCCAACCTCATCACGGCGGCGGGGGCGGCACTGCTCCCCGAGGTTGACGCGAGAGGCGACCTCCGCGTCGCACAGGCGATCGCGCTCAGACGATCCGATGCAGCATCGCAGACTCTCGGGACGAAAGTCCCGGGCCTCTCGATTGCGTTTCTCAGCGTGACGGGGTCGTTCGTGCCCCTTGAGTCAATGGATCCTTCGGTCAGGGAGCACGCACGGGGGCTGCTCCTCCTCGATGGCGAGGCGCGCGCCGACGCAGCGGAACGACTCTCGTTCGCGTGGCTCGAGGGAGGCGTGTTCCTCGCCGCGCGTACCGCCATCGATGTGCAGCTTGCGGCGAAGGCCAGCGAGGACGCAGGTGGCGAACCGATCGATCCGATGCGCATGATGGGTGTGGCGCTGTCGATCCAATTGCGCGGTGTCACCGCGCCGACGCAGAAGCTGGCGACCCTTGACGAAGCGCTCGTGAGGATCTTCGCGTCGGAACTCCCGACCGCCGAGGCATTCGAAATCATCTATCAACTGGAGCGGAGTTCGCCTGGTGGGGGCGGGGGGACGCCAGAGAGTGCGATTCCCGATCTTGAGCGAAAGGCGCTCGGTCTGCCGTCCACCTCGGCCGATCAGGCCAAAGCGATCAGGGAGATCGCCCTCGCATGGAAGCGGGCGGAACTTGACTCGTACGCGGTACGGCTCAAGGATGAGGCGGCTATGCAGGCGGAGACCGCTCGTCGGTGTGTCACGATCTCGGCCACGGATGTGTCGTCGTGGGGACTCTCCGACCCTGATCAAGAAGCGCGCATGCAGGGGCAACTTGCGCGGATGCACGCAGCGGCTGGAGCGCGCCGCGCCGCCGAGAGCGCGTCCGCGAAGCAGTTCGAGGCCATCGTCGGCCCCGAGGCATGGGCCGCGATCGCCCCGCCGAGAGCGAAAGGTGCCAGGCCTCGGCCATGAAGGCGACGGTGTCTCCCGGGCAGCAGATCGATCGCGCGCTCCATGCGGGGTCGCCCTCGACAGCACTTCGAATCGCAGACTCGTTGATTGTTCAGAGCAAGCGGAGCCATCTTGGATGGCTTGGTCGTGCGCGCGCGACCTACGCCATGGGGATGATGGGGGAGTGCGAGGTCGCCGTTGACGAGGTGCTGAAAGGCGCACCGCGCGATCCACAGGCTCTGCTCCTGAAGGGACTCGTCTATCAACGGTTCTGTCAGGTCGACCAGTCGGTCGCGACACTCAGCATGGTCGTCTCCTCAGGCACCCCCTACGCGAACGAAGCTTCGATCGCCCTCGCAGAGACCCTCTTCTTCGCGCACCGACGGGACGAATTGCGACGACTCATTGCTTCAGGCGGGCCGTGGCTCAACGACCAGCGCGGCGCGCTCTTGCGTGCGCGCATCACCGCGTGGAGTGACCCGCAGCGCGCGATCGAGGAGCTCACGGCGATTTCGGTGGGAGCTTCAGGGGGTGATCGCGTCGTGCTGAGGCGAGTGGCGGGGTTCGAGGCGGTGAAGCACCTCGATCAGGCTGGCCGGTACCGCGAAGCATTCACTCTGGCGACCGAGATCCACCGTGAGACGACTCTTCCATTCGATGTGGAGGGGCTTGTCGGCGCGATTCAGGAGACCGCGGCTCTACTGGCGCGCAAGGGACGATGGTTCTCGTCAAGGGCCGACCCAGTCGACGGCGTCGCGATGATTGCGGGACTCCCGCGCTCGGGCACGACACTCATCGAGCAGATGCTCGATGCCCACCCTGCCATCAGCGGCATCGGCGAGTACGACGGGGTTCGCAGACTGGCTGCCGGGTTCGCGTCGACCGGGGTTCCGCTCTCGGGGCTCGGGTCGCTTGACCGCGACACGGCGATGGCGCTGCAGCGCGGGTACTGCGACGGGGCCCATCGGCTAGCCCGCCCCGGAGCCAGTTGGACCTTCGACAAGACGCTCGGTTCGTGGCGTGCCCTTCCGGAGATCGCGGCGATCCTTCCTGGCGCGCGGCTCCTCAATGTGGCAAGGGATCCGCGCGACAACGCCATCAGCGCGTACCTGTCGTTCTTCCATCCGGTGTCGTACGGGTGGATGGGCAGTCTCGGCTCGATCCGTCGCGTGATCGAGGCGGAGCGGATGGTCCTGCCGAGCGCACTTGAGACGCTGGGTATTCCGCATGTCGCCGTCGTCTACGAGCGGCTCGTCGAGGATCCGGCGCGCTACGCCTCGGAGTGCCTCGCCTGCCTCGGACTTGAGATGGTGCCCGCTGTACTTGCCCCCGAACACAACACCCGTGCGGTGTTCACGCTGAGCCATGACCAGGTCAAGAAGCCGATCAACAAAGGCTCGATCGGGCGCTGGAAGAACTATGAGTGGGCATTCGACTCGGGGTGGGACGCCGCAGCGGCAGCGCATGCCGCCCGCCCGTTGTGAACGCCGAACTCGCGGATCGCACGCGCGGGTATCGTAGGAATCTCGCAACCAACTCCGCGCATGAACAAGGGACCGCTCAAGTGGATCAAGAACAGGACGCTGCCACTATTGGTGGGGCTCATCCTCCTCATTGCGCTCCATCCGCTCATCAATCACGACTCTAATGCTGTCAATAACATCTTTCCGATTGCGCTCATCGGCCTGCCAGTTCTCGGGGTCCTAGCGATCAGTCACTGGCGGAAGGCGGTTCCGGTGTCGGCGATGTTCGTCGCGCTGATCGCATGGTCAGGGTTCGGATACAGGTTCGACGCGCATGCCATCGCGGCGGGGTCGATCTCGTATGCGGCCTGGATCTACTACGCCTACACCATCGTGGTGCTCGCGACGGAGCTACTCCGCAACACCGCGCTCATCGACGATCGTGTGTACGGCGGAATCGCCATCTTCCTTCTGACGGCGTTCCTCTTCGCCTCGGTCCACCGGCACATCTCGGCGATCGACCCGGGTGCCTACATCACGACTGTCAGCGATACGCCCCTCATATTCGGCTGGTACGACGCGCTCTACTTCTCGATATCGACCATCTCCACCGTCGGGTATGGGGACATCGTCCCGAGGTCGAACTGGGCGCGCTCGGCGAGCATGCTGGAGGCTATTTCTGGAGTACTCATCACCATCGTCCTCATCGCGAGGCTGGCGGCGCTGCGGAGCCCCGGGGGAAACCGCCACCACGATTAGGCCTGCCTTGCTCGCGCGGTACGCTCGCTTCATTATGGGGATCATGACCGCATTGGCTGGAGTCGTTTCGTTGGCCATGACACTGCCGTCGGAGCAGGCGGTGCCCGCTGCGGGCGAGGGTTCTGCCGTTCCTCACTGCTGGTCAATCGCGATTCACGGAGGTTCCGGGACGATCGGCCGCGAGGAGAGCACCGAGTTGCGCGCCGAGTATCTCGCGGCACTCTCGGCGGCGCTGAAAGTCGGTGCGGACAGGCTCGCCAGCGGGGGGGACGCACTTGAAGTCTGCGAGGCGGTCGTAATGGTGCTCGAAGATGATCCTCACTTCAATGCCGGGCGGGGCGCGGCGTTCACTGCTGCAGGAACTCATGAGCTCGATGCATCCATCATGGATGGTTCCTCGCTGCGCTGCGGCGCGGTTGCAGGCGTTCGCACGGTGCGCCATCCGGTGTCACTCGCGCGGGCCGTGATGGAACGGCTCGATCATGTGCTCCTTGTCGGCGATGGCGCCGAGGCGTTTGCAGACACGACAACCCTGGAGCGCGTCCCGAACTCCTTCTTCAGTACCGAGCGCCGCCGCAGAATGCTGGATGACGCCCTGCGCGAGCGTGCGCGAAAGGAGTCCGCGGCTCACACCGGTGCTGCGGGCAAGGGGACTGTCGGATGCGTCGCCCTCGACACCCACGGACACCTCGCGGCGGCGACGAGCACCGGCGGGTTGACCGCAAAGCGCTACGGCCGTGTCGGCGACTCGCCGATCATCGGCGCGGGAAACTTCGCTAGCTCAGTATGCGCGGTGTCGTGCACCGGGACGGGAGAGCAGTTCATCCGTCACTCTGTTGCGAGGATGATCGCCGCTCGGATGGAGCTCCTGGGTGAGTCATCTGTCGAAGCAGCCAGGTACTTGGTGGGACAAACGCTCAATCCGGACGATGGCGGGGTCATCGTTGTTGACGCGCAGGGGCGAGTTGCGCTTGTCTACAGTTCGGAGGGGATGAACCGCGGCGCGGCCGACTGCCACGGGCGGTTTGAGGTGGGTGTGTTCGAAGAGTGCGCGGGTGTGCGCACGGCCGCGGCGCCACGGGCCGCCTCCGCGCCGACACGCACCGGGCTCAATGGAACGCTCCTCTGCATCGGTGGCGGGCTTGATGAGAAGAACGAGCCGGTGCTGAGGCGGTTCTGTGAATTGGCGAGCAGCGCCGCGGCGGCCACGGTTCAACCCCGCATCCTCATCGCGACCGCCGCCAGTGGTGATCAGGATGGGGAGTGCTTGAATATCGTCGGGGGGATCAAGTCGTTCTGCCCCGGTGTAGTGATTGACACGATGACGCGCGAGTTGCCCACCGATGAGTCGGTCCGGCTCATCGACGCTGCCGACGGGATCTTCTTTACGGGTGGTGACCAGAAGCGGATCACACAGCGGTACCGCCCAGAGGGGATCGACACGCCCGAGTGCGCGGCGTTGCGGCGGCTGCTCGCGCGGGGCGGGGTGATCGCCGGCACGAGCGCGGGGGACGCGATGATGGGCGAGACGATGTTTCTCACGGGGAGTTCGGCTGAGGCCTTGGGTGTCGGCTCGAAGACCGGACCGCAGGTTGGCCCGGGCATGGCCTTGCAGCCCTGGGTGCTCACTGACTCTCACTTCATGGAGCGACATCGCATCGGACGACTGATCGCGGCGCTTTCGCAGAGCGGCACTCGCATCGGCATCGGCGTGAGTGAAAACGGCTGCGTCGAGTTCGACCTTTCCCAGGGGACGGCACGGGGGATTGGCGTAGTGCCGTCGCTGTTGGTGGAGGGCATTGGCTCAGTCGGCGATGCAGTGACTGCTCAGCTCCTGCAGCAGGGAGCGGTGGTGGACTTGGTTGATCGTGTCCGCGCGCCGCGACGGTCATTCGCGGCGGCTCCCGACACGCCGCGCATCGCGATCGACCCCGGCGCGTCACGAGCGGCGTCGAAGGGGTGCGAGCGCGCGCTCTATGACACAGCGCTCGCGAATCCCGGCACGGTGGCCCGCTTGGACCTTGACGGGTGGTGGGTTGAGGCGTGGGTGGACGGAGCGGGCGGCAGTGGGGGCCTCTGTTTGAGGGTGGGGTCGTTCGAAGCGAATCAAGGACTCTGACGCCACCGCTTGAGTTGATCGTTGCCACTGAACCAGATCCACCGCGGTGCCACATCGTGCGAACTCGAATTGTTTGGCGACTGCCGGTTTGACAACGGCGCGCTCGAGATGAGTGGCGCCCCATCAGAGACCTCGAATTGCAGTGGATTGCCCGTTGTTTGATCGAGTGGTCGTGAGGCGAGATATGTCGGAACGAGTTCTTCGATGGTGGTGGGTGATGAATGGACACGCGAGTGTGTGTCTATTGATGTGGCGCGCAAGTTGAACTCGGACGCCTTGCTTGAACGCTTGTCATGGTTGATGGCGACGCGAGGAGTTCCCGAACATGTTCGCAGCGACCAACGAAAATCATTGGGTCCAGAGTTCACGGCTCATGTCGTGCGCGATTGGCTTGCACAGGTTGGAGTGAAGACACTCTTTATTGAACCCGGCAGTCCGTGGGAGAACGGATATGTGGAAAGCTTCAACGGAAAACTGCGCGATGAATTGTTGGACGGCGAAATCTTTTACACGCTGCGAGAAGCGAAGATCATGATTGAGAAATGGCGTCGCCACTACAACGAAGTCAGACCGCACAGTTCACTTGGCTACAAACCACCTGCTCCAGAAACAA